>NZ_JBFRHG010000002.1:0-1783617 GCF_052115745.1 Paenibacillus sp. 2KB_22
ATCTAACCGCATTCAATTTAAATTCTTCGGTATACGTCTGAAATGTTTGTCCTTTTTTGGCCATAAAAATATCCCCTCCAGGTGTCACTTGAACCCTCATAATAACATGAAGGTTTTTTCAAGTGTCTACTTAAAGGGGATAATACCAAAGTCGCTATTGCAGCGGCTTTTTTTATTTTATCGGCACAAGTTCGTGTCCCGAGCCAAGGACAAGAACTTGCAACGATTGTCGTGTCAAGGGAAGATGAGTTGCACGGGAATAATGGCGTTCTTAGGAGAATAAGTATCTTCCATCTGTTCACGTAACAGCTTTACGGCTGTTCGTGCCATTTCCTGTTCATCCTGCTGCACATAAGCTACGCCTGAAAGATGTGGATTATCGAAAGATAGCAAATCGATATTGGAGTGATCGTTCAGTCGATGGATAGCGGACGATGTAAGGCGTGCTGTTTCTTCAGTCAAAGAGAAGGCTGCCGAGATTCCACTGTGGTTTTGCAAGAATTCGCTTACATAGTCCAATGAATGCTCGCTGCGTAGAATGTTGAGAGGGATGTGACACCACAAGCTCTTGTCAATTGAGATACCTTGATCTGTATATGCCTGCTCGAAGCCAAGCGTGCGATCCTCGACGGCTGTATTGGCATTTTCAGGTGAGATGAGCGCAATCTGCTGATGACTCTTGGATAACAAATGGGATACAGCCTTATACGCACCGCCGTAATTATCGGATGTAATGGTGTACGTCTCAATGTTGCGCAGATAGCGGTCGATGAACACACACGGAAATTTGTCGAGCGACAGACGTAGTAATGATTCGTTGTACTTCTCATCTTCCGTCGGAAAAACGATTAGCCCCTTCACACCGAGTTCCGTTAGTGTACGGATGACGTTTGTTTCGATAGAGGAGGACTCTCGCGTGATACTAAGTACCATGTTAAGGCCGGCTTCTTGCAGAAATTGTTCTGTGTAGTCAACGAGCTTTTGAATGACACGGGTTCTCATCGTCGGAATGATGAAGCCGATGAGCGGTATGGAGGACGCGCTGCCTTGGGATGGGGGAGAATGGTTGCTAGAAACAACAAGACTTGAAGAGACGAATGAGCCTTTACCTTGTACGCGTATAATTAATCCTTCGTCAGCTAGTGAGGTTAGGGCGTTCTTGACGGTTATTTTGCTTACTCTGAATTCGTCCATTAGTTCTTGCTCAGAAGGAATGCGGTCTGTGGGCCGAAGCTGTCCTGATTTAATTTTTTGTATTATATTTTCTCGAATTTGTTTGTAGAGCGCCAGCTTTTTCAAAGATTAGCATCTCCCCATAAACTTTATGATTTTATAATCAATTGGTTATATAAAGCTTATTTTATATATATTATAATACGGCATGTAAAGCGCTTACAATATGGAATCTAAGAATTTTTAGCGAAGGGGTCTTTTCTTTGAAAGGTTAGAATTATGTTAAGGATGGTGGTGCCAAGGTAGATTGAAACCGCTTAAATTAACAGAACTAACTAGTCAGCCGACTTTTCAAATGCATACACAAAAAGAGAGGATGACGAACAAATGAAGAAACGCAGTACGTTAATCTCCATCGTTACAGTCCTTATTATGTCCCTTTTTTTCACAGCATGTGGTAATCCTTCTGATTCAAAAACGGAAACACAGCAATTAGGCGCTAATGCCGGTGAGAATGCAACAGAATTGTCATTTTGGACATTCGTAGATTTGCACGGCAAGCATTTGGATAAAATGCTGGGGTTATGGAACCAAGAGAACCCAGACAAACAGATTAAGTTGAATGTAACGGTTATGCCTTACGATGATATGCACAACAAGCTCTTATTGGCAGTTACAAGCGGAAAAGGTGCTCCTGATATGGCGGATATTGAGCTTGGTCAATTCCCTAAATTCCTGGAAGGTGACAACGTTCCCCTGGAATCTTTGAATGATGTATTTGCACCATACAAAGACGTTGTTGTTCCTTCACGTGTCGAGATTTACTCCAAAGCCGATCAGGTTTATGGCTTTGATTATCACGTAGGTGCTACGCTTGCTTTCTACAACACTGAAATTCTCGAACAAGCAGGTGTTGACTACAAGACAATCATAACGTGGGAAGATTACAAACAAGCAGGTATCAAGGTTTACGAAAAGACTGGCAAGTACTTAGGTACTGCTGATACATCAGCTTCGTTCCAAGCCTCGCTGCTACTAGCTCAGCAAAATGCTGATTTTACAGATGAAAATGGTAATCCAAAAGTGAACTCGCCTGAAATGATTAAAGCGTTTGAAATGTTAGTCGATCTGCAGAAGAACAATGTTATTCATACGATCCCAGGCGGACAACCCGACACAGAAGAAGCAAAAGGCGAATACAACAAAGGCAACTACGCAAGTGCATTGATGCCTGAGTGGTACATGTCCCGCTTTGTAAACGAAATGAAGGACCTTAAAGGTAAGTATGCAATTGCTCCATTACCTGTATTTGAAGAAGGTAATCCTCGTTCCGTTGGCTTAGGCGGTACTGGCACAGTTGTTACTAAGAGTGGTAAAGACGTTCAATTGGCCAAAGAATTTGTAGCCTTTGCTAAGCTTTCGAAAGAAGCTACTACTGAAATCTGGAATACACTTGGATTTGACCCAATCAACATGGAAGTATGGAAAGATGATGCAGTAACGAAAAACCCTGATAACGAGTACGTACAATACTTTAAAACAAATGCATTTGATACTTTGAATGAAATCAAAGACGAAATTCAAGCGATCAAATCCGTTAAAGCTTCACCGACCATCGGCAATATCTTCAATACGGTTACCTTGAATGCTATCTTTGAAGATGGCCAAGACGTGAAGGAAGCGCTGGATGAAGCACAAGAAGCAATTGAACAAGAATTGAAATAAATATAATAAGTAAATGATTTGATTAAACCTGTCGGCAGGTATAGTAGTCGGCAGGTTTAACCATAGTCAAGGGAGATTGAGAATATGATAAAGAAATTTGTATACTCTCAAAAGGTTGCGCCTTATGTTTTTGTATTGCCATTTATACTCATATTTTTGTTGTTCTGGTTATATCCGCTTGTAAATTCATTCATAATGAGCTTTCAAGATAAGATGTTGGGACAGGATCCTAAATGGATTGGTGAAGCGAATTATTCGAAATTACTTACAGATAAAGTGTTTTTGACCTCGATTAAAAATAGCGTTGTATACATGTTAGGAACCTTAGTGCTGTTAATTCCCTTTCCCATGTTATTCGCCGTTATGATCAACAGTAAGTTAATGCTGGGAAGAGAGTTTTTTAAATCTTCGTTCTTTCTCCCTGCATTGACTTCTGTCGCAGTAGCGGGTACCATTTTCCGCCTTACATTCGGTGAAATGGAAGGTTCATTAATGAACAGTTTCCTAGGTCTATTTGGTGTAGAGCCTATTAAATTCCTGAAAGACGGAGAATGGAGTATGGCAGCACTGTTAATCCTCGCATGTTGGAGATGGACAGGTGTTAATATGCTTTACTATCTATCCGGTTTGAAAAGCATTGACAATGAATATTATGAGGCTGCTTCAATTGACGGGGCATCTGCTTGGCAGAAGTTTAGAACGATCACAATGCCATTATTGAAGCCGACCACGGTATATGTTACGACAATTAGTGTTTATGCAGGTTTAGCCATGTTTACCGAGAGCCTGATGATGTTTAACGGTAACAATTCACCCAAAAATATTGGCTTAACCATTGTTGGATTTCTGTATAGACAAGGGATTGAGAAGAATAAGCTGGGGTACGCAGCTGCAGTTGGGATCATTCTGTTAGTCATTGCTATGATTATCAATTTAACGCAGTTGAAATTTAGTGGAATGTTCAAAAAGGAGGAGGATTAAAGTGGGCAAAAGTCAGATGAGGAATAATTTTATTTCCAGAATAGTAATTATATGTTTGTTTATTATACTATTCATTATAATTATGATTCCATTCTATGCAGTGGCCCTATCTTCCTTTAAACCAGGTGAATCATTAATTAGATATGGTCTTAACCTAAGTTTGGATTTTAGTATCATGAGTTTTGACAATTTCATCTATCTGTTTACTGGAGAACATGATTATTTTGTATGGTTTTGGAACAGTATGACTTTAACCATCGTTCAAGTGGTTTTAACACTTTTTGTAAGCGCATTTGTTGGATATGGTTTCGCAGCATATGATTTTAAGGGTAAGAACTTCCTCTTTATATGTGTTTTGCTCATTATGATGGTGCCTTTCGAAATACTGCTGGTTCCTTTGTACAGCCTAATTAATGATTTAAAAATGGTGAATAGCTATTCAGCAATCATTCTTCCAGGTGTAGCCAATGCCGCGACGATATTTTTCTTCAGGCAATATCTAAGAAGCATACCCAAAGAGATTATTCAATCTGGGCGGGTTGATGGCGCAAACGAATATGCGATTTATTTCAGACTAATTATGCCGATTATGAAGCCATCCTTTGCAGCAATGGCCATTCTGAATGGTATGAATAGCTGGAATAATCTGTTGTGGCCATTCATGGTGCTCGGAGATCAGAGTAAATTTACTCTTCCAATCGGTTTGAAAACGTTGTTAACTCCTTATGGCAATAACTATGACCTATTGATCGTAGGCTCCTTCTTCTCCATCATTCCAATTTTCATACTGTTTATTGCTTTCCAGAAATATTTCATAGACGGTATGACTGCAGGTGCTGTTAAAGGGTAGTGTATATTATGATGAAGCAGGTGATAAGATGGAAATCCAACAAAGAGCGTTACACGACATTCAACCATTAATTGAGCAGAGAGCAGATCCTTTTATTTACCGACATTCGGATGGATATTATTATTTCGTAGCATCTGTTCCTGAGTATGATCGGATTGAAATCCGTAGAGCCCAGAGCCTTGAGGGGCTTGTTACTTCAACTCCTGTAGTGATCTGGAGAAAGCGCGAGACTGGTATCCTTAGTGCCAATATCTGGGCACCTGAACTGCATTTTATTGATGACAAATGGTACGTATATTTCGCTGCCGCACACACGACGGATACGAATGAAGGCTTGTTCGACCATCGGATGTATGTGCTAGAGAATGAACATGCCAATCCGCTCGAAGGCAGTTGGACGGAAAGAGGACAGATTCGTACCACGTGGGAAAGCTTCGCACTCGATGCTACTACCTTTGAGCATAATGGCAGCCGTTATTACGTATGGGCACAAAAGGATCCGAATATCGAAGGCAACTCTAATCTGTATATATCTAAAATGAGCAATCCGTGGACGTTGACTGGACCGCAAACGATGATTTCGATGCCGGAATATGACTGGGAGATCATTGGTTATAGAGTGAACGAAGGAGCGGCATTTCTTCGCAAGGGTAATCGGGTATTCCTCTCTTATTCGGCTAGCGCCACTGATTTCAATTATTGCATGGGCCTGCTTGAAGCCGATGCGGATGCTGATTTGCTCGATGCCACCTCATGGCGCAAGTCGCAGTCAGCGGTTTTCTCGACAGATGAGAGCATCTCAATGTATGGTCCCGGTCATAATTCCTTCACGGTGTCAGAGACCGACGAAAAGACGCTATTTGTGTTCCATGCAAGAACATACAAGAAAGTTATAGGAGATCCGCTGTACGATCCGAATCGCCATACATTTGTGACGGAGCTTTTGTGGACGGCTGACGGCAGACCCGATTTCGGCGGTTCGGTTGCAGCACTTGCACGTTCTGTAAAGTGAACGAGTGTCCAACAAGGTTGGTTGATGGATTCAGTTATCCCAGAAAATCATATCAATAAAAAAAGGCGCTGATCAATAGGATCGGCGGTTTTTTTTATGTGATCGGTACGAGTTTTAGTCCATGCCAAGGACAAGAACTTCTATCGATTGCCAGAATGGACAAGAACATTGTCCAATTACCGTTTAGATGTGCATCTAAAGAACGGGCTTTGAATCACTTACAGCGAGAGGAACCGTAAGGGGGTAAGTTTCTGATTTGTTACAAGGTTAGCATATGTACGAGGTTGTAATTATGTAAATTTCAGTTGGAAATGATGATTTCACCCTGATGTAATGATTTGTAAAATAAAGTTATTAAAAAGAACGAGGAGAGGTTCCCATGACAAACCCAGAGGTCCCTTACCATCCGCAGACATCAGGTTATAGCCATAAAATCAATGACCCATTTTGGTCACATTATATTGAACTGGTCCGCAACGTAGTTGTCCCTTATCAATGGGAGGCGCTCAATGACCGTATCGAAGGAGCTGAACCAAGCCGGGCCATTCGGAATTTTCGCATTGCTGCAGGGGATGAAGAGGGCGTTCATTATGGCATGGTTTTTCAGGATAGCGATGTTGCGAAATGGATTGAAGCAGCTTCGTACCTGCTCTCCGCGAAGCCCGACCCGGAACTGGAAGTCCTCGTGGATTCTGTTATTGAGACCATAGCTCGGGCACAGCAAGCCGATGGTTATTTAAATACGTACTTCACCCTGCGTGAACCTGGGGCGCGCTGGACGAACCTCGCCGAGTGTCATGAACTTTATTGTGCAGGACATATGATTGAGGCTGGTGTGGCGTACTATCATGCCACGGGCAAACGCAAGCTGCTGGATGTGGTTATTCGCCTGGCGGATCATATAGGCACCGTGTTTGGTACAGAGCCGGGACAATTGCCAGGTTATGATGGGCATCAGGAGATTGAACTTGCACTCTTCAAATTGTATGAGACGACAAAGGAAGAGAAATATCTGGAACTGAGCCGTTATTTTCTGGATCAGCGGGGAGCGAGTCCGCATTTTTTTGTAGAAGAATGGGAGCAAAGGGGCCGTACCATACATTTTGGCGAGTTGGACATGGTTCACCGTCATACGTACTCCCAGTCCCATCTGCCCATTAGGGAGCAGTCGACAGCAGAAGGCCATGCGGTTCGACTGGTTTACATGTGCGCGGCTATGGCAGATGTAGCTGCGAAGACGGAGGATACAGTGCTGAAAGAAGCCTGTGAACGGTTGTGGAGCAACATCGTAAGCAAGCGAATGTACATTACGGGAAGCATTGGTTCATCAGCCAAAGAAGAAGCATTTACAGGCGATTATGATCTGCCGGGAGATACCGCCTACGCAGAGACCTGTGCCTCGATTGGCCTGATCTTTTGGGCGAAGCGCATGCTGCAGATGGAGCAGGATAGCCGGTACGCAGACGTTATGGAGCGAGCCCTGTACAACACGGTGATTAGTGGAATGTCTCTGGATGGTCAACGTTTCTTCTATGTGAATCCGCTTGAAGTCGATCCGAAGATTCAACGTGTGAATCCTAATTATGCCCACGTGCGAACACGCCGGCAAGGGTGGTTTGGTTGTGCCTGCTGTCCGCCGAACATTGCGCGATTAATTGCTTCATTGGATCAATATGTATATACCCCGGCTGTGGAACAGGCTACGTTGTATGTGCAATTGTACATCGGAGGGGAAGGGGAATTCACACTTCAGGGTAGGAGAGCAGCCCTAACCATGGACTCTGACTATACCTCCACCGGAGATGTGAAGCTGATCGTTCGGCCCGATTCCCCAGAGGGAATGCAGTTTACGATAGCTTTGAGAAAGCCGGACTGGTGCAAGATTCCCGAGCTGTGGATTAATGGGGAGAAGAGCAAACAGGATGAGTTAATTTTTGAATACGGTTACATTAAGGTGACCCGTTCGTGGAAAGCCGGTGATGAGATTAAACTTCACTTCCCTACGGAGTTGCTTCGGATGAAAGGGCATGATCACATCAAAGCCACTTTCGGAAAAGTAGCCATCCAGCGAGGACCATTTATGTACTGTCTTGAAGAAGTCGACAATGGCCGCGGATTGCATCGCATTCAGCTGCATCGGGATGCCGAGTTTCATATCGGTAGCGGGGAACGGATGCCTCTTGGGGTTCCGGCACTTACAACCATTGGGCAGCGAATCGTATCCCAAGAAGACTGGGGAATACATCTGTATCGCAGTAATGTCCACTGGGATACACAGCCTACCGAACTTCGGTTCATTCCTTACTTCACTTGGGCCAATCGGGATGAAGGAGAAATGAGCGTTTGGATTCGCGAAAGCGAATAAGAAGTACTAGTGCTGCTCTAAAAAGGTATGCAAAAGGAAATCGCACGATAGACCCAGAATACGCGCTGTAGGATAACGCGATCTTTGGTGAGCGGACACTTTTTTCACGGCATCAGCTCTGATTGAGTCAGTTTATTTATCTGAGTTGGTAAACTTGCTGCGGAAGTTGGAAGGAGAGATGCCCTCTTTTTTCGAGAAACAGGAAGAGAAGTAGGATACATGATTGAAGCCGATCTCTTCGGCGATGCGAGCAACGGACCAGGCGGTTTGCAGCAGCAGCTTTTTGGCCTGTTCGATTCTGTAATGCAGCAGATATTCCATGGGTGTCATGCCATACACTTTCAGCATGCTGCGTGCGAGATAGTTTGGATGGTAGTTGAGTTCCTTTTGCAGCATCGGATTGGAGATCGGTAGTGGGTAATTGTGGCGGATGTAGAGTTCAACTTTCTCGGCAATTCGGATTGCGGCAACGTCGGACATTGAAGACAGCCCAAGATCCAGATGCTGCATAAATTGCTGGAATGTCGCCTGTCGTTTCCAATTGCGCATGGACTGAGGCTCCTGATCAAGCTGAGAGAAATGCTCCAGCAGTTCCATATCTTTGATTGCAATGTGCAAATGTTTGGGAATGAAGATGGAACAGACATCACAGTGGTTCAGATATGCACTCACCTTATGTGTTTCGATTAGATCGGCTTGATTGGCGAGGCATTCGTCCATGTTGGCAGACTCTCTCCAGCTGCCAAAGGTTTGAAAATGAATCCAGATCATTTCCGTTTCCGTCTTACAGGCTGCGCTGCCGTAATGATGTCCATCCGGCTTAAGGATTAGGGCTTCTCCTTGGTTCAGAAGCCACTCTGTCCCGTTCTCGCTAATAGCGAGCGAACCGCGTGTAACGACAATTAGATCAAAGACACCGATGTCACTGCGGCTAATGTGATATTCACCGGCTTCGTAACAAGCACGTCCGCAATCAATAAAATAGGGAATGGGCGGGGTGATGAAATGAAGGATGGGCGAGTCCAATCCGGCACCTCCGAACAGGTTGAGATATTTAAAATTCACGTTGGTATCGAGCATTTATTTTTTATGATACAGCAAGTAACATAGAAAATAAAGCGCTTACTAAATTCAGTTTTAACCTTCAACGGATTCAGGTTTAGGACCTTGGGAAGGGGATTGCACATAAAAAAAAATGCAGGTACGGTTAGGGGCATGTCTTCTTGTGGTAGTGATGGCTCTGAGTGGTTGCAGTACAACAAAGGAAGTATCAGGCGGGACATCTGAAGAGGCAGGAAACGGAGGAGTGACCAAACTGGTCTTCTGGACTTTTGTGGTTGCCCATCAGAAGTTTTATGAGAGTATGGCAAGCAGTGAGAATCAGGCCATCCTGATCAACCTTAACAATCGACATAGAGATTCTACTTTAGAAGAAAGATTGAACGTCATTTTCGATTGATCGGTCAAAGGTACTTCGTAGAAGAAACTATACTTACCGGTTTAAGAGAATTAAACCCCTAATGGATATGATCACATATATACAGGAGGTTATAATGACAATGATTTCGAAGAAGTGGAAGCCGCTTATGATCGCGCTGCTCCTGGCATTTTCAAGTCTGCCGCTGCAGGTTAGCGCTTTGCCTGGGGCCGCGACGGCTGCAGTAAAGACCGGTATCTCCAATGCCAGCCTGTCGGCCAAAGTCGGCGACTTAGGTCAGATTGAGGAGCTCTATATCAACAACAATCCTACCAATAAACAGGGCAAGCCAATCAATTTCGTCCTGCCTAACACTACATCACCGCAGAATGGTACACAGCACCAGTGGATGGGTGAAATGATCTTCTCTTACCGTACGGGTGCCAATGGACAATTCCCTGACAACAGGGACGGCTTTGTAGAAGTTGATACCAATAAAACATTGGCTGCGGGGGGATCTACACAATATTCGACCATTAATCCGGATAACCCCTATATTAACAAGACTGCATCAGCAGACGGCAAGAAGGTAGAAGTCAACTTTATTGGACAGAAGCTGAATTCTACAGAGCATCGGGTAATGAAGGGCTTTGATGTGAAATCCGTTTTTGATATGGAGACCGATGACGGTTCACTGCTTTGGGAAATTACGCTGAAGAACAAGAGCAATCAGTATATTGAATTCGGGGATATCGGCTTGCCGATGCCTTGGAACAACAAATACCAGACCTTATCTGATACCTATGATGACCGTGTGACGGTACATAATTTCGCAGGTGCTGACAGTGGATATTCTTATGCCATCCGCACCAGTGGTGAGGGAAACTTTATGCTCTTCACTCCGGTGCCGGAGAGCGGCGCTCGAATCGAGTATGTGGATTATTGGATGCATGAAGCAGGAGAGCGACGTGCTGCAGACACCTTTAAAAACTGGACAGGAGACAGTGGCGGCTGGTATCCGGGGCTGAACGTGCTTTATATTCACTCCAAAGAAATCCAGAAAACGGGCCGCGGATACTTTACTGATGCTTCCAGCCTCGTCCTAGGACCGGATGAGTCCAAGACGTATAAGTTCAAATTCTCCGCAGTCCGTGGAGGTGACAATACGCCGCAGGAAAGCGCCCAAAGCCCAAATAACAGTTCGACCTCGATGGAAGACCGTGAAGCCAATCTCCGGTCCATCCTATATAAATCAGGCATGATTGATGCCGTAGCGGTGCCGGGCTTCCAGACAGCGATCAATATGCCTGTCAAGCTAGACTTGCACTACGACGACAGTATCGTTGATGTACAGTCCATCGATATTCAAAATGTGGCAGAGAATGATCCGTTTGACGAAGCGCATATTCCGGATATCAAGCCAGGGAAGAGCAGAAAGGAAATGGTTGACAACTCGCGGGCCGGACGTGGACTGCCTGACGGGAACCCTGGCTACAACGAGTCGGTTGAGTTTGTGGAGACCAAGATCGTAAATGGCGAACAGCATCATATCTATTCACTTCAGTTTGATTCGATCGGCAATAACAGCGTGCGTATTGAATATAAGTTGAAGGACGGCAACGAATGGGTGGATAAATTCACTCAATTTGAATTCAATGTTCTAGCCGAGCTGGATGCAATCTCGGATGCCCATTCCGAATTCATGGTCCAGCAAACACAGGATAAGAACCCGGAAAGTCCGACTTATGGTAACTATTTCGACTGGTATCTTACGAGCGGCATCGATCTAAATACAAGCCATTGGGGGGATGACTGGAGCCATGACAACATCAACTTCATGACGATGAAGAACTATCTGGCTCCTAGTCCCGACGAAATTCGCTCTATCGAGACATACCTGATCGACTTCATGTGGGAACGATACATGAAGAATACTCAAGATAGCTACATCGTTGCGAACTGGCTGAAAGACTCTGGAGCGTACACCGACAAAGATAAACCTTATACACGTACCTTCTCCGAAATCATGGAAGCTACCGGATTTTTCAACATGTACCGGATTCAGAAGGCTTATCCTAATCTGATCGAGTACCGGGAGTCGCCTCAGTTTTATCTGGAGAAAGCTTATAACATCTACTATAAGCGCGTTTCCACCGGGGCCATCGGATTCTATGGCGAGCAGCAAATCCCGGATATGATTGAAGCACTGAAGGAAGAGGGGATGAAGACCGAGTCTACCAATCTGCAGAAGAAGTTCGCCCTCGACAAGGGACGGAATATGACTAGAGCCACTTATCCTTACGGCTCGGAATTTGAATATGATAATACTGGCGAAGAAGGGGCTTATGCAGCAGCGAAGGCACTGCGCACGTATTATCCAGCAGATGCACTTACAGGTGCAGCTGAGAAAAGTATGGAAATGGCCGATTGGAAAACACGTGCCATGCGGGGGATTCAACCTACCTGGTTCCATTATTCCGTGCCCGTTTTCCGCGGCGGTGAAGGCTGGTGGAATTTCCAATATACTGCGTCTTTAGCAGGTTACATTATGGATGACTGGCTAAGGTATGAGAATGATGGCAGATCGGTGGAGCAGAAGGCAATTGCACAGCAGCGCAATTATGCCGCGAAGATTTCGAACTTCAATGCCGTCAATATGGGACAGATTTCGGCTAATTCAGTTGGCAGCACCTCTTGGAGATATTCGATGTATAAAGGAGGCACAGGTACGAAGGACGTATACGATGGCGGATCACGTGTCATGAGTAACGGCTGGAATGATTTTTCAGGCGAATCGGAAGAAGGCCTCTATGGTTCCCTTCTCAGCATCAGCTCTGATATTGTTACAGATCCGATATTCGGGCTGTTCGGTTATGGAGCGCTGGTCACTGACGAAGGAAACAGCTACAACATTACGCCGAAAGACGGTTTCGGCAAGCGGATCAATCTGATCGACGAGAAAATCTATTTGGAGCTGGAAAGCGATAAAGTGGAAAGCGCGCAAATTCAAAAAGATGGTAAGGGTTATACTCTCCAGCTCCTGAATCCATCAGGGAAAGAGCATACTTCACGGATTTTGTTCGATGGTGTGGGGATGGAGAATGGATACTATACCATGAAGCTGAATGGTACATCTGCCGGACAGTTCTATGTTCAGAACAATGAAGGCGTTGCCATGTTTCAGATGGGTAGCGTACAGCGTGCTGAATTGATCATTGAAAAGTCAGCCGGCGGTGAAAATGAAGCTCCGCAAATTACTGTAGAGCTGGCGACACAGCATCCACAGGCGTTGATTCCATTGATGCTGAACGGGATTGTAACCGATGATGGCGCGCCGGAAGGGACTCTGTCTTATCAATGGGAATTGGTCAGTGCCCCAGAAGGCTCCAAGCTAACCTTTACTCATCCGAAAGCAAGCATTACACAGGCCACGGGTACCAAAGCAGGCTCATATACGGTTAAGCTTAGCGCAAGTGATGGACAAATGACTGGCTCCAGCCAGATAATCTTCGAACTGGCTTCACCGCCGGATAAACAACCTCCAGCAATCGGCCAAGTGACTGCTGTTCAGGATGTTGCCAATAACAGTATCGTGGTATTGTCCGGGGAAGCCATTCCTGACCCTGTGCATAGTGAGGCAGAAGAACCCCAGTTGAAGTACTCTTGGGCCATTAAGCAAAAGCCCGAAGGTTCAGCGGACATTTCATTTGTAGATGGTGACAAAGCAGCAGCCTATGCGCGTATAAGCACGGCAGGCACCTACGTGTTTACCTTCAGTGCTACAGACGGAGACAAGAAGGCCAGTAGGGATGTAACGGTAGAGATCAAGGAAGATACCGTTGACGTTTATCGGGCACTCAGCGTAGTGACCAAGAAGGATATAGTACCAGAACTTCATAGACAAATTTATATTTTAACAGAGGACGGGTATTTAGAGCAGGAAATCACTTGGGATGTCATTGATCCAAGCAGCTATGCTAGTGCAGGCCAATTCGAAGCCAGAGGAAACGTCGATGGCAGTGCTTTGGAGGTTTGGGCTACCGTACATGTCGTGAATTCTGAGCTGCAAAATGCGGCGCTGACAGCCAAGGCTTCTGCTAGCTTCTCTGGTGGCGACGGATATCCGGTAGCGATGAATAACGGCATTGAACCTAAAAGCTCGGCAGATTTCTCGCCGAACCGCGGTGCCCCCAACAGTGCATGGCATAACTGGGGGAGAGAAGGAGATCCAGCATGGGTGACGTATGAATGGGATCAGCCATTCCTGGCCTCTTCCACAGATGTATATGTATTTCAAGACAACGGCGGGAACTTCCGTCCGAAGGATATGCAGCTTATGCTTCGCGACGAAAATGGGAAATGGTACACCCCGCGGGACATAAAGGGATTGGGCAATGAACTTAATAAATACAATACAACGACCTTTGAGCCCGCCTATATTACAGGTGTCCGTATGGACATGAAGCCTTCCGTTAATGGCAGCGGTATTCTGGAATGGAAGGTATACGGCTATACCGGAGCGGTAGATAAGACAGAACTGATCAAGGTCTATAACTATGTAAATACATTAAATGCTTCGAACCTTGCAGATCCAGGTCTTGCGCCAATAGAAGCGGCGAAGACAGAATCATCTGCTGTGATCAAGAATACGAATGCCACAGACGAAGAAGTTACCCTGGCGCTTCAGAAGCTGCTGATGGATTTGCGTCTGCTCAGTCCGAGAGACGGCAATATGGCCTTCCTCGCAAATACTTCTTCCAGCTATACCTCTCCTTGGGAGAGTGTGGCTGCAGTAAACGACGGAAAGAAAGATGGCAACAACATTGCGCATTGGGGGACCTGGGGCCATGAAGGCGCAGAGGAGTGGGTGCAATATGAATGGCCGCAGGGTGCATCAATCCGGAGTTCGAATCTGGTGCTGTGGTCAGATGCCGGCGGAATCAAGCAGCCTACCCAAATTGTATATTCCTATATCCCGGTGGACAGCGTTACTAATGAATGGGTAACAGCGGGAACGGTTACAGAAGGAATCAAAGTGGTTGATCATTCTCCGACGGAATCTTCCAATCCGTACACATTTGATCCAGTACTTGAGGTCAAGGCGCTGCGAGCCACCCTGACCAAGCAATCACGGGCAGGAGATAACGGTGTAGGCCTATGGGAATGGGAAGTTCATCAGGCCATATCCAGTCCTGATCGTGAGGCTCCAGTAACACCGGCCGGTGTGGCACCGTCCATTCCTGAAGGAGATGACGGCAAACTGATCGGTGTGACAACAGAAATGGAGTATAAGAAGGAAGGCGAAGAAGAATATATTGCAATTGCAGCAATTGAGGTCACAGGTCTCACCGCCGGTAAATATTATGTCCGGTATATAAAGACCCGTTTGCTGAGCGCTAGCCTGGATAAGGAAGTCGTTATTCCGGAAGGGCAGACACAGGAGCAGGCTGCACCCGATGCGAGTGGGTGGGTGATCTCACACGCCAATTCAGACACCGACTTAAAAGGCATAATTGAGGGCTTGGATGATACGATGGAATACCGGAAGCTGGGCGAAGAGGACTACACGCCTGTTACAGGTTCAAGTATCAACGATCTGGAGCCTGGCAGCTATCAGATCCGGTATGCAGCCACAGACAGCCTAAAGGCAAGTCCGCCGGTAACCGTGGACATTCGCAATGAAGCCAAGGCAGACAGAGAGGCACCAACAGCGGAAGGACTCGTCATTACACCGCCAACAGCGGCAGGCGGGAATGATGGCAGAATTGAAAATGTGACTGCCGATATGGAGTACCGAAAGGCGGATCAAGGTGGTTACATGCCGGTTAGTGGAACCAGCATTGAAGGCCTCGAGGCCGGCAGCTACGAGCTCCGATACGCCGGAACGGATTTGAGCAATCCAAGTCTTGCTATCCTGATCGTTGTGCCTGACGGAACCAAGCAGGAGCAAAGTCCGCCGTCCAGTGCAGAGATCAAGGCTGTAAATGTCAGTGCAGCTGGGGCCAAGGATGGCAGGATCATTGGTGTAAGTCCTGTAATGGAATATCGGCAAGTGGGAGTGGACGCTGGCAGCTGGAATGCGATCACAGGCACAGAGGTTACAGGTCTTGGTAACGGAATCTACGAAGTAAGATATAAAGAAACGGCAACTCATTATGCGAGCCAATCCCTTACTGTCGTTATCAGCAATCCAGTCATCAATCCGAAGCCTCCGGAAACACCGCCGTCAACGGATGCACCTGTGTCAGTGACCACACCTTCACCGGCTCCTGAAAACATCAAAGTCGAAGGGAATTGGATTAAGATTGTGGCACCAAAGACGGATACCAAAACCGGTAAAGCTAAAGGAGCACCTATCCGGCAGGAAGACCTTAATAAGGCTCTGGAGCATGTAAAGGCGAATAGCAGTAATATTAAAACAATCATGGTGGACATTCCGAAAGCAGAGGGAGCCAATTCCTATGCGGTTGAGCTTCCTTCAGCTGCACTATCCGCAGAGCATGCCAACATTAAGATCGAGATTAATACGGAATTTGGAACCGTTGCAGTACCTTCTAATTTGCTGAAGTATGTATCAGGTGCCAAAAATGTGGAACTGTCACTGAGCTGGCTAGATACGGCAAAGCTACATTCAGAAGTAAATTCCGTAACAGCCAGCAGACCTGTTATTGCATTCGCTGTTCAATTAGATGGAGAAGAAATGGCAACCTTGAATGCACCCGCTGAAATCAGACTGCCTTATACTCCTGATGTTGAAGAATTGGCCAATTCCAAATACCTTACAGTTTCGAACGTGGCTGCGAATAGTACATTTGTTCAGCTACTGAATGGCAAATACGACAGTGCTCTACAAGCCATGGTTTTTCCAGCGGCAAACACAGGTCAATATGCAGTTGTTTATACGAAGAAGTTCTTCAATGATGTCATCAAAGATTCGTGGTACGCACCAGCGGTTGAAACAATGGCGTCCAAAGGATTCATCGACGGGACATCAGCAACAAGCTTTAGTCCCGGGCAAAAGGTCACAAGAGGTGAGTATCTAGCTTGGTTGGTAAGGACACTGGATCTCAAAGCAGAGTTCAACACCACCTTTAGTGATATGAAGCAAACAGACCTCTATTATAAGGAAATCGGAATCGCCAAAGCACTCGGGATCTCCCTGGGCACGAACGGCAGCTTCTATCCGGAAACGGAAATTGCTAGACAAGATTTGGCTGTGCTGACCATGCGGGCTTTGCGGGCAGTGGGCAAAACCGAGCAGACCCGCACAGCTGAAGATCTCAAGAGATTCACAGATGCTGCTAATGTAGCAAAGTACGCAATTGATGACATGGCTGCAATGGTTAAAATGGGTTTCATAAACGGGCGAAGCAGTGTCACCTTGAGTCCTGACGGCACGACAACCAGAGCAGAAGCTGCTCAGGTTCTGTATAAGATTTTCTTGCAGCTATAATCAAAGAAACCGACCTTGATCCTGTTTTATGCAGGACCAAGGTCGGTTTCTTTTGTAGGGAGTGCTTCAAGCATAATGCCGTGCCCAATGTTAATTACCCATACGTAGAAAAACTTAAAAACTAAATTATCCCGTTGAATCGACGTAGTTAAGTTGAAATTTGCGTTTCATCTACAGGCTTTCGTCCACTTACCACAAGCATAATTACAGCAACAATGATAAGTATAAAGCAGAAGATAAATGAATATCGGTAACCCACAATGCTGGCTACTCCACCACCAACAAGACTACCAAGCAGTCTACCGATTGTGGATGAATTCGAATAGAGTGTGGAAGCATATCCCGGCATACTAGGCAGCAGGTCCTGAATGTAGCTAATTCCAATCGCAGAAATGACGGCGACAAAAACAGCGAGCAAAATTTGTGCTGCAAGCATTTGCCACATCTCGTTCGAGATAAGTATAACGAAATAATAAGCTCCTCCAAAAATAGCCCCGCAAAACACCAAGATTCGGTTACTATACTTTGCACTAAGTAGACCGAGTACAATCATAAAGGGAATTTCCAGCGCAGCACATATACTGCTGATTAAACCGACATGACTTGTCGTACCCCCAAGATTGTTTGTAATAAAGAGAGCCGTGTTAATGCTGCTCATCCAATGAGCCGTATACATGAGTATCAGAATGAGAAAAGGAATTAAAATATCCCGGTTTTGAGTCAGTCGGAAACTTTTTATATTCGCTTCAGCATTATTGCTCTTCATTTCTGTGTTTGATTGGAGAAACAGGAAAACAAGCAGAGCAACGAGTAGGAAAGCTCCGATCGTTCCCAGAAAAACCCCCTTAAATCCAATAGCAGCGAGTAATAAAGTGCCGATTAAAGGACCTGTAATAAAGCCGAGAGAGAAAGCAGAACGCAAGGTAGAATTAGCAAACGCACGCTCCGTAAAATGACTCTTTATCACTGCTTCTCTAGAAATAGCGAACAACTGGGGCATTCCTGGTGCACCAAGGGCAGTAAACACGGTCATGTAAATGAACAAAATCGGAAAATCTTGAATAAACAAGTATCCACTAAAGGCCAGAACATTAGAGAGAGTAGAGAAAAGATAAACGCTCTTCCGATTCAAGCCGAGGTCAGAACGTCTCCCGATTAGCGTACTGATCCATATTCCTGCAATTAGTGTAACGGCTAGATAAAGACCAAACATTCCAATAGATACGCCAAGCTGTTCCGTGAAATAAATAGATAAAAAGGGGGTACTGAGTGAAATGCCCATTCCCTGTAATGCCATACACATAAAGAGTAAAGTATACGAAGGAATGGAAAATAAGCTGATGAATCGATTGATCATAGTGTAAAATTACTCCTCAGAATTTGTGTTGTGTAATTACCATACATGACCTTGCTTTATCTCGTCTAATTGTATTTTACTGGAAAATGATTTACATCCATTTGGGGGTTGTCCACTTCGCTATCAACAGGTTGTTTTTAAGGAATTACATAGTCATTTTTAAGACAGTACAAGTAGAGCATGATTCAAGGACCCCTTCTGCTGTAAACTATGCTTGAAACGAGCAAAAATCCCTTTACAAGATAGGGGTAGGGGCGTTAAAGTTAACGCAATTATGGACGAACAGTAGTTTCTAAAAGATAAGATGAGCACCAAAGGAAGGGATGCCCATGATAAAAAAGTTGAGGTTTCAAAACAAATTGATGTTGAGTTACCTGCTGGCCTGCATCATTCCGCTAATAATTGTAAGCGTATTCATTTTTCATCAGTCGGCCAAAGGGCTGGAAGAATCCTCACAGGAATTTGCCTCCTTGTACACATCCCAGATCAAGTCCTCTTTGAATGAATTTATCAAGGAATATGACAAGATTACGAAGTCAGTATTGGTCGAAAACGAATTGATCTACAGGCTCGGAGAAGGGTCAAATATACCCATGAACGAGGAGGTAAATCAGCGGGTGGCCGTACAACAGCTTCTCATGAGGGTGTCATTGCTCAAATCCGAAATTGGCACCGTAATGCTGGTCAGCCGCGATAACAGCGTGTACCAATACACAACTACGACCAGCAGAGTTGATGAGAGCAGACTATTATCCCAGGATTGGTACAATCAGCTCCGCAATTCGGATCAGACCTTTTTTATTAGCGGTCTGCACGATCGTTCCTATTACGAGGATAAGGGCGCAGGAGCCGTTGTGACGGTGGGAAGAGTGCTGTTTAATTCGAAAGGAGCATATGCCGGCATGCTTCTAATCGATCTAGATCCTTTTACGCTGCTTCAGCTTGAGCATGAGTTCCTGCAAGCTCGTGATAAATATGGCATTAGCGTGATTATAAGCAATGATCGTAGAGAGATTGTTTATCATTCCGAAGCTGCCAGTGGCCGGATCACATGGGAGCAGGTGCTCCATTCAGGGTTTGATCTCACGGGAGACAGCGGAAATGAAGATCGGATTATTTTATCCGAGCATACGGCTCAAGAGGAATTATTCATCAAAACAGAGATCCCCCGTTCCAAATTGCTGCAGAGAATCAATCAGATGAAAGGGCTAACGATGATCGTCATCATAGCAAGCTGTCTGATTATCTTTCTGATCTCGCTGTGGCTCAGTTATACAATTACAAGACCTATCAAGGCACTTCGAAGAAGCATGAAGCAGGCAGAGGTAGGTCAATATCTTCCCATAGAGAAAGAACAGACCAGTGATGAAATTGGGAGCCTGGTATACAGTTACAACAAAATGATTGTCACGATCAAAACGTTAATAGAAGAGGTATACGTGGCAGAAATCAAGCAGCGGCAAGCCAAGTTCCTCGCCCTTCAAAATCAGATTAACCCCCATATGCTGTACAATACCTTGGAATCGATTCGGATGAAGGCATTGGTAAAAGATGACGAGGATACGGCAGGCATGATTAAAATTTTGGCTCGAATGTTCCGCTTAACGCTTGGGAAAGAAGGAAGGCATCATTCTATTAAGCATGAACTGGAGTATACAGCTAACTATCTGCAACTTCAGAACATCCGATTCGATGACATGTTTGAATTGAATGTTAACATACCGGAAGAAATACTGGAGTGCAGCATTATACCGTTGGTATTTCAGCCTATAGTGGAAAATAGCATCAACCATGGTTTTGCTGGCTACAGCCAGGCATTATGTATCAATATCGAGGGGAGCTGGACGGAAAATGGAGAGGTTCTGATCCGAATTTCGGACAACGGTACCGGAATGTCTGCGGAGAAATTGGCGGAACTGGATCTGTTCCTGGAACAGGCGGCTTCAAACAGACACAGCCTGGGAAATCACGATGATGTGGGAGAGAACGGTCTGGGCCTGACCAATATCACAGAACGAATTAAACTCCAATATGGAGATGCTTATTACGTTAAGGTTTTATCTGATGTCAACATTGGAACGACTATTGAAATTCGGATTCCTGGGATAAGCATATCTGAGCATTTGAGTGCCAATGCATAGAAGGAAGGTGAGAGAGTTGAAACTGATCTTGGTAGATGATGAAAAAGGGATAGTGGAAGGACTCAAAAAGATGATTGATCGCTATATTCCGGAATGTGAAGTGATTGGAACAGCTTACAATGGGCATGAAGGGTTTGAGCTGATTCAAAAATGGCAGCCAGACATCGTTATTACCGATATTCGAATGCCGCAGGCGGGTGGACTAGAAATGATTCAACTGCTCAAAGCGGTCGACATTCAGAGCAAATTCATATTACTAAGCGGTTATGCGGACTTTGAGTATGCCCAGAAAGGCATGAAGCTGGGTGTAAATTTTTACATCAACAAGCCGGTTGAGGAACAGGAATTGCGTGACTGTGTTTGTCAGGTCATGGATACAATTCGCATAGAGCGAAGCAAAGTCCAGGAAATGGATGCATTAAAACTTGCCTCGTATCAGCGCTTTCAGGAAGATGGCTTGAGAGATATTCTGGATATGGGCAATGACGATACTGAAATTGCAGAGGAGCTGCTAAGGATCGGATGTACGCCTGAGGAGGGTGCTCAATTTGCCTGTATGCTCATTGAAATCCGTAGTAAGGCAGATGGTCTGAGAGAACTTGGCTTTGACGCTGTATTTAGACAGATTGATCTGGTCTTCAGTCAATACAGTGGTGTATATCGTTTTCGTTACACTGGTGCACAAATTGCGGTGATCGTGATGCACGGTGCAGCTTTGGAGAGCAGAGATATGGGTAACACGGCACAGCGCCTTCATGAGGTCCTGTTCAGACAACTGAACGTCTCCAGCGTAATTGGGATTGGGAGCGTGCAAAATCGGCCTAGTGGTATCAGCCAATCCTTTGAAGAAGCACGAAATGCACTCAGTTATCAAGTCATTAAGGGCGCAGAACCTGTCATTTCGTTTACCCAGATCATGAGTCTCACAGGGAAAAACGAGCTGGTGACAGAAGAGATAATCGGGGACCTGGAGGCTGCCATCGACAACATGGATGAGAGAGAAAGTGTGGTTATTATCCACCGGATCTTCAAAAGAATAGAAGCTGAACCCAATTTCAGTCCGGTAGATCTCCAGCAGCAATGCTTGAACTTGCTTTTGCTGAGCATTCGAAAGATATCCTTTCAGCAGCTTCAGCAGAACACTTTGCTAAGCCGTCAGCTGTTATCTTTGGAGGGGATTTCACGGTTTAAGACGCTGGCGTCTTTGGAGCAATGGATGGTAGAAGTCATTGGTGGAATTATTGCATTTATGTTGGAACATCGTGCCCTCAAGAAAAAGGATATGATCTCAGAGATCAAGAAATATGTCACAGATCATTATGATGAGTCTCTTAGTTTGGCCGAATTAGCTGCTCGCTTTTACATGAATCCATATTACCTCAGCCAATATTTCAAACAAAAGACAGGTGAAACGTATTTGAATTTTTTGACCCACATACGGATTAGCAGAGCAAAGGAAATGCTTGAGCAGACAGACATGAAAGTATATGAAATCTGCCATAAGGTAGGTTATTCAGATGCGCAGCATTTTGCACGTATGTTCGAAAAATGGACTGGATTCAAACCACGGGAATATCGAAAAAGTCTTGCAGAGCAATGAAAATAAAGGGTGCCACTTCATAGCGAAGTGGCATCTTTTTTCTTAAAAAACACTTATTTTAACTTAAAAATGCCTAATTGAGAGAGGATTATTCTGGCTGTATAGTTATCTTGTAAGCGGATTCATCAGAGAATATTGGGGGGGATACATTGAAAGTGTTTGCGTTTCATCGATTGAAAGTGTACTGGCCACTATACGTGATGGCTATTCCAGGCATCGTTTTTCTCATTGTGTTTAAATTTATCCCGTTGGGTGGTGCGGTCATCGCCTTCAAGGATTACTCGGTATTTCAAGGGTTCGATGATAGTCCGTGGGTAGGGCTCAAACATTTTAAGACCTTATTCGACCATCCCGATTTTGCAAGAGTATTTGGAAATACCCTGATGCTCGGATTCCTCAAACTTGTATTGGTTTTTCCGTTCCCCGTACTGCTGGCACTCATGATAAACGAGATTCGCAAATCGGCGTTAAAAAAAGGAATTCAAACGGCGCTTTATATCCCGCATTTTTTATCCTGGGTTATCGTAGGCGGAATCCTGTTCGATTTCTTTTCTTTAAGCGGATTGTTCAATATTGTTATCGGCTGGTTCGGTCTGGAGCCTGTGCTGGCCATGCAAGAGAGTGACTATTTCAGACCCATCTATGCTATCTCGTCCATCTGGAGAGACGCCGGGTGGGGGACTGTGGTGTACATGGCTGCTATTAGCGCAATCGACCCTCAACTGTACGAATCGGCAATGATCGATGGTGCATCAAAACTAAGACAAGTTCGCCATATTACATTCCCACTCCTGTTACCAACCGTACTTGTACTTTTTCTGCTGGAGATCGGAAACTTCCTGGATCTCGGATTTGATCAGGTATTCAATCTGCTCACTCCGATGACGTACAGTGTGGGGGACATTTTGGATACGTATGTGTTCCGAACCGGTATACAGCAAGCACAGTACAGTTTCGCGACAGCAGTTGGGCTATTTCAGTCGGTGATTGGCTTTATCCTGGTATTTGTATTTAATAAACTGTCCAAAAAAGTGTCGGATGGGGGGCTTTGGTAAAAATGGTTGAATCAAAAAGAGAACGAGCATTGGTTACCGGAGTTACCATTTTTCTCATCCTGTTTTCCATAGCGGCCATTATACCGCTTATATCGGTAATCTCAACCTCATTTAGTTCCAAAAGCGTTGTGGACATGAATCTGGTGACACTGTGGCCAAAGGAATTTACGCTAGATTCATGGAAGTACATCATTGATCGTCCGGATCTGTGGAGATCCTTCTTTCTGACAGTAGGTACGACCGTGATTGGAACGATATTAGCTCTACTAATGACAGCCTTGTTCGCGTATCCACTGTCCAAGTCAGAGTTCCGATGGGGCTCCGTGATTATGGTATGCGTTGTGATTGCAATGATCTTCAAAGCGCCGATCGTTCCGTATTTCCTGACGGTCCGCAGCATTGGACTCTATGATAATCCACTGGTCCTGATCTTGCCTCATATCCTGAATCCCTTTAATTTGATCATCATGAGAACCTTCTTCAAACAATTTCCCAAAGAGCTGGAGGAAGCGGCCTTTCTTGAGGGCTGTGGGTATTTCCGAATGCTGTTCCATTTCGTTCTTCCCTTATCCAAAGCTGTAATGGCAACCCTTGCCTTATTCTATGGTGTGGTGTTATGGAATCAATTTCAGCATCCACTATTTTTTCTGCAAGATACCAATTGGTTTCCGCTGCAGATCAAGATCAGGCAGTTTATCACCGACGATAGCGTTATGATGGCAGGTACTGCTTCAACGGTGAACCTGAATTACAATGAGCGGACACTGAGAGCAGCAACCGTTATTTTTGCGATCATTCCGATCATCATTGTGTATCCCTTCCTGCAAAAGTATTTTGTCAAAGGGGCCATGCTCGGCTCTGTGAAGGGCTGATCTCGATCTTATCAATGAATAGCGAGAACGTACAAAATAACAGTGATTGAAGGGGGATTAGCTATGATTCTGAAAAAGATGAGTTTACTTATGGCCGCAGGTGTTCTTGCGATAAGTACAATTGCCGGCTGCAATTCAAGCTCTACAGGTGATTCTTCCAGTTCTGGCCAAACATCTGCCAATGAGGATGGAACGGTAGATATCGAAGTATGGGGAACGAACATCGGTTATAAAGCAATTACCAAGGGCAGCAAGTTATATGAGTTTTATAAGGAAAAGCTTGGCGTGGGTGTAATTCATCCGTATGTGGAATGGAACGGAGGCACTAACTATCTCAACCAACTAAACCTGAAAATCGCCGCCAATGAAATGCCAGACTTGTTCATCCCTCAGCAGGGCATTGAAGACAGCTTGGCTAAAAATGGTGCCATTGCCGATCTGACCGACCTGCTGCCCAAATATGCGCCGAATGTATGGGAAGCCATCCCGCAGGAGATGTGGGATGTAGTCAAGGCGAACGATCCTACGGGTCAGGGAAAAATCTACTACATTCCCGGTGTTGTGGAGTACGGAAGATACGCTGGCATGATCCGTCAGGATTGGCTCGATAAGCTCGGTCTGACGATGCCGAAGACTCAGGACGAATACGTTAAGGTGCTTGAAGCATTTCGGGATAAGGACCCTAACGGCAACGGCCAGAAGGATGAGCTTCCTACAGGCGGCAGGGAGCAGGCTAGGTGGATGGATCACTTGTTTGCCATGTACGGGGTAGCGATGTTCGAAGGCTATCCGGAGTGGGATATATACAACGGAGAGTTGACTTATTCCGCAGTGACTCCGAATATGAGGGCAGCTCTGGAATTCGCGGCCAAGCTGTATAAGGAAGGCTTAATCGACAAGGAGTCACTTTTGAACACGAAGGATAAGTGGGATGGCAAAATTCAATCTGACAAGGTAGGGAACTATTTTCACTGGGTTGAGCATGGCAATTTGATTCTGGAAAATTTGAAGAAGAACACAGGCGTGAAGGCTAACTTTACGGTGCTCCCTGTACCAGAAGTCGAAGGATATGAAGGTTTTTACACAATGAAGAGATTTGCACCTCCGCAGTGGGTCATCAAGAACAATAAGGATGAGAACAAGCTGATGGCCACCTTGAAGCTGCTGAACAATATATATGACAAAAAGAACTGGAAGGATCTGTTCCTGGGCGTGGAAGGCATGCACTATGAGTTGAAGGATGGCAAAGCTGTTAAACTTCCCGATGACAAGAGCAGTCAGGAAAATCAACTTTTGAATCCATATTCGACTTTGGCAACACTTGATTTCACGATCGGTCTCTTTAACAGTACATCATCAAAAGACAGTAAATGGGCAATCGATCAGGTTACACGGAATATGAAGGAAGCTCAGAAATATGCAAAAGTCATTGCTGGTGACGGTATGCCAGCCAGTGTATACGACAGTTTCCCTGATATTAATAATCGTACACTGTACGTGGAATACGCTACCAAAATCATTTTGGGACAATATCCGATTGAGAAGTTTGATGAGTTTGTAGATAAGTGGAACACATCAGGCGGGGAAGAAGTGACTAAGCGCGCAAGAGAGTGGTATGCCAAGGTGCAGAAATAATGAATTAACTATAGTATTCGCCCGCTATCGGTTGAAGGCGGGCGAATTTTAATATCTTCCGTCTTGCCGGAAACCTAAGAATTCAATTTCGAGCTATACAGGAGGGAATCATGACGAATCGATTAATAGACGTGCTCAAGGGTCAAGAACACAATTATATCCTCCCATTCCTATGGCAGCATGGAGAGGAGGAGCGGGTGATCCGGGAAGAAATGGCCCGTGTAGATGAAGCAGGCATCGGTGCTGTGTGTATTGAAGCCCGACCGCATCCTGATTTTTTGGGACCGAAGTGGTGGACAGACATGGACATTATTATGGATGAAGCCCGTAAGCGTGGGATGAAAGTGTGGCTACTTGATGACGATCATTTTCCAACGGGGCACGCAGCAGGTAAGATAAAGGAAGCTCCGGAAGAGCTTCACCGATTGTTTCTGGGTGAACGTTATATCGACACTTTGGGTCCAGCAGAAGGTGCTTCTTTTTTGCTAGATACTTTACTGATGACCGGGCTTCGGCCTACAATATCGTTCCCTCAACATGCGAATGGGAAAAACAAACTGGTATCCGCTGTTGCAGTCCGCCGAGATTCATCCAATGGGGCATTACTCGGCGACTGCGTCGACATCACTGAATATGTTCAGAACGGTGTTCTATATTGGGACATTCCCGAAGGATACTGGCGCATATTTATTATTTCTGCCAATAAAGAGGGCGGTAGCAAGGCACAGGAAGATTACCTGAACCCGCTGGATCAGGCTTCGGTACGCATTCTGATCGATACGGTTCATGAGGCGGTCTATCAACGATATCAGGCAGATTTCGGTAAGACATTTGCTGGCTTCTTTTCGGACGAACCTGGATTCTACAATGATCCAACGACATTCGACTTCAATTCAAAACCCGGTAAACCAGGGGTGTCGCTTCCCTGGAGCCTTGAAATGCCAGGTTTGCTAGAGCAGGCCCTCGGCGAGGATTATCGCAAGGAGCTTTACCTTCTCTGGCAAGAAGGGGAGGAACGGTCCGACATCTTGCGTTACACTTATATGAATATCGTGAGCAAGCTCTACGCGGATAACTTTTGCAATAAAATCGGGGCCTGGTGCCGAGCCCGCGGAGTTGAATATATCGGACATGTGCTCGAAGACAACAATGTTCATGCAAGGCTTGGCTCCGGTGCAGGACACTTTTTCCGCTCACTCTGGGGACAGGATATGTCGGGTCTTGATGTGGTGTTATGGCAGATTGTGCCTGGTTTCGATGAATTGAGTTTCCGAACTACGTCGGGAGAGACGGACAGTTTGTTCTTCCATTATGGCTTAGCTAAGCTGGCAGTATCACTTGGACACATTGATCCGAAAAAACAAGGTCGGACCATGTGCGAATTATACGGAGCATATGGCTGGACGGAAGGTTTAAAGCTGATGAAATGGCTTACCGACCATATGCTGGTGCGCGGGGTTAACTACTTCGTCCCGCATGCTTTTACACAAAAGTCCTTCCTAGATCCGGATTGTCCTCCGCATATGTATGCAGGCGGTAAGAATCCGCAGTATCGATACTATAAACATTTAAATCAATATATGAACCGGATTAGCCACCTAATTTCAGGTGGGAGGCACGTGGCGACAGCAGGCGTTGTTTATCACGCTGAAGCCGAATGGTCAGGGGGAGCCATGTATTTTCAGGAGCCCGTCAAAGAATTAATGCAGCATCAAATTGACTGCGATATTCTTCCAATCGACGTTCTTCTGGACGGAGCCAGCGTGATGGATGGCCGACTGCAAGTGCATCTTGAGGATTACGCATGCCTGATCCTACCTTATTCGGATGCTCTTCCTGCGTTGTTTCTGCAGCGTTTAATACAGTTTGCTGAACAGGGATTGGTCATTTATTTTGTTGACGCACTACCAACACGTTCCAGCGAAGGCATTGGGGTTGCTGGAGAACTCTCCTGTCTTTTCAATCATAAGAACGTTAAGCATGTAGCGCTGAACAAGTTGTCTCAGGAACTCATTAACAACGGGTATTACGATATTCATGTTCATAACCCTGAACCTTATCTGCGGTATTATCACTATGTTCATCCTGATTTGGATGTGTTTATGTTTTTCAATGAGAGTCCGCATAAAACGATATCTACAGAGGTTGCTTTACCGGTAAAAGGCGATATCTACGCCTATGATGCTTTCCTGAATCGCCTGAGACGTTTGAATGCTTCGGACAATGATCCGAATTCGGTGCTGCTGACTCTATGTCCATATGAATCCATTATGCTGCTGCTCGGAAGTAACCTTGAAGGTTATGCTGAAAAACCAGTGGATATAGAGTTCACAAACGCAATAGAATTAAAAAATGCTTGGGCCGTTTCCACATCAGAAGCAATACATTATCCTCGTTTTGTTGAATGGGGCCAATTAGGCGATCTAATGAATATGAGTTCGCCTGACTATCTACCATATTTTTCGGGTACGTTTCGTTATGAAACACAATTTGAATGGTTCGAATCCGTTAACCAAGCAATTTTAGATCTGGGTCAGGTTTTTGAAACGGCAGAGGTGTGGTTAAACGGTGAACATATAGGCGTGCGAATTTGTCCGCCTTATCGATTTGAAATCAATGGGGAGTTAAAAAGCGGGGAAAATAAACTAATAATCGAAGTTACTAATACGTTGGTAAAAGAACAACAAGATTTCTTGTCCTCCTTTGCGCAACAGGAGCCAAGTGGACTCCTGGGTCCAATTCGGATAAGCAGTACAGGTCAATGAAAGAAATGCTTAAATAAAGTCAAAGAGGGGCAACGAAACGGGATCACTTTGCCTTGATCAGCCGCGTATCACATCTTGTCAGATAACAAACTTTTAATTTTCATGCATCTTGAAGAGGGGACCATCTTGATGCCAAATATATTGGCTTAAAGATAGTCTCTTTTTTGGATTATTGAAAAATTAGTTATTCATTCTAAGGCAAGAACTTTAGTATCATTGCTGAAAAGGTTAAGAACATGGACGTTTTTCAATGACTATTCATATTCTTTCATTGATTGCTATTAATGATGCAGAATTAACGGGTGATCAAATTGCCCTAAGTGTAAATACAAACCCTGTTATCATACGTAGAATCATAAGAATGTTAAAAAAATCAAAAATTATTGATGTACGTGCGGGGGTTGGAGGCACATATTTACTTCAACCACCGGAGAATTAAGGAAGCTGTCGAGGTTATCCTTCAGGATATGACCAGCTACTGTATGATCTGAATATTTAACTGTTTTAGAACTGTTCTTAAGCACCAACAAATGCTATCATGAATTATAGTATTAATTAATAGTGTACATGCTTTTTAATTATATAGTAGCTATAAAGTAATAAATAGAACCGGGGGCTGTTATTACTAATATGAAAACATATTATTGTGACCTTGAGGTTACGTTGGACATTATCGGAGGGAAGTGGAAGGCGCTTGTTTTGTATTATTTGATTAAAGGTCCAAAGCGCACGAGCGAGTTGAAGAGATTGATACCAAGTATTACTCAAAAAATGCTTATTCAAACACTTCGAGACCTGGAAACGAGTGGACTGATACATAGAAAAGTGTATAATCAAGTCCCTCCGAAAGTCGAATATTCAACTACTGAACTTGGTCAATCTCTTGAATCTATTTTGAAAAATCTTTGCAACTGGGGTGGAAAATATGCAGAGGAAACATTCGCACAGGATGAGTTCCAAATTTTGCATACGGATTAAAAATAGTATAAAACGAAAACCCCAGGGATATCATGCTTGGGGTTTTCGTTTATATAAATGGCTATAGAAGAGATTTAGCCCAACAACCTTACAATTGTTTCCTTTTAGTTACTATATAACAAAAAAGTAAGTACTTCTTTTTTAGATATGTTTGATACATAATGTCACTTGTACGGTGGAATTACATCTTACACGAGTAAAATCACTGCGTTGTTATGGTTTGGTTACTATAGCGGCGGTACTAATATAGGCCATACGGCCTCAAGAGGGAGAGGACAGAAATCATGGGGAATTTCAATGGTAAGGTCGTGGTCGTCACTGGAGGGACAAGCGGTATCGGACTTGCTACGGCACAGCGTTTTGTGGAGGAAGGGGCGCATGTCTTCATAACTGGACGCAGACAAAACGAGCTGGACACAGCGGTGAAATTGATTGGGGAACGGGTCACTGGCGTTCAAGGTGACATATCTAATCTAAACGATCTGGACAAACTATTTGAAACGGTGAGACAGGAGAAAGGGCATCTGGACATTCTTTTCGCTAATGCCGGACTTGGCAGCATCCTGCCCTTGGGCCATATTACAGAAGAGCAATACCAGATTACATTCGATGTAAACGTAAAGGGTACTCTGTTCACCATCCAGAAGGCTCTGCCGCTATTTCCGGACCAGACTGGTTCCATCATTCTTACGGGTTCAACGGCATCTACGATCGGCGATGCAGGGTTTAGCGTGTACGGAGGAACCAAAGCAGCGCTCCGCCAGATGACGAGAAACTGGGTTACGGACTTAAAGGGGACCGGAATAAGAATTAATGTACTGAGCCCAGGAATGATCCATACGCCGGCTTACGATGATTTGTTTGGAGAGGCGTTGGATCAAGTCCTTGAATCCGCTAAGGATACCGTTCCATTGAGCCGCCTTGGTAAAGCAGAGGAGATCGCCAGTGCAGTGATGTTCCTTGCATCGGAGGAAAGCAGCTATGTCAACGGCATCGAACTATTCGTAGATGGTGGAATGGCACAAATCTAAGCATTCGTTAAAGGCCGCTGATTAAGCGGCCTTTTTATTTGAATATAGGTATGGAGGAACAGAAAATAAAAAGAATACCAGTAGCCATTTTTATGTTATTGATCATAGTTTTAAGTGGCTGTACATCTGGACCGGCAGATGAAGTTACAAAGGAACATTGAAATTCCTGGGGGCAGGATGACGGAACCATTAGATGGACTTATTGTTCTCCTGTGATACAATATATTCCAGAAATATCTTCGTGGGTTAATGAAAAGCGCTGATGAACTAATAAGAGACCAACACAAAAAAGTGGTAGTTTTATGGATATGCAATAGTCGCCGAATGGAACTTGGTACAAAAAGGAGACAGGACACATGCTAGAAGAACAGGAAATATTCGCGGGCGAAGGATATAACAGGTCGTACGCAATTGCTACGGGTATGCCGATTTTGAATCTTAGGGGTAGCATACCGCGTGAAGGTAACTGCCAACTACCGTTTCCGTGGGTGACCACGGGCATCAGGATTGATAAAGAACAGATGTTGGAAACCGTTATGAAGCAAAAGACACTCGAGTATTTGTTTAATATGCAATTCAGTAAGGAGGAGATGACCGACCGCAATTTGGTTGTAGGCTGTTATGAATATAGGAATCCGAATGACAAGGAACAAATATTGCTATATGCGCTGGTTTCGTTGAAGGAATTTCTCGCGAGATACGGCAATGAACGGGCATCGGAGATTCTGATGCGAGTTGGCTGCACATACGAGAAGATTATGGAGGAATGCGATGAAGCCATTGAAGAACACTTTGCAGTGTTGCGCCGGTCACTTCATTTAAAGAATTTGAGGGACCAATATGATGTCGTTTACGAGTGGAGTGAAGAGGAAGGGGTAAAGACGTACATAATCAGATACACCAAATCGAGTTATACGAAGATTAAAGCTAAATCATTCGAAGAGTTGACCAAACTTTATGATGTGCAACGGAAGAAGGATGCAAAGAAGACGTTTGCGATTCTGGAACCGTTAGAATCATTTATGCAAGCTTAAATAATCGCCCCTTTACGGGGCGGTTATTTAACATTTCATCGAAAAAAGATTCGAGGAATATCCAGCGATAGAGAGGATTCTTGACAGTCGCATCGGAAATTGCTGACTCGTAGTGGTTTTTTTGTTTGTATAATGATGTATTTACTTAGCATTTGAATGAATTCATCACGGTGAAAGGCGTTTAAATCTGAAAGTTTCGATGTCATTGAACATTCCATAACGGTCTAGTAGCACTTACGACCAAAGTCCAAGGTAAGGCTCGGTCTTAAGCCGTTTCTCAGCTTCCCTCAACTATATGTAAAATATTTATAACAAATAATCAATGAGGTGGGAAAACAATGGGTGTTGTGGAAGCGGAGAATATGGATACACCAAACAGGTCACTTAAGTATTTTGAAGGAGAGAGGTGGCTAGTACTTACTGGTCTGCTCGGTTTTTTACTTGCAGGGGTTTGTGCAGTATGGGTTTTGTTTAACGGAGGAAATGTGGCTCCAGACGGTAGTGTCTCTGATGCATTTTCTTTTAACGCTGCGATGGGAATATTCCTACTGTCAACGGCGGCTATCGCACCATTTTCAGCACTCAGCGTGAAAGGCAGGTCATTCTTCCGAAGGTCATATATTCTACTTGCCCTCTATTCCTATTTTGCTGAAACCGTACAAAATTTTCGAGGGGTGGATCCAAGGTTTGTGAAGAGTGGTGTTCCCTTTGACAACATTATCGGTTTTATTTTTACTGCTGTAGCTCTGTTACTGGTCCTATGCTACCTGTTTTTAGCTGTTCAATTTTTTCGCAAAAAAGCATATATACTTCGCCCAACACTGGTGACAGGTATCCGATATGCAATGATCGCAGTCATGTTTTCGTTTATCGCTGGTATTTGGATTTCCGTAAACAATGGCCGTATTGTCGGTGATCAGGGGAATATAATTGTTCTACACGGCATTGGCTTTCACGCGCTGCAAGCTATACCGGTAGTCGCTTGGCTATCTGAACGCATTACATCAGCAATAAAAACTCCAAGAATATGGACTCATGTGGCAGGTATTAGCTATTTACTCGGTTTACTCGCACTCGGCTGGCAGACCTATCTTGGCCGCGACCTCTTCGAATGGTCTCTCCTCTCGGTTTTTGTCTTCAGCTGTTTTTTTATCTCATTACTAACAGGGGTGCAAGTACTGTATAAAGCTTTGTCGGGTAGGTCTAAAGCCAAAATATGGGTTTAAATGCAATGCCCGCATCGATGAAGGGGCTCCTTCAGACTGATTATACAAGAGAGGGAAACGTTAGTTGAAAATCAGCATGGAGTAGTTGCCAATTGGTAGCTGCTCTTCTTTGGTTAAGCTAACGGGCAGGTTAGCGTTATGTCTAGCATGATAAAGAAATATTGACTAACTACTTCATATGTATTATCTTAAATCCAACTTTAACAAAAAAGGGGTTTCCTCTAATGTATAGTATCAACGAGCTTGTAAAAATAACCGGAATACCAGCATCTACGCTTCGCTATTATGAACAAGTGGGGATTCTTCCCGAAGTGAAAAGAAACGTCAATGGGCGAAGAGAATATAATGAGAAAGTACTCGAGTGGCTTGAACTCGTGGTGGCATTAAAAGACACAGGGATGACGATAGAAGAAATAAAATCGTATACAGAGCTTATCCTACAAGGGGATGACACGTTGGATGTCAGAAGAGATTTTTTAACTGAACACAAAAAAAATGTAGAGATCACCTTGGCTAAAAAACAGTATCATCTTGAAAAAATTATTCGTAAGATAGCTGTTTATGACGTGTTGCTATATAAGAAAAGAGAAAGCTCCGGTGATTTGCTTATTTGACTTAAAGTATACTTGAAGATGTAAGGTAGAGATATCATCTAAAAGGAGTGATTAGAATGTCTCTAGAAAAAAAAGTTTGGTTTATTACGGGCTGCTCTACTGGATTTGGCCGCCAAATAGCGGTACAAGCAATTGAAGCTGGTTATAAGGTAGTCGTGACTGCTCGTAGAGTCGAGCAGATTCAAGATATCGTATCAGGACATGAAGAGAACACGCTTGCGTTGCCATTGGATGTAACTAACGATGATCAAATTAAAGATGCAGTTCAGCAAACCATTGACAAATTCGGCCGTATCGATGTTCTAGTGAACAATGCTGGGATTGGATACTTTAGTTCAGTGGAAGAAAGCCTAGAAGAAGAGACACGCCGAATGTTCGAAATTAACTTCTGGGGGCTTATGCATATGACCAATGCTGTTCTCCCGCATATGAGAGCTCAGAAGTCCGGTCATATCATTAATTTCTCCTCTATCGGTGGTTTAACTTCATTTCCAACACTAGGTTACTATCATGCAACCAAATATGCAGTTGAAGGGATATCAGAAAGCTTGGCGAAAGAACTGACTCCATTTAACATTGCAGTAACATTAATTGAACCAAGCGGTTTCCGAACGGATTGGGGCGGCAGATCGTCCGTTAAGACGGATACTCAAATTTCTGAATTGAAGGATTCGTTTGTAGGACAGATGCTGCAAGGTGTTCAGCAGAATGGTGGACAAGAGTCAGGCGATCCAGTGAAAGCAGCGGCAGCTGTAATCAAGGTAGTTGAGACACCAAGCCCACCACTTCGTTTACTTCTTGGTAAAGCTGCATATCAAGCAGCAACACATAAATTCACAGGTATGCTTTCAGACATAGAAGAATGGAAAGAAATCACGCTCAACGCTGATTTTGAATAACAATCAAAAGACCGTCTCTTAAAGGGACGAAAGTAGAATTATCTACAGTTATGAGAAAAACTCGCAGGAGCCTGTATTTACAGCATACAGACTATAGGAACAGGGTAGGTCACTCTCCGGTTAGAATGGTGCATAAACGGGCTTCTGCGAGTTTATTTGTACTATAGAATGATGAAGGGGCCTTCTTTATTGAAAACGATACTTTACATAATCTTTCTGCTCCGAGCTAGCATTAAAAGTAGCATAGATGGAACGTCCTAAATAAAGTGGGACTTCTAACTTGTTCATATCTGGCATAGTCCATCCATCAATTTCTATGAATTTATCTTCATCTTTGTAAATCGTCTTGATTTCTCCTGCTACAAACTCATGGCTTCCATAATTTCTTGAATCTATTACCTTGCACTCATAAGCAAAATAAGCTTCTTTTAAAATCGGAACGTTAAGGTTTATACCATGATCATACTCAATGTTATACTCCGAGAATTTATCCATCTCTCTGCCACTTCTAGTTCCTACAATCTGAATTAGTTCAGCATAGTCTGCCGGAACAAAATTGATACCAAAATTACCACTGTTCATAATCAAATCGTATGAAAAGGCTTCTTTTCGTAACGAGACACCATAGATTAAAGGAGCATAACCTATCGTTGTATGAAAGCCAGCAGCCATTATATTATGTTTATCTTCATGCTTAGATGTTACAAGGACAACCATACCAGGGTAAGCATGCCCTGATACGTAATCAATTGGTCATGCGGATTAGATTGTTATCTAAATATTATCATGACAGAACTAATGTTAAGGTCCTCAGGGTTCACCATGTGATTGTTAACCCCGGAGTGTGGCGGGAAAAAGCACATTAATATAAGACTTTGCCGTTTAAAAACATTTGGAATTAAGTATATACCCTAGACCTTTTTTAAATTTGTCTCTCTGGAGACATTAAATGCCTAAACATCAGTCCCAGCTTTAAGAGCAGCAGATGATCGGTATTCTTCAAATCCAGGTTCAGCAGCCCCGAAATTTTCTCCAGCCTGTACAGCACTGTGTTGCGATGGATATATAGCTCACGTGCAGTTTCATTCACTTGGCCGTTGTTGGCGAAATAGGCTTCAAGTGTGTGCATCATCTCGCTGGTGTATTCCTCTTCTTTGTCCAGCAGTGGACGGAATAAATAAGAGCAATACCTGACCATGACCTCCTGTGGAATATGCTTGAAGAGATAAATAAATTCCAGGTCAGCAAACATGACAACCGGTTCGCTTAAACCAAGCTCCGTACTGATTCTCTCAGCATCCCCGCACTCCCGGAAGCCATCGATGAACTCCTCCATTCCCGTTCTTACTTTACTGATAAAACATGTCCTTGTTCCGTGGTCCCATGAATGCATCAAATCCGCATACAAACGTACCGAATCCTCATACTTCCTTCGATCCTTGGCCTCTACTTCTAGAAGGGGGAAGAGTGAATATATGCGGTTCATCACATAAAAATGATGGGATTCCAAGGAGGACGTTTTGGGATGATCCTGAAGCCTATTCTGAATCTCCCTCAGTTTGCGCCTCTGACTTTCATGGTCCCAGGCATCTGCTCTTGAGGAAGATACCATGCATACGTAGGGCGTGCTCCAAAATGTGCTTCCCAATGCTTCGGCAAATTCGAGCACCGTTTTCAGAGAGGCGTTCCCCTTTAAGTAACGTTCCATGACCGTGCCAAGACGACTGCCTGCTGCAGTTGCCTCCTGATTCTGGATGACCTCCAGATGATAGGAAAGAATAACGGCGGCTTGGTGAAAAATGCCCTCCATTTCATGTGCTTCGAGCAGGTTTTCAGTTTGTATCAGCAAGTAGCCGTATGACTTTCCGTTTTTCAGCAGGGGGACACGATACAACAGGTTGCTCGCCGACTTGTAAAACCGATTGTCCTGATTCCAGGGCCAATCGCTCAACAGCTCCATATCGGAACAGCGGGTCATATTATACAAGGTCTGTCCTTCAGAGGTAACAATGGCTAAAGGAACCCCTAAAATGCTTGTGATACTTTGAAAATAATTGGTGTACTCATCCGCCTGCATCGCAAAATCAACCAGCTTCTTCTGCGTTTCAAGCAATTCATTCAGCCGGCGGGTATCGCGTTGAAACTCGGATTGGTAGAGAGCGGTGATCTGCTCGGAGAAGGTGAATTGGAAAGGCAGCTCAATTAGGGGCAAGCCCAGCCGATCGGCTTCCAGCAGGGCAATCTCTGGTATCTCCGCCCAGTATCGACCAAGCTTGATGCCAAGTCCGGAGGCCCCACGTTCATTCAGCTTTTGCAGCAAATTAACAAATTCCTCGGGTGAATCCCTAATCGCATACGCTGTAGTCAACAAGAGTTCCCCTTCTTTCATCCAGTTGATCACATCCGGAGCATCCATCAAATTGATGGAGCTAATCGTTCGAGAAATTCCTTTTTTACCGGCTGCCAACTTCCCTTCCGATAACGGGTACACCGCCAACGCATCTTCTATCGTTAATTGCATGTCAATCCATCCTCCTAAACGATACATATCTGAATCAGGTACCGGACATCACGTAACTTTTTAAGCAATTATATAGGGTCTTGTCGAATTTCTGCAATCCCTTTTGTTACATATATGTCATATAAGTTAACCCAAAACATCAATTGTTCTGTTTTTGAACCAACGTAAAGCGTATGCCGTTAGATAAAAAACCAAAATTGTGTCAGTAATATTTACACGTGTATTTTTTGGCTATATGATAGGACACAACTTCAAAGAGAAGAGGGGATTCAGATGCAGCTCACCCAAAATCAACAGGCAGCGGCCCAAAAGGACAGTCGTTCCATGCTTGTAATCGATGATGTCGGCAAAATCTACCCCAATGGCACTGTAGCTGTGCAGCATGCGAATCTGCATGTGGGGGAAGGAGAATTTCTATGTTTTGTCGGTCCTTCCGGTTGCGGGAAATCTACCATTTTCAATATGATTGCCGGTTTGACGGAACCGACCTCCGGTCATCTGACCGTGCTGGGTACTTCTCCAAAGGAAGCACGTAAACAGAATGAAATTGCCTTTGTATTTCAGGAGCATACCCTCCTCCCGTGGGCCAAGCTGATTGATAATGTCACCATGCCTCTTACTTTGCGTGGCGTATCCAAAAAGGAGCGGATTACCGAAGGGGAGCGGGTTCTAGAGCTGGTAGGCCTGAAGGATTATATGAAGGTGCTGCCCCGTGAGTTGTCAGGCGGAATGAAGATGAGAGTATCTATTGCACGAGCGTTGATATCTCGTCCCAAGTTGCTGTTAATGGATGAACCATTTGGCGCCCTTGATGAAATTACCAGGCAGACGCTGCAGAATGAACTGCTAAATATTTGGGAACAGGACAAGAAGATGTCGGTTCTGTTCATTACGCATAACGTGTTTGAAAGTGTGTTTCTATCGACAAAAGTCGTGGTGATGACGCCTCGTCCCGGTAAAATTTCGGATTTCATTGATATTCCGTTTGCCTATCCAAGGGATGATGAATTCCGGACGCAACCTGAATTCGGTGAATATGTACGCAGCGTGTCCAATGTACTGAATCATTGATAGCCAGAAATGAGAGGAGAGGGAAGCAACATGGAAGAGATGGTAGCTAATCCAGCCGTTGAAACGACACCAGGTATCCGAGCTTCTGGGAAGGACAATGCCCGCAGCCATCATCCGGCAGAAGAGAGCCCAATCATTGGACTGCTGAAAAAAATTCTGCCGCCAATAGTCGTGTTTGTCCTGTTTATCGGTGGATGGGAATTAATCGTGCGGATACTGGGAACGCCCCCATATATCTTGCCCAAGCCATCCGATATTGCCGCAGCCGCTGCTGAGAACAGCGCGAATCTGATTACGTCGGTAAGCACAACCATTGTGGAGGCGTTGATCGGTTTTACGATCAGTGTAGTGCTCGGTATTTCATTGGCCATTCTACTGGCCCTGTCCAAAACAGTGGAAAAAAGCGTATATCCCTACGCTATTATCCTACAGACTATTCCGGTCGTTGCGGTAGCGCCAATCATAGTGATCTGGTTCGGAGCGGGAATAAATGCCATTGTGATCATTTCATTCTTAATCAGCTTTTTCCCGATTTTATCGAATACGCTGATCGGATTGAATTCAACGGATCAGAACATGAAGAATTTATTCTATTTGTATAATGCAAGCAAGCTGCAAACCATTTGGAGGCTGAGATTTCCGGCGGCACTTCCGTACATTATGGCAGGACTGAAAATTTCATGCTCCAGTTCGGTTGTCGGAGCGATCGTGGGTGAATACATTGCAGGCATTGGCGGCGGACAAGGCGGACTCGGTTACGGGATTACCGTTGCGGCAACCCGCCTGCAAACGCCTTATCTGTTCGCCTGCGGTTTAGCGGCATCCGCCCTAGGAATCGCATTTTTCCTGATCATCAACATGGTATCGAACAAACTTTTGAAGTCCTGGCATGAATCAGCAATGAAATGATACCAGAACCGGGGGAGAGATCCAACATGTCCACACATCATATGAACCTTCGTTACAAGAAATGGCTGCTGTCGGCTGCTTCTTTGATCCTACTGCTTCTAAGCGCATGCTCCAATTCCTCCGCTCTAGAATCCTCTGCCTCGGCGGGAGGAGAAGCCGGAACAGATTTGAAGCAGGTGAAACTGATCGAGGGCTGGTACGCCAAAGGGGAAGATGGAGGCTATTTTGCGGCATTGCAGCAGAACTATTATAAGGACAAGGGGATCGACATGACGATTCAGCCTGGAGGCCCCGAGGTGTCAACCATGCAGCTTGTCGCTGCAGGCAAAGCTGAATTCGGTATCTCTTATGCGGATGAAATTTTGAAGGCGCGGGAACAGGGAATTCCTGTTGTCGGTATCCTTGCCGGTTTTCAAAGCACACCGCAGGTTCTGATGTACCACAAGGGGGAGAACATTCAGGATTTCACAGACCTGAACGGCAAAACCGTATACATCGGTACAGCGGTGCCTTACTGGGAATATATCAAGAGCCAATACAATCTGACAGATGTAAAAGAAATGAAGTATAACGGGCAGCTGGTCAATTTTATCAATGACCCCAGTTCGCTCAATCAGGGTTACATCACGAATGAGCCTTACGCACTTTCTCAGCAGGGGGTTGAGGTGGAATATCTGAAAATCGCCGATTCCGGTTATGCGAACTATGCAGACGTTCTTTTCACGACGGAAGATTACCTTAAAGAACACCCTGATATTGTTGAAGCTGTGGTGCAGGCAAGTCAGAAAGGTTGGAGCTATTATCTAGACAACTATGAAAAGGTAAACCCGTTAATTCAAACCTACAATCCCGATATGACGGTAGAAGCAATGAATTATGAGGCAGTGCAGGAAAAACCCTTTATTCTTAACAAGGATTCCGAAGCAAATGGTATTGGTTACATGACAAAGGAACGCTGGAGCACCCTGCAGGATCAGATGATCAAGGGCGGAGGATTAACGAAGGCACTAGATGTTACCCAGGCGTTTACAACGGAGTATCTGATGAAGCCATAAACTTGAACCATAAGTATTTGAAGCTTCAAATCAGAAATTTCAGAAAAAATGAGGGGACTTAATATGTTCAAACTTGGAAATCGAAAGAGCTATTGGCAAGTGTCCGAAACGCTGGTGGATCTAAGGCGAACGCAAAAGTACGGCAAGTCAGTAACCCTCCCTGCACAGCCGCAGGAAGTCATATTTGATCTCGAGCATACGGCAGTTATTGTCATCGATATGCAGAATGATTTCTGTACACCGGGTGGATGGCTGGATTCCATTGGGGTCGATACCTCTCCGCTCCTTAATCCGGTCAGCCGGCTGAACCGACTGATGCCCGAGCTGCGCAAAGCGGGAGTGCCTGTGATATGGGTGAACTGGGGCAATCGGGAAGACCGAATGAACGTGCCGCCATCCGTGCTTCATGTTTACAATTCGGATGGGCGAGGCAACGGCATCGGTGACCCGCTGCCGGGGAACGGCTCCAAGGTGCTGGAGAAAGGCAGTTGGGGAACGGCAATTGTCGATGGTCTGGATTCGTCCCCCGATGATATCTATGTGGATAAATATCGCATGAGCGGGTTTTGGGATACACCACTGGACAGTATTCTACGCAATCTCAATATTCAAACGGTGTTGTTTGCCGGAGTAAATCTCGATCAGTGTGTCATGCATACTCTGCAGGATGCGGCTTGTCTCGGATATGACGGCATACTTCTGGAGGATTGCTCGGCAACAAGCTCCCCGGATTTCTGCATAGAAGCGACATTGTACAACATCAAGCAATGTTATGGCTTCGTTACGGATTCCACCTGGTTGGTACAAGAGCTGAGCGGGGCAGCGAATCCTATAGAGAGAAATACCTCAGAAGAGCTGGCATCGTTAGAAGGCTGAGCGGAAGGATGGGATGAAGCAATGAAGGACCAATGGAACGCCACTGTCAACCAGGTAATCGTTGAACCGACCGGTCAGGGTAGGCTGAACGGACTCAGCTTTATGGTCAAGGATGTGTTTGCCGTCCGTGGCAATACAAATGGCGCAGGTAATCCGTGTTGGCTCCAGACGCATGGGCCGGCGACCGAACACGCGGAAACGCTCAACCTGCTATTGCAGCAAGGAGCTCGACTAACGGGGATGACGCATACGGATGAGCTGATGTTCAGCTTGAATGGTGAAAATGTTCATTATGGAACACCAGTGAATCCAAGGGCTCCCGATCGCATCCCTGGCGGTTCATCGAGCGGATCGGCGGTTGCTGTCGCCGCTGGGCTTGCTGACTTCTCCCTTGGAACGGATACGGGAGGATCGGTCCGTGTTCCATCTTCGTACTGTGGAATTTATGGAATGCGTCCATCGCATGGCATTGTCTCCGCGAAAGGCGTTATCCCACTCGCTCCCAGCTTCGACACCGTCGGCTGGATGGCACGTGATCTCGAGACGCTGTGCCGGGTAGGAGAAGTGCTTTTGCCGCAGACAGACTCGGGTACAGGCTTCAGCCGGGTGCTCATCGGTGAGGATGCGTGGGAGCTTGCTGATACGGAGAGCAAAGAGGCGCTTACCCCTTACCTGAAGTTGCTGTGCAGCATGGTTGCGAGCCATGAAACTGTTCGCATCGCCCCGCAGGGTCTACCTGAATGGATGACCAAGTTCAGGACGATCCAGGGTTATGAAATATGGCAGGAGCACGGGGCGTGGATTGAACGTGAGCAGCCGACCTTCGGACCAGATACGGCCGGGCGATTCTCCTGGGCATCCACCGTTGAACGTGATGATCAGGAGAAGGCAGCAAAAAGCCGGATTGAGGTGTGCAAGCACATGGCTGACCTGCTCAGAACGGATACGGTGCTTGTGATTCCGACGACGACTGGAGCGGCCCCGAAGCTAGGGTTGGGCGGGCCTTTAATTGAAGAACGAAGAGTGAAAACGATGCGTTTAACCTGCATTTCCGGCTTGTCGGGTCTGCCGCAGCTTACGATTCCGGCTGCGGAGGTACTGGGCTGCCCGGTCGGTATTTCGATCATTGCCGGTCCGGGACAGGATCAACGTTTGCTGGAATGGGCCACATCCTTTCTTTCAGCAGTACATTCCGAAGTAAAAGGATAAGAGCATCATTTTCGATACATGGCCATTAAGCTACACGTAAAAACAATAAAGCCTCAGGAGAAAGGGTGTCTGTTATGTTTCAACGATATGAAGGAACAGCGTGGGAGGAACGATTTTTGCCCCGTCTGACAAGCAAACAGGTCCAAGAACTGCCGAAGGATAAGGCGCTGATTATTCTCCCAGTCGGAGCTGTGGAGCAGCATGGCCCCCATCTGCCGGTATATACGGACACTTTGATTGGGGAAGCGACATTATCACAGACGCTGGAGCGGGTGCGGGCGGATAAGGAGATCTGGCTGCTGCCTCCGGTCTCGTATGGCAAAAGTAATGAACATATCGGACTTCCGGGCACGATTTCCTTATCTGCGAGCACACTGCATGCCATCATGCTGGACATTGCAGAAAGTCTGAAGGCTAGTGGTTTTCGCAAGTTACTGTTGTTTAACACCCATGGCGGCAACGCGGATTTGCTAAATACGGTATCACGAGAAATACGGATCAGAACGGGGATGATGGTTTTCTATCTCAGTCCCAGCAGTCTGAATGTGGCAGAGGATCTCCTGTCTTCCGAGGAGCTGGAATACGGTATTCATGGTGGCGATTATGAGACCTCTCTCGTGATGTCCATCAAACCGGACTGGGTGAACAAGGAGTTCCTCGTCAAAGAGCTTCCTGATATGTCCTCTTACCGCTTTCTTACATTAGAAGGGAAAATCCGCTTCGCCTGGAAGATGGCTGATATTTCCGCTACCGGCATTGCTGGTGATGCTACGACGGCCACGCCTGAGAAAGGCAGCATTATTCAGGATAGAATCTCAACGATTTTGTCAGATGCGCTGGAGGAACTGTGTGATTTTGAAATCACCGATGTCCGCGGGACCGAACCGGTTCAACAGCCAGCAGGAAGCACCCCGTGAAGCTCGTCAGTCTGAAACACGGCGATGGTGAACAGGCCGCGATTGAACATGCGGAACGATTCTTTCTTCTAGAGGAGATCAACAGGGCGGAAGGAAGCTCATGGGGCACCTCCGTTATGGAGATTTTGCAGCAAGGCCAGCTAGAGGAGCTAATCCAGTGGTATCAGAAGCACGGGGATAGAGCAGTTTCATCAATACCTTTCATACCTTCAGAAGGAGCCATATCCGCTCCTCTCTTCCGCCACCCTCGTAAAATATGGGGAATTGGCATGAATTATGTGCAAAAAGCGATCGATCTCGCATCTACTCCTCCAGAGCGTGAGCCAGTCTGCTTCATGAAGCCAGACTCAAGCCTGATCGGGCCGGAAGAGTATATCCAGCTGACGGCTCAGGATGTGAATGTGACATCAGAAGCAGAGCTTGGCATTATCATCGGCCGAACCTGCAAAAATGTGCCGGAAGAACGTGCACAGGAGGTCATTGCAGGTTTTGCCGCAACGCTGGATATGACTAACCAGGATATTCACGCACGGAACCCCAGATTCCTGCAGCGATCCAAGGTATTCGATACATTTTTCAGTCTTGGACCACAACTAATAACACCTGATGAAATAAGTGATCTGCAGAGCCTCGTGGTTGAAACTGTGTTGAATGATGAGGTTATTCATAGCAATACGGTGTCTCACATGATGTATCATCCATGGTTCATTGTCTCGTATTTTTCACAGATGATGACTCTCTATCCGGGAGATGTGATCATGACAGGCACACCCGGGTCCGTCCGGATTCAGGAAGGAGATGTCGCCGAGTGTAGAATCAGTGGCTTTATGACGCTTCGAAATCCGGTAGGGGAAGTCGTATAAATCATCAGTAATTTTCCTTGGGGGAGTGGTAATGAGATGAACAAGTACAGACAAAAGGGAACTGTAGTGTTACTCGCAGCAATATTTTCCTTATCCACATTGCTGGCGGCTTGCGGGAATCAGCCAACGGCTGAGAATGCCTCTGCTACGGGGGGAAGCGAAGAACTCACGGCAATTACACAGGTGACGAACTGGTTTGCACAAGCAGAGCACGGGGGTCTGTATGCGGCAAAGGAACAAGGATATTACAATGAGGCTGGTCTCGATATGACCATCCAGGCAGGTGGGCCGCAGGTGTCTCCAACACAGATCGTGGCTTCAGGCAAGGCGCAGTTCGGACTGGCAACAGCGGATCAATTGCTGGTCGCTCGTGAAGAAGGAATCCCTCTTGTAGCGATTGCAACGATATTCCAGAAAAGCCCGCAGGGACTTATGGTTCATGCCAATCAGAACATGTCCTCCCTGGCCGATTTGAACAACCGCTCCGTATACGTGGGGACAGGCTCGGTGTTTTGGGATTTTGTGAAGAGTAAATACCAATTGGGTAACGTAAAGGAATTGGCTTATACCGGTTCTTTGGCTCCTTTTGTAGCCGATGAAACGGTTGCGATTCAGGGATATGTAACCAGTGAGCCGTACGAGATGAAGCAGCAGAATGTAGACATTAATTTCCTGTTACTGGCAGATGCCGGTTATAACCCGTATTCCAATGTGCTGTTCACCACGGAGCAGTACATAAAGGATCATCCTGATATTGTGCGTGGTTATGTTGAGGCTTCGATGAAGGGCTGGGATTATTACAAGACCAATTATGATACCGTGAATGACGTCATTTTAAAGGAAAACCCTGACTTTACGAAAGAAAAGCTGAACTATGCCGCAGAAGCGCTTATCCCGTTTGTATACGAAGGTGATGCGGGGGAACACGGTGTTGGTTACATGACAGAGGAACGCTGGACGGAGCTCGGAAAGCAGCTAAAGGAGATTGGGGCCTTGAAAGAGGAGCCTGATGTCAGCAAAGTATTTACGGATGAGTTCTTGCCGAATTCCTAAGAGATTCCTTTATTGAGATCAGTATTACAACATACGGGAGGGGAACCAAATGAATGAACATTGGATAGCCGTATTGAAAGAACGCATGGATCCGGAATTGCTGCAGTGGGAGGAGGCAGCCCTTGCCAAATATTCGATGGATTATCATCACTTCTCTCCTGTGCTGGCCAGTCAGCTGCAGGGTAAGGTCGCCGAGTGCATCGCCAGTCCGCGCACCGAGGAAGAACTTGACGATCTGCTCTCCATAGCAGCAGAGCTGGGAGTTCCGCTGACCATCAGGGGGAACGGCACCGGCAATTATGGGCAATGCGTTCCGGTCACAGGCGGAATCGTTCTGAATCTGGCCAAATACAACAAGGTGCTTGAAATGGGAGAAGGGACTATGCGGATCCAGGCCGGGGCCAGACTCGGCAAAATGGAATCCACTGCCCGCAAGGCAGGTTACGAGCTGCGTACGATGCCTTCCACCTTTCAATCCGCGACGATCGGCGGTTTTTTATGCGGCGGTTTTGGCGGCATCGGTTCGATCAGCTGGGGGACGATCTGGGATGGGTTGGTACGTTCTCTAAAAATCAAGACCGTCGAGGTTCATCCCCGTACTATTGAGCTCCAGGGGGACGAAGTGCTGCCTTACCTGCATACTTACGGTACAATCGGCATTTTGTCCGAAGTGGAAATCAATCTGGCTCCCCGAGTGGAATGGATGCAATGGGCAGTGACCTTTGACAGTTTTGATCAGGCTTTTCGCTTCGGGCAGTCGGTAGCTGAGGACACTTCCTTGGTGAAACGGCTAATTTCCATCCATGAATGGCCGGTACCATCCTATTTTCTCCCGCTTGATCTCCCCGCTGACCATGCTGTCGCATTACTGGAAGTGGATACAGCCAACGAATCCCAGCTTGAACGTATCCTATCGAAGTATGGAGGTCACTTGGCTATGAAGGTCTCTGCCGAACAGTATCACAAAGGTGTAGGTGTCTCCGATTTCACATGGAATCATACAACATTGTGGGCGCGCAAAGCAGATCCTGGCTTGACCTACCTGCAGCTCAATTTTGAACCATCCAGTGCCCTTGAGCAAATCTCCTCTATGAAAAAGGAATATCCGGAAGTAATGAATCATATCGAGTTTGCCCGGCAAAACGGAAATTTGCTGATCTCCGGCCTGCCGCTGGTCCCGTTCACAACGGAGGAAAACCTGAACCAGCTGATGGAATGTTACGAGAAAAACCGGGTTGTAGTCAACAATCCGCATACATGGGATTTGAAGGAAGGCGGGCGATCATACGCCCATGATCGTTTGTGGGAAATCAAACATCGCAATGACCCGAAGGGGATTTTGAATCAGGAGAAATTAAAGCGTTCAGCAGTTAGCGGTATCTGATCAACAGGTGACGGAAGAATGGCGCAACCTGCAGCAGTTAACGTGCCATGCGGATTTTATTAGTCAATCCGTATCTACAGCAAAGGAGCGAGTTGCATGAAATTTGGAAATGTAGTCATCCGTCGGAAGGTCCCTTGCACGATGCGCGACGGTATAACGTTGTATTCAGATATATACCTGCCGGACGAGAATGGAGAATATCCTGTGCTGCTGATGCGCCAGCCCTACGGACGGTCGATTGCTTCTACCGTTACGCATGCCCACCCCGTCTGGTATGCAAGTAAGGGATATATCGTGGTAATCCAGGATGTCAGGGGGCGGGGAGAGTCGGAAGGCGAATTTAATCCGTTTGTTCAAGAAGCAGAGGACGGATTTGATACCATCGAATGGGCAGCCGGTCTGTCCGGCTCGACCGGGAACGTAGGCATGTACGGTTTCTCTTATCAAGGCCTAACACAATGGGCAGCAGCTTCCCTTCACCCCTCTGCGCTCAAGGCGATTGCACCGAGCATGTGTCCGGCAGATATGTACCATGGCTTATTTTATCCGCATGGCTCCTTCGCACTTGGCAACCATCTACCGTGGGCTTTCCAACTGGCTCGTGACACGGCACAAAGAGCGGGTGACTTCGAAACGGCAGAGCAATGCTCACGACTCATGCGCAGCCCCGAGGAGATGCTCTGGAAAATGCCATTGAATGAAAGACATCCAATTCTGGAGCAATACTTTCCCGCATTTTATGATTGGATCGATCATCAAGCGTACGATGAGTACTGGGAGCAGATGAACTGGATCAACGATATCGTAAAGGAACCCGTGCCGGCGCTTCATATTGGGGGATGGTATGACGGTTTCCTCATGGGCACGTTACAGTCGTTCGAAGCTCTGCAAGCTACGGCCACGCCGGATTGCTTTCATCGGCTCATTGTCGGCCCGTGGGCCCACATTCCATGGGGGCGCAGAGCGGGCGGAATCGATCATGGCGAGCAGGCGGATGGTGGTCATCATCTGGAGCAGCTGCGCTGGTTTGATTATTGGTTGAAGGGCAAGGAAGACATGGAACTGTCTGCTGAACTGCCGATCCGATATTTTGACCAATTGAGTCATGAATGGCATACGGCGGAACAGCTGCCTTCACAATTTGAGGATGGGGCCTCTCCGTCCGAATGGTTTTATCTGTCCGGGTCACAGACCCCGGCGAATGGTGCGGCAGGAGGGGGGAGACTCGAAAAGCATAAGGAAGATGTAGAGGATGCTGTGCCGGATGTATTCGTGTACGACTCACGTCTGCCGATGCGTCTGGACTCTTACCTACCGTCCGACCGAGCTGCCATTCAGGAACGGCAAGAAATTCTGGTATATACGGGAGGACCGCTTGCAGAGGATATCCCGATTTTTGGGTCCCCGGAGTTATCCGTGCAGTACCAAACATTGGGAGGTCCGACGGATCTGGTAGCCATCCTCACCACCGTATCCGAGAAAGGGACGGCCCAGCTACTGAGTGTGGGTCGCACGGAAATCTGCAGTGAAGGAGAAGATGCTTACAATGAATGGAGAACAGTGCAGATCCGGCTGCGTCCCTTGGCGGCCACCCTTCCGGCTGGCTCGTATGTCCGGCTTGAGTTGACAGGCAGCGCCTTCCCGTTATTCGCCCGGCATCCAAACGGTGTTAGGGACGAGATGAACAGCACGGGAACAGGTGGGTTAAAGATTGCCACCACGGCTGTCCGCAGTACAGAACAGGACATATCCTGTTTGAGGCTGCCGGTAAAAAGATAAAAAGCGAAGCATAAATAAAAATTAATCAAAGTGAGGTTGAATGTATATGGTGAACATCCCAGGTCTGGTTGCTGGTAACTTTGAGAATTGTCCCGTCCACAAAATTTCCGCACAGGATACGAATAAGTTCATCCTGCTGTGCGACAGGGAGCAGGTTCCTTTCACTTCATTTGTGGAGATCTTCGAGGTTGGAGGCAGAACTCCATCCAATGAACACCGGGAAGCTTATGAATATTTTTATGTGTTAAAAGGGGAGGGGCTAGCCAAAGTTGGCAACGAGTATGAGACTCCGATCCGCCAAGGTTCGTTCATTATCATTCCACCGGGCAACCATCACGATATTATTAACACGGGCAGCACACGTCTGTATTGTCTGACGACCATGGTACCGGACGAAATGTTCTCGGATATGATCAAAGCAGGTCCGGCCACCGAGCTTGACGAGGAGGATCTGGCCGTGCTTCAGGCGCTGGCTACCGCACAATGAGTGCAGGGCTGCGTTTCATTAATGTATGCCTTCCGCATCGGGAAGACCTTGGTCTTTATGAACTAAAGGCGGAGGTTGGAAAATGGGTTAGTATCCGTCGGCAAGATCGTTTCCTTGATGCACGGGAAAGTGGTTCTTCCCGACTGATGGTCCCGCATCAGGCCGGATCGGATCTGAAACGGCTCGCAGACGCGGATTGCATCGATCTGCAGGGCGGCATGATGCTTCCTGGCCTGGTTGACTGTCATATGCATCTGGATAAGGCCTTCTCGCTTGAGCAGGTGTCGAACCGATCCGGCACACTTCATGAAGCCATTCTTAATTACAGCCAGGCTGTACAGACATTCAGCAAGGAGCAGCTAGCGGAACGCATTCTGACTGCAGCCAGAATGGCACTAAGCTACGGGACCACGACCATAAGGAGCCACCTCGACTTCCCTGTTCATTTGGGGAGAGAGGTGGCCTTTCGGACAATTGAGGCAGCCTTGGAAGTACGGGAGAAGTTGAAGGGCCGTATGGCTATCCAATATGCGCTCATGGTACCGTTTCGCGGCAATCATGAAGCTGCGGATGAGGCAATCGAGGAAGCACTGCGGATGGGAATTGATGTACTGGGTGGAGCCCCTCATCTGGCAGACGACCCTGAACGGGAGATTGGCAGGATTTTTCGGTTAGCAGAACGTTTTGGCGTACCCATTGATCTGCATGCAGATGAAAGTGATAATCCCGGAAAAAAAACCGTGCTGAGCATCGCAGAGCATACGATTCGCTACGGTTATCAGGGCAGAGTGACGGCAGATCATCTGTGCTCATTGTCCGCAATGACGGAAAAAGATGCACAGCATGTGATGGCGAAGATGAAGGAAGCCGGTCTGAACGCGGTAACGCTGCCTGCTGTGAACCTGTATCTTCAGGGACGGGAAGATCGCGGCCTGGTAAGACGGGGCACAACACGCATTCGCGAGCTGCTTGCAGAAGGCATCCCGCTTGCTGCGGCCTCCGACAATATTCAAGACCCGTTCCATCCGTTCGGCCGCGGGGATCTGATACAGATCGCCCAAATCACATCATATGCTGCCCATATGGGCAGTGAACGGGATTTAGTACAGCTGCTGCGGATGATCACGGATATACCTGCTGAAATCACGGGCCGCGACGAGTATGGAATAGAAGAAGGGCATGACTGCAACTTTGTTGTCACGGATGCTTCGGATGTCACGCAGCTGCTATCAGGTACAAAAATGAGTCGCTGGGTGTATGCCTCCGGCAGATGGCAGTCTGCTTTGCATACAGCTCAGTCATTCGCGTCTGAATTGGTAACATGATTAGCAACAAACAGGAATTACCCTCAGTTGAACATAGAAGAGAAAGAAGGTGGCAAGATGGTTCCACAAGTCACAGGCACACAGACGATGGTAGTCAGCCCTCATTCTCTGGCCAGCGCGGCAGGATCGCGTATTTTGCAAATGGGAGGTAACGCTTTTGATGCCGCCGTGGCAGTGAGCGCCTGTCTTGCCGTCGTATACCCCCATATGACGGGACTGGGAGGCGATTCCTTCTGGCTGACCTATAGCACCGAAGAGAGAAAGGTCAGGGCATATAACGCGAGTGGACGTTCGGGCAGTCGGATTACCGCGGCCTGCTTTGCCGGCGAATCAGCCATCCCGCAGCGGGGACCCCGAAGCGTCATTACCGTGCCGGGTATGGTGGACGGCTGGGATGCCATATTACAGGAATATGGCTCGAAGACGCTGGCAGAAGTGCTTGAGCCCGCGATCCGTTATGCGCTGGAAGGCTTCCCGCTGTCGCCGGACCAGCATGTCAATACGGCTGAGCGTTTCGATGTGCTGGCAGCTTATCCACAGACTGCCGCCATCTATCTGCCTGGAGGCAAGGTCCCGGAGCAAGGCAGCCGCTTTGTGCAGTCTGCTTTGGGAAGCAGCCTGCTCCAGGTTGCGGATCAGGGTCGAGATGTATTTTATTCAGGCAGTGTTGGTCAGGAGATTGTTCGCTCACTTAAGGAGCAGGGAGGTCTGCTGACACTGGAGGACTTTGCGAGACACAGAGGTGAATGGGTGGAGCCGATCAAAGGGAGTTACCGAGGGCTTGATCTTTATCAGGTCCCGCCGAATTCACAGGGCTTTACCGGTATAATGGCGCTTCAAATTCTTGAACAGTTTGATTTGGAGAGTATAGAGCATGGTTCCTATGAGTACTATCACTTGCTCGTGGAGGCGCTGAAGCTGAGCTTCCGTGACCGTGATCGTTATTTGACAGACCCACAATTTTCTCCCATTCCACTGGAACGGCTGCTATCCAAATCCTATGCTGCGAAGCTGGCGGCCTGCATCGATATGGAGCGAGCTCTGCCAATGAATACCCAGCCGGTAGGCCACGATACGGCATATGCGGCGGTAGTAGACAGCGAGGGCAATGCTGTGTCATTTATCCAAAGTCTCTATTTTGAGTTCGGCTCGGCTGTGGTTGGGGGAGACACCGGTATATTGCTGCAGAACCGAGGCTCGTTCTTCTCCCTTGATCCGTCGCATGTGAACAGGCTGGAACCGGACAAAAGAACCTTTCATACGCTGATGCCGGCGATGGCTTGCCGTGATGGGAAGCCGTATATTTTGTACGGTACCCAGGGAGGAGAAGGTCAGCCCCAGACCCAGACCGCGCTGCTGACCCGGATGGTGGATTATGGTATGACTCCCCAGACCGCTGTGTGTGAACCCCGGTGGGTGTGGGGAAGAACATGGGGAGATGCAACACAAGAATTGAGAGTGGAGGGCCGAATCGAGGCAGAAGTGCAGCAGCGTTTACGACTCGCCGGACACGAGGTACACACAGTTGAAGATTTTGCTAGAGTCATGGGACATGCGCATGCCATTATGATCGATGACAATGGCTTCCTGCTCGGGGGCACCGACCCACGTTGCGATGGTTCGCCTATCGGATGGTAACCCAGAACTGGGGCGAAAGGTCTGGGTGTATACCGCGCAGGCTTTTATTATGGCTTTAGCCAGTTGAGTGCGTGAAACGCGCGAAACAAAAACCACCCGCTATGCGGGTGGAGGGATTGAGGGTTTGACCACTAAGACCATTCCGATAAACTTGAGATGTTCAGGCTGGGTGAAAGGAATGGCTGGATTCGTGGTGGATCTCTATGAACATGATAACGTGTCGTGGGAATTGTAGATCAGAACTTTGAATTCTACTTAAGAGGCACAAGATTCCCGGTTATTTCAGAATTATATTAATTATCGTAGATGTAAAAATCAATAATAAAGAGGAGTATTTTAATTGGAGAAGATATGGAGTTAAACGAAAATTGGGAATATGGAACTGCCTCATCGACTAGCGATGGCCCCATAACACGCAGTCGAGCACAAGAAGATGGTACGCCTGGAGAATCGGCAGCGCTTTCTTATGCTCAGCGTGTAACCATAGGACTCCTAATAACAGAGGGTTAAAGCTTTCTCAACTCCTGCAGAATATCGTCTGGATCGAACCGCTGCATAAAATCAGGATTCACATAGGCAGAACGAATAATACCGGATTCATCGATCATGAAGGTGGAAGGGATTGGCAGAACCCAACGGTCCATCGCGTTGTATTCCGCCAGGTCCATACCTGCTTGTTTCATAATGTTCTGGATGTAGTCTGGAACGTCGTAAAGAATATTATAGAAGGCTGCCACAAGACCATTGGTGTCGCTAAGCACCTGGAAGGAAAGTTTCTCTTTCTCTTGATGGGAAAGCGTATTGTCAGGGCTTTGCGGGCTGATTGCAATCAGTTGCCCCCCAAGGGCCACAATATCCGGAAGGAGCTTCTGATAGCTCTTAAGCTGAGTGTTGCAGAACGGGCACCATCCGCCTCGGTAGAAAGTGAGAACTACAGGTCCTTTGGACAATTCATCATAAAGGTTAACCGTTTCTCCCAAAGCATTTTTGAGTGCGAAGTCCTTGGCCCTTTGCCCCTCTTGCCGGCCGTAAGTTATGCCGGACTCCTGTTGCTCCTTGATCTGTCGGAACATCTTCGTTTGGATTTCCAAAGGGGTGTGCGCTATAAATTCCTGTTTTGCTGTGGCTAAAGCTTGAGCTAATGACATGTTTTACTTCTCCTTTTTAATTTAATATCCTCCGAGCATTTGCCGGAAAAAGTAGGGCACGACTTTTCGAAGGGTTGCTGGCGAACACCTTCAGGAAGACATATCGGTTGATGAGTCGAATGACTGAAGCTTGCTTTGCCTACGCAAATGTATGATTTGGGCTGTCAAACCAACGATAAGAATGATGAGAAGAGTACCTTGAGAACCAAGCAGGATTGGCGAATTCAGATTGGTGACTATGGGGTTGCCATTGGGAACACGGGTCAGGGTTTCGGTAACAGCCGGCAACATCAGCAGAAACGCCGTCAGGCTGAGAGAGACTGTTTCCAGATACCTGCCGAAACGCCCCGGGCTTGAAATATATCCAATACCGTATCCGGTGAGCAGCAGCAGGATCGTTGCCGCGCCAATGACATAACTTGCTGACTGATGAGCGATAGGAAATACCGTGATAGCGCCGATCAACATTGAAATGAAATAGACGACACCAGGCTTTGAACGAGGCACGATCCGTCCGTAGCGAGCGAACATATATGCAGCCAGCGGAATGGCGGGCAAACTGCTGAGCGTATGGACCCAGCCGAGTGATGAGATTCCAAACATAAAAGTCTCCTTCCAGTCTTATAGAAAAGGGGGATTAGTTTTTGTTCTGTTCTGTTTGATAGATTAAGCAAACGAGCCAATACTACCGTTGATAGCATTACTGATAAAGGTAAGGGGAGTGGTCATTGTTCTTGTTCCCTTTAAGCAACCTGTGTCGGGGCGCACAATTATGCCTCTTCGTGGACTTCCCATATCTAGGTGACTTTTTTGCACTTAGCGGATATGACGCATTTTGTTCTTCAATAGCGAGCATATCCCAAATAATATGTATCCTCCTTTCTAGATGATTTAAGGTAACCAATTAGGTTAACCCTTGTCATATTGATCATGGCTGATTTTTCGGCCATTGGATCAATCACGATGGAAGTGCGAGTCTGTCCAGGAGCGGACCTGTCACGAAGCTGAACATATTCGGATCGCTGTAGGCACGCGCCGAAAGCATAGCTCCGTGAACTGTCGCCATGAATGCTTCGGCTTCGGCATGGGAGGTATTTCTAAGTTGAAGTTGCCCAAGCCTCGATCCACGATCCAGTACGGATGTCAACCATGTGGACAGGTAGCTGAAATGAGCCCGAACTTCCATCGCAACCTCTTCGGGCAGGACGGGCAGTTGACTTGCCAATAGCGCACAGACACATATCGGAGCGCTAGCGTCCGCGATGCAGGCTTCCCAATAGCCAATGTAGGACCGAAGCTGTTCAAGAGCATCGGATACATGGAGCTCTATATGTTTCAGCCCTGCTTCAGCTTCTTCCCGGTATCGCGCAACCAGTGTGCGAACCAGATCGACCTTGCTTGGAAAATGATGATGGATGCTCGCTTTACGAATCCCAACCATATCAGCGATGTTGGCATAACTGAAACCGTTGTAACCACCAGTGATGATTAAAGAACGAGCACAAGTCAGAATGTCATCAGATGTATTAGGTATATTTTTCATATCATTAGTCTACCTACTAGTAGGTAGACTGTCAAGTGACCAAACTTTAAAAATCAACCTAAAAGAACGCAACAATCCTTTTGATGGTTTATATCGTTCCTGGGAGCATTGGTTTTACAAAAATTGATTGGAATCTTTCAATTTATAACCCTCCAACCAATTGAACTGACTGGGAACTTTAGTTCAATAAAACAAAAAAGGCAGCTGATCATTATGATCGGCTGCTTTTGTTCAACTAACGGGCAGGATAGCTCAATAAAGGCCCTTGTTACGATGGGCTTTTATTGAGCTTACCAATGGCATTTGGCTAGGAAAATATTAGGGTGCTTCTTTTACTTTCTTTTGTACAAACATCTATCTTGTGTTTTTTGGGGAGTATTTTATATGGATCATATGTTCAAGAGTGCTTTTTACCTCAGGCCAGTCGTTATCCGTAATGCTATAAAAAACATTGTCATGAAATCTACCTTGAGTATCCCGCCTATGCTTCCTAAATATGCCTTCTTTAGTTGCCCCAATCCGTTCTATCGCTCGCTGTGACCTTAGGTTATAGCCGCTAATGGAAAATTGCACGCGGACTAGCTCTAATTGTTCGAAGCAATAATTTAACAGTAAAAACTTACATTCCGTATTTACACCTGTACGCCAGTAAGTTGGTGTTAACCATGTCCAGCCGATTTCCGCATTTTGATTGATCATATCAATATCTCCGATTCTTGTGGTTCCAATAATTTTTTCCGACATGAGTTCGACGATGACGAAAGGGAGTTGGGTGCCATGAAGCTGGTTTTGTATGGCTTGTTCGATTAAATGCTTAATATCATCATATGTTGCATTTTTTCTCCAAGTAAATTCCCATATGTTTGGATTCATTAGTGTTTCAAGTAAATCTTCTTTATGTTTAGATTCTAGGGGTAAGAGTTTTATTGTCTTGCCTATTAAAGTAAAATTTTGATTCATGTCATTTACACCTCCGATTCCGTTGTGATTCATTATCTTAACGTGGTGGGATTAGTATATATTTATTGGTATCGACGTTGAATGCATTAACCGTTGAATTATTGTACTTTCATGCATCACAAATTCCCTACAGGTATTCTATTAAGTTCAACTAACGACCGGGATAGTTTAGTGAAGATGGAGAATAAATTCAGATAGAATTCAATAACAAAACCAAGGTAACTGCGGTTTACAACTAGTGGATGATAATAGGGATCGTTACAGAAATGCTGACGATCCTTTTTATATACCTTTAGGGACGGTAGAGAACAAAGAAATTATATTAGAGTGATGATGCCTCATTAAGCCAACTGGCAGAGTGGTTCAATCATGTCGGCAGTATCTTTTAGAAATTCACAAAGGCAGGAAAATGTAGGAATTGCACGGAATAAATATACAACTTTATCTTATTTGGAGGTTGTAAAATGGTGTTCCCGACACATATTGTATCTGCAGGCGGAATTGTAGAAGATGGAACTGGAAATATCCTTTTAGTAAAAGCTCATGACGATGGTTGGGTATATCCTGGTGGGATAACTGAAGTAGGAGAAAACCTAATTGATGGCGTCATTCGTGAAATCAAAGAGGAAAGTGGAATAGATGCCACGGTTAGCCATTTGATTAGTGTTGTTTCGAATACAGCAATCCATAAGTGGTATGACGGTGTGACTGATGTGCCTACGAAGGTCATGTTTGATTTCGTGTGTAAAGCTGTGGGTGGAGAGTTAGCGACTTCTAATGAAACGAGCGAATGTAGGTGGGTACCGAAGGAAAGTGTTCTGGATTTGATTACTTTACCTGGAATCCGCATGCGTTATGAAGCTTATTTGAACTTTAACGGATCTGTGAATTATATGGAGTATGTAACTGCGTCAACGACAGAATTTGATGTCAAGCTTCAAAGGAGTGTTTAGTTGTACTAGGGTATAGTGTATCAAGCAAACGGGGCAGTCCCAGATAAGTTTGTATATTGATGAATAGAATTCGCTTGTGTCAAAAGCGTAAAAAAGGGTCTCCGGAATCATTATATGTTGTAAAAAAGGTGCCGACTGCTATGTTGTCGGGACCCTTTTTTAGTATAGAAACCCTTTAAGGAATTTTCTGAGACCAAGCAACAAAGTACAGAGATTTGGATAATTCCACAGTGGATGCGTATATGTACCAAGCTGTTGAACAATAGTATCCTAATCTTAAGAAAATAAGTAAATGAAAGAAGAGAAGGGCAGGAGACGAGGATGAGTAAACAACATTGGGACGCAACCAAAATACCTGATCAACAAGGAAAAGTGGTTATCGTAACAGGCTCAACGAGCGGTCTTGGTAAAGAAGCTGTAAAAATCATTGCAGGTAAGAACGCAAAGGTTATCATGGCTGTTCGAAATGTGGGTAAGGGTACAGAGGTTGTCAATGAAATCAAAAAGGAATTCAAAAAAGCGGATATTGACGTTAGAAAATTAGACTTATCCAATCTAAGTTCTATAAGAGCTTTTGCTAATTTAACGATGGAGAATTATGATCGACTGGATATACTGATTAATAATGCAGGAATTATGTTTCCTCCTTACTCCAAAACGGTTGACGGGTTCGAGAATCAGTTCGGAACCAATCATTTAGGCCACTTCGCGTTAACTGGCTTACTCATGCCGCTATTAAAAAAGACAGAAGGATCAAGAATTGTCGTACTATCCAGTTTGGGTCATACGATGGGAAATCTCAATTTTGAAGATTTGAACTGGAAAGCGAGAAAATATGATACACAGAAAGCTTATGGGGACAGTAAATTAGCAAATCTTTACTTCACCTATGAGCTTGCAAGAAGGCTAAGTAAAGAAGGGGATCATCCCAGAATCACGGCTGCACATCCGGGTTGGACAGCTACAGACTTACAGAGAAACTCAGCTTTCATGAGCGGAATGAATAGGTTTCTTGCGCAGCGTGTGCATATGGGAGTTTTACCTACCCTCAGAGCTGCTTTTGATGAAAATGCCAAAGCTGGAGAGTTTTATGGACCATCAAAATTGATGAATATGAGAGGGTATCCCGTTGCACACTCATCGAACAAACGATCCTATGATGAAACCATGGCCAAGGAATTATGGAAACGTTCAGAGGAAATGACGGGAATTAAATTCTAATGGTAATAACTAAAGGATGATATGATGAACGAAATGATCCGAATTGATTCAATCTCTTCCTTACATGAGCTTTTGGGATATGATAAACCTAAACATCCGTTGATAACTTGTATAGAACTACACCAATTTAATCCGGGGATGGCATACCAGAACAGTCAATTTATCAACGGATTTTATACGATCTCATTAAAGAACGGTGAGAATTTTGACATCAAATATGGGCGTCGCTACTATGATTTTAGTGAAGGAAGTATGATCTTCGTGGCGCCGGAGCAGCTATTAACGGTTGACTACGATCCGGGTGATCAAGGTTCGGAAGGATGGATGCTATGTTTTCATCCGGATTTGATTAGAAAAAGTACATTAGGGAGCAAAATGGATGAGTATACTTTCTTTTCTTATGCAGCGAATGAGGCCCTTCATGTATCAGAAAAGGAGAAGGATATTGTAACCAAAATAGTGCATATCCTCATCGAGGAGTTCAGCCAGAATATAGATATATACTCGACGGACTTAATTGTTTCCAATCTTGAAGTATTGCTTAACTATGCCAAGCGATTCTATGGGAGACAATTTATTACCCGAAAAACGATTCATCATGATGTCGTGGACAGATTCGAACAATTATTAAAAGAAAGTTTTACCTTGCACCAACTGGGGGAGAACGGAACACCCAGCGTTAAAGAGCTTGCAAAAGAAATGGGGTACTCCACAAATTACTTAAGTGATTTGTTAAAGAAAGAAACAGGAAAAAATACACAAGAACACATTCATTTTCAGATCATCCATCACGCCAAAAACTTGCTATCCGGTACTTCAGAACCGATCTTTAGTATTGCTTATAAGCTTGGTTTCGAATATCCGGCCAATTTTTCCAAATTTTTTAAATCACAGACGGGGATGTCGCCCAATCAATTTAGAAAATATTAGAGCTGACCGAACAAGTTTGAAATTGACTCCTATGAACACTGGTCAAGGCTCCATTCAGTAGACATTATGAAAGCCCTTAGGCTTCGACCTGGTGCCGGTATTCCACCGACGTCAGGTTGTTTTAGTTTTAGCTCTGGCTGGTTGCCTCCGTCAAGTCCGCAGTCGAGGGACACGAACTTGTTCCCATTTCCAGTACGGTTAAAGACATGACCACCTCTTAACATTAGGTAGCTTGTTAAAACGCGAATGCTTCGAAAACAGTTATAAGGTTGATCCGTCGTATAAACGAATCGAACCAATTGAGCAATTAATCCGGTATGGTTGTGCATCTCCGGGCGTTGAATAGAAGTTTGGAATAGAGCGATGAAAATATAAGAGATTATCAATCCGCTACATAATGCAATTAATGTTTGAAAATAGACCATTCTGTTCCGGAATGCAAGAGCAATCAATACCCCCGTGATGAAAGGATACATATTGAAATACAAGACGGACGAATTTCTCTTCGCAATGAGCATTTGAATTTTCACCTACCCGGGATAATGGAGACATTCCCAGATTGAAATAGGAGTATCCTTTTTTTTTTGCCCACTTTATTAGATTTACAAATAAGACATCCATCGTACCATTAGGTGTTTCGTTTAATTGTCTCATTAAATCAATAGAGATCAATCTGTTGTGGTCATAACCTGGTGCTAGTGTTGCAAAAGCCAAAATTTTGCCTTCGGCATCCCGGAGCATAGCAATAGGGAATCGCTGTAAAAAAGAAGGTGAGTCAAGGAATGAAGGATTGACAGGCATTATACGGTTGTTTATTGTACTTATATGTGTAAAAATATATTTTATATATAAAAATATAATGAATGAATTGGTGATGTGATTATCATGAGTACGAATGATCGAATACCGTTGTACCAACAAATTCAAGACTACATCCGCAAATTCATTGCTTCCGAAAATATGAAGCCGGGTGATCGAATACCGACAGAGAAGGAACTCATGGATCAATTTAACGTTAGCAAAATTACAGTTGTGAACGCCCTGACAGGTTTGGCTAACGAGAAATTGATTGCACGCGTCCCGGGGAAAGGAAGCTTTGTCGCGGAAGGCACAGATGCAGTAGACACCGTATTTTCTGAATCTCCGGCAGTGAAGGGAGGCAGATCGAGTACAAGAATGATTGGGGTGATCATGCCTACGATTCACGACTACTTTGCGATTCGACTCATCGAAGGGATCGAGCAGTCACTCAATCAGGAAGGCTATCGCAGCATGATCATGCTGACGCATGGCAACATCGAGAAAGAAAAGGATGCGATCAGGGAGTTAAAGGCACTTGGAACTGAGGGGCTGTTAATCTTTCCTGTGGATGAAGGTAACTATAACGAGGAGATTCTCGGCATGAAGTTATCCGGCTTCCCCTTTTTGCTGATTGACCGATATTTGCCTGGCGTCGAAACCCATTACATTGCGGCTGATGGAAGGTTGGGCGTGAGGCTGGCCGTTGAACATCTATGGGAGCTTGGACATCGTGATATAGCGATCTGCTCGGATTCTCCATTGCAAACCGTCACGGTCCAGGAGCGGATTGATGGTTATATTGAAGCACTGAAGGATAAAGAAGCATTGATTAACCCTGCACATATGATTACAGATTTCAAACCGCTGTCTGTTCTGAAGGATGCAGAAGCCCATCCATTGTACCGATATATCAGCAACAAGATGGTGACTGCTTATATATCGCTTAACGGAAGGCTGGGGGTTCAGATCTATCAAATGGCTAAGCAAGCCGGTCTTCGCATTCCCGAAGATGTATCGATTGTAAGCTTTGATGACCCCACTTCCATCGTGGAGGAATTCAGTATTTTTACGCATGTAAAACAATTTGAGAGAGAGATGGGAATCCGCGCAGCCAACCAGCTTCTCGAAGTCATTCGGAATAGCCGCGAGATTACGGGCTTCAGCAAAATTCTGATTGAACCTGAACTTGTCGTTCGTCAAACGACTGGAAGCTGTCCCTAATCATCATTTCAATGCTTAAATTCAAGTCTTTTCCGTAGATGTACGGAAAGGGCTTTTTTATTTTTCTCAAAAAAAACATATTGAATATATTCTTAATGTATATTATATTTTATGAAATGGTGAATATTTACAACAGAAGACCAATCCAACAGGGGCAGGGAGGTCAAAGCTGTGGTTAGAGATCGGAAAGAAGAACGAACCGGATTCCAGGAATCCGCACCCTATCATCCTGATTATGATCTGCAAACGGATTTTGTCATGGTCTATGGAATGGACGATACGATGCCGCAACGTATTCAGGAATGGAAGGATAAAGGGTACGTGGTCCATTTAATGACAGGGGTAGCATGGGGGACCTATAACGACTATCTGGACGGGGAAGTAGACGGGGAAACCCACTGGGATGAAGCCCAGATGGATCGCGATGGCGAGATGATTGTCCATGGGAAGGAACCTATTATTCCTTACATGGTCCCAACGGTTTCCTTTGGTAAATATGTCGCTGAACGCATACGTGCAGCTGTTGATGCGGGCGTAGAGGCGATTCATCTGGAAGAGCCTGAATTCTGGGTGAACGGAGGGTACTCGGAATCGTTTAAGAGAGAATGGCAGTTGTATTACAAAGAACCCTGGAGTCCGCCTCACTCCTCACCCGATGCACAGTTTCGGGCTTCCAAGTTGAAAGCGTATTTATACACACGTGTAATAGACCGATTGTGTACCGAGATGAAAGATTACGCTCTGAAACGTTACAATCGCATCTTGCGATTCTACGTTCCGACCCACAGCCTGATCAATTATACGCAGTGGCGAATTGTCAGCCCGCAGTCTCAATTGATTGAGCTTCCATCCGTTGATGGATATATTGCGCAAATCTGGACCGGGACTTCACGAACAGCGAACGTGTATGAAGGGGTGCGGAAAGAACGAACATTTGAAACCGCTTACCTCGAATATGGTGTCATGCAAGAGCTTGTGCGGGGTACAGACAGACGAATGTGGTTTCTGCATGACCCTATCGAGGACAATCCGAATTATACATGGGCCGATTATAAACAGAATTACCTGAAGACGGTTGCTGCTTCACTTCTCCATCCGGGAGTTTCCCATTACGAGGTTGCGCCTTGGCCGCGAAGAATCTTCAAAGGAACTTATCCTTCCGATGAAGGCACGCATAAAGAGCGGATTCCACCTGACTATGCAACGACATTGCTGCATGTCATGCACACGCTTGGCAACATGGATCAGGACCGGATTGAAATGGATGGTGAATCTCCCCGCATTGGTGTATTGATCGCCGACTCGGCCATGTTTCAACGCATGAAGCCTGAGCCGGAGGCACCGAATGCTGGAAAATATGACGGTACAGATCCGGAAGGATTCCAAGCGGATGGCGACACGGAGCTGCTGGATTTCTCTCCATTCTATGGTCTTGCTCTGCCATTGCTTAAACACGGAATACCTGTAAGACCCGTCCAGCTTGATAATGTGAGGCGCTATCCACATTACCTGGCTCCATATCGTGTCCTGCTGTTGAGTTATGAGTACATGAAGCCGGAGCACTCCGATATCCATTATGCACTGGCTCAATGGGTACAGGACGGTGGTGCGTTGATCTATGTGGGAGACGACAGCGACCCCTATCACAACATCCGGGCATGGTGGAATGATGACCAGCGCAGGGAAAGCACGAATACCATATATACCTCACCACGCGAGCACTTGTTTGAACAGCTAGGGCTTAAGGTAGAACAGGAAGGGATTCATCCTGTGGGCAAAGGGGCGGTGCATTGGCTTCCTGTACATCCGGCTGCATGTACGTCAAGTAAAGCGAGTGCAGATCAACTTCGCCAGACTGTGAAAGAAACATGGGAGAGACTACAGGATTCCAACTTTCGTTGGGAAGCCAAGCATTATTTTAAAATTAAACGTGGGCCCTACATCATAGCCTCTGTCCTGGAAGAGTCCATATCCGAAGAACCACTGGTTATCCCAGGTCCGGTGGTGGACTTGTTCGATCCTGACCTGCATGTTCGGCAAGAAGTAAGGTTGGCTCCTGGTGAGCAAGCACTGTTATACGACATTACGGCCGGAAGGCCACAGCAAGACAAGGTGAGCCTGATCTCTGCCTCTTCCAGAATCGAAGATCTGACGATAACGAATACAGGTTTTCAATGTGTAGCCAAGGGTCCGACCAACATGCAGGCCACCGCCAGATTCTATTGCTCATTTGAACCCATATCCGTTTGCAGTATAGATCAACATCAGACTGTGCCTGCCGAATGGAAATGGGATTCAAAATCGAAAACCGTACTGCTGAACTATGAGCATGGCAGCAAGAACAAGGTGGAGATTCAAGTAAGGTGGGATCGTGAGAATGCAAAAGCAAAATCTTGATGAACGAGAGGAGAGAACACAACAATTATGCCATATGAACCGATTAGACTCGGACATTTGAATCAAATGCTGTCCAAACTCCGTGAAGCCATATATGAGCCCATTGCCCAGTTGAATGTGACGGCATGGGTTACCCCGGAGCCTGTTCCATTCGAGGAAAGAATGTCAGGTCAGCAAATCACTCTTTCACAGGGCGAGCGTTGGGGGAAGTTATGGGATTGTGCCTGGTTTTGTTTTACAGGGAGCATCCCACCGTCCGGTAGTGACGCCAAGGCTGTTCTTCTGCTGGACGTGAACGGCGAACTCTGTCTGGTAGATCAGGAAGGAACACCTGTACAGGGTTTGACAACAATTAATTCAGAATTTGAATTCACACTGGGTCTCCCTGGGAAAAGAGTTGTTGAACTGGACCATTCGTCGATAACGGTGACGGACGGAGCATTCGAACTGTGGGCTGATGCTGGCAATAACGACTTATTTGGCAAATACCAGGGCGGTACGGTAAAAGAAGCGATTTTGGCACATTGTCGTGAAGATATACGAAGCTTGTATTACGACACCGAAGTGCTTCTGGAGACGGCAGAACACCTTCCTGTCAACATGGCGCGCAGAGAAAGGATTCTTCAATCCCTGTATGACGCTTCCATAGTATTGACGGAATTAACGCCTGACCGCATACATCGCGCCAAACTATTATTGAACGAACAATTATCACGTCGTGGCGGCGATCCTGTGCTGAACATAAGTGCGGTTGGGCATGCCCATATTGATTTGGCCTGGTTATGGCCAATTCGCGAAACGATCCGCAAGGGCGCAAGAACATTCTCCACGGTGCTTCGCATGATGGAACGTTATCCCGATTATGTGTTCGGAGCGAGTCAGCCTCAGCTATACGATTGGATGAAGCAGCACTATCCCAAGCTGTATGACCAGATCAAGGAACGGGTGCAGGAAGGCAGATGGGAACCGCAAGGGGCCATGTGGGTCGAGTCGGATACCAATGTGCCAGGCGGTGAATCTCTTGTACGCCAGATTCTGTACGGCAAACGTTATTTCCAACAGGAATTTGGAATGGAGATGAAGTCGCTGTGGATGCCAGATGTGTTTGGCTACTCCGCAAGCTTGCCGCAGTTGTTGAAGAAATCCGGTGTAGATTACATGATGACCCAGAAGCTCTCCTGGAGTGAGTACAACCGCCATCCTCACCATTCCTTTCTGTGGGAAGGAATCGACGGTTCATCGGTGTTAACACATATGCCACCTGAGGATACGTACAACAGTCCGGCCGCTCCACGTTCCATTGCCAAAGCAGAGCGGGAGTATCTGGACAAAAATGTTTCCAGCCACGCATTGATGCTCTTCGGCATTGGAGACGGCGGCGGCGGGCCGGGAGAAGAGCATTTGGAACGGTTGGAGCGGGAGAAGAACCTGCTCGGTCTGGCGCCTGTTGTGCAGGAACCTTCCTGGAAATTTTTTGAACGATTGAATGAAGAAAGAGAGCGATTCCAGACCTGGCGTGGGGAGTTGTATCTCGAAAAGCACCAAGGAACCCTGACCAGTCAGGCACGGAGCAAGTGGTATAACCGCAAGATGGAGAAAGCTCTGCGCGAGCTGGAATTTGCTGCTGTACTGGCGGCCCGCATGGGCAAGTCTTATCCGGCGGAAGCATTGGAGACGATCTGGAAGGAAGTGCTTCTGTACCAGTTCCATGATATCCTCCCCGGATCTTCGATTAAGCGAGTATATGATGAGTCGTTAATACGGTATGAAGCATTGCTCCAGCAGACGGAAGGCATGATCACCGAAACCTACAGCTATATTACAGATTACATCTCTTCCCAAGAGGAAAGCTCCAATTCAACTGTGGTATTCAACTCACTACCGTGGGAACGTCAGGAATGGCTGCACATCCATGGACGATGGCATAAGGTGCAGGTTCCATCCATGGGCTACACCGTGGTATCTGATCATGAAGATCAGGAGGTCATGGGGGAGATCGCAACTGGTATTGAAACGGATGTTGCTGCGCTGGAAACAGATTTCCGTGACACAGCCAAGGAGTACAGTATGGAGAATGACATTCTCATCGTGAAATTTGACCCCAATGGCGGCATCACCTCAATCCTCGATAAACTGGAGTCCCGTGAAATCATCCTGCAAGGACAGCGGGGGAACGACCTTCGCGTATATCATGATGAAGGCGATGCCTGGGATTTCCGCCATGATTATTCAGCGCAAGTGGGGATGCCATTAATTCTGAATGATATCCGTGAGGTTCGGGATGGTCCGAAAGTTGGGCTGGTTTTTGATTACATCTACGGAGAATCGTCTCTAACCCAAACCGTTATTTTAACTGAGGGCAGTCGGCGTATTGATTTTGAAACGGTCGTGGATTGGCAGGAAAACGGTAAAATGTTACGCACTTCGTTCCCGGTGCAGATTCGTACCGATCAGGTTCACTGTGAAATCCAGTTTGGCAGCCTGAGCAGACCGACTCACCGCAATACGATGTGGGACTTTGCCAAGGATGAGATTTGCGCTCACCAATGGGTGGATATATCAGAACCGGATTACGGAGTCGCCTTAATCAACGATTGCAAATACGGGCATCGAGCCATTAACAATGTGCTTGACCTTCATTTGCTGCGCAGCAGTTCCTACCCGGATCCGGTGGCGGATCGTGCAGAGCACCAATTCACCTATTCGTTATATCCGCATCAGGGGAACCATGTTCAGGCTGAAATTTATCGAAGAGGCAATGAACTCAATATTCCGCTGCGCCTGAGTTCCTTGTCTGCACCTTCAATGGATGTAGAAGAGGAAAAGCTACCTTACACGAAAGCGTTCCTGCAGCCGGATCATCCGCACATCATGGTGGAGTCAATCAAAAAAGCCGAGGACAGCAATGACATTATCGTCCGTCTGTATGAGACCTCGGGAACCCGGGTCAAAACGAAACTGTCAATCGGTTGGAATGCTGAAGAAGTCTGGGAAGTGGATCTCATGGAGAATAACATTTCATCGCTGGAGCTGCACAATCAATCTGACGTAGTTGTATCCTTCACACCATTCGAGATCATCTCGCTGCGATTGAAAGGGTAGGTTAAGGGAAAGGAGCGTTGGGAATGTGATTAAGAACAGTGTGTTAATGAAGCGAATCTGGAAGCATAAGCTCTTTTACTTGTTCATGTTACCTGGCATCATCTGGTTCTTCCTATTCTCTTATGTTCCCTTATATGGAATTCAGGTTGCCTTCAGGGACTATACCTTCGTTGGCGGTTTTACCGGAAGTCCCTGGGCAGGCTTCAAGTATTTTCAACAGTTCTTTAACTATTATCAATCCGGTGATATCATCCGCAACACGGTGATTATCAGTCTTATGAAGCTGTTAATCGGCTTTCCGATGCCAATCATTCTTGCCATTCTTTTAAACGAAATACGCATGATCAGGTTCAAGAAAACCGTTCAGACACTTTCCTATTTACCCTACTTTGTATCCTGGATTGTGGTTGTCACCCTGATGCAGAGATTGCTCACGCCATACGGCGGGCCAGTGAATGATTTGCTGGGGTCGTTCGGAACCGAGCCGATCCAATTCCTGAACAATCCCACCTGGTTCTATCAGATGATTGTTGGATCGGATATTTGGAAGAACATCGGCTGGAACTCCATCATATTCATGGCTGCGATTGCCGGAATTGACCAGCAGCAATATGAAGCTGCCAAGATCGATGGTGCAGGGCGTTTCCAACAGATGTGGCATGTGACCCTGCCGGGTATCCGTAATGTCGCCATTATATTATTTATTCTCGCCGTGGGTAACTTGATGAGCGCGGGTTATGAGCAGCTGCTTCTCCTGAATGGACCTGCGACCGCTGGCATGGGCAGTGTACTCGACGTGCACGCCATTAACTCGGGTATCCGGGAAGGGCGTCTAAGTTACGCGGCAGCTGTGGGGCTGTTCCAGAGTGTAATTGGGCTGATTTTGGTGCTAACGGTCAACCGGATTGCCCGCAAAGTCAGTGATGTATCCCTGTTCTAAGGAGGTGATGTGATGACACGTAAATGGTCCTTATTTTCCGTTATAAACTATACCATTCTCGCTTTGGTCGGATTCTCCATGATCTACCCGTTTATTTACATTCTGGCGTACTCGCTGAATGACGGCAAGGATTCCATGCAGGGCGCGATCTATTTCCTTCCACGACAATTTACACTGGAGAACTATGCCCAGGTATTTGATAACGCGCGCATCTGGAAGGCGTATCAGATCACCATCATGCGAACCGTGCTGGGTACGTTCCTTCATGTGATTCTGTGTACACTGATGGCTTACGCGCTCTCGAAGAAATCATTGCCGGGCCGCTCATTTTTCACCTTTTACATCTTTTTGCCTACGATTTTCAGTGCCGGATTCATCCCGTTCTTTATTACGCTTCAGAAGCTGCATCTGATCAATACGTTCTGGGTGTACGTCTTGCCGCTGTTATTCAACTTCATGCATATCATCATTATCCGGACCTTTCTGCAAGGAATTCCGGAAGAGCTGGAGGAATCAGCCCACATTGACGGGTATGGGGATTTTCAAATCTTCATTCGCATCATTCTGCCTCTCTCGGGACCCGTACTGGCAACGATCTCCCTCTTCATTGGGGTCGCCCACTGGAATGACTGGTTCTCGGGTGCCTACTATGTGTCCAACAAGGATCTGATTCCGGTGCAAACCCTCTTGCAGGAGATGCTGACCGAAGCGGAGTCGCTGTCCAATTCGATGCAGCGCGCAGCACAACAGGGCGGGCAGACGATTGGCAGTTCAGGCGGAGCGGGTGCGACACCCGAATCCCTGCGTATGGCTTTGCTCGTCATTACGGTCTTCCCGATCCTGTGTATCTACCCGTTCCTGCAACGATATTTCGTAAAAGGAGTGATGATCGGTTCGGTGAAAGGTTAGGTGATCCTAACCTGGAATTTGCTGAGTTTTATCAGGCTTGACCCAGATCATTCATCATCATATTTCAGGAGGCGATTGGTTTGAACCGAATTTGGTCGAAAGGCGTATCCGTATTACTCGTGTCCATCTTGGTTGGAGGATCGTTGAGCGGATGCACGGATTCATCAGGAAACGGGAATAGCGGAGAAGCAGCTGATGGTTCATACAAACTCAAAATATTGCACAACTGGAACGGTTCGGGTGGTTCGGATAACGGAATAACGCCTGTGGAAGAAGTCATCAAGGAGAAGACTGGCGTCACGCTGGATTGGGAGTATACCAAAGGCAGTGAGACGGAGAAGGTAAACCAGATATTTGCCACGCAGGATCTGCCGGATATCTATACCGGACCCGCATGGGGAGGTGAGCTGGATGGCATTATCAAGGCGGCCAAAGAAGGGCAGCTCGTCGATATTTCCGACAAATTGGGGGACTACCCTAATCTTGCGAAATCCATTGCTGAAGAAAATGTACCCCCAGCGCTCTACGAAAAAGCGATTAATGCCTATGACGGCAAAAAATATCTGCTCCTGCAAAACCAGCCTGCCCAGAATGAAGATGGCATGGATTGGCTGTACGGCTTCTATGTTCGCAAGGATATCGCGGATAAGGTCGGTATAGACCCTCAATCGGTCGTGACAAAGGAGGAATTCTATAACTTCCTCAAAGCAATCAAGGATGCCAATCTGCAAGAGAACGGGCAGCCGGTCTTTCCATTAGGTGGTTTCAGCAACGGCTGGTCCGTCGGCATCGGCAATACCATGTTCAATTCGGGTGGCAGTTATGTTGACAAAGGTGACGGAACGGTAGAGCATAACTTTTTCACCAAAGGTTATGAAGAATACACCCTGTTCTATCGGAAACTGGTTGAAGAAGGGTTAATGGACCCTGAAGCATTCACCCAGACTGACCCGATCGCCAAGGAGAAAATCAATCAGGGCCGCATCGCCATTCTGGCCGCACACTATCCGGCCATTCTGGATGCCTCCAAAGAATATGTTACTTCACACCCTGGAAGCGATTACATCCCGATCGGCCCTTTGGAGCGTGCAGATGTTGAACCGAATCGCCCTGCGGATCTGGGCATTCAGGGCAACAACGTAACAGCGATCACCAAAAACTGCAAGGGCGCATGTGTAGATGCGGCGCTGAAGTTCCTCGATTACATGGCCTCCGATGAAGGATTTATGCTGGCAAGATACGGAGTGCAGGGCGTTCATTGGGATATGAAGGAGGGTAAACCTGTTGCCAATAAGGAGTGGTTCGATAAATTTACGGCAGATCAATCGGGTAAAGTTCGCAAGAACGAAGGCATTTCCATTGGTCTGGAATCCATCACGGGGCCTGATCGAATCAATTCGGTCGCAGGCGGAGATATCTGGGCCGATCAGAAACGGCTTGATGCCATGGAACAAGCCAGAAAAATTCTGCGCCCTAATGGCATTCATGTCATTACAGCCTATAACCCGGGCGATGTGATGACCAAAGCACCGGAATGGGAGATGCTGAAGCCTTCCATGGACCGGATGGGTGATGCCTGGAAGGAAGCAATCTTTGCGAAATCGGATGAAGCGGCGTTGGGCATTATCAACGAGCTTCGCGAGCAGCTTCGAAAGACCGGATATGATCAAGCCATGCAGTTTACGAACGAAAACTTGAAAGGGAAAGACGTAGTTACCGTTCAGATGCCGAACTGATCACCCCCATATTCTTAATTTTAAATTAAAGGAGTTGCATTCATATGACGACTGAGTTCAGACCGCCTTCCGTACCTCTGGTTACTGTGGACCCTTATTTTAGCGTATGGTCAGCCGCGGACCATCTGTATGAAGATCATACCCGGCATTGGACGAACAAAACGAATGGCATGGTGGGCTTGGCGGTGATCGATGGAAAGCTTCGACGATTTATGGGGAAAGTGGGATCGGAGGAGCGTACAGCTGTCCAGGAACCTGAAGTGCTGGTGCAGACCAACCTGACTGTCCAGCCCGTAACGACTCGATATACGTTTCAAGGGGAAGGAATTGAACTTCATGTTCAGTTCAATTCACCTTTATTGCTGGATGATCTGGACCTGTTATCCAGGCCGGTGACGTATTTGACTTTTCAGGCCAAATCCATCGATGGGGCATCCCATCAAGTCAAAATATATTTTGACGTGACAGGTGAATGGTGTGTAAACACATCCGACCAACACATTACATGGGAACGCCATGTGATTGAGGGGCCATTGAATGTCATGTCCATGGGAACTGTGGATCAGCCCGTATTACAGCTTGCCGGTGATGATACACGAATCGATTGGGGATATATGGTTCTGGCTGTTCCCCAATCTTCCGATATCCAGACGGCGATTCATTCAGTAACAGGCCGTGAGCAGTATGCACGCACTGGACAATTGCCGATCGAAGATGATCATCCTCAGCCGCGAGCTGTATCGGACAACATGCCGGTTATGGCCGCCGAGATCGATCTGGGGGCTGTCCGGGACGAACCGATATCCGAATTTCTCATGCTTGCGTATGACGATATCCGTGCGATTGAATATTTTCAACAGCCTTTACATGCCTATTGGAAAAGAAATGGATTAACGTTTCATGAAATGCTATTACTGGCAGCTCAACAATACGAAGAGATTCAGCAGCGCTGTGACAGCTTTAATCTTGAACTCATGGCAGAGAGTCAGGCCGCAGGCGGTGAGAAATACCGGGATATTGTGGCGCTAACCTACAGACAGGCGATTGCAGCGCATAAGCTGGTTGCCGATGAGGAGGGGAATGTTCTATTTTTCTCCAAAGAGAATTTCAGCAATGGATGTATCGCTACGGTGGATGTCAGCTACCCTTCGATCCCATTATTCCTGAGATACAACCCTGAACTGATCAAGGGCATGATGCGTCCAATTTACAAGTATGCGATGAGCCCGGATTGGACGTTTGATTTTGCTCCTCATGATGTAGGAACCTACCCTAGGGCCAACGGTCAGGTGTATGGAGAGAATAAGCTGGAATACCAGATGCCGATTGAGGAATGCGGCAATATGCTACTGATGGCTGCGGCGGTCAGCAAATATGAGGGAGATATCGAATTTGCTCGGCAGCATTGGGAACCTCTTACGCGATGGGCAGATTATTTGCTGCACAATGGACTCGATCCTGTAAACCAGCTGTGCACGGATGACTTCGCCGGGCATCTGGCGCACAATACCAATTTATCGATCAAGGCCATATTGGGTATTGCTGCGTATTCCTACCTGTGTGAAAAGCTCGGTTTGCAGGAAGGGGCGAAGTACCTGGAGGAAGCTCGGAACATGGCTCAGGAGTGGGTGTCCATGGCAGATGCCGGGGACCATTATAAGCTGACGTTTGACAGTCCAACCGAGTCATGGAGCATGAAGTACAATCTGGTGTGGGATCATCTGCTCGACCTGCACCTGTTCCCGAAAGAGATCGCCGCCAAGGAACTTGAATATTACATGAACAAACAAAACCGCTATGGCCTGCCGCTGGATAGCCGTGAAACGTATACCAAATCCGATTGGATGGTATGGTGTGCCTCCATGAGTTCAACGAAAGCGCAGTTTGAGTCTTTCATTTCACCGCTGTGGGATTTCATGAATGAAACTTCGTCTCGTGTTCCCGTAACGGATTGGTATGACACGATCACCGCTAAACAGATGAATTTTCAGAATCGTTCTGTGGTCGGCGGCTTCTTTATCCAATTACTCATGCAACAGCCTACAGACTAAATGGGTGTGAAGGCAGGTGGTGAATATGAAGGCAGGCGCATAGGAAGTCTGTGATCATTTACAGCAGCTCAAGCAGCAATTTGCGAATCCGGATGCAACGTATCGTCCGCAGCCTTTCTGGTTTCTGAATCATGCGCTGGAGAAGACCGAACTGGAGAGTCAGATTCAATCCATGTATGAAGCGGGTGTCGGCGGTGTGGTTCTGCATGCCCGGCACGGAATGCTAATCCCATATCTCTCGCCGGAATTTATGGATGTGCTGGAGTTTTGCACAGCAGAATGCAAGAAACGGAATATGGTCGTCTGGCTGTACGATGAGGAGAATTGGCCGAGCGGAACCTTGGGCGGCAGACTGACACGGGAACAACCGGAATATCGCATGCGTTATTTGAGAATAGAGGAAAAGCGATATGTGCGAGATGCGCCGCAGGAAAGCTTGAAGCTGGATTTTGCCTCCCATGATCACAATGAGCTGATTGCCATCCTGGCCTATCGCGCGGTTAACCGCAATGGAGAGTGGTTGCTTCATGATGAACCGGAAAATATCACGCATTGTTGGGGAGAGGAGTGGAGTCCGGGTCACGCCCATGATTCTTATATTGTTCTCGCTTGCTGGTCATGTGAGATTGCTGAGGGAATCACCTTCGCTAAAGGGTATTATCTGGATACATTGAATCCGGAAGCGGTTCAGTCTTTCATTCGGATGTCTTATGAACCGTTTCTGGCATTAAAGCCCTATTACGGATCAACCATTCAAGGGGTGTTTACTGACGAGCCGGGTCTTATGATTCACGATGGCTTCGTCGGGGTGGAGGCCATCCGAACCGCCGTTCATGATGTGGATGCTACGTTGCCTGGGCTCGTCTTCGCTTGGACCGAGGGAATGGCTGAACGATATCAGCAAGAGAACGGGTATGATCTAATCCCGCGGTTGGGGGCATTGTTGTATCCCATGGCAGACGGCAGCCGATCCGCAAGACAGCAATATTATGATACGATCACCCGCTGGTACGTGGATGGATATCATGCAGCGATTCGTACATGGTGTGAACAATCCGGTCTGCTCTACATCGGTCATACGCTGGAGGAGCCTGTCTGGGGGCAGGCTCGATCTCAAGGCAATCAGACCCGGGTATTGCAGCAATTCCACTATTCAGGCGTGGATTATCTCACTCCCGGCATCGGGTCAAAGGCGAATCCGCATCGCATTGTGTCCGTCAAGACGGCGGCTTCTGTCGCGCAGCTGAACAGGAAGGAACGGGTGATCTGTGAAGCCTTTGGTGCAAGTGGTCATGGTTATTCCATGCGCCAGCGGCGACTTGATGCCAATTTTATGGCTTTCTTGGGAGTTAATCTGTTTATTCCGCATGCATTCTATTATTCGTTTGCCGGGTATCGGAAGACCGACTTTCCACCGACTGAATTCAAACATGCACCCCATTGGCTGCATTATCGTGCTTTTGCCGATTATATAGGGCGATTGAGTCTGCTTGGAGCAAAAGGAAAACGAACGCCGGAAGTTCTGCTGTTATCGCCTATCCATACGGTATATGAAACCATGTTCACATCAGGCGAAGCAAACATGCAGCCTTCATCAGATGTGCTGTTCTCGCTTTTGTCAGATCGCTTGCTGCGATCATCTATCGACTACGACTATGTGGATGAATGCCAGCTTCGCGAAGCGCTCCTTGTTGAAGGAGAGGGTTTGCAATTTGATGGCCATGGATATTCGATCCTCGTTATGCCGGAGATAGAGGTGATGTCAAGGGATGTTGCAGCTAGGCTTGTATCCTTTGTTAACCAGGGCGGCACGTTAATTGCGATAGGTACGATTCCGCAGCATAGTGAATCTTTGCGGCATGATCCGGTGTTGTTGAAGGATATCCAGCAGCTGTTTGGTTCCGATCCGCCGCACGGAAAATTACGTGCTGTTGGCAAGGGTCACAGCCTCTTTTATTCCATGGATGACGCTGTTCATCAAGGCGGTCAGAGTCAGCGTCTGGATCAACTCGAAGCGTTTTGTATTCAATTAGGGGAGTTGATCAGAGAACCACCGGTAATACGATGGGATTGGATTGAAGGTCAGTCTGACGATTTGATTAGCGTCGAACGCAGAATTGGAAATCTGGTGTATGTATGGCTGATGAATTGGTCGGAGCACTCCGTGACCATTAAGCTCATTTGCGATGAAAAGAAAGGTGGCTTGGAAGAGTGGGAGTTGGAGAGTGGAAGCGTATGCAGCATTGACGCTGAATCGTTCCTTTCATTCGTACCCGGAGAGCTGCGTGTGCTGTCGGTAAGCCCCCAAGAGAGCTCCTCTTTTCCGCAAGAACGTACGGATCATGCGGAGTATACAGAGCAAGCGTGCCTGGGAGATAAATCTTTTTCCATGAATGTGGTAGAGGTCATTCTGGATGAGCAGTGGGAGTTCAGGACCGCAGGCCCCAACGTTCTTCTGCTAGATCAATGGCATGTCACGTTGAATGACCGACATTCCAGGATGAACGCGACCATGCCCGGGCAAGTAAATACGTATCGCACGACGTTTGGCATGACGCCAAAATTGATTGAACGGCTTCAATCCCGGTGTGGTTTGGATCGTTCTGGTAAGGCGGGAGAAGAATCATGGGGCAGGATGGAATTGCTTCTGGATGATGTAGATCAGAACATTCCATCCCATATCGGATTTTTGCAGCGTAGGCGTAATCTGGAAATATTCGTCAATGGGGTACGTCAGGAAGCGTTAAGACGCTCTTCGTGGCAGGATGGTGATTATGACAGTGTAGATATCACTCCACATTTGTTGGCTGGTGAGAATGAGCTGGAAATTCTGACGGTTTCGTTATTGGAGCCGATGCCTGCTATTTCATTCCCAGCATTTCTGATTGGTCCGTTCGCGATAGAAAACGATACGACGTTAAATACCGATGTGAAACAATGGGGTGGAAGTTGGAATACTGCTGGCTATCCTTATTATTCAGGTACGGGTGTCTACTCGCAGCAGGTTGATCTGTCTAACGTAAACTTAGCTGCAAATGAGGAGCTATGGCTGGTAGCCGAAGATATAAGGGAGACAGCAAGCCTATATGTGAATGATATTGAAGCAGGTATTCGTTTATGGCCGCCTTATCAATGGAACATAACGCTATATATTCAAGAAGGATTGAATGAAATGAACTTACATGCCGCAAATACACTGGAGAATTTGTATGGAAAGTCAGCGCTGACCTCAGGAATTAATGGACAGGTGAGGTTGATCCGACGAACGCGAAGAACATCACAGACGCAACATCACAACAAATCATAAAAAACATTAAAAATGCGTGTTCAAAAAGTCAGTTTTTCAGCACCGAAGCTTATGCTTCCGAAGTGCGTTTTTTCAAAACGCTGGAGTTGGATGAAGCTAGGGACGGAGTAGCGGAGCTACACGTTTTTGGAGAAAACGGCTTCGAAAGCATGTGCTTGAGAACCTACGTGAGCAACGGAAGGCCCGGCTGAATTCAAGATTCGATGTCGAATCCGCTTCTCGAGTTACCTCGTGATCAAAATTTGACTTTTTGAACAACCTCTTAAAAGGAGATATGAACTTTATGATTCGTAAATTAACCGTTTTGTGTGTTGCCCTGGTCTGTACAACCGTGTTATCGGCTAGTGCAATTGCTGCCACAGATGAGTTGAAGCATACCAACTCTTTGAAGTGGCCGCAAAATCAAGCGCTTCCAACTTTCAACAAAGTAGAACGTTTGGATGTGGCGAATGTATATGAGGAATCTGGCGATATCAAATTGCTTTTGACGACGCTTGAAGGGGTAATCAATCGAGAAAAGCCGCGAATCTACATTCAACAGAATAAAGTAGACCCTTGGCTGCAGGACTTGAACGTCCCTTACAAGCAGCATGACAACGTAATGGATGTTCTCAAGAAATATGCGAAAGAGATCAAAGGCATTATCGTATATGATCCGCAGCTGCCGGACTCCATTAATGTGGCAACGACACTTGCCGGACTCAAAAATGCTGTTGTTGCCAGTCCTGAACTGGCTCAACAATTGACTGCTGCACCGTATCATCTGTCGGTAATCGAAGACTTGCAGGGCAAGTTCAAGAATCGTATTGATGCATACAACTGGCAGTATGAGCATCTCTGGAGCCAGACCACTCAACGAATGTTGGTCGGATTGAGTCCAGACACCTCCATCCCGATTCCGTCCGGAAATTTTGATTCATTCCAAACGGTTGGAGTCGAGAAGGAACAGATTCGTGATGCAAGCAACAGGAAGACCTATGACTATGACTTGTCATCCTATTTGGGAAAAGAAGCGGTCTACCTCCGCTTTAATGATGCCTTTCCTCAGGATGGCTGGGGGCCTGCCGTTCATCAAGTGACGGTGAAAGCAGATGGACAGATTATTGCGGATTTCAAAACGGGTTCTTCTGAGGAAGAAGCGTTTCTCTATGACCGACATAATTCCAAATTTTTGCCTGGAAGCGATCACCGCTTCGCAGATAATGGAAACTACTTTGTATACGAATTTAAGCCTGCAGCGGACACAAAGCAACTAACCGTATCGATCGAGATGTGGAACCAATACAAGGTATCTGCGAGCAATGTTCAACCACTCTCGTCTGAAGAAAAGGAACCTTATGGATATCTCCGCGATTATGCTGTAGCGAACAAAGCCATGGTGTTCTGGTTGTCTACCAGTGTGCCAGAGGAAAAGGCGCTATTTGAGAAGATTCTGTCCGATGTAAAACCAGGGACACCTTATCTGGGTTGGTTCGACAATGATTTTGAAGGCGAAGTTGCTGGCATAGAACTCACATCTCGCCATGGTGTCTATGTTGTTCCTTCCGACTGGTTCCATAACATGACCGTATTTTCAGGAACAAACGTAAAACAACAGCCTGCTCCCAAACCGGTAAAATCCAAGCTGGAGAACAAAATCTATGTAACCTATACCTTTGGCGAAGGTGACAACCTGCAATACGATCAGAATCATATGCGCAACCTGTGGGCTGATCCCGCTCGGGGTAAAGTGCCTATCAACTGGACTTCCAGTCCGTTACTCTACGATGCAGCGCCTGCCATTCTAAACTATTACCGTTCAACGGCGACACCAAATGATCAGCTAGTTGCAGGCCCATCCGGAGTGGGTTACTTCAATCCAAATGTCTGGCCAACAGACACATTCCCGGAGTATCTGAAACAAACCTTCTCTTATCTGAAGAAAACAAACATGTCGTACCCTTTTGTACTCAATCGTGAACTTGGAAAAGACGTTCCGCTGAGTGATTCGATTGCAGCTGCGTATGAGAAGAACTATAAACTTCCAGGCCTGTTCCTCGCAGGGGAGGACAAAGCCAATGTTCAAATCATGAATGACAGCTTTCCGGTCTCCATTCTGCGAGGCATCTCAACGGTGCAGGATGGTAACGATATTTTGAATCGTACCAAGACCGAATGGGATGGCAAATCTCCAACGTTTATTTCGGTTGGGATTAATGCATGGAGCATGACCCCATCGGATGTGCTGGCGATTACGGAATCTCTTGGAGCCGAGTTCCAGGTGGTTAAGGCGGACGAATATTTCTCGCTGATCCGAAAAGCGTACGGCTTGTCCAAGTAAGATTGCAAAGTGAGCTTAAGGACCTTTGGGTCGTCTACAAAGCAATCGGAAGCTCGAATCTCGCAAAGCGATTTATAGATATTCAAATATCATTCGGCCAATAAAAGACCTGCCGGATCCTTGCGGATCAGGCGGGTCTTTAGCTTGTTAATACGTTTATTATGGTAAGAATCTGAATCTGTATCATATCCCTATGTAAACAATGAATCCAATTAAAATAATCGAAAAGAAATAATTCTATAAACCGTTATAGTATCTGTTATACAGAGGTAAGAATAAGTAAGGAGCCGTGCTGTAACACGACTCCAGTGTACATTAACTACATAAAGAGCAGTCGGCCGCTAGGTGGTGGTCGGAATAGACTGTTACCTTAGGGTGGGCGGTCTATTTCTTTTCATGTAAGCAAGAAGCACCAAAATAAAAATGCCGAAAAGGAATATTAATGAAAGTGTGTCTTTGCCTCAATGCTTGGGTTTATGGTTATTTCTTGATTGGACTTGCTTTTTTACCCATAATGTAAATTCCAATCCAGCCTAGCAATAATAAGATCTGAGCCAGAACGACCAGCCACAACACTTCCGTGTAACCACCTATAATGCAAAATATAGTATTGACTAGGGGGAACCCCACGAAAGTAAACATGATAGGAAAATCTTTTTTGGGAGTGATTGAATAATTAACCTTCCGGTCCCAAAACTTTATAAAAGCTAATGCTAAAATTCCGATTGTAATTACAGAAAGTGTAATCAACATCACCCATTGCATATTAGAGGTTCTTTCGAAGAACGGTCCCATATAATTAAGGAAGTTAGATAAAGGTGAGAACATACAGGCTAATGACAGAATGGCCGCCAGAAACGGATAGATATAACCAATTGATTTACTGTAGCCTTTCTTTTTATGCCACCATTCTCCAATTAGAATAAAGACGGTCCAATATCCCGCTATATAAATCCATCCTGTAAAATTCATCACAGGTTCCCCATAGATTTGAGGCTCACCGGCTAGCGGATAATAAGTCCATCTTGCCATAAGTCCATCTGTAGTCTGAAATATCTGTTTGACAGCCACCGGGTCCAGTGAAAAGTCAAAAACCATAGCGCTCAATCCCGTAATAAATGGTTTAGTCCAGGACGGTATATTTACAGACTTTAGAACACGCAAAGTGGAATAAATGATCAGAAACTCAATAATAGGGACAGTAATCGGTATATTAAATAACATTAAAATACTCCGCCCATAGGCGTAAAAACCTTCCCCAAGCGATGAAGCAGTAATTTCAAAAACGGCTGCGTAAAAAAACACAAAACCTATAAACTGCAGTAGAACCGTTTTGGGATGTGTTTCCTTATCAAGGATATAGAAAACCATTAGAACAGCAGCAATTAAGACTATAATATCTTGAATTATCCATACAGGTACTACAGTTATATCACCCATATTTTACCTCCATTTAAGTTTAAAAATAGAATTGAACGTTCAAATAAATTATAATTTCACTGTGTTACTTAAACAACAGGCTGTTCGATTGAGATATGTTAGTTATCATACAAACCACCTTAGATTTGTTCATTATTTTAAATTGGGAGGATATTATGGCAGACAAAAAAACAGATCACAGAGTGAGATATACAAAAATGGTTATCAAAGAAAGCCTGTTGAAGCTTTTGACAGAACGGTCTATCAATAAAGTTACAGTGACCGACATTTGCAGAGAAGCAGGGATTAATCGCAACACCTTTTATACACACTATGCTAATCAGTTTGAGCTTCTTTCAACGATGGAAAATGATCTTTACGAAGACATTAAGCAAGTTGGGATGAGTTCTTCAAATCCTCAAACGCTATCTTATGAATTATGTAAGTATATAAAAGCGAATAAAACGATATGTGAGGTTCTGTTCTCAGAGCATGGCGATAAAGAATTATTAGAACGAATCCTTTATATCAGTCACGATTTAACTATTGAACGGTGGAAGACGGAATTAAAATATTTTGATCCACAATTATTTGAGTCCTGGTATACGTTCACCGCTCATGGCAGTATAGCTATTATTAAAAAGTGGGTGAGTAGTGGTCTGAAGGAAAGCCCCAGTAAAATTGCAGCTTTTATTGATAAAGCTACGGAATCCGTATCTAAAGCTTTTTATTCTGAAGAATTGTAGGATTTCCCCGCTTCTCACCAAAAAGCCCGGCAGCTTCTACGCAGTATGAGTGTTGAAACTCACGCCGGCAAGGTGTGCGGTATTGTATTCGTAGGTCATATCAAAGGAATGTCAACAATCGCTCTTTGCATCTGGATGTTGGTGCCATTAAAACATACCTGCAAGCGGATGAGGTATCCTATGAGTGGATCGACAACATACATGATCGTTATAAAACGTTGCGCTTACGAGCGCGGGTGCATTAATATATCCGACCATTGTTACACTGAAAAATGAAGGTACGCCGCCGCTGATCGAACTTTTGGTGTAGTGGCCGTTCGTATCAACGCTGATGGCAGTGCTGATCATGAGAGTAGAGGCTGCAATTTGTTATGGAAAACGAGTGATTTGATCTCGTTCACCGAGATTGGTCAGGTTCATCTCGGAGTGGTCGCAAAGTGACGTGCGAATATAATTCCTGCAAGGGTTAAATATGAAATTCATTGGTGTGACTATAGCGGCAATTATTACAGAGATGACATGGAAGATCTGTATGATGTACAAACCGTCTCTGGACCTGTTCCGGGAAGGTTGTTAGCGCATGATATGGTTCGGACGGATATAGAAGGCGCAGTGGAGGAGCGGCTTTTTTATTTTATCGGTACAAGTTTGTGTCCCGAGCCAAGGAAAAGAACTTGTACCGATTGCCGAAATGGACAAGAACATAGTCCGATTGCCGATTAGGCGTATATCTAATCGGCATCTTGCTCCTCGATTCATTAAACTAATGGGCAGGTTAGTTGAATAAGAACGTCGAAACACATATTGCATACAGAAAGTCTCAACCAAGCGAAATTGAGTTACTGGATGTAGAGTAGAAGGAACGAACAAGCAAACGACCGGAATGATTCGAGAGTTTCCTAATAAATGATAGGAGCGGATGTAGATGGGGATAACTGGCTGGGTGAATAAAATTACCGAAATCACATTATTTGTGGAAGATCTGCAGCGGTCGAAGACGTTTTACCAAGAGTCGTTTCAACTATCAATCCAATACGAAGACGAAAACTGTGCAGTATTTGATTACGGAAACACATGCATAAACCTCTTAAATCAATCAAATGCACGAGAATTGATTGATCCGGCTCAGTTTGGTCGTGTCGAGGATGGTGCAAGGTTCCTGTTTACAATCCAAGTGCCCGACGTTGACCGGGTATGCAACGAGTTGGAAATACGGGGGGTTACATTGTTAAATGGGCCAATAACGCGTCCTTGGGGGCGGCGGACGGCTTGTTTTGCCGACCCTGACGGGCATATTTGGGAGATAGCGCAGGTGCTTTAACGACTATTATGTGATGGGGTGAAAACCTTATGTTAAAAAATGATTCCGTGGCTATTATCGAGCAATATAAGCGAAACCTGGCTGGATATACGATAGACCAGTTGCGATATAAATTCCAGGAAGACGTTTGGTCGATTGGACAAATGTATATTCACGTGATCGATGTGGCAGAAGAGTACATCGATCATATTCAAACTTGTACGTTGGAGACTCAAGAAAAACATGGAGGCAAGACTGAAGTCGGAACGAAGGCGTTTATCGAAAAAGTGTGGCCCGATGTCCGTGTGAAACTTGAGGAACCAGTCAACAGGACCCGTAACCCCAATAGTAAGGAAGAGATCATAGCAGGTCTAGAGCAGGTGTTAAAAAAAATGAGATACTGGGAGGAACACGTTCGCGGAACGAATCAGGCTTGCAAGGTGCGTCATGGCTGGTTTGGCTGGCTTAACGCCCGTGATTGGTTTGAGATGATTGGCATGCACAGCAGGCATCATTTGCGCCAAAAGGCAAGACTGGACGAGAAGCTTGTGGAGGCAGGCTTATGTAATAATTCACTAAATTAACGGGAAACGATAGCTCATAAATTGTCGAGGGACTAGAACATGGTCCGATTTAAGTCGCTATTTTAGCGGCTTTTTTATTTAATCGGTACAAGTTCCTGTCCCAAGCCAAGGACAAGAACTTGTACCGATTACCGTATTGGACGAACATGTTCCGGAGTCCCAATCAACTAATTTCCTGTTGTTTTTAGGGTAGCAGTCCTAAAGACACAAAGAATTAGGAGGAGTTTTAATGAACAAAAAGAGAGAGAGCAACTTTAACTGCAGGAGGATTTTTAGGCATTGCTGTAGTGACAAGCGTTGCCTTATTGTTGTGTAGTGGTGCATCTACTCCAGATACACTTGATGCATCTAGTACACTAGAGAGAGCTTAGCGGATCTCATCTATACACCAGAAGACTTTGTTCTTGGGGTGGATACGACTCCTGGTTATATCTACATGACGGATAAAGTGGCCAAAGGGATTATATTCGGCATCAAGAGTCAAATTATTGAAGACAATACTCAGTTCGAATTCTATATTTTTGAGCTTCAGGTTGAGGTGGATCGTTTACAGGCAGATCTGGATGAAGCCAGGATCCAATCTCTTTTTGACAGTATTCCACGCTTTACCTAAGAAGGTGGATGGCTGATTATGAATATGTTTAAAAAGCGAAAGGCCGTGCATCTATGGGTCATTTTAAGGAAACGGCTACCTTTAATCGACGAAGTCCAGCATGCGAGCGTTTTGATTTTCATAGAAAAGAAATAATGATTTGACATTTTCTATGGGGTAAGTTATTTTACCTATATAGTTAAGCTATTAACTAAATGGAGATGACAGAACACATGGATAATCTGCAAGAAGAGAACTTACTGCCAATTGATCCTAAACGAGATTCGCTACAAGAATATTTGCTTAGTCTGCCACTGCCCAATGAAGCTTTTTTTACGATGGTTGAGGCGACTGCCAATCTGGTGGCCGTGTCGGAGAAATACTGGCAATCCCAAGGGCTGAATGGAGCAAGAATTCGCATACTTGTAGAGATTGCAAAAGATGGGGGAACGATGCTGCCTTCAGTGCTTGCCGAAAAAATCGGTGTCACCAAGGCCAACATTAGCTTGCTGCTGACTCCGCTGGAGCGTGATGGATACATTGCGAGGGCTGAACATGCCCAAGATGGTCGCAAGACGGTGATTTCCATTACCGATGCAGGACATACATTATTGAGGGAGCATCTGCCGGGTAATCGTGAAGCTGTGGCTTTACAAATGGGCAAGTTGGATGAACAGGAGCAGCATCAGTTGATTGTTCTGTTACAGAAGCTGAACAGGTCTTGATCCTTAATACACTTTAAAATGATACTAAGACCAGTGAATTTTGAGGCAGGACATGTGTTGGAAAGGGATGGGATTGGTTCTGCGAGGAATGTGTTGTAGTCCAGTGAATCATTCTGTTCATTTAGTTAATAACTTAACTACTTGATGCAATTCATTTACAGGAGGGAAAAGCAGGATGACGATCATGATTACAGGAGCCACAGGACAATTAGGCAATCTGATTATTGCACATCTTCTAGTCCGGGTCCCCGCTACAGAAATTATCGCAGGTGTCCGTAATGGGGGGATGTCCGAAACTTTAAAAGCTTTAAAGGATCAGGGTGGGGAGGTTCGCTGTATTGACTATGACAGGCCGGAAACGCTACAGAATGCCTTTGCCGGTGTGAGTAAATTGCTGCTAATTTCCAGCTCACATACCGATGATACAGTCCGGCTAACTCAACATACAAGTGTAATCAATACGGCGAAGAACTCTGGAGTTGAACATATCCTTTATACCAGTTTTGCTTTCCCACAGACGAGTCTTAAAGGTTCGAGTAACGTGCATAGACTTACCGAGCAGGTCATATTTGATTCGGGGATGAAGTATACGATTTTGCGCAATGGGCTGTATATTGATTTTGTGAATGTCCTTGGACTACAGGAAGCGATACAAAGTGGCGTGCTAACAACTTCAGCCGGAGATTGGCGTTTTAATGCGGTTACACGCAGTGATCTTGCATGGGCCATTGCGAACGTGCTTGCAGAGAAAGGGCATGAGCAGAGGATATATGAGTTGGCCGCGCCAAAGACTTGGAACTTTGCTGATCTGGCTGAGGTGCTCACAGCATTGGCGGATAAACCTGTCATGCACATCGAGGATGTGTCGGTACAGCATTGGATCTATCCTTTTTTAAGCAGTATTGATACCGGATCTACGTCTAAGGACCTTGAGCAATTGATGGGCAAACCAATAACTTCGTTGGAGGAGAGCATTGCACCTTTTCTGAATTAATCAATTTACATTGGAGTGACGTTAAGCCCGTATGATTGTCAAGACATCAACTTCAAAAAACGCTTACAAACTTTCAACTCTACCCTACCTTTTCGGAAACGAAGCTGAGATAATGGAAAAGCAAACGGGCATGAAGTAATCCTGAACAGTTCATCATTCACGTATCCAATCCACTTTAGGCCAAGCGTTGCTTGGCCAAATGTATGGTCAGCAACAACTGGAAGAACAGACAGCACGTTACACGCAGCTCAATGAATCATTCGAACAGTATTTTGGCGTACAAGAGGGCAGCAAGTTATTCAGCGCGGTTGGACGCAGCGAAATCAGGGGCAACCATATGGATCATAACCATGGTAAGGTGCTCGCGGGCAGTATTACGCTGGATACGATTGCGGTGGCTGCGCCAACGACAGATTCGGTAATTACCTTTTATTCGGAAGGTTATGACCAGAAATATGTAATCGATCTCACGGATTTGGCACCGAAGGCGGGAGACGACTATGGCTTTGATTCGGGGTATGGCTGCAGATATTCGGGGAGTACGGAAAACTGTCGAGGGACAAGAATATGCTCCCATTGAAGTCGCTATTTTAGCGGCTTTTTATTTTATCGGTACAAGTTCGTGTCCCGTGCTGAGGACAAGAACTTGTACCGATTGCCGAAATGGACAAGAACATGATCCTATTTCCGATTAGATATATATTTAAACGTCGATCACATGCACTTAAAACCTAATATTCAAAACAGTGATGCTGACACAGTTTACAAGTATATAGCAGAGGCGGGATTTGTTATGATAAAAATCTGGAGGCGAATGAGATGCTGGAATTAGAGTTTACTACTATAGAGGAGTGGGATGAAGCATTGTGGGCGCGGTTGGAGCGGATCTATCATGAGGCTTTTCAAAGCGGCGCTAAGACAAAAGCGATTCTGCGCAGTATGCTGGACCGGGGGATTGGTTATTTACACACGGGCGTGCATCATGGAGAAGTGGTTGCGATGGCTGTTACTGGACTGGAGGGGAAGGCTGCGGACCTCATCCTGATCATCGATTACCTCGCGGTTGAACAGAAGCTGCGCGGGTTGGGCATAGGGACCTGGATGCTGGAGCAGCTCAGAGCCTGGGCGTTAAGGGAACACGGGATCAAAGGTATGATTATCGAGGCGGAGTCCGGGACAACGGAGGCTCATCGGGAACGCATTCAGTTCTGGCAACGCAATGGGTTCATCCTGACCTCCTATGTCCATCAATATAGAATGGTGCCAGAGCCGTATCAGGCAATGATGCTGCCACTGGATAGAAGCACGCATGTGCCTGATGATGGTGAGGCACTGTTTCGTTATATCAATGCTTTTCACAAGGTTGCTTACCGGAAGAGTTAGACCGCATTCAAGGGACCTGCAGGAAATTTCTGTAGAGATTAGCTGACGTAGCGTTAATCAAATCTGCGAAGGGGGGTTGATTTTCCGACTTAATGCATGTAACTTGAAGAACCTCCGACATATGATTTAACTGCATTCAATTTGAATTCTTCGGTATACGTCTGAAATGTTTGCTCTTTTTTTGCCATAAAAATATCCCCTTGAAGTGTCACTTGAACCCCCATGATAACATGAAAGTTTTTTTTAGAGTCTATTTAAAGGGGATATTACCACAAAGATGTAGATAGGGGCTTTTTGTTGTATAAAAAAAGTGAATGCAATTGGAGCAGGAGTAGTATGGGCGAAGTTATTGATACAGCTAACTACTCCACCAGTTTTTCAGACCTCTGCGCCATATCCTGTAAAACGCGAGCCACCCGACTTTTTCTGCCTTTTGCTTTTCTCTGTATTCTTGCGAGAGATTTTTTATATGCTTCCACATCTGTTTGAAGCACGAAGTGTTTGGCGGCAATCCGTAATGTTTTTTTTAACAATCGTGCGGAAGAACGTGTTGTTCTGGACCGGAAGCCTCTGCGCAAGATTCGCAGCGTTTTTTTGTAGGTTTCGAGATCAGCTGATGGTGGTACAACGCAGAATAAATTGAGTGCGGAATCATTGAATCCATAGGTTTCGAGCATGATTTTTAGATTCTCTGTATTGAGCACTTCCCCTCGGAAATGAGTGGGATGTTCCTGATGATAACCTACGACCTCTTTCATACAGTAGAAGGGCACTTTCAAACGATGCAGCCTGTAACCCAGATCCCAGTCTTCAAGCCCATAGAGTACAAACCGTTCATTGAAACCACCGACCCGATTCAATAGGTTACGCCGGATGGATACACACCGAGTAACAAGCACCATCCAGGGAGCAACATCGGTGCTGGCAAATTGCTTGCTGACACCAGGCGGTATTTTGGTTGGGAAAATCACTTTGGACAATACATCTGTCTGATGAATGATATCTTCCGTTGTGACCAGTGGAATAATTTCATTCGCTGCATCAAAATCAGGATGCCATAAGTTTGAAGGGGTAAGGATCGAACAGCAATGTTCTTTTTCTGATGGAGAGAAGTCTGGATAGTAGTGGGTATAAGCATCGGCAAAAGAATGCGGAAAACCCGAAACGACGGCTCTGGGATTTTTACGATGATATTGACGCACTGTTCGGATAAATTCGGGTAATGCCAGAAAGTCAGCATCACAGAAGATAACATACAGACCTTTGGCATGCCGAAGCCCCAAATTCCGAATCGCTGACCTGCCACGTTGCTCCGTTTGGGATACGTAGGTCAAAGAATATGAAGACTGGAATGCCTGGACCTGTTCTTTCGTTCCATCAGTGGAACCATCATCAGCTACGATGACTTCGAAAAGGTGCTTCGGATATGTTTGTCTCTCAAGGGCTGCCAGTGTAAGCGATAACTGATGGGCCCGATTATAGGTTGGAATAATGACGCTGTAGCGAATTGCCATTCCTGTTTCCTCCTTCACGTTGTTGGACGCTCCTTATAAAAAAGATCGAACACGTTCAAGTAAGAAGTGATATTAGTTTATTCCATATATGTAGTAGCGACTGGTCAAACACCCTATGATTTCGGAAATGGGCTTGATCGATCTCTTTATTTTGCTTACCGTTCAATCTGGAAAAGTGATCCTGATCTATTGCATGGATGTGCAAATCCTGTGCTGCGCAAGGGAATATCAAATTTTGGATATATAGGGTAATAATGAAGGATAGCCATTTTAGCGAGCAAGCGGTAACTTTATGAGGAGCGATGACAAAGTTGGACAAAGTTGCTTTTCAATGATACGAATTAACTGGGGTGACGTGAGGCGATGAAACGGTCATGGAGAAGACGACTGACAATTGGAATCTGCCTGATGATGGGCATTACTGCTCTTTATTGATTGTGAATAAACTTTCGTTTAATGTATTGAAAAGTATATATGTGAAGATAATACAATTAATCTTACAAGGAGGGGTTAATTCAAATGATCGTTTCCAAATATGAAGATGTGCGGGGTAGTATACATAATGGGGACATTCTGCTTTGTAGTGGAAACTACCCAACAAAATCAATAAAATCGTATCTTAACAAGCAATTCAATTAAAGTATTAATAAGGGACTGAATCACGATATTTAGCGCAGGATATGTCGGGGGACAAGAACATGTTCCCATTAAAGTCGCTAATTTAGCGGCTTTTTTTATTTTATCGGTACAAGTTCTTGTCCCTAGCCAAGGACAAGAACATAGTCCGATTACCGATTAGATGTACTTCTAAACATTGATCACATACACTTAAAGCTTCATTAAGTATTATGCAGCACTAGATTAATCTGTTCTTTGATGGTCGTTTAACTATCAGTAATAATATATTCCAAAAACGATTCTCCAAAATTAAAGGCTTTTAGTTCTTCGATGCAGGTCGTCCAAGACGCTCTGAGAGGACAGCCATAAATTTACGCGTGAAAAAGCGGGCGCTGTTGGAGATCCAGTAATTGCCGATACCGTCTATCACATAAATGCGATTCTTCTCAAGTCCACGAAAGGCAGTCTTTACAACAGACTGAGGAGTACCCGTAACGCTTATCGGCAAATTCGTAGAATCGACCGTATCGAAAAAACCGGTTTGGGTTGCTCCCGGACACAACGCCAGCACACGAATTCCCAAGTGCCGGTTCTCCGCCCAGAGCGATTCTGAGAAGGATAGCACAAAGGCTTTGGTAGCGGCGTAAGCCCCCATATAAGGGAATGGATAAAAAGCTAAAAAAGAAGAAACATTAACGATAATTCCACCCTTCTGTTGCTGCATGTAGGGTAAAAACTGAGCAGTCATATCCATGAGTGAGGTGATATTCAGATCAACCATTTCCTGATAACGTTCCATAGAGGTTTCTTCAAACCGACCCTCCGTTCCGAATCCAGCATTGTTTATCAAAATGTTCACCTTCAGCCCAAGCGCCTTAACTTGTTCGGCTAGTTCTCCAGCAGCCCCCCGCATAGAAAGATCACTGACTAGAACATAGGTATTTACTCCATAGGTAGCTTTCAAATCCTTTGCGAGAACCTCAAGTTTATCCTTCGAGCGTGCAACCACAATGACATGACTCCCTCTTGCGGCAAGTTCTCTTGCGTATGCTTCTCCTATGCCGGATGAGGCACCTGTAACCAGTGCGACTTTGTCTTTATAGTTAACCATTGATTTGACCTCCTGATTTTTATATGTCTTACGAATTAAATATTAGAATATTTTTTCTAACCTTACTATAAGTATTAAGGGTGTTTGTTGTCAATAATATAGATTAAACATTCTTTTTCACTTAGTTTTTCTTATAAAAAATAAAAATATTCAATTTTTTACTGATTTAACGGAATAGAAATTCCAATATTGACATCGGTATTTCTCACGACTATAATCAAACGGAAAATATTTTCCATAAAGGGAGGGGTAAACATGGGTAAGCGAGAGGATATTAGGATTGCAACGTTGGATTTAATTATTGAGGAGGGCATACAGTCCGTTACTTTTCCGAAAATCTTCAAACGAGCCAATGTCGGCTCCAGCACCTTCTATAATTATTATAATAACAAAGAAGAGCTGGTTAATGAGCTTTATAAAAGTGTACTCATCCACATGGGAGAGGTGATCATGACCGACTATGATCCTAAGCTTACTATCTATGAACGAACTAAAGGCATTCTGAGACACATGGTGGATTACGGGCTGAACTTCCCCAAAGAAATCCTGTTTTTGGAAGGATACAGCGATTCTCCTTACATCAACGAAGAAGTGAGAAATATGATGAATCCTGCGATGATTGAGATTTTTGCCATTATCGAGGAAGGGCAGAAGCAGGGCATCATCAGCGAAATGGATCCAATGTTTTGCTGTCATCTTATCAAAGGCATGGTGGCTACTTCGATAAGGGGATATTTGGGAGGAAAATATCCATTTGGTGAGGAGCAGATTCGGCAGACATTGGATGCGTGTTGGAGAGCCATTAAGGTGTAGGTGAAGCTCATAGAGGTCGAGGGACAAGAACTTGGTCCCCTTGAAAGTCGCTATTATAGCGGCTTTTTTGTTTTATCGGTACAAGTTCCTATTGCCGATTAGGCGTATATCTAATCGGTATCTTGCTCTTCGATTCATTAAACTAACGGGCAGTTTAGCATGATGAATTTATACGGATTGATTTGGAAAATAGCGTTGTTAGTGATAACCGTGCTGATTGTTCCGAAGGAAGGTCCACTTGGATTACTTATGGTTTAATTACGAAAATTCGATTCTAGAGCAGCTACCGGCTTTAGGTATAGGCGAGCAAACGACCAGCGAAGATGACGCCTGTCCATACAATCAGTGAAACTACCGCTGCAACGCAGGCAGCGATCGGGGCTACGGCGGCATCGTTCCACGCATTAACCCGACGGTAAACGCCATTATGAAATACTGCGATGTTGATTGCTGCCAAGATGAGTAGCCCAAGCTTCCATGGTGCAGCACCAGAGCCGGCAATTATGGCTGCCTGCGCACTTAGTAGTGGAATCCCAGTAAGAATGACGATTGTCAGGCCAATATGAGAGATAGGCAGTAGATAGCGCGCAACTTTTGTAACCGATATGAGGCGGCGGCCAATTCCTAGAAGCCGCAGGTCAAAAGCGAACGCTGGACCAACAAGGACGACGATTCCAAGAATATGGAGACTTTCAAGCACCGGGTAGAGATACGGTGTGCTGCGTGCCGCCTCGCCGAGAGCAGAGTCTTGGAGTAGCACTAGTATTGAGTTAAGGAAATCATACATGTGTTAATTCCTCCTAATGCTGCGACGCAAGTAGAAGGAACCTCCGACACCTATTGTTACAGCAATAACGCCGAATACTGTCCATACTAACCAATCCCCAGACTCTTCATTCTCAGATAGCTCAAGAACATCTGTACCCATAATTGGTGTATCTCCAGAATCCGTTGACGAGCCTGGCAGCGGAGCACGTACTGGGAGCGTATTGCCTAGTACTTGGTTGACTGGAGTGCTATCGTTTCCATACCAGAACACGACCGGGCGGAACAATCCATTATCCTCTCGATTGATGTAGCCGACACCTTGGAAGCGCTCGCCGACCTCAAGTGCGCGATCTAGCCCCCACATACCCGACCAAGTTGGCGGTGCGATAATGACTTCTAGCTCATTGTTTGAGCCGTTGTATGCGTGGGCAGCTTTGACTCGGGTGCTGTCCTCGGGGTCTTGCAATTGCTCTGGAATCTCCAGCTCTGGTGTACTAGCAGATAGGTTACTGTCTACGGTGATATCGAACTGCGAGTGCGGATTGCCCCAAGTACCATCTGAAGAAACTTTGCCCGCAACATAGACAAGGTTATTTGTATCAAAGCCATCCCATCCGTGATGCGCCAAAGTGGGTGACGCTGGAATCAGAATGCTTCCTAGGGCTACCACAGCAATGATCCTAAAGATGCTAGGCAGTCGTAAATTGTGAATACCACGAGTATGCAATATCATGTTTTTCATTGATAAATTCCTCCTATTCGCTCTGTGCACTTTACCCTCCGCTGCCGACATGACCCTCGGTTCTACTAATATCAAAAGTAACTTCAACATTTCCGGACCCTAAAGCTTGTGCCAAACCTGCGGGATCTTCAATGCTACCAATTCTTGTATAACTATAAGAGGTATTAAAACCATCATAGAACAAGACGAGAGTTCTTGATCCATACAACATTAAATCTCCTGTATTGATCCGTCCGGGATTACTTGGATTGGTTGTTAATCCACTCGATAAATCAAAGAATTTTTCATTTGACAAATGATCTTTCAGTGTCACTGTCATTGGCAATAAGCTAATAAACTCTCTTGCTGTTTGATTATCTTCTATTGTTGCTTGGAACGTGTGATTATTTACTCTAATGGTGAAATCTGACACAATACCTTCCTCCTCATTGTTCGATTCTTCTTCTAGTTCAGTTTCTTCATTTTCTATTGGTATCTGAACCTCTGGCTCGTTATCCGGCTCTTCTGAAGCTTCAGGTGTCGGTGCACGGCTGCAAGCAACAAATAATATAAGTCCTAGTGTGGATAACAATACAGTTTTAAGTATTCTAGTCATAAATATCTTCCTGCTACTTTATCTTTAATTATTGACATACAACTAACTCTCCTTGAATTTCGTTCTATTATTAAGCTATTCCACTTGTCAACACAGACAGGTTTGCGGCTAGTCACTCACGGAAAATGTAATTTGTACACTGCCTGAACCAACGGCTTCTGCAAGACCCGTTGTGTCGTTTATGCGTCCGAGCTTTACGTAGCTTAATGAAGTAGAAAATGTCTTGTAGAATAAAACCAGAACGTTATCTCCATAGAGCATCAAATCGCCTTCACGGATTGTGCCTGGATTGACAGACCGGTCTGCACGCAAATTGTCTGATAAATTATAAAACTTTTCATCGCCATTGAGTTCGTACATATCTATTGTTAATGGAAGTTTGGCAGTAAATGCCCTCGCTGTGTCGTTATTCTCAAGGGTTGCAGTGAAAGTTGTATTGCCGATTATGATATCCACGTTAATCCTGTCATTCGTCCTGGGTGATTCAGGAATCGGCGAAATAGGCTGTTCCGGTTGCAAAGGGGACTCTGGCTCTGTGGGTTCTACAGGAACAGTAGGTTCGGGCACTTCTTCTTCCGTTACGGTTTCCATAAATCGAATGAGTATAACTGCAGCTTGGGCACGAGTGGCATAACCACCAGGCGTCAATTTACCGCTGCTGCCCTGCATGATCTGGCTGCCTAATGCCCAATGCATCGCATTTATTGCAAAGGAGCTGACTTGGGTTGCATCGGAATAACCATCAAATCCCGCAAATGCAGAAGTATTATATCCCTTAAAGTTGGCATAACGATGCAGGATGGTGGCAAACTGCTCACGGGTAATCATGTTGTTTGGCGCAAATATGGCATTGCCGATACCCGTCACAATATGATTGTCAGCCGCCCATGTTACCGCAGCGGGATATAGCTGGTATCAGGTACATCGGAAAAACCGCCATCGCCAGATACCGGCGGAGTGCCTTCCAAACGATGCAAAATGGTAACCAGCATTGCGCGGGTCATAGGTGTGTCCGGTTCAAAGTTACCTCCGCCTGTACCGGCCATGAGGTTATTCTCTGTCACATAGTCCACGGCAACACAATGCCATGCGTTCTCTGTTATATCGTTGTAGTCTGACGCGAAAGCAGTAGGGATCATGGATAAAATCAGAACAATTCCCAGTAGCAGACTAATGAAACGCGATGTTTGCTTTTTTCTCATAAAATCATCCCTCTAAATTCGTTTGCATTCTTTTTGATTCTTGAGGCACGTCGATTTTTTTTATGACTTTGGCAGGAACGCCGCCTACAATCGTATTTTCCAACACATCCTTTGTCACGACGGCTCCGGCTGCGATAACGGCATTGTCACCAATGGTTACTCCTTGCAGGACGGTCGCATTCGCGCCGATCCAAACATTTTTCCCAATCATAATTGGGGCAGGATAAGTCGTGCCTCGATCTTCCGGCATGAGACCGTGATTGAGCGTCGCCAACACCACGTTATGTCCAATGAATGTGCCATCGCCAATGCTAATACCGCCTTGATCTTGGAAATGACAGCCGGAATTAATGAACACATTTTTGCCAATGGTTATGTTCTTACCGCAGTCCGTGTAAAAAGGCGGGAACATACTAAAGGAGTCATCTACCGGTTTGCCGATCAGCTTGGTGATCAAGGCGCGGATTTCTTCCGGTTCGTGATAGGAGCAGTTTAACTCACTCGTAATTCGCATCGCCTCATGACTAAGTCCAACCATATAGGTGTGGATTTCTGAACCACCAGGTAGCGGCAATCCGCTATTTACATGATCTAAAAATTCTTTGAGGTTCATTGTGTACACATCCTTTTCCGCTAATCTGTAAACCACCTATAAACGAACTTTATCTTGTTATTTATTCTATCCCCATTTCTTTCAACATAACAAATACTCATATCTTATAACATGATATGCTTGATGAGCATTTCCAAATGGGTACAATAGAAGGGGAGGGATGCAGATGGAAATTAGAGTTTTGCGTTATTTCGTTACGGTCGCAAGGGAAGGAAGCATAACCGGTGCCGCAGATTTTTTACATGTGACACAACCCACGCTTTCCAGACAATTGAAGGATCTTGAACAAGAATTGGGAAAAAAACTGTTTATTCGCAGCAGCCACAGCATCATTCTCACCGATGAAGGCATGCTTTTAAGGAACAGGGCAGAAGAAATCCTAGATATGGTCGACAAACTGGAAGACGAGTTTAAATCAATGGAGGAAACGGTAGGCGGAGATATCTATTTGGGTGGTGGAGAAACAGATGCTATGAAACAGATCGCGCGAGTCGCAAGAGACCTCCAATCACGTTATCCCAATATACGATATCACCTTTACAGCGGAAACGAAGATGATGTGACAGAACGGCTTGACAAAGGATTGTTGGACTTCGGGGTTTTAATTCAACCGGCTAATATATCCAAATACAACTACATCAATATCCCGGCCAAGGATGTGTGGGGCGTTGTGATGAGGAAGGATAGTCCCCTTGCTGTCAAAGACTCAATTCAAGCCTCGGATTTGATTCAAGCTCCATTAATCTGTTCTCGACAAGCGATCAAACAAACTTTTTCCAAAAATGATTTTGCTGATTGGTTTGGTGAGGATTTCAATAAATTAAATGTCGTAACAACCTACAATCTAGCCTATAATGCGGGGGCTATGGTTGAGGGAGGCATTGGTTACGCCATAGCCATTGATAAAATAGTGAATACGTCCAATGAGAGCAAGCTGTGTTTCAGACCGCTGGAGCCACGACTTGAATCCGGCTTGAATATCGTTTGGAAAAAACATCATGTCTTATCGGCAGCAGCCGATAAGTTGCTAAAAGCAATTCAAGAAAAGTTGTGAAAACTGGCGAACAAACCGAAGAAGATGCTTACAGCATTTTCTTCGGTAACACGGAGCATTACAGATTCATAGCAGCCATGTTGCACTACTATGAAAATTCATAGAAATGGGAATCATTATGCTAACCGCGAGGGAAGAAGTTGACGATCGGGTCAAGGCTCTTAATCTGGGGGCCCGTTTGTGTCGCGGGACAAGAACATTGTTCCATTCAAAGTCGCTATTTTAGCGTCCTTTTTGTATTTAAGGAACCAAGTTCTTGTCCCAAGCTGAGGACAAAAACATTGTACCATTGCCGAAATAGACAAAGACATTGTGTCATTTCAGATTAGGTAATTATCTCCCCTACCTATCCGATATATATTTTTTGCGAAATTGTTGAGGTGTTTGACCAAATCTCTCCTGAAATTTCTTGTAGAAAAAACTGAGGTTACTGTTTCCTGTAACACTTGCAATTTCGTAGATCGGACGATCGGTATTCGCCAGCAGGAAGGAGGCGTAACTCAGTTTTTCGCTGAGAACCAGTTCCTTGAAGGTGTGCCCGGTAGCTTTTTTGATCAGGCTGGAGAGGTAGTTAGGGTTGAAATTGAAATGTTCTGCCGTGGAGGCAAGGGTGCATTCCATATAGTGATTTTCAATGTATTTCAAAATTTCAATGATGGTGACTTTGTTATTCACCAGCGCTTCCGGACGATTTGTGTCGAATTGAAACACACGCAGCAACTCATAAAAAATCAGTAGCATGTAGGAGTCAATGATTTCGGAGGACCCGAGCGATTTGTCGTAATATTCACAAAGCAATTGTTTAATCAAAATGGGCAGGTTGTTGTTATTTTCGCTATGGAAAATGATGTAACGGTTATGGTTATGCCGATCCGAGATAGCTCCAGCCAGAAAGTGCGACAAAATGCCGTTGTTCGCGAGCTTGCTCAGAAACGACGAGGTGAAGTAGGGTTTACGGATCAAGATATTGATAATGACATCCGTTTCGCTGGTTGGCAGTATCGCATGGGCACGCCGGTATCCACGATACATATTTGTCCTTGTTTCAAGGTGACTTGTTTGCCGTTGATGATCTGAGAACACTGTCCCGAATAGATAAAGCTCAACTCAAGATACGTATGGATGTGCAGCGGCACTTCCGCAAAGCGGGTGTGTTTGGATATGGTGATGTTTTCTTTGTCTTCGATCGTATCCGCAAAAACGTAAACGTGCTCGCCGTTCTCCAGAACGGCTTTTTGCAATGGCGAATACGTGGAAGACAGTGTATGAGGGTTATCTCTGTAAAAAAGTTCACGGTCGGTAAGTTTGTGGAGTTGCTTGTCTAATTGCTCATGATTCATGATCCTGCCTCCGATTGTGATCCAAAGTAAGGGATAACACATATTGTGTGAGTTTTTGATAGTCAAGATCCATGGTTTTGATATTTCACGTTCAGTCTGAAAGCGCTATATTAAACGTGTGAATGTCAAAACCCATCCGATTATGATTATTTTAACTCAGTTTATATCTGTTTTACTAGATACTGGTTACATGTAATCTTCAATATGTAATTTTGTTATTGGAGAACATTGGATCAGATTCACACAACATGAATGTTGGATTGCCGAAAGGAAGGTTGCCTGATGAAAAAGATAAACGAGGTTCTGCAGCAACGGGAGGACAATTATATTTTGCCGTTCTTCTGGCAGCATGGCGAAGAGGAGACAGTACTGCGTGAACATATGCAAGTCATCCATGAGAGCGGCATCCGGGCCGTCTGTGTGGAATCTAGGCCGCATCCGGATTTCGTCGGTCCGCAGTGGTGGCATGATCTTGATATCATTATGGACGAAGCCCGCGCACGGGGCATGAAGGTATGGATTTTGGACGATTCTCATTTTCCTACAGGATATGCGGCTGGGAAAATCAAATCCGACTTTCCGCAATATCAGAAATTGTTTCTGAAGGTGCACCAGCAGGATTTCGTCGGTCCGCAGCGGCAGGCTGGAATTATGGTGAAATGGGCGCTCCAGCGTCCAGGCGAGCGGGGCATCAGCGTTGGGGTGGAAGCAGCAGGACAGAACGGTCAGGCTGAGTTTGCAAAGGCGTTTGTTCCGAAAGATCGAATCATCGGCATTGTTGCCGCACTTAAAACGGGACCTGATGAAATTGATGCTGAAACGCTGGTTGACCTTACCGAACATTTGCATGAGGGAACTGTATATTGGGATATGCCTGAGGGGCGCTGGCGCTTTTTCACGTTGGTACAGACAAGCGAGGGCGGAGAAAAGGCAACGGAAGGTTATCTCAACCCGCTTGTGCCTGAAGCGACGCGGGTGTTAATCGATACTGTATACGAGGCTCATTATGCTCGTTATCGAAAAGATTTTGGTGACACGTTTGCCGGATTTTTCTCGGATGAACCGAGATTTGGTAACGTGAAAGGTCCATTGGCCTCAATTGGACGACTGGAAATGGTACTTCCTTGGCGCGAGGATCTGCCCGGGATGTTGGAAAAAAATTATCTACTTGGCGATGTTATACGCCATTTGCCGCTGCTTTGGGTCGATGCCGGAACGGCTGGACATCGGATGCGCTACCGGTACATGGACCTGATTACCAAGTTATATGCGGAGCATTTCACCAAACAGCTTGGCGACTGGTGCCGGGATCATGAAGTTGAGTACATCGGGCACATCATCGAGGATAACAATGCTCATGCCAGGTTAGGGTACGGACCAGGACATTTTTACCGCAGCTTATGGGGGCAAGACATGTCCGGTATTGACGTCGTGCTGCATCAAATCATGCCTGGCATGGACGACGGATTTTTCAAATCATTCACGGCTACTGGCTGGGACGGCGAGTTTTTCCATTATGGATTGGCTAAAATGGGTGCTTCTCTGGGGCACCTGGATCCGAAAAAGCACGGACGCACCATGTGCGAAGTGTACGGAGCTTATGGTTTCGGTGAAGGGCTCAAGCTGATGAAGTGGCTGACGGACCACATGCTCGTGCGTGGAGTGAACCACTTTGTGCCGCATGCGTTCTCGCCGAAGAAATATCCGGACCCGGATTGCCCGCCGCATCTGTATGCGGACGGTCACGATCCACAGTATCGGTATTTACCTGTGCTGACGCATTACATGAACCGGGTCAGCCATCTCTTGTCCGACGGGCAGCACATCGCTCCGGCAGCAATTCTGTATCATGCCGAAGCGGAATGGTCCGGCGATTACATGCTGTTCCAGAAACCGGCGAGAGCGTTGACGCAGCATCAGATCGATTTTGACGTAATTTCTGCAGAATTGGCTCTCTCGGCCGAGGTACAAATGGGGAGGTTTGCCATCAACGGCGAACGGTTCTCGGCTTTGGTCATTCCGTACGCGGAGGCGTTGCCGAATCAGTTGATGGATCGCTTGCATGCTTTTGCTGAAGCGGGTATCCCGCTTTATTTCGTGGATAGCCTGCCAAAACGGGGAAGCGAAGGGGAGGAACTGTCTGACGTCCTTGCGCACTTGGAATCGCACAACAACGTAACCGTGTTAGAGCTTGATAAGCTTGCCGTAGCATTGATGGATGCGGGTGTGAATGAGATTTCGGTGTCGGAGCAGCAACCGTACCTGAGATATTATCATTACCGTCATACTGATGGGGATGTATATATGTTCTTCAATGAAGACCCGGCCAAGGCGTTGGATACGACAGTTAGCGTTCCGGCTGTGGAGGGAGTACAGAATTTGTTCATCTATAACGCGTTCACGAATACGTTGAATTCGCTCGATACATCGATCGATGAGGGGAAACATTCCTTCTCGCTGAAGCTGGATAAGTATGAGTCTGCAATTATCGTGCAGGGGCACGAGTTATCGGGCGGGCTTGTGAAAAGAACGGAAGGATTGCGGGATCCTGCCGACGACGTGTTCGAGATTACGGGAGAGTGGAAGGTGTCGGTCGCTACGGCGATGCAATACCCGAAATTTTCGGAACACGGAACATGCACGGAGCTTCAATCACTGGCATTGCCGGGCGAGCTGCCATCTTTCTCTGGCACAGTACGGTACGAGATTGAATTTGACATTAACGATGTTCCCAAGCAGGCACGATTAGTCATCGGTGAGCCTTACGAAATTGCCCAGGCCTGGCTTAACGGTCATGATCTCGGCACCCGCATTTGCCCGCCGTATGCTTACGATGTTCATGGATGTTTGCAAGAAGGTACCAATCGTCTGGTGATCGAGGTGACCAACACCTTGGTGAAAGAGCAGCAGGATTTCCTGTCCCAGTATCTGATTCAGGAGCCTACGGGCATCGTGGGCAGCGTGTTTTTACAATACTAAAATTGGTTGTGGAAGTGAGCAGCGGCACAAGATCGTGTCAAAGCAAGACAAGGCTGCTCACTTCATGGCCGGCTTGCAGAGGAGTGAACCCAGATGGATCATCGTCAATTGGCAGAGGATGTGCTGCGCAGCGTCGGCGGTACAGCGAACATCAACAAAGTAACCCATTGCGTCACGCGGTTGCGGTTTGAGTTGAAGGACAGCAAACTTTCCGACACGGAAGAGATCAAAAAAATGAACGGAGTGTTGACCGTCATCCAACAAGGTGGGCAGTATCAGGTTGTCATCGGCAATCAAGTCGTGCCCGTGTTTAACGAGTTGTCTTCTTTAATGGGAGGAAATACACAGTCGGACTCTACGGCTTCAGGTGAAAATGAAAGCAGCGGAGAGAAAAAGAAACTGCTTGACCGGTTTACCTCGATGATCTCGGGTGTTTTTACGCCAATCATGGGAGCGCTTGCAGCAAGTGGTGTCATTAAGGGATTGCTCGCCTGTCTTTCGGCGTTTGGCGTCTTGGCGGCCACGGATGGCACATATATTGTCCTCAACGCCATCGGCGACGCGTTGTTCTACTTCTTCCCGATTTTCCTTGGCAGCTCGGCGGCCAAATACTTTGGATTGAACCAGTATTTAGGGATGACGATCGGGGGGGCAATGGTTTATCCAGCCTTGGTCTCGTTTGCGGGGGCAGAGGAGAAGTTAACCTTTTTGAGCATGCCGATCAATATGATGAATTATACGTCATCCGTCTTTCCAGTTATCGTTGCTGTATGGTTCGCTTCGTTGATTCAAAGGTTGATCGAAAAGCGGATTCCGCAAGGGTACCGTTATTTCCTGGTACCATTTATCGTTGTGCTGATCACCGTGCCACTGACCTTGTTCGTCATCGGTCCGATCATTACGTATTTGAGTAACGGACTTGCGGACATCACCACAGCGATTTATAACTTCAATCCAACTCTGGCAGGCTTTGTTCTTGGCGGGCCTTGGATTCTCATCGTCATGTTTGGCCTGCATTGGGCATTTATCCCGATTTTCATCAATAACATGGCGACAACGGGCTTTGATTCGCTCATGGGATTGCTGGCAGCCAACCAGTTTGCGATGGCAGGAGCTGCCTTTGCTTACGGACTTCGTGCGCTGGATAAACAGCAAAAATCCTTGGGCTTCTCGACGGGCGGCACTACGCTGCTCGGCGTAAGCGAACCTGCATTATATGCGGTGCTGCTCCCCAACAAAAAACCGCTCATCATGGCTATTATCGGCGGTAGCGTGGGCGGAGTCTTCGGCGGAATCTTCCTTTCCAAAGTATATTCTTTCGTGCCATCTGGCGTATTTGGCATTCCGGGTGCGATTAATCCTGACGGCATCGACGGCGGATTTTACGGTTATGTGCTGCAGATGGGGGTAGGCCTTATCGTTGGTTTTATCCTTACTTATCTTTGGGGAAGCAAAAGAAAAACAAAGGACTATTCTTCGCATTCGGCAGGTTCTGATAAGGCGACAGGTGCAACCGAGTCATCGGCAAGCTTGCAGGAGAATGGGCAGAAAGTAGTCTCAAAGGTTCAATCGCGGGCAACTGAGATTACGGTGTACAGCCCATTGACTGGCGAAGTTGTGGAACTGTCCGAAGTTGAAGATGAGGCGTTTTCCAGTGAAGCGATGGGGAAAGGCTTCGCTATCATCCCTTCGAACGGTACAGTGGTTTCTCCAGTAAACGGGGTAGTTACCACGGTGACCAAATCGAAACATGCCATTGCGATCATTGGTGAACAAGGCGAAGAAATTTTGATCCATGTGGGACTTGATACCGTTAAAATGAAGGGGGACGGTTTTGACCCCAAAGTGCAAGAAGGCGATGTAGTCAAAGCTGGCAAGGTGTTGATGAAAGTGGATTTGGACAAAATCCGTGAGCGAGGATTTCCCCTGATCACACCAGTCATTGTGACCAATAGCTTCAATTACTCAGATGTAGTTTCAGCAGATGGACTCATGAACAGAAAAATTGTAGCAGGTTCGTTACTTATGAGCATTAAAGCGTGAGTATGAATGGTAAACAGAAGCCCGGACAAAAGGACAGCCTGCGTCGTCCTTGGTGTGTGAGCTGCATCGTTGGCTACTATGTATAAATAATGCGCGGATCTCGGCTGTTTTTTGTAGATGTATATTTAATCAAATAATGTGTTAGAAAGGTGGTAAGGGAGAGCAGACCATGCATGGTTCTGCACTACCTCTAAATAGCCGTTTCTACCGTTTATACTTGGTAATATGTATGCGAAACGAAACTTTTGGGTATCATAACGATAAGTGTCGAGGGACAAGAACATGGTCCCATTGAAGTCGCTAATTTAGCGGCTTTTTCATTTTATCGGTACAAGTTCTGGTCCCGAGCCAAGGACAAGAACTTGTACCGATTGCCGGAATGGACAAGAACATAGTCCGATTACCGATTAGATAAGTATCTAACTATGTTCAAAGCAATATCAGCATAATCACTTTTCTTAGGCATAGTTTTAGGCATTCAGCTGTTTGAAAAGCTCGTCCCGCTCCTGGCGGGAAGCATTCGCGGAAATTTTGGAAAAGTCATAAGTTATTTCTTCTTCGCCTCGTGCCAATCCGGCCATAACTTCGTCCGCAAAGAGGTCCACAGGGACGCCGGTAGCATTTGCCCCGGGAATGCCCAAATCGGTGTTCGTGAGCGTCGGAGAAATCTCGATGACTCTGATTTGACCGTTGAACTGATGTCTCATCGATTGTGTATAGGAATGTAGGGCGGCTTTCGTGGCGCTGTACACGGGGGCTGCAGCCAGCGGTACATGAGCCAGGGCGGAAGTCACATTTAAAATCGCTGCATCCTTTTGCTTAAGCAGATGAGATGTGAACAACCGGGTTAAGTGAATGGGCGCCCCTAAATTGGTTTTTACTTCCAAATCAATATGCGACCATGGCTCCACGCCATCATAATTCAGATAGTGCATGATCCCGGCATTGTTGAGTACAACGTTCAATTGGGGGAAATTACGGGTCACTTTTTCAAAAAGTGCAATGCGCTCCTCCTCTTTAGACACATCGCTAACATAAGTAACCAGTTCAGGATGGATGTCTTTTGCCTCCTGCAGCTTATCGGCTCTTCTGCCGGTGATGATTACTTTGTTGTCGTTTTTCAGGAATCTCGAGGCAAGCGCAAATCCGATACCAGTAGCACCGCCAGTGATCAGGATGGTGTTATTTTGTATATTCATTGAGTATCGCTCCTTTATTGTCTTATACTGTATCTGCTCGAAACCCATTGTATAATCAAGTTGAATGGATATGCAGAGGTGCATTTATTCTAGTAGTGTCACTACTAAGCTACTTTGGATGAACATAAGGAGGGGGATGAACATGCCGCAATTACAACCGAATCGCTACAGTGAATTGGCTCAATTCCTGCGAAACCGCAGGGCGCGTATATCACCAAAGCAGCTAGGCTTGCCTGAAGGGCGGCGGCGTACGCCGGGTCTTCGCAGAGCTGAGGTAGCGACGCTAGCAGGCATCAGCCTTGAATGGTATACCTATCTGGAGCAGGGGCGTGAAATTCATGTATCCATTGAAGTGCTTGAAAGCTTGGCGAGAGTACTGCATCTGGATGAAACGGAACGCAAGCATATGTTTCTGCTGGCTCACCGCCAGCATCCTCCCGAACGCCTCCGTTCTTTGGATGTGCAGGTTAGCCCGGTGATTCAGCGGCATCTTGATAGTCTGGGAACATCTCCCGCTGCGGCTATGGATGTCAGAATGAACATACTCTCCTGGAATGATGCATTCATTGCGCTTCAGGGCGATTTTGTTAACCTGGAGGGCAATTCGGAAAGAGAGCGGAACTTTCTTTGGATTACGTTCACATCGGAATATTTTCGCACATTAAAAGGGGATCAGTGGGAGGCTCACGCCAGACGTACTACTGCCAGATTTCGGGCAGAATATGCAAAGTATGTGGATGATCCTTGGTGGGCTGAACAGGTTGAATTGTTAAGTGAGGCAAGCCCCGAATTCAAAGAGTACTGGCAGAGCTATGAAGTATTGGATGCTTACGATGCACATAAAATCATGTATCATCCAGAGGCAGGCATATTGAACTTTGACCATCTCACACTGCAACCTTTAGAATCCCCAGAGCTTGAAATATCGGTCCAAGTGCCGCTTCCGGATGGCACAGCCGGGAAGATTCAAGCGCTGATGGAGGATCGGAGTAAAAAGAGTTTTGTAAGGGAGAGTGGTTTCGAGGATCTTATTATTTAGCAGATGAGATGTTGCACTACTTGCTGAATTTGGGATTATAGGTGAATGAAATGTCTGACGAAAAAGGTTACTAAAGCGATGGTTGTAGGGTGGCACTACTTAAAAAGTGCTACACTCTGAATTTATTCTGAACCATTTTTGATTGGAAGTACAAGATTCGTTTACGGCTCAAAGAAAGAGTGGGTACAAAAGTAATATCAATTACGTATCTAAGACGTTAAAAATATATCCTTTTATAACATCTCCTTGGGGTTGATTAAGAGGGTAATATTCGGAATATGTATCAATTTGGAGCCAAAAGCAGCTCCTGCAGCCAGGTTCATTTTGTTGCAAAGACGAACATTGAATTGCTGGCCATCATGCCGGCATGAATCAACTTCCGAACAATCAATAGGCGGCCATCTTGGCTTAAGCCAATCCTTGACTGCTGTCATTGTCCTGGTTCCCAAGCTCGTGTCAAAAGGAAAAAAATTCTCCTTTGGAGACCCCAGCCATGCGGCAGGCAACGTCCAAAAAATCCTTATGGACATATTGGATCAGAAGTGGCTGAAGAATAGCCAGAACTCATTTAATATAGCAAAAGGAGATAGGTTATATCATGCTAGGTTCTTAAAAAATTTCGCCCTATTTATGATACGGAGAATCGTATCATTTGATTGCGGAACTTCGTCGACATAGGCTTTAAACTAACGGGAGACGTTAGTTCAGAACAACACGACTGCAGCCGGCTGTGATAGGCTGCTGTTTTTGTTTTGTTGAGGGACAAGAACATGGTCCTATTGAAGTCGCTATTTTAGCGGCTTTTTTTATTTTATCGGTACAAGTTCTTTTCCCAAGCCAAGGACACGATTGCCGGAGTGGACAAGAACATGGTCCGATTACCGATTAGATAAACACCTAACTAAGTTTCATGCAATTTCATTTAACAAATGTGTAGGAAAAATAAACTAATTGTACAGTGAAAATATAGTATTTTCTTAGTGTTTAGGTTCAAGATAAGTCCCTGTTTAAGCACTACATGCTACACGCGTAGGTTCTTTAATAGGTGACTGGAATTGGAATATATAAAGGAGGACGTAACCCGCCAAGGCGCGGAGGGCAGTGCTTAGACTTTCATGAATAAAAGAGGTGTCTGTGGTATTATATGTAATTACGGGTTATGAAATAAATGGATTATTTGAGAAGAAAATCGGGGAATCAAAATATGGAACGTAAAATTCAACTAATGGAAACCTACGTAAATATCGACTTTGGAAACTTACCCTTTTAAAATTAGATAAAGGATTGCAAATTCCATACTCTTCAATCGAGGGAATAACAACAGGTAGACCCATACCCAATGCTTTTAAACTATATGGTGCTTTATTAGGAGAAAAGAGAAATGGGTTATTTAGATCAAATGGTGCTTATCAACTCCACTTTTTTGAAAATGAGCTTGAAACTCTTCATTTAGATTTGAATAGCTTGAAAGTTAGTATGTTCAAAATATCAAAGTTGATCATTGGTGTTGAAAATCCTGAAGAAATAAGTAAAAACAATTCCGAAAGAGTGAAGTGATAATTTGTTGATGAATTGTACTTTGAACTGAACCAAATAACCAAGATATTCAAAAAACAGTCTTGACCATGTTATAAATCAAATTTTTTGAAGCGGTGAAATAGAAAAGATAATGCCGGCGATTCTAAAGTCGCTATTATAGCGGCTTTTTTATGAGTTCTCAGGTTGATATCTATCAAGTTGCTCATAGACATCCTTTTTCAATTTTGCTAATGGCTTAGACTTTAGTCTATTCTTCATACCAATATATTCACCTAACGACCGGGTTGTTCTCTCCGGCAGTAACGGCTCAGGCAAATCAAACATTCTGAAGCTGATCTGCGGCGAGGACATTAGCTATACCGGCCGCTTCGCAAGAGACAGCCAGCTGGCTATCTCGTATGTATCCCAGGACACCTCGCATCTCCAGGGCAGCCTGAACGATTATGCCAGAGAACGGGGAATCGAGGAGAGCCTGTTCAAAGCCATCCTGCGGAAGAGTGATTTCTCACGGCTGCAATTCGAGAAAGATATGTCCACCTCAGCGGCGTGCTGAAGAAGAAGGTGCTGATCGCCGCCAGCCTCAGCGAGCAGGTGCATCTGCACATCTGGGATGAGCCGCTCAACTTCATTGATGTTATCTCTCGGATGCAGATTGAGGAGTTGCTGCTGGAGTATGCGCCGACGATCCTGTTTGTAGAGCATGACCGGGAATTCTGCACGAATATTACAACGAAGCGTTATAGCTTGGATTAAATAACTGCAGCCGGTATTCCGGCTGTCAATAAGGCCGCACAGAGCGTCTTTTTTGGAACACGGGGGCGCTCTGTTTGCATTAATCGCTGGGTATAGTATCCCGGGGTTAGCTGCCGGGGTTCGGCAACACGTCGGCAGTCTCGCGGATATACTCAATGAATCTTCTGGCTGCAGGGGACAAGTAACGGTCCTTGCGCCATTGCAGGCCCACCTCCCATTCCCAGCCCGGCTCCTGGATGGGAATCCAGACCAGGTCGTCAAGCGCAAGGCCCAGCGTCTGCGGAAGCACGGAGACGCCGAGTCCCGCTTTGATGAAGCCGGCCACAGTAATCAGATCCTCAGCATAATAGGTGGAGGCCAGCTCGAAGTTGGTATTGCTGAACAGTGAGGTGATGGTATGTTTCAGCCCGCAATTCGTCTTCAGGCCTACGAACGGCTCACCCGACAGCTCGAACAGACTCAGTGAGGAACGCGAGGCGAACCGGTGGGAACTGGAGACCACGATATATATTGGTAATCTGCGAATCACCATCCATTCCTTATTCTCCGTCGTAGTCTCTCTGGACGTAATCAGCATATCCGAGGTCCCGTTATCTAGCGCTTCATCGATATCCCCGTGATTCCCCTGATACAGATCAAACTGCACCTTCGGGTGATCTGCCTGATAGTCCCGGATCAGCGAAGGAATCAGGTCAACACCGAGAATATTGAGATAGGATATATGGACGATCCCAGTCTCCGCATTGGACGACTCCTCAATCTCCCGCACCCCATTCCCGATGTTACGCAGCGCTTCTTCGACCCGCGAACTGAACATAACACCATAGCGGTTCAACTGGACATTGCGGCCTTTACGCTCGAATAAGGGAACGCCCAGCTCACTTTCCAGCTTAGAAATCGCATGGCTCAGTGCCGGCTGGGTAATGCGCAGTGCCTTGGAGGCGGAGGTCATATGCTCAAGCCGGGCGACAGTCAGAAAGTACTCCAATTGGGTAAGCTCCATTAACGCTGACTCCTTTATATATGAATGTTATTAATCAATTTAATGAAAATAATAAATTAGACGCACGTATTAATCAAGTCTAAGATATACATATAGACCTTAGACGGCTGGACTTCTCGCCTATCCTGAGGAATCTCTAATGAAATGAGGCTGTAATGATGGCTATAACTTATGCTAGTCCGCTGACAGAATACGAAGGTAAAAGAATCCTGGTAACAGGCGGTACGAAGGGAATGGGACAGGCAATCGCTGCACGGTTCACAGCGGCAGGAGCTGAAGTTATGACTACTGCCCGGACACTTCCGACGGAAGGGCCCCAATCGGATTTGTTCGTCCAGGCCGATCTGTCCACGCCCGAAGGCGTGGAGCAAGTCATTGCCGCAGTCAAGGCCCGGTTCGGGCGGATCGACATTCTGGTGAATAACGCTGGCGGCAGCTCAACGCCAGCCGGGGGATTTCTCGCAGCATCCGATGAACACTGGATGGATGCGCTGAATCTGAACCTGCTGGCAGCTGTGCGGCTGGACCGAGGGCTGATCCCGCTCATGCTGGAGCAGGGCAAGGGAGTCATCATCCACATCTCTTCCATTCAAAGAGTGCTGCCGCTGATCGAATCGACCATCCCTTATGCAGCCGCCAAAGCGGCGTTAAGCAGTTACAGCAAGAGCCTATCTAAGGAATTCTCTCCGAAGGGCATCCGGGTGAACCGGGTCGCGCCGGGGTTTATTCAAACCGAAGCAACCGAGGACTTCTTGAAGAGTATCGCGGAGGTGACAGGCAGTGTGGAAAGTGCGTTGCAATCGGTAATGGACGCGCTGGGCGGCATCCCCATCGGACGCCCCGGCTTTCCTGAAGAGGTGGGCGAGCTGGTAGCCTTCCTCGCTTCCGACCGCGCAGCTTCTATAACGGGTGCCGAGTACGTGATTGACGGGGGAACGGTACCTACGGTTTAAGCTACAAACAGTCCGGCAAGCCAATTATGGCTGCGCCGGACTGTTTTTTTATTGAATTTTTGTTCATATGGTTAAGTCAATAATTTGAGCAGAAACCGATAGGATATATTTAGGTGAATCATTATGATTAAAAATTCAGATATGAGCACTTTGGAACAAGAGAGACAGTCCCTAAATAAATTAGTAAACTTATATGGGCTTGCAAACCCTTTAGTCATAAAACAATCTGAACGATTAGATGATTTTGTTAAGCTTAAAAGGTATAACAGTGTATAAGTCATGGACAAAATCCGATAAATAGTACGCAGTTTTATTATCGATGGACGTTTAAATTATTTAATGGCTCAAATAATCAGTGTTTTTAGCAGACATAGGGTAGCTCTGTTCATGTAACAGATGTCAAACTCCAGTAGGTAAAGTGGCATGAACTAGTGCACCAACTAAGATTAGGTAGTGCTTTAAGAGCCAACAGTTTAGAAAAGTTAAAGCAAAGTCACTTTGTTTGTTGCGTGCGCTTGCTTTAACTTGAAAAGACCAGTGTCGTAGAAAAGTAACTTTGTATCATTTCAGATGCGTGATTGTTAAAATACCTCTCACCGATTAAGTCCTTTGATGTGCATCTATGTTTGAAGTGCTGCACAAGCGAGAATCTCGTCGGTCGTGCGGATTCGGCCGATACGTGGGAAGATGACTTTGCTTACGTGCTCATGTTCTGCCTCGCTGAATCCGGTCATGGCGTCGATCGCAAAAATTACCTGGTACCCATGAGCAAATGCTTCTCGCGCCGTTGTATCAACTCCGATCCCTGAAGCAATTCCGCAGAGTACGATCGTAGTAATGCCTCTCCGGCGCAATTGTTGATCCAGATCCGTCCCGTAAAATGCACCCCACTGACGTTTAGTAATTAGATGGTCGTTAGCAGTGACTCCAATTTCAGGCACAATTTCATCCCAACCAGGCACCAGTTTGATCGCTGGAGGTTCTTGATCCAGCAGGGGACGAGGCATGTCTTTGAAATCTTTCGAAGAAACGCGTACGAGTCCAACGAAAGCACCTGCCTCACGGAAAGTTTGAACCATGGCAGAGGCACGTTCGACAACCTGTTCTGCCGAATGAGGGGCGTATTGGTTTCCGATCCATTTCTGTAAGTCGATTACGATTAAGGCCGTTTTAGAAAATTGATATAACTGCTCTTTCATGTTAATCACACTCCAGTTTCAGGTTGTTCATCATTGACTGTTAGTTCAAATATATGAACGCAAAGTTTTTGACTCTGTGTTCATAATATTGTACTATGGGTTTAACGTTGTCAAGAGGAGATGCATGAGCATGAGCGTAACGAAGCAAGATATCATTTATTCGGCTTCTAAGATGTTTAAAGAAAAAGGTTATCTGGCTACATCCATTCAGGAAATTGCCCAGGACTGTTCCATAGCAAAGGGCTCCGTGTACAAATATTTCCCTTCTAAAGAGGATTTATTGTGTGAGGTTTTCGACCAATGCCAATTGGCCTATTTTGATCAGGCTAAACGTTTGAAAGATATCGGAACGGGAAGCCCTCAGGAGCGACTTGTGGATCAGATCGTATTTCGTTTTCAGTATTTCATGGAATATCGTCATATTATGGTGGATTTCATTGAACTACCGATTACGCAATACGAAACTTTTCGCAAATTGAGGAACCACGTTCGTGAGCGAATGATGGAGTGGCACAGATCATGGCTTGTAGAAGTCTATGGTCATAGAATCAAACCGTATCTCTGGGATTTGATCTTTATTTACCGAGCAATTCTAAAAGATTATCTGCAGCGCGTCATCTCCGAAGAGAATCTATTGTCCGTTGAGGATACAGCTTGGTTTATCGTTGATAAGATAGATGCGCTAGTCAACCACATGTCCAAGTCAGGTTCGAACGGACTGCTTGAGAAAAGCGCATATGAAACATTTATTCATTCAGGCTCAAACGACTGGGATGGTGAAAAAGAACGGATTACCGAAGAGTTGCTCGGCAGAGTGATTTCTATCATTGAGGCATGGAAGGGTGGGGCAGAGCGCCGTAAGGAATTGCAAGAGATTGTTCAATTGTTGAATAGCGAGATTGATCAGACTGAGTCAAAGAGGTCGGTTATTCAAGCGCTATGTGCATACTTGGAACAAGAGAAAGAACTAAGAAGTACAGTTATTCAGTTAAAGCAAACCCTCCTGTCGTAGGTTAGGAATATTGGTGTAGGTAAGAAACTTTTCCTTCATTTCATTAAACTACTGGGCAGTTTAGTTGAAAATTAATTACGGAGAACCGTATCACAAGTAGTGGTAAAGCGGAGAATTGTGATGAATGTCGAAACGATAATGCTCAATTTCAGGCTGGTGCTTAGGCAACTTCGACGCATGTGGAATGCCTAATATTGATGGTACGAAATAAGATGTGACAGTACTGCTCATGAATAAGTAATTTGTATCAAGTTTGTTAAGTGTTTTGTGTTGTAACCAGACAATATTATCATTAACTTAATTGCATCTACAGCCACCGCCGCTGTAGATGCTTTTTTCATGCATATAAATTTTCTTCATCCGAGTTATTCTAGTTTTATGAAATGCAATATTTGCTTTACGTAATCTTCTGGTTTTGTCGTGTGATCTTGCATCCAATGCATTGCAGCCCCATAAAGTGACCAGCTTAACATCACCGCAAAAGTCTCTACTTCTATTCGGTTTGGGTTAGACCATTGTTTTCGTGTCCACTCTGAAAAAAAGGCTTGGAGTTCATTTTTAAAGATCCTTTCTATTTGGGGTGTAAATGCTTCATAACTTCGATGACATTGGTTACTAATCATTGTTTGGAACTTAATAATCGAGTTAAAAATAGCCCTAATCGTCTCTTCGTTAATGACCTCATGCGTACTTACTTCTTGAAGGACATCTCTCATCATGCTTTCACGTAACACTTTTTCAAGCAAGTCATATTTGTCAATGAAATGATTATAAAATGTTGCGCGATTAACCGTTGCAGCAGATGTAATATCCCCAATTGTGAAGTCTTTAAAATCCTTTTTCGTCGATAACTCTAAAAATGCATCCATAATGAGCTTTCGGGTGCGAAGAGTACGGGGATCGACTTGTTTTTCCATAAAACTCTCACCTTTTCTTAGACATTTTTATCACTATGTTGGATAAGCGATAAATCTGTAATAATGTTGATTGCTTATAGATATCCAACTTGCTATATTGATTTTACAACAAGTGTTGCCTAAGCGAAAGGTGTTAATCGAGGAGGTAAGAGAATGGTCAAATTTGATGATTAGATTCTTAACCATTCTTTCGCTTGTTGTATGTATTCTTTATGTTCCATAAATGATTTAAAAGAGATAATTATAAATAGGAGGTAATTGAATCATGAAAATTGGTGTAAGTGGTGCTAGTGGACAGTTGGGTGGAGTAATGGTAAAAGAATTATTGGAGCGTGCGGCTGGACAACATAGCGTTGTAGCAATCACTCGTACTCCAAAGAAAATTGCTATTGATGGCGTTGAAGGGCGTTTCGGTGATTACGATCAACCATCTTCGCTGATCGAGGCTTACAAAGGTTTGGATCGCTTACTGCTTATTCCGTCGTCCGAAGTAATACCTGGTCGTCGTTCAGAACAGTTTATTGCAGCTATTGATGCAGCTGTAGAAGCCGGCGTTCCACACATTGTCCTTATTTCATCTACAGGCGTGCGCAACACTGAAAAATCGAACATTGCATATGACTACTTTGTCAGTGAACAGCATTTGATGCGTAAAGCAAGCAAATGGAGTATTTTGCGCATGAACTACTATGCAGAGTTTCTCATCATGGATGCGCAAATGTCGTTAACTCATGGCGTTCTTCCAGGTATCACTGAAAACAAAGTCGCATTCGTTTCGCGCGATGATCTCGCCGCTGCAGCAGCTGGTTTGCTAGTCGGCGATCATCACGATGGAGCAATTTATAACGCAACTGGACCAGAAAGCCTAACAGGTGCACAGCGTGCAGAACTCATCGCGAAAGCTAGCGGTAAACCACTTTCATTTATATCAGTACCAGTTGAGACGCTACGAGATCAGCTTCAGCAAGGGGGACTTCCAGCAGAAATTATCAATCTAGTTGTGAGTAGTCAGCAAAACTTCTCTACTGGAGATTTCGATATCGTTACAGGGGATATTGAAAAATTATCTGGTCGTCCAGCACGAAGCCTTGAATCTATTCTGTCAACCGCATTTCATTAAAACGAATGCATGGGACAACTCAGGATAGTGTCCCATAACGATTTGAATTAAAACGGGGGTATTCATCTTAGCGGCTCCGTCCATCTGTTGCAACTGCGCTTAGCCGCTCTGAAATCAAATAGCAATACCAATGTCGCATCTACAGCCACCGTCACTGTAGATGCTTTTTCATGCACAAAAAAATACAGATAAATGATGATAAAACCTTGAAAACACGCCGAAAGGAAATTCGGGGGATGCAGCATTATCAACTCCAAGGAAGCAATGCCAAGCCCCAGTTTATCGCTCAACGATTTAGCTAAAGCAATCGCTTCCTCGGTAAAATGAGTAGGAAAAGGGGAACGTAAACGATGCAATTGGATTTACCGATGTCAGTTGAGGAACATTGAAAGTCGCTATTTTGATACAGTTAGTGTCGAGGGACAAGAACTTGTACCGATTGGCCTTTCAGTTGGCGGTACCCGAGAAGGTTAGTTTAAGGTCATGCGAGGTGAGCCGTATCATTAGTAGGGCGAATTTTTTTATGGCTTATGTAACAAGAGAACTTCCTCGAAGAAGTCAATCAACCGATCGTGTATTTACCGCGAACCCCTCCCTTTGCTTATGAATAGTTTATCGGATATCCCGTCGATCTGTTCTGTCTCGAGCCGACTGTTCTATTCGCTTGCGATTATAATACAGCATATGGGAGGGGAAAAACGATGATCAACGTGAATTATTTGCTGATTTGTTTGTTTTTCGGCACGACTTTCCTGGCGTTCCGAATTGGCGTCGATGCGTCTGTGCCGCCTTTCTTCTCTGCGGGGATCCGGTTTTTTGTTGGATCTCACGAGCATGCCGCAAGATTTGTTCACCCGCCTTCGTCAGCTTTACGCCGTTGCGAAAAAATATTCTATTAGCAACACACACCTATTTACGTTCGACCCAAAGCCAGGGTTTGACCTCTATACACGGGATTTTGCACCGACAGAGTCGGATATCGCCATCCGCGTTGGAGAATTCGCGCATGTAACGTTTGAAGCTAATCTGCGACTACATGAAAGTTGGAGGGATTCCTTTGATTGAACTGACTAAATACATCATGGAAGATATGAACAAGCAGCTTGACCGAATCGAGAAGAGCTTGAATCAGCTAAGTGATGAACTCATTTGGACTAGAATGAAGGATTCCATGAACAGCATCGGGAATCTCATCTTGCATTTGGCAGGCAACGAATATCAGAATTTTGTGAGCGCTATCGGAAACAAGCCGTTCATCCGGGAGCGTACTCGCGAATTTACGATGGACGAGGGAACATCAAAAGAAGAGCTGATTAGTCTAATACGGAAAACCCGTTCTGAATCGGAAGAAGTGTTATCTGCTTTATCGAACGATGATTTATTTCGGGAGGTCATCATTCGCTATGACCGCGATGATTGGAACCGAATGCACCGAGTGGATGCCCCTGCCGATGAAACCTATGATACAAGAGTAATCGGCCGTCTGCTTATACAGGTGTCGGCACACTATGGATATCATGCGGGGCAGATCGTGGTGCTTGCCAAGATGCTGCAAGATACGAATGAACATGTTACGGGTCATTACCATTGAGGAAGGTAGATTGTTGTGATCAAACTTGAACGCTTCGGACATATCGACTTTAAGCAACTAATCGATTGGATTGATTCGCCGAAATTTATGCTTCAATGGGGAGGAAGAACGTTTAGCTACCCTTTAACAGAACAACAATTAGAGAATTATATCAGTAACGATACACTAATTTATAGGGTGGTACTTGAAGAAAATGAAGAGGTTATTGGGCATATCAATTTAACGATTGATCGAATAAACAATTCGGGGAGATTAGGTAAGGTTTTAGTTGGGGAAAGAAACCTGAAAGGACATGGCATTGGGCAACTAATGGTACAGAAGGTTTTAAATATCGCTTTCGAACAATTGAAATTACACAGAGTCAGCCTCGGAGTATTTGATTTTAATCTTCCCGCGATTGCTTGTTACGAGAAGGCTGGGTTTGTAAAAGAAGGACTACTTCGAGAAGCACGAAAAGTTGACAACGAATTTTGGAACTTGTGGGAAATGAGCATTTTAGAAAAAGAACGGTTGTATAAAAGGAATTAATTGTCGAGGGACAAGAACATGCTCCCATTGAAGTCGCTATTTTAGCGGCTTTTTTATTTTATCGGTACAAGTTCTTGTCCCGAGCCAAGGACAAGAACTTGTTCCTATTGCCGATTAGGCGTGTATCTAAACATTGAGCATATCACTTAAAACCTGATTAAGTACCGTAACACATGAAAATGTTCACATTGTTATGGAACAACTGACACGATGAGAGGTTAAACACAACCAGCTAGGTATTAAAAAAGTGAAATATATCTGGATCTAGGAAGTATACTTTAAATTTTGGATCGTGGATTCAACAAAATTTTCTTTCAAGATAGAAGCATTTTGTATTAGTTAAGATATGCGTAATGGATAATATAGAAATTGAAAAGGATGGGGTGAGTAAGCCTCACCCGGCCCGATCTCAACGATTCTGGAATTTCACCATGTTCACCAGAACAGACGAGCGAAAGTTGATTATAGAGGACAGAAAGCCTCTATTTGTACATAACTGTCGAGGGACAAGAACATATACCCATTGAATTCGCTATTTTAGCTGCTTTCGTATTATCAGGTTAGCCAGTTCTGGTTGGCCTTTTTTTATGGTCGTTTTACGATGGGGGGAGCCGTGAGAACGCTGCGGCTTTAGGGGAGAGAACCTCGTACAAAAAACTGTTCTCCCACGACATCCAAAAAACCATGTTTGAGCTGGTAGAAGCGCTAGACCTCGTATAACAAGCGAAGCTATGGATTTGGAACCATCGTGGAAAGAGCCGGCAAAGCTAAAACAAGGAGTGAAGGGATGGAGCCTGTTGTTGGGGTGTATGTTGCTAAATGTTCAATTGTGGCGCAAGCGTTTTTGACTCGAAACGAGCCATATGGTAAAGCAGTAGAGATTGTGCATGAAACAAGGGGATTTGAACAATTCACAGAATGGCTGGAAACCCTTCAAGCTGAAACGGTATTCCTCAGGTAGTGGTTCTGGAATCGACAGAGCATTACCACCGCGCATTGGTTTCTTTTTTGGATGGAAGTGGATACACCTACTACATGGTAAATCCGTTAATCCAAACGAGCTAAAGGAGCAAAGTTACGCATAGTGAAAACGGATGCATTGGATGCCTGGCACCTGACTGAAATGTACTATCGTGGTGAAGTGAAACCACACCGAACCTGGGACGAGACGTATATGGAGTTGCAGCATTTGACCCGGCAGCATGAATTCGTTACAGGAATTTTGGTTCAGGCGAAGTTGAACAGCAGAGCGCTACTCTAGCAAGTGTTTCCAAGATATGAGGAGGTAGTTTCGAATGTGTTTTCGGTCACGTCATTGACGGTGCCGACCCGTTGTTTAGAGGGAGGTACAACTAATTCGATTGAAGTGATTCAAGAAGGCACACGACAATCTGGTTCCAAGCGGTGGACAATTGAAAAAGTCGAAAACTGGAGGAAGTGCTGTGTGACTGGAGAGAAACTCGGCGTAGTCCATCTCAAAGCCAGGCGCTACTCGGGATGGTCACTTTATTTCTGACGATGATTGGGCAACTGGACGAGCTCGAAAAGCATATGGAGGAGATGGCGGCAAGCTTACCCGAAGTCGAACTTGTGAAAAGCATCCAGGGAATTAGCATAAAATTGGCGGCAGCTATTGTAGCTGAAATGGGTGATGTCAAGCAGTTTAGCGATTCGAAACAACTTGTGGCGTTTGCAGGTCCTGACCCTAGGATTTTTAGTTCAGGAAAGTTTACAGCAACAAGCACACGAATAACAAAACGCGGTTCAAAAAGACTTCGACGTTCGCTGTACTTGGCTGTACAATGCGGTATACGGAGAAAAACGAATTCAAGAATTTGTTCGTACTACCAGAAAAAGAAACGAAAGTAAGCCCTACAAGGTGGTCTTGATCGCCTGCGCAAACAAGCTATTGCATCACATTTTCGCCATCTTGCAGAAAGGCCAGCCCAACCAAGTTTAACCTATATTTAACCAAAAACTCCATAGCCGTGGAGTTTTTTCGTGTTACTTGGAAAAAGTATAACACAAAAAAAGACCTGAAATGCTTGACAAGTATTAGCTGGTTTTTTGTTTTAAGGAACCAATCCTTGTCCCATGCTGAGGACAAGATTAGATGAGATTCTCATCAAATTCACGTGCTGGCTGTTTAAAATGATATCTGATCAATTCGGACTTTATTTGAGTTCTCTTCTTGAAAATGTTCATTGACTATCTAAAAAGAGAAGAGTACATTTGGTTTTATGCTAAAAGGAGAACTAAATGTAGGAAAGAGGATCGTGCTATGCGTTTTATGCGAAGACTAAATGACATCAGGCTTAAAAGTAAGCTGTCCTTGATATTTATAACGGTGGCTGTACTCCCGCTTTTAGTAAGTGGTATCTATCTAACAAGCAAGTTGAGGGAAGTCATGATCCTGAACGCCTTTGAGCAAGCAACGAATAACGTAGAACGTGTCCAAAAAAGAACAGAGGAGGTAATCAATGTATCCATAGATATTTCCTATCAACTCTCCAATGATAACCGGATGAAATCTATAGTCAGCCGAAGTTATGAAAGCTATAACGAAATTATTCAAACCTATCGTCAATACACGGACATTCGAGATTATATGCGGCTGTATAAAGAGATAAAGTCAATACGGTTATACACGGACAATCCAACCATGCTTAATAACTGGGAATTTATGCAGCCAGATGACCGAACAAAAGAGTCAGATTGGTTCAAGTCTGCCTTAAGTCAAAAGGGGCTGGCTGGTTGGGGCTACATTGAGGATGAGCGTGATCAAAAACATTACCTGAGCCTTGTTCGAAAAATCAATCTGGATAATCTGAAAGATGAGAGTGTTTTGGTTATTAACGTGAATTCTGATTTACTGAATTCAATTCTGTCTCAGGAGACATTTTCCACGATGATTGTTGATGACAACAACCATATTGTTGCGGCCAATCGGCCAGATCTTTACGGTAAGAACCTCGCTTCTGTTCACGGGGGGAGCAACATGATGTCTCAAACCCAGGGCAGCTACGAAGCTGTCATGGATGGAAAGAAATCCAAGGTGGTCATAGCAAACGTAACTCCTCAAAACAGCTGGAATGGATTCCGCATTATTTCCGTTTTTACGGTATCGGACATTCTACAAGATGCAAACGCTATCATACGTTTGGCTACTTTGGTGATAGGTGGATGTCTAATCATTGCAATAGTGCTTGTTTATATCTCCGCATCCTTTATAGCAAGAAGATTGCTCCGACTCAGTAAACATATGTCCCGAGTAGGCACGGTATCCTGGGATACATACCTAGACCTCGACGGAAAAGATGAGATTGGACAACTATCTCGGCAATTCAATGATCTGGTTCACCGGATCAGTGAACTGATGTTTGAAGTGGAAGAAAGCAATCAGCAGAAACAGTTATTATTACAAAAACAAAATGATATCAAATTCAAGATGCTGGCAAGTCAGGTGAATCCCCACTTTCTGTTTAATACACTTGAATCCATCCGAATGGAAGCTCATCTTCGCGGGGAAGAGGGGCTGGCCCAAGCCGTATGGCAGCTAAGCATGTTACTCCGAAACAGTTTGGAGGTCGGAAGCCGTCAGATTCCGTTATCGGATGAGTTGAATATGGTACGTTGTTACTTGGAACTTCAAAAATTTCGATATGAAGACCGGCTTCAATACAGTATGGAAATCGATCCGGAAACCGAACAGATAGAAATCCCACCGCTGATCATTCAACCTTTGGTTGAAAATTCGATCGTCCACGGGCTAGATCGCAAAGAGGGCCCAACGCTGATCACTATTCGTACTAAGTTTAATGATCAGGATATGCTTTTGATCGAAATCCACGATGATGGCGCAGGTATTTCACCCATGAAAATGAGCCAGCTAGAAAAACAGTTAACGGGCTCCGATGAGTCAGGGGATCGTATTGGTCTTCGTAACGTAAATGACCGATTGGAACTCACCTACGGTACAGCTTCAAGGCTCACCATCAATAGCATAGAGAAGAAAGGCACCTGTATCACATTTTGCATACCGAAGGAGGGTCGAACTTTATGTTTTCAGTGATCATTGTTGATGATGAACCCAAACTACGGTTGGGGTTGCAAACGTTAATACCTTGGAAGGAATTGGGGTTCGAAGTGATTGGAACAGCAGCTGGTGGGAATGAAGCGCTTCGGATATTTGAAAAAACGATTCCTGATGTATTGTTGGTGGATATCCGTATGCCGGGAATGGACGGACTTGAACTCCTTCAGGAAATCCGCCACCGTGGCTGGCCCAGTCATGTTATTATTCTCAGTGGTTATGCTGATTTTGAGTATGCACGCCAGGCCCTTCAATTCGGCGTCGATGCTTATCTGTTGAAACCGGTGAACAAGGAAGAACTGTCGGCATCTCTCCAAAAGATTCACGAACAGCTCTCGAAGGTGCACGAAAAAAGCCTGTTACAACAAACAAATACGCCAGAATGGATACTTTACTCATTACTAACCGGTAAACATGCGTTAGATGATTCCCTTTTGAGTGAATGGTCAAACTCATTTGAAGTGAACTGGACAACCTATCAAATTGTTTTAATTGGCTTCTCTGGCCTGGACCAAGAAGAAAGCGAACAAATTCAGAATTTCAAGGATGTGGTGAGCAGAACCTATGCTTCCGGACGTCAAGGAGTCGTATTATATTTCGCTCCGTACATCGTCCTGCTGCTTGGCAGCTCTCCTGTAAGCGAAGCAGGGTGGAGTGAACTCTATAAGAACCTTCAACTCTTATCGGGAGAGCTTCGATTCGAAATGGACGTAGCGTTGGGCCAGCCTGTTCGGTCACTAGATGACATCATTCATTCTTTCAAAACGGCACGATCTCTTTTGGAACATAGTTTCTTTTACGATAGGGGAAGGCTCCTGACCGAGGAAACACCAGAATCTTATCGACAGGAAACGGATCAACATTCAGGATCTTCCCTATCTAGCAAAGAAGAAGAGGCCTTCAGGCTCCATTACCTGGTCGATGTTGGACATGCAAGTGCGATCTCTTCTTTTTTAAACGAAATAGCATGGCAGCAAGTGGCTGCTCAAGCAGAGGAAAAGCAGATTCGTGACCGCTTCTTCTACCTGGCCAATGAAACGGTTCGAAAAGTCCATCCACGTGTCTGGTCTATGAGTGGTTATCCAGGCGAGCCGGCCCAATTTCTTGCTGAAGTATATCATTCCCGTTATATGCAGGATCTCATTGACCGAATATCAGTTGTCATGGAGAGGCTGGCTCAATGTGCAGATTATAACAGCAAGGACAATGAAATGAAGCGATTGCTGGATTATATAGATCGCCACTATGGAGATAACCTAAAATTAGAAATGCTGGCCGTTTTGTTTAATTACAGCAGCTCCTATCTGGGTCAACTTTTCAAAAGTTATACAGGAGAATATTTTAACGCATATCTTGACCGGATACGGATCCAAAAAGCGAAGGAATTACTGGCTCAGGATATGAAGGTTTACGAAGTCGCTGAAAGGGTAGGATATTCAAACGTCAATTATTTTTATAGTAAATTTAAAAAGCTGGAAGGAAGATCACCTTCCTTCTATCAGAAAAAAGAATGAGCAAAACTCCTCTACTAATGGAATTAACGAATAGTAGGGGAGTTTTCTGTTATTAGTATGGAAATGAAATGAGGGTTTCTGAAAACATAGATAATTTTAGAATGAAAGGATCTGAAATTTGTGATATGTCCTGGATGTCCCTGTGCCAATATAGTGGATACGAAAGGAGGGAATACAATCATTTGAAAGCGATAACAGAAATGCCATGAACAGAGGGGAGGCAATAAAATGAAGGCAAAATCAGGTTCGCTTATTAGATGTTCAACATCAAATAAAACCTATTTTATGTTTGGATCGGCCATTTTCGTTCTGTATATCCTCATGTTGAGTTTTACTTATTCCAGGGTGGAAGCAGCTATTACGGTACCGGGATTTGTTGTTGAACCCTACACTTCTTCTGATCAAAACCAGGCCATAATTGCCACATTCAAAGATGCTTCAATCAAAGGGTACGGGATCAAGAAACGCGATGAGACAACAGCCAAAGCGGAGGACGATCTCTATGATGGTACAGGTTATATCTCTTATTTTTTTGAAGAGGATGAAAAGGCCACAGCTCAGAAGGGAAGCGCTACATTCCAGGTTAAAGCACCGGAAAATGGGCTTTATGAGTTAAGTTTGGGATACTACATCCCAGAAGGAAATGGGGATAAAGCGACTTCCATCCAAGTAAATGGTTCGGGAGCCGGCGAGCTGACGCTCAGTGCGCCAAAGCCAGGGACGGTCCGAGCAGAAAAAAAGATGACAAAGGTGCTTCTGAACAGCGGTAACAACTCCATTCAAATATTAAGGGGGTGGGGGTACTATGGCATTGAGTATATCAAGCTTGAACGTGTAGAACCCAGCATATCCACCCAAAAAACAAAGATGGATCCCTTAAGTAACTCCAAAGCATCTCCGCAAGCCAAAGCATTAATGAAATTTATGAGCAACCAGTATGGAAAAAAAATTATATCAGGTCAGCAAACCCTAGAGGACGCAACGTGGATCTACCAGCAGACTGGTAAGTACCCTGCACTGGTTTCCAGTGATTTGATGGATTATTCTCCATCCCGTGTGGAAAACGGAAGCACCTCGAATGAGGTAGAAAAGATGATGGAGTGGTACAAGCGTGGAGGCATTGTCTCCTTAAGCTGGCACTGGAATGCGCCGAAAGGGATCGGCGGCAATGAACCAGGTCACGAGTGGTGGCGGGGGTTTAATACAGAGTTCACAACCTTCGATGTAGAATATGCTCTGAATCATCCGGAATCGGAAGATTACAAGCTTTTAATCCGGGATATTGATGCGATCGCTACTCAATTGAAGCGGCTACAGGAACACAATATTCCCGTACTTTGGAGACCGCTGCATGAAGCGGAGGGCGGCTGGTTTTGGTGGGGAGCCAAAGGTCCTGAACCTGCCAAAAAATTGTATAGATTAATGTACGAACGATTGACGAAGAAGCATGGGTTAAACAACCTCATTTGGGTTTGGAACTCTGTTAAGGAGGAGTGGTACCCGGGAGATGATGTGGTGGATTTGGTAAGTGTCGACATTTATAATTCGCCCGGTGATCACAGCCCGAACATTGCCAAGTACGACGAGCTCTTGTTTCTGAGCAAGCATAAGAAACTTGTGGCACTCGCCGAAAATGGGCCGATTCCCGATCCTGATCTGCTGCAGACATACGGTGCACATTGGAGCTATTTCAATACCTGGACTGGCGATGTTCTGCGTGATGGAAAAACGAATACAAAGGAACATTTGAAAAAAGTCTACAATCATGACAACTTGATCACACTGGATGAACTTCCCAAGGGATTGTACGGCAGTCCTAGATGGAAATAGCATTCATTTTATTATTGAGCAGGAACAAACCAGTATAACAGGAGTGAGTAGTGTAATGGCCATTTATATTGACGAGTCACAGCATATTTTTCATCTGCAATCCCGTGTAACCAGTTATGTTATTCAGATCATAGACGGTTTTCCATTATTGGTATATTGGGGTCAACGGTTGTCTGAGAAAGGGAATTTAGAGAACCTTGTACCGAGGTTGGAAAAAAAGGAACCAGATTCTATGCCTCAGGAATATCCGCAATATGGAGCAGGTGATTTCAGGTCGCCTGCCTATCAAGTTCTGCTTGAAGACGGAAGCCGAATCACAGAGCTTCACTACAAAGGGTATTCCACAGGAGCCGGTAAACCGGGAATTGCAGGTTTGCCTTATGTGTACACGGAGTCGGATCATGAAGCAGATACCTTGGAGCTGGAATTGGAGGATGCATATTCAGGATTGACCGTTTTTCTACAATATAGCATCTTCATGGATGGGGCTATTACCAGATCTGCGTCCTTTAAGAACAATGGTCAGAGTACCGTCAAACTTTTACGTGCACTTAGCGCCAATGTCGATTTATACGGTAAGAGCAATTATGAGTTATTATACCTTGCGGGACACTGGGCACGAGAAGCACAGCTTCAGCGCAGGTCGCTGGGCCCAGGAGGTACAAGCCTTGGGAGTAGACGCGGAATGAGCAGTCATCAGCACAATCCTTTTGCGGCTGTGGTTAGCCCGGGTGCCGATGAGGAGCATGGTGAAGTATTTGCAGTGAATTTGGTGTATAGCGGTAATTTTCATGCTGAAGCAGAAGTCGATACTTTTGGAGTCGTTCGTTTGGGCATCGGGTTGAATCCGTTTGATTTTTGTTGGATGCTGGCTCCCGGCGAATCCTTCCAAACCCCTGAGGCTGTCTTGGTATATTCGAATGAAGGGATCGGAGGCATGTCCCGAATCTATCACCGACTCTATCGGAACCGTTTATGCCGCGGAGTGCATAGGGATAAAGAGCGCCCGATCCTTGTGAATAATTGGGAGGCTACTTATTTTAATTTTACCGCAGATAAGATTGAAGCCATTGCCGAAACTGGCTCTCAACTAGGGATTGAACTGTTGGTGCTTGATGATGGTTGGTTTGGCAAACGTGACAGCGACAACAGCTCTCTCGGGGACTGGGTTGAAGATCGTCGAAAGCTCCCTAACGGTTTACGTGACTTGGCTGAACGAATTGAACGTCAAGGCCTGCAATTCGGTTTATGGTTTGAACCTGAAATGATCTCACCCGACAGTGAACTGTATCGAAAACACCCGGACTGGTGTCTGCACGCAGAAGGCCGCAGGCGGACGGAAGCGCGATGGCAATTGGTGCTGGACCTTTCACGGCCGGAGATCCGTGATTATCTGTACAATGCACTAGCTGATATCTTTGCCAATGTACCTGTTTCCTACGTGAAATGGGACATGAACCGCCCATTGACCGAAATCTGCTCTGCAGCGGCTTTACCCGAAAATCAACAGGAGATTGCACATCGGTATATACTTGGACTCTATGAACTTATAAATAAATTGACTACTGCATTTCCGCAAATTTTGTTTGAGAGCTGTTCCAGCGGCGGAGGTCGGTTTGATCCCGGAATGCTTTATTACATGCCACAAACGTGGACAAGTGATAACACGGATGCCGTAGAAAGGCTGAAAATCCAATACGGAACAAGCCTTGTATATCCCGTTAGTACCATCGGCGCTCATATCTCTGCCGTTCCGAACCATCAAGTACACCGTGAAACCTCGCTTAAATTCAGAGGAGACGTCGCAATGTCGGGGAATTTTGGCTATGAACTTGATTTGACCCAGTTCACCGATGCTGAGAAAATCCAGGTGAAGGAACAGGTTGCCATGTATAAGGAACATCGATCCCTCATTCAACAGGGAGATTTATTTAGACTTCGAAGTCCTTTTCAAGGCAATGAAACCTCCTGGATGTTTGTTTCGGAAGATCAATGTGAAGCGATCGTATTTTATTTTCAAGTGTTAGCGAAGCCCAATCCTGCTACGGATGTTCTTCAGCTCAGAGGCTTGGAGCATACGTATACGTATGAGGTGAGTGGAGAGAGTGGACAAGTGGGATCATTCCATGGGGACCGTTTAATGCAAGCAGGATTGATTATCCCGCCTCTTACTGGAGATTACACCAGTGTGTGGTTCAAATTAAGAGCTGCTCATTGAGAAGATCAAGTAAATATATAATTTTTAATTAATAATATTCAAAGTCCTAAAAAGTCCTCTGCCTTGTCTAACTGCAGAGGACTTTTTATATACCACTTTTTTATGAAAACATTAATGAATTTGCTGAAAAGAATATAGATTTTTGAATGAAATTGTAATGGATCTCTGATATGTTGCCAAAATTGCAATCGCTTTATGATGAGAGAAGAAAGGGGGGGATGAAATGAAAGCGATAACAGAAGAGAAAAAGTTTCGCATGCATCAACAAAAAAAATCACAAAAGTGGAAAGTGTTCAAAAATCAAAAGTACTTGTACATGATGTCATTTCCATTTGTGATTTGGGTGTTTGTTTTTCAGTATTTGCCTTTATGGGGATGGACGATGGCATTTCAAAACTACAGACCGGGCAAAGGGTTTTTCGATCAGAAATGGGTTGGATTCGATCATTTTCAGGCACTTTTTCAGGATGAACACTTCTATCTGGTGCTAAGAAATACGCTGGCCATGAGCCTTATGGGACTGGTTGCAGGATTCGTGTTTCCAGTATTGTTCGCCGTGATTCTGAATGAGGTGCGGGTTCAGTTTATGAAGCGTTTCGTACAAACAGTTTCTTACCTGCCTCACTTTGTGTCTTGGGTCGTGGCCGCCGGAATCGTCATTAAAATGCTGTCAACCGACGGAGGCGCGATAAACGATTTGCTCTTGGGGCTGAATTTGATAGACAAGCCGATACAATTCATGGCCAAGGGAAATTTGTTCTGGGGAATAGTGACCGGGGCGGATGTTTGGAAGGAGACTGGTTGGAACGCCATTATCTATTTGGCGGCCATTTCGGGGATTGGACCTGAACTGTATGAGGCAGCGAGAGTCGACGGGGCCAGTCGATTAAGACAAATATGGCATATTACACTCCCGGGCATCAGACCAACCATTATCGTACTGTTTATTATGTCGATTGGCCATCTCGTTGGAATCGGATTTGAAAAACAATTTTTGCTTGGCAATCACATGGTCAGTGATTATTCCGAAGTATTGGATCTGTATGCGTTGAATTATGGTTTATCCATGGGGAGATATTCCTTCGGTACAGCTATAAGTATTTTTAACTCGGTAATTAGCGTGATTTTGCTGTTCGTCGTGAATGGCCTCTTCAAAAAATTCGCTAACGAGAGCATTATGTAAGAGGAGGAACAGACATGGAAGCATCACAGCAGACAACTTCTTCTGTCAAACCGAAACGACCGAAGATCGGCGCAAAATCTCCCCAAGACTTGATATTCGACACCTTTGTTTATGTATTCATAGGCATTGTCACTATTGCGACTCTTTATCCTTTTTTGAATGTGCTTGCTATTTCGTTCAATGACTCCGTGGATACCGTTCGGGGTGGGATATCTATTTTTCCTAGACAATTCACTCTGGAAAATTATAAGCTCATCTTTAGTTATGAAGGGTTGATCATCGGCTTTAAAATATCGGTTCTTCGAACGCTTATAGGGACACTCGCGGGACTTGTAAGTGGATCAATGGTTGCTTACACACTGGCTCGGAGAGAATTTCAGGGAAGACGCTTTGTTTCCGTATTTCTGGCGATTACCATGTATGTGTCCGGCGGGTTGATTCCTGGTTTTATCCTTATTAAGAATCTGGATCTGATTAATACATTCGCGGTTTATATTTTGCCCGGACTCGTAAGCGCCTTCAATATATTTATCATCCGTTCGTTTATTGATGGTATCCCTTATGCGCTGCAAGAATCAGCCAAGCTTGATGGGGCTAATGATTTCACCATTTACTGGCGTGTCATACTCCCGCTTACCAAGCCTGCACTTGCAACCGTAGCCCTGTTCCTTGCTGTGGGGCAATGGAATTCTTGGTTTGATACGTACCTTTATAATGGGTCAAATGATTCCCTGACAACCTTGCAGTACGAACTTATGAAAGTGCTTCAGAGTACGACTACGAATTCTAACAATATACGCGGGGAAAACATGTCTCAATTGATGTCGCAGGTGTCTCCTGACGCTGTGAAAATGGCGATTACCATCATTGCAACCGTGCCTATTCTCATTGTTTATCCTTTCTTGCAGAAGTACTTTGTTAAAGGCATGACGCTGGGTGCTGTTAAGAGCTAATGAGACACTGAATGTAAATGACTATGTATTCAAGCGATATGTTATTGGCCTGTTCACCTTAAATAATCTGAATCATGGGGAGTGTTTGTTTTGATGAAAAAGCGAACCCGAAAAACAACGGCAGCGATACTTTCAGCGGGTCTGTTACTCAGTCAGCTCGCAGCCTGCAGTGGAAGCAGTGGAGGGGAATCCGCCGCTGGAAACGGATCGGATCCGATTACGCTTACTTACTTTTCAGAGGATGGCAGTCCTAACTGGAACAATATGAAGGACCGCATAGGAAAAATCATTATAGAGAAAACAGGCGTCGTATTGGATGCTGAATTCGCAGTGGGTGACCCTGTGCAAAAGGTATCGATCATGGCTGCCACCGGTGAAGTTCCCGATCTTATAGCTGCAAAGGCTGATCTGGGCAAGCTCGTGGATGTAGGAGCAGTCCTTGACCTAACTGACCTAATTGATGAACATGCGCCCAATATTAAAAAAATGCTTGGCGATAAAATCGTCCGTGCCAAGTACAGTTTAGAGGATCAGGCCATTTATGCAATTCCAACCTGGTCTGCCATCGAAGAACGAAAGTTCAAAGCCGACGGTGGCTTCCAACTCCAGCATCGTGTTGTGAAGGAAGCCGGTTATCCCGAAATCCGTACAGTAAAAGACTATGAAAAGGTAATTACAGACTATTTGGCTAAACACCCAACAGATGAAAACGGCAATAAAAATATCGGACTCACCGTTAATGCGGATGACTGGCATATGTATCAGGTGACGAACATGGGATTCTTTACGACAGGAGCGCCTGATGATGGTGAATACTATGTGGATCAAGAAACATTCGATGTAACCTATCATTTCCGACGTCCGGAGGAGAGAGAATACTTCCGCTGGTTGAACCATATGAATGATATCGGTTTACTGGATAAGGAAAGTTTCGTGCAAAAGACGGATCAGTTCAAATCCAAAGTGTCATCCGGTCGTGTGCTTGGTCTGATCGACCCTGCATGGGATTATGGAGATGCTCAACAAGCACTGAAAGCTGCGGGCAAATTTGACCAGACTTATGGTCATTATCCAGTAACTTTGTCTGATGAGTATAAGGATACAAATTTCTGGTCCGCTGGTTTTGATGGGGGATATGGAATAGCGATTTCCAGCGAATGCAAAGATCCGGTAGCTGCCATCAAATTCTTGGATTACCTCGCTTCAGAAGAAGGTCAGATTCTGATGAACTGGGGGATAGAGGGACAAGACTATGTTGTCGAGAACGGAAAAAGAATTGTACCGAAGGAAGTTCAAGAAAAGATGGACCGTGAAGGTAGTGGCTACATGAAGGAATCCGGTCTTGGCCTGTATTGGAACCTTTCGGTTCATTATGGGGATGGCATTGAGGACTCGACAGGAAATTATTTTACGAAAACGAACAGTGATCTTCTGACAGCCACCTACAGTGCACCCGAAAAAGAAGCTTTGGCTGCTTACCAAGTCGAGCACTGGAGAGATCTTTTCCCGAAAGAAGAGGAGTTTCCTGAAAGGAAGGCAGGTGCGGTGTACAATATTGCACTGCCAAGCGATAGCCAGGCGACAATTCTAATGGCCAAAATGAAGGATATCACATGGAAACGAGTTCCTGAGGCTGTCATGGCCAAACCGGAAAATTTCGATAAAGTCTGGGATGAGTACATGGCTGAATTGGAAAAAGCAGGAGTAGAAGAGATGGAAGAGGCTTTTGGTCAATATGTGAAAGATCGCGTTAAGCTATGGAGTGGTCAATAACCATTCAATGATTGACAGAAAGGCAGGCAAAGATGAAAACGATACCTTGCAATCCTAATGCATCGGAAGAAGTACGGTCAGTGCTTAACTATTTGAGCGAGATTCAAGGAAAGGGCATCATTACAGGACAGCATACACAAACCATGGCGCAAGAGGAATTGAACTACGTTAATCAGGTAACAGGGAAATGGCCTGCGCTATGCGGATTTGAGCTCCTCGGTTATTCTCCAAATATCAATTATGACGATAGTGGTGAAGAGTGTTTGCTGGAAGTCGCTGAAAATAGGGATACACTGCAAAAAGCTTGGGAGTGGACGGAGAAAAAAAGAGGACTGCTTACGTTTACATGGCATTGGTTTTCTCCTCTTGGTGGACGGGACAAAAGTTTTTATACAGAACATACAGATTATGATGTGAGGAAAGCCATTGTAGAGGGGACCCAAGAACACAAAGCCTTGTTGTCCGATATGGACCATATGGCCGATATTCTCCGGGAATTTCGTGATAAACGCATCCCTATCTTGTGGAGACCCTTTCATGAAGCGGAAGGCACCTGGTTTTGGTGGGGGAGTCAAGGTCCAGCTATTGCGAAAGAGTTGTACCGTATGATGTATAAGCGATTTACGTATGATCATGGTTTGAATAATTTGATTTGGGTTTGGAACTCACCTTTAGTTGAAGGTTATGTTGGAGATGACGTGGTCGACATCATTTCCAGGGATATGTATCCCCCGGCCCATCAACATACCGATTTACGTGAGGAGTATGAGGAACTGGCTGGCGTCACACGGACTCCCAAATTGGCTGCCATCGGGGAGATTGGACCCATACCGAGCATCAGAAACTTATCCGAATCGCGTATTCCATGGTTATGGTTTATGACGTGGTCCCGTGATTTTGGTCAGACGGAGAAATTCACGACCAATAATGAGCTACGCAGCGCGTATCATTGTGACTATGCCATTACACTGGATAAACTGCCAAAGCTTTATTAAAAGTGTAAGGCAAGAGAGATAGCCGCTATATTAGTTAGCGGCTTTTTTCTAGTTGTCGTAGTAAAGTTAGTCCAGCTAGTGGGATGGATGGCACATACTCTATACTACTGAATACTTTGCAGACCAAATCGTCGGTCATCAAATGAGCATTTCGGGGGGGATTAATCAGAACGCATTATTCTGGGTGTTAGAAAAGATAGTAGCTCATTTTAGTGAAAACTTCTTTAAAACGTGGTTGAGAATTGCTGGAGAAGGACATTCTGCTTTGTAGTGGAAACTTGTCGAGGGACAAGAACATGGTCCCATTGAAAGTCGCTAATTTAGCGGCTTATTTGTTTTATCGGTACAAGTTCTTGTCCCGAGCCAAGGACAAGAACTTGTACCGATTGCCGGAATGGACAAGAACATGTTCCTATTGCCGATTAGGCGTGTATCTAATCGGTATTTTGTACGTCAATTCATTAAACTAACGGGCAGGTTAGTTAAAAACATCTCGAGATTCTAATTGATCTAAAGTAAACATTTATTGATATCTATTACATCCTTTGTTATTATTTGTCTGTTTGTTTGCAGTTGCTGGATTGATGTACTTATTAAGTTAACGAGTAAGATAGTTCCTGCTGGCGACAAGCGTGTGGTCTGAAAATTATAAGTTATTATACATATGACGAATTGTAATATGAAGTGCGACACCCTACTGAAATAAAAAAAATGGCTCACAGCCTGATTCGTGTAGAATGAAAGTTACCACACCAGCATTCACACAAGGAGAATCAGTCCATGAGTTATTCACATCTTAGCATAATCGAACGCAGCAAGCTAGAAATCCTCCACAGACAAGGCAAAAGCTCAAGAGCTATTGCAAAAGAACTGGGGAGACATTCGTCCACGATTTGCGCGAACTAGATCGTGCTAATTCATCGTATCCCTATCAGGCAGAACACGCTCAGAACGCTTATGAGAAGCGTCGTCAATCCTCTGTTTCTTCAGGTAAATGGTCAAGCACCTTAGCTGCTTCACTGGAGGAAAAACTGAAGGCAACGTGGTCTCCGGAACAGATCAATCAACGCTTCCGTACCGAAGGCTTGCCAGCAGTATCCTTCAAAACGATCTATCGCTGGATCTACGCAGGTCGACTGGTTCAAGGCACGTTACAGGTTCTTCGGCACAAAGGAAAGCGTCAGAAACCCGCAGAAACTCGCGGTAAATTTGCCATTGGCAGATCCATTTCGGATCGTCCCCAAGAGGTTCGTTCTCGTGAAACGTTTGGGCACTGGGAACTGGATACCGTCGTATCTAGTCGTGGGAAAAGTAAAGAATGCATAGCCACGCTCATTGAACGCAAAACCCGTCTATATACCGCCATTCTCATGCCTGATCGCACTGCTCTGTCTATGGAAATTGCGCTTGGTGTAGCCATCTCACAGTATCCCACAGGCACTTTCCTCACAGCCACGGCTGACCGGGGAAAGGAGTTTGCATGCTATGCCAATCTGGAAACAAGCCATGACCTGCACGTTTATTTTGCTGATCCATATTCGTCTTTTCAACGCGGTTCCAATGAGAATGCGAATGGATTGCTTCGAGAGTTTTTCCCGAAAGGCACCGATCTCGCTCAAGTCGAGGATGAAGATCTTGCCAGTTCACTAGATCCAATAAACCACAGACCACGAAAATGCTTGGGTTGGAGAACCGCTCACGAATCTTTCACAGAGGAACTGTCGCACTTGGTTTGATAATCTGTCGTAAGTATAGTTTAAATTAAATTGTTTATTACATATTTCCAAGCTTTTACTATCGTTATAATAACATATAAGAGAAGTAGTTAATTTACTTCATAAAAATTGCAGGGGGATAACAAATGAATGATTTTTTTAGATTTGATACTGATGAAGAACGGCGGGCGTTATTAATCAGAGCAAGGAAAGTCGCTTTATCTGCAATTCGAAAGTATGACGTAGAATGGGATAACATCCAGTTTATTCAACTATCCGGCGATACGATCACGTATAAAATTGAAACCAGTACAGATAACAATTATTTACTTCGCATTCATTCGGACCGATTAAGCAGAGAGGAAATTCGTTCGGAACTCCTACTGTTACAAGCACTGAACAAATCGAAAGATCTAAAAGTACCAGAAGGGATGGCAAATTGTGATAGTATTTATGTATTGGACATCGAAACAGAGACAGGATATAGGCGCCCTTATATAACGATGATGCGATGGATAGAGGGTGAAAAAGTTGTAGGTGAATTTACAGATAGTCACGCATATAATATAGGTGTATTGATGAGCAGGCTCCATGAAGCAGCAAAGGATTTCAATCCACCTTCTGATTTTGTAAGACCTACTTGGGGAGTAGAAAGTTTTAAACGTGAAATGGCTAAGTTGGAACGTTACTATGAGCGTTTTTTATCCGAAGAGGGATGGAAGCTGTATCAAGATGCAGCTGAGAAGGTTGTATCCCAACTTACCACGATGCATCCAAGTGAACATAACTATGGGCTCATTCATGCTGATTTACATACCGGTAATATGGTTTTTGAGGATAATCAACCCTATCCAATTGATTTTGGAAGATGTGGGTACGGATATTATCTCTACGATATGGCAGGCACCATATTGGAGCTTTGGCCAAAGCATCGATGGATGCTTATCCAAGGTTATGAGAGTATTAGGAAGTTGGAAACCGACTATATTCGGGATCTGGAATGTTTTTTTGTCATGTTCATGATCGAGAACTGCTGCCATCACGCCTCTGATCCAAGAGAAACAACCAGTTTAATCGATGAACAAAAGTATGCCCAAGCATACATAAGAGAATATTTAAATGGTAATCCATTTTTATTCGAAGTGATCGAGCCTGTAAATGTGGATTAATACTAACCGATACCGGGCTAAAATAATGATATCTTATGGTGATGATTTACAATAGGTCGCTGTTTAGAGTGTTTGTTCATAACATGCTATGCCAATCTGGAAACAAGCCATGACCTGCACGTTTATTTTGCTGATCCATATTCGTCTTGGCAACGCGGTTCCAATGAGAATGCGAATGGATTGCTTCGAGAGTTTTTCCCGAAAGGCACCGATCTCGCTCAAGTCGAGGATGAAGATCTTGCCAGTTCACTAGATCTAATAAACCACAGACCACGAAAATGCTTGGGTTGGAGAACCGCTCACGAATCTTTCACAGAGGAACTGTCGCACTTGGTTTGACAATCTGTCATATAAATAAAAAAGGAGCCTGTTTAAGGACTCCAGAAGTCTTGTACCGCGTTGGTTCTATTAAGAGTAAACCCAGTCAGGAATTTCCGTTTTGGTGTAATTGTAGGAGACGACTTTCCAACCAGAGCTATACTTGCTTACGTTAACTTTGTATGAGCATATGAAAATGTACCTTCCGTACTCGTCTTTCTGTCCAGTGCTAACGGTTACTACTGCTTTATCAGTTCCAGAGTAAGAGATTGAAAGACCGTAGTATGAGTTGTCTTTATCTTCAAAATATTCCTTAGAGTCTTCGTGTTTGCTCAATAAAGGTTTCACCAATTTGAAGACTTGGGTATTATCCAGTGTTCCAATATCGACAGTGATGTGTTCTGAACTAGCAACCAAATCAGTTGGATGCCAGACGATATGGTCTTGCTCAAAGAATGTTTCATTGAACTCTCGAAACTGGACGTACACTCGATTGTCAAACATTTTAACGTATTCCCCTAGCTTTACTTCCAACACTTTTCCATCTTTTTTAACAGTTGCAGCTTTAGTTTTCTGGTTCCAAGTTGTTACTGCGCCGATCTGATCACCCGCTGCTCTCAAAGGCATAAATACTCGACCATCAACCAATTTCCCATTGAGATGAACTGCCTCATCTGCATGAGCAGCTAATGGGTTAAGTAGTAAAGCAGTTGATAGGAGTCCGGCAATAATTTTGTTCTTCATGTTGATTCTTCCTTTCGAAAATCGGTATCTGTGATACCTACACTATCTTTAAATTCGATAATTATTATAGAGGTATTTGGTGAAGACAACAAGGGCACTTCTTTTCACCGTTCTGCGAGGCTGCCTGTGTTGGACCGGCAGCTTCATTACGCTAACGGGCAGGTTAGTTCAGTACTGATGTAGTAGAATACCTTTCATACTCAAAGAGTGGTTTTTCTATCTTACAATTTCAGATAAAATAATTTTAGACTACCTAAACCTGAAATGAGGATTTGTAATGAACCCATACATTCTCGATAGCACCTTGCTTGAGAATTTCAAGCAAGCCGTAAGCGATCATGACGATTTCCTGATTAATACATACAGAAACTACAACGGTAAAAACTTCTGGAGCATAATATGCTCAGCGAAGGACTGGCTCTCCGTCAGCGTGAACGGTTTGCCGCACATCAATCTGTCCCATCCTCATGACGATGTTCGTTCATTGAATGTTTTGCAGCTGATCACGACATACGATCTTGTTCTTCAATCGATGGAGCAGCTCCATCGTGTCTTCGAGATAGAATACCCGCTAAAGAAGGACGATTCGGTATTTAACGCGGCAGTTCCAGACGATGCGTACTTCGCGCAGATCCGGGCATGTTTTGGGGCACATCCGGTAGATTTAAGGAGTGCTGACGGAACCCCGCCAGACAAGAAGAGTACGGACAAGTACTTTGCTTCTTGGTCTAGTGATGTCGGGGGTGAGGGCGATTACGCGGTTTACCTCTACAGCAACAAGCCTGATGAGGTTCAACCGATTCGCTTCTCAATGAGCTTCGCCAAAATTTATGAGTATACGGTTATGCGATACGATCTCTTATCGAACGTGGTATGCGAAATTAAGAAAAAGAATGGTATCTTTGTCGAGAAGCAGCGGCAGCGAGAGATTGGGCGTAGTTCAAACATTTTCGAACAGCTTCAAATATTATTAGAAGAAAACAATGCTCGGATCGGTGATAAATCGGGGTATCAGTTTGAGATCGAGACGATGATCGAGCTGTTTACTGCTTCGCAGGACTTTCCTGAGCAAGAACGGCAAGAAGTAGCTAAGTACTTGAAGTCCCTTCACCTATTGGTTGATGAGCTATGCAAGGCACTTCAGGGCATGACATTTACAAATGAAGATGACGATACGGATTCCGAAGAACTGTCCCATTGGCATCTTCTGCATGCGAGACCGAGAAGGTTTAAAGAGGTATCCTACGACTTATCCAAAGTATTCGAGTACCTGCACAATCCGTATTATGAACCATCATTACTGGAGTATCATATCAAGCGTCTCGTCGGAGCAGGGGTCTTACCGCCTTTCGTAGACTTGGAAACAGACAAGCTTGACCTGCAGCTCCTGCTCTATGCGAAGCTTGCTGAGAATACTTGATCGCTTGTCCGCATTTCCACTTAATGGTATCGTAAGGGATATGTATTTGATGAGAGGAGAGGTGGGTTTCTTGGGTAAAATAACTCCTGAGGTTAGAGTAATAATTGAGAAGCACCAGTACAATAAACAACTGCGTAAATACTCGGATATGCACTTCTTTAACGATAATTCCTACTTTCGCAGGGTCAACTCCAACAAAGACGTTGAGCATGCAAGAGCAAGTATCTACAATCGGTTTGATCAATACAAGAAGGTATACCCTCTTGTCCGAGACGATATTGAGGATATGGAAAGAGCGGCAGCTCAGTTTGAAATTGCCGTAAGGAAGGTCATTCAAAATTTCGATAACCCTAATACGGACTTTAACTATTCCGTTGAAGAGCTTCAGGGATTGATTGATTCGGTCTTTGAATGCCAGGACAAAGTGAATGAAGCAGCTATCAGAAAAGCAATGCAGGACTAGCTCAACCCAACCACCCAGTCTCCAAGGGTGGTTTTCTTTTGCATTTTTTGCTCTCCCGAGCGTCAGAAATTTGTCGACAATCTTTCAAAGAGGAACGAGGTCAAAGCCTTAAATCGATCCGACAATACGATTATTAATGATCGGTATCTAATATTATCGACTTGTCAGGGCGCAGCTGGCACATCAAAGCGGTTGGCGGTAGTCGCTAAGCTCGTTGCTGAGGAATCAGTGTATTGAATATCGATCTTTTCGAGCTAACATTTAGGCTATCATATTTGGGTGTCTTCTGGAAATAAAGTTGTAGACTGAGAAAATAAAGTGTTAGACCGGAAAATAAAGTTCTAGACTGGCAGCGTCGGCGTTAAGCTCCCTCGAAATGATTCAGTATCCTCACTCTAGCTCATGAATTCGCAGGATTTCACCCTGTGGTAAGTGTGGGAGAAGAAGTCATGGAGGAACTTTTGGCCGGGTGAATAGAAAAGGGCATGCGTAAACAAAGGTGAGGCATCCATCACCCATATTGTTCCATATATTGCACGTCTCCACTTCGCCCTAGCGATTCTCGCTCCCATGTCTCAACGGGTCAAAGCCCTATCATTCCTTCGTCACATCTAACCAAGGGGGTGGAGGTCGGTCTTTCTAACGGAACGGGTCTCAAGCCCTTTTGCGTAACGTCTCCCGATACTCCGTGCTTCTTGAAATCCTGCGAATGCATGAGCTGGTGAGGATGGATTGGTTTTATGCTGCGTGTGAGAATACCTTGATCGGTTCGTAAGTTGTGCCGTTTTTAGCCAGAGCGACTAACATACGTGCGACTTTACCGCATAATTTCATAATGGATTTCATCTTCTTCAGCTTCTTTTCCTCTACGTTGTACCGATGTGACGCCCGAACTTCTGGGTTGGTCATGACCATGCTCATCGTCATGAGATAAAGAAAATGGCGTAAACGTGGCCGGCCTCGTTTGCTGAGCACCATCTTTCCTCGCCATTTCCCGGAACTAGCTTCAGCTAGATTTAACCCGGCATGCCGCAGTAGAGCGTTTCCGTGCGTGTAACCACTTAGATCGCCAGCCTCACCGAGTATACCCGCTAGACTCGTCGCATTGACGCCTCGTATTTTAAGCAGCTTCTGTGCATAAGGAATATGTTCAAGTATGAGATGGAGTTCATGCTTAATTTGTTCAAGCTGGCGCTGGGCTAGGTCATATTCTTCAAGCAATTGTCCAAGATGAAGCTTGTAAGCACGGAGTGCTTGAGTAGTGCCCACACTGGATTTTGCGAGTGAAATGAGTAACTCAGCACGTTTAACCCCAGCATGACGCTTTACAAATTGCTTCCAACCGCCAATAATCTGTTCCGTGTTTAAGCAACGGATCTCTTTCGGCAAAGGGAAGAGTCTGAGTGTTGCGATTGCACTGGTGCAAGTGAGGATTTTAAAGACCTGCCGAAGTTCAGGAAAAACAATGTCTACCCAGCGATGAATCTGATTAACCGCAGCGTTGAGGCGTTTGGTAACCGTCTCTCGGTTTGCCATAAGAATACGTAGTTCCTCATAATCTTCGGGATGAAAACGAACAGGGGAGTAGTAACCGTTTTTGACCATGTCTGCAATGACAAGTGCATCTTTATGGTCACTTTTAGACGGGGTATTATCCCGGTTTTCTTTATTCTTTTTGACGAGATGAGGATTAACCAGAACGGGCTCGATGCCTTGATCGAGGAGCCAGCGTGCAAGGCTAAACCAGTAGTGACGAGTGGGTTCCATACCAACTATGACGCTGCTAAGTTTGTAGGATTTGAGTAGATCTTGAACCCAACGTTCGAACAGATTGAAGCCTTCGCGATGGTTACCGAACTCAAGTGGTGTTCCCAGAGCAATCCCACGAAAGCTGACTGCACGAGCAACATGGACTTCTTGGGCGATGTCTACACCAATGACCAAGTGATGAACGGTAATGTTTTCAATGAGTTGATTTTGCTTGTCTTGTGCCTTAAACTTCATAGTAGAGCGACCTCCTGATGTGGATTTTAAGGGCTTTTGACCCGTTGCGTAATCCCATCGTACCGAGGCGCTCGTTTTTGTTCAAACCCCAAATTATTCGTTTTACAGGAATTCTAACGGGAAGGGATAGGCGCAGGCGTGCGATCTTATCATGCTTTCCTGCTTTGGATCTTGCGCTGACAGCATCAATATCTGGAATGCCAGTAGAAGGGTCCACGCACGCGACCTCGCGTTTTCCCGGAGGATCTATTCCTGTTTCTCTAGCTCCCTCAGTGACTGGATAAACGCTATGGTTAGCGCCCTGAGGTTTTTTGGTAATGTAAGGTTGGGATAAAGACGGTGTAAGATTCGGCCTTTAAGATTAAAATTGCATTCAAGAAATTCAACTTTAAGTAAGTGGCATTCCATGAAACTATATTGCAAACGGGAAGAGAAGTTGGACAATGGAAAGGAAGTACGAATACAGCATGAAGGGTTTTGATTCTAACGGGAAGGAAAAAAACCTGACCTTTACAGCATTCAAAGAACTGCGCAAGAAGCGTACCTGCGAATCTATGTGAAGGGAGGTGAAGTCAGCTCCTACCGGGAAATAAAGGCCAGTGAACTACCCGACCTAGCGAAGTAAAAGCTGGCCGCTGGCCGGAAATAATCTTCATACAGGTAACCCGGATGTAAGTACTAAACATTTAAATAAGGGAGAGAATTCAATAGTTCGAACAAACCTCAAATCTTTATCGCAAAAAACGTTGGCATGCTCGCTGGCTATTACGATTGCGGCCTGCCCCGTTATCAGCGCCTCTTACGCCTTGGCTGCGCCGGCAGCTTCATCCGCCCGGTCTGCCATGGCTGCAGGATATTGAAAAGAACAACTAATAGGGGGAGTACCAGCGTAGCCGTCATCAGGGGCAATGTGAATAGGAAAATATTACAGAACAATGAGGGCTGCTCATCTTATTTAGTGATAGTAACAGCATCAGGGATCCCCCAACAAAATTCAAAAAAACATACGCTAACGAGAATGACGAGATGCCATTTCTTGCCAACTTCCATCCGCAGTTCCTAGGGCGGCAGTACCAAGAAAAGGAATAAGCAAAGCAGCTCCCGGAAAACCCTGGGGATGTTTTGCTTAAAGGAAATGTGGCTATTCGCAGTTTTGCATTGCTTAGCAAATCCCAGTGTATAAATCCGACTTGATATGGAGCGAATTTGCTGAGCATCTTCTTGGGGTTCCGCCAACATATTAACGATAACATACACTCGGCCTTCGGTAATGATTGACTTTTAGGTACAAACTTCGGGGGGTACTCCCAGGCCCATTTTTACTCGTCTAATTCGTTATTGAGTTTGTTCATAATCTCTACCATTTTGCTTATGTTCATTATCATCTGTTTAACATCATCTTCTCCTAGATAGGATATTATTCTATCGAGCCTGTCGTTAAATTCATTATCTTTTTTAGCCAAAACCTCATGTCCTTTTGAGGTTAGCGTAACTATAAGATTCCGGCGATTGTTTTTATCTATATCTCTGTTTATATATCCTTTTCTCTCAAGCACGCCGAGCATCTGGGAAACTGCTGCTTTGGAGATTGACAGATATCCCCGAATGTCGGATAAACCGATATTACTTTCGGATTCAACAGAATTACCAGCGACTCCTTTCATTAAAACAATCTCCGCCATATTAAGGTCATTTGTATTTCCATTCGACTCCATTCCAACTCCGGTTACTAACATCTTTTTGAATTGAAATATTGAATGTATGAATTGAGTCTTTAAATTTTGATCCATCTTTATACTTCCTTATCAGGCGTCCAAATTTGTGGTTGACGCTATGTTATCAAAATTCATATTTGTCAATTGTTTTGAAACTTCCCATAATCTTTTCGCGGTATCCTCGTCTCTTGCCTGATTCGGTATTTTAGCCGGTGCGGGCAACCCTTTTGTTTCATTTGCGCCGCCAGGGCCGTAGTACTGCCCGCTTTTCGCTTCAAGGGATGTTGCAGCGAAAAGTGTTGGCAACGCCCCTTGTTCAGCTGACTGCATTAAAAATCCTCCAAACAAGCGAAGGAGAAGTGGTGCTTTACTTTGCTCGCTTCGTCCATTGTCGACCAAATCCGACCTGGATAAACCTGGATGGGAGGCAATGCTCATAACCCCCCACCTCTGGGCTTCGCTGCGTTTGTGAAGTTCAAGTGAAAACATTAAATTAGCTAGTTTTGACCGCCCATATACTTGCATGGGTTTATATTCACGTTCCGATTGTAAATCATTGAAGTTAATTATACCGTATTTGGCGGCAAGGGCGCATACATTGACCACACGAGGGTTGTGCCCTTGTTGCAATAGCGGCATAAGCTGACCCGTTAACGCAAAATGCCCGAGGTGATTTGTGCCGAATTGTAATTCAAAGCAATCCTGAGTAACCTGCCGTTTCGGAACCGTCATGACTGCAGCATTATTAATAAGAACGTCTAACCTTTGGTATTTGTCGCGCATTCGTTTTGCGGAGGCTTCAATGCTGGCAAGGTCGGCAAGATCAAGTTCTTCAAAATGAACATTTGCCGAATGAATGCTTGACCGAATTTTTGTTACTGCTGCCTCACCCTTACTCTTGTTTCTACCCAACAGGATCACCTGCGCACCTGCATTGGCCAGAGCTTGAGCGGTTACAAAACCTAATCCCCCTGTACCGGTAACGGCAATAAGACGATCTTTCTGGGAGGGAATATCGGAAGTCGTCCATGCACATTGTTTATTTGTATTCATAATTTAACTCCTTCTATTGAATTAAGTAAGCAGTTATATTTCAACTTTTGAACAGTTAATATGTTTACAGTATATATATTAACTGTATGAATATCAATAGAGCTCTTGTAGGGAAACTTTTGCTATAAGCGTAGTCGTAAACCCGTGGATGCCGCTCATTGACCGTTCTTTTGCTTCAAAATTTCGCACTTATACTGACCAGTTTGTCCCACACATTAAGAATGATAATTGTAATGGGATACAGAACTACACCAGCGAGGTATATGGTACGGGTGGTCTTATCCTACTGGCCAAAACTGTTGAAGAAACAAGGATATGGGAAACGAATTCTATCCCAAGGCTTTAACCGGCACGATTGGCCTGGTTGCATCCGAATTGCCGATTCCAATCATGGTTATAAGCTGCTGGCCGTGTATCTTGTTGAGGAGAAAGCCTGAATAAGAACAATGGTAGCAAGGAAGGCGCTCGTGCAAGGTTGTAATCATATAAATTTCAGTTGGAAATGATGATTTCACCCTGATGTAATGATTTGTAAAATAAGGATATTGAATAGAACAAGGAGAGGTTCCCATGACAAAACCGGATGTACCGTACCATCCACAGCCAATAGGATATAGCCATAAAATCAATGATCCATTCTGGTCACATTATATTGAACTGGTCCGCAACGTGGTTGTTCCCTACCAATGGGAAGCGCTCAATGACCGTATCGAAGGAGCTGAACCAAGCCGGGCCATTCGGAATTTCCGCATCGCTGTAGGGGAGGAAGAGGGCGTTCACCTCAGACAAGAGATATTATGTTTTGCACAATTTTATTTTAAACAATAGACAATCTTTGGGGGCGTAGCCGTCGAGCGCCGCTAAGATATGTACAAACACCTTCAAGTGATGGTTACCTTGTCGTTAGATATGGTAATTAACTTGGAGGTGTTTTTTTAGGGAACTTTGTGTCATTATTAGTGTTGAATTGTCGATGGACAAGAACATTGTTCCATTCATAGTCGCTATTATAGCGGCTTTTTTTTGTTTTAAGGAACCAAGTTCTTGTCCCAAGCCGAGGACAAGAACATTGTCCCATTGCCGAAAAGGACAAGAACAATGTGTCATTTCGGATTAGGTATTTATCTAAATAGTAACATGATGGAACTCCTGTCGCGAGATAAGAGCACATTAATATAAGTCTTCACTTGAATAACGATTTTTTTGTATCACGAACTAGTTTTTTCCGACATAAGGCAAGAACTTAGTGCCATTGCTGAAAAGGTTAAGAAGATAGTACCAATGTCGACGAAGATCGTATAGCGGATTTGATTGTAAGCGATATTGATCGCAGCAAGCTGGGGCGTCGGCCTAGCGGACGATATCTCGCATAGACAGACGCATCGACACCATGCTCGGCGACGATGTCACGCGCGATTGCAAGTAGATACTGTAGTTTTTCTGGCATCGGCTCACATGGTTGTCTCGACAAACGGATCAGTGATCCGATATAATCGAATCACTGATCCGGATAAGGGAATCGGTAACTGGATCAGTGAAATCCATAAGATACAGCAATCTGTACAAATGGGCCAGAGACGCTGTCCAACACAACTGTCGGGGGACAAGAACATATTCCCATTGAAGTCGCTATTTTTTAGCGGCTTTTTTATTTTTCGGTACAAGTTGTGTCCCGAGCTGTCGTGGTTCAAGAACATTGTGCCATTTCCGAATAGGTAATTGTCTAAATAGTATTATGGATGGAGATCATGCTGATATGGACGCTATGGTAAGTGAGTAAGACTAAATAAGAGCAGTTTGCCGTCGCGGCAATTGCTTCTTCTCATTCAGCTATCGGGAAGGTTAGTTCAATAAAACTGCATTCAACTCATTATATTGGAAAAAATAAAATTCCCAATCACGAGGTGATTTTAAAAGTAATTTTGACATTCGTTTTAGTGCTTGGATTAACTTTGCTGTTCGAACTCCAACCTCGGGAAAAGAAATTCCGCCGTTAACATACACAACTCAATGTTCGTTAATGCAGCAGGCATTGATTATTGAGTTGCATCCTCAAATATTGAGTGCACTTCAACAAAAGTACCACAATAATTTTATGTTCCGGAACGGCGAGCGAAAATTAAAGATATAGCAAGCGAGCTGTCACCCAAGCTTCAACGCGACAAAGTTGCACAACTGAGTTTTCCATATGCTTTGGAGTTTTACTTTGTACTATAGTACTATTATAAGTAAATTGGGAACTAATTTGATTATATCCGTGAATGGTTCACTCTACGACGACTAGCCCGATTATTGGGTTTTATTAAGGTTCCACCTCTTGTTTAAACTTCAAAGAAAGGATTCTATAACGTTTCATAATTTCGTATTCAATTTGAGTGAAATATCTATCTCTACGAATGCAAGGAAAGTAATGTTGGTGTCTAGAGGTGATCACAACACAGATAAGGAAGGATTTGTAATGAAGAAAGATATGAATATACAGGAAGTCGCACGCTTGGCAGGTGTATCTGTCGCTACGGTTTCCAGAGTACTAAATAATAGCCCAAAAGTTAAAGAGCTTACTCGCATGAAAGTGCTAGATGTGATTCAGAAATTCGATTACCAGCCCAACCTATTAGGAAGAGACTTAAGAAGATCAGAAACAAAGAAGATACTCGTGTTAACTTCCGCATTAGAAAAGCCAATTCTTGCTGATGTTGTTAAAGGAATCGAAATTTGTGCTAAGGAACATGGGTATTATGTTTTAGTGTGCCCGACTTCATATAATTGGAATAAAGAGCAAGAACTTATTCAAATGTTAAAGAATCGACTTGCTGATGGAGCAATTACATTCAGTACAGCTCTAAGTGAGCTAGAGCTGAGTGAAATCAGCCAAAAATACAACATTGTTCAATGTTGCGAGTATAAGAAAGCCCCTTTCACATGTTCGGTATCCATTAATGACGATAAAGCAGCTTTTGATGCAGTTAATTACTTGATCGAACTGGGACATCGACGAATTGCACTTATAGGTGATAATGATCCGTTATCGAGATCATCAACTTTACGTAGAGAAGAAGGATATAAACGAGCCTTAGAGAGTAACGAAATTTCTTTCAGATCTGATTTAGTGAAGTATGGTTGTGATTACATGGATGGGATAAAATTAACGTATGAACTTCTAAAAGTTCAAGAGCCTCCAACAGCTATTTTTTGCTTGTCCGATATTCTCGGTGTCGGTTGCATTAATGCAATTAAACAGTACGGCTATTCCGTACCAGATGACATCGCTGTAGTAGGTTTTGACAATACAAAAGAGGCTTTGATGTCTGTTCCTCAACTTACGACAATCCATCAACCTAAACATGAGATAGGGTACAGCGCGATGGAGTTGTTAATCCATAACATGACTAATAAACATAAGAAATATTTTAATGTAATGCACAAACATGAGATCATTGTTCGAGAATCAACAAGAAAAACGAAGTGAACAAATAAAATCGACTTAGACAAATTGTTAATGTTTAAGTCGATTATTACTTATTTTAGCTGATATCAGAAATCTATAGAACTATTTTTCCAATTGAAGATACGAATATTGACATATATTTCGAGCTAACATATATTATGTGTACATAATAATGTAATCCGTTACATTGTATAAAGTATTATTAATATGTTCATATTTTTCAATTAATAAATGTAATGGATTACATTTTTAGAATGCACTTTATACCTAATAAAAAAGGCTAATTGTCTTGCAGGGAAAGGGAAAAACTCCTTATAACTTGTAGTGTATATATTATATGATTAAATATGTATTACACGGTATGAATCACAGTGAACTATAATAACAGCTAAGAAAATGAATATTCTGATAGAAATGAAATTACGACATCAGGAAGGATAGATGAGGAGGAAGAAATGAAACAGCAAAAGCACATCCTTAGTCACTATGTTGGGTCTTCGCCATGGTAAATTCCTCAAATGGGAAGCTCAAAATGAAGTTTTCAGGATATGGGCTTGTACAAAACCGTGACCCACTTGTTCATGAGAACCGAATTACTAATGAACGTGACCTGTTTAAAGTTTGGCATCTAGGTATCCCTGACATTGTCGATTCTAGTCAATGGGTCCTAAACCTTACTGGCCTTGTGGAACATCCATTACAATTTAAACTTTCGGATTTACAATCCTTGCCGCAAACATCAGTGACAGCAATTCATGAATGCGCTGGAAGTCCGTTAAATCCAAAAGTGCCTCAAAGAAGAATTGGAAACGTTGTGTGGGGCGGAGTCAAACTTTCTGATTTATTAAAAGAGGTCAATATCCTGAGCGACGCAGCCTATGTGATTTCTAGAGGAATTGATGAAGGGGTGTACAACAACGTTTATTACTCCAATTATGAAAAGGACCTTCCATTGGATAAAGCCTTAGATCCTAATGTATTAATTGCTTTAACCATCAACGATGAACCAATTACGGTAGAACGTGGTGGTCCCATTCGACTTGTCGTCCCAGGATATTATGGGACAAACTCAACGAAATGGTTAACGGATTTAATCATTTCTAATGTCCGAAGTTCTAGTGCATTTACCACCAAGTACTATATGGATCGCGAAATGGTCGATGGCGAACTAAAAGAAACACCAGTTTGGGGAATTCAACCCAATTCAATTATAGTACATCCTCAAAATGGTCAAACGGTCAAACTTGAAGAAATTACAATTTGGGGTTGGGCATGGGCTGAATCAGCTATTGATGTGGTAGAAGTATCTGTTGATGGGGGTGAGACTTGGCAACAAACAAATGTAGAGCCCAGATCTAACATGGAATGGCAGCGCTTCAATTATACATGGATGCCAAAATCCGTTGGTGAGTACTGTATTATGTCGCGAGCCAAGAACATCGAAGGTTTCAACCAACCCATAACGCTCAAGCGCAATCAGGTAACCAGAGTAATGATTTTTGTTGAGCAATGTAGTGATTTGTAAGTGGGATATTCACGTCATAGACTGAGATCCTTAATCTTCATGCATGCAAAAGGAGAATAAAACATGACTCGAAACATTAGTGTAGCAGCAGCTCATTTAGCTCCGGTCTTTTTAGACAAACAGGCGACCATCGAAAAGGCCATAGTAGCAATTCAAGAAGCTGCCAAGTCTGGTGCTCAGCTTATTGCTTTTCCCGAATCTTTTTTGCCTGGATTCCCGGTTTGGGCTGCTGTCCGAGCTCCGGTCTACAATCACAAACTGTTCACGGAGATGGTTAAGAATTCCGTATATACGGATGGTCCTGAAGTAGAGCAACTCATGCAAGCTGCAAAAACAAACAACATTTATGTATCTTTTGGATTCAGCGAATTGAGTCATGCCAGTGTAGGCTGTATATGGAATTCGAATATTTTAATTGGAAGTAATGGAGTAGTCCTTAATCATCATCGAAAAATCATGCCCACATTTTATGAGAAGCTTGTATGGGCTCCTGGTGATGGTGAAGGATTGCGTGTATCCGATACAGAAATTGGCCGGATTGGTACGTTGATATGTGGGGAAAACACCAATCCGTTAGCTCGTTTTGCTCTCATTGCAGAACGGGAAGAACTTCATATTTCAACCTATCCACCTTTATGGCCAACGCAGGATCCTTCCATGGGGAGAGATTATGATTTAGAGAGTGCAATTCGTATTCGGGCTGGAGCACATTCCTTTGAAGGAAAAGTATTTAACCTTGTAGTTTCATCAATTTACGATACAACAGCCAAGACCAGACTCTCTTGCTTGGGGAGTGATGCTAAAGATATTATCGAAGGCACAGCACGTGGTGTTTCGTTTGTTATGGGCCCTCACGGCGAAGTGGTAAGTGAAGTCATGCGTGAAGAAGAAGGAATATTGTACTGTACAATCGATCTCGATGAATGTATTGAGCAAAAACAATTCCATGATGTGGCAGGTTATTATAATCGTTTTGATATTTTTGATTTACGTGTCCGTAGAGAACGAATGGTCCCTGCCAAGTTCATTGATGCTAACTCTAATGAGAATCAGCCATCTAAACATTTAGGGAATCCCGCAGACCTTTCTAACAAAATCAGCTTAGAGGAAGATAAAAAGTAATTGGCGATTCTATTAGGAGGAAGAGACATGAGCAAAATAAGAGAAGACTTTCTATGGGGGGGCGCCATAGCAGCCAACCAAGCAGAAGGGGCATACAACAAAGATGGAAGAGGTCTAAGCACCGCAGATATTCAACCTTTTATACCTGATGCTAAGCCCACAGACCTCCATTTTAATGATATGGATTCCATCACTTATGAAAAGTATCAACAAGGAGATTACTATTTTCCTAAACGGCAAGGGGTACATTTCTATGAAAGATATCGTGAGTATATCGATGTATTAGCTGACATGCATGTAAAAACATTACGTTTATCTATCTCCTGGAGTCGTATTTTTCCTAATGGTGATGATACCGACCCAAACGAAAAGGGCTTGGCTTTCTATGATGAACTATTTAAGTACATGAAAGAAAAAAATATTGAGCCAATTGTAACAATATTTCATTATGAAATGCCTTTGAATTTGGTTGAGGAATATGGTGGATGGACAAACTCAAAACTGGTCGAATTTTTCGTGAAGTACGGAAAAACTGTACTGCAAAGATATCATAAAATGGTAAAGTATTGGATCATTATCAATCAAATTAATCTTATTCACAAAGAAGCTTTTGCCTCGCTAGGTATTTTGAAAGATAAAGTTGATCATTACGAACAGGCTCAATTTCAAGCAGTACATCATCAATTCGTTGCATCAGCAAAGATCACTGAGTTTGGGCATAAACTTAATTCTTCTTTGCAATTGGGAGTGATGCTGGCTGACACCTTAACAGCCCCCTATTCTTGTAAACCTGATGATGTCGAATTAAACTTTAGACGGAATCGAATGCAGTACTTCTACAGTGACGTTCTAATCCGTGGAGATTATCCAGAATATGCCATGGCTTATTTTAAAGACAAGGGTATCGAGTTAAAAATTACTGAAGAAGAGAAAAAATTGCTGCGAGACAATACAGCCGATTTCCTTGCAGTCTCATATTATTGGTCCAATACTGTTAAAGCAAGCGAGAATACGATGGATCCTAACTCTACCGTCAAAAATCCTCACTTGAAAGCCAATCGTTGGGGCTGGTCTATTAATGCATCAGGTTTATACCTCTGTATGTCCCAGTATTGGGATAGGTATCACGTTCCTATGATGGTAGCAGAGAATGGTATTGGATTCAAAGATGTTCTAACACCTGACAACCAAGTTCATGATGATTATCGTATCGAATATCACCAAGAACATATTGCTGCCTTGAAAGAGGCTATACGTGAAGGTGCTGATATCTTTGCCTACTGCACTTGGGCTCCTTTTGACATTATCAGCGCAGGTACTGCGGAAATGAGCAAAAGATATGGCTTTATTTATGTGGACTATGATGATAAGGGCAATGGAAGTGGTCAGTTCCATTATAAAGATAGTTTTTACTGGTATAAGCAAGTTATTGATTCAAACGGCGAGGAATTATAAAAATACCTGAATAAGATGAAAACCGACTAAACGAATATGGCATTCCCGGATCAGCTCAGCAGGATGATCCGGGAACTAACAGCAGGGGGGATAACAATGAGTTATCAGAAACTGGCAGAAAATATTCTAGATGGCGTAGGTGGGAAAGAGAACATAAATGCAGTATGGCATTGCGCTACAAGATTGCGTTTTAAATTAAATGATTCAAATATTGCCAATACCACTAAGCTTGAAAGTACTGATGGGGTTATTACCGTTGTCAGCAGTGCCGGACAGTACCAAGTAGTTGTAGGTAATTCCGTAGCTCAAGTCTACGATGAACTAACTTCGCTACCTGGAATGGCAGTACATGCCAACTCTGAAAGCGCTACAGAAAAACAATCTGGGAAATTTAATCCTGTCAGTCAATTGATGGATTTTGTCTCGGCTGTGTTTACACCTTTCTTGGGAGCATTGGCTGGAGCAGGAATCTTAAAAGGTATTCTGGCTTTAATTACAACAATGAATTGGTTATCGACCGACAGCGGTGCATATAAAGTCTGGAATGCAGCGAGCGATGCCATTTTCTACTTCCTACCTATTTTCTTGGCGTTTACTGCAGCCAAAAAACTAAAAGTTAATCAATTCGTTTCTGTATCCTTGGCTGGTGCACTGATTCACCCATCATTAGTGGAAATTGTATCCAACTCGCAAACTATTGATTTCTTCGGTATACCAATTGTTCCGATTACGTATACATCATCCGTATTTCCAATTTTATTGTCCATATGGGGACTCTCTTATTTAGAACCTTTATTGAACAAAATCTTTCCAGAATCAATGCGAAACATGTTAACCCCTCTGGTTTCGCTTATGATTATGTTACCTCTGACTCTAGCTGTTATTGGCCCAGTAGGCACAAAGATTAGCGATTTGTTCGCCTGGGTTTTATTGGTGATATATGCCTTTTCACCTTTGCTTGCAGGATTGGTTTTAGGGGCATTCCATCAGTCGATTGTTATTTTCGGAGTTCATTGGGCGTTGATTACACTGATGATAAACAATGTCGCTAATCAGGGCTACGACCAATGGTTGCCGGTGGTTTGTGCAGCAGTCCTTTCTCAAGCTGGTGCTTCTCTTGGCGTATTTTTGAAAAGTAAAGACCCAAAAATCAAAGGACTTTCAGGGTCTGCAGCAATCACTGCCTTATTTGGTATTACAGAACCAGCAATTTATGGCGTTACGCTTAAGTTAAAACGGCCTTTCTACTGTGCTATGATTGCAGCGGGTATTGGCGGCGCTGTTATCGGATCTTTTGAAGTGCATGCATCCACGTTTACGTTTCCTAGCTTGTTGGCTATTCCCACTTATTTAGGCCAAGGATTTATCGGAGAAATCATAGGGTTACTTATTGCTTTCGTTGGAGCCGTCATACTAACATATTTCTTTGGTGTATCTAATAAAAATCTGACAAACCCAATCAGCAATCAAGTGAATCCGAATGATGTAATGGTACCTGTGGAAGGTAAAATTGTTCCTTTAAGCAGTGTTAGTGACGAAGTATTTGCTTCGGAAGCTATGGGAAAGGGAGCAGGCATCGTTCCAGTAAGCGGCATTACTACAGCTCCTGTAAGTGGTACTGTAAGCAGCGTATACAAAACAGGACATGCAATTGGAATTGTATCTGATTCTGGTCTAGAACTTTTGATTCATATTGGTATTAATACTGTAAAATTAAAGGGACAACACTTCAAACCGTTGGTGAAGGAAAATGACAGAATTACGATTGGAGACCCGTTAGTTGAATTTGATTTAGAGCAGATCAAGGCTGCAGGCTATGATCCTACTGTAATGGTAATTGTTACAAATTCATTTAATTATGATCAAGTGAATGTAAACCTAGAAGATCCAGATTCTAAACGGTTATTACATGTGATCCCTGCAGAACTTGGAGAATCTACTTCAAATCCGGTTTGACATAAATACAAAATCATGTTCGGAAAATAGTTAAATTTTGAATCACCTAACAACCAACTATCGCTTGGATAGCTGGTTGTTTTTTCATGAATAGTGCTACGGTTATTAATTTCTTAGTTATTGTCGATGTTCAGATAACTGAGCAAAATATTGGATAGTAAAATCTTTAAATAGTCGTAGTGGTTTTGAAAAATATTGAGTCTGTTTCCAAGACAATGTAATGGTTCGTTGACAACTTGGCTGACTAATACGTAGAAGATTAACTGAAGATCCTGTCGAACCTCCCCAAGTGACTTCTGGAATGAATCCCACACCTTGTTCAGCATTAATCAATCCACGCACCATGGAAGGGTCATCACTTTCAAATATGATTCGCGGCGAAAAGCCGGCATTACGACAAAATTCATCGGTTAGTTCTCGTAAATTTGCTCCAGATCTGAGACTGATAAATCCTTCATTGGCAACCTTACTCAAGTGAATACACTCTTCTTTACCTAAATCATGACTTTTAGGCACTGCTATGAAGATTTCCTCAGTTAACAGTGGAGTACTTTCACATTCATGGAATTGAAACGAATGTGCACCGATACACAAATCAAAGTCAGGACGGATTATGGAATGAGGGGAATGTTGCAATAGCTGGAAACTTATATAAGGGTGAACCTTGCGGAATTCAGTCAGCAAATTTGGGAGAAGATGAGACGCAGTAAGCACCATCAATTTAATTTCACCATGATTTTCGTTTTTCAAATCAGCTAGCTCACGTTTTCCATTCTCTAGTGCCACCAGGGATTCATCCACTCTTTTATAAAAGAGCTTGCCGTATTCATTAAGTTGAATGTTCTTTCCACGGCGATCAAAAAGTTTGATGCCAAGTTCTTTTTCCAATAAGGCAATGGTTTTACTAAGTGAAGGCTGAGAAATGTGCAGTTCTTCGGCTGCTTGGCTCATATGTTCCAAACGTGCGACAGTCTTGAAATAACGTAATTGCAGAAGTTCCATAATACCTCCCTCATAACTTATGATTTATATAACATATATTGAAACATGTATTTAACTATATATATGTTGAGAATTATAATAAAAATAGATCGCTAGTGCAATCGTATCGTTTTTGTGACGTAGGAAGTAAAATTCTAATGAGATAAAGGTGAATGATATGTCAGTAGCTTTTTTATTTCCGGGACAAGGGTCACAGTATCCCGGAATGCTACATGAATTACCTTTGGAAGAACCCATTGTGCAGCAAACGGTTGAAGAAGCAAGCCTGGTGCTTGAAAGGGACATTTTGACTTTAGATGCTGAAGACCAATTAGATTCTACGGTAGCGGTCCAGCTTTGCTTAATAGTCGCAGGAGTTGCTACGGCAAGACTGCTACAGCAGAGAGGAGCCAGACCCAATATGGTTGCTGGACATTCTGTAGGTGCCTTTAGCGCTGCGGTTATTGCAAGTGTAATACCGTTCAAGGAAGCCGTTAACTTGGTAAGACGACGTGGAGAATATATGGAGCAAGCTTTTCCAAAAGGATATGGCATGGGTGTCATTTTGGGCATTCGAGAAAAACAACTGGCGTCTATCATAGATCGAATTCACACACCATCTTATCCCGTGTATATATCAAATTTGAATTCACCTACACAATTGACCATTACTGGTGAAGATTCTGCCATTGAGCGTGTTTTTCAGGAGGCGAGAACTGCTGGAGCACGGAGGACTTGCAAACTAAATGTCAGTGTTCCTTCACACTGTCCACTGTTAAATCGTATAGCCAATGAATTATCGAATTTGTTGGTACATGTCGAACTTCAAAAACCGACTATTCCCTTTGCAGGTAACCGCACTGCCCGTCCTCTACGAACAGCTCAAACAATACGAGAGGATCTGGCACTAAGTATTTGTAATCCTGTAAGGTGGCATGATGCTACATCTGTTCTATTTGAATTAGGTGCTCGATTATATGTCGAATTATCACCCGGAAACGTATTAAGTAATCTTGCCTCGGAAGCATTTCCTGATGCACATGCTATTGATGTATCAACAACCGGTTTGAAGAATACTGTTCAAATAATTAAGCGTTACCAAAGTGGATATTAGGATATTAAACTAGTGTGTGGAAGGAGCTAATGTGAATGAATATAACAAATAAAACTGGTCAGTCACGACGTTCATGGACGACAAGACGAGATGAGAAAGCTATACGAATTTCTAAACTGAGTAACATAACAAAAGGGAGGATTATTCCAACAGATCGTATTGTTGAAGCACTAGAAACCCTTTTAATTAATGGAGATCGAGTTGTTTTAGAAGGTAACAATCAAAAACAAGCTTCATTTCTCTCAACTTCACTTGCTCAAGTTAATGCTGACAAAGTAAATGGACTTCACATGATCATGTCCAGTATTTCTCGTCCAGAACATTTGGATATTTTTGAACAAGGGATTGCAGAAAAGCTCGACTTTTCCTATGCAGGTCCTCAAAGTCTTCGAATAGCGCAGATGATTGAAGACGGGACGCTCAAAATTGGTGAGATTCATACGTATTTAGAACTGTATGGGCGATTGTTTATAGACTTAATCCCTAATATAGCTTTAGTAGCAGCTGATAAGGCAGATCAGAATGGTAATCTTTATACCGGACCCAATACCGAAGAGACGCCAACTATTGTTGAAGCAACCGCATTTAAAGATGGAATTGTCATTGTTCAAGTGAACGAAATAACGGATACACTTCCTCGTGTCGATATTCCTGGGGACTGGGTGGATTTTATTGTTAAAGCCGATAATGCCTACCAACTTGAAGCGTTGTTTACACGTGATCCTAGACATATAACGGAGCTGCAAATATTAATGGGAATGATGGCTATTCGAGGGATCTATGAGCGGCACAATGTTCAGTCATTAAATCATGGCATTGGATATAACACAGCTGCCATTGAGCTTTTATTACCCACTTATGGAGAACAATTGGGCTTGAAGGGTAAGATATGCAAGCACTGGGCTTTGAATCCTCATCCTACGCTGATTCCAGCTATTGAAAGTGGATGGATAGAGAACATTCATTGTTTTGGCGGTGAAGTAGGGATGGAAAAGTACGTAGCAGCGCGTCCAGATGTCTTTTTTACTGGGAAAGACGGAAGTTTACGATCAAATCGGGCAATGTGCCAGGTTGCAGGACAGTATGCCGTGGATTTATTTATCGGTTCAACACTTCAAATAGATGGACTTGCCAATTCATCAACAGTAACCTCAGGTCGTTTGTCGGGATTTGGAGGTGCCCCAAATATGGGACATAACCCAAGAGGACGCCGACATTCTACCCCAGCATGGTTAGATATGATGACTGTAGAGGGAGACATCAGCATGGGCCGAAAGCTGGTCGTTCAAATGGTAGAAACATATCAATCTGGAAATACGCCTGTTTTCGTTGAATCCTTGGATGCAATCGATGTCCGTAAGGAAGCAGGATTATCCACTACGCCCGTCATGGTCTATGGCGATGATGTCACGCATGTAGTTACCGAAGAAGGTATCGCTTACTTATATAGAGCGCAAAGTTTGGAAGAGCGGCGAGAAGCGCTTGCAGCCATTGCTGGAGTAACACCCATTGGAATCGATCATAATCCAGAACGAAATGAGAAATTAAAACAAGCCGGACTTATTGCCTTTCCGGAGGACTTGGAGATCCGTAGAACGGATGCCAAACGCTCTTTGCTGGCTGCACAAAACGTAGAAGACATTGTAGAGTGGTCAGGGGGATTATATAATCCCCCTGCGAAATTTAGAAATTGGTGATGCGTATATATGATCATTTCAGTCGTGGCCAAGAGGAGTTATATGCAACTTATCTGGCGGATCTTGCAGTTAAAGCACTTGTTGAAGAAGCCATGTTATCACCTAAACCAGGACTAGTTGACGCTAGAAGCAGCGGCGCTCATACGGACATGAATATTACTTTGATGGTAAGGTCTGCCTGTAGTTTGCATGCTACGTTCAAAGAAATGTCTCTTAAAAGTATTAATGAACAGCCAAATCAACGTTTACGTCATATGTTAGCATGGATTGGGCAAGAGGGAGAGCGTCGAATGTTTGAAGCAACAGGTGGCATCAATACGCATAAAGGTGCCATTTGGGCGCTAGGTCTATTGATATCTGCTACCTCTATTCATGGCTATTGTACGGATGTGGATCAGCTAACTCAAACAGCTGGCAAAATAGCAAGTTATCCAGCCCCCACTCCTCATGAGCATGACACTAATGGAAATAAGGTGAGAAAACGTTTTGGTTTCTCTGGTGCCATTGGAGAAGCGCAGGAAGGTTTCCCTCACGTTGTGCATGTTGCTCTTCCTGCCTTGAGAGAGGCCAGAAGCAAAGTTATTAATGAACAGGAAGCCAGACTTGATGCACTCTTGGCATTGATGGCTACCTTAGATGATACCTGTATTCTTCACCGTGGTGGATTAGAGGCATTATCTATGACAAAAACTCATGCTAAAGCAGTTTTAGAAGCAGGGGGAAGCACTACAATAGAAGGGAAACACAGACTGCAACTGTTGGAAGACAAATTGCTTTCCGCACGAGTATCTCCAGGTGGAAGTGCAGATTTGTTGGCTGCAACGTTGTTTTTGGATTGGGTTTGTTGCGAGAGTTAACGAAGTCCGATTAATGGGAGGTGCTTACTTTGGAAACATTACTATTTGAATATCATGCAACGAAAACCGTGGCATCTCGTGCGCATGTTGGTATTGTGGGGTCTGGTGATTTGGAAGTTTTGCTTGAACCTTCGAGTGACCACAGAACAAAGGTATTTGTGCGTACAGGTAGTGAAGGATTTGGGCAGACATGGAGAGCAGTCATGGATCGTTTTTTTACGGTTCATGATGTTTCTGCACGAGTAACCATTAATGATTTTGGTGCAACCCCAGGTGTTGTTGCATTACGTCTAGCGCAAGCATTGGAGGTAAGTGTTCGTGAACAGACAAATTAGACATAGTTTTATTGAATTAAGTGGCAGAGAACGTGCCGAGACTCTAATGGATTCAGGGACATTTCGCGAGTTATTAGGACCGTTTGATAAGCTTGAATCCCCTCACTTAGCCCCTCAAGGTATCGTACCGCAAAGTGATGATGGTGTCGTCATTGCCCAGGGGACAGTCAGTGGTCATTCTATTGTTGTCATCTCTATAGAAGGAGGCTTTCAAGGTGGTGGAATCGGCGAAGTATCTGGTGCAAAGATTGCAGGAGCACTAGAGTTAGCCTTAGAGGACAATCAAAATGGAAGAAAAATCATTCCCATTGTGATTCTTGATACCGGCGGTGTTCGGTTACAAGAGGCAAATTATGGACTGTTGTCCATTTCGGAGATTAGTTCGGCTGTGGTAGCTCTTCGCCAATACGTACCTGTTTTGGGGATCATTCCTGGCAATGTAGGCTGTTTCGGGGGCATGTCAATCACGGCTGCGTTGTTTAGTCATCTCATTATGACGAAGCAGGGCCGATTTGGTCTTAACGGACCTGAGGTTATTGAACAGGAAGCTGGAGTTGAAGAATTCGATTCGAGGGATCGCCAGCTTATTTGGGGCACGATTGGTGGAACACAGCGCTTCAGTACAGGCTTGGTCGATACTATAGTTAACGATGATGTACAAGAAATACTTCTTGCTGTCAAGAAGGCTGTTTTTGAAAACAAAAAAGAAACAAACAGAACTGAACAAGTAGATTTATTTCAAAAACTCTTGAAACTCGTTGATCCAGAACAAAAAACAAACCCACAACTGTTTCAAACTTTGTGGGGACAAACAAAACAACAACAGGTAAAAATTCCCCAGGTAAATAAGATTGCCAATAATGTTGAAGACATGCCCCAAAGCCGAGGAAGGATATGGTTTACAGCTTTAACTGGTATGGATAATCCACAAACAGATCTACCATCAGTTTTATATGGAGATGTTCAGTTAGGTAAACATCTCGTCCGGTATATTTCTGTAGTCCCTAATCCACATAATCGCTTTCCTCGAGTGCGAAATGGTGAAGTTGGTCTGGAGGAAGGTTGGGAGATAGCAAAGCGTATCCGGCAAGTTATCGAAGAAGATAGAGGTGGAAACCCACGTTCCATCATTGCTATTGTCGATGTACCAAGCCAAGCATATGGTTATCGAGAGGAATTATTCGGTATTCACTACGCTTGTGCTGCTGCTGTTGACGCCTATGCATCGGCAAGACTAGCTGGACATCCTGTCATATCCCTTCTGGTCGGTAAAGCAATTTCCGGTGCCTTCCTTGCCCACGGGTATCAAGCGAGCCGCATCTTGGCACTAAATGATCCAGGCGTGAATGTTCATGCGATGTCCAAACAATCTGCAACGCGCATCACCCGAAGAAGTATCGATGAGTTGGAGAAAGCCACCGAAAAAATACCAGCAATGGCGTACGATATTCAATCATATGCTACGTTAGGAGCAGTTCATGAATTAATAGAAGGAATTGAAGCGGACTTGCCAAAGCATCAGGATATCCAAACGATTCGTGAGAAACTGATTCAAGCGATGGAGGACATTCAGAACACATCCACTGACTTAACTAACCGTTTACAGACCATAGCCGCACTAAATGGTGGGCGGCAAGCTTCCATAAAAGTCAGAAAAGAATTGAAAAGACAATGGACCTAAAACCTCATGATTTGTTGAAAATCGATGGTATACAGGATTTGGTCAGTTTTTCTGAAATCCCAGATTGGGTATTTACGTCTATTGAAAATGTTCCATTTGTCGTCGTTCGTCGAGCTTTTTCTCTGGGAGATCAGATCGCAGTAGGTGTACGCGGACAAACAAGGAATAAACGATTCGCAGCATTTCTACCGTATGACCGTGTGGTAAGTAGAATTACACCTGAAGAACTGGTGGACGAGTCGTTATGGAGGAAAAACCTTCGGATAGGATCATTACCTGCTCTGCAGTCATTGTTCCATGTGAGTGCACTAATGGATTCCTATGGACTAATCTGGGGTCCAACAGGAAGTGTAGGTTTCGAATTAACAACAGGGCTTCCAACAGTTACTTCGGAAAGTGACCTTGATCTTATCATTAGAACACCATCAAAGTTGTCTCTTAATATCGCAAGAGGGATAGTACATCGTTTGAGATTTGTACCATCGAGAGTTGATGTACAACTGGAAACAATCAAAGGAGCTATTTCTTTGGTAGAGTATACACAAAATAGAGGGAACATTCTATTGAAGTCTGCAAACGGGCCTTCTCTTGTGGGTGTTAATGACATCTGGGAAACGGACTAGAAGAGAAAACCAGCTAATATCCTGATATATATTAGCTGGTTTTTTGTAATAAACAAGAGTTTAATCATTCCTATTGAAAAGCGTCCAAAATCCTTACGCGTCAAAAATTTTACAATTATTCCGAAAAAAGTTTAGTGAGTAATAATAGGGGGATTTAAAAATACTATTGTATGGAACAATCATTCGGTTTAAGAAAATGTGTCAAGACTAGCATAATTATTGTTACACCTACAAGCAGCCAGATCGAAGTACCGAAGTCTCCAGAAATATCCCGCACAAATCCAACCACAAACGGTCCTATCGCTGCGATTAGATAACCCACAGTTAGAACGAATGCGTTCCAAACATTAGATTCTTCAACCGTCTTCGTATTATCCAGTGGCAAGGTCATGCTTAGAGTGAAGACCCCACCGAGGCCGAATGCAAATATAGGTATAAATAAGAACTATGGGGGCAAGCTTCGTGACGATCTATCTCGCGGATTCACTTCCAATGAGGGCTGCGCTTTTTTCGATATATGATATACTTTGAAGTATTATAAGGGAGGTGTTTTTTGCTTAATGAATAAAATTAAAATAGCGTTGTCAATTTTAGCCTCAATTTCAGTGATAGCAGGGTGTAGCAGTGACCCCCGGACAAATGAAAAAGAGAAGGCATCATTAGAGGCTTCTAGTGCGACTAACTCCGATAATAATGTTGTTGCTGTTGAGGAAGAAGACAATAGAGAAGTAAAAGAAAATATAATACCTGAACCTTTACGTATGGCTAGTGAGCAATTGAAGTCAGGTAACATTGATCGTGCAAAGACATACCTAGATATGACCGTAACCGATTTTAAAGATACGGATGCGGCCTTCATCGCTGCGGTATTAAAGTCTACAATTATAGCGACAGAATCCCAAAGTTATTCGTATGTGCGTAGATCGTTAGGCAAAGGAATCGACAATATCGCAGAATTACTGGTAGAAGAGAAGGAAGTAGAGAGGCTTAAAAATACTCTTACAGAGGACTTTGATAAAGAGACAAAACTTCTGAAGGACTTTGAAGAATCAGCTAAGTACATATTAAGTAATTACAAGGATCATTCTGAATTTGAACTTACAGACTTAAATTTTGATACAACTATTCGAACTGACTCAAGCGATCTTTCTTTCTTTGAAAGTGTTGGTTACCCTATACCTACTAAAGCTCAGATGGATGATACAAGAAATTATGCTTTTGAGGTACTTCTCAAGGATAATATGGAAGGTGCCTTTACTGATGGAAAGGTCAATTATGTTAATTATTTTTATTTAGCAGGCTTAAGCCTAATGAAAATGGAAGACTCTTCACTTACTAAACCAGTAATGAATGAAGTTATTTCCTTAACTGATGATGACAAATACAACGAGAAGCGCATTGACGTTCAAGAGTATTTGAACGAAGAAAAATAAAAGTATTCTGACCCGCAGCGGATATCATTTCTGTTTGCAGTTTTTTGTAGTTATACCGCACAGCACCTGAGATGCGCAATTCACAACCGCGCAGAAGTGTTGCGTATGGTTACGCTAATATGTCGCGACGTCGCGACATTTCTCCGGCTAGTATAATTCGCAGTTTCCGAGCTATACTAAGAACAAACGTTTCGATTTTGCGGATTAAACGCCCTACATACGAAGGTCTCCCACCTAATGATCGATATCACCAACGAAGATCATACGTTAATCAAATCGCATATCATCCTCCCGCGTGTTCTCACCGCATTTGAACGGGATATCGCGCTCATCAAAGCAACGCTAAAGACGCTTGGCCCGTACGTCGACGCAATTGCTGAAGCTCAACGCAAACTCACCGCAGACATCTACGAGGTGCGCAAAGGCTTTCGCCAACGCGGCATCAAAGTCTACGAAGAGGTAACAGATGGCGGCGGAGGCTGGCGTGTTGATGCGGAAGTATCTCGGGCTGAGTACTGAGAGGTGTGTTGGCGGTAAAGATTATGATAATTACGTAAAGTGAATCGCGGTAGCAGCTCTTGGCGGGGAGGCTATCGCTTTTTTGTGTTTGATGCAAGGAAAGCTAGCATCGCGAAAATTAAAATACCAAAGTTGAGCATGACATCCAGTGCCTCATATGTACTCATTCCATCACCTCCTTTCTAGTAAATATGATGAAATTACTTCTATCAACACGTTGACACCTACGTAGTATAAGTGGAGTAGGGTATTCTTTCAATGTCGAGGGACAAGAACATATTCCCATTGAAGTCGCTATTTTAGCGGCTTTTTTATGTTATCGGTACAAGTTCGTGTCCCAAGCCAAGGACAAGAACTTGTACCGATTGACGGAATAGACAAGAACGTAGTCAAATTGCGATTAGGTAACTACTAATTTCGCAGTCACTGTATTAGCGTAGTTAATCATTTTTGGAAACCATGAATTCCCCTATTCATTATACGCTCTATTTCTACGCATAATCGTTTCTATTAGATCGTTAGTATGGTAGGATCAAACATACAGTTTAAAGATCATTAAACGTATACTAGCACCTTTAAAATCGATGTTTTACATAGGTGTTTATTATGTTAATCTATATTCATTGATCCGAATCCAATGTTATATTAATCGATTAATACATGATGAAAAGTGCTCCCTTTCATTAATGATAATAAGAGTTAATAGGAGGAAAAGCATGAATTTAAAGATCACAAAAACTGTGGATGCGCCTACCATCAAGCAATATCAGATGTAAGTATTTATCCATTCACATCCTATAGGAACAGTAAGTTAAACATATATATTTCTTTCTGATTAATTCATATAACAACATGTTCATGCTGTTTCTTGCTGTTTCTTGCTGTTTTTTTATGATGGCTTTTTGAGCAGTAATAACATTTTCTAAAGATCAAAAAAGGATGTCCATGTTATGAAAAATACAATGAATTACCGTTTTACGAATGAAAGTATTCCCAAGCTGATTTTTTGGTTAGCTACTCCGGCCGTCATAGCTCAGTTAATCAATGCCATGTATAGCTTAGTTGATCGAATGTTCCTGGGCAGAATGGAAGAAGGGGGAACACTAGCTTTATCGGCAATAGGTGTATCTTTTCCGATTATTATGTTAATTTCAGCGTTTGCAGCTCTATTTGGAACGGGTGGTGCTCCTTTAGCTTCTATAAAAATGGGAGAAGGGGAACATAAAAAAGCGGAAGAATTGCTTGGTAGTTGTTTTTTTATGCTACTAATGGGATCCATACTAATAACAACTGTGTTTCTTCTATTTAAGTCACCATTCTTAATACTATTTGGTGCCAGTCATGAGACTTTGCCATACGCCAATGAATTTTTAGACATTTACCTTTTTGGAACTTTAGGAGTACTCATTTCTCTGGGATTAAATCCGTTTATTGCAGCACAAGGATATGCTAAAACAGCCATGCTCACGGTATGTGTTGGTGCCGTTGTGAACATTATCCTCGACACCATTTTTATTTATGGTATGAATTTGGGCATTAAGGGTGCGGCATGGGCTACTGTTATTGCACAATTTATTTCGGCGATTTGGGTGTTAGGCTTTTTAACGTCCAAACGTGCCCATTTGCGCTTACGCTTATCCAATATGCGCATCAACCTTAAACAAGCAGCAAGCGTCCTTGCGTTGGGGCTTTCTCCGTTCATTATGCTATCGACGGAAAGTTTAATTCAAATTGTATTTAACACGTCTCTCGCCAGATATGGTGGTGACATGTATGTTGCGGCTATGGGAATTATGGGAACGCTGATGCAGATATTTGGGCTGTTGCTGTCCAGTTTTGCACAGGGCGCACAACCCATCATTAGCTATAACTACGGGGCTCACAATTATTCACGAGTAAAATCCACAGTTTCATATTGTAGTATTATTTGTGCTACTATTGGCTTGTTAATGTGGGGCATAGCGATATTTATACCACGGCTACCCATTAGCCTGTTCACCAACGATCAAGAGCTTATTGGACTGACGGCTAGACTAATGAAAATATTTTTCCTGGGAACATGTATTTATGGTATTCAATTAGCCTTTCAACAGATCTTTATTGCCTTGGGACAAGCTAAAGTTTCTATATTCATCGCGATTTTGCGCAAAATTATTCTGCTTATTCCATTAGTACTCTTCCTCCCCAATTTTGTTAGTCCGAAAACGGACGCAGTTATTATTGCTGAACCCATCGCAGATTTATGTGCGGCAATTACTTGCTGTGTTTTATTTGGAGTTACCATTAACAAACTTTTAAATGATAAATCAAATAAAATCTTGAATGGATTGACTGCTCCTGAAGAAGGGGGTTAATAAATATGAATGGAAGAGCCCTCAGACTAACGCCTCCTTATTTATGAATGTTGTATTTGCTCCAATTGCGGAAAAAGGTTTTAATAAATTTGGACCACGAATGTTAATGATTCAAGTTTCGAGAGATAAGAACATGGTCCAATTGAGAGTCGCTATTTTAGCGGCTTTCTTTTTTTTTTTTATGGGTACCAGTTCTTGTACCGATTTCATTAATTATGTGACACAATACGAATAACCAAGGCAAAGGAGCTGCTTCGGGAAACGGATATGAAAATTAACGAAATCGCGGAGAGAGTTCGGGTATCAGCCATCTTATTTCATTCGAATATTCAAAAAGGTGGAGGGTTTGACGCCGGGACAGTACCGGGAGAGTGCCGACGACGGGCCTGAAATTCAAATGAATTGATTAATTCTCGACAAATCGTTAACATAGGATTCAATGTCGAAGAGCTCGTAGACATGAGTAACCAAATGAGATGGAGATTATAATGAATAATTCAAAAATCCTAATTATTGAAGATGATAAGCCCATTGCAGATTTGCTTTCATATGGACTCTCTTTGGAGGGATATCAAACACGTGTCGCATCAAACGGGGCTGCAGGAATTAGTGAAATCCAGTCCTTTCAACCTGATCTTTTGCTGCTGGATTGGATGCTTCCAGACCAGAGCGGTCTGGATATTTGCAAAAAAGTTACCGCCGAATATAACATCCCGATCTTCATGATCACCGCGAAATCCGATATTACAGATAAAGTGCTTGGACTCGAGTTCGGTGCAGATGATTACATCACAAAGCCGTTTGATCTACGCGAGGTGATAGCCCGGATCCGGACCATCCTTCGCCGGTTGGAGCAGTCCAACCTCCGAGAACAGAGTGATCGGCAGCCGGATAGTATCTGTTTTGGTCACATTGAGATTCGCTTCGAAGAACGACTTGTGAACAACAATGCTAAACCGGTTGATTTAACGCCTAAGGAATATGATCTGCTCATGACGCTGGTGAGGAATCCCGGGAGAACATTTAGCAGGTCCGAACTGCTTGATATGGTCTGGGGCTATGACTTTGCTGGTGATACACGAACGGTAGATACACATATCCAGCGACTTCGCAAAAAGCTGGATGCTACCGACCTTATTACAACGGTATTCGGTATCGGATACAAGTTCAAAAAAACAGGGGATTAATATGCGCAAAATCAGTATTAAATTTCTTATCGGTTTTCTCTTGATTTTCTCCTTTTCATTTCTTGTATTGAGCCAAACGGTGATGGAGACTATCCATACAAGTAACCAAAACCTGATCAAAACCGAATTAGTCGGTCTTAAAAATAATAGTAACGTTTACGTTCGACAGACCTTTTTGATTAATCATTTCTCAAACAACGAACTGTACTTCGGAGAAATGGCTGAGGAACTGGGAAACAATCTGAATCATGCCACCGGGAATAGCGTCGGCGTATATAACGTCGATGGAGAATTAATATATGCCTCTGAAAAGTCCTTGTTTACACAGCCGCAGGGGACTGATCTGCAAGAGGCCGTCGATGGTAAGACCGCTTATAACATTAATTATGATGGTGATCAAGCAACGGTCCTGTTCTCTTATCCCGTTGTGATCGATGGAGCAAAAGTTGGAATTCTGCGTTTCTACAAGGACTTTAGCCAGCTGTATCAGCAAAGCAATCGAATTCTTGACACAACACTATATATTACATTGGCCATATTTGCAGTTACTTTTCTGTTTTCCTTCATTCTGTCCAGGCACATTACCCTTCCACTTGGTAAACTCGCCCGAGCCTCTTCTGAGGTGAAGAATGGAAATTTGGACGTCCGCATCCGATTGAAACGAAAAGATGAGATTGGGCGGCTCGCGGATAATTTTAATGACATGATTAATCAGATTGGTCTGCAAATGAACATTATTCGAAAGGATCGTGACCATCTCAAAGAGCTCCATGAGCAGGAAAAGCGCTTTTTTGATAATATTACCCATGAACTAAAAACACCGTTAACTTCCATTTTAGGCTATGCCGAATTGATCAAGACGAACGGAGAGAAGGATCGCAACTTTTTTGAAAAAGGTATGAATCACATCATTGAAGAGAGCAAGCGACTCCACAAAATGGTGCTTAAACTGCTTGAAGTTTCCCGTCGTCACGCCGTCCATCAGGACCTGAATTACGTTGAAGCGGGAGCCATTCTGCGGGATGTATGCGAGTCCATGGCCATACGCGCACAGAGATACAAAAAAAGCATATGTGTAGACATGGAGAAGGAGTTATTCATGCTCGCCCAGGAGGACCGAATTCGTCAGCTTTTTATCAACCTTCTGGATAACGCCATCAAATACAGTTTGGATTTTTCGGAGATTAGTGTAAGAGGTGTTCATGCAGAAGAAAAAATTCGCTTTACTATCGACAATCCAAGTGATCCGATCAATGCTGACCAACTCTCCAAGCTGTTTGAACCATTCTACCTTGCTCATCCCACAGGCTCAGAAGAGGGCAGCGTGGGACTGGGACTAAGTATCGTCAAGTCTATCGTGGATGAATTGGAAGGCTCCATTTCCGTCGTTAGTCGAGAGCATCGCACTACAGTTACTGTAGAGTTTAAGCATTCAAAACCAGCAGAGGAGGGCAGCATTCATGCTTAAAACATCCGGCAGATTGGGGTTAAGTTTGCTGTGTTTGCTTATCCTTTTGCTGACAGCTTGTGGTACCCGGTATCAGAACGAAACGGTCATTATCTCTGGGGACGAAATGTCCGAACCGGCAAATCAAGAATTGCTAAGTCCTGTCCAAGTCCAAAAAATCTATCGTCTTCCGGATGAGAATACGGATAATGGCTACTGGTTGGGCTGGACTTCAAGCGATTCGCTTATTGGTTCATTCAAAAACACGGGTTTTCCTGAACGTTATAAGTTAAAAGAGTTGGCTTATCCCTTTGAAGAAAGCAAAAACATAATTCAAAGCGAAGGAGACCATTCCCGAATAGCGCTGTCTCCGGATGGTGACCAGATCGCTGATGTTCATACTCATCAAACGACGATAACGACTACATTAATGTCTACAAAGGACGGCAAGAAAACGGAGGTCGATACATTCGATCCCAAGGGTCAAAGTTATCTGCAAACTATGTCCTGGTCTGAAAACAGCCAAATGATAGGTTATCTCGTTCAGGACCCAGTTCAATATGAAAAGGATACCTTGAGGGTTTATGATACGAAGACGAAGTTATCCCAATCGTACTCTTTACAAGGGTTTGGTCCAGGTGACACTCTTCTTGATGCTCAGGTATCCAATGATGGCCGCAGTGCATTAATTAAGTTGTTTGAAACCCGTCAATCGAGAAGTATTACGCTCGTGCTTGGCAAATTAGCCGATGGACATTTTGAGGCGAAGTACAAACATCAAATGGCAGACAAACAAATGACCTGGATCAGTGAGGATCAATTTGCTTTTCTGGGAAGAGATGATACGTTGTACGAATATGATCAACGAAATGGTGAGCTTTCCGTCATTCTGGAGCGAGTGTTTACATTTGAATTCTCTCCGGACAAAAAATTCATTGCCTATACGTTGCAAGATGAAGATGCTGTCTATGTCGGAAAAATACAAGGAAGAAATGTTTTATATAACGGGCCCGTTTATCGCGGGATATTACCTTCCAATATGAAATGGAGTTCGGATAATACAAGATTGTTCATCCAAGGTCCTAGAACCTTTACGAATTCAAATAGTATACCCCATGATAATTCGACAAAGGAGCCCGCTTTTATTATTGAATTTAAATAGCAACATCTCATTGAGAAACCCTTGATCCAGAGCAAGTTCCGGGATCAAGGGCTTTTTCTGTGTCAATAGGGATGTATCCGTTGTAACAACTTGTTTACATCTTGATCAAACTTTCGCGACATCCACTGATTATATTTAAAAAGAAACATATTCCCTATACAGAAAAGGAATGAAGCATAATGAGGTGGGGAAATTGAATCAACCGAAAAAGCGTTATATGCCAGGGATTGATGGTTTACGGGCTATCTCTGTACTGGCGGTCATAGCCTACCATATGGATTTGAAATGGGCGCAAGGCGGATTACTCGGAGTAGGCGTATTTTTTGTTCTGTCCGGGTACTTGATTACGGATCAGCTTCTTTACGAGTGGAAAATGAACAGTTACATATCGATTTGGAACTTTTGGATGAGGAGGTTTCGCAGATTGTTACCTGCGATGTTAAGCATGCTCCTCCTTGTTGCAATTTGCTTATTGGCTTCTGATCCAGCCAGACTTTTGTCACTAAAAGGAGACTTCATCTCTTCCATTTTTTATGTGAATAATTGGTACCTTATTTTTCATGAAGTATCCTATTTTGAAAGCTTCGGTCCAGCCTCGCCGATCGGACATTTATGGTCACTTTCCATCGAGGAGCAATTTTACGTGATTTGGCCTATTATTCTGCTTGTTTGCTTAAGGTTCGCACCCCGACGTGGAAAACTATTATTGTGCATGTTGGTGTTGGCTATGATTTCTGCAGCAGCTATGGCGCTAATGTACGTGCCAGGAACAGACCCCAGCAGAGTTTACTATGGAACAGACACTAGAGCTTTTGCCATTCTGTTTGGTGCTGCGTTGGCAGTTGTAAGGCCAAGCTGGAAAATCCGTGGGACGATTTCACCATTAAGGCGCACGTCACTTGATATTATTGGCACATTAGGATTGTTCATCTTGATTCTATTAATTTATCGCACGAATGAGTTTGATGATTCGTTATATCAATTTGGATTTCTCTTTCTGTCATTGTTATCGAATGTGATTGTTGCTGTTTTGGTACATCCGGCCAGTCGGCTTGGTAAAATCCTTGGGTGTCGGCCACTAACTTGGCTTGGTCAGCATTCATACAGCCTATATATCTGGCACTACCCCGTCATTATTTTAATGCAACCTGAGGCAAGCACTGAGGGACTTCAATTCAGACAAATGATCTTGCGTTTTGTAATCATTATGTTGTTATCCACATTATCGTACAAGTTCATTGAAGAGCCGATCCGAAGGGGACATTTCCGGGCAACATGGCGTAAAGTTTGGCGGCATGATCGATTTAAACCATTGGCTGCCTTGAGTTTAACATTTGTCGCTTTCTTCATTGCTCATTCATGGATTATTAACGCAACCAAAGATCAAACCATGTTGGATCAAATGGTGAGCGTTCAAAAGATTACACAAGATGGTAAACAACAAATCACGAATGATGAGCAAATACCGATCAATGAGAATCAGCAGAGAAGTCATGACGACGAACCCGTTTACTCTTCCAGTGCGGGAGAGAGCATCACGCTGATCGGCGATTCGATTGCGCTGGATGTAGACTCTTACGTGAAGGAGCTGCTTCCGGGAATCGTGGTTGACGGTAAGGTTGGAAGGCAGATGTCAAGCGCTCAAGAGGTAGTAGATCAGCTGCAAGCAGAGGGGATATTAAGAGACCGGATTATCATTGAGCTGGGAAGCAATGGGGTTTTTAATAAAAGCAAACTGCGATCCTTAATTGATTCTTTACCGGACAAGAAAATCTACCTAGTAACGACGCGTGTTCCTAGAAGTTGGCAGAATACAGTAAATGATGCCTTGCAAGAAATTGCAAATGAATACCAAAATGTAGTCCTTATTGATTGGCATGCAGCTAGTGAGAACCGAAGCGACTTATTTGCTCATGATGGTGTTCATTTAACTCCGGAAGGAGCTAGATATTATGCTTCATTGCTGGCAGAACATCTGAAAGTGCAATCTTAAATTATATCAAGCGTTATAAATGAAAGGAAGAAATCAAATGAAACAACGAAAAACATGGATGGTATGGGTGCTTATTTTTCTAATACTCGGGTTAGGGATATGGGTTTCCGCTCGCTAGCTTCTCCTGAAGGAGAGTCAGCAAAAAACAATATTCAATCAAATGGAGTGATTAAAGTATCTTCAACCCCTAATCAAATTGAGCCGACGAAAGATACAGATTCGCAAACAGAAGAGACTTCATCTTCAGCAGCCATTAACGGTGAAGGTGTTACAGTTATAGGCGACTCAGTCATGGTTGGAGTGGAGCCATACTTAAAGGAGAAGCTCCCTCGAGCTACCGTCAACGGAAAAGTTGGCAGACAGATGTCGCAAGCCAAAAAACTGCTTGAAGATCTAAGGAAGCAAGGAGAATTGGGAGACCACATCATTATCGAACTTGGAACAAATGGTCCCTTCACCAAGGATCAATTTAGAAGCTTGCTTGCGTCTCTGTCTGAAGCCAAGAAGGTTTTGGTTGTGACCACCCGGGTCCCTAAAAGATGGCAAAACACGGTGAACTCAAATATTAAAGATGTTGTGAGTGAGTTTGAAAATGCTAAAGTTGTTGATTGGTACACAGCTAGCACGGGTAAAGATGACTATTTTTACAAAGATGGTGTGCACTTGAAGCCGGATGGCAGCAGATTTTATGCTTCACTTCTTGTTCAAGCCTTGCAGGAAAAGTAATATAAATTCTTGATAAAATAAGGAGTAGAAACATGTCATTAAAAAGCAAAAAAATCACATTATTCATTATATTTTTTATAGTTGTTGCTTCTGGACTGTACTATGTTTTTTCCGTATATCAAGGGTTGGAAGGTTTAAATAAAAACTCGGAAAATTCTCCTTTTTCTGAAGTGATGGCAAAGGAAGAAAAAGTCATAGAACCTCCAAAATGGTCAGGTACTGAGCCTGTTAATATTTTGTTAATGGGAGTAGATTCACGTGGAAACAAAAAAGGTGAAATCCCCAGATCTGACAGTATGATGGTGGTTTCCTTAGACCCTGTCCAAAAGCGAATTAATGTTTTCTCTATTCTTCGGGATACTTACACCGATATTCCGGAACATGGAAAGAACCGAATTAACACAGCAATTACGCATGGACCGCAAACAGCTATGCGTGCTGTGGGTGATCTGCTTGGTATTCCAATTCAATTTTACGTATATACAGACTTTCAGGGATTTATCAAACTTGTGGATGCTGTAGGAGGGGTGGATTATTATGTCGAAAAGGATATGACTTATGAAAGTAAAGCTGACAAAAATGAGTACGACATCCATTTGAAAGAAGGAGAGCAGCATTTAGACGGTAAGACTGCTCTACAATATGTTCGCTTCCGTCATGATGCTATGTCGGACTACTCCAGGACAAAACGGCAGCGTGATTTTACCAATGCTATTGTCAAAAAAATGATAAGTACAACATCCATCATAAAACTTCCATCTATACTGGAAGAAGTCAGTCCGTATATCGACACGAATTTGTCTGTTGACGATATGTGGAAGCTGGCATCGGTAGGCTATAAGAGCAAAATGGAAGCAAGTGAACAGATTCCGCCTATGAAGTTACTCAAGGAAACCTATGTTGGAAAGGCAGCGGTATTAACCGTTTCCAGCAGTGATGAGTTAAAAGAGTATGTACGTAACATTATTAAAACCAATGAGTCTGATCCCGCTGAAGCTGATAGTTCAACGCGTCAGGATTGAAGTTGTAAATCGGGTTTGAGTTAGGTTAAAGTTTTCATAATTAATTAACACTCTATTTTAAGGACTTGTAACTATGTAAGATCCTTAAAAAAAACAGGCGTCCAATTGCCGATAATATCGAGGATTGGACGCCACTTGATTTCTAGATGAAAAAAAGGATTTATGCAGCATTATTTTTTGAGGAGGGGCACTAAATAGCCGATCAAAGTATCGCATGAATGACTCAAGCGGACCCGTTCCGAGAAGTGAGATCAACCACCCCAGAATCAGTGTTGTAACAACAACTAGCAGATCCCCGAACGGTATCTCCCCATAACTATAATTGATCTCTGACAGAGTAAGTATCCATACAAATATGAACTGCACCGCATACAACGTTAGCGCGACACGGCCAACTGCAGAAGAATCTTAAATTAATTAACCGACAATATAGTAACGGCGGTCTGTCTGATGTCGAGGGACAAGAACATATTCCCATTGAAGTCGCTATTTTAGCGGCTTTTTTGTTTTATCGGTACAAGTTCTTGTCCCAAGCTAAGGACAAGAACTTGTACCGATTACCGAAATGGACAAGAACTTGATCCGATTTCCGATTAGATGAATATCTAAATACGGAGCGCATGTAAGTTTGTGCCAGATAAATGCAATAATACAGGACTTTTTTTCGTCTTAATGGAACCACTGCCTCAAGGAGAGGTAACCAGCAGCTAATAGTTACTCAAAAAAACGGAATTTAGTAACTGGAAAAAGCTGAGGAGGGACAAGAACTTGTACCGATTGCCGGAATGGACAAGAACATAGTCCGATTTTCGATTAGATGGTTGTCTAAATAATAACGGGTTACGACCCAAGGAGCAGTATCCAAATGACCCGGTTATTATGCCAGATGAAGGGATGTTTGGCAAGAGTGGCGACATCGCTCAACTCATCTAGTATGAAATTGTATTTCATGAGCTGTGAAAGTTTAAATGGGAGTAGGTTCTCGACAAGCGGTTATAGAGGTGGAGGGTTACATGAGAGTTTACTGAGGGGATAAGCGTTTCTTTTAATGATTTTATTGTGAAGTGTGAAGAAATACAGAAGAAACAGCAGCCCATCAGGTGACAGGCTGCTGCTGTTTGCTATGTCTAACAAAGGAGCATTGTATTACAGCAAGATGAGGCTGCTGAACCTTTAATGGAATTCCACGATTTGATTGAGGTCTGTGCCTTCCGTATTTTTTCCCAGCAGTCTACGAAACAGGAACGAAGCCATCTTGAACTTGTTGCCTGCATCCCAGAATTCGGCACTCTCGGCATTGACTTTAATTAGTACGAGATTTGGATCCTCAAATGTGGTTTCCAGTATTTTTTCGTAGGCTGGACTCCAGAACTCTTTGATTTTCTCGGTATTATCCACCAGCTCGGCTTCTCCACGAATGGAGACGAAAGATTTACCCGCGTATGCCACGTTGACTTGCTGATTTTGAAGCAGTTCATGAAATTTGCTAGTATCTTTCTTGGTCAGGAACCAGAGGTTGCTATCGAACTCGACATCCTGAGTTTTCATGGGACGAGAAACCAAGCCTTCTTCTGAGACCGTTGTAAGCATCGCAATGTCAATATCCTTAATCAGTTGCTGAATCTTTTTGATCGCTTCTTGGTTAGGGGAGTTTGGATTCATTGTTTAATGTACCCTTTCATTGTATTAATCACAGTATCCCCCATGAAATGCTCCAATAAACATCAAGACAATCACGAATCCGAACACCAGTTAATGCAGAAAATATGCATCCGAAAAAATATTTACTGCTCGCTCAACACACTCTATGATTTGGATATCAGAAGGTTCTTTAATTATGCCTAATAAACACTTCTCCAATAATTTTGATTCAATTAGGGCAATATAATGGGACACAACCACTGCTGTCTTATTCCTTTTTATCTTGGAGTCTTTCATTGCTTTCTCAAACAACTCGGACAGCATATGGATAATTTTCCTTTGTCCCTCTTGGTAAAATAGAATCCCAATTTCAGATTTCGCAGATTCAGAAATCAACATTCGATTAACCGCTATAGTATCTGGACTGCACCGTTGTTGCAAGTAATGTACTCCGAAATTGTGAAGCACGCTTAAGATCATCTTCTTTTGAAAGGATGAATTGGATATCAGTCAATTCAGGTTGAACGACTTCCTGACCAGTTCAAGGAAGACTTCTTGTTTCGACGAAAAGTAGTTGTATAACGTTGCTTTAAAGCCCCAACACGTGCAGCAATCTCTCCTGGATATGAAAATGAAAAGCAGGCAAAATCCTTCCAATTTATGGGGATGGAAGAACTGGGGAGTGACCCAGAGGAATTAAAAAAAGCACTGCAAGCACAAAGGAGTAAGGCAGGGTATGAATTTACCGAATATTTGCCTCTTGAAAAGCAACCCTGTATACGGATAGAAGTCTTATACGGCATTTGGATCGGCTAATCAATTAAACCTCCATTTATCTCCATAGATTATGCAAAGGATTTACAGGAGGGTTTATGAAGAAATTACTTTTAAGTGAGAGCATAGCAGTCTATCTTTGAATAGTTATTTTTTTATGGCTACTACAATCACAGAGCTGTTTTATAGCGATGAAACGATTGCTAAAGATTGATCCTGCTTCCCGGTTTAATTATATTGATTCCTGCCAACGCATCACTGGAGCGACAGAATTTAAAATATCTCAGGGTAGAAGAGGAAACCTTATAGAAAAGAAAAAAAGCGGATGCCCATTATTGCGTATACTGGGATATTAGTAATGATTTCCTCCGCTATTGCGCTTCATATGTGGGCATCATCAGGACATTTCGGAATAAGATTCTTCGTGGTACAGTCGATAGAAATTATAGGTGGTACCATAAACCTTCTCTTAATGAGCCTGAGTATGAGAGATGGACTTCTGCTTACAGGTAAAGTAAAAATTAAAAGATAATGATTGCTGTTATTATTAGACGGACTGTTCGTTAATTATGTGAGCTTGCCCACCACAGTCGCCTGTGGTTTTTTTTTATTTACTTCGAACAAAAGGTTAGATTAAAGGAGGGGAATTGTAATGGTAACTCAGTGAATTATTAAAACTTATTGATGAATTTTAAATTATATTTTATAATCCAAAAGACAATTAGTTGACTACTTTGTGGATAAGGTGTGTAATCAAATGCAGAACAAAGACGATTTTCAAACGGATATTGTGCTGAATGTTATGAGAGCTTCGAATCTTCTTTCCCGAATAGGTGGTAAAATTACTGCCAGCGTGGGAGTGCACAGTATTCAACAATGGATGCTGCTTAACAGGATTGCAAATCACGAGGGATTAGCAATCAAAGATTTACGTCAAGATACCCTTGTAACAAAACAGAATATATCGAGCATGGTGGAACGTTTACGTCAAGCTGGATATGTTTTTACTTACGAGGATTTTTCTGATCGGAGAATCACAAGGGTGAAATTGACAGAACAAGGTCATCAAATATTAACGGATCTAACACCATTAACGTATTCCACCAACGATCAGATATTTGAAGTGTTTAGTTCAGAAGAACTTTTGTATTTTGCATCACTTGTCGAGCGATTGGTTAGCCACCTTGGTCAAAACATAGAGAGAAAAGAATAATTTTTTTATTCAATTAGTCAACTGATTGTCTAAATGAATCAGGAGGATGATTATCTATGGAGCAGAATACCGAGAAAAAGGTTGTTTTAATTACTGGCGGAAGTCGTGGAATTGGAGCTGCAACAGCACTTGTTCTAGCTGAAAGAGGTTTTCGTGTTGTGGTGAATTATGCCTATAATGCTGAGCGTGCCAACGAGATTGTCGAACAAATTAGTGAGAAGGGTGGCGAAGCAATAGCTATAAAGGCAGATGTTCGCCGGCCAGATGAAGTGAATCTAATGGTGAACGAAATACTGTCCATATGGGGGGGAATTGATGCGTTAGTGAATAACGCCAGCATGTCGTTTGTTATAAAACCTTTTCAAGAAATGACTTGGGAGGAATTTTCGCAAAAATTAAACGATGAGATGATGGCAGCTTTCACAATGACCAAGGCAGCTACACCATCGATGATTCAAAATAGATATGGTCGAATCGTACATGTTGCAAGTGGTCTGGCAAAAAATCCTGCACCCGGAATGATCGCACATGGGACAGCCAAGGCTGGACTTGTTCAGTTTGCAAAATATACTGCACAGGAATTGGGAGCAAATGGAATTACGGTTAATGTGATCTCACCTGGCCTTGTGGATACAGAAGCCTCCGCTAATCAACCGCAACAATTCCGTGATCAACTGGCTGAAATGACGCCGGTGGGAAGGATTGCAAGTGCTGAGGATGTTGCAAAAGCAATTGCGATGTATGTGAGTGATGATTGTCAATTCATCACAGGTGTTTATGTGCCAGTTGATGGTGGAATCACCATGGTGTAATTTTCGTTTCACTATCGGGTCTATTAATTCAACGTTTACAACGAGGCAATTGTTTATTACAGCGCTTATTTTCTTTGGTGTCGGGGCCTTGATTGGAGCTTTAGCATCTAGCTAATATGAGGAGAGCATAATTTGTTGGAACAAAAATTAGAAAATAAAAGTAAAATCTTACTTGCCGCCAAGAAGCTTTTTGCAGAAAAAGGATATGAAGGCACAGGAATTCGTCAGATTTGTGAAGAGGCTGATGTGAACCTTTCGCTTGTCTCATATCATTTTGGTGGTAAAAAGAGTGTATATGAGTCCTTGTTTCACCATTTTTATTGCCCCCATGTAACAAGTGAATTGGAGCTCATAACTGATTCAATGCATCCTACCGAGGGGGTTAGGAAAATAATCAGTTTAATTGTCCGGTATACTCTAAGAGATCCTGAGATGAGTAACATTATTTATCAAGAGTTATCCGTTAATATTAATCACTCATCAACTGTAAATAAATTTATTGATCAACTCTTTACAAAAATGAATGGGTTCCTTCGAGTGGGTAAAGAGCGAGGGATGTTTGAAATTGAGTCTATTCCGCACAGTATGTTAATGGTTTTAAACCTTGCAATCACACATACAAATCGACATAATTCATGGTTAATGATGGATCATAACAGTGTTATGTATGAAAATTTAATAGAACAAATTAATGATTTTGTACTTCGAGGATTAGGAGTAAAGTCTTAAGTTGTTAAAAACGAGATGTAAAGCAACAATAAATCCAGGAGAAAGTTAGAATTTAACGTTCTAGGATAGGCTTCATCACTGCAACAAGTGAATACCTGGACATTCTTATGGAGAATACAGACCATCACTTGGATCTGAGTAGTGTACTCCTACACTCGCATCAAATTCAATACACCTCGAAGCCATTTAACCGTTAATTGAAACAACCTCAGCTAGACATTGTCCAGCTGAGGTTGTTCAGCAAGTGAGCTAATCTATTCGGTACGATAACCAGAACAGATTCCTGAAAAAGTTAAAACGCTTGTTCCCCGATAGAATAAGCGGATTTCAAGTTATCAAGATAGCCAGCTAAAACTGTCAGTAATTTTTTTGTTGTTTTCGATGGGGAGCTAGAAAAACGGGCTGCTTTAGGAGATAAAACCATAAAAAAATAGTTCTCACACGATCCCCAAAAGATCAATGTTTGAGCTATTAAAGGCGTTGACCTTTTATAACAAGCGAAGCTGTAGGCTGGGAAAGAATCCCTTTTTGCTGGCGTGTCAACATGTTATAACTCGTTCTCGTTTATTTTTATCAATAACTTAATTTGATAAATACGAATCCAAAAAAACACTGACAGCTCGCTCAACGCACAATTTGATTTGCTCATCGGATGGATCCTCAATAAAGCCGAATAGACATTTTTCAACTAGTTCTGATTCGATTAAGGCTATAAAGTGTGACACAACCACTTTTGTATCCATATTTTTTAAATTTTGAGCATTTATTTCTTTCTCAAACAGTACAGATAACATACCGAGAATTTTCCTTTGACCCTCCTCAAAGAACAAAATCCCAACATCTGAGCGCGCGGACTCTGCAATTAACATCCGGTTAATAGCGATCGTATCCGGGCTGCACCGTTGATGCAAGTAATGTTCCCCAAAATTTTGTAGCATCGTCTTAAGATTTTCATTTTCTGACAATATGGACTGTATGGTAGTTAATTCAGGTTGAACAGACTGTTTAACCAATTCTACAAACACTTCTTGTTTAGATGAAAAATAGTTATATAAAGTGGCTTTAGAACCCCCCACACGCGCAGCAATTTCGGACATGGATACTTCATATGAAGCGCTCTCCTTTAGCAACTGTAAGGCAGCATCGATTATTGCTTTTCTCTTGTCTTCACTTTTTGTTCTCAAAGAAACCGCTCCCTATATAATCTACAAATTTCTGATCTCATTATAGATTTCTAACCAAACATCGTCAAATAAGAAGCGTTATCCCGTAAGCGGAGGAACATATTGACGGTTGGTATTCTCTTTATTATAATTAAACTGTACAGTACAGTTTAATTATCGGAGGTGCAGATTATGGGAAATAGTAAATCAACGTATTGGATTGAAAACAGATTGGAACAGAAAGATCTTATGCCTAAGTTAGTTAAACAAGAATTGGAAAATGAAATCAAACAAGACATTTTGGACTTTTTAGAAGCACAAGAGGTTGCTAATCTGGCAACGTTAACTCCTAATAGTTGGCCACTTATTCATGCTATGCATTTTGCCACAGTTACAGATCAAGAACAAAGACCTGTGTTTTATCTGTTTTCTGTTCCAGGCACGAGGAAGTTGCATAACATCAGTGTGAATTCCCAGGTAGCATTATCAATATATAATTTAACAGGATATGAAAATAGAAAGCAGGCAAAGGCATTTCAATTTATGGGGATTGCCCAAATTATCACTGACCCAGAAGAAGTTAAAAAAGCACTTGCAGCTCAAAGAAGTAAGCCAGGTTATGAATTCACTGAACATTTACCGCTTGAAAAACAGCCTTGCATACGAGTAGATGTTCTATACGGTACGTGGATGGATCAATCAGGCAAGCGTCCGTTGGTATCAGTAGACTATCGGCAACAGGTGTAACGCCTCTAACTGAGATTCAGAAATTTGAGAAAATGGGACTCATGCTATCTATATTTTTTTTTACTTTGAATATTTTAAAAGCCAAGTGGCTAGTTTCTGATGATTACATCCGTAACCGCAATATTTATAATTCAGAATAGGAGCTTCCTACTAAATGAAGAAACTACATGCGTTTGCTAGCATTATATCGTTTCTATGTATAGCTGTTTTTCTTATTTCAACTATTATAGTAGATTTATTCTGTAGTCATGAAACGATTGCTAGACTAAAAAGTTTGATTGTTCTACCAGGATTGATTATTTTGATTCCTGCCATGGCGATAACTGGGGCAACGGGCTTCAAAATATCTCGGGGCAGGAAAGGAAAGATTATTGATAAGAAAAAGAAGCGTATGCCATTTATTGCCTTGATTGGTGTATTAATTATGATACCGTCTGCTATATTGCTTGATATGTGGGCTTCAACGGGTCAATTTGGAGTAAAATTCTTATTGGTTCAACTAATTGAAATCATATGCGGTAGTTTCAACCTATTCCTAATGAGTATGAGCATGAGGGACGGATTTGTACTTACCGGAAAATTGAAAATCAATAGATAAGGTCTTCCTTAATTGACATTTCAATTAAAGTCTCCGGAGTGGATGTGTGAGGATAGATTCCTTACGAAGGGGGCCGTTTAAAGGGCCCTATTTTCTTTAGGAATGTGGTGTGATCAGATTTGAGTCGTTGTCGGAGATCGCTATGTCGAATCAAATCCTACCATATAAATTATCAAATAAGGATTGATTCAAACTACTTCCCAGAAATATTACGAGGGGAAGTGACGAAGGACAAGAACACAGTCCTTTAAAGTGGCTAAATTAGTTTCTTTTTTTAGCTATAGTCAGTTGAGTGCGTGAAATACGCGAAACACGCGAAAAAAAGAACCGCGTGATATGCGGGTGGGAGAGACGACGGTTTGACCAACAAGATCATCCAATAAAATTTACCAAGAGCAATTGCAGGAAAGGATATGGGGTATGGATGCAATCAGCAGTCTAAAGATATCGGTGCTGTAAACATTAATAGATTACAACAAGTTAAGGCTGACAGACACAATTAACAAGTTCTAGTAACAAAGGTTTTATAGAAGAGACAAGGGTAATAAACATTTTAAGAAAGGAATGAGAAGTATTATGCAGTTACATCCAATGATTATACATTTCCCTATAGTACTGTTATTAGTAGGTGTCATATCTTTATGGATTTCCTTCTGGGGATCTGACTTCTATAGGCGATTAGCAAATTATTCATTAGTAGGAGGATTTATTTTCTTGATTGCTGCCGTCATTTCTGGTTTCAACAGTGTAGATTACGCAGTAAAGACATTTCCGAATGTATCAGAAACGATAACTAAACATCAAATGTTTGGAATCTTCACACTCATCATATTTGCTTTAACACTTTTAGTTCAATACGGTAGTATTAAGAAAAAAAATTCTTCTACTTTTCTAAGAGGAATCTTGTTCATTTTGTCATTTACAGGACTTGTTATGCTAATCATGACTGGACATTTCGGAGGTCAACTTATATATCCCTAGTTCTTCATAAGATCCTTTCCCTCGGATAAAAGGTTCTTCAAATCGAGCACGAAGACGGTCTAATGTCTGTGAATGAAGGGTTTACCAAGGGCGTAGAAAACCTAAGTTCAATCATTATTAATGAGCCAGTTGGTGAAATGTGGTGGGTTTAATTTGAACGAGCTTTTTTTTAGAACTGTTAAAGCCTAGCTTCATTTGAGAGAAATTTTATTCTCCATCTCGTCGCCAGTTCTCCGGAACGAGGTATATATCGGTGAAGTACATCAAAAAATTGATGAGCAAGGGGATTTATTAGACGAACCGACCGTTCAATTCTTGGATGCAGTAGTTAGTGATGTTAAGACATGGGTAATAAAATTAAATTGAGAAAATCATAACATAAACCTTAGTGTAAGATCGAATGGAGAAGTGTGGGTAGACTTGAATGACAATACTACTGCATTCCAAATAATGCCACTTTCCGCAGAGTACCGGGTTTGGCGGATTCAAACATGTACTCATACCAGATGTGGTCTGATTCCACTAAGTATCTCCGTCATTCCGGTTCACTCATGTATGTCGAGAGTGGAACAGGCACAGGGTTTAATGGTGATGCTACTTTCGCTGAAGTTGCGCCATAAATTCTAGCGTTTGAAATGCCAAAGTTGTTTAAGGAATCACACCTCATAAATCCAAGTAATTATTCAACTATATGAAACGATAGTTCAATAAGAAATCAAGTAAGCAGCCGATCAAAGAATCGGCTGCTTTTGTTTAACCAATGAATAGTTAGTATAGGAGACTTTAAATCTCTCTAAAAGTGTTCTAATGTCTTGTTACAAATAATCTATCTTCTTAACCTTAAGCCTGTATTGGAGTGGCGTAAGGCAATACGTTTTTTTGAAACGGGAGATAAAATGAGAGACGTTTTGAAAACCTACCTGGTGTGCGATGTTGTCTACCTGTATTGAAGTACTTTCCAACAAGTGGGCAGCAACCTGAATTCGTTTGGCGACGAGGTATTCGCTGAGATTGCTACCGGTTTCTTTTTTGAAAACTCGGGATACGTAAGATCGAGTAAGGTGAAGCTCGTCAGCCAACTTGTTCAAAATATCACTTTCCATGTAGTTTTCTTCAATCCAGTTCATGATTCTTTCTGAATATTCGTCACGTCTCCACTGAACTGGGGAAGAGGAACGTGTTTCAGGAATAATTTTTTCCATTAAGGTTAGCAAACGTAGCAAAAAAACGATTATTTCCTCTTGTGTTACTCCGAGATCATTCTGCACTATCTGCTCATACTCTTCCATGCATTGACGTACAGCTTCAAAATGCTCCCCAAGATGAAAAGCCCGCTCTATATCGCTGGAATAACATAGCATTTCCCATACTTTGTGCCGCCTAGGAAAGGATTGGAGTAAGGACTCGATATGTAAGTGGTTCAAATGAACAACTGTTCTGTCATAAGGGAGAACATCCGTTGCTTTTGCATATACCTTGTGAATCTCAAACGGTTGAAATAAAAATAACATACCCTCGGCAATTGGATAGGTTTGGCTATTAATGACGACAGTTCCCTCGCCACCGAAAACTAATAGTAACTCGCAGCATTGATGCCAATGGTAAAAGTCAATCCCTGTACTTATTGTTTGGTGACGATTATTCCATAGAGTGGGAGATCCATGAAAAGAAATTGCATCAAAACCTGCTGACATCTTTATCACCCCAATAAGGTGCTAGTTAATTCAATGTGCGTTTTTAGTGTAGCATTTGTTTGTAATACCAAACAAGACAATATAACAGGATTTTTGCCCGCTTAGAGCAAACTTTAGATCTATATCCGATGATAAACTGAAAGCGCTTAATAGATTGAGTGTTAACACTTAACTGCCGTTGTGTCCAACTGAAAGTTGTAATGTGAATACAACAAGATCGACATGATACGTTTGTGAAGTTGATTAGTAGAATAAATGTATATTGAAAAGTAGAGGTGGGAAAGAAGAATGCTAGTTGTGGATAAAGGAAATGTATGGTTGGATCAAGTATTTCAGAAAATAACAGATAAGATGGATTGGGTCAGCGACAAATCACAAGACAAGATTCCTTATACAACAATTAAAGGGACTCACGATGACAGAGCTGTCCAGAACCCGAGTGGTGACAATGAGGATGGCATCAATTGGTGGACGAACGGTTTTTGGGGCGGTATGCTTTGGCAGATGTACCATGTCACGGGGCACGAAAAGTACAAACAATATGCAAACTTTGCGGAGGATAAACTGGATGCGTGCTTCGCTCAGTTTTACGGGCTGCATCATGATGTCGGTTTCATGTGGATACCAACCAGTGTGGCAAATTACCAACTAACACAAAATCCAGCTTCACGTAAAAGAGCTCTACATGCAGCAAATTTACTTGCAGGGCGATATAATCCTGTGGGTCAATTCATACGTGCATGGAACGATCTTCCTGAAGGAGATACTCGTGGCTGGGCCATCATCGACTCGATGCTTAACATCCCACTATTATATTGGGCATCCGCAGAAACGGGTGACCCTCGTTTTAGGCACATTGCAGAACGGCATGCAGACACTGTCATGAACACCTTTGTAAGACCAGATGGTTCAGTTCATCACATTGTCCAATTCGATCCATTCCTTGGTAATGCCGTAAAAACATATGGAGGGCAAGGATACGAAAATGGTTCCTCCTGGACACGCGGACAAACTTGGGGACTGTATGGGTTCATGATGAGCTATCAGCATACGGGCAATGAAAAGTATTTGCATACTGCTAAACAGATTGCGCATTACTTCATTGCTAATATTCCTGATAATGGCATCATTCCGGTTGATTTCAGGCAACCGAAAGAACCTACGTACGAAGATTCCACGGCCGCAGCCATTGCAGCATGTGGGCTGATTGAGATTTCGAAGGTTGTTGGTGCTTATGAAAAAGATCTTTATCTCCGTGCAGCGTTGAAATTACTACGTACGTTGGATGAACAGAGAACAGACTGGAGTACGAATTGTGATTGTATTTTACAGAACGGTTCTGCAGCGTATCACAACTCCACGCACCATCAGTCGATCATCTATGGCGATTATTACTTTATAGAAGCTATCCTGAAACTGAAGGGAAATGACCTTTATTTTTGGTGATAAAAGTTGTGTTTGCTATGGTGCCAGAATGTTTGTAACGAAAAGTCCATGATTGAAATTTTATTCCTTTAAATTTTCAGAACCTTAATCATTTTTTTAGTTAAAAAAACAAGATTTTAGAATTTCTAAACCACCTTTAAGTCTTTTTGATTTAAAGGGTGGTTTTTCGTATGGACAATATTGTCTAAATATTATGTTTTACTTTCTGAAGGGAAGTGAAGAAATTTTCAAGTTCTTTGTGAATCAATTCTCATTTCTACCAGAATTCTTCGATAATTGCTCATACGCTGGTTTGAAAAGTCTAGAGCACTTTGAATACAAAATGTTTAGACGTCAATCATGATTTACTCCCTCGCTAAATTACAAGAAATCTTGCGAAAGTATGCTACCTCCTATATATTCAAGCGCTTACAATTTAAATATAGATCATCCATTTAAGAACGTAAGGAGAATAGGACATGAAGAAGAATGAACTAGCAAGACTTCACCAAAGATTTGAAGTAATTAAGCTAAAGTTACCTTCACAATCAGAACGGCTTGGAGAAGTAATTCGTTTGTATACTGGCACACGTCGTCTTAGTGATGGTGATTAATGATGAATGATTGACGTGCTGATTATATTTGCAACCGGTTTCCTTCAAGTAGTAATTATTATCAATTCATTCTAATAGCCGTATAGATCAACGTATTATTTCTAATTAATAGAAAGTAGGCGGTTAGTGTATGAGAGGTGGGATCACCCGTGAAAAGCACAAATGTAGTAAAAAATCAAACTCAGCCTGGATTAAATAAACGGTTGAATTCGAAATTTTCTTCCACTTGGAAGGAATACAGAAAAAACAAGTATCTGTTCTTCTTGTTAATCCCCATTTTAATCTGGTACGGCATTTTTCATTACGGACCTTTATATGGAATCCAGTTGGCCTTCAAAGATTTTAGTCCAGTCAAAGGTATTTGGGGTAGTCCATGGGTAGGGTTAGAGTACTTCAAATTCTTGTTTTTCCAATCTCCTGATTTTTTACGGATATTTAGAAATACAGTCCTAATCAGTTTTTACAATATAATCTTTGGTTTCCCAGCACCTATCATTCTGGCGCTCCTGCTGAATGAAATCAGGTATGGCATGTTTAAGAAAATAGCACAATCTATTACTTATATCCCTCACTTCTTTTCTTGGGTAGTACTTTCGGGTATTGTCATCTTCATGCTTTCACCATCTGAGGGGCCGGTTAACTATCTTCTTCAACTGATAAATGTAGAACCGATCTACTTTTTAGCTGACCCTGACTATTTCCGTCCAACATTAGTTGTGACATCTATATGGAAAGAAATTGGCTGGGGAACGATCATCTATTTAGCTGCATTGTCTGGTGTAGACCAGACGTTGTATGAGGCGGCAAAAATCGACGGAGCTAATCGCTTGAAACAAACACTGCATATAACTATACCGGCGATTTTACCTGTGGTTACAATCATGTTTATTCTTTCATTGGGCAATATTCTAAATGCAGGATTTGATCAGATATTTAACTTATATAATCCCTCTGTCTATGAAGTCGGTGACATTATTGATACTTACGTTTACAGAGCGGGTATTCAGAATTTCCAATTCGGCTTAACCACGGCTGTCGGCCTATTTAAAAATATTATTGGAATCACCCTCGTTCTTTCAACCAATTACATTGTTAAGAAGTTAGGTCAAGAAGGGGTTCTCTGATCGGTAAGGGAAAGGAGCAATATACATGAAACCAACATTTGGGGAAAATTTGTTTCAAATCGTTCTTATTACGATGATAAGTCTCTTGTGTATCATAACTATTTATCCGTTCATTCACATTGCTTCAGTATCACTGAGCGGCCCAGCTGAAGCTGGACGATTTGGACTCCATTTCTATCCAAAAGATATTGATTTCTTTGCTTGGAAACAAGTACTTTTTCAAGAGAAAATATGGATTGGATTTGGAAATTCGACTTTCCGAACAGTAGTTGGTACTTTGCTTACGCTAGTTGCAATGTCTATGTGTGCATATCCGCTATCACGACGTAACTTGCCACATCGGAATTTTTATACCATGTTAATTTTGTTCACGATGTTTTTTGGTGGAGGTACCGTTCCTACGTATCTTCTCATGAAAGAGCTTCATTTAATGGATAGTCTCTGGGTGTATATTCTTCCAGGGCTCGTTCCAACGTTTTCTATGCTCGTTCTTCGTAACTTTTTCATGTCTATTCCAGTAGAGGTTGAAGAATCAGCGAAAATAGATGGTGCTAATGATATTCGTATTTTAGTCCAGATCGTGTTGCCACTATCAAAACCTGTGTTAGCAACACTTGCCTTGTGGACTGCCGTGGGACACTGGAACGCTTGGTTTGACGCTGTGTTATATATTTCTGATCCAAATAAACAAGTCCTTCAGTACTTTCTCCGAGAGATTGTTATTACCAATACAGATGCAGAAACTTTTGGACGGACAACAGTAGCCAATTTTAAATATGAACATTCGATAAAAGCTGCGACCGTTATGTTTGCTGCGTTACCAATTCTCATCATTTATCCGTTTCTTCAAAAATATTTTGTGAAAGGTACAATGATTGGATCACTTAAAGGTTGAACCATGAAATGATTTATAGAAATATTAAAAACATTTTATTTCACAGTACTTGGCTTATAGAAAAGGGAGGTTATTGTATTATGAAAAACGTAAAAACTATTAGCTTGGCTATTTTGCTGACGATGTCTTTGCTCGCAGCAGGATGCAGTTCTTCAAATCCAGAAAATTCTCCTAGCGATAGCGAGCAAGGAGGACCTATTACGATTACTTTCGCTGGTTCTACGTGGGATACACCAACTAAAGACGGAAATACGATACAAACGTATCTTGAAGAAAAATATGATGTGAAAATTATTAACGAACGTGTGACAGATGACAATTTTAAAATAAAGATCGCTGCAAACGAAATTCCAGATATATTCCCTCAAACACCGAATGAGTCTGATATGACCAATTTTGCCCGCCAAGGAATCATCGCAAGTATCTCTGTAGATGAAATTCGTAAATATATGCCAACGTATGCTGCTGAAATTGATTCTGTTAATCCAGAGGCGTGGGACGTGGCTCTTATTGATGGGAAAAATTATGGTATTCCTCGAGTCTGGCTAAACGGGGTATATGGTTTCGTTCCAACCTATAATAAAAAATGGCTAGAGAATATCGGCTATAGTGAGCCTCCTAAAACGATTGAAGAATTTGAGGATGTTCTGACGAAGTTTCGTAATAACGACCCAGACGGAAATGGGATAAAAGACACTTACGGGATGACGGCTCGGAATGAAGTAAGACCACAGTATTTTAATTCGATCTATGCTTCATTCGGTGTTAATCCTTATCAGTTCATGGTCGATCAGGATGGAACGCTTACTTGGGGCGGCATTGCTGAACAAGCCAAAGATGCGACAAAACTTTTAAACAAATGGTACAAAGCAGACTTAATCGATCCTGAATTTATGACCGACAACAACGATATTGTTAGCCAAAAGTGGAACAGCCAGAAAATCGGATACAAGGATACATTTATGTATCACCACCTGTTTGGATTACTTCCAGCAGATCAGGAAAATGGTACTGAAGCGCTCTATGGAAAAGGTATCATTGGGCCTGCAGGCAAACCATTAGTAATGTCAAACGGTGCTCTTCAAGTACCTCTATTGTTAGGTAAGGACTTAGAGACAAACGAGAAGAAAAGGATTAAAGTCTTGCAGATACTAGAAGACCTTGCAACCAATGATGAAGTTTATCTCAAGACAGTCTTCGGAGATAAAGATCTAACGTACGAAATGTCAGGGGAAGTTCCTACAATTAAACCGCCTTATGATACACAGGAAAAGAAAAATGAGTATGGATTTGGCGGCTTCTACAACCCGCTGGTTGAGCGTGCCACTTCAACCTGGAAGTTCCACTTTACGCCTGAAAAGCAAGCATTTCGGGATGAAGTAAATGAAGGGAATGAAGTCATTACCGATGTATTGGGACCTACAGTGCTAGAAGCAAAAGGAAAGTACTCGGTGACTTTGAATGCCCTACAAGATGAATTCTATACTAAAGCGATCACCTCTCAGGAGGATATCGATAAGCTATTTGAGGATTTCAAAAACAAATGGTTGAAATCTGGAGGTCAAGAAATTATCGACGAAGCGAATAAAGTATACCAAGCACGACAAGAAAATAAAAAATAGAGCTTTCAAATAGCCCCGGCTTCCCTCTTTTAGGAAGCCGGGCTTCACCTTTTTGTTGAGAGGGATCTAAGGAGAGGAATTCCATAGATGATCTTAAGGATTTCTGTTATTCTGTTCATAGATTAATGATAGCGCTATCATAAAGTGCGAGTAAAAGGAGTGCGAGTCCATTGCGATTGCTGATTGCGGATGATGATGATTATACACGTGAGGGGCTAAGTGAGTCATTCAAGTGGGAGAAGTTCGGAATAAATGAAATCATACTTGCTGATGATGGTGCCGAAGCGTTGCGTTTGGCAACATTAAAAAAACCAGAGATCGTGCTAACAGATATTCGTATGCCAAAAATGAGCGGAATTGAATTCGCTGAGCAGTTAGCAGAAAAATCACCAGACAGCCAACTGCTTTTTATGAGTGGGTACAAAGACGTTCAATATCTCAAAAGCGCCATTAAACTCTCTGCCATCGAATATATCGAGAAGCCCATTAAACTAAACGAAGTGGAGCAGGCGATTGAAAAATCAATCCTGTCGTTACGAACCAAGCAAAAGCAAAATGTTGTAGTACACCAAAAGAATGAACTAATGAGTGAGAAGTTGGCGCGGTGTCTTCGTGATGAGTATGCGGACACAGACGTCCTCATGACAATGTGCTCTGATGTTGGATTTCCATCTGACCACCGTTACTTGGGCTTCATCATTTGGAATAGACTTGAAGGTAGCGATTGCAGATGTGATTTGAAGGCTATTTTATCATTTTGGAACGAAAGAGGATTTACAGTTATAGGCGAACAACTGGACACAAAGACCTGTTTTGTCATACTTGCTTATGAACGTCAAGATTATAAGAAATTATCCTCCTTAATTGATACATTTGTTAGTTTGTATGATTCCTACAACATCGCTCTTGGAAAAGATGCAGGAGCAATTCCACAAATTTGGAGGAGTTTTCTTACCGCACAACGAGCCATGAGTCGATCGTTTTATTGCCCAAATGTCCGCTGCTTCTATGATCAGGATCAAATGGACATTTTAAATGAGACTTATCACAATCTTTTGCCCGAATTTTATAAATTACGAACGAGTGAACCACAGAAGCTTATTGATTGGATTACTTCTCTATGTGAGACATTTAAACAAAAGGAATTTCCTTCAAAAGAACGTGTAGCTGCTCTCTTTGAAACAGTAATCCAAGAAACAGTCGGAAGCGATCCGAAGTTGTTACTTATCTTAGAGAAAGATTACAAAATTGAAGATCTAGAACAACAATTACGAAATTGTACAACTATTGATAGAATGGAAGAGATCATGCTAAATGTCCTTACCGTTTGGTTGGAAGCAACACTTCAGATTTCTCAGTATTCCAAACAAGTACAGGATGTGTTGAATTTCATCGCTACAAATTATCGTAACGTCGATCTCGATTTGCAAATGATTGCTGACTATATGAATCTATCCACTGCACATGTAGGTTTTCTATTTAAACAGGAGACTGGCACTACTATAAAACAATACATCACCGATTACAGGATGGATCTTGCAAAGCAACTCGTTTCTAGTGAGCATCTAAAAATGAGCACTATAGCAGAATTATGTGGATATGCAAGTGCGAGCTATTTTGCAAAAGTTTTCAAGATATCTACTGAATTGTCCCCACTTGAGTATCGAAGGAAGAAATGAATTATGCGAATCTTTGACATCATAAATAACATCTCCTTGCGAAAAAAAATCATAATTCTATTTATTTTGATTGGTATTATACCTTTAGTTATTACTTTCTTCATTTCGTACGGAGAAATTAGAAAGCTTGTCTTGAGTGGTCAGAATTATGCGGAGCATCAAAACTTTGAACAAATGATCGGCACACTTCAGAAACAGCTTTCACATGTGGAAGAGTTATCTGCAATGATTATGGTCAACAAAGATATGGAAGCCATCTTATCAGAGAAACCTGACTACTTAACAATATCCGAACAGATGGGTTTGTTTAACAATATGGTGTCGTATACGCAAATGATGGAGACAAACTCGGAGATTGACCATATTGTATATTTCGTAGATGACCAGTTTATCATGACTGGAACAGATACCCTTTTCCGCAAATTAAGTTCGATACAACAATTGCCATGGGCACAAAATGTGTTTGAGAACAAAAACGGTATATCCAAATGGGTCATTCGTGAAGAAAAAAGCCTTAACTCTTCTAGAAACTATTTAGCACTAGCTTCTCTGTTATGGAACCCACATGATTTTACTGACCCAGTTGGTGTCCTTACTCTTAATATTGAAATAGGACAAATTGCGCAGAATTTAACAAAATCAAACCCTGAGCAGCTTGTATATATTGTTTCTAAAGAAGGAGAGTTGGTAGCAAGCAATGGTGATGCTAATGCTGATGTATTATCCATGCGACTTCCTCAACCCATAGATAGCCACGGGGAATTTCAATCTGTGACTTTAAACAACAACACTTATTTAGCAAGAGGTCAAGAGATTGGGGAAACCGGATTGTATTTAATGTCCGTTATTTCTCACCGCGCTGCTTCTGAAGCTGTAAGTACGATTCGAGACCAAATGGTGACCGTGTATTTGTTCGTCAGTATCTTGTTGATACTTGTCATATTTCCAGCTGCACGATCAGTTACACGGCGGATTTACCTTCTCATGAATAAGATGAGTCAAGTACGACAAGGGCGTCTGAATCAGCTAGACATCCCTCAAAGTAAAGACGAAGTGGGACAGTTAATAGCCAGCTATAATTTTATGATTAAGAGCGTTCAAGAGCTTATGTCAGAACAGTTCAAACTAGGCCAGGAAAAGAATGAGGCTGAGCTAAGGACTTTGCAATCTCAAATTAATCCCCATTTTCTGTATAACACACTTGATATGCTTAATTGGATGGCAAAAAAAGAGGAGAGTGAGAATATTCAGCAGGTCGTGTATGCACTCTCCGATTATTACAAATTGGTATTAAACAAAGGGGAAGATCTAGTCAACGTGCGAGATGAAGTACGACTAAGTGAGATGTACATGGAAATTCAAAGAAGAAGATTTAGAGGTCGAATACAATTTGAAATTGATGTGAGTGAGGATGCAATGAATTGCCTTATTCCCAAGATTACACTTCAGCCGCTTGTCGAAAATGCTATTATTCATGGGATTAACGAAAAACCTAATCGGAAAGGGGAAATTACGATAATCGGCAGGATTGAAGAAGGCCGATTAAAGTTGTTTGTTGTGGATAATGGTATTGGGATACAGTTACCAATAAGTGAGATAAACTCCAAGAATGGAAGCGGATATGGTGTGAAAAATATTGAGAAGAGGCTAATGTTATTTTTTGGCCAATCGACAAGTTTGGACTATCACAAGCCAGACGAGGGAGGCACACGCGTAACCATTGATGTGCCTGCCATTATGCCTAAGTTATGAGAATGGGGTGGTTCCATTGATATCATTAGAGATAAAACGAAAATGTTCACTCATAGTAATGTTCTTGCTCGTGTTTTTACTCGTGGCGTGTAGAACCGAGACGGAACTCAACTCTTTTGATGAATATCCCAACCCATCAGATCAGGAACTCATCACTTTGAAGGCGTTCACCATGGGGCAACCACCAGCAAGCGGGCTAGATAACTTTTATAAAGAACTCGATGCCCTAACGACTCGTGACTTTGGTATGATTATTCGATTTGATTATATTCCATGGGGAGAAGAGAAGAGTCGTATTGGAAGAGCAATTGCATCAAAAAGTTACGATTTCTACATTGGTGGCTACTGGACTAATTTCAAAGAATATGCCAAGAAGAAAGCCTTTGTCGATCTGACACCATTACTGGATTCCGTGCCAAAACTGGTAGAACATTATGGGAATACTTTAAATCAAGTGAAGTTAGATGGAAAAATATATGGGTTACCTACTATTGGGAAGCCTGGAGCCGGGGGATTCGGTGTATTTTACCGTGAAGACCTACGTCAATTGTGGCATCTTCCCCTCATTAAAGATTTGAAATCACTTGAAGAGTATATGTACAAGGCAAAAGAGGTCTACACTGGTACCCCGATGATTAACGACAAGCGCTATGGTGACGTACTGTGGGAGATGATGACAGGAGGCACATATTTCACTCTTTCTGATTATGCTGTTGTCCCTGTTAATGATCCGTATACGGTGATAAATAAGTACGAAACTCCAGAATACCGTGAGTTATTGGAAAAAACCAAGCAATGGTACGATGACGGTATTGTCGATCGTGAAATCTTAGCTCGTCAAACGAATGAAACCACCAAAACTTTGGAACTCATGAAAGCCGACTTGAAACCCATTGAATTCAACAATCATTTTAGTGCAATTAGTCGTAGTTATATTGGCGTGCTTAAGGAGCGATATCCCGCAAATCAATATGGATGGTTCGATTATCGATATGAATTGTATCCGGATACCATCTTTATGCCAAATATAACGCTAGATTCCACGATGATATCGATCGGGTCTCATTCTCAGCATGCACAGCTAGCTTTAAAATTTTTGGAAAAAGCACATACAGACCAGACATATTATAATCTGCTTCAGTATGGTGTTGAAGGTGAAAACTATCATCTTGTTGATGGAATGATTTCTTATGAAGGAATATTGGATCAGAACAAAAAACTCATATGGCCAGGATTGTCTGATGGATATATGGATCTACCTATAATCCATCCAGATGAGTGGCAACCTATTGTCAACGACCTAGTATACACCAAAGGAGCCGAATTAGCGAAACGTAACGGGGAAGATCCACATGCAGGTTTTATGTTTGATACTTCGGACGTAAACTCAGAATTAAACGCTATGGAAGCTGTTAAGGCACAATACATTCAACCGCTTGCGGTGGGTGTAAGTCATAATGTAGAAAATGATCTGCATGAAGTGAATGAACAACTAATGCTTGCTGGAATTGAGAAGTATTTGGCTGAGCTGCAGCAACAATTGAATCAGTATGCTTACGATAAAACAAAGCACTAACCAAGCCGTTGATGGATCTATTCTTCTAGCGTAGTGGAAAAGTTATATAACTAATTTTATATTTGTTTTTAAAGCCGCTCTCATATTAAGCGGTTTTTTTGTATTCAATTTCGGAAGTACAAGAAATCCAGCATAATTAGGATAGTAATCCGAACTTGCAGTTATTAACATATAATCTGTAAACGCTTTAAACTTGAATGAGTTAAGTATGAATCGGAGGGTTAACAGTGCAGGCTTATTTGTTTGTTCATTTTAAGGAAAAAAGAACACCAGATGGTGAACAGGTTTACTTTGGAGTCAGCAAAAATGGATTTGACTGGGAGGAAGTCAACGGGGGTGATCCCGTGCTGTGGAGCTATTTTGGCGACAAAGGTGTTAGAGATTTTACGATTACTCGAACAAAGGAAGGTAAATTCGTCATTCTGGCAACGGATTTAAGTTTATCCTACGGCATGTTGAATCAATATAACCATTCCTGGGCTAAGGCAGCCAGATATGGTAGTAAGTCGCTTGCAATGTGGCAGTCTAACGATTTGGTGAATTGGTCTGAACAGAAAATGGTTCAGCTTGGGGATGATGATTTTGGTTGTGTTTGGGCACCGGACATCATCTATGACAAAAATAACAATGACTATGTAATTCATTGGTCGTCTTCCCACAGCAGCAACGAATATGGATTTAAAGGAATTTATTATTCACGCACAAAGGATTTCGAAAATTTTAGCAAGGCACAACTGTTGATCAAGAAAGAAGACAGTGGGATTATTGACTCTGCAATGTATGAAGAGGATGGGAAATATTACTTGTTTCTCAAGAGCGAACAAAACCCGGGCAAGATCATATTAATGAAGTCTGACAGCATTACTGGCCCTTTTGAACGCATTCATTCTTTTGACCAGAGCATGGAAACAGTAGAGGCTGGTCAATATGAGGCCCCAACTGCAGTTAGATTAGACGATGGAAGATGGTGTTTATTCCTCGATTTTTATGGATGCTCAGCTGAAGAGCAGGGGTATGTACCGTTTATCGCAGATCGCTTGGCAAATGGGGAGTTTATAAGATCAGACCAATCGTTTACTTTTCCATATGGCTATAAGCATGGAACGATTTTGGCTATCACCATTGAGGAATATGAAAGATTGAAATCATATAAGAAATTACCATCCGAGTATTAAATTAAAGCGAGGGGAAATGACAAATGAGTAACAAAGGAATTATATCAGTTTATACAAAAGAGCAGGGAGCTGCGCTTGGGGATCTCTTCGGTCTGTTTTTTGAGGATATTAACCACGCTGCTGATGGTGGACTTTATGCCGAAATGGTTCGTAACCGTTCTTTTGAGTTCGATCCTATTGATAACAGCGAATATCATAGTTTAACAGCATGGGAGAAAGTCGAGCTTGGTCAAGGCCGTTGTACGCTATCCGTAGAGTCTGGTAATCCAATCCACCCCAATAATCCAAATTATGCTGTGGTTGAAATTTTATCAGCAGGTGAAGGGGTGGGCATCAAAAACATTGGATTCAACACAGGGTTACCTTACCGTAAACATGAATCGTATACCTTCTCAATGTATGCTAAACGAACCGAGAGTTTTGATGAGCCAGTCGTAGTAACTCTGGAAGGAGTAGATGGGAAAATCTATGACCAAGCGGAGATAACAGTTACCTCCCGAGAGTGGATAAAGTATGAAGTCGTTCTCACTTCATCAATGACTGATTTCAATGGTCGTCTAGTGCTAGTAACGAAAGGAAAGAGTAGCCTGTACTTGGATATGATTTCGTTGTTCCCAGTCAACACCTTTTTGAACAGACCCGGTGGACTTCGAGAGGATATTGCAACGATGCTTGCTGATCTGAAACCAAAATTTATGCGTTTTCCAGGAGGTTGCCTGGTTCATGACGGCTCTTTAGATGCAAATGATCGGAATTCCATGTATCGCTGGAAAAATACGATTGGCCCAATCGAACATAGACCTCCACGCAGAAATAACTGGCATTATCATCAGACCCTAGGGCTAGGCTACTTCGAATATTTTCAGTTTTGTGAAGACATCGGTGCGAAGCCAATACCTGTTTTGCCAGGGGGATATGATCCTCACCACCAGCGTATTGTTCCTATTGATGAACTTGGACCATGGATCGATGACGCTTTGGATCTGATCGAATTCGCGTTAGGCGATGATACAACCCCATGGGGAAGCTTACGCGTGCAACTTGGTCATCCCGAACCGTTTCAACTTGAATATATTGCCATCGGTAATGAAGAAACTGGGGAACCGTTTTTTGAAAGGTACACCTATTTTCATAAGGCGATTAAAGAAAAATATCCCAATATTCAGATCATAAATTCCAGTGGTCCTTTTGCAGCGGGCAGTGAATACGACCGAGGATGGCAATCTGCCAGAGAGAATCGATCAGATTATGTGGACGAGCATTACTATATGTCTCCGGACTGGATGCTAGCTCATTATCACCGATATGATTCATTCAAAGCAGATGATCCAAAGGTCTTTTTAGGTGAATATGCATCTTGGGGCAATACGTATTATAACGCGTTGGTGGAAGCTGCTTTTATGACTGGCTTAGAGAAAAACGCCCATGCAGTTGGTCTGGCATGCTATGCACCACTTCTCAGTAATGTTGACTACGTGAATTGGAAGCCAGATATGATCTGGTTTAATAATCATCAGGTGTTTGGCACACCCAACTATTATGTTCAGCAAATGTTCATGCGCCATCAAGGTGATCACTTAGTACGAGTTAGTGCGGAGGGCTTTGATGAACCCAAGCAACCTGCATTCAATCCTGAAAAGTTGGAAGGTAAGCTCCTCGTGGGGGCAAATCTTAATGACTGTGAATATCGTGAAATTCGCATTGTAAATCATGAAACGGGTGAGGAGAGGCTTTTATCAGACATGGTAGAGGTGAGCGAGTCACAGGAAGATCGCCTTCATTCAACTCAGCTTGGACGCAAAATAGAAGTAGGTGAAACAAACTGGAGGAATTATTCTTTCCACACAAAAGCAACTAAGAAAAACGGAATTCGTGGATTTATTATGTATTTCGGGCATCAGGATGAATCCAACTATACCATGTGGGAGGTTGGGAGCTTTACGAATACTGAATCTATGATCCATGCCATGTCAAGTGGAACAAGATCCTGTCTTACGCAAAGCATGCTTAGCATTGAACAGGACGTAGAGTATGATTTGGAAGTTCGTATCGAAGGCCGTACGATAAGCACCTTTATTGATGGCAAGCAGATGAATACAGTCGAGCATATAGTGCCAGTTATTGAGCCTTTGTACTGTTCGGCAAGTATTGAAGAAGTAACAGGAGATATCATTGTTAAAGTTGTCAACGTACAGGACACTCATGTAGAAGCGCAACTTCAGTTTAATGATATAAATCCCGAACACCAATCATTTGATATTTATGAGCTGTCGGGTTATGCGCTTGATGCCGTGAACTCATTCGAAGAGCCAGAAAACATTAAACCAAGTCATAGAGAAGCAAAATTGTCTGGTCCAACATTGAATCATACATTCCCAAAACATTCGTTTACATTATTCCGGATTAAAAAAGACTAAAATGCACGAAAGGGGAAGCCTGTGAGTCAAGTTATAACTTATGATGCCCCAACAGGAGCTAAGTTGCGAGATGATTTTAGTGTCCATGTCCGTTCCCTTGGCGGAGAGTGGCAGAATATATCGGTGTATGAAGTACGAGTTGATATGCATAACGTGCGGGAATCGTCGATGGCTTATTTTGATATGCAGGGAGAGGTTGAGGTTGCAGTGAAGTATCTTGGATCTGATCTCAAAGAAGCTGTGATCCGTCCAGTATCCTCCAATCTTACATTCGAGGTCTCCGACGATACAATAAAGTTTTCACTGAACCACCCTATCAAGCTATCCATTGAATGTAACGGCGATCGATTCGGTAATCTTCATTTATTCGCTAATCCGTTGGAGAAAGAAGTTCCGGTTCCTTCCTCAACAGAGGTACGGCTAATTCGTCCCGGAATTCACCGTGTTCCTGATCTACTTCATGATCTTCCAGGCACACTATATTTTTTACCGGGGCTGCATTATATCGAAGAAACGATACTTCCCATTCCTGCAGGTAAAACAGTGTACCTTGCAGGAGGGGCGGTGCTAGTTGGATCGCTAGTTTGTGAATCTGTACAAGATGTCACTATACGTGGGCGAGGAATGATCTACTTATCTGACTTTCATCGGTTCTCCGCCTTTCGGGGCATCCGGATTGTGCATTCCAAGCACATTTCAGTTGAAGGTATTACCGTTATTGACCCACCACATTACAGTATATTCATTGGTGAATCCTCAAACATTTCAATCAGTAACTTCAAAGCATTCAGTTCAAGGGGATGGTCTGACGGAATCGATATGATGGCCAGCAATCATATCACCATTGAAGATGTATTCATGCGTAACTCTGATGATTGTATCGCCATATATGGTTCACGCTGGAATTTCCGCGGCAGTACAAGCAATATTACAGTTCGTAACTCTACACTCTGGGCAGATGTTGCACACCCTGTAATGATCGGAATACATGGAGATCATGATTTCAACGGCGATATTATTGAGAATTTATGTTTCGAGAATATCGATATTCTAGAGCATCATGAGCCACAGCCCAATTATTGGGGTGCCATGGCCATTAATTCCGGAGACAACAACACCGTGCGAGATGTCATTTTCCGAAACATCCGCATAGAAACGATTGAAGTCGGCCAAATCTTCGATATACGTGTGGTGCATAATCAAGATTACAATCCAGAGCCAGGCCGAAGGGTTGAAAATGTTTTATTATCGGATATTCACTACCTGGGATCAGCGACTAACCCATCGAGGATACATGGCTTTGACGATCAACGAATAGTTAACGGCATTACGATTAAGAACCTTCACATTGGAATGGAGAAGATAACCCAAAGAGACCATCCTGCCTTGGATATTAACTCGTATGTGCAAAATATTAAATTGCTATAAGTGACTGTAATACAGCACTCGCTCGAAATCCCCCTTGGAGGCTAGTTATGTCGCAAATAAATGGAATTCAAGCTTTATTGTCAGGCGATTATCCAGACCCTTCGATTCTCAGAGTTGGAGGGGATTACTATATGACCCATTCTTCATTTCAGTATACTCCTGGACTTCTGATCTGGCATTCTCGAAACCTAATCGATTGGGAACCTATAGGGCATGCTATCTCTTCGAACTTAGGTGGCTCTATTATGGCACCAGATATGGTATACCATGAAGGACTTTATTATATTTACTTCCCGGCGAATGGTAGCAACTATGTGGTTACTGCGGAACACCCTTCAGGTCCATGGACTGACCCCATAGACTTGAAGGTTGGCTACATCGACCCAGGGCATGTGGTCGATCAAGAGGGGAACAGATTCCTGTATTTATCCGAGGGGTACAGAATCCAATTGTCACGAGACGGCTGGTCTACCGTTGGGGATTTAACCCAAGAATATGCAGGTTGGAGATATCCCAAAGAATGGTTGACTGAGGGATTTTATCTTGAGTCCCCAAAGCTTACTTATAAAGATGGCTATTACTACATGACCTGTGCTCAGGGAGGGACTGCTGGACCTGCTACGAGTCATATGATTATCTCTGCACGCGCGAGAACGCTGGATGGACCTTGGGAGAATTCACCCCACAATCCGATTGTTCGTACAAATCATCGCAGCGAAAAATGGTGGTCCAAGGGCCATGGAACACTGGTAGACACACCTGAAGGACAATGGTACATCGTCTATCACGCCTATGAAAAAGGATATCATACTCTAGGTCGACAAACTCTGATTGAGCCTGTAGTTTGGAGCAGCAATGGTTGGTTTACTGCAATTGGACACGTTGACTCAGCAACCGACGATGCAAATAAAAATAAGGACAACTTAGATAGGAACTTGATACAGAAAAACTCGGATAAGTTAGGACTTCACTGGCATTTCTTTGATGGAAGTCGGTTGGAAGAGTATCACATTGAAGACAATGCTATTGTTCTTACGGCTGGTTCCAAAGAAGGATCATGCCCATTATTATGTATTCCTGAAGATCATTCATACACTGCCGAGGTTACTTTGACAGTGGAAGAAGGTACTGAAGGCATGCTCGGATTGTTCTATAAACCTGGATTTCATTATGGGATTGGCTTTGATGGTAAAGAGATTTATGCCTTTCGTAACCATATCCGGAGTGAGCGGACTCCGATTCTCCCTGGTGAACCTGTAAGGCTACGAATCATCAATGACGAGCATCAAATTAGCTTGTCGTACCAAAGTAGTGAAAACAAGGATTGGACTAAACTGGACCACAGCTATGAGATGTCTGGATTTCATCACAATGTTTTGGGGAATTTCCTGAGTTTACGTATAGCGCTAGATGCCATTGGAGCAGGGAAGGTTAAATTTAATCAATTTACGTACCGCCCGGGTATATAAGAAGGTTGCGAAATACTTGAATAAAGAGAGGTTGAATCTCATGAAAGCACCTTTGTACCGCGATCCAATCTTCGACGGAGCAGCAGATCCAGTGATTGTCTGGAACCGAGAAGCACGCGAATGGTGGATGATCTACACGAACAGAAGAGCAACTGCTGAAGGAGAAAGGGTCGCTTGGGTACATGGAACTGACCTTGGTGTCGCTTCCTCGAAAGACGGAGGGAATAACTGGATTTACCGTGGGACGATTCAAGGTTTGGATATTGAATGGGGACGCAACACGTTTTGGGCACCCGAGATTTATTGGCATGACGGAGCTTATCACATGTTCGTCAGTTATATCCAGGGAGTTCCTACCGGATGGGCTGGTAATCGTCGGGATATGTTGCACTATACGAGTTCTAATTTAATCCAATGGACATTCCACTCCAAGCTCAAACTTAGCTCGGATAGGATAATAGATGCCTGTATCCATGAGCTTCCTGGCGGCGGTTTTCGAATGTGGTATAAAGATGAAGCGAACGGTTCTCATACCTATGCTGCTGATAGTATGGATTTGTACGACTGGGAAGTTGTCGGTCCTGTTTTCAACGATTATCCTCATGAAGGCCCAAACGTATTCCTATTCAAAGATAGTTACTGGATGATTATTGACGAGTGGAGAGGACAAGGTGTATTCCGCTCCAACGATTTGAATAATTGGGAGCGAAACGGAATCATTCTTGATCAGCCTGGAATGCGAGAGGATGATGGTACGATAGGTTTACATGCTGATGTTGTTGTGCAGGGTGAGGAAGCTTACATTTTTTATTTCACCCACCCGGAACGAACATTGGAAAAGGAAGGCCTGAAAGAAACGTATGAAACCCGTCGTAGTGTGATACAGGTCGCCCGTCTGGACGTAATAGATGGTGTACTCGTATGTGACCGTGATAAGCCTTTTAAATTGAATTTAACGCCTGAACTTGATTGACGAGAGTTCGTACCATAATAGTGATTCTCTAAGACCGCTCACACATCGAGCGGTCTTTTTTATAGATTATCTACAGTGAGGTCTATGATTTTGAAAACGAAAAAGTACAAGAAATCTTGCATAATTGCGATAGCAAGGACAATGCATAATTTCTAAAATAAGTATGTAAGCGCTTTATTATATAAGGGGAGGTGAACATTGCTAATCATCCTTTCAATTCTTTAGAGTAGTGGCTGGCCTTTCGTTAACAAGTTCAAGGGAATGAAGAGATTCGAGAAGGATGTTTTCAATATGAACACCAGGAGGAAAGAATGAGAACTCAAAAAGGGAATATGCACCGCGCGTTAGCAACATTTGTTGCCTTGGTCTTACTGCTTACAACAATGATACCTTCGCAAGTGGTAAATGCGACATCTACAAAGACTTCCAATGAGACGGAAGACATGACTTTCTATCCATTCGAAGGTGATGTTAATAGTATCGATGGACAGTATAACGGGATCGTATCCGGCACTCCTGCGTATGAAGATGGTCAAGTCGGTCAAGCGATACATTTGAATGGAAAAGATGCTTATGTAAAGCTTCCGGCTGACCATTCATTAGCGAACTATAGTGAAATTACAGTTGCAGCTTGGGTCAATTGGGAGGGTGGTAAAGATTGGCAACGTATTTTCGACTTCGGAAACGGGACTGAACAATACATGTTCCTTACCCCGAAGGCAGGAAATTTTATGCGGTTTGTAATCAAAAATGGTGGTAACGAGCAAATCGTGCAAACCAATTCACTCGCCTTGGGACAGTGGGCTCATGTATCGGTAACCTTGGGAGACGGAAAGGCAAAAATATACGTTAACGGAGAGTTAAAAGCCACTAATGACATCACGATAACACCTGGTGACTTTAAACCTGGAGTCAATTATATTGGCAAGAGCCAATTCTCCGCTGATGCATTGTATAGTGGATTGATTGATGAGTTTCAGATTTACAATCGTGCCTTGGATGAAGACGCGATAAAGACGGTGTACAACGATAGTCGAACTCAAACAGAAAGATCCTCCACGCAATATCCATTAGATGAGAACGTCGACAGCGCAGATGGAACGGCTAACGGAACTGTGTCTGGAACTCCTAGTTACACTGATGGTGTAGTCGGAAAAGCAATTTCGCTAAATGGAACAGATGCATATGTGACACTCCCATCCAATCGGAGCCTTTCAGCCTCGGATGAAATGACTATTTCCGCTTGGGTTAACTGGAAAGGGGGCAAGGATTGGCAGCGTATCTTTGATTTTGGTACAGGAACGAATCAGTATATGTTCCTCACCCCTAAAACAGGTAATAATATGAGGTTTGCAATTAAAAATGGCAATAGCGAGCAAATGGTACAAACGACTGCGCTTCCTGTAAATCAATGGACGTATGTTGCTGTAACGCTTGGGAGTGGTAAGGCGACATTGTACGTGAATGGTAAACTACAGACATCCAGCGACGTCTCGATTAAACCGAGCGATATCAAGCCAAGTCTCAACTATATCGGAAAGAGCCAATTTGAGGCAGATGCATTGTTCAGTGGACTGGTTGATGAATTCCATATCTACAACTATCAATTAAGTGAAACTGATATCCTTACCGAATATAAATCTTCCAACATTAACGCTACCCTCGGAGAAGCAAGTAGAATCATTGCTAAGGGACAACAATACTACTCCGATGAGACATGGAACCACCTCTTGGAAGTATATGAGCGTACGAAAGCGTTAGTTGATGATTCTACTGCTTCGCATGAGGCCATCGATAAAGCAGTCGAGGAACTTATCACTGCTATTCAGAATCTGGCAGAGCCTTTACCTATTTTTATCAATAATACAAATACGCAACTTGCACATCCTGCAATTAGTGTTGCACCGGACGAGTTACTGCGCGTTCGTCAACATATCCAGAACAAAGAACAGCCTTGGTATGACTATTATACGAACTTTGCAAAAAGTGAGTTTGCCTCAAAAAGTTATGCTATTCGTAATGATAAGAATCCGAATGCGGACCTCGATCATCTGGTACCTAACTTCTCCTATGATAGTTATAATACAAACCTCTTTAATAATCAGATGACACAAGATGCAACTGCAGCGTATTATCAATCAATTATGTATTTTATGACAGGGGACTATGCATATAGAGAGAAAGCTCTGAGGATTATTAAACTTTGGAGTGATTTAGACCCTTCCAAAGCGAAATATGTTACAGATGCCCACATACATCAAGGTCGCCCTATGTATTACATGAACGCTGCTGCAGAATTGCTGCGTTATACAAGTTCCCCTCGTGAAGAACTCAAGTGGAAGGATGAATATTCACAAAAATATAGTGATAATTTTCAAAAACCTGCACTTCGTCTTTGGATGGAGAACAAGACAAACTGGATGAATCAGCATCAGACGTCCGTAATGGGTACGCTGTCCTCTTATGTATTCATGGATAGTAGGGAGGATTATGAGAGAGTGTTGGAGTGGGCAACGGTTAATGCGAGCACCCCAGCTGAACATGCCTATCATAACGGGGCAATAGCCAATGCCATGTTTGAATTTACCGAGGACAGTAAAGGGAATGTGCTGGATGAACCTGTCGTAGCAGTGAAAGAAATGGTCAGAGACCAACCGCATTCCTATGACAACGTTATTAATTTGGCCATTCTGGCTGACATCATATCTGCCCAAGGTACGTTGCTTGATCCTGTCAAAGGTACCGCAACTAAGTCCAATGGCGGCGTAGATGTATATTCTTTCTTGGGAGACCGCTTGCTCAAGGGAACTAACTTTTACTACAAATATAACCTTGGCTACGATGTGCCTTTTAACGATGGTAAAGGAGCTGGAGTTAGCGCAGACCGGCGTGGACGTCTCTCGGGGCGTGATGACTTTTACTATATTTACAAATATGGAAAGGGATATACAGATGATAATCCAGACTTCAAATACCTTTCCGAAGCTTTAAATCGATATTGGGATGTTTATGGGTTAACCGTCAACGATGCGTGGCTAGATATTCCAGATGGTGCTTTAGGTACAGCTGCTCCTGAAGTTGTGGATCATGAGAACGGCGGAACGGTGCCTTACGAACTTGAAAAACGGTACACACCTTTTGATGATGGGATTACAAGGACTGAACAATCAATCCGTGTGGAAACCAAACAATCAGGGGCACAAATGGCTGTTTACGGACTAGGATTATGGCGCAATGGAGATTTGGCATTACGTATCAAGAGTAACGGATTAAATACTTTGTCCCTTCAGTCAAATATCGATCAAGATCCATTCACCACGGTAAAATTGCCTGATACTGGTGGAGAATGGCAGTATGTTATTTTCAATCTAGCCAATATTCCTGATGCTGCTTTTCAAGCAGACTCTATGATTTATTTTAACGTCTCTGGTGAAGAAGGAGGACTTGTGGAGCTTGATCATCTTCTACTCAATAGTACAACAGTTAAAGCTCCGCTATTCAAGGGGAAGGTAAACTCACTTCACCTCGATGCTTATTCGTCATCGCAGATAAGATACGATATTTCTAACCCTACAACTAATTCAGGACAGAATATTACGTATAGTATAGTTGGAGATAGTGGTGGATTTGTAAGCGATAGCGACTTGAGAGTCGATGAACAAGGCATTTTATCAGCGAACCTTCCAGCATCCATCTCTAGCGGAGATTACTCCTTCTATGTCACGGCATCCAATGGGACTGCTGTTAACGTGCTGACTGTCACTGTTACTGTCACTGGTAACTATAGCTCAGCATTAGAGAATGTGACAGAGAATTACGATCCGGATCAAAAGTATGAAACTCCTAGTTATCTCGTATTCCACGAGAAATATGATGCAGCAAAAGCACTTGTAAATTCTAGTGATGCTGTCGCTCAGTATCAAGCACTGTTGGAACTGAAGGAAGCGGCCCATGGACTTCGGCTTTTAAATCCCTTGCTTTCGGATGGAGCTCTTGATTTATCTGGCATTGCCATTGGTGCACCCGACAGCGCCAACCTTAATCCTTCTTTGTTAGTGGACTTCCTCGGTACAGGTACCGGAGCGATCTGGATTGCGGGAAACAAAATGTTTACGATCGACTTTGGAGAAGAGTTTAGGGTGAAACCTAGTAGTGTAACAATGATGCCAGACATGGTGTTTCCGGCAAGGTCAGAGGGGGCAATTATCCTTGCATCCAACGATTATGTCAACTGGGTAGCCATATCTGAAGACATTTCGGAATTAACAACCAATTGGACTACCTATACGGTCAAGGAAGAGTATAAGAATACGGGATTCCGATACTACCGTATGAAGGATGTTACAGCTGGTGTATTAAACAAGGACGATTATACAGAGGATCAGCCTTTTGTCATTTCTGAACTGCATATATTTGGTGATCGCTACGAAACCGGGCACGCAGTGAATGAAATTCAACTCAATGTTCAAAATACTGCACCTGTTCAAGATATTTTGGATATTCCGCCAAGGGCTGTCATTGGAGATAAAGTAATTCTCTCGTTTAAAGCGGATAGCGATATCAGTAATATCAAAGCGACTATCCAAGGTGAGCCAGTTAATGTAACGGACAATAATGACGGCTCTTATACAGCAGAGTATGTTGTTCATGCGGGATCGAAATCAGGGTACGCTGCTATTTCAATTGATTATGATTTTGCAGATGGAACTCATGCGGAAACCTTGTACAGTTATCCGGAGGAATTTATCACCAACATGAATGACGTCGAGGTTGGCCAAAAAGTGTTAATCTCCAATACCTCAAATGAAATTAATGTAGCAACGGAATCTCTTTTTACTGGCTCAGATAATACACTTGAAGAAGCTGAGAAGGCTTATTTGTTTGATGGGAAAATCTCGACTTTTGCTGATGTCAGAGCTGGAGGATCCGGGTATGGGTATTATTCGCTTGATTTCGGCGCACAGAATAGCTTAAAGAAGATGCAACTTGAACGTTTTGAAATCCTGAATCGTAGCGGATTGCCGGCAAGAGCATCAGCTGTAAGTATTAGTGCTTCTGTCGACGGGGTGACATGGAGAACAATTACGGAAGTATCCAAGTTCTACAATTATGATACATGGCAATCTGTTGAGGTAATGGAGCAATATAAAGATGTTTCCTTCCGATATTTCCGTATCAATGGTGGAAACTGGTTTGGGAATATTTCAGAGTTGCGTTTGTTTGGAGAGGTCGGTGAAGACTTAGAGGAATTCGATCCTACGTACACAATTACGACAACGACAAGTGATCCTGAAGCAGGGACAACGTTAGTGTATGTTAATCCGAACGGCCTTCCTCCTGCTCCTGAACCAAGTGGTGAAGAAGGAACAACTTTAACGGTAAATGGTGATCAAACAGCAGTGACGGTTGTAGCCAAGGCAGCACCAGGCTATGAGTTTGTAAAATGGGTAGAGACTTCCACTCCGTATGAAATAACGGCAGATTATTTGTGGACAGAGTATCCTAAGTTTAATCTGACAACTTATGCTGGAGGATATCTGGGAGGAGCTAAGTTTTATAATGTAGTCAGAGACTGGAACTTGAAGGCTGTTTTCAGGAAAACAGACGAGGAATCATTGAAATTAACAACTGAGCCGGCTAAACCCGATGGAAAAGATGGCTGGTACATCTCGCCAGTCACGTTGACTCTCTCTACTGAAGCACAAGCTGAAACTAGTTTGGATAATGGAAACACCTGGGAGGATTACAGTGCACCAATTGTCCTTGATAATGAAGGAATTCACCAGGTACTGTATCGGACCGCTAATAGCAAAGATGAAACTAAATCCCTTGAACTCAAGATAGACCTTACAGCTCCAGAAGTAGCGATTGATGGCAGTGAGACGTTCACCATTGATCAAAAGACAAATATCACGTGGAGTACAAAAGACGATGTATCTAGTGTTACGGATACGACATACAATGAATCTCTTGTTAACGTTAATGCATATACACTTAACCCAGGTATTCATACTTTGACCATTGAGGCAGAGGATGCAGCTGGACACCGAGGGTTTGCGGAGTACTCATTCAATATAGTTGCCACGTTTGAGAGCTTATCTGCGTTAACGGGTACGTTTGCAGCCGAAGCCGAGATGTCGCATAAAGATATAGAGGAGCTTCAGCAGCAGTTGAACACTGCAAAACTGAAGGCGGAACAACACAAAGGTGAAGAAGCTCGTCAAGTGCTACAAACGTACATTAGTAAAGTAAATGACCTAAGCGGTAATGTATTTGAGTCTAATGAGGCAGAAATTCTTGTACGGTGGGCTCAATGGTTACATGAACTTACCCCGCTTGCCAGTAGTGTGCCAGGAAAACCTGTGCTATCAAGCAACAATGGACATGAATATGGAATAAAAGATGGAAACTACACTATTACAACAAACTTATGGTGGGGAAATAATGGTACAACATTCAAACTATACGAGAATGGTGTTCTCATTCAAACGGAGACGTTGGCAGATCATTCGCCGGCAGCTCAACTTTTAAAGACAGAGATTACCGGAAAAGAAAACGGGACGTACACGTATACTGCGGAGTTGACAAATAACTTTGGTACTACAACATCCGATCCTCTGGTCGTTTCAGTTACAGACGCTTCTCCGGGCGTACCAGTGCTATCCCACGACAATTGGGATGAAGATGACAATTACGTTATCGCGATGAATCTTTGGTGGGGAACGAATGGTTCCGAATACCGACTATTTGAGAACGATGTGCTGATTGACACCCAGTCGCTCAACAAAGCTACTCCTAACGCTCAAAAAGCAAGTACTCAAATTACCGGAAATGCCCCAGGGGTTTATAAATATCGCGCAGAGCTGATTAATTCAGTGGGCGAGACCTCTAGTGAAACAATTACAGTCACAGTTAAGTAAGGAATCTTGAGAATGATGCAGTTCAAGCAGAGGTTAATCTGCTTGAACTGCAAGATTGTTTATAGGAAATAAAAAGGAATGCAAGTAATATATACAAACGGGACAAGGACATTGTGTCGTGAAGTGAAGAAACCCAATATCTAGCAAGCCAGATCTTAGTTGGCCATTTCTATGTCCAGTGCATTGGCCATCACAAAACAAGGGAATTTCTAGAAAGAATTGTAAGCGTTTCATTTCAATGAGTTACTTTGGAATGGGAACGAACCTCAAATGGAAAGTGGTTATATTGATGCTGAATCGGAAGTGGATATATATTACCTAAATAAATTTCTATAATTCAAGGAGGATATTATGAGAATAAGAAGATTGATTCCAAAGAAATTCATTTTAGTGAGCTTGGTTATCAGTCTGATTGTAACTTTTGTGCCAATCCCGCAGGTCCGGGCACAAAAAGCTACATCGGCTGTGCAGGATACAATTAATGCACTGCTAACAAATAATGTACCCAATATTACTGAAACAAAAATAGTATCAGGAAATTTAACCTTCACTCATCCTGGAATCGGTGTATCAAAGGCTATGCTGGACAATGTGCAAAGTCATGTGAGAGCAGGTGACGAACCGTGGGCTAGCGCTTTTGTTCAATTTAGTAGTTACGGGAAAACACAAAAAAAGCCTAATCCGCTGAGAATCGTCTTGGGTGATACAGAGCCCTATGAGATTCCAAGCGGCGGTAATCCGTCGGCGGGATTAAATATCATTAAAAACATGGCACAAGATGCAGATACTGCATATGCACAGTATATTATGTGGTATGTAACAGGGGACGAGAGTTATCGGAAAAATTCAATTTACATCATTAGACGCTGGATGCAAGCTACGTCCATCGGTTCAATCTATGATGAACAAATCCGAGTGTCCTTGGCTGTGTTTAAATTCGCTATGGTAGCTGATCTTTTGCGCTCTTCATCCAGCACTGTTGAAGATTATAACTGGACCGAAGCCGATACAGTGACGTTTACCAACTACCTTAACTTAATGAAAAGTAAGTACGATCGATTTTGGCATTTCATGAATCAGCATAGCATGAATACAATGGCCATGATGTCTTCGGCTATATTTAGAAACGATGCAGCCGATTATGCTCTCGCCGTTCAGCGAACCACAACCAATCCGGAGGATGGCAGCAGTTACGATTTTGCAGATGTGAACAATCCTCACAATCGAGATGGATCTATTATCAGTCAGATCAGATCCGTAACAACCAATGTTTCTACAGGAGAAACGGTTCCAGCGAATCTTCAATTAGTTGAAATGGGACGGGATCAGGCTCATGCATATAATAATATTAGCGGTCTCGCAGACACGGCAATTACTTCCTACATCCAAGGGACGAAAGTAGATCCTGTCTTAGGTACTATTTCAACAGCTTCTAATAGTGTAAATATGTTCAATTTCCTTAATGATAGATTGCTCTATGGTGCCAACTATTTGACCAAATATAATTTGGGATATGATGTAACTTATATTCCTACGTATGGGAACCAAACAGTAACTGGGCACATTTTTACTGCACCTTCTACAGTGGATCGTGGAGCCTTTTACAATGGCTTCGGTGTTGTCTACGGCTATTACAAGTATATTGAAAAAAGAACGGATATGGAAACGAATGAAAATACTAAATACTTGACGGAAGCCTATAACTTGATTTATCCAGAAGGTGCAAGTCAGGATTATATCGGAGATGGAGTATTATTATATACCCTGTCTCCAGTAACACGCCTTCAATCTTATAACAATCCAACTCGTTATTTAAGACATTCTGGTTTTCGAGCTGCATTAGATCTAAATGCAAATGTAACACCCGTTGAAGATGCTCAATTTAGAATTGTTACGGGTTTAGCAGATTCGAAAGGTTTCTCCTTTGAGTCCGTCAACTATCCTGGACGTTACCTCAATGTAAGATCAAATGGAGAAGTATGGATAGATGTGAATGATAACACTAGCACATTCAAAAATAATGCTACTTTCCGTAGAGTACCTGGCTTGGCGGATTCAAACATGTATTCATATCAGATGTGGACTGATTCCACCCGCTATCTCCGTCATACCGATTTTCTTATGCATGCCCAGAGTGGATCGGGAACAACCTTTAATGGTGATGCCACTTTCGCTGAAGTTACGCCATAAAATGTTCAGTTCGTAAATTGATCTGTATTGATTACACAACGAGAGACGCTTGTTCAATAAGCAATGAGCGGTCCGCAAGGCTAGCGGACCGCTCATATTTTTGTTCTAATGCATTTGTTCAGTGTGATCGAGAGCAGGGTGGCAATTGAAGCATTAGTTTGTTTCCATGAAAACTTAAACTACATATAACTCAAGTTATGCGAAATTTCGAACTCATGTCATCCTATTTTTGCTATACTATTTTAGGGCATATTATCTCAAATTTTATTTGACTAAAGGTGTAGACTTAACGAGACTGAAAATTCAAGAATGGCTATCAGATATTAGGTGATACATTTATAGATATTTCATATGAATCTGAACGGAAAATCAATTTCTGGTTGAAACTATTTGGATTAAGCGAACGTTTTGATAAAACCATGGCTGCCCACCTTTTGGAGAACAAAAGATTATGTAGTGCTATTTTTTAAAACAGATTCTAGTAAGGTGCTATATTTCAGAGAACATCCTCAGTACATTCGAAATCTTTGGTTTAAAGGTTTGCTCGATCCCAGTATTTTAGCTGCACTGCTTAGAAATGACCTGATACCAAACGAACAAAAAGAAGAGGCGTTAGAGAGTATAATACAATCTAATCAAACTATATTCCCTGAATCTATCCGGGAAGAGGATATGAGTACATTAATTACGAAAAGTTTTCCAAAAGTTTTTAAACGGATTGCCTTTGAAGAACGTAATATAAGTTCATTTGAATATGCAAATCATGCCAAGAGATGGACAGTTGTTTGGTACATTAAAAAATATGGCCTAGATGAAGCTATTGTTTTGGCTTTGTCCCTTACTTTCATTGGAGATCATCCTTGGCATTTGAAAGATGCTTTAAAAGAGATGTTTAGTGAAGACCATTTACTTAAGAGTTCATTTGTGAGAATCTCTGAAGAGAAAGGATACCGAATACCGACTTTATTAGGTTTTTAGATCATTTACAAGCAATCGATGCACCAAGATAAATTCTCAAAACCACTTTTTTACTAGTTGTTTCTTTTCATAAAAATAATTGCATTGGATTTAATTTGATATATAAGTTTTTTAGACGGAATTATAAAAAAAATTAATCAATCATGTCTAAACTTGGTAACAAAGTGTAATCCACCATTTCTATGAGTTGTCGTAAAAGCAGGAATTAAGACAAAATGAATCGAATATTTTTAGGTAGTTCTCTCTCTATAGTGTCTCATTATAATGGGTAAAGCTATAAAGGAGCGGGGGATTAGAATGATTGATAAAACACACGAAGAATTAACTGCCGCAGATAAAACAACAATTGGGTTTGAGTATCAGTATTACTATTTTTTAAATAAGTTATTGGAGCTAAAGAAAGGACAAAAACTCGGCTATGAGGTAAAGGATGACATACATATTGAGTTGGTCGATGGAAAATTAATTTTGATTCAGACAAAGCACACACTAAAAACAACTACAAAAGATAAACCTGTTAATCTTACTGAGCGTGATCTTGATCTTTGGAAAACCATCTATAATTGGATAAGTGTTATCAATGACGTCGCGAGCGAACGTGATATATTGCCGAAACAACTTGAATTTATTTCCAAAACCGAGTTTGTACTTGCTTCAAACAAAAAAGATAACGAACGTAATTCATTTTTAGTAAATATAAGAAAATGTCAGAACGGAGAATTGAAACTGTTAGACTTGCGTGCTTATATGAATCAGTTAATCGCCTCTCTAAAAGATTCAACGGAGCGGGAGAACAAGCTGAAAACGTATATGCTCTCGTTAAGTCAACAGTCGGATGATTGGCTAAAATCTTTTATCCCGCAATTAAAGTTTGAATTGGATCAGGACGATTTAATACAGAGTGTCAGAACAAAAATTGCTGAGAAAATTTATGAGGATGATGATAGTCGAATCGATGATGTTTTTAACTGCATAAACAGCCAAATGAGCGTATGGAAATTTAGTGAAGTGAAAAAGGGAAAAAAACTAGAGATAACTTTCGATGAAGTTAAACAACGATTTCACAAATGTTTTCACAATGCAAGAAGCAAAATCTTACCTAACAGAAATTTTAGAATCGCTTTGCCGGATCAACTTGAGGAACAGATCTTCATAAAGCAACTAGTTGATATAGAAGATGTAGAATCAACAGATACTGTCATCATGGCTGAATTCACGACAGATAAACTACGACTATCCAAACACTTAGAAAGCTGGATTCAGCAATCATATATAACGGAGGACGAACGCAGACAATTTGAAGAAGACAGTATAGCAAAATGGAAAACAAGCTTTAGGCGGTTTCACCGTAGAAGTGGTACGTCAAAAACACCTAGTGAAAGTGCGCTAGATTGTCTTGATAGCATAAGAGATTTAGAGCTAGAATTACAAAACCAAAAAATAGGGACACCCCTAAGTCATGGGCTTTTTTATTCACTTTCGGATCGGCCCAGTATTGGTTGGTTGCCTGACTGGGAGGATAGATACAAGAAATGAGTATTGACAAACTTAACTCAACTGATCCGGTACCTAACTCTAAATATATGTTTAACAATGAGGCATTCGGAATAGTGGCCATTGCATCGGTGCTCAAGCATTCAAAAAAGCTATCTTATTCGAAGGCACTACTTATTTTGCCGCTCATGGCCCACAAAGAAACACTAATCTTATTGAAGCGTGAAAACTCAAATGTCCGCAGTATTGAACAATTAATAGCAAAAAAAGAGAATCTCCTTACCAACTTTAACGAACGCTACCTTTCTCTCCTGCCAATTTCCATAAACTCTATTGTATTGCTCAATGAAATCAGGGTACTAGAGAATGATGCAGGAATTATCGAATATGTTAATGATTCGTTTGATTTTAACAATAGGGGACTAGGAAAGCGCGCACAAGATGTCATAAAAGCATCAAAAAAAATCTCAAGTATGCTGGAAATGAGCGTAGAAAACTTATATTTACAATTGAGGGTGCATATATGAAATTTCACTTTAACGAAATATTACTTTGGATGAAAAATGGAAATATTCGCAGACTTAAATTCAAACCTAACAAAGTAAATGTGATAACTGGGGGGAGCATCACGGGTAAAACGGTAATCTGGGGAATTATTGAGTATTGTCTGTTTGGTAGCGATCCCCGCATCCCTGAGAAAATTATTAATGAGAACGTAGAGTGGTATGGAATTAATTTCTGTATAAATGATAAAACATTTACAATATGCAGAAAAAGTATCTCTGATGATGGTACGATTTCAGATAATTACTATTTCTCAGGAAGCGGAGAGATACCTGAGATACCGGAAAAGAGCATTAATGAGGATGAACTGAAGAGTCTCATTGATGTTGAGTTTGATATTCATGACAAAGTAGTCATCCCGTACGGTGGCAAGACGATTAAGCAGGGTACAAAGATCTCCATCCGATATTTTCTACTCTTTAACAGTCAAAACGAAAACACAATCGTTAATAGTGAGACTTTCTTTGATAAACAAACGGAATCCAGGTATAAAGAAGCATTGGATCGAATTTTTGATTTGTCAATTGGTATTGATTCTGTCGAGGGTACGTTAATTAAGGAGCACATCAATAAACTTACAACTGAATTAAGGCGGATTGAAAAAAAGATTACAGCTTACGATAAAGAAACTCGTTTGTTTGAACAAAATATGCAGCAAGTTATTAAAAGAGCAAAAGAGCATGGATTGCTAAGCGATATCCCATCAGACTTTGATACAGAGCTACGTCAGTTAAAAGAGGTTGTTTATCAGCAAACAAAGATTCTCCCTTCTACACAAGTCAATGAGTATGATCAACTTGAAAAAAGACATTGGGAATTATCAAGACAAATAAAGAAGTTTAGGCGTTTTGAACGTGAGTACAATAATTACAAAGCTGTACTTGAGCAAAATGAAGATAGTCTTCGTCCAATCAATTACATCCACAAAAATTATTCAGAAATAATTGATGTACCGTTGGTGCTAGAGTTCGTTGGACAGCTGAAGAACGAATTGACAAGTATAAAACAAGCAATCACCAAGCAAACTCCTGTACGAATTAGTGTTAAAAATAAAATTTCGCAATTGACTTCTGAGTTGAAGACAATTGAAACAGAAATGGAGAAATATCCTCAAAGAATTGAAGCATTATCTGGCGATCAAGAGAAATATGTACTTATTGGAGAAATAAAAACTAAACTCGAATTTTATGAAAAAAAGTGGGAAGATGAAAATCCAGACTCATCTGTTAAATTTCTAAAAAAAGACATCACGGAACTGGAGAAAAAACTTGGGAATAGAGAAGAGAAAAAAGCAGCTGTTTTACGTCTGCTTGAAGAATTAATCCAAGTATATCTGGATCAAGCAGGAGATGCTCTTGAAAACTACAAGGGCTATCGTGCAGCATTTGACTATAGAGATAAATTTCTGAAATTGCAAGAACCTCACTCAACCAAAGTAGAACGTGTTGTAGGTAGCAGTTCTAACCATTTGTTTCTGCATCTTTCTTTATTTTTAGGCCTTCATGAGCTCTTTATTAGACAGAAGATCCCGTATATTCCTGCATTTTTATTTTTGGATCAACCGAGCCGACCATATTATGATAACTCAAAGGAAAAGATTAATGATCGCCATAAAATAACGACTGCTTTTACAATATTGAACAATTTTATTACACGGATTCGCGAGGAGATTCAGAGTGAATTTCAGTTTATTGTAGTTGAACACATACCTAAAGAAATTTGGGAAGAGAATAATTTGCAGAACATTCATTTAGTCGAGGAATTCATAGGTGAAAATAAATTAATCCGAGAAGAAGATAAATTAAATTAATTGAGAGCTAATTAAGCATAAAATATACGCTTCAAACTTCAAAATGAGATCTGAGTTGAGTTTAACGGTAGATTATTCGGTAAGAGGTTACCCTCATAAAATGACATATTGTGTAGCAAAGTGAAAGTTGATGTAACCTTAATGATTACTGAACCTATCAACGTGATATTACTGAATTGCCCACATGAACATGGAGTTCAAGCAGAATAAGGTATATAACCACATCGGGTGGTTATAATGCATTTAACCATTGTTTTCTTCTCCTAAATGGGTAAACCTTTCTTTGAAGTTAAAGGGTTGGTATGTTTTGTTTAATTTGACATTCAAATATTATCGCAGAGTGTAATCTGCATATGAATTGTGTTATCCTTTACTTTCTCACTCTTTATATCCGAGATCAGGAAGAAGTTTCGATTGAAGAGTTTGCTACTTTAGATGATGAAACTCAAGAACTGATCACCACATTAAATTATTTCTATGGGGGGATTAAAATGAGTAAAACGAATGAAGAGTTTATAAAACAACAGCGAGTTGGTGACCTCCCAAAAGTGAAACTCATGGCTCCTTCGTTAGATGGTGGTCCTGATCACGAAGTAACCGTTGTTTACCAGCGAAAGGCAAACTATGGCATACCATCTTTCCTCAAAGATAAATAAACGATTACAATGAAAAGTCAGCATTTAAATGCTGACTTTTTCTTTAAATTTGATATCGAATGCATCAAATCATGTTGATGTTTACCTCAGTTAATCCATTTTTGAGATAGAAATCTTCTCAATAAAATAATTCTTAATTGCATAATGCTAATTTAATTCATGGTGAATTAGTTAGCACATAACGAAATTAGAAGTTTTGAAAGAACTTAATTTCAGAACTCATTTAGCTTCATAAAATAATGCTAGGTGGAAGGTAACAACAATTGCTTAGTTGAATTGAATTCTACAAGTTTAGATTGAATAATTTAGTACGCTTAACAATCTTGGATTGGATGTTTTGCTCAATAATGGGGGGATCAGCCATTATCCCATAACATATTAAACCATATAGAATGAAAGTACATTCGAGGAAAATAGATTCTGATAGGCACATTTATCCATACATTGCAACCTACATCCCTTACTTACTACTCTTTACTTTGAATAATATTTATAAAAACAGTCAATAACACTCACTAATCTGCTGAAGCAAAGGAGAATAAATTAGTGAGCATAGAAAAAATTAATCACTTTGTTCAATCATTAAATTATGAGCAAATGTACAGTTCAGGCTCAAAAGTAAAATTGCTGAGACAAGCTATTGGTGAATATCAATCATCCCTAGGACTTCAACGACTCGAGTGGACTGAGCATGGTCTTGTTGGAAAATTCATTGCAAATAAACAATATGATATAAAAAATACACAATTGTTCGACTTATTAGAAAATCATGGAGTTCTGTCTAAAGTGGTCCGGATTAAATTAAAACAATTAAATGAGACAGAGAAATTATTGCTTCAAGAATTCTGTAAGGTTGGCAATGAATATTTAAGATTTACTCCAAATAGAGGAATTGGTGGACACAATGAAGGGGAACTCAGCGTATACAGAAAGAATATAACCAACAAAAATATATACGAGCTCTTAGACCAATGGAAGCATTATAAAAGGATCTACTCTAGCTTTTTTGAACAGTGGGAATCTATACGTAATCTGGCATGTAAAGAGATGTTGCGTACGAATCAGCACAAAATAACCTTACCTGTAGGGAAGCTAAGTGTAGTAATTCCAGATCCAAACATTGATACCGATGCTGCATATAAAATGGGAGGGGGGAAGCTGCTACGACGAAGTGGAAAGATTAATATGGAACAAGTAAGATTATATGCAGCTAAAGGATACTTTTCATTGTCACAAGTGTATAAGCATCTACAGGTGGAGAACATCCAAACGAAATATTTGCTTTTAACATTAAAAAGTGAGCGCAATATGATGGAGGGATTAGTTCAGCAGAATAATAGATACTCTTGGATTAATTTACAAAGTGAAGCAGCGTGGGAAATATAAATTTGAAACAAAGAATGCCGATGTCTCTGACATGGCATTCTTTGTCTTAACTATCAAAAAATTCAGATAAGAGCAGGTTAACCTTTTTTAGATCGGAAGATTTCATAGGCCAAAGCTTCTCATTGATTTCGTTTAGCAATTTCTCTTTATCACTTTTTCCATTCTTAACATACTTGCTGTAATAAAAGAGTTCATGGACATTGACTTGAAGAGCATCCGCAATTTTTTGGAGATTTAACAAGGTAATATTTTTCTCGGCACGTTCAACGCCCCCAATATAGGAGAAGTGAAAACCAGCCATTTCGCCTAATTCTTCCTGCGAGTATCCTTGTTTTTTCCGTAATTCGCGAACACGTTGCCCTACTAATCTTAAAACAGGTTCGTTCATTGCTACACCTCTAAATTAAGTCTAAACAATGGGAAACCTTCGATACATTAATGTATATAGATTATTTAATTAAAATGATAAGTTTATATATCAATTTATCTGGACATAAATGATAAAGGAGGTGGAGAGGATGACAAATCATATAAAAGCAGATGTTGGAATTGCTACCGTAACAGCTCAAGGAATTAAATTTAATGGCAGATTATACACGAACAGCGCAGTGATTAAGAAGAAATGGTTTGTGCTAGCGAGAGAGGAAGGAGAGTGGAAAATACCCGTAGTGTACTTACACAACTATTATGAAGCCATAATTATTATATCTTTAAAACACCAGGAGGTAAGTCTGGCCACATGGTTTAATGTTAGAGATTTGAATTTGAAAGAAGTAGAACACTATCATAAGAAATTAAATCAGTTAAAGGAACTGAAGAAAAACACAACTGAACAGATCAACTAGGAGCTTTATTTGAAAAACCAAAAGAGCCTTATCTGGCTTAGGTAAGGCCACCTTGTAATGATGGTCATTTGATAATACTAGACAAAATTAAATACTTCTCCAGTGCTTCAATATTACGTTGAGCCAATTGCTGCTTTGTGTTTCTCACAGTATTTTTTTCAGCATACTGTAGACGAAAAGAATGGGTAAGCTGCCTAGTGGTCACTTCAGAGGCACCGAATTTTGAAGCATACTTTTTAACAAAAACTTGAATAGTCCTTTTAGAAATTCGTTTCCCGTGTACTTCACCATTGCTCTTAGCTAAAAAGAATGCTTCTTCCTCATTTTGAGGATTATAAAATTTCGTTCTAGTATTCATGTATTCAATAAGGTATTGTTTAGCTTTTTCTCCAAACATAACTTTATGTCTCATTCTGACTTTGGCTTGTTGTCTCGTGATTAGGATATAGTTATCGATCAGATTTAAATCATTTATGTCCATATTAACTAAATCACTTACAATTAAGCCGGATTCCAAAAGTAATGTAATAATACTCACATCTCTGGCTCGATTTTGAATATAGAACCACTGAGCTTGGAGGTTATTCTGCTCAGAAACTCCTTCCTGAACGAATTGAACAAATTGATAGATCTCATTAAATCTTAAAACTTTGTTTTGCATCTGACGAGCGACTTCCATTGGACCTTTGGGCCTCTTCATTGTAAATGTAGCAAACCAATTACGGCGTAAAACTGGAACCCCCTTGATCTCAAACTCGAGATGTATAAAGCTAAATAATGAACGTAATGCGTTAAACCTACGCAACATAGAGCTATATTGCAAATTTCTTGAAACATATAGATGGTTAACAAATTGTTCCACATGCTCACGTTTAATATCATTAAACAACTCTAATTTCAGCTCACTTTCAGACGCAACGTATGGCCAAAGCTTTGGTCTGATCCAACTAAAGAATATACGAAAATCCCTTGAGTATTCTAATAGACTTGAAGGCGAGACGTTCTCATCTAGCTTCTGCTCAATAAAGTTAGTAACTACCTGAGGCAGCTCATTTGCTATGTCTGATAGTTTTTCTAAATCACGATATTCTTGTACCTTCATAACCTGAAACACATCCTTAATTCTTTTTCTGGCTGTGTTCCCATTTTGCCCTTGATTTATACATTTATGATTTATTTCTTCCTTAATACGATTGGTTACGATTGGTTGTTAAATAAAGATTCCAGAGGAATTTCTAGAATATGAAGTAGCAAATATAAGTTATATGCACTGATCATATGCCTACCTCGCTCAATGTTGGCTAGGGAAGAGCGGGCAAGAGGGTAACTCTGACAAATCTCTTCTTGTGTTTGCTTTTTCGATTTCCGAAGGTCTCGTAGACATTCTCCTAGCCACTTATAGAACTGTTCTTCTGACATTTGAACCCCTCCGTCTATAATTCTATTACTTCTTAGTATGTTCATAGATAGGCACTAGTTATACATAGAGAGTATAAAAAAGCGTTTCTTTGTTCATAACTTAAACAAATTATGAAAGGGATGTTCTTTGTGGAGAAAAATCAAGACATTAAGTATCATCCTCTCAAGATATTACGAAGTAAGAAATATGGAAATAATTATTGGACTTCACGTGGAAACAAAGTAAATAAACGCAATATTGAGCTGTACAGTGATTTGGAGTTTGATCACTGGCTTACTGTGGAATCAAATCCGGAGGTTCTAACGTATTGTGAGCAACCTTTGAAAATATCATATGTTTTAAAGGGGCAATTACGTACAAGCATATTCGATATGTGGACTTTGAATCAGGATGGTAAGGAAACCTTTGTGGAAGTCAAATATGAGAAAGAACTCACATCAAATCATCCTAAATACGATCGAACCAAACGTCAGATTGAGGCACAACAAGAATGGTGCAGATTAAATAACAAAGCCTATGAAGTTCGCACTGAGAAAACCATTAGAAGGGGGCGGCATTCAATAGAAAACCGGAAATCCATTGTCACAGCAGTTCTGAATAGTGAAAAGCCGGCTTGTATCTCAGATGTATTGGCTTCCATAACGGTGCGTAACAAGAAGATTCAAGAAATCATTAAAGAGATATCTTGTTTTCCAGCAGACGATGTAAATTTGGCACTCAAGTGGTTATATTACACGGGCAATCTCACAGTAGACATTGAAAACCAAATTTGGGGAAGCCAAATGGAGGTATGTAAAAATGAGTAGATCACGTATCTATGAACAAAGTGGATTAGAGCAGGAACAAATTAATCCTGTACATTGGCCCAGTGTTGATGAAAGTTCAATTAAGGAGCCGATGCGTACGAATTACATTCAGCGTAAAAAAGCCGTTAATATGTACTTTAGTAGAGATAGATTAGAGGAAATCCAAGAAGTGACTGGAGTTTCTCCTCGAAACTTGAGAAGGTTAGTTCAACGATGCATGCAGTATGATCGAGATGGTGTCGTTATAGGATTTCGGGGATTAATTCCACAGAAAAACGTAAAAGTGTACCAACTTAACGTATTTAATAAAAATCAAAATAACGATCGAAAAACAGGTGAATTTAATCGATTCCTTGATATGCATCCTGATATTAGGGAACTAATCGAAGATTTATTTCTGGGAAGAAAGAATCGCTCCCTGGAGCCGGTAATGAAAGTAAAGCACGTCCACAAACGATTTATAGAAGAATGTCGGTTAAAAGGAGTAACTTACTCAGATTATCCCCTTAATACAGAATGGATGGGATATAAAGCAGTACAACGTTACCTTAAGCAATTAGCTCTACAGAATTTCAGGAAATCCGTCGCTCGGCATGGCAATGATGCAATGCAAAAAGCAAGACATGTCGGAGAGGAAACACAAAACCACATTTCAAAGTTATTCCCCTTCCAAGAAGTTCAGTTTGATGCTCATCGTATCGATGGTTTTTTTGCAATAGATTTGACTACACCTGATGGAGATCTGGTAACTAAGCTTCTGGAGCGTTTTTGGATTCTAACAATTATTGACGTGGCTACTCGTAACATTCTGGGATACTCCATAAGTTTGAGTAAAGAATATAGCGCCAGTGATGTCATGCACTGCGTTCGTAATTCAGTTATGCCACATAAGCAGTTAGAGCTGACAATACCTGGTTTATCGTATCAATCTGTTGGTGGATTCCCATCAGAAAAGTTTCCTAAACTAACCTGGGCAGTTTGGGATGTAATTTGTTTAGATAATGCTAAATCACATTATGCCAAAATGGTAAAAGATCGACTGGACAACTTAATTGGTTGTTCTATGAATTTAGGGCCTGTAGCACTACCAATGAGAAGGGGCATAATTGAAAGATTCTTCAAAACACTGGAGGAAAACGGATTTCATCGTCTACCTAATACTACGGGTAGCGGGCCAAATGATCCACGAAGAAACAATCCTGAGCAGAAGGCTCTTAGCCTAAACATTACCTATGATCATTTAAAACAACTGATTGATGTACTGATTTCTAATTACAATGGCACTCCTCATGGGGGAATTTATCACCAAACACCTCTCGAACTTTTGGAAAAAAGAATGAAGACAACTGGATTAATACCAAGACGTCTTGAAGAAGCCAAACGATCGGAGTTGCTTTTTATGCAGACTACTCAAAAAAGAACTGTAAGAGGCTCTTTAAAATCCGGTAAGAAGCCGTACATCCAGTTTGAGGGCGCTGAGTATCGAAGTGAAAGGCTTGCTAACTCAGCTTACTTGTTAAACACAGAACTTGTGCTACATGTAAACGTGGATGACATTCGAACGTTAAAGGCTTTTCTTCCAGATGGAAGTGAATTTGGTTATTTAACAGTAGCCGGCCGATGGTCACTTACAGCTCACTCTCTACAAACTAGAAAAGCCATTAACTCTCTAGTTCAAAGAAAACTTCTCCACTACACTACGTGGGATGATCCTATTTTCGTTTACACTGACTATCTCATGCGTACAAAAAAATCAAGGAATATGACAAATAAAATTACACAAGTTCATGAAGTAAGTAAATATGAACCTTCTAATTTACCCAAAGAACAAACTAAAGTGTTGGAAGAAGCTCATCGACAAAACGAGTTATTAGATAACGTAAGAGAAGAGCAACTCAAAAAAGAGAAATTAAATGAAATGGATATATACGATCAACTATTGAAACAATTCAAAACCAAATCATTTTAATGAAGGAGATATTTTTCACATGAACAAACCTACGGTTCGTATAGGAACACATCCGATTGAAATTGGTCACTACCTGCTGCCAACTAAAGAAGTTCTTCGACTAATTGAAAGTTTAAGAAAAATCGTTATGAATCGCTTACCTGGGATGATTGTATATGGGCGCCCTAGAATAGGAAAAACGTTTGCAATAAAATTTGCAATTGAAAATTTCCCCACATACATCGAAGCTCCTTTACCAATCTTGATTGCTAATACAAATTCCTATAAAGTTCCTAGCGAAGAAAAGTTTTTCGTTGACATGTTAAATGATTTTAAATTTCCTTTTATAAATAAAAGAAAACCAACCGATTTGCGAAACCAAATTGTCAATCTGTTAATGGAGAAAGCTGAAAAGTCCCGTTTAAGAAGAATTATACTTATCATGGACGAAGCGCACCGGCTAACAGAGTACCATTATAACTGGTTAATGGATATTTATAATCAGTTGGATCGTGAGAAGATAAGTATGTCAGTGATATCTGTTGGGCAAGAGGAACTGTTAGGAAGACGAACATTCTTTCTCGAACAAAAAAAGTCACAGATTATTGGTCGCTTTATGACTCATGAACATCGTTTTTTTGGTCTTACTTCCGTGGAAGAAATAAAGCGTGTTCTGCGATGCTATGATGAACCAGACATATCTTGCTATCCAGATAATAGTGGATGGAGCTACACACGTTACTTTTTTCCTGAGGGATTTCAAAAGGGCTATCGACTTGAGATGGATGCCGATACAATTCATCAACAATTTATGTCACTTCGAAGAGAACATGGAGTATCCTCTGATCTAGAAATTCCGATGGAATATTTTACTTATGCCATTGAAAATGCGTTGAAAATATATGGAGCACATGGCGAACAGTTAGATTGGATTACTTCACAACATTGGTTGGAAGCAATTAAGCTTTCTGGTTACATTGAATCTGAGATTTATATGGCTTTAGCACACAAGGGGGCTAACTAAATGAACGTCATATGGAGAAAAGAATGGCTTTATGAATATGAGTCACCCTGGTCTGTATTCGAGAAATTAACTCTAGTTAACTTAGCTGATCGAAACGATTTACTTCGTTATTTTGGAAATGAAAATATAAAAAACGTAAAGCATGACGTTGGAGATAAAAAGAGAGAGCTTATGGAATTGAAAAGTTTCAATGAAGAATTACTATATCAAACTTTAAAAATTAATCTAAAGGAACACAATTATCGTATCATTCAATCCTTGATTAAGCCTTTTCATGGTTTGTATAGTTCCTGGGAGCATTGGTTTTACAAAGACCTGCATTGGTGTGAACGTTGTTTAAGCGGGGGATATCATTCTTGGTTTCATCAGTTTAAACTCTTTGACGAATGTGTATTTCATAAGAGTAAGTTGCTTAACTCATGCCCTAAATGTAGAGGGAAAATACCATTCTTGTTAACAAACAAACAATTGGATCATGCATTTATGTGTAAGTGTGGGCATTCTCTCGCACACTTACATTCATCTAGTTGGAATGAATGGATGGGACCGAACCATCTAGACCAAAATATACTCCGATGGCTTCAAAACTCAGATGATAATAAAAATCAGTTCAAATGGATCATTCATGCACAACACTGCAACTTAAAATCGTTAATCAAAGCTTCTCCAGAGGAAACTATTGAATTTGACGATTCTAACCCTATTCAGCATGATCAATATTTTTCCAGCCCATTCCAAAATAAATTATTACGTGTTTGTTCCGCTGCATACCAGAGAGTAGAAGAAGAACTACTAACAACTGTATTGGAGGAACATAGACATTGTATTTCTCAACTAATGGAACTAAAAAAAACAGATGAATTTGCTGATTTCCCGACTATATGTACATATGCATATGCCTATGTATTTTGGAGAAAATCTCTGTTGAACAAAGAGTATTTTTACTGTGATACCCTGTGTAGAACAGTGGATAATGATTTTTTCTATCGAGGACCATTGATCATAAGAGATCACTTAGAATACTTTACAGAACAAATCGTTAGTCATCAAATGAGAAGTGTGGGGGGGATTAATCAGAACGCATTATTCTGGGTATTAGAAAAGATAGTAGCTCAATTTAGCTCAAACTTTTTCATTGATTGGCTGAAAGTTGCAGGAGAAAGAAGTGTAGAAGCAAGTGTACCTCAATGGAACGAAATTGAACAAATAAAAGATAACAGTTTCCCAAACATAGCAATAAAATATATTAAATGCGAAAATTCTTCATCAAGCTCAATTGAATTTTATCATCTAGATGAAATTCAATCGGTACCTAAATGGAAATGTCCGCATCAGGATGGGCATAACAAAGAAGCCATTCAATCCATGAAATCTTTTGCACCTCAGAAAATCGCAATGCTCGTTATGAGTAACCCTAATGAAGAGAACTTAAAACTACAAAAGTCAGTTGATAAATATGTGAAAAGATTAAGTTTTTAAACCCATTAAAAATTAATGGGTTTTTATTTGTAATAAGCGTTAAAAAATGAAGGGAAGAACAACGTCAATCGTCAATGGGTACAAGTTCTTGTCCTTTAACGGTACAAGTTCTTGTCCTTTAACGGTACAAGTTCTTGTCCTCAGACACCGATAAATTGGCGAAGCTTAAAACTACAAAAGTTTTAGTCGCATTACACATATGTACAAAATACGAGTTTTGTGAAACAGTACTAAAGATTTAAAAGCTGCACAGTGATTTTTACCCCTGTACAGCCAATTCTTTATAATCTCCGAGTTTAATTGTTTAATCCCAGACTACTTCTGTTCCTGCAATGAAGTCGTGAATCGCACGTCGATCCTCACGCAAACCGACCATAAAAGCACTTACGATAACTCCGATGCCTAAAGTTATTACATACACAAGTCCGGCCACAACAACTCGCATTAGCATCGTACCAATTTTTGGCGGTTCGTGTGTATCGTAGTTACGGATTCGAATTCCACATATACGTTTTCCAATGGTTCGACCATACCAGTAAACTGGTAATAAAATTGAATATAACGCACTAAGTAGTTTGGCAATCGGCTCATCCGCATCAAAATTGCCCGTAAGCACACCTGCAATAATCACTAACGGAACTGAAATAATAAGACTATCCAGCACACTTGCTCCTAATCTAATCCAAAAACCTGCTTTATACAAAATGTTTTCCTCCAAACTACAATTTTAAACTAAATTTCTAAGATGCAGCTCCTTAGTCTCATATGTAAACAAAATAATAATTATGTAAACAAAAAAAACTACTCAACTTCTGTTAAGTAGTCTTCTGTTCGTTCAGCATCCGTTCTCTTACCCAAACTTTATTCTCCAAGACCGCATAAGATAACCCAGCAATGGCAAAGATCCATATCGATGTCATTCGGTTGAGTTGATATCCATTTACAAAATATGGATTGTACATGAGATCAAAAACCCACAGTCCGCCCCATCCAAACCCAACCATATAGATAAAAGTTCTCACTGTAAGCAAACATACATATTTCCGCAGCAGCCATGAGATTGGGCTCAGAATAACAACATAAAAAGCCAGTAAATAGTGACCGAATCCCAGGATGAGCGACAAAATATATATCAGCCCCCCTAGATTACGTAAGCCGTAATACTCTGTTGTTGTTATATGGTACCCTTCCATCCTTTCAAGAACGATGAGTGCTGTTAAAAAAACGCCGATAAATATTAGTCCTAATACCATGTATCGTTGAACCGCGTTCACCAACATCAGATCACCCCAATATCTAAACGCAGCCAGAACCGTTCAAGTTACATGATTTCGAACAAATTACACAATTACACATAGGCGTTATTAGGCTCTGTTAAATGTTAAAGTTAATCCATCGTAAATTGTTATAACTCAACGACTACTTTTGCCCTTCCAGAATCATCGTACCCAGGCGGTCCATAAGCTCATTTTATAGATCTTTTCATTCTTCACTGCATTCATGTTATTCCACACCTTGCTGGCTACCATCTTATTCTCGCTATTCTCCATCAATAGCAGACGATCCGGATTAACGGTAGCCAGAGCCTCCAGTGCAATCTGTTTACCGCCCCAGCCCTCTGGATGAGGGATCCCCTCTGTGCGCTTCAGGCCCCATTCACCGTATAACATCTCAGCTGCCCCTTTATTGGAATAGATGACCAGGTTGTTTGGATATGTCTCAATTACGGCAAAGGATTCACCATGTACAGCCGCCTCCAGCTTTTGTTTCTACTCTGCAGATTTCGCATCATATTTCGCATCATATTTGGCAATATATTCATCTTTCTTGCTTTCTTCTCCAAACGAATCTGCCAAGAATGTCAGGTGATCTCTCCAATCATAGTAAGAGTAAGGCAATGCAATTGTAGGTCCCATGATGCCTTCCAACCCAATGGAAGCTGACTTCAATTCATCAAAAGAACGACGCAGCCGTTCAAAACGTTTGCCCCCCATATTGTGGGTCTTGATCTCACGAATACCGCTCAAGTATTCCTGCAGCCGACTGGTCGCTTCGTTTTTGGCTCTAATATGGTTCTCACTCAGTCGTGCTTGAATCGAATCCGTAAGCCATAACAGAGCCACGCCTAAGGGAACCGCAATAAACATAGCTACGGCCATTCTCCAATCCACCAACAGAAGTCCGACAAAAGCGAGTACCGGAAGCACAATCGCGCTGATCAGCTGCGTCAGATTGTGAGAGATCGTATGCTCAACCTGGCCGTAATCACTCAAGATCAGATTCGTCAGATCCCCAGGATCACGTTTTCCGAAAAATCCTAACGACAGATGACGAATATGTTCGGCCAACTTCAACCTTCCTGAGGCCGCGAGGCTGTATGGTGCCCGATAGGTCTTGTCATAGAGTGAGGCATAAGCCGCATACTCCACCAGAAGCCATGCAAACAAGATTATAAGCCCTATTTGACATATGACCTCGTCGCTTAACTTGAGAATGAATGGTGAAGTATTTACATTCTCGTCAAGCAAAAGAGGTGCTGTTGGAGAAAGTTTTCGTTTTTTATTGCATAGACAAATATGACTTCTTTGATCTGTAACTCCCGTAATATTTTCCATTTAGTATGGATAAATATGTGAAGTAGTTACTTACATCATTAAAATGTCGCCTATTGAATCCAACTGATAGTATGTTATGTTATATTATATTTTAAAATGTTATAACATACAAAAGGAGTGATGCAATGCAATCGCCAGTATTAACTATTGGAGAACGTTTAAAAGAAATACGAGCAACTAGAAATCTTACACTTGAAGATGTTTCTAAACTTACTGATGTAAGTAAGCCTATGCTTGGACAAATTGAAAGAGGACAGTCTTCACCAACGATTACAACTCTTTGGAAAATCGCAGTCGGCTTAAAAGTCCCTTTATCTTTATTATTGGAAGAGCTAGAAGATCAGTGCAGTGTGGTTGATACACGGTCCAAAGACGCTATCATTGAAGATGATGGAAAAATGAGAGCATTTCCTGTTTTTCCTTTTGACCCTACCCGTAACGTTGAAATATTTTATATCGAATTTGATCCTGGATGTCACCATCCATCTGAAAGGCACCTTGATGGTGTGGAAGAATATGTTTTTGTGGTACAAGGTATGTTAGAAATGGTAGTCAACAAAAAGAAAATTGTTTTAAAAGAAAATCAAGCACTCCGCTTTCGTGCTAATGTTGTTCATTCCTATAATAATCTCTATCAAGAACCATGTATCATTTACAACATGATTTTTTACCCAAGAACATAGGCAAGTTTCATCTATGATCATCTAGAAAATATTTAAAATGAGGTGTGCTGATTATGGCAATTGAAAAAGTAAAAGATTTTTTTAAACAATATGGTATGGATTCTCAAATTATCGAATTTGAAGTATCTAGTGCAACCGTGGATTTGGCTGCATCTGCATTAGGTTGTGAGCCAGAGAGAATCGCAAAAACACTTTCTTTTATGGTGAATGAACAAGCTGTTTTAGTAGTTGCTGCCGGGGATGCAAAAGTGGATAACAAAAAATTCAAAGAGTATTTCAAAACAAAAGCAAAAATGCTTTCTCCTGATGAAGCCATTGATATGGTTGGTCATGCCATTGGAGGTGTTTGTCCATTTGCTATCAAAAATGATGTTTCTGTTTATCTAGACATATCTCTAAAACGTTTTGAGACAATCTATCCAGCTTGCGGGAGTAGCAATAGTGCTATTGAACTTACAATAAAACAATTAGAAAAATACTCTAGTTATTCAGAGTGGATTGATGTATGTAAAGGATGGAATGATTGATTTATAGTAGTTCTATATGGGGTAGCGCCAACATTTTGACTGTTTTATACGCTAAGTATCAGCGGACATTTGCTTAAGCAGGAAAAATTCGCTGTCTTTCGCCTTAACGTCCTTAGTGTATATTTTCGTTAAAATGTTGGCTGTACCCTCAATCAACCATGAAAAGCTTTCCAGAACGAACCTTCTGTATCAATGATATCCTTGATCTGGACAAAAGGAATTGTAAAGGTTGGAAATCCCGCCGCATAAGGTGCGATATCATATGGATTGAAATAGAGATGCAACGCATCCGCTGTGACAAAAAACGGCTGATCCGCACTAATCCCCTTATAAGTGTCTGGAAACACATATGAGTATTGAGGATCATTTTTGATCTGATCCCCCACAATCTGGCTTAACACTTTGACATAGTCACTATTCGGCTTAAATAAATCCTTCAGTTCATACAACTGACCATTCGTCAGATTAATAATCGCATAGATCATCGTAGGCATACCATGCGCTGCACCAGCCGGGTAGTTATAACCTGTGAGTTGCAGTTGCAATAATTGCTGCTGATAGAACGTGATATCAAAATCTCCTGTATACGTGTAATCTAGCTGCTGATCTGCAGGAATCGGTTTAACCTGAGAGAGTTCCTTCAACTTGGCATTCAGCGCAAGCTGCTCCGCTTGGTTCGTTAATCCTTCCACCTGCGGATAATATACGAGATAGTCCCTGTTCGGTTTGTACTTCTCTTCGCGAACACGGTACGGCGGATGAAGTGGAACGATTGTATTCTGCCGCCAAATGATCTGTCCTGCCCGGTTCACATAAGATAAACGCTGGTCTACATTTGCCTTAATCAGATCTGGTGCAACAACCTGTAGCGTACCCGAACCTTCTACATGAGGATACCCAGCGGCAGGTCTTCCACTCAGATCCAGTAGATAGGTCTGTCTTCCGTCCGATGCAGATGCCAGACCGTTTGTATAATTGCCCACATCGCGATATACAAACTCCGTAAGTCTCCTACCGTTAGTTTCTGCAATCGCGTATACAGAGCCAATATAAGGCTGCTCCGGATTAATTGCTTGCCCCAACGCATAACGATGTTCGCCTAGTTCACGGATGTCATTATACGCGGGTTGAATGATAAATGATCCTTGCGTATTAATGACACCATAGATCGATTTGTAGTCCTCCGCTGTATTGACAATCGCTTGCCCGCCGCTAAAAGGAAATGCCGATGAAAATTTGGGCTGAATGCGAATATTGCCCCGTTCGTCGATGTACCCGTATTTACCCGAGGCTTCTTTTTGAAAAGCAAGCAGTCCATCCCCAAGTGGTCCCACATAGGCATATGGATAAGTCGCGAGTCGATGTCCATTGCGATTAATAAGCGCATATTCATTGTCTTTGATCTGCACAACTGCTTTGCCATCTTGAAAATCGTTCGCCGAAGCGAACTGTGCTGGAATCACCTCATTACCCGAGGCATCCAGATAACCATACCGACTCACTGATCCATCTGTCTGACCAGGGTTTGAATCGTAAAACAACGCGCGGCCGTCCTTCATATTCGAGATATACGGGTACGCCCGTTTGGTTAGGACTGTACCTTGTTCATTAATCATCTTAAATCCTTGAGAATCAATCGTTATCGCCCGTTCTTCAGAAAAGGAATTGATGGAATCGTATACAGGTTGAACAACATACTGCCCCTGAAGATTAATTACACCGGCATGACCATCCTTCACAACTACAGCCAATCCATTGGGTTGAAACTCTTGCGCGTCATCCAGAACCGGCTCAAGCCGAATGTGACCTTGGGCATCCATATACCCCCAACGCGTCCCATTCGTGGTTCGAACGGAGATGGGATATAACCATGTCGTTACCCGAGAATGGCTTATAGGAACCATCGCCTGCTTAATTTTCTTTTCCAGTTCCTGTAGTACCTCTCTGGAAGGATACGCTTCCGGGAAACTGAGTGCCTTCTGAACTGAAACGAGTGCTGCCGGATACTGACCTGCATGGTACTGAGCATCCGCAAGGTAATACCAGTAGAAGATATAATCAGGATATTGCTGGGTTAGTTGCTCGTAATATTGCACCACTTTGGGATAATAGGCTGCATATACGTCCGGTGCAGGAACCCATTTCCCATTCTGCCATCGGATAATCTCTACACGATAGGCTTCACCAGTGTCATGTATCCAGAGTGCAATCTCCACCTTGCCATCTCGACCATGCGGACCAGGAATATCTATAATCTCCGCATAGCTATAATATAGATCGTCAGGCGCCAGATCTTTGAGCCCTGATTCAGTCCAATCATATACGGCAAGCTTAGACCAAATAGATCCAATCCGCCAACCAATGATGAGATTGTTCCTTGCCGTTGAAGTTACAGGGGCTGCAGTCATTAAAGTCACTCCATACCCCAATCCCTTAATTAGTGCCATCTTGATCCAATGCCCTTGAACAAATTTCAGAATGAGCAAATACAGCTCACCATTCAACTGATAGACTGCAGCAATCTCTGGCATACCGTCACCGGTAAGATCTGCCGCATAGATCGCTGGATGTTGAACAGGTTTATCGATAGTGACGACCGTTGCACCAGCCGGAATATGTTGATTCACAATCTGCGTTAACAGCGGTTCGCTCATGGACATCTCAGTTTCCTCCCTTATGACCGCATTCGCCTAATGGTATGCGTCATAAATCGGGATATGACATGTAATTCATTTCAAGTTTAACTGATTTGCTCTTTTTCTTATTTATCTTGCAAAATCACTTTTTCTCCATTGATTAGCACGTAGCTAACATCATTCACCGGAATGGTTTTTGGCGATATCCACTTGATGATATCCTGATCCAACTGGATGAAACCCGATGCAGCATTTATTGAAGTACCATCCTTCATATGTACTTCAATACGCAGATTCTCCACCCGAATCTTGCTCAGTACCTCACCTGTAAGTGTTACGCCAACCGAGGAAAGAGTTAGATTTGCCTGTGAGGCTCCATTCACATCAAGCTGAATGTTTCCTTTTTTACTCAAAGCATTTTGACCCAGGTTGAAAGTAGTTTTCCAATTCCCTTGTACAACTTCACTAATGCTCGTAAAGCTACCTTGAAGTCTCAGCGTATCTAATTTGTCAACAGCGGACAGATCATACACATACTCAATGTAATCCCCACCAATGTCTACTCCATTTTTCATGTATCTCCCGTAGCTAATGGAATATTGGGGAATATCGAGCTTTTGACCTTGCTCATCCGTGAAGTAGAAATATCCATGATTATATTCGCCAATCTCATTATCCGGATTAATCTGAATGTGTAACTTGCCCTCCACAAAACCCATATTGGAAATATGCATCCAATCAATACCGGAAACAGGGACATTCGTTACATCTTGATGCAATACCGGAATTGGATCGGTTTCCATTTGAATATCAGTTTCACCTCCCCAGCCACTTATACGATCTCGATCCAGGATATCATAGCTATTAATTTTCTTTTCTTGTAGCAACTGCTCCCAGTCCACCTGTACGTTGTAGCCATCTTGAAGAGATGTACCCGACATCAGTGTATTAATCTGAACTGTAATTCGGTTCTTGGTGACTTTTCCTTGAATGAGGAATCGAACAATAGCCGTTTTCTCCGCATCATCATAATGAATAATCTGAGCGTTGTTTGCATTACCTCCGGTTACCCTGTAATCATATACATCCAGTGTCTCGTCAATACGATGACCCGTCAGATCCGACAATGAAACATAGATTTCCGTTGTATCTCCGTCCCTGACAGCACCTATAACCTCCATTCGAATCCCTTGATCTTCACTCACCTGGTGAACAGGCTGAAGAATGCCAATTCGATCTGCACCTATAAAATGAAGAACAGAAGACAGATCAATGATTCCAACTGATGCAGCTGCCCCTGTAACCAGACATAAAGATAACGCACCGGTTATAGGAATATAGATGGCTTTGCGATACTTTCTCCTCCTATTTATGGACTTCTCGGTCTGTGCGGATGGGTATAACATGGGTGCATATAAAGATGAACCTGATCTCGTCGTGGTTCTTGGCTCATTTAGCGCCAATTTGTCATAGAATAACTTCTTAATATTTATGAGGTTCTGCTCAGTGAATTTTTTTTCGGATTTTCGCATTTAATCGCCTCCTTTATTTCCTGTTCATCCACCATGTCCTCAATCGTTGCCTGGAGCGATAAAGCTTGTTATGGACTTGCCTAACGTGAAGGGACAATGCTTCTGATATTTCATGTGGTTTCTGTCCTTCGTAAAACCGACGCTTCATAATTTCCCGTTCCGGTTCTGGAAAAGATTCAATCATGTGATTAAGTTCCGTATACATCTCTTTACTGATCATCTGAACCAACAAATCCTCCGTTTGCACCAAATGAATCTCTTCTTCATATGTAAGCTCAGATCTTCGCTTAAGTTTCCTGTAGCGATCAATTGCTTTATGTTTGGTGATCAATGCAAGGTAGTTTTTCAGGCTACTTCGCCCAGATTGGAACGCATCCGGATTCTGCCAGAAAGCAAAAAATGTATCTGCAACGCATTCTTCAATCTCTTCTGTAGATGCATGATGTAGGATGGAATGAGCAATCTTCCATAACAAACCTGCGTAATGATTCATCACCCATTCCATAGCCTCCGGATCACGATTCGCCACTGCCTTTCGTATTTGTTCTTCTTCCACGATTATATATTCCTCCCTTCCATGCTCATATGAGTCACGAATGTTCGTGTTGATCCTTGATTCCTACCTATATTCGTTTGGCAAATAACTTTTACTTACTCCACGATAAAAAAAGATTTGCAGTGACCTTGGGGCCTTCTGCAAATCTTCTTATATTCTATAATACATCTTATTTATTACATCATATCGCTTCATGTGCCTTAGCTTCGATAACTAACCAATATCACGCCTCTTCTTGCACACTGAGCTGTACATATTGGGTGAGACGACAATACTGAAATAACAGCAGCTCTTCATTACCTTGTCCCAGAGCCACGCTACGCCCTTCCTTAATAATGTGATTCAACAACTCATGCAGGAAACTCATCTGCAACCGCGAGGATTCCGCTGCGAGCTGCTCAAGAACTTCAATATCTCGGATCGCAAACTGAGATAACCCGCGCAGCAGTAACTCTTCAGACCAGCTGCTGATTCTATGCATGAACTGATTATGCTCTTCCAAGTCTTCCCATCCTTCCATTGCCGATATCCAGTTTCAGACTGAGCACCGTTTGACCCTTCAGAAAACTGATTGGGCTAATCCGTCTTGATTCCATACGCACAAATGCATAGAAGTGTTCAAGGGATTGGGAACCATATCCGGACTCCAGTCTTTGAATCATCGTCTGCCAGTCCGATGAATACGGGAGAGTGAGTGTCAATCGTTCTCCTTCGGCACTCTCAACCGTTAGGATAAGGTCCTGGGTTTGTTTGACAAAGCTGTGATCCACAATTCGAGCGACTTTGATCACAGCCAGTCGTTCTCTAGGAGAAGCGAATAAATCAAATGTTCGCGATTTCTCTTGAAGCACAGACGATACATCTTGCATGGTTTTGCCCATATTCAGCGTTTCCACACCCGAACGTGGCAAAATTGCAAGCTTGGCACCTTCCCCGGAGGAGATCCGGCGTTCTTCATTCACTTTAACGGAGTGGAATTGAACTTCTTCACCCACGAACTGGCGAAAGGTCAGATGAGGCAGCCATGGTGTGAATGCACCATAATGCTCTGTATACGAGAACTGCTGATCATCATAATATACAGCACGTACATCGCTATAGGTGTAGATTTTCTCATCATCGAAACAATAGAAATAATAGGTGATACCACGATAACCGGATCGTGTCTCCCACGCATCAGCTCCCAGTCCATACAGGTGAAGTGAAGGAACCGTATAGTATTTACTTCGAAAACTGCCAATGAGCTGACTCTGCTGAATGGCAGACACCTTTTTCTCTTCAAGCACCTGGAGTGCAAGATACAGCTTGCTTACGCGATCCAGTATGGATTGCATGGAGAAACGGATATGTCTGTTAAAAAACAACTGTAGTTCCCCTTGAATCCCTCGTAAACTGCGTTCTATATCAGGGAGGTTGCCACTATGAGCTGCGATCGCCAAAGTCTCCAGTTGTGCCATATAGGACTGCGGAAGACGGGCCAGTCCCGTCTTCAACAATCCTGCCAGCATCATGCGACATTCCTGCACCGTCTGCAGAGAGAACTTGGCTTCGTACACCCTTCCACTTAATGCATCCGTATCATTCAGCCCTTTTAGTGAACGATATCGTAGCAAAGCTTCAAGCTTGGCCATCTTTCCGGCTGTCTGCGGCACCTTGCAAAGAGCTTTCGCAAGACTGGCTTCCTCGGTAAAAGACACCTCCATATTCTGACTTGTCAACTGTACCGTAAGTAGTGAATCTACGATGATCTTCACCTCTTCAGGGTACCTTAAGCGGAATACAACTTCCTCCAGCATGGAAGAGCTATACGATTTAATCAGTGTTGTAAGGTCAGACTCCGTCATCCAGCGAAAGCGAGACTCCATTTCAAGAGATGCGGCATGCGAAACTACGTTTGAATCATCCCTATTTGATGCTGAGTTCGATACTGATTCTGTTACTGATACGTCTTTTGGTACGTCCAACGAATCATTATTCGATATCCCTGAGTCTTTATCCAGCACATGGTTTTCATCTGCACTCATCGAATCCTCTAACGAGTGTTCCCGTTGATCATATAGAATTGCAATCAGCACATGCTTGCAGATATGCTCTGAAGGACAGGAACAATTCCAATGATCCAGCGTATCTTCAAGCGTACAGTGTGTCCCATCACTTAACTCGCAGCTCACGGATGATTCATTCCATGTGTATGTTACAGTTACACCATTGTCCAACTCTTTCAAAGACCTTTTGTACAATCCCTTGTTGGCGTACCGGATCAGATAATCCTCCGTGCACAGCTTCGAAAAAATCCTGAATTTCTCCTTGAATCCACTCACGTCATCAACGCCCCGTTGCTCTCAATATATCGTAGATCGTTTCACTGAATACTCGACCTGGAACGTTGCCCAGAGCAATCGGTTTGTTGTCCCCATAGTAATAATATTGCTTGTTATTCGGTTTGAAGAAATGTAAGGATTCCAGGGTAATGTCATCCAATCCCTCGTAATACGTAATACTCGTACCACTGAATTGCAATTCCGCAACAAGATCTCCGTACTCTTTATAAAATTCATGATACCAGCCGCCGTCCTGTGCAGGCCCTTTGATCCATCCGTATTTTTCCAGTGCTTTGGGGAAAGACGTTGGTGAGAAATCAGACTCAGGCAGACGATCGTATTCATTCTTGATCTTGTCCTCGTCTTCAGGCTGATGAATTTCACGATTCAGTTGCTCAAACGGCTGCTTGATCTCGTAATCCTCCAACTGCGTTGTCCAACCTTCTAGCGTCGCCTGATCCAGTTCCAATGGGTGTATAAGTCCCACTTGTGCACCTGAAGGCAGATCAACCTCATCTTCATCCACGGAGTTAAAGGTACCGTCCTCCATATAACGGAAGGTGCTGATCAGAGCGCCATCCTCATATGTTCCCCAGATCAGACCAACAGCAAATTTTTGCATAATGACATTCTGTACAAACAGGGCTTTCCACTCATCGGCAGACCACAGACGTTGCTTGGACAATGACTCTTCCAGACGCTGCGCCTGAATGTTAACCATGGATTTGAGATCTTTTTTCAGCTGTGTAAAACGTGCCTTCGACTGTGCTGCCAGATCAGCATCATCTTTCTGTGCAGGAGCAGGCAGACTCTTCACGGATTTACCCGTTTCTTCATTGAGAACAACCACTTGCAAGTCTCCATTGACCTTAACCAGGAAGGAGCGCTCTCCGTAACTCAGCTGCATGGTTCCTTTTTCATCAAAACCAAGTGTAGTGACAAGTCGATCTTCCAATTGTTCCGAAGTAAGTCCCATATTGTCGGCTGCAAGCTGCAATGCTTCTTCTGCTGCACCTTTCACCTGACGGTTCTTCACGCCACGTTTGATTTTATCAATCGCCATAAGAGCGGATGGATCTTTCAGATAAGCGAGCACTTTCACAGCATCTGCTGCAATCGCGCCTCGACTGTTTTCTGTCCATTCCTTAATTTGCGGTGTCAGAATATTTACAATCTGAATATCGCCAAAGAGTGCTGAAACATACATCACCCACTTTTCTTTCGCGGGGGCACCTTCCTGAATCCAGACCTGAAGCAATTCACTTGCAAAACGAACGAGTGATGCCTCACTTACGTAGTCCCGTAATTCATTTAATCTTTCATTGGGTCCTGAAGTGTGATCCAGCGATTGCACCATAACATATAGCTTAATTCGGTCATCTAACGGCTGATTGTCCTCTGTTCGCATCAGGGAAGGGAGATCTTTCAGGGACAACCAACTTAGTCTGGACAGCTTTTTACTATCTGCCTGATCAGCGAGCGCAGCATGAGCATACTCCGGGCTCAGATCTGCGGTATCCAGCAGAATTTGAATCAGGTTTTTCCAATCCTCTGCCTTCTCTTTCTTCAAAAGCTCACCGTACAGCTCCTTGCTGTTTTCCAGACTGCGGATTGCAGTCAGAGCCATCTCTTTGATTCCCGCTTTTTTCTCCGAGAGGTATACGAGCGTATACAAGTCCTGATCAGGAATCCGGTTGAATTCGGCTAAAGCCACTCCGCTCGCCTTCTTGGACGAATCCTGCAATCCGGCACGAATCGCTTCGGACAGTTGTTTCTTCGAGAGCTCATCACGCTGTTCAAAGGTAATCTCCAGAATTAGAATGCGCGTATCCGTTGGCAGTTTCTTGTACTGTGTCAGTGCATAGTCCAGATTCTGCTGAATGATTCGGCGGTATTCGTCATGTGGCATGGATTTGTATCTATAGTCGGTCATGCCATTGAGTGAGATCAGGCTCGTTAGCAATTTCTCACGTTTCACCTCAGGATCTTGCCCATAACGTTGAAGAAGCTGCTCTCCACTAAACGCGTAAGAATTGTACATGTCTGAGACAATATCCAGCGTCCAATCAGGATGAGTGGTCAAGATTGCGAACCTGCGCATCGCCTCTGAGTCCAAGGGCAGAAAACTAATACTAATGAGGTTGTGAACACGCTTCTTATCCCGATTCAGTTGATTAAACAACCCGCGACTATTCGGGTCCTCCCAATATTCTTCAAGGGTGTTTTCCCCACTTAAATATCTTGCAATCGCAATTCCTTGACGTCCCCCGTCCAAAGGATGCCGCAGAGCGTTGAATACCGCTTGCTCCAATGACTCCTCCGCATTAGGCAATGCCAATCCTTGATCCTCCATGAATTTCTGAATGCAAAGTTTGAGGAATGGCGGTTTGATAATCTCGTATGCTCGAATCGCTTGTTCAGGACGATTCGCGATCGCGGATTGTAGCATGTTCCAGGATACCGTGTACGAATTAAGCTCGTCCCGCAACATTTCAACTAACTGATAAGGCTCATCCAGAGGTACAAGTCCAGCAAGCAGATCATTTGGACTCTTTGCTCTAGGCTCCATACTCAGCAAGTAACGGCGAACTTCAAGTGGATAAATCTCATGTAACTGATGCAGGGTATGAAGCAAAACATGCCCAATCTCACTCTTCGCATCAAGAAAACGTTGTTTACCTCCACTAATGTTAATCAGGTACAACAAGGCACTGCTTACCAGTACCATCGTTTGATGGAATACAGCGTGTGAACATTGCTCTTTTGGAGAGAAAGACGTATTGGGATATAGCTCCGCTATGAGCTGATTACGCTTTTGCTTGAGGAATTCATCCTTCAATTCTTGGGAAGATCCGTTATGCTTCCCTTGAATATTACTGACCACTACAGGTTCAATCAACGTATGTAGCTCTTCCCGCAACTTATCTGGATCATTAGCCATCACATGTTGAAACAACGCTGGCAACGATTGAGCAGAAGATTCAACCTCTGCATGAGAAGGGGTATTACTTAGCTTCGAATATAGTTGCAGGAGCATTAATGCATTAATGACATCCCGATAATTCCCCTGACTGTCAGCTTTTTTGGAATCAAAAAGCCACTGGGCACGTTTTAATTTACTCTTCAATTCAGCCAGAATTTCGTTCTCGCCCGCAAACTGTTTGATCTTCTCCAACCGGGACAACAACCCGCCCATGCGATCAGAACTTTTGCTCTTTCCACTTAAGCCGTAGGCTTCTGAATCATTTCCCATACAGATGGTAAAGGCATCCGTTCTCCATGAATTTCGTTTGGAATAATTGGATTCCAGATATATCACAATAGCGCCGGCACGGTAAAAGATATCTCCATCATCTTTTTTGGCGAGCTTCATGAGCAGATCAATCGTCTGATACACATAATGACTCGAATTCCCCATCATATCCGGGAACTTGTCTGATGTTCCCAAGACATAATCAATAATTTCGGAGCTTCGATCGGTTTTTAATGAATACTCATTTGAACAAGTTACTGCGAATTTCTCCACCAAAGTTTCTACTGCACGGTCTGTGGTAAGCATTACACATTCCTCCTCAAATTTAAGTGATGATCTCGCCAATCCAATCCGCAAGCTCGTTTGGGGTAATTGCTGCTACATGTGCGCCCATATTGGTCAACGTCTGTGCTGCATGTTTGTTATAGACTGAATCCCCGTTAAAATCGAGTGCGGTGAGAACCAGCAATTTGCATCCTGCATCGATGATATCTTTACATGCTTTGTACATCTGCGCGATTGGGTAGCCTTCCTCCAGATCGCTGACAAGAATAAAGATCGTTTTGCCTGGATTATCGATTAACGTCTCGCCGTAACGCAACGCTTTGGTAATATGTGTCCCCCCGCCGAGCTGTACATTCATGAGCACATCTACCGGGTCCTCCAGCCTGTCGCTCAGGTCAACCACCTGTGTATCAAAAATGAATAATTTCGTGCGCAGCGCATTCAAGCGATAGAAGATGCTGGCCATCACCGAACTGTAGATGACTGAATCGAGCATACTGCCACTTTCGTCCACACCAATAATGATGTTCCATTTGTTATGGGGCTGTATAGTCCCGTCGAAATAGAGGCGATCAATCACAAATCTGCGCTTATTTTTATCATAATTTTTCAAATTTTTGGTGATGGTTCGTTTGAAATTCAGATTGCGCAAGGAACGTACTGAACTGGAGGTATAACGACTGCGCTTGCCCATGATACTGGCTCTAGTCTGAGATTCCAGCTTGCTGCGGAGTTCTTCAACCACGGTTCGCATGATCTCTTTGGCGCTCTTTAACACCTCACCTTTCATCCGTCCTTTGAACTGCATAATGTTCTTGAGCAGATTCATGTTGGGTTCAAGGGATTCAAGCAACTTTTTGTCAGTTAACAATTCGGTCAGTCCGTAGCGGTCGAGCGCCTGCTTCTCCAATATTTCTACCGTTGGTTTGGGGAATAGATCCCTGACCTTGTGCAACCATTTCGGTACAGTCAGATTAGACGCACCTCGTCCTCCCTCTTTTCGATAACCTTGTTCTTCACCGTATTCACAATTATAGAGATACCCCAGAATCTCATCGATTTCCGTATATTGAAATTCAGCCGAAGTGTATTGGTCTGTATTGCACAATCCTTCTTCGGCCGATTCACCGAGAATCAGACGCCATCGATTTAAGGTTTCAGCAGAATGTTGATCCCCTCGGTTGCTTCCATCCGGATTGGAACTTTGATTGATTTCTCTGGTTCCGTCTGTTCTCCGGTTCGCTTCATTCATATTAGCTTCCATGTGGCAAACTCCTTTCGAAGCGCTTCGTCCCATGCTTTGGACTGGATCAGCATCTGCTCATCAACCGCTGGCCTTAACATCTCCTCTGGTTCAACCTGATTCAGACTTGCCACCCGCTCAGCAATCAAGCCTGTCTCCATAGGTGTAAAGTAGGTGAATGCCAGCCTTAATTCCGGTACCATACTGATGAAGTCTTCGTAGGATAGCTGTTCAATCAAAACATTCAACTCGTACAACAACTGATCTTCATATAAAAAAGCGTCACGTGCGACAGTGAATACTCCCTGTAAAAAAAGTGCCGTTTGACGGGTCTGATCCGGTGTACCATGGATATACCCGCGAGCACGATCAACAATCTCATCTCTGGGCCTGTCGCCGAGCCCTGAGGAAATAGCCACACACACACCCTCCAGCTGAGCCGGAAGCTGGTTATCAGACAGAAGCTCATTCAGATGAATTCGGAATGTCTCATCCTGAAAATACGCCTCTGTTGACTCAGCGAGCATGGCTAGCAGCTTCAATCCCTGAATAATGGCTTCATGTTCATCCGGATTGGCTCTGGAGAGCTGTAACAACTTGTCCACGGCGTTCCTATAAGCTTCGGATACCAGGTCAGGGAGATGTTGCTCGTCAGATAATCCCAGCAACCTGCGGTGTTGATGAATTCGGTTCAAAACATGCAGGCTGTTACATAAGGATAGGAAATTTCCATCGGTTCTCAGCGCCGAGCGCACCTGTTCATAGAGCTTCATCGCTGTGTCCTGCAGCCCCATGAGCAGTGCTTGAAGCATGAGCCGGGCAAGTTCACCGCTATGATGATCCGGTATTTCCTGCATCTGTTCTTCCATTTTGCGTGTGGCTGCTCCAGCAAGCGTTCCGCCATAGAGAGAGTTCTCTATCAATCTGGCTTCAATGCGGGAAGAGTACATATAAACCCAGGTTTCGCGAACAAGATTCATGTTACGCTCTGCGATCCAGTCTGGCCCCGATTGCCGTTTCGCGAATTCAGGAACCAGATAGGTAATGCACTGAATCAATTGGCTTATCTGACGATGCTCCGGTTTTGCATACAGATCCAGCACTTTCTTGTGTTGTCCAGTTGTGCGAATCTGCAATTTGTATCCTGTACAACGTGCCTTGAAATCCTCCACGATAGGGATACTGAATGAATTGGGAGCCACGCTTCCAATGACGTCTCCTGTCAATAACTGCTGCAGTTCTTGCAACGGTTTGTCGGTCGCCAAGGTAAGCTCCCCTTTCACAAAGGAAGAGAGTGCTGCATCCATCAACTCATAGACGCCGCCTTCCCTTTTGCCCCGAAGCCCGGCAAGCCCCTGAATCATACTGTACGCCTCAATCGCATCACTGGTTGATACATGTTCGTGACCGTCTCGTAATTTGCGCATCAGCCGAGATAACAAGTCCAGAGCCGTTAGATTGTACGGTGTACTCTTCTTGCGAAGCAGCTGGTTCCAGATCTGATCGTAATAATTCACATAAGGCATGCCGCTTGCATATCCATTAAGCCGATCCGCTTCAGCAAAAGTATAGACCATCGGATACATCTGTTGGTGAACCGCACTTGGTTCAAATGCACCGTGTTGAGACGTACCTGGTTTACCTTGTCCATCCAAATGCTGTTCTGTATGCTGTTTATCCATCTCTGACTGTTCCAATTCTGATTCATGTTTCTCTGACATCAACAGTCCATACGTATGAAATCCACCGGTAATGACAAGCACACGCTCATGTTCAAGTACCGCTTGTTGAATACGTTGTTTCATATGTGCTTCTCTTGCCAGATCACCTGAAGACTGTAATCGTTCCGTGGAATAGCACATTCGGGATAGCGTACAATACGTGAATACATCCCGCACGAATTCCTCAGTAGATTTCTCCAGGCCTCCAATCTCAAACACCTTTTCCCACAATTCATCAAAACTGCGACAGTTTGTTTTTTGGCACAATCGGTTAATAAAGTCAGACCCCGCAAGCAAGGTTTCGTCTTGGATGGAGATCTCCTTTTGTTCTATCTGGCCGGATTTGGATGCATGAGTGGAGAAATGTTGGTAGTCCAGGTCAATAAACTTCGCCGGAATGCCCAGTCGTTTTGCTTCTTTCATAGCCACATATTCAGGCGAATAACGAAGCATCGGATAATAGCAGGCTTCTCTCTGCAACTCACTCTCATAGGTGTAGTAAAGACTGACAGGAGGCAAGGTTGCCTCATCACTCAGAACCGAAATTAATGGATTACCGCTCTCTGGTCCTTCGATCAGAATGATATCCGGCTTGTACTCTTCGATTAATCGTAATAAGTGATATGAACATGCAGGGCTATGGTGTCGTATTGGATAATAGACCGTATGATTACTCAGGTTATACACATGGGACTCGAACAAGGATTGTAACTGATCAACATCAGGGTCCAGAACTGCTGTTAACCGATCCATTTTCTCTCCTCATAATAGTCCTTCCACATTCCTTCTTCCCTGGAACGCTCTTTAACAACCTTGGAGAAGTAGGTTTTGAGAATGGACAGATCCTTGTCGTTTTCCTTCGCAATGGTCCCCAGCATATTCTGCACTAACCGATCCAGCGCAATAGCCTTATCTTCGTAATAATAGGAAGTCATCGCACTCTGGACATAGACAGACACTGCTTCTGCCGTACTCATGGAGGCTTGAGGTGTATCGAGCTTGTAGCCTTCCCGTGTCATGCCGGTGCGCAGTTCCATAAATGTTGTAGCCAGCAATTCAACCACATCCGGGTTAATTTCAATATCAATTCCACTATGTAATAACAGGCTTCTTGCCTGGGATTCAATAATTTCGGCTTCCATTTTCACGTTATGAATCGGCTTGATCGTTTCGAAATTGAACCGCCGTTTCAAGGCACCGCTCATCTCGTTTACACCTTTATCCCGAATATTGGCTGTAGCAATAACGTTGAATCCCGGCTGGGCAAACAGTACACCGCCATCCAGTTCAGGAATACTCATGACCTTGTCACTGAGAATACTGATCAGACTATCCTGCGCTTCAGCGGGACAACGTGTAATCTCTTCAAATCGGGTAAGAATGCCTTTTTTCATTCCGTTATATAACGGCGATGGTACAAGCGCCGCTTCCGAAGGGCCTTTATCCAGCAACATGGCGTAATTCCATGAATACTTGATCATATCTTCTGTTGTGCCTGCTGTTCCTTGTATCGTGTTCAGGCTGGTGCCTGATATCGCTGCGGTCAGAAGTTCGCTAAGCATGGTCTTGGCTGTTCCGGGTTCTCCCACAAGCATTAATCCCCGATTGCCTGCCAGAGTGACTACTGCACGTTCGATCAACACGTCATTGCCATAAAATTTGCGGGTAATCGGGATTTCTTCTCCATTCAATAGCGCTGGCTTATCCCTGCCAATAATAAAATCGCGCACATAGGCGGGAGATAACAGCCAGTTCGGGGGACGTTTTCCCTGATCCTCTTCTCGCAGTGCACGTAATTCAACCTCGTATAATGTCTCGGCGGGTGGTTTAAGCATCTCCATCGTCAAGGTGTCTCCTCTCACATAAACAGATCGTATGTTCTTATTCCTATCATTTTATCACAGCACTCGAGCAACTACCCGGTAAAACGATAAAAATGGTTGAAACGTCCTTCTTATCAGCACTCTTCCTAAGTCCATGGACATAGCCTCTAGCGCAAATATGCAGGTGAAATATCCTTACAGTATGCCAACACACGGGTTTCGAATCCGAACAGCATGCTTATGACTAGTACATTCGCATTGTAGGTCATATAACCTTAGAAACCATTACACTTCCCATATTGTGTTTCAACCAATGGTGGCCAAATATCACAAAGAAAGACACAGGTCAGCAACCCGTGTCTTCTTCTACATTCATTTTTCACCCAATATCTATGAATTTTGATCGAAACGAACCCATCTCTTCAATGTCTACTTACATTCTACGACCGCATGAAGCGGAATACAGCTCGTACCACTCATAACGGGTAAGCTCCATATTCACTGCATCACGACAGGCCAGAATACGTTCTGGTCGAATTGAACCAATGACAGGCTGAATCCCTGCTGGATGCTTCATTAACCAAGCCAGTACAATAGATTCCGGTGTCACACCTCGCTCCTTGGCCATTCGATCAACCAGCCCAGCCGTATGTTCAATCTCCGGACGTTGTCCTTCGACGATCCTACCGGTGAATCGCCCTTGAGCAAGTGGACCCCAAGCCTGCAGTTGAATATGCTCTGCCTGACAATATTCCATCGTGCCATAGGGAAATACGTTGTCTCTCGCTTGAGGTCGATTTACGGTCACACCAGCTTCTACGAATCCGATTTTGTCCAGACTCATCTCCAACTGGTTCACAATCAGAGGTACTTTACTATGGAGCTGAAGAAGGCGAATCTGTTCAGAACCCATGTTGGACACACCAAAATGGCGCACTTTACCCGAATGATGAAGCCCAGCCAGTGCTTCTCCAATCTCTTGCGGATGGGCGAGTGGATCAGGACGGTGTAACAGCAAAATATCCAGATAATCGATACCGAGCCGTTCCAGGATACCGTCGACACTTGCCAGGATATGTGCACCTGAGGTGTCGTAACGCTGCGGTCCTTCATCATCACCCACAAGACGTATACCACACTTCGACTGTATAATGATCTGTTCACGCAAGCCAGGAGTTTCGGATAAAACTCGCCCCAATACATGCTCTGCCTTACCGCGTGTGTATATATCCGCCAGATCAAAGTGATTAATACCTATTTCGATAGCTGCTTCTACCGCTCGATGACCTTCCACGACAAGATCTGAAGTAATGGGGAGCCCGTCCCATTCACCCCCAAACCGCATACAGCCAAGAACCATTCGACTTGCCGGAATCTGGTGGTGATGCAAAGGAAGTTGTGCGTAAGACATGTCAGCGTTCACCTCATTTTCATTTTTACCAAGCATAATAAGCGATTCTCTCTACACATGTCTTCTTCCATCTCCCTCAATTTTCCTGCTCTATCATCCGTATGGACCAAAAACAAGGTTTCAAAAGCTTACGTATTGAATATATAGAAGGTGCAGGTATTATGCAGGAATATGAGAGGAGATTTTGCATTTGAAACCAAATGAATCGAACGAATCCTCAAGGCCAGCGTTTTTTACCAAAGAATTCACGCATAACCCTTACCCGGTGTATGAAAAGTTAAGAAAAGATGAACCCGTTTTCAGAGTCATGTTTCCTCATGGGGAATTTGGCTGGATTATTACCCGATACGAAGATGCAGTGCAGATACTGAAAGATCCTCGCTTCAGCAAAGACGTGGTCCGACGTTACGGCGCTGAAAATCAAAGCATTTTCTCGAATAATATGTTGTTCTCCGATCCACCAGATCATAAACGTCTTCGGGGACTTGTGCAGAAAGCATTCACGCCCAAACTGGTCGCAAACATGAGAAGCCATATTCAGGACATTGCTGATGATCTGCTGGACAATCTCCCGTCACAGGAAAAAATGAATCTGATCGATGACTTTGCCTTCCCGCTGCCCATCATTGTTATTAGTGAAATTCTGGGAGTCCCTGCCCAGGATCGTGACCAATTCCGCATATGGTCCAATACGGTAATCGATGCTTCCACAGCGGAGAGCGCTGAGCTGTTTGAGCAGCATTCCAAGGAGTTTACGGATTATCTTACAGCCTGGTTCGCGAAAGTACGCCAAGACCCGGGCACAGATCTGATCAGCCAGCTCGTCATTGCAGAAGAATCCGGGCAGCAGTTAACTGAACAAGAACTGCTTGGCGTGGTCTCCTTATTAATCATTGCCGGTCATGAAACAACCGTTAATCTCATCGGCAACGGCATTCTCGCCCTGCTGGAGCATCCGGAGCAACGCGAACTGCTGATCAAGCAACCCGAGCTTATTCACAATGCCATTGAAGAGATGCTACGCTATAACGGTCCGGTGGAGTTCAGCACATCCCGCTGGGCTCTGGAAGATATTGAATTTCGTGGAGAGCATATCGCTCAAGGTGAACTTGTCATTGTTGCGCTTGATTCCGCCAACCGGGACGAACAGCAGTTTAAGGATGCTGATATTTTCGACATTACCCGCGAAAAAAGTTCACATCTGGCTTTTGGCAAAGGCATTCATCTCTGCCTCGGAGCACCGCTTGCCCGCCTGGAAGGTGAGATTGCAGTCAGTACACTTCTGAATCGTTTTCCAAATATACAGCTTCAGGCAGATGTGAATGAACTGGAATGGAGACCTGGCATGATTGTTCGTGGTGTCAAGGAAATCCCGGTTCAGCTTAAATAATGGCTAATGAGGAATAAATGAAAGCGAGGCACATGACATCATGGAAATAAACAACTTGGTATGGATCGTTCTGCTGCTTCTGATCCTTGTTTTACTGGTCAGAGTCACCAGTCTGCAACGCCAATTAAATGAATTAAAAAGTGATGTGGAGCGTCTGGAGAACGGTTCAACCGCAAGCACTCGCTCCGACTTCAATTACACATTATCGCCGAAGGAAGAATCTCCTTCCCACACAAGCCCACCAGGCCATACTGATCTGGATCAGGAGCTGATTGCACTTGTACAAAAAGGGAATAAAATAATGGCCATCAAACGACTGCGTGAAGCCAGAGATCTATCGTTAAAAGAAGCCAAAGACTATGTTGATTCCCTACATCGGTAATATTAACTTACATAACTCTCGGAGAAGTTAAACCGGATTTCGGCTGTTAAGCCAGCAGAAAAGCGCAATCTTCACCGAGAGTTTACTTTTCCAACCACATGTGATAACCTTATTTCCATATTACTAGAAATAAGAAATAAAGACGAAAGGATAGATCATGATGCAACCAAACCCGAATGAACTTGAACAAGTGGTCAAAATTCATAAAGCACTGGGTGAGCATACACGCTACAAAATCGTTCAGATTCTATCGGGCGAAAGCAACCTGTGTCCTGCCGATCTGGAGAGTCGCCTTGTTACCGTTGCCCTTTCAACTCTGTCTCATCACCTGAAACAGCTGTCCGATTGCGGCTTGCTCACATCGCAGAAGAAAGGTACGTATATCTACTACAGCCTGAACACGGAGACCGCACAGAAGTTTGTTCCCTATCTGCTAAATAAATAAAAAATTTAAGTTATATTTCTATATAATTAGAAATATTGAAACATTGAACAACATTTTATCGTAGAATAAGGTCTCATAAGTTTACGTTTATACCAATCTTCATGATCTCAGTTGTTACATCACCATTCGCAGATGGGTTGCATTCACGGCATTCATGTCTAATTCTCTCATCTTTATTTCTATATTTCTAGAATTATAATAATTATGAAAAGAAAGAGGTTATGTATCATGTCTTCTACGCTTAAAATCTATGTTCTTGCCTTGGTCAGCTTCCTTGTAGGAACGTCCGAATATGTCATTGCCGGCATTTTGGATCGCATTGCAGATACCATGAATATCTCTTTGATCGCTGCCGGGCAGCTCATTACGATTTTTTCGCTCGTATATGCGCTTGGTACACCTGTCATTATTGCACTAACATCGCGCTGGGATCGTCGCAGGCTGTTGCTGTACTTCCTTGGTCTGTTCGTTCTAGCGAATGTACTTGCTTATCTGTTGCCGGGCTATGGACTGTTCGTCGCAGCACGTGTCTTGATGGCTCTGGGTGCGGGAGTCGTTGTTGTCACGGCGTTAACGGTCGCTTCCCAAATAGCTGCCGAGGGCAAACAGGCTAGCGCAATCGCCACAGTAATCACTGGATTTACAGCTTCATTGATTGTTGGCGTTCCCCTTGGAAGGCTTGTGGCTGCATCCTGGGATTGGAAGCTTGTTTTCGCCGGCATTGCCGTTCTCGGCATTCTCGCCATGCTGGTTATTGCGGCCGCCATTCCGCCTTCAAAAGCGGAAGCGTCTGTCCCGCTGAAGAAACAACTGTCTTTGCTCAAACAGCCACGAATTGGTTTGGCACTGCTGGTGACATTTTTCTGGTTAGGTGGTTATTCCATTGCTTACACGTATATCTCACCTTATCTCGTAACCGTTGCAGGAATGAACGAAGCACTACTCAGTTCAGCTTTACTCGCATTCGGTATAGCTAGTCTGATCGGTTCAAAAGTAGGCGGATTCAGTGCTGACAGATGGGGTGTCAAACGAACGTTGATCACAGGCATGACAGTGCATATCGTGAGTCTGGTCCTGATGAATATAACGGCAACCTCTCATTTCGCTGTTTTCCTTGTTCTGATTTTATGGTCTTTTGCCGCATGGTCTTCGGGTCCAACTCAGCAGTATAACCTTGTCACCATGGCTCCCGAATCCTCAGGTATTATGCTTAGTCTGAATAGTTCGGTCATGCAATTAGCTATGGCCGCCGGAGCAGGTATTGGTGGCATCGCGGTCAGCAGCGTATCATTGTCATCCATTACCTGGATTGGGGCTGTCGGAGTCGTTATTGCCGCTATCATCGTCATAAGCTCATACCGTTCAACATCTACGAAAAGTACACTAACCGCTGCATCCCACAACGCTACCTGATATGGATTCGCAGTACCATTCGTAGTATAAAAGAGAAATTAAAAAGAGAGGCACTGTACACATACAGTGACCTCTCTTTGACCATCTTAACGACTATTCTATTGCCGATAAGCTTAACGCTTATTGGGCTGTTACTGCACCATCGATCGGGTATACTGCACCATTGATATATGGCGCTTCATCTCCAAGTAGGAAGGAAACCAGGTTCGCGATCTCTTCCGGTCTGCCAAGGCGTCCAGATGGAATGCTGTCCACCGTTGCTTTGAACACTTCAGGGTTATCTTTACCAAACTGAACAACCATCGGTGTCTCAATAGTACCTGGCGCAATCGCATTTACACGAATGTTATCCTTGCCATATTCAATTGCAGCTGTGCGGGTTAAGCCCACCACGCCATGTTTGGTTGCTGCGTAAGGCGCAACCGCGGGTACACCAACAATACCGGCTGTGGAGGCTGTGTTCAGAATGGCACCCCCACCTGTTTTGAGCATTTCCGTAATCACATACTTCAACCCGTAGAATACACTTCTCAGGTTAATATCAATAATCTGGTCAAACTGCTCGATCGTATGTTCAATCAACTTGATCCCAGGACCCGCAATACCTGCATTATTAAAGAACATGTCGATTCGTCCGAACTCTTCGACTGCTTTTTTCACATAATTCTCAACTTCAGGTGCTTTACTCACATCTGCTTGTACAAAAATAGCTTTACTTCCCAGCTTCTCAATCTGCTTAACCGTTTCAAGACCTGTCTCTTCGACAAGATCCACGACGACAATGGATGCGCCCTTCTCAGCTAGCTTTAGCGCTGCTGCTTGGCCCAATCCACTTCCTGCTCCAGTAATAATGGCTACTTTTCCTGCGTGACTCATGTTGATCTCCTCCATGTGTGTGTGTCATCTTGTAATTGGATCGATGAATACGATATGAAACGGTACGTACATGTAATGATGCAATATGTAGGTCAAAAATGGCATAAAACCTTCCTGACTTTACCTATTCTAATAGACTTTCGACATAAAAACAAATCATATAATATGTATTCATACTATATTGCATGTCACATTTTCAGCATTTCTATTGAAGGAGCACGCAACTATAATGTCTTGTTGCATGCTCCTCTTTAACATAACCAATCCTTTTAAAGTTCGTATCTCTACAACTTCAAACGGTGCATATCCGCATAATCGTAACGCCTATCTTAGCAAATTGGTTTTTGCCAATTCAATGATTTCGTCACCGCGTCCGTTCAGCACGGCTTTCATCATCCATAAGGTGAATCCTTCCGCCTGTTTGATATCAATCTTCGGTGGCAAAGACAATTCCTGACGGTTCACCACCACATCAATCAGTGCAGGACCATCATGCTGAAGCGCACGCTGCATAGCTCCTTCCAGTTCACCCGGATCCTCAACCCGAATGCCTTCCATACCCATGGCCTGAGCAACCATAGCAAAGTTGGGATTGACAAGCTCTGTTCCCGATTCAAGGAATCCGGCAGCTTTCATCTCCAGCTCAACAAAACCAAGGGCTCCATTATTATACACCACCACTTTAATCGGCAGATTATGCTGTTTCAATGTCAACAGATCACCCATCAGCATCGTAATACCACCATCACCCGACAACGAGATGACTTGTCTGCCTGGATCAGCGACCTGGGCACCAATCGCTTGTGGCAGCGCATTGGCCATCGTTCCGTGACTGAATGAACCGAGCAGCCTACGGTTGCGGCTCATCTCGATATAACGGGCCGCCCATACTGTCGGAGTACCGACATCACAGGTGAAGATGGCATTTTCTGCTGCGGCATCACTAATGATCTTGGTCAGGTACTGCGGATGGATGGGCTTTTTACCCGGTTTACCAACGGCTAACTCGTCCAGTTCTTTACGTACTTTCACATAACGATCTACACTTTTACGCAGATGTTTGTCACTGTGTTCTTCTGTTAGATAAGGAAGCAAAGTTTCAATGGTCGCTTTTACATCCCCACATACGCCGTAATCCAGCTTCGTACGCCGACCGAGATGGGAAGATTGAATGTCGACCTGAAGCACTTTTGCATCTTCGGGATAGAATTGACGATATGGGAAATCCGTCCCCAGCATCAATAATACATCACAGTCCATCATTGCATGATAACCGGATGAATACCCGATTAGGCCAGTAAGGCCAACGGAATAAGGGTTGTCATACTCCAAATATTCCTTACCTCTTAACGCAATAACCATAGGGGATTTCAACCGATCACAGAGCTGCATAAGGGGTTCCCGTGCGCCCGCGCAGCCTGCACCGCACAACAACGTAATTTTTTTGCCTTGATTCAGATATTCTGCCAATTTAACGAGTTCCGGCTCAGAAGGATGTACCACAGGGTTGGTCGCGTGATACACATGCTCTGGCACAGGCAGATCCGCCGCTTCAAGTCCAGCTACATCCCCCGGTAATACAACGACAGATATACCTGAACGTGCGACTGCTGTCTGGATGGCCATCGTAAGAGAACGAGGCATCTGTTTCGCTGTTGTAATCACTTCACAATAATCGCTACATTCCTGGAACAGATACTCCGGATGAGTCGCCTGAAAATATTCGCTGCCAATCTCGTCACTTGGGATATGGGCAGCGATGGCGAGTACAGGCACACGATTGCGATGACAGTCGTACAGACCGTTAATTAGATGCATGTTACCAGGACCACTGCTCCCTGCGCAGACAGCGATACTTCCACTGACCTCAGCGTCTGCCCCGGCAGCAAATGCAGCCACTTCCTCATGACGTACATGAATCCATTCAATCTTCCCAGATCGACGAATGGAGTCGAGCACCGCATTTAAGGAGTCTCCAACAATGCCATATATTCGTTTGATACCAGCGTTCAATAAGGATTCAACCAGAACGTCCGCGACTGTTTTTTTCATAAGTGATGGGTCTCCTTTAATTGCTCATTTTGATTATGTTTCCACTCAGGTAATATACCTATTCTTATACCCCATTCTTCTGAAAACCGAACCAAATCATATGTATGTCTGGATATATGAATAATTAAGCACCTCATAACGGTTGTTTCATTGTTAGCAAAATTCCAAAAAACAGGGCTGTCTCAAAAGCAATCTCTCCTCTCTCCAATGGCTACCGAACGCTAACGAACCTACCGCATCTTAAAAGGCAGATGATCATCGGTTGCAAGATTTAACGAACCTCAGTAACGCTATTTCGTCATAAAAGGGCTTCAACACCTAAAAAATCCAGTGATTCGACGAAATTGCGTCTCTGTGATTCGTTAGATCTCAGATCTGGGCAAATGGGAGCGAATAGCGTGTGTCATGTTCATTGAAACAAAATAACACTGCAAAGAGGATGTCCCCCGTCATATTCATGACTTATGGAACACCCTCATTAAGGTTGAACTCAATTTATTCGTATTTCATGTCAATTTCCAAATCCAGTTGGACACTAGATGGCAGGCATCACATTTCCACCACTTACCGGGATATAGGCACCAGTGATAAATGAGGACAGATCCGAAGCAAGAAAAGCGACCGCATTGGCGATTTCCTGATCTTCGCCCCTGCGTTTGAGTGGTACAGTCCGCGTATATGTCTCATCGTGCCCAGGCTCACTGGAGCGATCACGTTCACTAATTGTCCATCCAGGTGCAACCTGGTTTACGGTAATCTGATACTCGCCAACCTCCTTGGCAAGCACGCGGTATACACCATCCATGCCACGCTTACCAGCAGTGTAGGCAGATTGATGAGCAAAGTTTTGCATCGCACATTCGGTATTAATGCCAATAAAGCGACCGGCTTTGACGTTTTGCATATGTGGAATGAAAGCTTTGGCAAGATATACACTTTGCATAACACAGGACTCGAACTGGCTCAAATAATCTTCAGGAGACTGTTCCAACACCGTTGTCCATTCATATTGAATGACCGCATTGGCAACGACGATATCCACTCCGCCGAGGACAGGCTGAATTTCATCACGCATCCGAAATGCCGTATCCTGCTTGGTAATATCTCCCTGTACAATTACAGCCTTACGACCAAGTGCTTCAATCTCACCCTGAAGCTCCCGAGCCTTGGTATCATTATTTATGTAGTGTAGAGCCAGATTGGCACCACAGTTGGCCAACGTGCGGGCGATCACTCTCCCCAATTGACCGGTTGCGCCTGTTACAAGAGCCGTTTTTCCGGTGAGATCCAATTGCATAACAGCGAAAACCTCCTTGAATTCATTTGATCGAAAACGGTTTCGGAAATGGGTTATTATCTCGCACAATTAAGCCCTATTTAGAGAAGTATACAGCATTGTTCAATGCTGTATATGGCAGTTCAACTTAATTCCCCTATATGTAGCCTTTAATGATTAACATGTTGAATAAGATCAATTTCCTGGAAGCGACTGACTTCCTTTTCCCAACGCTCTTCTACATATTGACGGTGAACTGGGTGATTGTTGTATGCATCATACGCAGCCTGATCCGCAAAGACCATCGAGAAGCTGTAGTCAAACTCATTCTTCTCACTCACTTGTCTTAGAACCTGAAATTGCTCTACCCCAGGAATGACAGCCAGTGCATCCGAACTTTCCTTCAAAAAGGCTTCTGCCTCCGGTGTATCTTTACCTGCGTATAGTGTAAACGTTACCATATGTGTGATGCTGCTCATCTCTATTTCCTCCTTCATATGTTCTTACTCTGTTTCCTAGTGTACATCCGAATGTGTTGTAAGCGCAATAATTGGTTGAATTAATTTTTAATCAGATGGTTATCTCTATATAAATTGAAGTAAAGAATATTTACACTGGTCACTTCGATGACAGAACAACCTTCCGATCGCTGTTATCCCCAGATTTTTTTGATTCCTTCTATAAAAGGGGTAAATCCGGGGATAGCTTATGCTTCCGATGTAGCTTTCTTGTAGAAAGCTTGTAAGCGAACGCTACGCTTCTACAGATTCTTTCTGTCCTCTCCGTTTTGTGTAAATGTTTAGTTCAATTTATATAGTTACAAATATTAATTAAAAATCACAAGGTTTTACCCTGAATATGTACACAAAAAACCTCAGGACGAATCCCGAGGTTTTCTTGTAATGTATGGACAAACTTATTTGTTGATGTTGTATTTACGGTTAAATTTATCAACACGGCCACCGATATCCACGTTTCTTTGTTTACCAGTGAAGAACGGGTGGGATGCGGAACTAGTGTCCACACGGATTACTGGGTAAGAGTTACCGTCTTCCCATTCCATAGTTTCGTTAGAGAACTTCGTGGAAGAACTCAGGAATTTGAAATCAGCACTTGCATCGTAAAAAATTACGAGTTGTGTCTTTGGATGGATGTCAACTTTTGGCATAATCTATTTACACTCCTTTAATATGGGTACTTCTTTAGAATCAAACTAAATTTTATTATACTCTTTTTTTGGACAAAGTACCAGCAGGATTTGAGGAATAGCTAAAAAAATTATGATATCTGTGATTTTGCACGTCATCAGGTGTCACGCCGTCCCTTTCTCCAGTACATTCAACATGTACTCCAAAGCCTCCAGTTCATCCCTGCCCCTTGTCTGTAATCTGACAACACTACCATATCGGATGGGAAGTAACGCCATGCCAAGCAGGCTTTTGACATCTACACGATGCTCATGCTCAGACTCCACATACGACAAAATAATATCCGAGGAAAAACGTGACGCTTGAGAAGATACCGACATCAGATCATCCCGATGAAAATCAGCGTGTATCATAAATTCATGTACTCTCACAACCCTCAGTTCCTTTCGCTAAGTACTTATTCACCGTTATGGTGTGTATCGTTTTATATATTAAAATCTTCATGAATTATACCATGTTATGGGAGCTTGACCCATACTTTTTTTGCAAAAATATAAACAAAAAAGAGTCCTGAACTGCCGGACTCTTACAAGTTGTTCTTATCTGCCGTTCGGATATATCATGACCTTCAGACTGCCGCTCTTATTGTGTAATGCACGCTCCATCGCCTGCTGTGTCTCTTCAAGTGAATAACGATCTGTAATCAGGGACATTACGTCATGCTGGCCGGAGCTCAGGAACTCAATTCCTGCCGGATACGTGTTGGCATATCGGAATATGCCATAGATATCAACTTCATTGTCCGCGATAAATGGAACATTGAGTGCAATCTCGTCCTGTGCAGGCAGACCCACAATCGCAAGTTTGCCTCCGCGTCGAAGTGAGTACAGAGCGGATTGTAGCGCCTTTGGATTCCCCGCTGTTTCCCATGCGGTATCGACACCCACACCATTGGTTAACTCGCGAATCACAGCCAATGCATCTTCATTCCGCACATTAATGGTATGAGTGGCACCCATGCGGCGAGCCGCTTCCAGCCTAACTTCCTCCAGATCCGTTACAATGATCTTCTCTACACCGAAAGATTTGGCAGCAGCCACGGCCATGAGTCCAACGGGGCCCATGCCCATAATCGCCAGGGTTGTACCCGGAGCCAACTTGCTACGGCGTGCAGCGTGAATACCAACGGAGAATGGCTCGTTCATGGCTGCTTCCTCGTAAGACAGATGATCCGGGATCGGGAATACCATATCTTCACGCATCACCATGTATTGTACAAATGCCCCATCCACCGGAGGAGTCGCCAGAAATTGTACATCCGGACACAGGTTGTAGCGACCTTCCTTGCATGCCGTGCAACGTCCGCAAGTCACTCCAGGCTCAATAGCAACCCGATCCCCTGATTTCAGACGTGATACGTTCGAGCCAACTGCAGCAATGATCCCCGCACACTCATGACCCAAAATGATTGGTTTTTCCACTACAAATCTGCCAATGCGCCCATGTTCGAAATAATGCACATCCGAGCCACACACCCCGACAGCCATCACCTGGATTAATACCTCATCCGCTGCGGGTTGCGGGACAGGTTGTTCCTTAATAATAATGTGTCCTGGCTCTGTCATGACAGCGGCCTTCATGTTTTCGGGCAGTTGATGTTGTCCCATATGCTTCTCCTCCTCATGTATGTCCATGCTGTCTATTGTATCAAAGAAAACAAGGTATCTTCTGTCTTCACATCACCATTTAATAGATTGTTCGACCTTGTTCATCCGCAATGCCGCTCTTGCGATAGAAGTACGTATTGATCATGTCCCGCCATTCCTTGGCATGTTCGGCCTGGTTATCCTGTAATGAAGCAACTTTGCTGAAAATAACCGGGTCGATATGGCCCTCAAGCTGTCTCCATGTCTCTGCTAACGCCTCTGCCTGCGCAACACCTTCAAAATGTGTATCATAAATATGCTGAATGACCGTTTTACCAGAATGCAGAACATGGGTGTACGGCACGTGATGGAAAAATAAGATCAGCTCATCCGGACAGGTGTCTACGGACTCATAACGATCAGCATTCTCAGGGTGATACTGTGAGGTATACCCTGTGCCGCTCTTCACGGTTCGATCTACACCAATGCCATGACAATCGGCAAAGTGATACGTTCCCCATTTGGAATACTCGTATCCATCTACATTCGGCCCGTAATGATGTTCCGGATTAACCATCCAACCCACACCGAGAGGCGCCGTGTAATTCTCATAGATATCTAGTGATGTCAAAAGCATCTCCGTAACCTGCCGTACAACTTCGTCATCATGTCCAAATGTGAGTCTCACCCACTCTTCGGCAATCTCTTCCGCGGACAGCTCCGGATTCCACGCAAGTCTTCCGTACCCATACAGATTCGCCTGCGCGAGTGGATGTCCTGTCCAGCAGGCATCAGCACCAATATTGGAGACTGCCGCGAAGCCACTGTGAGGTCGTTTATACAGAGAACCGTCCGCGATTCGTTTGATCTCTGAACCTTTACCTTTGGCGTAGGTGTCAAAGTCCAGTACTTCTTTCCACTGGGGAACCAGATAACAGAGATGACGCTGTTGGCCGGTATACTCCTGTGTAATCTGAAATTCAATCACCTGATTCGTATGTTCCATGGCGCCGAACAGCGGGGATACCGCCTCCCTCACCTGAAAGTCCATCGGCCCGTTTTTGATCTGTAAAATGACATTTTCGGCAAAACGCCCATCCAGCGGCGTAAAGTGGTCATATGCTGCACGTGCACGGTCCGTGGAACGATCCCGCCAGTCCTGCTTGCAGTTATAGACGAAGCAACGCCAGATGACCAATCCACCGAATGGCCGAAGAGCTTCAGCCAGCATGTTTGCACCATCGGCATGATCACGGTTATACGTGAACGGTCCCGGCCGATTCTCGGAATCTGCCTTGATCAGGTAACCCCCAAAATCCGGAATGGCTGCATAGACCTTCGCCGTTTGAATGTTCCACCATTCCCGTACCTGCTCATCTAACGGATCTGCCGTACGTAATCCACCAATCTCGATCGGACTCGCGTAGTTGGCGCTCAGGAACAATCGAATGCCATACGCTCTGAATTCAGCGGCAACTTTTGCGACATCACCAAGATAACGTTCCGTCAGAAACAGACTCTCACGGCGGTGTACATTGACATTGTTGATCGATATGGCATTCATGCCCGTCGAAGCGAGCAAGCGTGCGTAATCCCTGATGCGTTCCAAGTCCAGTGTGAATTCTCCGTTATCATAGAAAATGGAGTCTCCTGCGTAACCACGTTCAATGCTTCCGTCCACGTTATCCCACTGATTAATCATTCGTAGTGCATTGGTAGGCTGCTCTGTGATGAATCTCCACTTACTCCCAGCGCCATCCGCCTCACTTGCAGCTCCTTGATCCAATGTCAGTTCCCGAAGCAGATGGAATGCACCATACAATACACCTTGGGGAGTCTCTGAACCAATGGTCAGCACACCTTCGGTCTCACGAATGATGTACCCTTCTCCTTGAACAGTTGAACGCTCTGTCTCACTGAACGAAGCAGCCACCGAAGTGCTCCCGGTCCAAGTACCGATTCGTATGGCGGGAGCGGAATCGTGATTGTCCCGCTCACTTTGCTGAGCATCAGACAGCTGACTGACCGAGGGCTTCACTCCATACAACTTCTCCAGTCCCCGTGAAAGTTCAGTCAGCGCTGTTGTGATTACGCCATGGTTCTCTTCCGCCAGTATCAGCTTGCTCCACGCAGGAGCCTTCTTATGGGCAATTCCATTCGCTTTTGGCAATTCGGAGTGATATCCCAGCCACGCATCATACTGTGGACCTGACAATGCAGATTGAACGACGGATTGGTTCATTGTACCGCCTCCTTGCTCGCATAGATCTGGGCAAGGCGATTTCCTTTTCCTTCGAGCAACCATAGAATCGACGTTACACCACGCGGATAATACTTGCTACCAACCGCTACACCAGACAGGATCTGGTCACTCCAGCACCAGTACGATTCCTCTGGATGCAGCAGCCAGTTGACATGAGCCGCGTCTGCTGCCTTGCCTGTCTCATTCCATTCCACATCCAACAGCTCTCTAGCGATGAACTGGGACAGATAGATTTTGCTCAGCCACGAGTTATTGCTTGTTGAGGACAGTTTCCAGCCTCCATCTTCGAACAGGCATGTTCCCGGCACAAGAACCGTCTTCAGATGAGTTTGGAGTGCTTTCAGATAAGGTCCAAAGCGACCAGTGACATCCAGTGCTGCTTCACAGCCTGTAAAGTAAGGGAACACCAGACCTTCAATCGCCGGAATGATTCGAGAATCATTATTTTCTGCAATAACTGCCGGAATGTAGCCGCCATCCGTCAACTGTGCAGCAATGCTGGCAGCGCAACGATCCGCTTGAAGCCCTGCCTGATGTGACAGATCCGCCAACTTCTCCGTTGCGAACAGCTTCTCCAATGCAACATAGACCGCCCAACATTTGCCCGCCAGATAGATATTATTGCGAGACTGACCAAGTGACACATCCAGGCTATCGTAAGTTGTAATTTCCGCTCCACCTTGTGTACGGCTGCTATCCAGACCCATCAGTCCGTTACGCTCTTCAGCGTTAGGATGGTCACGATTAAGCATACTTTCGAAGCATTCCTGGATAACAGGCAGCATATTTTTCACAAATGCTTGATCCTGTGTCTGTTCAATGTATACGGTCGCGCAGCAGAGCCAGTTCACCAGTTCCTCATGGCTCATCTGTGAAAAGCAGTCGTCAATGCCAACCAGCTCGTATGCCGAGTATCCAGAGCGCGAGAACACGTTGGCAACACCCATATCATGGGTAAAGGTAATTCCGCCCGGATGTAACTTTTCTTCCCCCGGGAAACGAACCTGATCGGTATAACTGTATCGTTTGACAAACCACTCCAGCTCATTACGCACTGTCCAGGGATTCAAGGCAAGCTCGAAGTACAACTGATCGGCTGTCAGATCAAGTGTGTTCATCATCCGATACTCCCCTTCGTTCACCACCCAGAGTGGTTCGCCATCGGCATCCAGCAGTTGAGTACTGGCATAATAGCTGTGAATGGAATGAGCAAGCATGAATGATTGATCTTCGGTCAAAGCTCCTGTTCCAAGGCGCTGTTCAACCTCTCCACAAGATGAAGTCAATTCACTGAAGCGTTGGAGTGCATAAGCTCCTGCTGCCTGAATATCGGAGAAGTAGCGCGTATACCAATACGTTGTGTCCATTCCGGTTGTCACAATGCCCCCGCGATAGAAACATACGGCGAATTGATACGTACGTTTCTCTCCAGCCGCCACCTCCATCAGTAGTGCAGCGGTTGAGCCAAGTCCAAATGCCAGATTATCCCGATGTTTCTCCTGCAAGAGCTTCTCCAGCGTGAATCCGCGTGCTGGCCACAGTCCGTCATCTGCCGACATAATCGCTGTAAGTCTACCTTGTCCCACACCTGTGATGGAGCCGCCTTCCGGTCCCCCGATCAGACGCATCGCAGAGTACGGATCATTACCCTGATAGCCAAAGTAGGCTTTGCGTGCTTGTTGACCTTGCGTATTGTCAATCGTCATCTCAACCAAGACTGCAGGTACGAGTGCATCCATTAAAGCTTCTCGATCCCCACTTGTTGGATCAGGCACTGGACGTACAGGCGAATAGATACGGAACGTCAGATCTCCTGCAGTCCACGTATCCGTACCTGAGGTGAATTCACGGGTAATCTCTTCATCACGAAAAGCCGCAATAAGAGGTTGTGGCACTTGGGACGCTGTTGTTGACGCCGTGTCCCCATTCTCCAACTTCTCTACATCATAGCGGCTGCTCTCATCCTCGGAAGCTTCATAAAAAGGAAGCGCCTGATAATTCTCTCCATCACGAGATTGTAATCCAATATATACATTCTGGTCTGCCGGTTTGCCGAGTTCAAGACCCAACCCGCCTTTGGCTCCTTTGTATCCCAGTGTGAAACTCGCAAAAGCACCAATCGGTGCGTGATGTGCATTATAAAAGATGGATTTCGATGTGCTCACGAATCATAACCCCTCTCAAAATAGTTTGCATACGTTTTCATTAGCCCCATCCTAACACGGGATTCCACCTCAGACCATGATCAAATCAATCGGATATTTACCCAAATCAAGCTGATAGACTATAATGGATTAAAGCGGTTACAAAGAATCATTCCATTTGAGATAAGTACGTAATCAAAAGCGCTTTTTTTGAACAACCTCTATAAAGGGGGATTTTCCATGTCTTCAACGTATTTGCCTCCTGCTTTGGGAGAAAGTGTCCATGAAGTTTTTTACCCAGATGTGCAAACAACCGTCAATCTGTTCGCCATTCATTTACGAAGTGTTGGTACGGACTGGGATTATCCGGCGCATGAGCACCCTCAATATGAACTGAATTATGTTACCGAAGGCGAGCAACGCATGATGGTGAACGGTACCCTATATATTCAAAAGGCTGGCGAACTGCTCCTGATTCCTCCGGGAAGCATTCATTCCAGTCAGAGCCATAACGGCAAGGGATTCACGTATTTTTGCATGCATTTTGATATTGATGATCAGTTGTTCCTATCGTTGCTGGCACGCATCAAACAAGTACGATTCAGCGCGGATAGTCCGGTTACACAGCAAATTGAGCCGGTTTTACGCAAATTAATGTCATCTGCGGATGATGAAACTGCAAATACGATGGTGCAGCGTATGCAGTTGCAATCTGCAGTATTCGAACTATTTGGCCATCTGTGGGAGGCGGTCTCGAAAGAGGCAGCACAATGGGTTACCGACGGACATGAAAAGATCGAACTCGCCCACCAGATTCGTAATCGATTGCAAGGCCTGATGAGTCAGCAATTTAAACAGGGACACGAATCAAACGGTCACTATGGCATTGATGATATTGCAGCCGAGCTGGGTATCAGTTCTTCTCACTGTAATCGCGTGTTCAAGCAGGTATTCGGTCAGTCTCCCCGTGCTGTATTGTCCCAGTTGGTTTTGCATGAAGCGAAGCTTCTTCTGGGCAATCCGAAGCTGTCCGTTCAGAATATTGCCGTCATGCTTGGTTACAAGGATATTGCCCATTTCAGTCGTCAATTCAAGCGCTGGTCCGGCATGTCACCATCCCGTTACCGACAGGAAAAGCCTGCTCTGGAATGAGAACCAGCAGCAGGCTTTTCGGCTTTCTTATTTATTTCAACAAACGTTTAATCAGCTTCAGCTTGTTATCATACGGTGGATACAGAATCGGCAGATTCAGTTTGGTGCTTTTTTTCAGTACACTTTTCAGATGAGAGAAGGTTTCGAAGCTGTATTTCCCATGATACGAACCAACACCGGAATGACCAACACCGCCAAATGGCAGACGCGGATTCGCAACATGTGTGATGGTATCGTTAATGCAGCCACCTCCAAAAGAAACTTCCCGCAGCACTTTGTCCTGAATCTGGGTGTCTGAAGTAAACAGATACAAGGCGAGTGGTTTCGGCCGCTTTACGATTTCTACAATGGCTTCATCGAGGTTACGGTAGCTGATGATCGGCAGAATCGGTCCAAATATCTCATCTTCCATTGTCGCTGCATCCCATGATTCTGCATCAATCAGCGTCGGTTCTATAAAGCGATCTTGCTCATCCGAAGCTCCCCCATATATCACTTTGGCCTGATCCCGCTCAATCAAATTCGTCAAACGTTTAAAATGTCCCTTGTTCACGATTCGCCCATAGTCCTTGTTGTGCTGGATATCCGAACCAAAGAAGGACACGATTGCTGCCTTCATCTCCGTAATTAACGGTTCCTTCACGCGCTCATGCACAAGTAAATAATCGGGTGCGATACAGGTCTGTCCTGTATTGAGCAGTTTGCCCCATATAATGCGCTCGGCCGCTACTTTGATATCCGCCTGTTCATCAACGATGACCGGACTTTTGCCTCCCAGTTCTAACGTAACAGGAACGAGATTTTTGGCAGCTGCCTCCATCACAATCTTGCCTACCGGTACACTGCCTGTAAAAAAGATATAGTCGAATGGCGCGTTAATCAGCGCTGTCGTTGTATCTTTTGCACCATCAAGCACTTGTACGTATGCGGGTTCGAACACGCTCGCAATCATCTCACGTACAACAGCGGACACCGCAGGTGTATTCTCTGACGCTTTGAGTACGGCTGTGTTGCCTGCCGCAATAGCACCTACCAATGGTTCGATTAAGAGTTGAAATGGATAATTAAACGGTCCGATGATCAGAACCGCCCCGTAGGGTTCGGGTATGATATAACTTTTCGAACCCAGGAGTGCCATTTGCGTTTTCACTTTAACGGGTTTCACCCATTTATTCACTTTACGAATGGTGTGTGTGATGCTATCCATCATAAATCCGATCTCGGTTGTGTAGGATTCAAATTCACTTTTGCCCAAATCCTGATATAGAGCTTCTGTCAGTCTGGTTTCATACTTTTGAATCGCCTGCTTGAGTTGGGTCAGACGGGCAATTCGAGCTTCTGCTGATCGTGTGACCCCGGAATGAAAGAATTGTCGTTGCTGTTCCAAAATTAGTTCAACTTCCTGACTGGTTACTTCCTGTATAGTCGTTGTCATATATGCATGCTCCTCTATTTCTTTATGGATTAAATGTTTAAACTCACGAACCTATTAGCCACATGCCAAAGCATGTTTGGTCATTATTAATCTACAGACACTCTTCTTCCAAAGCAGCTACCAGTTCCTTCAACAGTTCCACCGATGCATTCAATGAAGCCGAATAATATCGCTGTGTGCCCTTCTGTTCCACGGATATGAGTCCCTTCTCTAACAAAAGCTTGAGATGATGAGATATGGCTGGCCGGGATAGGCTGGATTGTTCGGTAATTTCATTCACCGTCATTCTGCCCTTCTCAGTGAGTGTCAGCAAAATGGATTGACGATGGTTGTCACTTAACACCTGAAATAACGGGATACAGGATTGAAAAACGCTAATTGCTTTTTGTCCCATGGTTTCACCTCTATACGATTTCTTTTTCAATATTCTACGTATATTTTCTACGTATAATGTCTGTTGGTTTAAACATTCGAACCTAATAGACTGAATTGTACTCTTTACTCCCTTGAACTGCAAGTGAATCATCAACTAAATTTAACATAATGCCGATAAAGCGCTTCCATACTACCATACAAGTATGGTAGTATGTCATTGAAGGAGTTGAAGTTGTGGAATATACCCCAAAGTTATCATCCAAAGCCGGTTTGTTGCCTGTTGCGAGCAGTATGTCTTCCATGAATAAGCAATCTTACTCAACGCGAGATGTCGTTTACTTCACGCTGAAACAACTCATTTTGAGTCTGAAAATGCCTCCGGGAACAGCTATTTCTGAGAAGGAAATTTCGCTGGAGTTCCAGGTAAGCCGGACACCTGTTCGAGAAAGTTTTGTAAGACTGGCACAGGAAGGTCTGCTGGAAGTGTATCCACAGCGTGGCACATACGTCTCTCTGATTCAGGTCGATCTCGTTGAGGAAGCACGGTTCATGCGTGAACAGCTCGAACGAGCCGTAATCAGGCTAGCCTGCGAGAACTTTCCGAACGAACAGATGGTAGCTCTTGAACAGAACCTTGCGTGGCAACAGGAATGCAGAGTCAAACCGGATGATGAACGAATGTTCCAATTGGATGAGGAATTCCATAGCACTCTTTTTGCAGGCTGCAATAAAAGCAACATATGGACTGTTATCCAGCAGATGAATGTACATTTGAATCGAAGTCGTATGCTTCGGCTGTCCTCCGATCACCAGTGGGATCACCTGATTGAACAGCACAGGTCCATGGTCAAGGCCATTCAGCAGCATGATGCCGACACAGCAGAGCGACTGATGCAGGAACACTTGCATTTAACTGTCACCGATTTGGCTGTCCTGCAGGATACATATCCTTCCTATTTTCAATGACTGATTTTTCTTCCTACTATTCATGATGAGGTGAACGTGATGAGAATGGTTTTTCGCTGGTTTGGCGAAGGCAATGATACGGTAACGCTGGATCATATCCGGCAGATTCCGGGTGTAGAAGGTATTGTGTGGGCACTGCACGATGTTCCTGCTGGAGAGGAATGGCCGATGGACAAGATACTCGCTGTCAAAGCAGCAGCGGACAAGGCCGGGTTACATCTGGATGTCGTTGAGAGTGTGAACATCCATGAGGATATCAAGTTGGGGCTGCCATCAAGGGATAAGTACATTGCGAACTATATTAAAACGATGGAGAAACTGGCTCAGGTTGGTGTGAAGGTCATCTGTTACAACTTTATGCCAATCTTCGACTGGCTGCGCACGGATATGCACAAGGAAATGGAGGATGGCTCAACTGCCCTCTTCTATGAGCACAGTAAACTCGCAGATATAGAACCTCTGGAACTGGTTCGTCGCATTACGGAAAACTCCGCACTCACCATGCCAGGTTGGGAACCGGAACGATTGCAGTACTTAACAGGTCTGTTTGAAGCCTACAAGGATGTAACCGAGGATCATATGTGGGAACACGCACGTTATTTCCTGCAAGAGATTATTCCTACAGCCGAACGACTGGGGATTCGAATGGCCATCCATCCGGATGATCCGCCATGGCCAATCTTTGGATTACCAAAGATTATTACGAGTCAGGAGAATGTTCGAAAATATCTGAATCTATATGATAGCCCTTATAATAGCGTGACGCTATGCAGCGGCTCTTTGGGAGCGAATGCTGATAATGACATTATCGGGATGATACACGAGTTCAAGGATCGGATTCCATTTGCCCACATTCGTAATGTCAAAATCTACGACAATGGAGACTTTATCGAAACCTCACATCGCAGTCAGGATGGCAGTGTTGATATTGCAGGGATTGTTGAGGCTTATCACGATATCGGTTATGAAGGTTATGCAAGACCCGACCATGGTCGTCATCTCTGGGGAGAACAGTGCCGACCTGGCTATGGACTCTATGACAGAGCTTTGGGAATCATGTATCTCTGGGGCGTCTGGGATTCCCTGCAAAGGAGGGCAAAAGCATGAGTGAACACCAATATGAACGCTCATCTCGTCTCAAAGGCAGAACGGCTGTAATCACCGGAGGTGCTGGGGTATTATGCCGCTCCATGGCAGAAGAACTCGCTCGGCATGGTGCAAGTGTAGCCATTCTGAACCGTACCGTGTCCAAGGGGCAAGAAGTTGTAGCTGCAATTGAAGCTGCAGGTGGCAGAGCGATTGCTGTTGCCTGTGACGTAACCCAGGCCGAAAGTGTGCAAGCGGCGGCAGATGCTGTGCTGGAACAGCTTGGCCCCTGTGATATTCTTATTAATGGCGCCGGTGGCAATAACGCCAGTGCCAACACCACGAATGAAATTTTCAGATTGCAAGATCTGGAAAAAAGCGATGTCACAACATTTTTCGATGTAAGCGTAGAGGGATTTCGTCAGGTGATGGATCTGAATTTTGTCGGCTCTCTCATTCCGACTCAGATTTTTGCAAAACATATGATAGAGCGCGATGTTCCTGCTACTATCATTAACATTTCTTCCATGAGTGCCCCATCGCCCATGACGAAAGTTCCAGCGTATAGTGCTGCGAAGGCAGCAATTAACAACTTCACGCAGTGGCTTGCCGTTCATCTGGCCGAATCCGGTATTCGTGTCAATGCTATTGCACCCGGGTTTTTCCTGACCGAGCAGAACCGTAATCTATTACTGCAACCAGACGGCTCACCTACGGAGCGTTCCAGTAAAATTATTGCACATACGCCCATGCGCCGCTTCGGCAAACCGGAAGATCTGCTTGGCACATTGATGTGGCTTGCGGATGAAAGACAGTCAGGCTTCGTGACGGGTACAGTCATTCCTGTAGATGGCGGATTTATGGCGTACTCTGGTGTATAACATCTATTCTAGTTTTACACGGAATGTCCAAACTAAATAGTGTATCCAGTGATTAACCGATACGTGGAATACTTATCCATGTGTCGGTTTTTTGTGTTCAAGCATAAGATTACCCAGCCTAGGAAAAGCTTGTTATAGTGCAACGGAGAAGTAAAGGAAGGTGATACATATATGATGGAGGAAACATGGGTTGTTGCAGTAAGGTCTATTATTGCCTTCCTGACCCTGATTATCTACACAAGGGTGCTGGGCAAACAGCAGATGGGTAACTTGACGTATTTTGATTACATTAACGGCATCACAATCGGTTCCATTGCGGGAACTTTTGCAACTGATCTTTCCTCCAAAGCGTGGATTCATTTTGTGGCATTGACCATTTTCACAATCATTACGATCATCTTTCAGTATATTACACTGAAGAATCGTACCATCTCCAAACTAATGGACTCTGACCCCACATTGATCATCCAGAACGGTAAAATTCTCGAACAGAACCTGAGTAAAATGCGAGTCAAATTTGACGAGTTGACCATGATGCTAAGGCAAAAAGATGTATTTGATATTACGACGCTAGACTATGCCATTCTTGAACCGGATGGTAGCCTCTCGGTCGTTTTGAAACCTGAGAATCAACCGGTAACCGCAAAAGACATGCATATGCACCCGCCAAAAAGTAAGCTCATGACAGAAATCATTATTGACGGACTTCTGATTAAGCAAAATCTGGAAGAACGAAACAAGGATATCAACTGGCTCAGCGAGCAGCTGAAAAAGCAAAAGATCACGATACAGGATATTGCTTTTGCCGCCATATTGCCCAATGACAAATTATATGTGGATCTGTTCAAGGATAAAATCACTGAAAAAATCGATATGGGCGATTATGAGGGACCTTTCTAAACTCTTTACATCAAGGAGGCGGTTGAATGAAAACGCGTTTCTGGCTGCTATATGTGCTTCCGATCTGCCTCATTCTTGTGTTCGTTGCAGTTATGGCTAGCGGATCCTTTCTCAAAAAGCCCTTTGGCACTGATGATCGCTTGCTTGAATCTATACAAATGCTGGAGAAACAGGTTGAGGGCAAAAAATGGACCGAAGCCAAGTCTCAAATTAATTACGCCATGCAGGCTTGGGATAAAATCGTAAACCGCATTCAGTTCAGTGTGGAACGTGAAACCATATATGATATCCTGGGCACCCTTGCTCGGATCAAGGGCGGCGTTGCAGCAGAGGATGACAAGGCGATCATGGAAGAGGTTTATTACTTTTACGTGTTATGGGATAATCTAGGGGATTAGATTCCGTGTGTTTTATATCCTTTATATCCGATGTAAGTCCAAAAGCAAAAGGCACTCTCCCTTCAGGTAGAAAGGAAGTGCCTTCTTTGCTTGGTATACCTTTATATTCGTTAAGCCCTTCGTATTCCTCGAGAACGTGATGATCTCGAAGTGCTTTCTTTGCGGAAAAAGAGTGTGAGCGCACCTTTGGCACACCATAGTGCAAACAAAGCAAACAGCGTTCCCCAGAATAGCGCCGGAAGGAATGTCTGCTGAGCGAGATTCGCCGCATCCCCTGCCCGTGAAGGTTGAGTCCAAGACATCAGCCCAACGTATACGGCACTAACGACCGACTCTTCCAGTGTAAGAAAAGCCAGTAGCAGATAATAGTACTTCACAATCTTCGCACCAAAAATCATAATGACAACGTTAAGTACGATGAACCCGGTCAACCATAACATGCCAAACTCCCCTCTTACATATAACAGGAGCGCCACTAGAGCGACAGCTGTCATAATCCCGAGTCCCCACATGTGCAAGCCTTTACGGTATAAGTAAAACAACAGCCAGGCGAACAACGATGCACTGATATAGCCCGCGAGAGAAACCAAAATGGATCTGCCTGGCGTCAGCATGGACGAATACGTTACACCGCTATGATCAGCGTATAATTCAATCCGCAGCACTTTACCGGACAATACCAGTGTCATTAGCGCATGACCGAATTCGTGAATCATCGTATCCAGGTTGCGGAACAAGGACGAGAATGGGATGAATCGTGTAAGAAAGGCGGAGCCCAGCAGAAAAAGTATCGTTTTGACCCACTTATTCAATCGTGTCATACCTCCTTCATCTTCAAGTAAACAAGCCGATCCTTTATAGAGGTTGTTCAAAAAGTCTAGCTTCATTCCATCTTCTCGGTACTGAAAACCGATCTTTTTGAACACGCACTTATACTACGCTTTTTTCACTCGATTCGTTTCGGCTTCCGAACTGTAATGCGCAGTGCTCCATCCACCAGCAGAAGCTCCGATTGTGTCCAATGAAAAAAGAAGATAAATCATAGCGGCCTTTTTCGGCCTCTAGCGTTACGAGAAGTCGATTCCGCATCCGATGGAGCGCGTAGAGCACGAATTGATCTGCAACTTCACTTTGCACAAGGGTAACATAAGCATAGAGGGAATGATCGACAGGTTCATCAAGCGGACTCACCCCTGCACATGAAAATTCCGTCTTTACCCCCGCCTTCTGAAGTATGGACAATGCGTTCACGAGCTCGGCATCGACTTCAATACCGTTCCACATCTCCGTTTTCTTGGGGGATACCGTATGTTTGTCACGTTCCGTCCAGTGCATCAGCTCCAGCTTGCGCCGTCTCCACAGATGGACAGGCTGTTCACTTAACAGCACTTCATGTTCTTCATTTAAATTCATCTAATGCGTCCTCCTGTTCTCCTTGGATCCGGTCACCTTATCAACAAAGAGAGAGCACATCCCTGTGCTCTCTGCTTCGCAAAAAGGCAAAGGAATGGCACTCCATTCCTCAGCATGTTGTATTATTGTACCTTTTTCGGTGAAAGGCATCAAACTGATCTTTAATTATTCGTTCAGTGCCAGTTTCAGAGCCTCCAGATTCTGTCTCATCACACTAATGTAGTCCATTCCCGCAGCGATCTCTTTCTCGGTGAGTCCCTCAATCGGGTTCAATACAGCCGTCTTGGCCCCCACTTCACTTGCAATCGTCTCAGACACTTTGGATGAAACCAGAGTCTCGAAGAAAATCGTCTTCACTTGATGCTCTTTTGCAAAATCAATGACTGATGCCATCTGCGCTGCAGAAGGTTCTTGTTCAGGAGACAATCCTGCGATGGGCACCTGTTTCAATCCATATTCCTGTGCAAGGTAGCCAAATGCAGCGTGTTGTGTGATGAAATCCTTGCGTTTGCTATCCGCCACAGCCGCCTTGAAGTCTTGATCCAGTGACTCCAGTTGAGCAACGTAGGCATCTGCATTCTTCTTGAATTGTTCAGCATGTTCCGGGGCAGCCTGTGCCAATCCCGCTTCAATATTACGTACTTCTTTGACAGCCAGTGCAGGAGACAGCCATACGTGGGGATCCAGTCCACCGTGATCGTGCCCATGTCCTTCTTCCGCCTCAGCGTCATGATCATGGTCGTGTTCTTCCGTAGTGACTTCAACCGCATGATCGTGGTCGTGTTCCTCTGCAGTCGCTCCATTCACATGGTCATGATTGTGTTCTGTTGCCTCCGAATCTTCATGATGGTGATCATGCTCTCCACCTTCAAGCAGGTTGATGCCTTTGCTTGCTTCCACCTGAATGAGCGAAGCATTGCTCAGACTTCCAGTGACCTGATCCATCCATGTTTCCATACCCGCACCGTTGTATACAAGCACATCCGCTTTTTCAATGCTGGCTATGTCCTGTGGTGTGGGCTCCCAATCATGAGGCTCCATCCCTGCTGGAACAAGCGTATGTACATCAGCCAGATCCCCTGCCACATTTTTAGTGAATTCGTACATCGGGTAGAAGCTGACCTGTACGTTTAATTTTGCAGCTTCACTCTCTGTAGAGACCGTATTACCGGTACTTGTAGAACTTGCATTTGTATCCGAAGTGGATTTTTGTCCGCAGCCTGCAACGATAAGTGTAAGGCTAAACAATAATCCGAGCGTAGCTTTTTTACCGAATTTCATGAGATGTATTCCTCCTTGAATGGTTGACCAGAATGACGTGCTGTGATTTTGTTTCTTTACGGTGACGCTTGCGATTGTATCGTGCAATCAGCTTTTGCGCTGATATTCCATTCAGTAGGAAGACTAACAGGATAAGAGCAATCGTTCCTCCCGGAGGTGTATTTAGATGATAAGATGTGGTCAGTCCGCTAAAAATACCGATTAATCCAGTGATTACTGCGACAATGATCGCTGCTGTAAAACTACGAGACACTCTCAGTGCCAAGGCAGCGGGCAGTACAATGAGAGCAGAAACTAACAACACACCGACAATGGGCATGGCTGAAGCTACAGTCATTCCTGTCAGAATAGCAAATGCAAACGATAAACCTCTCACCTGAACGCCCCCAATGGAAGCTGTCTCTTCATCAAACGTAAAGCTATATAATGGTCTTCGTAGCAGAATGAAAAAAAGTAAACCAATCACACATACGCCTGCCATCATCCACAACTGCATATCGCTAACCGCGACAATTGATCCGAATAAGTATGAGCTGAAGGTCTTGGACAGATTGGTTTGGAGACTCATTAATACCACAGCAAGGGCCAGCCCCGAAGTCATGATGATCGCTACAGGTACCTCGCTGTAGGTACGGTAACTTCGCCGCAGTTGTTCAACCAGTAATGCACCGATCATTGCGATGGCGAATCCGCAGATGACCGGGTTAAGGTTCATGACTGAACCGAGCGCAACCCCTGCGAGTGAGACGTGGGATAACGTGTCTGCCATTAGTACCTGCCGCCTAAGCATCAGATAGACACCCAGAATTGGAGCGATAACTCCAATCAGTCCACCTGCCCAGAAGGCACGTTGCATGAATTCGTACTCAAACACTGCCATTCCTCACTTTCTTGCCGCTCCAGGGTAATGGTTCGGTCCAATCGATCTCCCAACTCTTCCAGTCCGTGAGTAACCATAATAATCGTTATCCCATGGACATCGGCATAGTGGCGCATCAGATTGTAGAATCCTTCACGACTGTGGCGGTCCATTCCCGTTGTAGGCTCATCCAGTACCAGAACCTGCGGTTGCCCTGCCATAGCTCTTGCTATACAGATCCGCTGCTTCTGTCCGCCGGACAGCTCGCCAACTCGTGTATACCGATATTCCCACATGCCAACTTCACGCAGACTGCGTTCAACGATGGCATCCTGCTCTGCTGTGAAGCTGCGGAATAATCCCAGCCTGGTGTAACACCCTGACCGAACCAGTTCAATCACCGTACTGGGAAATCCACTATTAAACGATGCCACCTGCTGGGGAACATAACCGATATTGGAGTTGTTCCTACGTTTCAACTGCGGATTCATATGTATCGTGCCGCTCCAGGGCTTGAGCAGCCCCAGCAGCAGCTTTAACAGGGTCGTTTTGGCAGAGCCATTGGGACCTGTGATGCCAATGAACTCTCCCACATGGATATCCAGCGACAGTTGATCAATGACTGGCTCTTTGCCATATCCAAATACAACATCACGCATGGAAGATAGTATCATGCCTTTCCCTCTTTTCGTAAATATTACGATTTAAAAATAACAAAAAAATTTATCTGGTTTCACGGTGGATCGTCATCTTCTTCAAACGTGGGGAGTACTTCTTCATCTCAAGTCTCTCTGGATGGTTACGTTTGTTCTTGGTTGTTGTATAGTTGCGGTCCCCGCACTCGGTGCAGGCTAAAGTTACAATGACTCTCATGGTTGTTGCCTCCTCTTATCTAATCGTAATAATTACTATTTAATGATATTAGCCTATGCTTTTTCTTTTGTCAACTTTATATCTACTACAGTAAAATTTTGTATGCATATTATAATTTCATATGATATACTGCTTTGGTATCATTATACTTTACCTACGGAGGAACTAGATGAAGATCAAAAAATCAACTTTTATTGGGTCATTGGTAGCATGCAGTTTGGCTTTCGGAGCCCTGGGTGTAGCAGCTTCAAACGGAATTCAAGATATTGAAGCAGCACTCGACAGCAACATTAGCTTTAAAGTAAATGATTTGTCTTGGACACCCAAGAATGAAGCTGGAGACAAACTGAATGCACTAGTATATGACGGTGATGTATACTTGCCTGTAAGTACCACAGCAGAAGCACTCGGAGCCAACGTATCTCTGAATGTTAGCAACAAAGTTGTAAGTATCACTAATTCAGGTAGCGGTAAGTCAAGTAGTTCGAGTAGTAATAACAGCAGTACAGGTGCCAAAGGTTCTGAAGATTCAAGTAAACCAAGTAGTTCAAGTAACTCAAGCACTTCAGGCTCAATCAAAATGACTGGAACTGACGCTCAGATGATAGTCAAATTGCAGAAAGAATCTTTAACATTGATCAAAATGTATGGTAAAGCACTTAAAACAGGTAGCACTAGTGAATTTGATAAATACATAGATGCTAAAGTTATTGAAAATCCCGAGATCGACATTTTTGATCTGGGTAAGCAATCCCAGAAAGATAAATTTAAGACTACAGTCAAAGGTATCATTGCAGCAAATGATAAAAAAACGCTGACTAAATATGCAGATCAGTTGATTAATGTGAAATCAGCTGATTTTAAAGTGATTGCAATGAATGATAAAACCAAAACAAGACACAGTTACAAAGCCATTTATTATCCACAAGGATGGACGGGTTCCTATGGAGTGTACCTTACCTTTGTGTTTAGTCCGCAAAAAAGTGGCAACGGTGATTTTTATCTTGGCGATTTGTACTTTAGCTAAAGTCCTTAATGCAATATAATCATTGATCTTCAGGGGCACTATTGCACTTGAAGATCTTTTCTTTTCACTTCAACTCCACGCTGGAAAAGGATCATTCAATTCACGCCAGTTCATCCCCATTTCCTCCTCCGTAAGAAGAGTCTCATCCAATGTACGTTCAATCTCTACCCGATCCATATCAATGCTGATAAATACTAATGCATGACTGAAAGAGATCGCCATATGGTTCCTTGTTGCCAGCCACATCAGGCCTTTGGATCGCACGATATTATCTGGCCATTTCGCAATCCAACGCAGCAACCGTTCCGGGTGGAATGGACGTTTACGGTGATAGACAAATGAATGAATTCCATATTCTTCAGTCTCCGGGGTATGTTCCTCTTTCATTAATTCGCGGATCCAACCCGCGGACTGGCTTGCTTTTTCAAAATCAAAACGTCCCGTATTCATTATCTCTCTCGGATCAATCTGCCCATGTGTTGTTCGAATGAGCTTGGCTTCCGGTTGCATGGCATGTAGTGCCTTCTCAAGCTTCGAAAGTTCTTTCTCCGATACCAAATCACATTTGTTCAGAATCAGCACATCACAGAATTCCACTTGGTCCGTCAGCAGATGAACAATTCCTCGAACATCGTCCTCGCTGGCTTCCTGTCCACGATCCTTCAGTGTTTCTTTGGAATAAAAATCCATCCAGAACTGGGCAGCATCGACAACCGTAACCATCGTGTCAAGACGGGTGAATTTCGTCAAATCAATGCCGAGTTCCTCATCAATATAGGTAAACGTCTGTGCTACAGGCACCGGCTCTCCAATACCCGTGGATTCAATCAATATGTAGTCAAAAGAACCATCCAGCGCCAGCCGCTCAACTTCTTTCAGCAGATCCTCCCGCAACGTGCAGCAAATGCAACCATTCGACATCTCTACCAGCTTCTCATCAATGCGCGATAATCCGCCACTATCTCGTATTAAACCTGCATCGATGTTAACCTCACTAAGATCATTCACGATGACAGCAACCCGCATTCCCTCGCGGTTATGAAGCACATGATTGAGCAGTGTCGTTTTGCCTGCACCCAAATATCCACTAAGTACGGTTACTGGAACCCGATGTTGAACCTGTTGATCTGACATTTTTGCTTCCTCCACTCTGTTAAAATTGTACTGAGCCATCTTCTCTCCGACCCAATGAGGGGCCCAAATAGACTCGTTTTATTTAATCGTAATAATTACTATTAATAATGATCAATCCGAACTATACCTCAGTTTTCTTTAGGTTGTCAACTCTACTATGATGAAGAATCTTAATTAATCGTAAAAATGTTGATTAAAACATAGGAATGATGTATGTTGCCTCACGTACAAGCATATATTTTAGAAAAGTCCTAGTTGTGGAGGTCTGTTTCATGAAAATGGCAGCCAATCTGAAGCTCCTGTCCTTCCTGATCCCTTGTGCATTTCTGGTTCCCGTGTTGATCACAATGGCTCCAGACCTGAAGGATGCATGGAACAGTGAAGCTTTGCAAAATATGAAAACGGTATTCATAGGTATTTTCCTTGAAGCCGCCCCTTTTCTGCTCATGGGTGTTTTATTATCTTCGCTCATGCAGTGGTTCGTATCCGAAGAAATGGTCCGCAGACTTACGCCCAAGAACCCAATCGGCGGTGTGCTGGTTGCGGGGCTGCTCGGTATCATTTTTCCCATCTGTGAATGTGGCATGATCCCGGTCGTAAGAAGGTTGATGCACAAAGGCATGCCTGCCTATATCGCAGTTACGTTCATCTTGAGTGGTCCTGTAGTGAATCCCATCGTATTTACCGCAACCTTGCTCGCTTTTCCCTCCCATCCTGAGATTACCATTGCCCGCATGGGACTGGCCTTTGCCGTAGCAGCTTCCATAGGTGGATTGGTATATGTGTTCGTTCGTCGAAATCCCCTTCGGTTGCCAAAAGTCGCAGTGACAGAGGTCAAGACGCATCCTGGATTTAAAATGGCCCAACCTCATGCTCATGCAAATGCTCATGACCACAACCATGTGAAAAACTGGCGCAGCTTCTTCATTCATGCCGGAGATGAATTTGTCGATATGAGCAAATATCTGGTGATTGGTGCCTTGATTACAGCCTGCATCCAAACATTCATTAGTCGCAGCGATCTGATCTCACTTGGCAATGGTCCTGTCGCCTCCTATGTGTTTATGATGGGCTTTGCGTATGTACTGTCTCTCTGCTCCACTTCTGATGCTTTTGTGGCTTCTGCGTTCTCACATACGTTTGCACTTGGGCCGCTGGTATCCTTCCTTGTGCTTGGTCCAATGCTGGATTTCAAAAGTACGCTCATGCTGCTCTCGACCTTCCGTACCCGGTTTGTTATCGGTCTAAGCCTGGCGATTATCACACTCGTCTTCGTCGGCTCTTGGTTGATTAACCTGCTGGTATAAATGTTGAGTAAAATACTTCATGACATGAATGGTTAACCCCATGAACTTTCATCCTGACTATGAATAGAAATGAGGTGATGATATGAACCACACTATCTATACGATGACCAAATCTCCTGTTCCAAGATCACACGTCATCCAATGGCATAACCTGATCCGTGCGGTATGGATCGGCGGGCTAGCAGTATACATTATTCACTTGAATTCGAGTGATTCTCTTCATTATTATTTGGCACCAACGATGCAAAAACTGCTGTTATGCTGCCCTGTTCCCTTTTTATTTATTGCTGTTATCATGGCATGGCATGGATTATTCGGCAGTAACGAGGTTCATTGCGACTGTGAACATCCACCGCCTTCCGGTTTGCTACGCAGCTCGTTGGTATATGGTCTGATTGCTATTCCCTTGTTGCTGGGATTTCTGTTACCTGATCGGGCTCTCGGCAGCTCTATGGCCAGTCAAAAAGGGATGTCTCTCACGTATGCTCCTCCGGAGATTCGTCGTAAAGAACCTTTACCCGAAACAGCAAAGTTAAATGTACAAGATCTTGCACAGCAAAAACAGCAACAAACCGCTGTTACATCTACAACGGCAACCAACGTGCAATTTGTACCGCCGGATGAATACAGCCGTGAATTTGCAGAACTGGCGGAGAAGTTGTATGCAGAACAGGTCATTCGAGTCTATCCTGAAATTTTCTCTGAAACACTGGGAACCATCGACATGTTCCAGCGGCAATTTGCAGGGAAAGATATCTCGTTAACCGGGTTTGTTTATCGGGACAAAAGTATGGATCATGAATCCCATTTTGCACTGGGACGATTTCTCGTTATGTGTTGCCCCGCTGATGCGGCTCCCTTCGGCGTAATGATTCATATCCCAGAAGCGGATAGCTTCCCTACAGATAGCTGGGTGCAAATCGATGGCACCATCGGCTCCGCACAAGTAGATGGCAAAGATACCATTGAGATTCGGGCCACAAAGGTGACACCTGTATCCGAGCCATCCACACCTTACATTTATACCAATGCGGATTCAGTGATGGCGTATGAGCAAATAAAGAACCAATAATCGCTAGTGACTTAACCGTTTTCTCTTCAGTAACAAAAAAGCCCCAAAACTATGGGTTTCATAGTCTGGGGCTTTCGTGTTCAATCAGATAAGAGATTAGACCTCATCTGCTCTGATTTATTTATTATTCCGTTACGATATCATGAACTAATACAGGTGCATCGGCATGATCCGCAATCGTAATGTTTTCTTTGATCTTCGCAATGACGTCTGCTACGTCTTCACGATTGGCATGGATCGTTACGAGGGACTCACCAGCTTTGACTGGGTCACCGACTTTTTTGTTCAGCATCAGACCAACCGCGAGATCGATCTCTGACTCTTTTGTTGCACGGCCTGCGCCGAGCAGCATTGCTGCAGTTCCGATTTCGTCAGCAACGATTCCGGCAACATAGCCGTCTTTGTCTGCTGGGACTTCAACCAGGTACTGTGCTTGCGGCAAACGATCTGGATGATCCACAACCGAAGCGTCTCCGCCTTGGTTTGCCAGGAAATCTTTGAATTTCTCCAGCGCTTTACCATTCTGGATCACTTCTTTCAATTTCTGCTCAGCATGCTCCAAGGAATCTGCCTTACCCGCAAGGAATACCATCTGACGTCCAAGTGCCAAACACAATTCTTCCAGATCTTTTGGACCTTTACCTTGCAGGGTGAGGATGGCTTCTTTCACTTCAAGCGCATTACCGATTGCCAGACCAAGTGGTTGGGACATATCGGAGATAACAGCCATCGTTTTACGTCCAACATTGTTACCAATGCTAACCATGGCATGTGCCAATTCTTTAGCATCTTCTGTTGTTTTCATGAATGCACCTGCACCCGTCTTCACATCCAATACAATCGCATCTGCACCTGCTGCAATTTTCTTGCTCATGATGGAGCTGGCGATCAGTGGGATGGAGTTAACTGTAGCTGTTACGTCACGCAGAGCATAGAGCTTCTTGTCTGCTGGCGTAAGGTTACCACTTTGTCCGATAACCGCAACCTTATGTTCGTTGACGAGTCGAATGAACTCTTCTTTTTCAAGCTCTACGTGGAAGCCAGCAACGGATTCCAGCTTGTCTGTTGTACCACCCGTGTGACCAAGTCCACGTCCGGACATTTTGGCAACAGGAACATCCAGCGCAGCAACGAGTGGAGCAAGTACCAGTGTTGTTGTATCGCCAACTCCTCCTGTGGAGTGCTTGTCTACTTTGATGCCCTCGATAGCAGACAGGTCGATCGTTTCACCGGAATTCACCATCGACATGGTCAGGTCCGCGCGTTCTTTATCTGTCATATCTTTGAAGAATACCGCCATCGCCCATGCGCTGACTTGATAGTCCGGGATCTCTCCTTGTGTGTATCCTTGAACAACAAAATCAATCTCAGCAGTTGTCAGTTCTTTACCGTCGCGTTTTTTTGCAATAATGTCTACCATTCTCATGATGATCTCTCCTTGTGTGTGTATTGATTGTATAGAACACTTTGTAGTTACACCGTTACGGCCCCGGATCGTTCTTTTGATCGCTGTTGTCTCCAAGTTTTTTTGATCCATTTTCAATGGGAAAACTCGGAGACAAAGGCGAACGCTAACGCTTCTTCAGAATCGATTTCGGGTCCTTCACTCCGTGCTTAAAACAAAAGTTTCGATTAAAATCAAATGATGATGAATATAAAATGCAACAACATCTTGTCGTCATCTTAGAAAAACACTTTGTGCAACATCGTTCCGGCTCCAGATCGTTCCTGCGAACGCTTCGCTTCTTCAGAATCGGTTCCGGTTCCTTCACTCCGTGCTTAAAACAAAAGTTTCGATCCACATCAATTGATTATGAATAACAATTACAGTGTGATTGCTGTGTCCAGAGCCACTACCATCATGTCGTTGAACGTTTTTTGGCGCTCTTCGGCAGATGTTTCTTCGCCTGTCAGCAAGTGGTCGCTTACCGTCAGGATGGTCAGTGCGTTAACACCGAACTTGGCAGCGATGGTGTACAGTGCTGTTGTTTCCATCTCTACGCCGAGTACGCCGTGCTTCATCAATTTCTCAGTGACGGAACGATCATCGCGGTAGAAAGAATCGGAACTGAACACGTTACCGACATGAATCTTCATACCTTTAGCTGTTGCACGGTCATATGCTTCTTTCAGCAGAGAAAACGTAGCGATTGGCGAGAAGTCATATCCACCAAATACATGTTTGTTCATGCTGGAATCGGTACATGCTGCTTGTGCAAGGATGACGTCACGTACACGTACATGCTCCTGCATACCGCCACAAGTCCCTACACGAATCAGGTTTTTCACGCCATATTCGCTAATCAATTCGTTAGCATAGATTGCAAAAGACGGAATGCCCATCCCTGAACCTTGCACCGAAATCTGGTGGCCTTGATATGTACCTGTGTAACCGAGCATTCCACGAACCTCGTTGTAACATACAACATCTTCAAGGTAAGTATCTGCTATATATTTCGCACGCAGAGGATCTCCTGGCAATAGGATTGTTTCTGCGATATCTCCGGGTTTTGCTCCAATATGTGTACTCATGAATGAATCTCCTCCAGTTATATATTTAGTCTATTATGATGGCAGGAACCGGAGTAGCCTCAACTACTCCGACATCCCCTATCCAGTTTTAAAACCTATTTCAAATCTTTAAGGAAGCTGGTACCGTATTCGGGCATTTTCACTCCAAAGTTCTCGGCTACAGTTGCGCCAAGGTCAGCAAATGTGCTGCGCAAATCAAGCTGTTTGCCCTCGCTGAAGCGCGGAGAGTAGGCAAGCAGCGGTACATATTCACGTGTATGGTCTGTACCACGGTAAGTTGGATCGTTACCATGGTCAGCTGTAATCAGCAGCAGGTCATCGTTGGTCATTTTGGCAAAAATCTCTGGCAGCCTTGCATCATAGTCTTCAAGCGCCTGAGCGTACCCTTGAGGATCACGACGGTGACCGTACAGCGCATCAAAATCAACCAGGTTCAGGAAGCTGAGTCCAGTGAACTCCTCATCCATCGTTTCAGACAACTTGTCCATGCCGTCCATGTTAGAGACAGTACGAACAGCTTTGGTCACACCTTCACCATCGTAGATGTCCGCGATTTTACCCAGGGCAATCACATCAAATCCGCCATCTTGCAGTTCATTCATCACCGTACGACCAAAAGGTTTAAGTGCATAGTCATGACGATTCGCAGTACGCTTCCAGTTACCGTTCTCACCTACGAATGGACGTGCAATAATGCGGCCGAGCATGTACGGATCTTCAAGTGTAATTTCACGGCAGAACTCACAGATCTCATACAGTTCTTTTAATGGTACAACATCCTCATGTGCTGCAATTTGCAGAACCGAATCCGCGGATGTATATACGATGAGCGCGCCAGTTTCAACATGCTCCGCACCCAGCTCATCCAGAATTTCCGTGCCGCTGGCCGGTTTGTTACCAATGACCTTCCGGCCCGTTTTCTCTTCAATGCGCTGAATCAACTCATCAGGAAAACCATTCTCGAACACACGGAAAGGTGTATCAATATAAAGACCCATCAGCTCCCAGTGACCTGTCATGGTGTCTTTGCCTCTAGATGCTTCCTGCATCTTGGTGTAATACGCTTTAGGTGTATCCGCTACAGGGACACCCTCAATTTCTTTGATGTTGGACAGTCCGAGACTGGCCATGTGAGGCATTTTCAGACCTCCGCGTTCACGTGCAATGTGACCGAAGGTATCTACATCAAAATCATCAAATTCTGCTGCATCCGGCGCTTCGCCGATCCCTACAGAATCCATAACGATCAGATGTACTCTTTTGAATGTTGACATAACCTAAGCACTCCTTCCAATAATCCGGTTTACAAGAACAGTCCAGTAATGATCGCTGACAGCACGCTGACAAGCGAAGCACCGTAAAGCAGTTTCAGACCGAAGCGGGCGACCACATTACCTTGCTTCTCATGGAGTCCCTTCACCGCACCAGCAATGATACCGATGGAGGAGAAGTTGGCGAACGACACGAGGAAGACGGATACGATACCCGTTGTTCTGGCAGACATTGCAGTCTCCTTCAAATTAAGCATAGCGACGAATTCGTTGGATACCATTTTGGTTGCCATAATACTTCCTGCCTGAATCGCTTCTTTCCATGGAACACCCATGATGAAGGCAAATGGTGCAAACACATAACCGAGTAGCTCTTGGAACGAAATGCCAAGCACCGAGCTGAAAACTCCGTTAACAAGCGCAATCAAGGCAACAAAACCGATTAACATCGCAGCTACGATGATAGCAACTTTGAATCCATCAAGGATGTACTCGCCGAGCATTTCGAAGAACGATTGTTTCTCTTCATCCTGCACTTCCAATATATCTTCTTCTTCCGTCACCCGATAAGGGTTAACGATCGAAGCAATGATAAAACCGCCAAACAGGTTCAGTACAAGAGCTGTAACCACATATTTCGGCTCGATCATGGTCATATAAGCACCGACAATCGACATCGATACCGTTGACATCGCCGAAGCACATAAGGTGTACAGCCGATGTTTTGGCAACAACCCAATTTGTTTTTTCACAGAAATGAACACTTCAGATTGCCCCAATACAGCCGAAGCAACCGCGTTATATGATTCCAGTTTGCCCATTCCGTTGATTTTGCTTAATACCAGACCAATATATTTTATAACAAAAGGCAAGATTCGGATATACTGCAATATGCCAATGAGTGCCGAGATGACAACAATCGGCATCAATACGCTGAGGAAAAACGGCGCCCCCCCGCTCTCTGCACCTACGGTAGTTAAACCCCCAAATACAAATGCGATACCTTCATTCGCATAGTCGAGTAAACTTTTAAATACGGTCGCGAAACCGCCAATTAAAAAAGTACCCACTCCTGTATTCAACAGAGCATAAGCTAGTATAACTTGCAAAACAATCATGATAGCCAGCGGCCGGTAACGTATCTGTTTTTTGCCGTTGCTTGCGATATAAGCCAGTCCAAAAACAACGAGTAAGCCGATAATGGCAATTAGAAATTTCATTTGATCTCTCCTTTGAAGGTAGTTAAGCCGGATGTGAAATTCAGCTCAAAGGGTGCTTAGAAGCATTCTTATCAGTAATCTTTCAGAAAACTTATGAAGCGCTTACAATAAGTTCCGTTAATTAAAATATAAGTGTAAATTGTATTCCCTGTACCTGAGACGAAGCCTCAAGTACAGAGAACATAACATTACTTTTGTTTGATAAGCTTGTGCTTGTTAAACCTTTTGCTTAATAAGAAGATGTAGACTGACCACCCTGCATAATCTTCACGCCAGAGCTTGCACCGATCCGAGTCGCACCTGCTTCAATCATTTTCTGCATATCTTCCAGGCTACGTACGCCACCGGAAGCTTTAACGCCAATATCAGGACCTACAGTACGACGCATCAAAGCGATATCTTCTGGCGTTGCTCCACCTGTAGAGAAACCAGTAGAAGTTTTAACAAAATCAGCTCCAGCTCGTACAGCTGCTTGACAAGCACGTACTTTCTCATCATCCGTCAACAGACAAGTTTCAATAATGACTTTCACCAAAGCTTTACCCGCAGCCGCTTCAACGACAGCACGAATATCCTGTTCAACATAATCATCTTTGCCATCTTTCAAAGCGCTGATGTTGATGACCATATCGACTTCAGTTGCACCTTTAGCAATCGCATCCTTGGTTTCGAAAGCTTTTGTCTCCGTTGTGGATGCTCCAAGAGGGAAACCAATAACGGTGCAGATGTCTACGCCAGTACCCTGCAACTGCTCAGCAGCATAAGCAACCCAACCTGGGTTAACACATACGGAAGCAAACTGGTATTGCTTCGCTTCTTCGGTTAACTTGGCCATTTCACTTTGCGTTGCGTCCGCACGAAGCAGCGTATGGTCGATCATTTTAGCTAATTGTGGTGTAGTCAATTGAATCTCTCCCTTATCTGAACTAGTTATTTTCTATACCCTTACACTAACATGAACATATGTAAAAATCAACTTGAACTTTTGTTCATAGTTCAGCTTACAGTTCTTGCCTCGTTATATTTTCTGCCTAACAAAGCAAAACATCCGCCCTTTTTACGTGGCAGATGTTGTCATCCATATCCATTTGAAATTAGAATCGCAGTAATGCCTGTGCTGTGTACTGATCCGTAACCAAAATATTCGCATAATGACCTTTAAGCGCGGCGTGAATGGCTTCAATTTTGCGTTGTCCCCCGGCTACGAGGATGGATTTTTCCTTATTTCTCAATTCAGCCAAGTCAATGCCGACAGTTCTGCTGTTAATCTCTTCACTGATCAACTGTCCTTCCGCGTCAAAAAAGCGTGAACAAATGTCACCTGCACCAGAGTTCATCAATAATTGTTGCTCTTCTTCATTGAAGTAGCCAAGCCTGAACAATAACGCATCCTCTTTCACAGTACCCACGGTGAACAAAGCAATGTTGGCCTGTCTGCCAAGCTCTACGATTCTGCCGATATGGCGATCGGCTTCCACCATGTTCTTCACTTCGATGTTGTCGAAAATAACAGGCAGTGGCAAATACCTTGGTACCGTGTGAAAAGCTTCAGCGAATAAATGTACAATCTCAGCGGCATACGTATTGACATGGGAATGGCTCACGCCCCCCTTCAATTGCACGACTTCGACACCTTTCACCTGCTTGGGGCGAAGTTGCCGTGCTACGGCATGCATGGTTGTTCCCCAAGTCACACCGATAATATCCGCATCCTGAACCGTCTCCTGAAGGTAGTCTGCCGCTCGTTTGCTGATATGCTTCTGTATTTCCTCATCACTCTTCAGCGGGGCAAAACACACAAGTGCCGTATCCAGATCATATTTAGATTTGAGTTCTCCCGCAATGATATCGATATCCTCCAGCGGGTCCATAATTTCAATCCGGACGTATCCACGATCTTTCGCGTACTGAAGTAACCTTGATACGGTTGGACGCGACACGCCCAATCTTGCAGCAATATCCTGCTGGCTGTAATCGGACTGATAATACAATTTCGCTGCTTCAATGCTTAATCGTTGCTTCTCCAGGTCCATTCCCATGTGCGCTCATCTCACTCATCCTATTATCGTTGGAAAATAAATGCTCGTCCTGTATATTATACATGGATTTAGTATCTGGTTACTACATAGCATCCAATTCAGTATTGTCTTCATCCATTCAATTCCTTTCTGACGTATATAACGGGAGAAATGATGCATACTACTGCGGTCGCTTCATTATTGCCAAGATTGGTTCACCCATTAATCGCACAGAGAGGAAGAACTGCATGTCTACCTTATTGTACATTACTGCCCATCCTCATGATCATGAAACCTCCTTCAGCATGGCTACGGGCAAAGCATTTATTGATGCGTATCGTGAAAGTCACCCTTCTGATGAGGTTGTTCACCTCGATCTGTATCGCTCGGATATTCCGCATATCGATGCGGATGTCTTCAGTGGTTGGGGCAAACTGCAATCGGGCAGTGATCTGACTACCGAAGAACAGGCGAAAGTAAGTCGTTTAAATGAACTGTCGGATCAATTTGCCTCAGCAGATAAATATGTTTTTGTAACACCGATGTGGAACTTCTCATTTCCTCCCATTCTGAAGGCTTATGTGGACTCTATCTGTGTGGCCGGCAAAACATTCCGGTATACAGAACAAGGTCCAGTTGGACTGTTGTCTGACAAAAAAGCGCTGCATATTCAAGCACGTGGCGGCATTTATTCCGAAGGCCCAGCGGCTCAGATGGAATCCGGTCATCGTTATTTAAGCATTATCATGTCATTCCTTGGTGTGCCGAAGCTTGATGGCATTTTTGTAGAGGGGCATAATCAATACAAAGAACGAGCGGATGAGATCAAACAACAAGCCATTGAACAGGCGCGCACTTTCGCAAAACAGTTTTAAGAGAGGTAGTTTCATCCCATCTTCTCGGTACTGAAAACCGACCTTTTTGAACACTCACTTAAAGTGTATTAAACAAAATTAAAGCAAAAACAAAACCCGCTTGCATCCCAGGGAAATTCCCAGGATACACGCGGGTTTTCAATGTATATCAACCTAGAGCTTATTGATGTCCAGCGCTGGCACGGCTCATGGTTTCAAGTTTACGTGTGATGGCATGACGGTCTACTTTCAATCCCCAGATCATCTCAATAATCTGCTCTTTCTCCTCAGGATTGTCGGCATGTTTCAATTGCATTAACAGATCATGCATCTGTTCATTAATACCTTCAAATTGGCTCCATAAATCCTGTCTTACCTCTGTTGAATCCAAATGATGATTCGCATCGACTTCTTCCTTCAACGCTTGCAGAATGGCATCTTTCCATTCCTCATCACCTAGCTGTTTCGCAATATTCAGGAGATCCAGATAATCGTCAACAAGAAGTGAGTTCAATTCAGCATGTGTTTTCATCGTTTATTGCATCCCCTTTTCGTCTATTTACCAAGTATTATACTCGGTATTTCAGGATATGCAATAGCTGTCGTAAAAAGTTGCTTTATGTAGCCTGTCCCTTCAACCTGTGAACAAGCAAATTACACAAGACAGAACCGATCAAAACATACACACCAATCATGCCCACAATGCCTATCCATCCCAGATGGCTGTATAACAGTCCGCCTCCTGTTCCACTTACGCTGGAACCAAGGTAGTAGAAAAACAAATACAACGCATTAGCCTGGGATTTGTGCTGATTGGCCACGAGTCCAACCCAACTGCTTGCGATCGAATGGCCGCCAAAGAAACCAAAGGCAAACAGAGCGAGTCCGATAATTTTGACCCAAAGCGCTGGATGAACGGTACAGACTGCACCCGCCAGAATAATGCCCAGCGCAATTCCAAGCACATGTGATCTGCCATACCGGTCTGCCAGTCTGCCCATCCATGTGCTGCTGACCGTACCCATCAGATACACCACAAAAAGACTTCCAACAATGGACTGACTTAGATGATACGGTTCACCCGTTAATTCAAAACCAATATAGTTGAACAGGGTTACAAAGCCCCCCATTAGGAGAAATCCGAGTCCATACAGGCACAGCAGCCTTGGGTTGCGACACTGTGACCACAGAAGAGGTAATGGATTTTTGAATCCGGGTGAAGCTTTGACAAAATGACGAGATGGCGGGATGACAAGCCAAAAAATAACGGCTGCACACAGTCCAAGAATACCAATGAACCCCACAGCAGCACGCCAACTGAACCAGTCTGTCACCACACCGCTGATAAAACGGCCGGCCATGCCCCCAATCGAGTTCCCGCTGATATATAGGCCCATGGCATAACCAAGACTCTTAGGTTCAATTTCTTCTGACAGATATGTCATGGCTATCGCTGGCAACCCTGCGAGTGCCACTCCCTGGAGAATACGAAGCAGAAGAAGCTCCGTATATCCCGAGCTGAACGCACTCAGCAAAGCAATAACAGAAGATATGACCAGTGCTGCTGTCATAATGAAGCGTCGTCCCACAGAATCAGACAAGGAGCCGATGAACAGCATCGTCAATGCCATGGCGATCGTTGTTACCGATAACGTAAGACTGGCGTGTGCCGGCGTAATGGCGAATGCATCGCTAATCTCAGGCATTAAGGGTTGGAGGCTATAGAGCAAAGCAAACGTGACAAAACCTCCGGCGAACAGTGCAAGGCTAATGTTACGAAACGTCTTAGTTCCCTGCTGAATCATGGATGTTCCAACTTTCTCAGTAAGAAAGCTTCTTGGATCGACTGTGGCCTGATCGCCGGTCAGTGAAGCCTTCCATTTATCGTTATTTGGTGAACAGTTTCCGCTCCATATGGGTCAGAAACTCATAACCATCTGGCGTTACGACAATGGTATCCTCGATTTGGAATCCACCAGCACCTAACTCGTAATATGGCACCTCAACACATAGCACCATACCGGACTCCAGTATGCGCTGGTCCCCCGGGGAGAGGGTTATATCGTCGTACAGTTCCAACCCGATGGCATGGCCCACATGCTGACGTCGGTAATGCGGAATCCCCTCACGCTGTACCTGGGACACTGCCGCATGGAATACGTCCGACGCCTTTACGCCAGGGCGCACGGTTTCAAGTGCCGTCTCCCAGCCACTTTTAACGGCATCAAAATGTTTTTTCATCCAAGCAGTAGGCTCACCTGCAACAACCGTACGGCCCGTATCTCCCCAGTATCCTTCCAGCTGAAGGCAAAGATCGAAACGGATCTGATCTCCAGTCTCTATCGTATGAAAATAATTTTCAATGAGTGGCAACGCACTACGTGGCCCTGCCCCTACCGCTGTCATTGCGGGAGTTCCACCTGCTCTCATCACAGCCAGGCGATAATGATCGGCAAGTTGCTTCTCATGAACACCTGCGGCAATCAGATCAATGAGTTCCTGCTCAATCCGTTCATTTAATTGGGCAGCCTGACGAAGTTGCTCGATCTCAAAAGGGGTCTTGACCAGACGGATATGTCTGAACAGCTTATATGCAGGAACTACCGGTCTGTCAGTAACCTCCTCCTTGATTCTGGTCAGAATATCGGGAGCGATCCGCATCTCATCGATTCCAATCGGCTGATCTTCGATCTCAAGCTGTTTTAATGCTGCCTTGAGCGCTTCTACTGGACTTGGATGAATAACCGTCGTTTGCAAGAGAGAATAGAACAGATCAATGTCGTCAGTGGAAGGTTTGCCTTCAATTGAACCTTCCACGAAAAAATCACTGTAGGCAAATATGTCCACCCCCGTGATACCGAATTGGGCCACCACGCCCAACCGATTCGTTGGAATGACGATACACGGCTTAGCAGATCTATCCGCAGGCAGAACCGCATAAATCTGCATCATCCAATTGCTTGCACGCAGTTGGGACCCGATGACATAGTGAAGGTTCTCCGGAGTAGTTGCGATCAGGGCACTTAGCCCCTGAGCTTTCATCACTTCTTCCGCCCGATCCCGATTCAGACCTGAGCTATGGGATAGATGCTGTGAATTAGTCATTTTGATCCAGACCTCCTTTTGTTTTGGTGCGACCAAATAAACGTTCAAGTCCCGGTACAGAGCGCAGCACTAGTTTAATCGTCATAAATAGAGCTAGCGCAAAAGCGATCAGAACGACAGACACAACAGCAATCGTTGGGTCCTGCCATTTCTCCATATACAGGAATAGCTGGATTGGCAACGTGTAGCTATCCTGACGGAGTAGCAGCAGTGCAGCCTCGACCTGATCGAAAGTGAAGACAAAAGCGACAGACCCCGACAGGAGCAGGGATAATCGGAGCTGTGGCAGCGTAATTGTGAAAAAGATACGCATCGGTCCTGCGCCAAGGTCCGCAGCAGCTTCCCGGTGAGCCGGGTGCAGATTGGCTAATGCACTCCCCACAAGAGTGAGCACGAATGGAAGCACAATGACCGCTTCACCCAAAATAAGTGCAAACAGTCCGCCGGCAATATGCATTTTCGAGAATAAAATCAAATATGCGATACCCAGCGTAATTTTCGGCATAACCATTGGAGATACAAAAAATGCTCTTAAAATACCTGAGCCGGGGAAAGGGTACTGCACAATCGCTAGCGCTGCAAGTGTACCTGTAATCAAAGCCAGCAGAACCGCTCCTGTGGAAGCAATAAGGCTGTTCTTGAACGCATCAAGAAATTGGGTCTGCTCACTCAGATTGGCGTACCATTTCAAGGTTAGACCTTCCGGCGGGAATTTGCTGGCTGAACCAGAGCCTACAGATGTCAACATAATCATCAGCAGTGGCAGCAGCAAATAAATTGCTACGGCACCCACAAAGATATAGAGCAACAGCTTGGTTCCCCTGTTCGACTTAACCATATGCCTGACCTCCCTTACGGGAACGACGGAACATCAACATTTCTGCTCCTTTATTCACAAGCAACGAGACGACAATGGAAGACACAAGTAAGAACAGGCTAGCAACCGCAGCCATCGGCCAGTTGGTATCCAACGTACGCTGGTATATAAATACCGGAAGTGTCATGACTCTTCCCCCGCCGATCAGCTGAGGTGTGGTGAATGCGGTGAGACATAGCGTGAACACAATCTGCACCCCGCTTGCAATGCCTCTTGCCGATAAAGGCAGGGTAATGGTCAAGAACGTTCGCCAGCTGCCCGCCCCCAAATCCTGAGCAGCTGCCTTTAAAGAGGCATCACTTTGGGACAATACATTCAGGATTGGAAAGACCATAAATGGCAGGAAAATATGGACAAGCGCCACAACGACACCTGTCTCGTTGTATATCATGCTGAATCCTTCCTCGGTAAGCCCCAGCCGGATGAACACCCAGTTCATGAAACCCTGTTTGGACAGCAAAAGTTGCCATCCGTAAGAACGCACAACCGCGCTGACCAGTAGCGGAAGAAAGGTGAGCAGCAGCAACAATTGCTTCATGCCAGGCTTCTTTAGACCAGCTATGCAGTAGGCTAGCGGATATGCAAGCAACAGACTCCATAACGTAACCTTAAAGGCAATGCGAAATGTCGTGCCGATCAGTTTCCAATAGTAAGGATCAGATAAAAAAGCCCGATAGGCTCCCCAGTCCCAGCCGCGAATAAGCTTGCCATTCTCATACATATCAAAGCTATATCTGCCAAAGATCAGCAAACCGCCAAGATAAACGATGCCCATCAGAGCAAGCGCAGGCAACAGAAGCAGCAACCGGGTTACCCATGTGCGATTTCCAAAGGAATACAAATTCACGATCCGTTCCGCGATCCGGTTCATATTCCTGCACCCTGAACATGGTCATGCATGGGATCAGATAATAAGAGCGCGTCCTCTGAATCAAAGCCAATTTGTATCCGTTCGCCTGGACGATAGCGCGAGACTCCCCGCTGATGCAGCACACTGGCCTGAACCAGGAAACCCTCAGCAATCTGCACGCTGTAACGAATATTTGCTCCGCCGTACACCGCTTCAATCACTTGTCCATTCAGCTTGTTTACGCAATGAGTTGCATCTTCTCCGAGTCGAATATACTCATTGCGGATGGATAGGGAATGTTGTGCTCCGGCTTTCGGCACAGCTTTGCCATCACTGACTTTCACCAGCAATGAAATGCCGAAACATTCTACCCGAATTCCATTGACATCATGTCCTAACACTTCTGTCTCTAAGAGGTTGGTATCTCCAATGAACTTGGCTACGAAACTATCGGCCGGTCTTTCATAGATTTCATCAGGGGTTGCATATTGCAGCAGCTTTCCGGCTCGCATGACTCCAATTCGGTCAGACATGTTCATGGCCTCACTCTGATCATGCGTTACAAAGATAAACGTTCCGCCGAACTCGCGCTGGATGCGTTTCAGTTCACGCTGCATATCGAGACGCAGCTGCATGTCCAATGCAGAGAGAGGTTCGTCAAGCAGCAGCACTTCGGGTCTGTTGATCAGTGCGCGAGCAATGGCGACGCGTTGGGCCTGCCCCCCGGACAGCTCGGACACTGCACGCCTGCCATAGTCTCCGAGCTGGACCAGATCCAGCATCTCACCTACCTGCCGTTGAATATCGGCTTTGAGTAACTTCTTCACCTTTAGCCCATAGGCAATGTTGTTGAATACGTCCATATGAGGGAACAGCGCAAGCTGCTGAAAAATCATATTGCTATTGCGTCCATAGGCTGGAACACCAGTCACATCCCGGCCTCCCAGCATAATGGTGCCCTTATCCGGTTGCTCAAGTCCGCCAAGCATGCGCAGCAGTGTGGTTTTGCCACAGCCACTCGGACCAAGCAAGGAAACGAATTCGCCCTTTTTCACTTGGAGTGTTACTTGATCAACGGCGGTTCGTTCACCATAGCTCTTCGTGACTTCCCTTGTTTCAATGGATATGGTTTCTTGTCCGCTGCTCATCTCTGATTCCCTCCCATCCGTTTCGGGTTCATAACAGAACCCGGAATCGTTGCGTGCCTGACAACAATCCTTCTATTGAAGCTTAGTTTTTACGAGTCGGTCCCATAGTTCCTTCCAGGAAGAACTGTTCTGTGCGAGCACATCCCAGTCTGGATTAATGCCGCTACTTTGCGTTTCAACGGAGAATGAAGGATCATCCTTGTACTTGTCTGGAACTGCAGCTGTCGTACTGGTTACTGGCGTACCCGTCGCTTCTGCATATTGGGACAGCGCCTCTGCGCTCAACAATTCGTTGATAATTTCATTTGCAACACGTGCCTGCTCAGGTGTTGAGCCTTTCACCACCTGAAGTGTGTACGGGAAGGAGATTGCACCTTCACTCGGATACGCTACGGCAAGTGGAGAACCGCCATCAATCCATGTCTGTGCAACCTGTGCGCTGAATGGGGCAATGAGAGCATCACCTGACTCCAGCAGTGCCTTCAGCTGATCATTGGATGAAACCAATGTGCCAATCTGGTCACTGCGATCTGCCCAGAACTGGAAGGCTGGCTCGGGATTTTCATAGGATGCACCAATCTCTTGACCTTTGGTCGCAATAAGCGGGGAGATATAGGAATAGAACATATAATCCCAGAGCGCCGTTTTTCCTTTGAACTCCTCGTTATCCCACAGATCGTTCCAACTGGTAGGTGGCGTTTTCACCAGGTCTTTGTTATACACTAAGGCGAAGCTCGAAACGCCCCAGACCACACCTTTATTGTCTGGCTTGTGGAAGGACTCTGGAATATCCTTAATATTGGTCACGATGCTTGTATCCAGGGGCTCCCACATATCATCATTTAAGCCTTTTGCCGTCGCATCTGCATTGAAGTAACCGAAATTGACGACCGGATTGTTGGCATCAGCCTGCTTGCCTGCCACCATCTTTGGATACATTACCGAATTGGAGGACTCCTCAAAAGTGACTTCAACGTTGGGATGTTCTTTCACATACTCGGCAACCACTTCTTTAGGAACAACATCCTGATTGGAACCGGCCCAGATAAACATCGTCAGCTTAACTTTGTCTGCGCCTGCTCCTGAAGAATCACTCTCTCCGGCAGTATTACTTGAGTTACCGGCTCCACCACAAGCGGAAAGCACCAATGTACCGGCCAGTGTCAGTGAGGCGAGGCTGAGAAAGCGTTTTTTGTTTGATTTAAACATGCAATTTCCCCCATCCATGTAGTTGGTTTTACGGTTTTATCGATAAGACAGAACTAGATATCCTCCATACACTTGATCAATTCAACCCTATTTTCTGGCGTATCCCTTCCATAATGTCTGAGATCTCCCGTGGATCTACTGTTAGGGATTCCTTACGTTTCTCCTCTACAATGCCCATGGTCTGACGTTTCAGGTAGTCTCTCAGTGCAAGCGGAGCATTCAGCAATGCCTGATTCAGCGTTACCTGCATCTCATCGCTCCATATGTCTTCAAATTGTTCCCGCGCCTTGCCATAGGCGAACTCCTCCTGCTGACGCACTCGCTTGGCTCTCATTTGTTCGGTATCGCTCTCGTTTAGCTCCAAGCCGTCAATCACAACACCGTATAACTCAAGAGCTTTCTCCGTGGATACCAGCCCTCTTCTTACATCTTCCAGAACCAGACGAGAATCACGTTCATACGGATCGCCATATCCGCCTCCGCCTTGTGAAAGGAACGTAACCGTTTCTCCAGGCTGAAGTAGCAGCTCATCAATTCTTCCAAGATGATGCTCACTTGCACGCCCAGCATTAAAAATCGCTTCTCCATGTGAACCTACGCCACCACCGAGCCTGCCCCACGGCTGAAACTCCATACGCTCCATGTTTCTGGCCGTCATCACAGTATCCGGTGTTAGAATTCTGACACACAGGTCAATCCCGCTTCCACCCCGGAAGGTTCCCGCACCTGCCGAATCGGCACGAAGACCATAATGCTCGATTAACACAGGCATCTCGAATTCCACCGTTTCCGCAGGAATATTCCGGAGATGACCGACCGCAAAATCCATGCCGTCAATCCCGTCTTTCATCGGCCTAGCTCCCGAACCTCCGCAGATCGGCTGAATTACGCCCACCTTTTTCTTGCCATCGGATGCATCTGTCATCGCCATCATGACGATACAGGCTTGTCCAGCTCCTGCCGCGGGGACCATATTGCCCTGAGCTTTCCCCAGGGCTCCCGTGATTACGTCCATCAGCCGAATAAAGGTCGCGGCACGTGCCCCAACAGCTGCCATCGGCTCCGGGTTGAGTACAGAAGCAGGAGGTGCGTAATTTCGCACCATGCGAATCATGCCCGAATTCCACGGAATGGTCGGATCGAGTGTACGGAAATAACGAATGAGTGCGGGTACCAGCATGTAATGTCCCTGTTGATTGTGGGTAGGAATATTGAATGAAGCCCTGACCTGAGGATCGGTGCCGCTAAAGTCCAGATGAATGTCACTGCCCGCGATCGTCATTTTGCAGCGCAACCGGATGGGATATCCTCCGGGTCCTTGCTCCAGATAGTCCCAGAAGTCATAGGAACCATCAGGGATATCCTGTACGATCGCACGAGCCTTCAGCTCGGCGTATTCCAGCAATTGTTCGATGCCCTGCTCAATTTTTTCCACGCCATAACGTGCAATGAGTTCCTCAAGCCGCTGCTCTCCCCGATTCAAGGCAGCCATAAGCGCTTTGAGATCACCAAGATTTTGTTCCGGAATTCGGCTGTTGTCCAGAAACATGCGCAGAATTTGCTCGTTCAAAACACCGGCTTCGTATAGCTTGACTGGTGCAATACGAATGCCTTCCATATGAATATCGTAAGCGCTGGGAGATACACTCCCCGGTACCTTGCCACCCACGTCAGAAGAATGAACAAAGCACATGCCGTATGCTATAATTCGCTCTTCGTGAAAATAAGGCTTGATGAGATGAATGTCTGGAAGGTGTGTGACCATGCCTTTGGTGGAATAAGGATCATTACATATGACGAGATCTCCTTCCTTCCAGTCTTCTATACTGTTAATGGTCGCAGCAGCAGGAATGCCCAGGGACAGATTGTAACCCGTCTCCAGCGGCGACCCGAACGTTTCCCCGGATGGAGATAAGAGGTAGGTTCCAAAATCGCCCGTTTCTTTGACAAAAGCGGTGAATCCTGTGCGCAGAACGACATTCGCCATTTCTTCCACGGCGGCTTGAATCCGGTTGTTGAAAATCTCAAGAAAGACCTTGTCACCGATCATGCTTCCACCTCCCCAATCACGTTCCCGTGGGCATCCCGGTATACCTTAAATCCAGGCGGGATAAAGATCGTTGTATCGTATTCCTCCACAATAATAGGCCCGGGGATGGGAGCATCCACCAGTGGAATCTGTCCCCTTTTAAGTACCTTAGCTGTCTGCTGTACATGGTCAAAGGTAATGATCCGTTCTTCCGCTTCACTCTCATCGAATGGCAAATTTGCCGGAGCTACCTTGTTATGAGTAGGCAAAACACCAACAATGGTCGCTCTGAGACTTACGAACATAACCTCCGCCTCTGGCTGACTAATGCCAAACACGTTCTGGTAAGATGAATGGAATTTCATTCCTGCCTTTTTAGAGTCTTCAATTTCTTCCAATGTCAGCGTGACCTCAAGATCAAATGCTTGTCCTTCATAGCGCATATCCGCACTGTATAGGCAATAGATATTGTCCAGCTTGACACCGCCTCGCGCTTCCTCATCGACCCAGCTACGTCCCTGGTTTTCCAGTTCAGCGAAAAGAGAGCCTAATTCGCCAGACGCCAAAGTCTGGGTGCTTTTATGTAACGTATAAACGAAATCATTGCGAAGATTGGCAACCGTGCAGCCCATGGCACACAGCGTTCCCGGAGATGGCGGGATTAGCACTCTGCCAATGCCTACCTCACGTGCCATCAGAAAAGCATGCATCGGGCCAGCTCCACCATATGCGAGCAATGTAAAATCGCGGGGATCAACACCCTTGCGAGCCATTAGGGGAGAAAACTGGGCATACATATTGGCGGTTGCCACATCGAGAATGGCTTGCGCAGTATGTTCAGCATTCAGTCCAAGCTTCTCTCCCAGATTGGATAGAGCACGCTCTGCAAGTTCGGGATACAGACGCATTTGTCCACCAAGGAAACGATCAGCATGCAAGATACCAAGCTGTAGATAAGCATCTGTGGTTGTCGGCTCTTCCCCCCCGCGCTGATAGCATGCCGGACCAGGGTTGGCTCCAGCGCTACGTGGTCCAACCTTGAGTACGCCTACGGAATCAAGCCAGGCAATTGAACCACCACCTGCCCCTATAGCCGTTACATCAACAGCAGGAATGATGACAGGAAAATCACCAACCTTGTTCTCGGATGAATAGGTTGGTTCTTTGTCAATGAGAGCAACATCAACGCTTGTCCCGCCCATGTCAAATGTGATGACCTGATGAATCCCAGCTCGTTCAGCGATATGGGTCGCGGCGATTACGCCGGAAGCAGGCCCGGATAGAAGCGTGCGTACCGGCTCATTAGCCGCTCTGGCAGCTGTCATAATTCCACCGTTGGACATGGTGGACAGCAAGTTGGCTTTGAGGCCATACGCCTGAATCCCTTCTTGCAGACGCAGGAAGTAAGACCCCATCCGTTCACCTACATAAGCATTCATGGCCGTTGCAAGTGTTCGTTCGAACTCACGCTGTTGTGGCCAGATGGCGCTGCTTCGGCAGATGAACAGTTGTGGATAACGTTCCCTGATCAGATCTTCCGCAAGCTGTTCATGCGCAGGATTCACATAAGCATGCAAAAAACTGATGGCCAAAGCTGTAACGCCATCCTCCACCAGCTCATGTACCGCTTGCAACAGCTGTTCTTGATCCAGTGGCTGGAGTATCCCCCCACTCGCAATCACCCGTTCATCAACTTCCTTCACGCGATTTCTCGGTACTAAAGGATCTGTCTTGTCACCGTACAGATTGGTTGTATCCTCAAGTCGCAACCGCCGGATTTCAAGAATATCGCGGAATCCTTTAGTGACCAACAGGCCTGTAACAGCACCATTTCGTTCGATTAACGTGTTGACGCCAAGTGTTGTTCCATGCACAAATAGATCAATCTCACGAATGTTCACGCCATTCGCCTTGAGTTGATCAAGTACGTTGAAAATCGCCTGTTCTGGAGCTGCTGCAATCGATGGCGTCTTCAGCGCCGCAATCACCCTGTTCTGATGGTCCATCACAAGTGCATCCGTGAAAGTACCTCCGATATCTATGCCTAAACGATAGAGTGTGTCCACAAGCTCAGCTCCTTTAACACCGGGTTTCGTTCAAAGGTGTTTTATTGGTTTTGCATGGCGAAATAACGTTTGACATCATTGATCATTTGGTTAATATGGTTCACCATTGCCGCTTCAGCCTGCTCTGGAGAGCCGGCTACAATAGCATCCAGAATCTGCTGATGGTCCACAACTAATTCACTTCCTACTCTCCGGCGAATATATGCTGTTTCTAGAAAATCACGGCTTGTCTCCCATACCAGTTCAACCGCGTGCAGAAGAATTTGGTTTTGCGCAGCATAAGCCAGCAATCTGTGAAACTCCCGGTCCTGCTCGTATGGTATAATATTCTTGGAAAGCAATTCATACTGGTTCGCAATCGATGCTTGCAACAGTAATATGTATTCTTTCGAGGCACGCTGTGCTGCCAGGGAAGCGATCTCCCGCTCAAGTGCCCTTCTGGCAACGAGAACATCCAGCAGAGCCTTTTCCCCGGAATGATTTAACATCTGAATTAACTGTGAATTCACACTTTTTTGCTGCAAATCTCTTTCCAGTGTCTTCATTCGGTCCAGACCCTGTTCGGTCAAAGTCCTTCCCTTGCGACCTTCCAGAACCGTAAAACCTTCAACATCCATCTCCATAAGTCTTCTTCCGATGGTTGCCTGACTCAGACCATACGTTTTGCCCAAAGTATGAACCAACGTACTAGCCCCGATGGGAGCGCTGGCGTCTCGAAGCTGCTTCAGCAGTTCGTATTCCAACTCCATTTCGTTTAGCTCAGGACCCACTGCATTTCCCCCTCTTAAATACTTAATTGTTATTTATTATGCTTTTAGTTGTTACTCATTGATGATTAACGATAGTATAACTTCAAGCCATCTCAGTTTCAACAAATCTCATCAAATTAGTACGAATTATTCACTCCCGCTTCATTATTACGTTTTCTAATTCGACATTAAAAAAGAGCATTTCACATCCTTTATTCCAACATTTAGCTGGAGGATGTAAACTGCCCTTAAGGTAGTAATATTTTTGAATCATAAACACACTCACGAATGAACAAATAAGGTCTCAGGACTTGAGTTGTTGCAGCAACTGCACACGGTATGCTTCACTTTCAAGGGATTGGATTTCCTTGTATTCTTCGGCAGTAAGCACTTTGGGTTCCCCGGCTGCCTTGGCGATCATATACACCTTCGCACTTTCTTCCACTACCTGGGTGCGGTAATAGGCTTCACGGAGGTTTTTACCCGTTGTGACCAATCCGTGATTGACGAGGATGAGCGCCGTATGTTCCTCTACTTTTGCTGAGACTGCATCCGCGAGAAGTTTGGTCGTTGGCAGAACGTATGACACGAATCCAATATCGCCCACCAATGCCGACTGATCAGGAAACAAGTGTGGCAATTCATCGAAAACGAGACTGAGTGCGATTGTATATGCCGGATGTGTATGTACAATGGCTTGAATATCCGGATTCACACGATAGCTGTACAGATGCATCAATACTTCAGAGGAAGGGCGTGTTGCTCCGGCCCGAGTCTCTCCTGTCTCAATATCAATTGCAATCCATTCTTCAGGCTCCAGATCTTCAAGCGCGTAACCACTCGGAGACAACAACATCGTCCCCTCCGAACGGGCGCTCAGATTACCACCTGGGCCTACGACCAGTCCTTGGGCAACTGCTCTGCGGGCATATTTCGTCAACTCTTCCCTTATTTGCTGTTCAGACATGTTCCTCACCACTCCTCGAACTTTTCTTTTTAGCATTTTACGTCCATGCTCATAGCATTGAATCTGTTCATTACCTTATGATTTGATTCAGACTTTGGTAGTTTTCATAAGCTTCTTGCCACACCTCTGAATCCGCAGGTTCGTAGGTCTCGGGGGAAAAGGAAGCAGCCATGACCTCCCGAACCTCGGTCAAGCTACTCACTTCTCCATGAGCAAGGAATTGCAGCATGCAATTCCCGGCTGAAGTTGCCTCTGCCGGGCCTGCCACTACCGGTACACCGGCTGCATTGGCTGTAAACTGGCACAATAGTCGATTGTGCACACCGCCACCAACCATATGAATGACACCAGGTCTTGTACCTGTAATCAACTGCAGTTCATCCAGCGTCTGTCTGAATTCCAGAGCAAGACTTTCCAGAATGCAGCGTACAACCGCTCCAGTCGTTTCGGGTACAGTCTGTCTGCTGGCACTGCATTGTTGCCGTATTCGCTCAGCCATATTCCCTGGCGCCAAATATACGCCATCTCCCGGAGATACGTAACTTATATGCGGCGTTGCCAAGGCAGCCAATTGGATCAGTTCTTCATGTGTAAAAAATTGATTCTCCCGTTCCCATTGCCGTTTGCATTCCTGTAGCAGCCACAAACCTGAACGATTTTTCAGGGTACGTACTTTACCACTTACGGTCCCTTCATTGGTGAATCCCAATGCAAGACTTCGGTCATCCAATACAGGTGTATCACGCTCCACACCCATAAGAGACCAGGTTCCACAGCTGATAAAAGCGAAATCCGAATCCATCGCAGGGATGGCTGCCAAGGCCGATGCGGTATCATGTGAGCCCACAGACACTACCTGCATCGGTCCAGTCCGTAATTCGGCGCATAAATCATTCGTTAACTGCCCCAGCACGGTACCAGGCTGAACGAGTTTTGGAAATAATGTTTCCGGTATACCAAGACGTCCAATCAGGTGCTCATTCCAACGCGCCTCTCCTGCATGCAACAGCCCGCTGGTACTTGCAATCGTATACTCACAAGCCTGCCGACCGGATAGAAAATAGTGAAACAAATCAGGCATAAATAACATGCGTACATCCGGACGCAAACCTTCGACATGCTCTCGCACACTGCCTAGCAATTGGAATACCGTATTGATTTGCTGCGGCAGAACGCCGGACATGGCGTACAGTTCTTCTTCTTTCACAAGGTACAGAACTTCTTCCATCCACTGCGCATTGCGTGCCTCCCGATAGTGACGTGGATTCGAGCATAATCTTCCCGCCCCATCTACCAGTCCATAGTCCACTCCCCACGTATCCACAGCTATAGATCGGACCGTTGGAGAGATGCCTTGCGTCCCTTTCACAATGCCTTGTTTTAATTCATGAAAAAGTCGCAGGAAATCCCAATACAATCTGCTTCCCAGCTGCACGGGTTCGTTGTTGAATCGATGCACTTCTTGTAACGAAAGTCTGCTTCCATCAAAAGAACCCCGGACTACACGTCCACTACCGGCGCCGTAATCGGCTGCAAGTACATGTGTTGCTTGATCGCCCAATCTCCCAAGCCTCCTTAACTCTACGAGATAAGCCATGGTCGCTATCTGAACACAGCCTTCAAGAGAACGCCATGTTACCTTCATTTCATAAGGAACATGGCGTTTAACAGGAATGGAACGTTATGTTAACGATACAACGGGCCAAACACACTGCAAGCACGGTAGTCTGCACTCTCAGGTTCACTTGTGCCGAATAATCCCCATGCACGCGGGCGGAAAATTTCCGTCTCGGGTACATTGTGCATATTTACAGGAATGCGAAGCATGGAAGCGAGCGTAATCAGGTCAGCACCGATATGCCCATACGAGATGGAGCCATGGTTCGCGCCCCATTGATTCATAACCTCGTATACAGAAGTAAATGCTCCCGATCCAGTTAGTACAGGAGCAAACCAGGTGGATGGCCAGGTTGGATCTGTTCGCTGATCCAGCGTATCATGTACATCTTCAGGCAGATCAACCGTGTAACCCTGAGCGATCTGCAGCACTGGTCCCAGCCCTTTGACCAGATTCAGACGTGTCATCGTTACAGGCATGCCACCTTTGGTCAGAAAATCCGCTGAATAGCCGCCCCCGCGGAAATATTCTACGGATGCCGGTCTCCACGATGTGGCTTTCAGACAGTCCTGAACTTCCTCATCTGTAATTTCCCAGAAAGGCTTAAGGACAGGCTTCCCGTCTCTGAACTGTTGTCCTGTGCCATCCAAAGCTGCGGAACCGGAGTTAATCAGATGCAGAATGCCATCCTTCGCGTTTCCTTCCAACTGGTGCCCCGTCACACGCTGTACTGAATCCGGACTCCAATACGTACGCACATCAGCAAAAATCTGTGCTGTATGGGTCAGCAGCGAACCAAACAACATGGACACACCATTCAAGCTATCATTCTCTGTTGCAACCAGATAAGGCGCGCGCTTGCCATTCCAGTCAAAGGAAGAGTTTAATATGGACTCCAGAAAATCTCCGTTCGGAGAATGATCCGTCCACTGCCGTTGTCCCTGGAAGCCGGATACAATTGCATGGTGACCCATCGATTCCTCTGTGAACCCCAGCTCTGCCAGTCTTGGATTGCCCGCCATGAGGTCACGGACGATTTGGGTCATTTTCACAACCGTTTCCCATTCGTACTCTTTGCGTTTGCGATCCGTTTGCAGATGGGCAGCGTTGTTGTCCGGACCTTCACTACAATTCTCCTTCACCCATGCCAGCGCGAGCTTATACTCCTCGGGGTCGTAGATTTCTTCTTCGATACGGCGAGTAAGTTCGCTCATATCCACGTATTCATTGCGCATGCCCAGATACTCCTGGAAAAATGAATCGTTCACAATCGAGCCTGCAATCCCCATGGATACCGATCCAATGGACAGATACGCTTGCCCTTTCAAGCTAGCGGCCGCAAGACCCGCACGACTGAACCGAAGCAATTTCTCACGCACGTCATCGGGAATCGTAGTATCTCCGCCGTCCTGCACATCCTCTCCATAGATCCCAAAGGCCGGAATCCCCTTCTGTGCGTGAGCGGAGAGTACCGCTGCCAGATATACCGCACCTGGACGTTCAGTCCCGTTAAAACCCCAGATGGCTGTAGGGATGGATGGCGACATATCCATGGTTTCCGTACCATAACACCAGCATGGTGTCACGGTGATCGTTACGCCCACATTGGAACGACTGAACAGTTCAGATGCTGCGGCCGCCTCGGCCACACCGCCAATACAAGTCTCAGCGACAACACATTCCACCGCGGAACCGTCCGGATAACGAAGTTCGGCTGCAAGCAGCTCGGCAACGGATGTCGCCATCCGCATCGTCTGCTCTTCCAGTGACTCACGAACCCCTTTGCGTCTTCCATCAATCGTCGGACGAATACCAATCTTGGGAAAAGCCTGCTTATAGCGATAATCCTGATGTGTCATACTAAAGTGTCCTCCTTCAATTCGTTTCATAGAATTTGGGTTGAATTGAGAAATCTTTTGTCTGATCCAAGTGTATTGAATGGCGTGAGATAATGACGGTATTACAACCGATACCCAGGTGGCACATAAGAACTGTATACACAGATTATCAAGAGCCTTCTTGAATATTGAATACGTTTACATATTTAAAAAAATACCAATAAACCATCTCATTAATCAGCTATGTATGTAGTTCCCCTATTCTAGAAAATGGAACGTGCATGAGCGAATTTAACAAAATGGTTTATGTAGTAGTGACGTTCAGAACCCTTTAGGGTTATCGGTAACCCTAACATAGCACGAGCCTATCTTGCTGTCAATTGGCATTATCCTATAGAATGGTAAGACTATGTTGCGGAAAGGTTAGATCCCTAATGATTACCATTTACGATATTGCCAAAAAAGCCAACGTCTCCGCCATGACGGTCTCCAAGGTCATTAACCATACAGGCCGCATAAGTTCCGCGACACGCGAACGTGTGCAACAGGTGATCGACGAACTTGGCTACATCCCGAACTCCAATGCACGCAGCCTTGTGCTTCAGCGAACCCAGATGCTCTCGCTGCTTATTACGGATATTACCAATCCTTTTTATACAACACTCGCCCGTGGTGCTGAAGATGCAGCCCATCTTCGTGGGTACCGTCTTTTATTCGGCAATAGTGACGAGGATTACAATAAGGAAAAGGACTACGTAGATGCAATTCTGTCAACTCGCGTCGATGGTGTACTCTTTGCCCCGGCGGGAGATCGTTCTCTAACTCATTTGAAACAGTTGCAGGAACGTCACATACCGTTTGTCTTTCTGGACCGAACCGTCCCGGGCATTACGTCAGATATCATTGCCGGAGATAGCCGGGAAGGTGCAATTGAGCTAATCCGTTATCTGGTGCAATTGGGGCACCGGCGCATTGCTCTGGTCAATGGTTCTTCAGAGGTTTCTACCGCCAGACTGCGGGAGGAAGGTTATATAGAGGGTATGCGTGAGGTCGGAGTTGATATCGATCCCGAGCTTGTGCTTCGAACCGGGTACCGGGATTTCAGCGATGAAGAGGGACTGGATCAACTACTCTCACAACCGGAGAAACCAACAGCCATTTTTGCCGCCAACAACATGCTGGCGATTGGGGTCATCCGGCTTTTGCGCAAACGAGGACTACGTGTGCCAGAAGACATCTCTGTCGTATGCTTCGACGATCTGGATCTGGCTTCTGCTTTTGATCCTTTCCTAACTGTAGCTGCACAGCCAGCATATGACTTTGGGTTTCAGGGCGTACAGATGCTGATTGACCGAATTGAAGGCAAGGCTCCTTCCGAAGCCCAAACCATTATTCTACCGTCAGAACTGCGCATACGGGCCTCTGCCTCTGCCCCACGTGAGCCATAATAGAGTTAAACGCAAGATTGGACTATATTAAGTCCCGTTCAAATTCAAAAAAATATACAACATCAAACAGGGTGCACCGGAGATTACGCTCCGGTTGCACCCTGTTTGATGTTCATGTGTTAGAATGACCCGCTCTACCGCTCTGACTGTAATGCGAGAGCGACCTCACGAACGAGTCCTGGGAACCAGTCCATAAGAGGTTCGAACGTATATCCAGCTTGTTCTGCCTTCGTTGTCTCCATCGTCCATGATTGCTCAATTCCGAAGGGTGACATATCCTCTTTCACCGTTTCCGTAAGGATCTGGGACTGCATGCCAGTGACCGTCTCGATCAAATGTATCATGGCTGACAACGTAATCGCACCCTTGGAGGCTGCATTCACCGGCCCGGTAATGGACGAATGTCCAAGCCAAGCGAGGAATCTTGCCGCTTCGGTGGAATTGATAAATCCAATCTCCGCATCCGGATTTGGCATGCCAATCGGTTTTCCTTTTTGCACATGTTCAATATGAAAATGAAGTCTTCTCGTATAATCATCAATCCCAAGTACAATTGGAATTCGCATCGCTACAACCGGGAAATCTGCTTCCTGGAAAAAGACAGCCTCCGCAAGCCGTTTGCCTTCTCCGTACGTAAAATCCTCCGCACTCCCATACTGTAACGGATATGTATACGGGTCAAAATCCGTTTCCTTAAATCCTGGTCTGGGATAACCGTACACCGAAAGTGTGGATGTCAAAACGTATCTTTTGGTTCGCCCAGCGAATGCCTCGCATGCCGATTTCGCCGCATCTGGTGAATAACAGATATTGTCGTACACGACATCCCACATGTCTGTCTGCGCAACCTCTGCCAGAGATTCCGGGTTTTCACGATCCATCTTGATCCGATTCACTTCGGGTCCGAAGTCGACATCCGTTTTACCACGAGTGGCGACTGTGATCTGCGACTTCCCTTCCCACAGTAAGTGATCCACGAGACGTTTGCCAAAAAAGCGTGTACCCCCAAGTATAAGGACTTTATTCATCCGAAAAACCTCCTATCATGTTCAATTATGTTTAACAATGTGAAGCATGGTGTGAGCATTCCTTTGAAACTCATATGAAGTTAGTTCTTCGGAAACGGCGTATCCACGCTGTTCGAGTATTAATTTTAATTCATCCATGTGCTTGTAACGTTCGCCAGACAGATCCACTGTTGGAAAAATGCGAACCTCTCGTTTGCTCACACGCAGCAGCTCCATTACGGTTGCAACATGAAAATCAACATGCAATCGATCCGCATACGTAAACAGGAAATGGGCAGATAACGTCAGATCGAATTGTTCATCGGCAAAAGGAAGATCTGGGAGCACCGATGCTACGTAACGGTCAGGGAACATTCTCATATCTGCGATGCAATCTGTGATGGCACGAGTTCGCTCTTCCGTTAACCCCTGGATTGATCCAAATTGATCCCACACATATATGTTTTGCACGGGTTCCATCTGTTTCATCGTATGCTCAATATCCTGATATCCCTTTACTTCAAGCTCGTCGATCCCGTATTCGTAGGCAATATCTACCGCTATAGGGTCTGCACCCAACTTGCGCGCCTGACTGCTGAACGAACATGCTCCGCCGGGACAATCCAGAATCGACTTGCCAGTAATCTCCTCTACCGTTAAGTTGAACATCTTCATATATTCCTCGAAGGTTCTTCCTATGAAAACAATCTGTGACAGTTCCAAACCACCAGAATCATTAACACGGTTATCTTCTCTGCTGTTCCTCTGATCATCTCTATTGTTGCTCTGCTCATCTCTGCTCATCTCGTCTCAGCTACCTTTCCTGTTTTGGAATCAATCGTTAGGGAACACAAGCCCGATCTGCTTCCGAATCTGATCCATGACCTGCATCGTAACATAAGAACGTTCATACGTGTTCATGTCGGATTCCTTTTTGCCTTCCTGAACCAGATTCACGAACTCCTCCACTTCATAATACATCGCCGGATGGTTTTGTTCGACTGTGAGTTGCTCAACCGTACCGTCATTGTATCGTATCTCTGCATGTTCTGGTGAACCGATCTTGTCAATGATGATGCTGCCCAGTTCCCCCATAATCTCGCTTGGTAGATGAGAGTTGGAGATTTTGGAGTATGTAACGATCGCATCCATCCCATCATAATCCAGTAGCACGCTGCCCTGTCCATCCACGCCAGATTCCAGCATCATCGCTTGGGACTGAACACGGTTAGGTGCACCAAACAATGTAATCAACGGATAGAGACAATATACACCGAGATCCATTAACGCTCCATTAGCAAGTTCAGGCTTGAACGCGTTCAGGACAATCCCTTCTTTGTACTTGTCGTAACGCGAAGAATACTGAGAGTATCCTGCTACGTATTTGCGGACAGGACCGATTTTATGCAGGTTTTCCTGTACCATTTTGAACTGGGGAACAAGGGTAGATTTCATCGCTTCCATGAGCAGAACCTGATGTTCTCGTGCTGTATCGATTATACTCCGAACTTCGGCACTATTCGCAGCCAGAGGTTTCTCGCACAATACATGCTTACCGTTGCTCAGGAAAAGTTCAGCCTGCTCCGCATGAACCGTATTCGGTGTCGCGATGTAGACTGCATCAATCACATCACTTGCCGCCAACTCTTCCAGATCGGTGAAGCGGTGTTCAACATCATATTTATCTGCAAATGCATTAGCCTTTTCTTCAGTTCTTGAATACACGGCGGTTAATTTGAATCCTTCAACCTGTGCTGCGGCTTCAAGAAGCCTTTCTGTAATCCAGTTGGTACCCACTACGCCAAAACGAACCATGCCTACCTACCTCTTTCATCTATAAATTTCATTTGAGATATAAACTGCTTACCATCTTGTATATTGTAGCTTATATTTCATTCAGATTGAAGGAAGGTACGGTATCCCAGATATTGATATCTTGCTTTTTAAGTTGAAACTTCGTCAATTCCTTGGAATCAGGGGTATAATTAGAGATGAGGTGAGCACCATGGAAAGTCCGGATCAAGATCGCATACTGCCCAAATCGATAGATGAAAAATACTGGCATGCCATCATCCACAACGATAATTCTTATGATGGAACGTTCTTTTACGGTGTGCAGACAACGGGTATTTTCTGCCGCCCTTCTTGTAAGTCCAGAGCACCCAAAGCTGAAAATGTACTGATATTTCAACGTGTTGAAGAAGCGTTGGCACGAGAGTTCAGACCCTGCAAACGTTGCAAACCTACAGGCGAGCGGGTACCTGATCAGGAGTGGATATATGGGATCACCGATTACATTGAACATCATTACGCCGAACCTCTAACCTTGGATGTCCTTGCCACCGTAAGTCATGGCAGTCCTTATCATCTGCATCGTGTGTTCAAGCGGATTACAGGCCGCACACCGGTTCAATATATTCAGGAAAAACGAATCACCGAAGCCCGAAAGTTGCTTGAACATACCAGACTTACTGTCACGGATATTGGACGCCATGTCGGTATACCTAACTCAGCTTATTTCATTACTGTATTTCGCAAACACACAGGTCTTACACCTGCACACTATCGCGAAAGGTATGACAACTCATGAAAACCAACCTTTCTTACAAAGTACCCAAAACGTTACTGAACAAAGGGACAGGCTTCCTTAATGGATATACACATACGTTGAATCCTTACACAGGCTGTGCCTTCGGTTGTTCCTATTGTTATGTCAGACAGATGCCAGTTTCTTTATTTCGCAAAGAGGATTGGGGGAGCTGGGTTGATGTGAAACAGGAGGCCTCCCGAGTGTTCGCCAAAGAATTGCAGCGTGCCCTGGCGAAAGGCAAAGTCACGCTGTTCATGTCATCCAGTACAGACCCGTATCAACCCGCTGAGTACAAGGAGTGTATCACGCGTTCATTGCTTGAAACGATGGTACAGTATCCGCCCGATTTTGTATTGGTCCAAACCCGCAGTCCCCTCGTTACCCGGGATATAGATCTGCTACTGCAGTTAGGTGACCGGGTTCGGGTCAGTATGACTGTGGAGACAGATCTGGACGATATGCGCAAACATTTCAGTCCTTCCGCTCCCCCGATTGCAGGCCGATTACGTGCATTGGAACAGTTGCGGGATGCCGGAATACCAACACAAGTTGCGATCGCTCCCGTATTACCCAGCAGTGAACAGTTTGCAGCCATCTTGAGACCTCTGGTTCAGCGTGTATGCATTGACGATTATTTCATGGGCGATGGCAGTGAGGGCAAGCGCACCCGGCGACTCGGCATGGAGTCGCTCTACCAGCAAGTGGGGATGGAGCACTGGTATCATCCAGATGCGTATCAGACTGTTGTTCAACGGATGAAAGACTTTTTTTCCGAGGATGAAATCTGGATCAGTCAGGCGGGATTTGAGCCATAAATGACTATATAGGTTGTACCAAAGAATATTTACACTGGATACTCCGATGACAAAACAACCTTCCGATCGCTGTTATCTCCAATTTTTCCTTAAATTTAATAAAAACAGCCCCTTTCCGTGTTCGAAGGAAAGGGGCTGTTCGCCATGATATAAGCCATAATAGTTATCTTACTTATCCAATGTGTATAATGGAAGATCCACTGGCAATGCAGCAGGGCGATGACACGAGCTTTTCATCTGGTAGAAAGTCTGTTCGTCTGATGAATCGTGGAATGCCCACATGGCCTCAAGAACATGGTATGCCAGTTCCCCACTCGCCCGATGTGCACGTCCGCTATGAGCTGCATAGGCCATATCTGCCACACCAATGCCGCGAGTATTTTCCTGGTACCCCGGGAGAAGCGGAACTTCCGTCCATTCCTGTTCACCCAGCAAGCGGTAACGAACCGGACCGCCGAAGGTGTTGGGATCAGGTACCTGCAATGTGCCGTGCGTGCCATATATCTCAATCGGTGGCAGTGCACTTCCGCCAAATACGTCAAAGCTCGTAATCAGCGTGCCAATGGCACCCTGTTCAAACTGCAACAGACCCGTAACGTGAGTTGGAATTTCGACGGGAACCACTTGGCCTCTCTTTTTCTCACTCGTAATCGTCCGTTCTTCCATGGCTTTACCTGTCATGCCCGCAATGGACTTGATCGGTCCCATCAGTTGAACCAATGCCGTGAGGTAGTACGGACCCATGTCAAACATTGGCCCACCGCCTGATGCGTAATAAAACTCCGGATCTGGGTGCCAGTGTTCATGACCACGGCTCATCATAAATGCGGTCGCCGCCACCGGCTTGCCGATCACTCCTTCCTCCACCAATTGAAGTGAAGTCTGGATGCCTGATCCAAAGAACGTCTCCGGTGCGCAGCCCACGAGCAGTCCTTTACGCTTCGCTGTTTCGAGCACAGCCTGACCTTCCTCACGGGTAACTGCAAGCGGTTTTTCCACATAGACATGTTTGCCTGATTCGAGGGCCCGCAAGCATACATCCGCATGAACGGAAGGAATCGTCAGGTTGATGATCAGCTCAATCTCGGGATCAGCCAAGATTTCATCCACGCTGTATACGTTTGGCACGTTATAGGCTGCAGCCTGCTCCTCTGCACGTTTCCGATCAAGATCCGCAACAGCAACAAGTTCCAGCACCTCGAACCGGTGACAGTTTTCCATATAAATACCGCTGATTTTACCGCAGCCAATAATGCCTACTTTCATTGTTTTCATGCCTGGGGCTCCCTTCGCCGTGGATCAGAAATGGTTTATCCTTTGAGGATGAATCGTTGACACTGAAGTTACGTTTACGTTCAAACTACAATCTCATTAGTTCTGGTTGTCCGCCATACCTGTATACACTTCGGTTGCTGCACTTACTCGACTCTTGGCAAGCTCTTTGCCTGCTGCTGTCCATTTGAAACCACTGCGCATCATTTCTGTCACAGGTTTCATGTCTACAATGTCTGCGTGGTGTCCCAGTGAGTTGTAAAATACCCGTCCTGCACCCCATCGTTTCGTCCAGACAACAGGCATATCTACGGGTCCATTCGCTGCATGCGGACCAGTCACCACTGGGAACCGAGTTGTGGCCAGTACTTCCACTGCCGGGTCTACGTGCAGGTAGTACTGTTCGCTTTTTACCTGAAAATCTTCAATATGATCCAGTAACGGGCTAGAGCCACGCTTCATGTTCACCATATACTCCACACCATCGTTACCTGGATGAGCAACCCATTGTCCCCCCGTCATAAACTGCCAGTCTACGTTATTTCGGAAGGCATCACACATCCCGCCATGAAGACCGGCCAAGCCCACACCGCTCTGAACAGCCGCTGATACGTTATTGACCAGTTCCTGCTCAATCTGTCCCATTGTCCACAAGGGTACGATCAAATCCAGACCCATCAGCTTCTCTGCATCTGCATAAGACTCCAACGTATTGGAGACTTCAACCTCAAACTGCTCTTCCTTCAATATACGCTCAAAAATCGCTGCTACCTGCTCCGGTTCATGACCATCCCAGCCGCCCCATACAATCAGTGCTTTACTCATCGTTTATCCACTCGCTTTCAACTAGTTTAGTTGTGCTCAACGCTAATCCTGACTTCCTCCGCCTTGCTTGCTCACTTACATCTCTTCAAGTGTCACCCAGCGTCGCTCCGTCACCGAACGTTCTACCGCTTCCAGAACAGCCTGACAGGCGACCCCATCGTGGAAGCTCGGTGATGGTTGTCGTCCTTCAGAGATTGCAGTTACCAACTCCAGCATTTCATGCGTGAACGTGTGCTCGAATCCAATTGTATGTCCGGCAGGCCACCAGGCTTCGGAATACTTATGTGCAGGATCGGTTGCCAGTACACGGCGGAATCCCTGTACGTCCTCTTCATCCTTTGTAAAATATACTTCCAGTTCGTTCATCCGCTCAAAATCAAACCGTACACTGCCGAGACTGCCATTAATCTCAAACGAGTTCGTACTGCGATGGCCCGCTGCAAAACGTGTAGCCTCGAAGCTACCCAGCGCACCTCCTGCGAATCGTGCCAGGAACAGCGTCGCGTCGTCGACGGTCACTTCTCCTTTCGGTGCATCCGCATTCGAACTGCCCTTTGCGCTCAGCCCGGTCATCTCGGCTGCAAGTGGTCGTTCTTTGATAAATGTCTCGCTCATACCGATAACTTCCTGGAATTCACCAACGAGGAAACGAGCCAGGTCAATTAAATGCGCGCCAAGATCCCCATGGGAACCGGAGCCAGCCACTTCTTTTTGCAAACGCCACACCAGCGGGAACGAAGGGTCCATGATCCAGTCCTGAAGGAAAAACGCACGGAAATGATAGATTTTGCCCAGTCGTCCGCTCTCCACCAGATCCTTCGCTAATTGCACCGCTGGTGAGAAACGATAGTTGAACCCCACCATATGGGCGACTCCGGCATCCTTTGCTGCCTGAAGCATCTCACGCGAATCCGCGAGGGACAGAGCAAGTGGCTTTTCACAAAACAGGTGCTTGCCCTGACGGGCTGCTTCCAACGCAATTTCCTTGTGAGCATCACTTGGCGCGTTAATATCAATCAGATCGATATCATCCCGCTTCACCAGTTCACGCCAATCGGTTACACTTTCGGACCAGCCGAACTGATTCGCCGCCTCCTGCACTCCCTGCTCGTTACGTCCACAGATCACAGACATCTCAGGCTGCAGCGGAGCAGAAGGGAAAAACATTGGCAGACTGCGATAGGCATTACTGTGGGCCTTCCCCATAAACTTGTATCCAACCATTCCGACACGAAGACGATTTGACATGGTCATTTCCTCCTTTGGAATAATAAAAAGTCTTTCAATATGTGTACCAATAAACTATTGACGGATAGAAGAAGCACGGATGATCAGTTCGGTAGGCAACAACGCTCTCGCTGATTCGGTTACCGCTGGAACAGGGTTATTCACTTGATGCGTCTCACCCACAGACCCATGCATAACCTTCGATGCTGCAAGTTCACCCATCTCGAAAAATGGAACCCTGACGCTGCTCAGTGGCGGAACCGCCATCTCGGCGGCATCGGAGTCGTCATAACCCACAAATGCCGGAAAATCCGCAGGTCCTATTCCCCGCTCACGCAAACCATGCATCACACCAATTGCCATCCGGTCATTGGCCGCAAATACAGCATCAATCTCATGTAGCCGATCTGCTACAATCGCTGCCGCCTCAATGCCGCTTCGTCTACTATAATTCCCCTCAAGCAATAGACTCGGGTCCAGTTCCATACCTGCTTCTTGCAGGCCAAGACGGACACCTTCCATTCGCTCCTGGCTGTTGGAATAGCTGTCTGGACCATTGAGAAAAGCGATTTTGCGATACCCCTGATCCGTAAGATGACGTATGGCAAGCCTGCTTCCTTCCACATGATCCGCATCCACTTCCGTGAACAATTGGCCCTCAAAATGCTGATTCATGACACAGAACGGGTGTCCTTCCTGGTGAAGCTGCTGCATGGCCGCCAGTTCTTCATGATCATCTCTAGCACCAAGGATAATGCAGGCGTCCACTTTCTGACGCCGGAACAGATCCGTATAATTCATCACTTCACCGGGTGTCCGGAACATAACCAGCAGATCCATGCCATTGTCTCTGGCTTTGCTTCCAATCCCACTCAGCATTTCCGAGAAAAAATACGCCGAGAACAGATGCGCTTTCGGAACATAAGGTAATACTACGCCAAGGTTCCCGCTTTTACTTCTGGCAAAACTGCGAGCAAGAGCACTGGGCACATAGCCTAACTGTTCGGAAGCTTCAAGAACCTTGCGGCGTGTCTCTTCTTTAATAGGACCTACCCCATTAAGCACCCGAGAGACCGTCGCCTCGGAAACACCCGCAAGATCAGCCACTTCTTTACGAGATGCCATGAATTTCAACCCTTTCTAGCTCACCTATTAATGGTGTAATAATTAAAAATCGATATTTATGTACGCGCGTACATTTTCTCATGCCATGTAACCGTTGTCAATGCTTTCAAACAAAAAATAATGAGGGCTTAGGTTCATCCAAGCCCTCATTATTGTCTTGCCAGAGATGATACTTTCATTAACTCCATACAGCCGCTAACCTTAAGGGTTCAAGGTACTTATCAAACTCAGTACAACGATTTCAGTTGATCCTATTTGATCAATGAATGGAGAGTCCAGCTCACAACGTGGTTGTAACGCCATGATCAACGGAGGATTGACTAAACTCAGCCTGCTCCATTGTTTTCACATGATTCGGAATGCGGTCCGATGGTTCCGGCGTGGATTGGAGCTGTCTTACTTTGTGCAGCACTTCTTTGTTAGGCAGGAAGTGTTGGGAACGAATGAATCGAATTGTTTTGGTTTTGGCACGCATGACAATCGAATCCGTCTCGGCGCGATCATCGGCAAGATACCTTACCCCTCCTAGGATCTCCCCAGGCGTCACACCCGTTGCGGCAAAAATGACGTCCTCCGTACCGATCATATCCTGCATCGTTAACACTTTGTATGGATTATCAATCCCCATCTGCAGGCAGCGCTGGAATTCGTCGGCGTTGGCAGGCATCAGGCGACCTTGGATCTCGCCCCCAAGGCAAGACAGCGCTGCGGCAGCCAGCACACCTTCTGGTGCTCCTCCAGAACCGACATACAGATCAATGCCTGCCTCCGGGAAAGCCGGTGCCATTGCACCCGCAACATCACCGTCACTGAGGAACTTAATCCGCACGCCGACCTTGCGGAGTGTCTTGATTGTGCTCTCATGTCGCACACGATCCAGAATCATCACCGTCAGATCCGAGATGTTTTTGTTCAATGCGGCAGCGGCTTTCTCCAGTGTGACTTCAACCGGGTCTTCAATGCTGACCTTGCCTACAAGGGCAGGCCCTACCGCCAATTTCTCCATGTACATGTCCGGTGCGTGGAGCAGGTTACCTTTTCCCGCCACTGCAATAACCGATAGAGCGTTGTTTAGTCCTTTGGCCACGATTTCTGTACCTTCGAGCGGGTCTACAGCCACGTCAACCTCAGGCCCCTCAGCGTTGCCCACTTCCTCGCCGATGTACAACATGGGTGCTTCATCCATTTCTCCTTCACCGATTACCACCGTGCCGCGAATGGACACGGAATCGAACATGGCGCGCATGGCCAAAGTAGCCGCTTCATCTGCACTGTTCTTGTCGCCTCGTCCCATCCAGGGTGCTGAAGCTAACGCAGCCAATTCTGTTACTCTGACAATTTCCAACGCCAGTTCGCGTTCCATTTTTCCCACTTCCTTTCCAATTTCCAAAAGCATAACTTGAAAGCGGTACTAAATCCATCGCAAATCCATATGAAATTGATCTGTAATCGGCGCAGCAGCGCCTTTTGGACGATTTATCCCTTATTTATCCAATTAATATTTTGATTGATTTCGACCCTTATTTTGGCTCGTCGAAGAGTCCAATCCACCTGATTTCTCACTTGAAATATTAATTTCATTTTCCATTTTCCGCGTCTAAACCCAAATAGTTTAACATGATGAATTAGCACGCCCTTTTCATGCGCAAAAAGTTCTTTTAACATGGTATATATACAACTAATATAGTGATTATTAAGAATGTAACACGATCTATTAGACGACAAACGAAAACGATTTTCAACTGGCTGTCCAAACGCAGAAATAAACTAATACATTGTAATAACATACCTTGAGACCAGCCTGCTCCCTTGAGGGATATTGAACTAAACAAGACTGCCAATTATGTATTAATCAGGACTTTAACTTTTACTAAAGCCATAGATACAGCTTATGATGGTCATCGAAAATAATAAGTTTACATAATATTTATTATGAAACGTTTCTCATTCATTTCTACCTTTTATTATTCAACGGTTCTGGTAAAACATAAAAAAGCCCGAAAGAAATCTGCTTAATTAGCATTTTTTCTCCCAAGCTTTCCCCTCAATGAACCAGTTACAGTATCGTTTTGGTCATTATCAAATCAATCTGTTCCTCATCTCCCATGCAAAAAGCATGGGCTCCTGTCTGGACAAACCCCATCTTTTCATAAAAGGCGATGGCATTTTCGTTTTTCTCCCATACCCCTAACCAGATACTCGTTTTGTGATGTTCTGTTGCCATCTCTATGGCTTTATGGAGCAATACTTTACCAAGGCCATGTTTTTGGAACTCTTTCCTGATGTATATCCGCTCAATCTCAAGGGACTCCGCGCCCATCTTCTCAGACTGCGCATCATTGATATTTACCTTCATGTACCCTGCAATTTTATTGTTGACATAAACAAAAAGAAATTGTGATTCCGCATTGGATAGTTCAGTCTCTAATTGCTCCCGATTAAACGCCTTTTCCAGATAAGCATTCATATTTTCGGGTGAATTTTGCGCTTCAAACGTTTCATTAAACGTCTCATAACTGATCTCCTGTAATTCACATACATGTTCAATGGTACATAACTCTATACGAATCGTCATCTATATTCACATTCCTTTAACATGTTAATTATTTGTTGCAAATGTAATAAAAAAGGGTTACATTGAATTTATCTCATTTTTGTTGTATTTGCAACATAATATTATAGAAGAGGTTGAATGAATTGAAATATGTGCTTTTTGTCGCAGGTATTCTAATCTTAACGCTTGGTATCTCCCTTACCATCCAATCTGAACTCGGTACCTCACCGTTTGATGCACTTCTTGTAGGGCTGTCCCACAACGTAGGGCTAAGTGTAGGAAGCTGGGAGGTCATCATCGCTTTCCTATTAATTGGATGCAATTCGCTTTTGAAGCAGCAAAAACCCGAGTTTTTGGGGCTCGTCACCGCATTCATTACTGGTGTGGGGATCGATATATGGCTATATGTATCTGAATCTTTAATCACGCCCGAAGTTTGGTACAGCAAACTAATGACATTTGTCATTGGATTAGTGATCATAAGTATCGGCACGGCCATCTATTTACAGACCAATTTCGCACCCATTCCAATTGACCGCTTAACATTAATTCTGCACGAAATCACGCGAACCCCCTTATTTGTATCGAGAACATTGATTTACTTTGTATTTTTGATGCTAGCATTCCTGTTTGGTGGACCAATCGGGCTTGGTACATTATTAACTGTATGTTGCGCAGGTCTGCTTCTTCAGTTCATCATGGGCCATACGAAAAAGATAATAGATCGCATATGAACAGATATGCATACATCGTCACGTACTGATCGTAAAAAAGAACATTCCGTCTAGCGGATGTACACCATCTACATCATAAAAAGCTGGATCAGAGGTTCAACCCCTGATCCAGCCCCTCAACTGTTCTCTCTTGCTTACGGCTCAAGTCCCCATACCAGCTGACCATTCACATACCCGGTAACCTTATCATGGTTTGCAAACTGACTGCCAGATGCCTTAAACGAGTAATCATTAGTCTGGGTGTAATTCGTCCAATTGTTTTTGGAGAAGCGAGCTTGAACCTCTGCGCTCTGACCTGCATTCAATGTTCCCGCTGCACTTGTAAAGCCCACTTCAAGATAATAATCCGCCCCGGCAACTGGCGTCGCCAATTTAACGAAATTGCTCGTTACATTCGCGCTGCCCATACTGGCCCAGTCGGACCAGAAACTCTGAGCTTCTTCCCCGTCAATCGTATAGTAATACCGAAGTTTGACCTCACTCAACGGAATTGCCGAATCACCAGAGTTGACCAATTTGAATTTGGGTGATATTCCGTTCGTAGATGCACTTGTATTGCCGTTAAAAGCTTGAATCGTCAAATCTCCGGCAGGTATAGTAACTGTGCTGTCTACTACGTTCACTGTAAGCACAGCGTTATTTCCTCCATTGAAGTGAAAGGTCAATACGTTTTGGCCCAGCGGCAGCGTGGCAAGATAGGATTTGTTCAGCACAACAGCAGCGCTGGATGCTGTATAATGCTGACCCGATACAAGAGTCACATTCCCCTTCGTGATGCTTGTAAGTTGACGGCCATTCAAGGTGAGAGATACATTCATATCTTGCGCGGAATTCGTCGCTTTATCGAATGTTGCATTCACAGGTGAAATCGCAGCATCGGTACTCGGTGTTGAATCCACGATTTTGACTTTCAACACAGGGTCCTGACCCTGATTAAAATCCAGAACAATCGAATGCTCGCCAACTGGCAGTGTCGCCAGATAAGCTTTTTTCAGCAGCAGCGTGCTTCCGCTCAGGGTATAGTCCGTATTTACGGTCAACACATGGTTGCCTGCCCGAAGAGCGGTCAGCGTATTACCATTTGCATTCACCGTTACGGCTTTGTCGGCTTGATTGGGTGCATATTTGTCAAATTCGACGTTTGCAGGTGTAATGGATGCGCTGGGGTTAGGATTGTTAACCTTTAAATTCGGCAGCTCATCCAACGTAATGACATAATCACTTTGATAAAGCGTTTTCAGTGTTGCCGGGTAATTAAATGCAGAACTCATCAGATGTTCGCCATACCAAGGACAGAAGTACAGCCATCCTGATTTCTCCTCTGTCAGATTTTTTACGCTTGGAATCGTGTCGTTCTCCGTCATCGCTACCATTTTTGTACCGCCCGTCAACTCAACAAGCTTATAGAAAATCGAGGTAATCGCATCCTCATTGGGCACGCCCGACAAACCGTCATAACGGTTGTAGATCGTATTGTATTTGTCGTATCCGACGAGATCCACCTGATCATCACCCGGATACCAAGCCGGAGAAGTACTATATACATAGCTGTTGTAGGTCCAGATCAGATTGTGCAAGCCATACGTCTCGGTCAGTTCGGTATAGAGCAGATTCCACAGCTGTTTGTATACGTGTGCGCCTGCTGAAGCCCACCAGAACCAAGCTCCTTCCCCGTTCAGTCCGCCGTTGCCTTCTGCTTCATGATACGGACGGAACAGAACCGGCACGTTGTTGTCCTGCAAAATCAGCAATTGTTCTGCCAGATCCTCGATGGTCATCATCACGTATTGATACTCTTTGGTACCGGGAATTACCGCATTTGCAGTATTAAAATTCGTTTCGGTTGGCTTATACGTTGCTTCTTTCCAATCAACAAAGTCCCCGAGCTCATACGTATTGAAATTTCGAGGTACATTGATATGCCAGGAAGCTGTTGCAATGCCTTCACGGTTATTCACCCAATCAATCATGCGATCGGTTGTACCGTCCTCCCAACCATACAACGGATTGTAATTCATCATATCAAAGCCACGAATAGCCGGGTACTTTCCGGTCAGATCATGAATCCATTCGAATTCAAGCTCTGAATCTCCGTCATTCCCTCCTCCATAGATCTCTTGCTGACCAGAAATAATGTTGTTTCCGTATACCTCCGTTAAATAATTCATCAAAATTTGAGTTTCCGGTGTAGCTTCAGGATCAGTGAGAACTGGCTGCACATTCAGGGGACCCAGATCAGCATAATCCACTGTAAAAGTATCAAAATACGCGAAGCCCCAGCCAGCCTTCAGCTCAATCGTGTTGGCACCCTGATTCAGCTTGTGAAAGCCAAAATCGAAGTCTGACCATGTTGTCGTGTAAGGCAGCATGTACGCACCTTTCGTAACGCCGTTTACATTTAAATTTTGTGACCTTCCATCAGCACTGAGCTCCTGCATATATCGTGTGGAGATTGCGTACATGCCGGTTTCCGGGACAGTAACTGTGAAGGTTAATGTGCCAGAGTTCTGCATCCAGACAAATCCGTCCCCTGAGAATCCGGGCTTGGGTTGTCCATAGATTGAAGTGACCACTTGAAGATCTGGGGTAAGCTGCGCATTTTCGCTTTCGATGGTGAAAAGTGGGGGGACTGCATGAACGGGCGCTGTCACTAATCCAAGCAGTAAGATCAATGCCAGCATCATTGCGGTTGCCTTTTTGAGCAAATTTTTCATCAATTCCATCTTCCTTCCCAAGTGAAATATGATAATGAAATGTCAATGAACCCATTCATGATGGCGCTTTCATTTTAAACATAGCACGCGTACCAATATTTGTAAATATATGGTGAAAGTAAATGTTTGAAATTCTTTTGTACCAGTACTTTGAGTGTTATTTTTTCTTCATTCAACCCAAATTGATAAAAATCGAAAACGATTCATTATCTAACCAGAATCGGGCCTAAACCTCATCTCCCGTTATATGATTTTACTTGGCAGAAAACCTAAAAAACAAAAAAAGCATTCCTGGATCGAATGCTTAAAGAATGGTTCTTCAATTCTCCTTGTTCTTGTTCTTATGCCTACGTCCTACGTCCTGCGCACCAACTCAACTAACGGTTTCCTCGGCAGACGTCTCCTTTATCGCACAGCGTTCCCCTGCCTTGCGTACCGCCCGAATAATGCCACCATAGCCGGTACAACGACACAGATTCCCGCACAACCCCGTTTCAATCTGTTCTTGAGAAGGCTCAGGATGTGCATCCAGTAATGCCTTGGTTGAGATCACCATACCGGGAGTACAGTAGCCACACTGAAAGCCACCTTCCTCCACAAAAGCTTGTTGAATCGGATGCAGGGTGCCTTTCTCCTCGCCATGCAGACCTTCAATGGTCATAATGTCACTGCCTTCACATTGATAAGCCATGACAAGACAGGAATTCACGGGCTCTCCATCCATTAGAACCATACATGAGCCGCAGCGACCAACTTCGCAGGATACTTTGGTACCCGTCAGTTGCAAATGAGTCCGAAGCACATCGACAAGTCGGGTCGTTTGCGCAATCTCCAGATGTTTATGTTCACCATTCACAACGGCTGTCCAGTGATTCTCAAGTGGCTTATTCATGATGGACTCACTCCTTCCTGCAAAGGTACATTTAAAGGTCTGACCAGTTGTTCCCTCGGTACAGGAAGACGGTTAACCCATACGCCTGTCGCCTGATGTATTGCGGCAGTAATGGCTGGCGCAAGCGCTACGGAACCAATCTCACCGATCCCCCTCGGTCCAAACGCATCCCCTTCGGGTAAGTCTTCAATAGCTTCAACCTCCAGATTGGTATGAATATCCTGAATGGTTGGGATCATATACGTGTCAAGGTTAGTGGTTACATAACGGCTGTCCTGCATGACCGCATCCTCGGTCAACGTGAATCCCAGCGCCATGACACTGCCGCCTTCAATCTGTCCGATATAGCCCATAGGGTTGATAACTGGACCTGCCGCTACAACATGGCGTGTATCGAGCAGCTTGGTTTCTCCGGTCAGAGTATTTACTTCCACCTCTGCCGCAACCGCCGCATACGTATACAAATAATGCCCGCCTACCACATTGTCCGGCGTAGTTGGATAATCAAACTTTGTATCAAAAATCCATTCATCGGCTTCGCCCTGCGTCGCGAGTTCAGCATACGGGATCACGAAGCCTGAACGCATTCCTGCTTTCGCTATGGGATCAGATACACTTTCAAGTTCAGCATCTTGAACTGCTACATTCAGCCCTGGCATTTCCTCGTGCTCGCTCTTTCCTGTCCTTTGCACATCTGTTTCTACTTCTGAAGTTTCGGCAGAAAGCTGGCCTTTGCGCCATATCCCCCCAGGTCCTGTTGCCAGTTCATCCACCGGAATGCCCGATAACTCAGATGCAACAGCGAGAGCACGGGAACGAAAAGGAGTCTGTAAACGTTGAAGGGCCATCCAGGCCATCGTTGTTGAACGTGAAGCTGTACTTGATCCGCTGTGAGGCACACGATCCGTATCTCCAATGATGATACTGAGATCCGATGTACTGCATTGGAATAGATCACATAACATAATTTCCAGCGTTGCAACGAGCCCCTGACCGAATTCCTCGTAGCTGAATGCCACCTCAATCTTGCCTTCATTATTCAGGGACAAGCGACCGCCCGCAGGATCTGGAATGCCATAACCGAGCCCTGCACCATGCATGGCAATTGCTGCTCCGACACCACGCTTGATCCATGGCGGCAAAGTAGGATCTGTCGGGGCATGCTGATGTTTTTGCCACAGTTCGGAGCGATCCAATGCCTCCCATACTTGGGACAGTCCATCCGTGACCAGAATGCGTTGATTCAGCGGTCCGGGATCATTCTTTTCCCTCATATTGCGTCTGCGGAACTCCCAAGGGTCCATGTTCATGATTTCTGCAAGCCGATCCATCTGGCCTTCCATGGCAAAAATCGCCTGGTTCCCGCCAAATCCGCGAAACTCACCCGACAATCCATTATTCGTATACACAGACACACCTTCCACATCCACATTCGGAATGGCGTAGGGTCCAAGGCAATGTTCGGTACAGAAGTTCAGCACCGGTGCACCCAGGGTGGCATACGCTCCCGTATCTGCTGTAATGCGGACACGATGCGCTTGTATGATACCTTCTTGAGTCATACCCGTTTGCATCTCAATCTTCATTGGATGCCGTTTCAACCCTGCACGCACGGATTCTTTACGTGAATTATGCATTTTCACAGGACGTCCGCATCTCAAGGCCAGCAAAGCACCATAAGGCTGTACGTTGAGTTCATCTTTTCCGCCAAATGAACCCCCAATCGGTGAAGACACTACCCGGATATCTTCTTCGGGACAGCCAATAATGCGCGCAAGCTGCATCCGGTCTTTATAACCATGTTGCGTTGCAGCGTATACATTCAACCTTCCCTCTTCATCCGGGACAAACAGGCCACCTTCTGTCTCCATGTACGCATGCATCTGGCGAGGCGTATAATACGTCTCTGTCACGATATGATCACACGTGGCAAAAGCTTGCTCGGCGTCTCCACGTTTGATCTCCGTCCGATGCAGCACATTACCTGGACCATGCTCATGCAGCTCTGGTGCGCCGGGAGCCAATGCAGCGTCTGTGCTATTCAGCGGAGTGAATTCCTCATACTCTACGCGAATCGCATCCAGCGCAAGTGCCGCACGTTCCGGGGAATCCGCAGCAACCGCTGCAATGGCATCCCCAACATAACGGACAATATCCTCGCAGAACACGGGCTGATCCGGGGTTGCTATGCCAAAACGATTCAGACCAGGCACATCTTTGGAGGTCAGAACCGCATAGACACCTTCCAACGCCTCAGCTTCCGAAGTATCTATAGACAATATGCGAGCATACGGATATTCGCTTCGCAATACTCTGCCATGAATCATGTCAGGTAGCGTCATATCCGTCAGATATTGAAGCTGACCTGTTACTTTGGGTGCCCCATCTGGCCGCAGGTGCCAGCGTTTCCCGCTCTGTTTCCGATTCAGCAGCATAATCCTCTCCCCCTTTGCTTGATCCCTTTTATCTATACGTGAAGTGCCTCCCATAGCCCGGCACCAAGCAGGTTGCCTGCGGTCTGTTTACGATAATGTTCCGTTGCAAATGCATCGCCATAAGTCGTAAATTCGTCAGTCACAGCTGTTGTAAGAGTCGCCGCTTGCATGACAGAAGCTTCGCTGTTAAGAAGCTGTTGTTCTGACTCCAGAAGTCTCATTGCCATGCCTGAGCCCCCGCCTGCAGCAATCGCAATCTTAGTCCAGCGATGATCCGAATCAATTTCACCGTATAACGCAACCGTCACCAGCGATGCACTGAACGTCTCCCGTCGACCCAACTTGCGGTAAAAGGAAACTTCTCGTGCAGCAGGCTTGTGCCCTCTGTCCACATCAAGCAGAGAGGACGGTCTCATCGGGATATGAATCGAGATTAATACGTCCCCTGGATTACGCCTGCCATCCGGTCCACCCTGAAGCCAGGAAGACACACTGCGGATTTCAATTCCGCTATCCGTCAACCAGTGCAGCTCCGCATCATATACAAGCAAAGCAGTCAGTGTATCCCCTACTCCGGACACAATATTCCCGCCAATGGTTGCCACATTACGAATGGAAGGGGCAGCAATTCCATTCACCGCTTCTTGCAGGATCGGCAGTTGATACAGCAACCCTTGTGAAGCACATTCCTTTAATCGGGTCATTGCGCCAATGACGATCTCATCTCCACGATTAGATATCCCTCTCATTTCAGGAACACGAGCCAGGCTTATCATGTGTTCAGGTGCAGGAATCAAGCCTCCTTCCCACTGGGTTCGCAGCAATGTTCCGCCTGCCGTGAAACAACATATCCCCTTGAGTCTACTTCTTAACGTTTGGAGTTCTTGCAGGTTCTCAGGCTGCCATACCGATGGCAATGCTCCAGAACCGTATGCCGGTGTTACCATCGCCGCATCCCCTTTCTCTCTCTTCCATGGGCAGGACATTCAACCGTCTGATCCAGATAATTCTTCAAATCATATGAGAGTTAAGCAGCAACGTCAATTACCTTCACATCGTTTTGGATAAATGTATAAAACCTGTGTTCTATTTGTGCTTGATGCATTATGATCTATCAAAAGCTAACATGAAGTTTCTTTCACCACACGTGAAAAAAAGACAAACAGGCCAACCAGACTGCCTGGCTGACCTCATCATGTAATTAAATTATACATAGTCATTAATCTTCTCCTGTTATATAGTCTGCCTGCCCCGATTCATATACATGATTCAAAATGCGTTCCAATTCCGGTTCTGTATCCGCGTCCCAGAAACTAGTCTCAGACAGTGGTACATGCACGCCTGAATAGTTAGCGCTGCGCATAATCTTGCGTGCCCCCTCATCTCCATGCAGAGACAACAGAGGTCCGAACATATGGGAGCGAAAAGCAACGGGCGGCTTGCCACCCTCACCGTCGGTAGCTGCCACATAGTCACACAATTTGTGAGTCGCCAGTGCTGTAGTCACCCGATTAATATCCTTCGCTTTTAATAGAGGCTGATCACCCAGCAACATGAGAATGCCCTCCGGTTTGTACTCCATGGCCGACAACACGCCAGAATGAAGAGAATTCGCCATACCAAAAGCATAGTCTGCACAGACAACAATTCGAAGTCTCGCTGTGGGATGATAGGCATAAGTGGCAGAATCAATCCATTTTACAGGCAGCCATGCCAACGAATCTTCCGGTTTGACCACACAGACCACTTGATCCAGCTCCGAATTCAGCGCAGCTTCCAGTGACCATGCAGCCAGTGACCTCCCGTCTGGCATGACAACCGAGAGTTTATCCCGACCAAGGCGACAACTCTTACCTGCTGCCAGAACTATGCCCGTCATTCGCATGTGCAACGCTTCCCTTCTGCCCCACCTCGGAACTCAAGGAAGAAACCTTATGTTTACATGCGATCAATTCCGCTGCAATGCTGATGGCGATCTGTTCGGGACCGTCCGCCCCGATGCTCAAACCAACGGGAGAATGTACATATTTCAACGGTGGTAAACCATCCAGCAGACGGGCTGTTCGTGTTTTGGAACCCATGATCCCAAGATACGCATACTCACAGTCCACTAACATCTCCAACAGTTCACGTTCGCGGGGGAAATTGTGACTCATCAATATCAAATAATCCCCTTTGGTTACCTTTAACAGAGGCATGATCTCACATGGGAAACCCAGTACGAGTTCGGTTTCAGGGAATCGTTCCGAAGTGGATAAGGACTCTCGCCAATCGGCTACCACTACACGGAATCCTGCGGACCGGGCGAGTCTGGCAACAGGAATAACATCATTTCCGGCTCCGATGATAATCAGGCGAGGTTTGGGTGTGTACTGCGAAGTAAGTTGCTGCGGGAGATCCCAGGGATTCGTTGAAATCGCATCGTTAGTCGGTATATCAGCCTCAGAGATATGTTGTGAATCACCGGACGGAGTGGTAGAGTGAGATCCGTTTGACGTAGCAGGTACCCTTTCAGGCACAAGCGTAAGGCGAGGTATATCGCGAGAATGTTGTGTTAATGCCGTATGTTCATGCTTGATATTCCCACTGCTGTGTTGTACATCAACCTGCAATGAAGTTAGATTATAATATGCCACACGATCATGAGGGGGGACGAGCGAAGGACGCAAGACTGGCTGGTGCCCTTTTTCCGTAGTCCCAATCCGTTTCCATTCATATTGAACCCTTGTGTAATCATCTTGGAACGTTCGGGTTAACGCTGTTGCAGCGCCGGATTGCAAACACTCATGCATCTTCTGCAACGTAGATCGGAGTTCACCACACACAGGTTCAAGCAGCACAACAACGAGTCCGCCGCAGCCAATTGTCTCCCCCCAGGACAGATCATCCTCGGGACGCATGTCGTACTCCACGAACTCCATCTGCTTCGTATCCAGCACATGGCTCACCCGGGCCTGAAGATCACTCTCCAGGCATCCCGGACTGATACTGCCATACATTTGGCCTTCCTCGGTCAACAGCATAGAGACTCCCTGCTTACGGTAAGCATGACCCTCTACCTTGATCGCTGTTGCGAGCAAGCAGCGCATTTCACGGGCTGCGATTGTACACAGATCATGCATTTCCATATCGGTCTCCATCCTTTCTGAATTGCATACGTTTCCTTCGATCAGATGCGCTTCATCAATCTCGCAATGCTTTTATCCGACTCACGCAGCACAATACCACGATCAATTGTCTGAATCTTGCGATTCTTGAGTACAATGCTGCCATCGATAATTACGGTGTCCACACAACTACGTGTTGCGGAATAGACCACGCGTGAATAGACATCCGTCTCATAAGAAGGGTACGTGTGGAAATCATCCAGATCCAGCAGTAACATATCTGCCTTTTTGCCCACTTCGAGACTGCCAATTTCCTTCGACAAGCCGAGCACCTCCGCACCACCCATGGTAGCCATGCGCAATACGGTCCGGGCATCCATCACTGTAGGGCCATGAGGAATCTTCTGCATCAGCGCTGTGAGGCGCATCTCCTGAAACATATCCAGATTGTTGTTGCACGCCGCACCATCAGCCCCGATCCCAACCGCGATCTGACGATTCAGCAGATCAGGAATATCCGCTACTCCGGAGGAAAGCTTCATATTCGATCCAGGACAGTGAGTGACTTTGACTCCGCGCTTGCGGATGATCTCTTTCTCTTCCTCACTCAGCCATACACAGTGGGCCAGCACCAATCTTGGGGTAGCCAGACCAATATGATCGAGGTATACGATGTTACGCATTCCGCGTTCGTGTTCTACCAGTTCGATCTCTCCGCGATTCTCGGAGGCATGGGTGTGGACTTTGACATGATATTTATTGGACAGGTCGCGTACCTCTATCAGCAATTCTTCGGTACACGATACAACAAAGCGTGGACAGAACGCATATTGAATGCGACCTCCGCCAAACCCGTTCCATTTCTCCAGCAGATCCACACTCTGTTGCAGCGAAGTTGCTGTATTCTCACGCAGAGGTTCCGGAACCTCGTCTCCATGATCCATCATCACCTTGCCGGAGATGACCCGGATGCCGCTCTGTGCCATCGCCTGAAACGCCGAGTCTGTGTGATGTACCGTCTCCATATCCAGAATGGTCGTGGTTCCGCTGGAGATCAATTCGCCAAGTCCGAGCATTGCTGAATAATACACGGACTCCTCATCATGCGCTGCTTCCAGCGGCCAGATCCGTTGACGGAGCCAATCCATCAGTTCCAGATCGTCCGCACGTCCACGGAATAAGGTCTGACACAGATGAATATGCGTCTGGATGAAGCCTGGCAACAGCACTTTGCCGCGCGCATCAATGACCTGGTCAGCCTGAACATCGATGTGCGTTGCAATCTCCTTGATTTTGTTATCCTCGATCAACAGATCTCCAATGAACACTTCCTCTTCTGCATTCATCGTCACAAGCTGTGCGCCTTTCAGCAGGATCGTTCCCATGCCAATCTCCCCTATCTGTGTCTGTCTATATCGTTCAACTCGCTGTTATCGTGTAATTATCCAGTTGAAATTATAACTGTTCATGTAACTGTTACCACCCAATAGCCATACCATCGCCTCTTGGGTCTGCCGCGCCGCTAATCATGCCGTCCTCACGAATGACAATGCCTTGCGACTGTCCCATAATACCGTCCCACGGTGCTCTCGCTTCAACGTTATGTCCCCACTTGGCCAGGGTTGCACATACGTCATCGTGATATCGGTTCTCCACACGCATCGTATCGCCTTCTTCGCCCCATGTACGTCCATACACCCAACGCGGCAAGCTGATCGCTTCCTGAATGTTGAACCCGTAATCAAGTACGCCGGTAAGCACCGATAATTGGGTCTGCGGCTGGCCTTCTCCCCCCTGTGTACCCACGAGCATATAGGGTTTGCCATCTCGTGTAACAAGGCCCGGCATGAGCGTGTGGAATGAGCGTTTGTTGGGTTCCAAAACGTTGGCATCCCTCGGGTCTAAGGAGAAAAACGACCCCCGGTTCTGCATGATCACCCCCGTATCCCCTGGGACATAGGCTGCACCAAAGTCAAAATACAGGCTTTGAATGAAGGAAACGGCATTACCTTCGCTATCGACTACTGCTGCATAAGCTGTGTCCTGCCCTATCGTTTTGGACAAAAACGGCTGTGCCACAGGTGGAGCAGACTGAATCTCATTCCACAATTGGTCTCCGTAATCCTTGGATAACAGATGTTCCAGCGGAATGTCTCTGAAATCCGGGTCCGTCAGATATTGGTCACGATCACGAAACGCCTTTTTTACCACTTCCGCCATCAGATGATAGAATTCCGGTGAGGTACGTGCAACCGAGGACAGATCAATATGCTCCAGCATATTTAACATCATTAGCATGGAGAAACCCTGCGAGTTGGGCGGCATCTGATGAACTTCGTAGCCACGATAACCTGTACTGACCGGTTTCACCCATTCTCCCTGATGACCCGCAAAGTCCTCTGGTGCAAGCATGCCCCCATCCTCACGAATAGCCGAAGTCAGACGATCCGCGAGTTCTCCTGTATAAAAAGCATCTCGCCCTTCTGTCTGAATCAGACGAATCGAGGCAGCAAGATCAGGCTGGATCATTAGATCGCCTTCCTGCAAAAGTGTACCCAAAGGCGCAAATACCGCTCGCAGCGGTGTATGCCCCATGATGTAATCTTCATCCCTTTCCATCCACAGGCGGAGATTCCGGGATACAGGGCATCCTTTTTCCGCATACTGCGCGGCAGGTTCAAGCAGTTGCTCCCACGGTAACTTACCGTACCGGAACCAAACTTCCCACCAGGCATCGACCATTCCCGGAACCGTGATGGCACTAAGTACACCACGCTGAGGAATGGCATTCATACCCATCGCTTTGAACGTATCGGCATGAATGCCTGCGGCTGAGCGACCACTTCCGTTATAGGCGGTAATCTCACCGCTGGCTCCGTCATGAATCAGGAAGAAGGCATCCCCGCCAAGTCCGGTCATATGCGGATATACCACGCCCAGTGCTGCACTGACCGCAACAGCAGCGTCATAAGCATTCCCGCCCTGCTGGAGGATCGAGCTTCCCACTGCACTCGCCAGATAATGAGGAGTAGTAACCATGACCTCTCTGGAGATTGGCATCTGATTTAACATAAAGCGCCCTCCTTCCCTGCATACACATCCAATGCCGCCTGCACCGCTTCACCGGCTGGTAATACGTAACGATGACGGAGAAGAACAGCTTCCAGCGCTCCCAGCACATGAAGTACGTTTTTGCGTTGGCAGCTGAATCCCATTGTACCGATCCGCCAGATTTGCCCTTTCAACGGTCCGAATGAACTGGCAATCTCAATGCTGAAATCGTTTAGCAACATGCTGCGCACCGACTCACCATCAATTCCTTCCGGGATAGTAATACAGGTGACCACCGGAAGTTTACTGGACATATCCCCGTACAGTTGTAGTCCCATTCCCTGAATTCCGGCAACCAACGCACGTTCATTCACCAGGTGTCTCTGGAACCTGGCCTCCAATCCTTCTTGCAGCAGAATACGTAATCCTTCGTGAAGACCGTAGAGCATGGAGGTGGCTTCTGTATGGTGGTTCAGCCGGGCCGAACTCCAGTAATCCTGTAATTGGCTCAGGTCAAAATAATTGCTGGCAATGGTGCGGCCTTCTGCCCGCGCACTGGTTGCGTCTCGGAGTCCGCGTTCAACAGTTTTGCGGCTCATCAGTTTCTGTTCCACACGACTGTTGTACGTGAGAGGTGCCATCCCTGAAGGAACGGACAGGCATTTCTGCGTTCCGCCCATCACCGCATCCAGATGCCAGGCATCCGTCTCCACCGGAGTCCCGCCAATCGTTGCTACAGCATCCACGACGAGTAATATATCAAGGTCGCGACAGGCTTTGCCAATGTCGGCAAGAGGCTGCATCTGACCGGTGGAAGTCTCACCATGCACCATCGCAACCAGACTCGGTTTATGGGCATGGATCGCCTTGATCACCTCTTCCGGATCAAATACCGTCCCCCATTCCGTTTCAAAGAAAACGACCTCTGCACCACAGCGTTCCGAGATTTCAACCAGCAGATGTCCGAATCGTCCGTAGATCGGGACGAGAACTTTGTCACCGGGCTGGATCAGACTGACCAACACAGCTTCAATGCCTGAACGGGATGTGCCATCGACCGGATAACACCACTCGTTATCTGTCATATATAACTCACGCAGCATCGCCATCGTCTCGTTCATCAAGGACGTGAACTCGGGGTCAAACTGCCCCAGGATCGGGAAGGATAATGCTCTGAGAACACGTGGATCAACTTCAACCGGTCCCGGGGTCATAATGGTCCGCAAGGACGGAGATAACTCTTTATAGTTGGACATCTGCATTCAACTCCCGTAACCGTATTTATATAGTAGCCGGACCAGAACCCGAAAACCGTGCATCAGGTCTGATTCAGCTGTATATTCAAGTGGATTATGACTGATACCGTCCTGACTCGGCACAAAAATCATGGCTGTCGGACAAGCCGGCTGAAAAATCTGCGAATCATGTCCCGCACCGCTTGGCATTAGCCAATAGGACAACTGCTCCTGCTCACAGGTATCTTGGATGTCTGAGATCATCTCTGCATTCATAGGAATAGGCGTCACCGACAGATGTTCTTCCCAGTCCAGTCCGAGCTGCTGCTCGGCTGCAACCCGACTAAAAGCCTGAAGCATATCCTGCCAGCAACGATCAATACTTTCCTGCCGGATATGGCGGATATCCAGTGAAAACACCGCCCGTGCTGCAACCACATTCCCAACACCCGGATCGGCAGTGATTCGCCCAACCGTGGCTACCAGCGGTTCTCCTGCTTCCAATGCGATATCCCTTACTGCAGTAATCATCTCAGCTGCTCCAGCAAGTGCATCTTTGCGCCAGGACATCGGCGTCGTTCCCGCATGATTTGCTTCCCCGCTTACCGTAATACTGAACCGCTTCTGACCTACAATATCGGATACAACGCCAATCGAATGTCCGAGACGTTCCAGAATCTGACCTTGCTCAATATGAAGCTCAATAAAAGCACCATATTTTTTTGCGGCCGGTCTATATGCACTATCGGGTCCAAAGCCCGCATCGCGGATCGCTTGTGCAAAGGTAACGCCATCTTGATCCCTCAAATGCTGCACATCTTGCAGAGACGTTGTTCCTGTTATACTGCGTGAACCCCAATATGCAAAAGGGAATCGACTCCCCTCTTCCTCACATAGGGATACCACTTGAAGTGTGCGCTTCGGTGCTCCGAAATGCTTCTGCAAATACTCCAAAGCAAGGACACCCGCCACTACACCGTAAGCACCATCATACTTGCCACCGTACACCACGGTATCGATATGTGATCCGGTGACGATTGGTAATTCTTCAGTACCAGTCGCTGATCCCTTACCCTCACCCTCCAGTGTGCCATACAGATTACCGGACTGGTCGAACTCGGGAGACAGCCCTTTTTCCTGCATTTTGGCAGCAAGGGCACCTTGTGCTTCACACCAAGCCGAGTCATACAACAGCCGTGTGACGCCGCCCTGTGCATCCGCACCATATGTCGACAGCCAGTCAAGCATGGCTTGCAGCTCCACCTGTTCCACATTTGGCAAAGGAAGCGGTGCGTTATTGGTACCGGATGACCGGTATACTCCAGACTCCGTCATGACGTCTCCTCCGTTCCCGCTTCGATGGGACTAGAAGAATAAGCCGCAATGTGTTGCCCGATAGGCACATGAGATAACCCAAATTCCGAGTTGTAGACGCGCTGCCCACGACAAAATACGTCTGCAATCTGACACTTAAAGGTACGTCCCACATAAGGGCTCTGTTTATGCGTGTAGAGCAGATCCTCCGTGTTCAGGTTTGTACTCTTCTCCCAATCAATCAGAACCAGATCTGCATCCATGCCAATTGCAATCTCCCCTTTACTCTCCAGACCAAGCCTTCTGGCAGGTTGAAGAGAGAGCACTCTTCCGAGCAACGGGAGGTCGATATTTCGCTGAAGATGTCCATCCTCCAGCATGATTAGCAGTGTGCTTTGTGCCCCGGATATGCCGCCCCAGATTTCAAAGAAGTTATCAGATTGTTTCATGGATGGCGGGCAAGGAGAATGGTCAGAGGCAATAACATCAATCAATCCTGAAGTCAGTGCACCCCATAACTGCTCCTGTTCAGAAGAGCTGCGAAGAGGTGGAGCGCATTTTGCTACAGCACCCAATCGGACCACATCCTTCTCGGTCAGCGTCAGATAATGAGGGCATGTCTCCGAAGTTACGTCTTGCCCACGCCGTTTGGCTGCTGCAATCAGATCTATCGCTTCCCGGGTGCTAATATGCACAAAATGCAGCGCACACCCGGTCTGTTCGCCGTATTTCAACGCTCGAGCAACCGCGACGACTTCAGCTTCCACAGGACGAGACCGGATATAATCCATCGGTTCAATCTTCCCCTCAGCGATGCTTCTCGTAGCATGTTCGGCAACGATGCCTTCGTCCTCTGCATGAAGTGCCAGCACACGGTTTAATGTTGCAAGTTCTTTCATCCCGTCCAGCAGGGTATGGTCATCAGCTCTGGCAAAGATGTCTTCCCCATCTCCACCCGGCTCGGACATAAATGCCTTGAATCCCGCAGCCCCTAGCCGTGCCAGTGGAGCAAGTTCATCTCGGTTGCCGGGAACCAAACCTCCCCAGAAGGCATAATCAACATACGATTGGTCTGTCGCTGCTTTCATTTTCATTTCCCATGCTTCCGGCCTTGTGGTTGGTGGTACGCCGTTAAGCGGCATATCGACATAGGTCGTGATTCCCCCTGCGGCAAGGGCTGCCGAACCAGACCGGAATCCCTCCCAACTGGCGAGTCCGGGTTCATTGAAGTGTACATGAATGTCCACGACACCTGGCATCACTGTAAGCCCCTCAGCTTCTATGATGCAAGTCGCTTCGCCAGCGGTCAGGCGTGTGGATATGTCTGTTATCTTTTCACCAGTAATGCCAATATCCAGTTGCTCTACCCGATCTCTCAGCACCACCCGGCCCCCCCGGATGATGGTATCAAATGTTGTCATGTGGATGACCCTCCCCCTGAATCAGAACCGGATATGTGCATGTTCAGCTTCCCCGGTATGTACTGTAACCTCCTGGAGCAATCAATAATGGTATATGGTAATGGCTTGAGGCATCAGATACGGCAAAACGTATCGGAACGATAGTCCATAATGCCTGCCCCAGCTCCTCCAATGAACGATGTGCGTAATAACTCTCAACATGGAATTGAAGCTCATATATCACTGGCTCCAACTTGCCTCCATCCAGCAGCGGTGCATCCAAACGCCCATCCGCATTGGTCACCGACTCAGCTACTTTTGTCTTGCTTTCCTGTTCTCCATTCCTATTCAGGGTATACAGTTCGATCCGAACACCCGCAGCAGGGACGCCTTTGGAAGTATCCAGCACATGTGTTGTAATTCGGCCATCAGACATCGACACTAGACATCACCTTCTTTCTCGGCGTCACGGCCGTCTGTTCCCAGATCAACCCTTGTCATCGAGAAACCCTGGAATCCATAAGGTGGTCTCGGTTCGGTAAACACTTTGCCTTCTCCCTCTTTCACTTCCTCCAGCACCGTCTCCCAGGTCCGATTGTTGGATTCAAATGAAACTTCACTCAGTTGCTCAAATCGACTTAACAACCTTCGTCCAATCTGGTAAATCAGATGTTGAATGGAAGCGGATCGACACTCATGAAACACCGCAGCAGCCAAATCTCTGACCTGTTCCGCCGCTACATACCGTCCACGCTGATCATCCATGCCATCTCTCGGATCTTCATAACGCCAATTGATGTTCAGGAAAATAAATAACGGTCGATCCCATGTCTCTGGAAGAGTGGTGTATTCATCCTGCATAAATCCGGCAAATTCACTGCCTTTGACTTTGATCAGTCTCAGATCGGCTACACCACTGAAATGGTTGCTTAATTCGATTGAGTCTCCTGTTCGTTCTGCTTCCACGGCAGCTGTCGCACGATCATTCTGCGAATAACGAAATACGAGCGTACTCGGTCGATAGCTTCCTTCTAATCCAATGGGTATATCTTCAAAAGGAATCTGGTCCGCTGTCATCTGAACCTTGCTCATCTGCGGATACGTCTCCAGGAAACGACGACTTACCAGCGCAAGAAATCCTTCCACCGTTGCCCCTGTGTAATCCGCTGCGTGTTTGAGAATAAAATTTTTCATCGAATCGGTAGCGACCACCAGCGAATTATCCCCTTCTGCAAAAGAAGGCAAGAATTCATCGCCCTGCACAGCGACCTTAATGTTTAATCCAAACAGAATATTGCTGCGTCCCATAAAAGGAGATTCCGGAATGGACTGTATACCCGTCAACGGTTTGGCGTAGGAACGGTACATCCACACATCCCCTTTTCCGTAATACATAGTCCGCTGCTGCACTGCGGCTGGCTTGCTCACGAACTCATGTTCATGACCGATCTGTGCAAGCCATTGCTCCAAGCGAATGCCTGCAATCTTGAATACTTCCTTCAATGCAGTCTCGAATTCTTCTTCCCTGCCTCGGCGATGACGTTGCCTCATGGATTCGAGGATGGAGCTCGCGGTATGGCCTTTTACGGCCAATATGAAAGGAAAGCCAAACTGGCTTGTATATGCTTTGTTTAATTGTTGAAGTTCGTTGTATTGCTCTTGCGAGAGTGAATCAAGGCCTGCACCTGCCTGTTCTTGAACGGAGTTACTGCTCATGCTGATTCGTGCTCCAAGATCCGGGTGATTTCGAAGCAACTGCAACTTCACCTGGTCATCCGATGCCTGAACCACATTCTTCATCACTTTCATCATCTGTTCAAATGAATCGAAAGGTCGTAAAAGCCCGGAACGTTCAGCCACCCATGGTGATTCCTCAAATAAGCCGCCAAACGTATGCACGAACTGCGTGATAGACCAGTTGTTAACAAGTTTAATTAAGTCGCTCATGTTAGAACCTCCGGTCTGTTGTGGATTATTGTTCTTCATTCTAAGTGTCGTTCAATATCGCGACAACAATATTTACGCAATTTTGTAATATAACATAACATCAGAGTTGTGATTTGTTTGCTATGCACGGGAAGTTCAGCTTTTATTGTCCTTAAACATGAAAAAACCGCATTCCATCAAGGGAATGCGGTTCATGGGTCTGAGACCCAGTAGCATTGTCATCTTGCACAATGCGCGGTTTAGAGTTGCACATTGTGCGGTCTTGCAGCTGCTTTGTCCCGCACAAACTTGCGGAAGGTGAATACCAGCTTTAATTTCAGCAGATCATTCGTTTTCTTAAAGTCCATTTGCAGCAAGCTGCCTACTTTCTCCATACGATAAGTGACCGTGTTGCGATGTACAAACAGCTGCTTGGCAGCTTCATTGATCAATCCATCATTCTCGATAAAGGACTCCAATGTATTCATCAATACCTGATTGGGATCACCGTCCCTGGCAAGTAACGGTTCAAGTACTTTATTACAGTAGTTCTCCATGATGTTATCCGGTACATGTTGGAACACATAGGCAAATTCGAGCATTTCAAATTGCAAAGCACGATCCTTCATACCGAATCGACGAGCCAGTTGTCGGGTATCCAGACACTCCTGGTACGCTTCACGGAGCGATTTGGGTTCGTGTTTCATTTTGCTGATCCAGAAACGCGGTGCCGGTGCCCCTTTTGCTTCTTGTGCTGCCAGCACATCACCGAACCGGTTCAACAAAAAACCTGACAGTTCCTCTCCATAGTCTCTCCCTGTTGGACAGGTATAGATGGACAGAATGCCATCTTCGATCTGAAAATGCTGTGAGGCCGTGAATTGCATCAGTGGATTGTATTGTAATTCACGATGAATCTGTTTAAGCAGCTTTCCCTCGGCGAACAGAGTCGGCTCAAGCGTAATCAGTACGCACTGATAAGTTCCCTGGAACAGATGTACACCTTTGTTTTCACTCAAAGTGGTCAATTCCTGAATGGTCATTTTGTTATCCAGATACTGTGAAAGCAGCGTACGCATCTCATCTTGAACGGTTGGATTAATATGCTCGCGATAAGTCATATCCATATAGAATGCCAATACATCGGCAGCCTGTTGGAACAGTTCCTCCTCTGCCCGAAGCGATAAGGCTGAATCGGTAAATACCAGCAATGATCCGTATTCTTCATCATTCTGCTTGATCGGTACGCGATGACAACTTCCCTGATTCCATTTCACTCGGTGCATGACGGATTTCCATGGCCAGCCCTGGGTTACAGCATCCCCTGCAATGCCTTCACTGCCATAGAGCACATGCCCACGTGAACCAATGACGGCAAGCGGATAGTTCAACACCGTGGCAAGTTCGGCAAACACATTCCGGTGTGGCTGCTGTTGCAGTGCAAACTGCATTAATTTCTTTTGCTTCTGCACAACCTCATGCAGCAATCGGTTACTGCGTTCATGTTCAGCCTTGAACAAGGCATTCATCTGGTCCGAGAAGGTGAATTGAAAAGGAAGCTCCAGCAATGGTAAACGAAGTCGATCCGCTTCCTCGACAATGCCTTGGGGAATGGACTGCCAGAAGCGTCCCAGCTTAATGCCCAGCCCTGCACAGCCACGTTCATTCAAGCGCCGCATCAAACGCAGTGCATCTGTTTCACTGTCTTTCATAATAAAAGCGGTGGTGAACAACATTTCTCCGGATTTGATCCAATCCGCGATATCAGGAGCGTCCATGACATTAACGGATTTCATCATCCGTGAAGTCCCTTCTCCACCCGCAACCAGTTTGGCCTCGGACAACGGGTATACCTGTAAAGCCTCTTTAACCGTAAGTTGCATGGACACTACCTCCCATATATATAACACGATATTATTTCATTCTAATAAGCTAAACTAAATTTCACATTATTTTTCGAATTAAATCCATATTCCAGTCTTTAATTTTTATTTGTTGTTAAGTATTATAACATCAACTGTCTCAATAAAGCTTACACGGCAAAAAAATAAAACCTATGACCTAATTACAGCGCACTTTCCTGTAATCAGCATAGGTTTTATAAGTTACTATGATCCACATAACATTGAAGTAATCCATTTACACGATAACGGAGAGGGCAGAAAAAACCTGAAAAAGCGAAGCGTTCGCCTTTATCCCAGGATTTCCCCCTTTAAAAAAGGGAATCGAAAAAATCTGGGGATAACAGCGATTGGAGGGTTGTTCTGTCATCGTAGTGTCAGTGTAAATAACTTTTAGTTCAATTATGATCAAATTTCCATGGTTTCGTGATTCATCCATAATTTCATACGGGATAATACATCTTTGATATTAAGCGGTTTGCTGAGATAGTCCGAAGCACCTGCTGCAATACATTTCTCCCGATCCTCTTTCATGGCCTTGGCTGTCAGTGCAATAATCGGAAGCTGGGTCATGCCGAGTCGTTCACGGATCTGGCGAGTCGTCTCATAACCATCCAGTTCCGGCATCATAATATCCATCATGATGATATCAGGCTTGACTCCTCCACGCTCCAGCAATTCCAGACATTCGTACCCATTCTGGGCTGATATGACATTCATGCCGTATTGTTCGAGAGCGTTAGCCAGCGCATATACATTTCGAATATCATCATCAACAACAAGCACTTGACGACCACTGAGCAAAGATTCTTCCAGAGGTGTCAATAAAACATCAGATTGTCCGGAAGTTATTGAAGGAAGCTTATTGACCTCAGGTGTAGTGGTAGCCACTTCATTCAAGAACAACCGCGATGCATTCATAGTCTCAGGTTCATCTCTTCGCAGTGGCAGGAACAGTGTGAACACACTGCCATGTCCTTCACGACTTGTAGCCGAGATTGAACCCCCCAGCAAATTCGCAAGCGATTGAGAGATCGACAACCCAAGTCCCGTTCCGCCATATTTACGTGCCGTAGCCCCATCCGCCTGTTTGAATGCATCAAAGATCTGTAGAAGTTTGTTTTCCGCAATGCCAATCCCTGTATCACTGACGGAGAAAGCAATCACGTCGGTCTCTTGATCTTTCAATTCAGGATGAGCCAGACTCATTTTCGAGATGGTTAAGGCAACTTCACCCTCACTCGTGAACTTGAATGCGTTCGAGAGCAGATTTCGGAGAATCTGGTGCAATCTCATCTCATCCGTCACGATGGTTTCTGGTAAAGGACTTTGGAGCTGAATCCGGAAATCTATTTTTTTCTGTTCCGCTGTTTTCAGGAAATACTGGTTCATGACTTCAGGCAGACTGCTCAGATAGACATCATCAAAATCCACTTCCATCTGCCCAGCCTCTACCTTGGATAAATCCAGAATATCATTGATCAGATTCAGCAGGTCCTTGCCTGACTTGTGAATGACCGAAGCATAGTTCTGTTCTTCATTATTCAAGTGTTCATTTTTATTTTCAGACAATATTTCAGACAAAATCAACATGCTGTTAAGCGGTGTCCGCAGTTCATGAGACATGTTCGCCAAGAATTCGGATTTGTACCCCGAGCTTGTTCGTAACTGATCTGCCACAACTGCAAGTTCATTGGCTGATGTCTCAGCAGCGCTCTTCTGTATTTCCAGGCGTTCATTAAGCATATGAAGCTCTTCGGTCTGCATTTGCAGTTCCTCCGTCTGAGACAGCATTTCTTCGGTCTGAGACTGAAGTTTCTCCGATTGTGCCTGTAACTCTTCATTCAGAACTTGTGACTCATCATATAACTGCTGTAATTCCATGCGAGTGACGGTCGAGTGTAAAGAAACACCAAAAATATCCGCCAGTTCTTGCATCAGCTTCATATCATTCTCTTGCAATGGCTTCATTGAAGCAAGCTCAATGACCGCAATGGTTCTGCCTTCGAAGAGGACGGGTACTACGGTAAGAGAGGTGGCAGATGTATATCCGAGACCCGAAGAGATTCGAATATAATTCTGTGGCAGATCATTCATGCGCAAGACTCGCTTCTCCACAGCACTTTGACCTACAAGCCCCTCACCTGGGGCAAGCGACACTTTACCGAGCGAACGTTCTTTCTCTCCATCCGCAGCATACGCCGCCACGCGTAGCAGTCGATTGTCTTTCCAGTAATATAAGACGCTGTAAGGCACTTCAAACAACATGGCAAGCTCGTTCAGGAACAAGCGGGACAAACCCTCCAGATTGGTCGGGTTCTGCAAGAGTGTGGCAATCCCCGCGATCTGATCTTTGACCCGATTCTGTTCTTGTACTTCATCCAGTAATTTGTTAGTTTCGTGGCCCAGGTCCCCCACTTCATCATGTGTCCGCACCTGAATTCGCTGTTTCAGGTTTCCACCTTTGGAGATATCACTGATCGTCTGCATAACATCTCGCAACGTTTTGACGATATTGCCTGATATCACAAGAGCCGCAGCAATTGATAACGCCGCGATAACCCCCCACAGCGTATACATAATTGTCAACAGTGTGGAACTGCGTTTGGCAAGCTCAGTAACCCTCGCCTCGGTCAGAGCGATCTCCGTGTTTCGGAAGGTGGTAAGTTGGGAGCGAATTAGATCAATTTCAGTTTTACCCGGGTCAGATTGAAAGAAAGCAACAACTTTTGCTTGGTCCCCTTGCTTTTTCAACTCCACCAACGGCTCCCCAGCAATCTCTATCCAGCGCGTAATATGGGCTTTGATGCTTTGCAAGCTTTGCTGCTGTGAAGGATTGTCGCTAATGAGAGCGTTCAACTGATCATAGTTGGAACTCCACTGGGACAGACTTTGGGAATAAGGCTCCAAGTAACTCTCATTGCCTGTAATCATGAATCCACGCTGTCCTGTCTCCATATTCAAGACATTTTTTTCAATTGCGTTGGTCAGATTATGTACTTCCAGATCATGATGAGAGATAAAATCATTTTCCTTCTGTAGCACATTAATTTGGGCCGTAAGCACTAACAGAACAGCTCCAAACAAAAGCACAACCACAAGATAGCCCAATAGAATTTTGGAGCGTATCGTAAATCTTCTCGTTTTTGACAACGCGGAAACCTCCAAATATATACGAATCCCATTCCATTATATTAAAACTGGTGCATATGTAGTTTATATGGATACGTATAGTCTGACAAGCTTTAAGTTCATCGGTAAGCATAAGAAAAACGACCTGCTTGTGCAGGTCGTCCTCTTCATTGATCTATATTGCTCATTTGGGCTGATTTTAGGCCTTTGGAGCGATCATTTTGGCTGGATCGACATATTGATCAAATTGCTCTTCAGTAAGAAGGCCCGTTTGTAACGTCGCCTGCTTCAAAGACAAGCCTTCTTTATGCGCAAGCTTCGCAATTTTGGCTGCATTCTCATAACCAATATGCGGGTTGAGCGCTGTAACTAGCATGAGCGAATTGTTCAGATTATGTTCAATCTGATCCAGGTTAGGCTCTATGCCTACGGCACACTTGTCATTAAACGCAACAATGGAGTCCGCCAGGAGTTGTACGGATTGCAAGAAGTTATAGATAATAACCGGTTTGAATACATTCAGTTCAAAATTACCCTGACTTGCCGCGAAACCAATCGCTGCATCATTACCCATGACCTGCGTAACCACCATCGTAATGGCCTCGCTCTGAGTTGGGTTGACTTTACCCGGCATAATGGAACTGCCTGGCTCATTCTCAGGAATACGGATCTCGCCCAATCCACTTCGAGGGCCACTGGCCAACCAGCGAACATCATTGGCAATTTTCATCAAATCAGCTGCAAGCGCTTTAACGGCACCGTGCGCATATACAACTTCATCATGACTTGTAAGGGCGTGGAATTTGTTCGGTGCAGATACAAAATCTTTCCCTGTATGTTTGCCAATCTCCTTGGCAGTGAAGTCCCCAAAGTCCGGATGAGCATTGATGCCCGTTCCGACAGCTGTACCGCCGATCGCAAGCTCCTTCAGGTACTGTACACTTTCACGAATCATACGCTCACTCTTGCCCAGCATCGCTTCCCAACCACTAATCTCCTGACCAAGCGTAATTGGTGTTGCATCCTGAAGGTGAGTACGTCCAATCTTAATAATATCCTTGAATGCCTCCGACTTGTCTGCAAAAGTCGCTTTTAATACCGCAATTGCCGGCAAGAGTTGATCCTCAACAGCCAGAACACCTGCGACATGCAGCGCCGTTGGGAATGTATCGTTGGAGCTCTGGGACATATTCACGTCATCATTCGGATGCAGACGCTCTTCTTTTCCCTTTTGCTCCAACAGTTGGTTCCCCAGATTCGCAATCACTTCGTTCACGTTCATATTGGATTGCGTTCCGCTACCAGTCTGCCACACGACCAGTGGGAAATGGTCATCAATACGACCTGCAATAATCTCGTCTGCTGCATAAGCGATGGCATCGGACTTAGCGGCAGATAATTTACCTAATTTATGGTTACTGGCCGCAGCACTTTTTTTCAAAATGGCAAGGGCACGGATAACTTCCATAGGCATATGTTCACTGCCAATCGGGAAATTCTCCTTGCTGCGCTGCGTCTGAGCTCCCCACAGCCTGTCGGCTGGTACTTTCATTTCGCCTAACGTATCTCTCTCAATGCGGTATTCCACTTGCTTGTCCTCCTCCAAAAAGATGGTTTGGGTCTCTACAAAGCTTGTGTATCTCGTCATATTATACATGATTTGCGAGCAGGTTTTCACCTTTTCGACAAAATTGTAAGCGTAGCGCAAAATGAGCGTGAATTATTTTTGTGACGCAATTGGATACAATCGGCTGCTCTGTTCGAATAGTTCACCTGGTTCCAAACCGACCAATCCGATTTCTTCTGCCGGGATGCCTTCAACATTAGGAGCGTTAACCAGGTTCATCTGTGGTTCAGGACAGAAGAATTCGCCACCCATGTTATTGTTCCAGATCATCCAGTGCTTGTAGGAAGTACCTACATCATATACCAGTTTGTCTCCAGTACGATGATCCGTAAGTTCCATATAGTTACGACCATTCTGCGGTTCTGCAGTGTAATGATTATCCATGGCAGCAAAGAACGGACTAACTCCGTCTTTCTTCAATTGTTCTTCCTCAGGTGTAAGCGGTTGAAATTGTCCTGTTGGCAGAGAACGCTCATTCAATTCACGTCGTTGTCCAATCGTAACTTTGGCCGTGTAATCCGAGGATTGACTGTCCGGTGCAAAAGGTACTGCAATTGCTGTATGGAATGCAAACAAATTCGGCATGGTTTCCTTTCCGGTGTTGCGGACGATCAATTGCTGCTGAAGTCCTTGGCTACTCAAAGAGTAACGAAGCGTCACTGTGAACGTAAACGGCAGGTATTGATGGAATGTATGTCCTTCTTTCACGTCCTGGCTAAGCAGCACATAGCTCTCCAACTGGTCAGAACCGTATCCCTCAACCTTCCAATCGGCATCATGCAAAAATCCATGTAAATGGTTACCTGTAGCCGGTTCGTTCACAGGCAATTGATAGACTTTACCATTCCAGGGGAAACGTCCATCCTCATAACGGTTCGGTGGAGAAAGAATCGGAATTCCATAGACCGCTGGTGCAGCCATAAACTCATCCATCTGATCCTGATTCGGCTCTCTCAAGTAACGGAAACCCTTTTCTGTATCACGGAAAGCAACGAGGTTGGCACCTACGCTTGGAATAACGGCCGCTTCAAACTGATTAAAACGAAGCCAAATGGCCGGTATTCCTCCAAATTGTTCTTCAAATGCTGCATTTTGTTGTGTCATCGTTATATGTACCTCCTGCATACTAAGGTTATATTATACGGCTCGACTATATCATGCCCGAGCACAAAATACCAATCTATGATAGAGAACAAATTCATGTTAGAAAAACAAAAAAGACAGCTGCAATCCGCTGCCGCTGTCTCTGCTTGCTTTCTTATGTTGGTTCAATTAATCCACATATTTGCCGTGATCCGGCACAGCACTCTCTTCAAAGTCGATATCAAGCCGCTTCAAGGATTCTTTCAGCATATCTCCGCTCAAGGCATGCCCATGCCCGGTAATCGCAAGTTTTGGCTCCAGATGCCTTATATGCTGAACGGATTGATGAGCAGCCTCCCAATCGGTTGTAAAATAGGAAGGCGGGCCATGCAACTGTTTGTCCTGAAGCAACACACTCCACAGCGATTCCTGCTTCACTGTAATGATCGCGTCTCCCGCAATTAACAGACGGTCCGCTTCCCGAAACAGCGACACATGTCCAGGCGTATGACCTGGCGTGTGCACCCACTCCCATCCTGTTAGACCTGGAACGGAATGATCTTTGGGTAGACTGAATATCCGATCATCCAGATTGATTGCTTCATTAGGATAAGCGAATGACAACCTGGACATTAAACCTCCACCTACAGAAGGGTCCGCTGGCGGGTAATCTTTCAATCCCGTTAAATACGGAATTTCAAGCGGATGAGCATACACGGGCACACCCCAGAATTGTTCCAGCTCAATAACGGTTCCTACATGGTCGAAGTGACCATGCGTCAATATGATCGCAGATGGCGGACCTTGAAATCGTTCTGTTGCAACCTGAACAATATGATCTGTGAACCTCGCCATTCCGGTGTCCACGAGGACCCAGTTCCTGCTTCCTGGCTCTCCGATGAACACGACATTAACGAATAGTGTACGTAGACTGAGAATATCGGGCGCGACTTCTTCAAGTCCCGTCAACCCTTCTGTAATCAGATTGTCAGATGCCATTCACGGTTACCTCCCATTAGGCGGATTGTCTCTCTGGTTCCATTCATCTCGTAGACTTCCCTTTTCTGGATCATCTATTCAACATTTCCAATAAAATAGACGGTATACACCCTGTTTCGGGCATACACCGTCTAGTATAGTCATCGACACAACACAATAGAACAAGAACATCTCGGCTAGTTAAGCCGGAAATGCCTCCAAAGCAGCATCGAGCAATTGATTGTACAGATCGTCATCATTCTCAAGCAACTCGTCCATACGCAGTAACTCTTCTTCATCACCGGATTGCTCCGTGAAATGCAAGCTATAGTCCCAATCTTTTCCGTTCTTGCTCATGAAGGTAATCTCATATACTGACTTTTCGCCTTCTGTGCGGTAAACGGTATTTCCCACGTATCCTTTTTCACCTTCACGGCGCATTTCAGCACTTATAATTTCAATATTCACAATCATTCTCTCCTTTAATCTTTCATCTACAGGCGGTCTCCAACATTTCTGGTAAACCTAGTTTGGTAATTATTATTGGTTAATTGTACAATATATAACGTAGCAACGTATACCTTATTCAATGAAGGAACCATTTGAGTCCTTACATAGTTGTAATGAGGATTATAAATACGTGTTTGACCAACATCTATAATAGCCAACAAGCTACGATATTATTATCACATTGGAGGAAAAAATAGCATGAATACTTTCGAAACGAATCTGCAGCAGTATGCTGAACTGGCTGTACAAGTCGGTGTCAATATCCACCCTGGACAGACGCTTGTGGTTAACGCGCCAATCTCGGCAGCGCATTTTGTACGACTGATTGTCAAAGCAGCTTACGGTAAAGGTGCCAAATTGGTCAAAGTAAACTGGAGCGATGAAACCGTTACACGTCTACATTACGATCTTGCACCTGATGAAGCCTTCTCCATTGAACCGAAATGGTTTGCAGCTGAAATGACTGAACTCGTCGAAGAAGGCGCCGCTGTACTGCACGTCATCGCTGAGAATCCGGATCTGCTGAACGGTGTAGCTCAGGAACGCATTATTACTAGCCAAAAAGTGCGCGGCAAAGCGCTCGAAAAATATCGTTCGTATCAGATGGCTGACAAATTCAGCTGGTCTATTGTAGCCGTTCCTTCTCCGGAATGGGCAGCTAAAGTATTCCCGGACCTGCCGGAGGCACAGCAAGTGGACCGCTTGTGGGATGTTATTTTCAAAACCGTACGGATCGGTGAACAGGATGCTGTTGCCGAATGGAAAACCCATTTGCAAAATCTCGATTCCCGCGCTGACCTGCTGAACAACAAGAAATACAAGAAGCTCCACTATACAGCTCCAGGCACAGACTTGACCATTGAACTTCCAGAAGGACATATCTGGGTATCCGGTGGAAGTGTGAATGAGCAAGGACATGTCTTTATTGCCAATATGCCTACCGAAGAAGTATTCACAGCTCCGCTGAAAACGGGTGTTAACGGTACCGTCCGCAGCACGAAACCACTGAGCTACGGAGGCAACCTGATTGACGGATTCTCCCTGACATTCGAGAACGGTCGAATTGTAGATTATACCGCTGAGCAGGGACTGGACGCACTCAAAAACCTGATCGAGATGGATGAAGGTGCACACTATCTGGGTGAAGCAGCCCTTGTTCCACATCAGTCACCGATTTCTGATACGAATATTTTGTTCTACAATACACTCTTTGACGAAAATGCTTCCAACCACTTGGCGATTGGTAATGCCTATGCCTTCTGTCTGGAAGGTGGTAAAACGATGTCCAAAGAAGAGTTGATTGAACGTGGCATGAACTCCAGTCTCACTCATGTAGACTTCATGATTGGATCTGGAGAAATGAACATCCACGGTGTAACCTCCGAAGGTACGGAAGAGCCTATCTTCCTGCAAGGAAACTGGGCATTTTAATCCCCTTTGATGGATTAGGAGAGAGGAGATCACTCCTCTCTTTTCCTGCGTCAACAGGCCAAAAATTCAACAATTGGAGGGAAATCATATGTTAAGTTTTGAACAAAAACTGGATCGTTACGCTGAACTTGCTGTAAGAGTAGGTGCTAACGTGCAGCCCGGGCAAGTATTTGTCATTAGTGCGATGATTGATACCGCTGAATTCGTACGCTTGTTGGTGCGTAAGGGATACGAGGCTGGTGCCAAGCAGGTGATTGTAAAATACGGTGATGAAACGGTGAATCGATTGCGGTTTGAGATGGCCCCTGAGGAATCCTTCCAAGAGCCGCCGAAATGGCATGCAGCGGAGCTTGAAGAACTGGCGGCCAATAATGCAGCCTTCCTTACCGTATTGTCATCCAGCCCGGACCTGATGAAAGGTATTAACCCTGAGCGGATCTCGACCCATCAGCGTACATTCGGTCAGGCAATGGCCAAGTACCGTCAGTATCAACAGGCGGATAAAATGAGCTGGACGGGTGTGGCTTGTCCTTCCCCCGATTGGGCAGCCAAAGTATTCCCGGATCTCCCGGCAACGGAGCAGGTCAACCAGCTGTGGGAAGCCATTTTTGCTGCGGTGAGAGCTGATTTGGAGGACCCTGTAGCGGCCTGGGAACAGCATATTGAACGACTGGAAACCAAGGCTGTAGCACTGAATAACAAAAAGTATCAAGCACTGCATTTCCTCTCCCCAGGGACGGATCTTACAGTCGAGCTTCCAGAAGGTCATATCTGGGCACAGGCGGGTAGCGTAAATGAGCAAGGAACCCCTTTTGTTGCCAATATCCCGACAGAAGAAGTATTCACCGCTCCATCCAAGCATGGCGTTAATGGTAAGGTGACAGCCACCAAACCACTCAGCTACGGTGGCAGTATCATTGATCGATTTTCACTGACATTCGAGAACGGACGCATCGTTGATTTTCATGCTGAAGAAGGTCAGGATACGCTGGAAAGACTCATTTCGATGGATGAGGGATCACATTACCTCGGCGAAGTCGCTTTGGTTCCCTTTCATTCACCGATCTCTGAGAGTGGCATCCTGTATTACACAACATTGTATGATGAGAATGCGTCGTGCCATCTCGCGATTGGCAGTTCCTATGCATTCAATATCGAAGGTGGCAAAACGATGTCTCCTGAAGAACTTGCAACTCGTGGCATGAACAGCAGTATCACCCATGTGGACTTCATGATGGGCTCGCCCGAGACGGACATCTACGGTATTACGGCAAACGGTGAACGTGAAGCCATCTTCCTTAAGGGAGACTGGGCATTCTAACAGATTACGGAAGAATGCTCAGAAGTAAATATTCTCAATGAACGGTCATAAGGCTGTCTTGCAACCATGTGTTTATGGTTGGCGAGACGGCCTTTTATTAGTTTTCAGCAAACTGTTCCATAGACTATACCCACTTCCCTCATCTGGTTTGTCCCGGACCAACCTCCCATTGTATCGTTTCCATATTATGTTGTAAAATGTAATGATACCAATGTTTGTGGATTGTTCACCAGAAAGGAGAACATCATGGCCAATCGGCTCCAGTTACTACTCGCCTCAGATTTCCATAATTTAGGCTCTGCACTTCAGGAAGAAGTGTATTATGAATATTATAATATGGTACATGGTCTTATCGTTTATATCATCAAGGAGCGTGCTGCAGCGGAAGATATTATTCAGGAAGCTTTTATCAAAATCATTAAAAACAAACCCATTTTCGAAGACGAGGTCAAACTGAAAGCCTGGCTCAAGGTCGTCACACGGAACACAGCTATTAATTATCTGAGAAAAAATAAAAATAACCGTAACCAATTGGATACGGATAGTGTTTTTATAGATATGGAGACGATGAATCAGACAGCAGCTTCCGTGGAAAGCATGGTAGAAACGCAGATGATGGAAGAGTCCATTGAATATTATCTCGGACAGCTCAAACCGGAATATCGTGTACTGGTGGAGTTACGGTGGAAAAAAGGTCTCTCCTACCGAGAGATGGCCGAACTGCTGGATACCTCCGAAGACATTGTGAAGCAACGCTTGTTCAGAGCCCGCGGCAGTATCAAGAAGAAATTACATAAGGAATGGGGTGGAAGCATTGAGCAAAGGCAAGTCCGATAAGAACGTGGAGCGATTCGATTCAGAGCTGGAAGACGAATATTTCGACGCTGCGTTTGATCTGGCTTTTGATGAGGCTTTCCATCAGGCCGTCTCTGCCCCTTCCGCCTCCCATACCGAATCCATGCAGCAATCCTGGCAGAAGGTACACAGGGAAATTAACAGAATCGGTTTACGTAAAAAAAGAATACGTACCTTGCGACTTTCCGTTGTCGTAGCTGCATCGGTGACCATTGGGGCCGTTATTTTCAGCCTGCCGTCCGGTACACAAGCGGTATCCCCATTCGTGCAATCCATCAAGGATTGGGGTAATGGCATGAAATCCATTGTCATCGAGGATCGCACGACCCATCTGGGGGCTGATCCGTCAACAGCCAAAACGCCTCCACCTCCGGAAACGAGCTTAGATGACATTCTTAAAGTACAAGAAGAAGAGGCTCTTAATACACCTTCGTATGAGTTATCGAGCCATATGCTTCGTCCGGTACTTGTTACGGAAAAAATCGCCCGCGAAGGGTTCATGGGTGACTTTCTGTTATCCAAGGCCATTCCCGAGCGATTCAATAAGGTCAAATTCGAACTCGTACTTGATACGGAAAACCCAGTGAATCCAGACGATTATTATGAGTCCAACCAAATGAGAGTTCAATATACCAGTGAAGGCAAGAGCATAGAGGATGAGATCATCCAGTTTGATTATGTTTATGTCATGCCTGGGGAGAAAATTGAAGGGGCCATGCTTCGTGATATGAGCACAGTCAAGTTGGCGGACGGCACGGAAGCACTAATGTATATCGGCCCACCCTATAACTCCTTTCAGTGGATGATGGGTTCCAACAATATGAGTCTGTTTGGCACCCTTTCGGAAGAAGAAATGACTGCGATTGCCAACGATTTTCAAGAGCAGAAGTTTCCCGGCAGCACCAGCCGATAAGATCAAAACAACACGGTGCCAGAGACATGTTTGCTTGTATCCGTGGTGCTTCCATCATACGCTGTATGGATACTGGTAACGCGATAATAATATCCTGGCATAACAGTCCAATCCGATGTAGCATTCAGTAAGTTTGAATTCGTTGCAGTGTTGGAATTGGCTTTGAAAGTCACCCATACTGTTCCTGTCCAGCGCTCAAGTCGATAATCTACGGAAAGTGTCTTCATTGCTGTATAGGTCGTGGTCTTGGTATTGACGATAGCCGACAGTCCTCCCCCAGGGATGACTGCACCGACCGCTTGATAGATATGTCCACGTTCGCGAGTGTTAGCGAGAGAATGGATGGATGGTTCTGGCGGTGGTGGAGCTGTAAGTGCACCAGAGGACACCTTGATAATCGGGCTTGCAACGGCTGGTTCAGACGTAGGTATAACCAGGAGCGTTGGCACCATGAACAAGGCAACAAGTGTTATTTTTAGAATAGATGCTGCACTCTTCGTTTTCATTTTCCGCATATTGATCCATCCTCCGCTTCTATACTTCATTTTGTGTAAGGGTATAAACGGACGGATCAGGTGACAGGTTTCAAAAAAATTAGACGCTCCGATGTTTCTGTCGGCAGCGTCTTTTGTATTTTTTATACATTTCTAACAAGGTGAAACCTAAATTATTCCATTCCGTATGTATTCAGTAATGTATGCACAAAACCAAATTAACCAACATGAGTTGCAAATGAGGTGTATCCCTTGAGTAAACTTCAATCCAAATCCAGAAGACATCGTCACAGCTCCAATTCGAATGAGTTACACATCGAAGTTTCCCGCTCGTTCAAACGTTGGCTTGTCATTATAATGAGTGCACTTACCATCGGGACCTTAATATATTTCTTGGCTACAGCCCGGGAAAGCTGGATAAGCATGGGGATTGACCGCTATGTATTGCCCTTTATGATCTGGGGACTTGTACTATCCCCCATCCTTGCTTTTCTTTTCCTCAGACAGAGTGGCCAAACCCATTCCCACGTCAAATTTTTACGCGTTTTCGGGGTTGCTTTCTGCGTTCTGCCTCTGGCTCTTCTGTTTTACGTGTTACCTGCAACACTCGGCATGGTGAATGATCACTTAACCCAGTATAAACAAAATCCGGTGTTATCCACCACTAAGGTGGGGGACTACAATTCCTACGAGGTTACTTTCGTTGACATGTACGATATCATCACGATAAAGACACCGACGACAACCAAATCCACTCGAAAAAAGCTGAATATCCAGCATGATCTCGCTCCTGGAGAGAATGTTTATGTTACTTATAAGCGAATTTATATCAAAAATAGCTTGGTCACAGAGAACCGTTACGCCGATATTGTCATTCACGCACCCCAAGAATCATGAGCATGCAAAGAAGCTGTACGATGACCATTACGTCACCATACAGCTTCATTTGTACCGATTTCGATCTGGCTATGCGCCTTCTTCTTCAACCAACAGTTCCAGCTTAATCACATTCACTCGGGAAATCCGCTTATGCTCTGTCTCTTGAATGACAAATACATACCCCCCATACTCAACCGATTGACCGACCTCAGGTGGAATGGTATCTACTCTGGAGTATAACCAGCCCCCGATGGTATCGTAATCGGCACGATCCATCTCCAGTCCGAATCGTTCACTGACTTCTTCAATCAGCATCAATCCATCTATGGAGTATTCCATCTCATCCACTTGCTCAATGGCAGGACGCTCCTGGTCGAATTCATCCTGAATCTCGCCTACGATCTCTTCCATGATATCTTCAAGCGTGACAAGACCGGAGGTTCCACCATATTCATCAATCAGAATCGCAATCTGTGTCTTGCTACGCTGCATACGCTTGAGCAGATCACTGATCAGTGTGGTATCTGGTACAGCCAGGATCGGCCGGATTACGGATATGGTATCTGTAAGTTGGGATCGCATCAGATCCTTAATGTGAATAAAGCCGATAATATGATCCTTGTCTCCGTTATATACCGGATACCTTGTTCGCATACTCTCACTGGCAATCTCCAGATTTTCCAGCATGGACTCATTGGCATTCAGACAGATCATTTCCGTCCGCGGAATCATAATTTCACGGGCGGTTGTATCCGTAAAATCAAATATATTATCAACAAGTGCTAATTCAGTGTTATCAATTAAACCGCTCTTATTGCTTTCTTTCATGAGAATACGTAATTCATCTTCACTATGCGCGTCGTCCATCTCGGAAGCGGGTGCCATTCGGAACAGTCTCAACAAGCCGTTAGCCATACCGTTCAGTGCCCATATGAATGGATACATTAACTTGTAGAAGAACGTTAGCAAGGCTGCAGACCACAGCGTGATCGTTTCAGACTTTCGAATCGCCATCGTCTTGGGAGCAAGTTCCCCCAGTACAATATGCAGGATTGTAATAATTACAAATGCAATGGCAATAGAGATTCCATGAACATAAACCGGTCCCAGTCCAAATGCGGTAAACATGGGCTCTAACAAGTGTGCAATTGCAGGTTCACCCAACCATCCAAGTCCCAGTGAAGCCAGCGTTATACCTAATTGGCAAGCTGACAGATATGCATCCATATTGCGTATGATATTGGAAGCATATTTTGCATTTTTGTTGCCTGTTTCCACCAAAGCCTCAATCCGACTTCCACGAACTTTCACCATCGCGAATTCCGCCGACACAAAGAAACCATTCATTAATACAAGTAAACCGATTAATACTAAATTTAAAATACTCGGTAAGGGGTCACTCAAATTTTCATCCTATTCGCCGTCATTCTTCGGCAAATAGGTCCACCTCCTTCGAAAATGTAGGATATTAGCCATTCTGCCGCTCATATGCAATTTCAACTTCCCAATGCTTCCACCTCCACCTTGTTCTGTCGAATAATAAAGATATGCTTCTTTTATTATATAATTCTACACTACACAGTCAATCCGTGTCCTATGACAACGAAATGGCACAAACGCCTTTTTTCTTTAACAAAAGTAATGATTACGCTGTTTTTTTTAACATTTCACAAACCATGATCTAACCAAACCAAAGAGAGTATCCTCGCTCATGCTTTCGCATCGCTGGATACTCTCTTTTTGCAATACTGTTTTTTTCTCAGATTATATCCACTAATTACGATGTAGACTCAATCTCCACTACGGTCTCAGAAGCAGGATTCCAGCGCCACCCGGCTTGTTTTCCGCTTTCGTTATGCAAACCACCGATCCAGAATTCATCCTGCTTCAGCAGCGCCCAATCGACTTCTCCATTCAACACCTGAATTCCGAGTTCGGTTAGCGACAGGACTCCGTCACGGAATGTTTCATCATGCTGCATGAAATTAGGGAACGTTGTTGCACCGGTCATTTGAAGCAGAGCTTGAGGTCCTTCTGTCATCCGCCTCAGATGTGCCCAGTATTCAAGATCACCCATCCCAAGAATATGCAGCTTGTCCCCTACCTCACGAAACAAAGGATATGGACGCTCCACACCTGCTCTTATGGTCTCCAGTGTTGTCTGCTCAATGATCCCTAGACCGTTAGATACAGATGGCATACGAGACAAATGTGCCTTAAAGGCAGCTTTTGCAAAGGGGAGCGCAGAAGTGTCCGTCTGCAAGTAATCCAGATGATGCCGGACATCACTGGACGTATAGGCTTCCCAGAACTGTGCACCGGCTTGTAGCTCGTCCGTGTTAATCACATGCCAGCTGCCAGACAGCCGCTCAATCTGTGTGGAGGTAAGCTGTCCCAGTCCTCTAAAGTGCTCGATCTCTGGATATGAGTCAATACAGAGCAGATTCAATTTCGTATTCTGGAGCGCTTGTCCTTTGAAATAATGTAACAGGTAAGATAACATTGTCTGATCATAGAGGTCGTATTCAAACCATAGGACAATCTCCTTATATTGTTGAAATGAATGCAACTTGCGTTCAAGATCCTCAATCTGCAAGTATTCCGTCTGTGGAATGCCCAACTGAAGTTCTAATACGGATGCCCGATTCTTCCGCTCCTTCGCATCATCCATATCTTGGACTACCGGTCCGAACGTGTACAACTCTCTCCATACGAGGATATCTCCCTCAATTCCACTCTCTCTTAAACGATTGGCAGCGTGATCCCCATTCATAATGTGTAACAATCCTTTCCCTCCTTCATACAAATCACTGAACACCGAAACCAGATCCCTTACTGGCATTGAGCGCTTAAGTTTGGATCGGGCATCGAACAGTCTTTTCTTTAATGCAGGTACCTTGACCCCGAGGAAATCCGATATTTCCTTAAGCGAGTATCCTTCCAAATAAAACAGTTCCACAGCTAGCCGCATCGATGATGGCAGTATTGCAATAGAATCACGCAGCGTACGATGCATTTCGTTTTGCATCGCTTGTTTTTCCGGATTATGCGCCTGATCCTCTTCCTGGAAAACATGTTCCAACTGCTGAACGGGAATCAGGGTATGCTGCTTGCGTCGTAGCCAGCGATAACACTGTCTCTCCACGATTACCTTGAACCATCCTGGAAAAGCCTCCGAATCCTCCAGCTTGGACAGATTGCCAAAGGCCTCTGTAAATGCCTCCTGTACGACATCTTCAGCCCAAAATGTGTCTCCCAAACGATTGTAGGCAACAGCAAGAGCCATCCCGCGATATTGAGACATCAGTTGTGCGTATGCTTCGGGTTCCCCCTTCATCGCTCCTTCAATCCAAGACTTCAATGCTGTGAACTCCCTTCTTATAGGCATGTTGCTTGTTCCGTTCATATATAAGTGCCATGTTTTTATCAAAAGGTTACGTCTGGCTCGATCTATTGGAGTCAATTTCGCATAAATGCTTATGTAAAAAGCTGTCCCGTTTGCGGATAACCTCCACATTCTCGGGACAGCCTGCAATTCACTATGTGTTAGACATGTCAACTATCCATTAAAATCGTTGTGAAGTGCCAATTAAAATCTGCTTGGAGCTTGTGGGTAGTTACCTACCACGCCCGGATATTGATACAACAATGGCTCATCAAATGTAGCATAGTCGAAGTTGACCATCAATAGCATGATCCGTCTTCCTGTCTTCGGGTCGCTGATAATAATATGGTCACGGCCCGCTGCTTCAATAACACCTTGGAATATGCGAGCATTCCATTCTTTGTTGCCTTCGTATGTCATGTAGAACGTACCGAATTTACCAAGGTTAAGACGCAAAATATTCTCAATGTACGATTGCTCAAACTGTGGAGCCGTTGTCGTGACCACTGCACCCGTCGGTGTCATTGGGCTTCCACTGGATACGAGTGGGGGTACACTAGTCGAGCTTGGTGATACCATCCCTGGTGTTGGCGACATGGAAGGCATACCGTTACCGATTTTGTATGACGTACCTTGAACCTGAGAGTTGGCTTGTTGACCCAACACGGAATTTGCTTGCTGACCCAGTGTTTGAGTCGTTGGTTGATAAGGCTGATTAATCATGAATGATTCCTCCTAAAGTTTAATATACTTCCGGACAGTCATCGCCTGTCGGACTGAAGAAACAATGTGCTTTGAAACGTCCTGTATTTTGCTGGTCATACCACGTTGGTGGACAGTCGCCCACTGGTCGGAAAAACCATAATGCATTGCTCGCTGGCCAGACGCGCTCTCCATTAATGACACGTTGTGCCAGACGAATCTCGGATTGTCTCGCCCGTTGGTAGAAGTAACCCTTCTGTGTTGACTCGAAGCCTCCGGGGTTCTGGAATACCATGCGGTTGATGTCACGAATATCTCTGAAGTCCAAACAATCCACCAACACCCGGTTCACACCTACATTACCTACAAGCAGCATGCCTTGTTCGCCGTCACCTTCAGCCTCCGCCCTCAGCAGTCTAGCGAGCAGCTTGACGTCTTCTGAGTTGGCTTTAATAACAGCCATAGTCTGTTTCCTCCTTTGTTTCAGCTGTTCATCACCGTACATCGTATTGTGCAGGAGCCCATTCGGTGACACGATTCCATCTTTTTTCCATAAAAAAAAGCCCGGAACCTCACCCAAGGTGAAGTTCCGAAGCAAGTTATTTCTTATAATACTCACCTGTTCAAGGCTTGGCTTCAATCCAATAATCATAGGCATGTACAATATTGCCCTGGTAAGCCAGATGTTCGGCCAGCAGATCCGGAAGCTTGGCAAGCTGAAGTTCCATCTCCGCTGCCCCTTTCTCATAAAAAGAAATATGCGGACCTTCATGATTCTGCTTCATCTCAACCGAAATCATCAACCTTTTGCCCAGACGATCTGCAATCTCCATCTCCTGACTCACAACAGCAGCAATGCCATTGGATCCTTCTGCCTGATTACGGAATGCCATCATCGACACATGATCAAGTGTATCAATCATGAACTCTGTCACAGACATGTCTTTTCCCGGCAACGGGAAGGTATCCAGCCATACAGCAAGGTCTGCACTTGTTTCGAGATCACTGTCCTTCTTCGTTTCTTCCTGGAAAAATGTAATGTTGGCAGCCCATTCGGTCAGCAGGGTGTCCCGACTATTCTCCCAATCCGGCAAGGTGTAAGGCTCAATATCCAGATGGATGCCTTCAAATCGTTCATCCGGCTCGGATTCCGCATTATAGTTTTTCACATAATCAATTAAGCGCTTAATGCGTGGACGGTTCTCCTTCTTGCCCCAGATGGGGTGTCCACCCATCGCATGGATCTCGATGCCCTGCGCTTTTGCCCGTTTCACAAAACTGCGGTAACTGGAATAGGGTTGATCCAGATCTAACCGAACATACAACCAGTTAACATTCTGCTCTCTCGCAAACTCTAGTATGTGCTCTCCCCCGTCATTCGTCACCTGAGAGGCTTCCCAGATATACGTTCCACGAATCTCTGGCTGATTGGATGGGATCTCCGGTGAGGGCAGCTCTGACGGCTCCAGTTGTCCCCAGTATACGATGTCATGTACAGCAGAACCGGCGTAAGAAGTATGCTCACTGAATGCGGAGGCAACTTCTTCAATTACGCTTTCCAGCTGGGCTGCACCTTTACCGGCAAAAGTCGTGAATTCCTCGCCAGGCATTGGCTTGGTGTTCAACCCAACGGTGACGCTCACATTGCTGGCATCGGCCCAGTTCATTTCCTGTTCAATTAAACGTATGATACCATTGTTCCCTTGCGCGTTATCACGGTAAACGAGTAAAGTAACATGATCCACTCGTTCAATGAACCAACGTGACAATGGTTCGTTATCTGCATCCTCAGAAACTCTATTCCCTGTGACGGTATAGGAATCGAGCCAAAATGGCAGGTCAATATTCACTGCAACTGCGCCATCCTGTCTCACTTGCTCAAATAACAGATTCATATTGGCCACCCAGGATTGTACCAGTGGCTTGGCATCTTCTTGCCAAGTTGGTAATACATAGGGCTTGATATCCAGATGTATGGCATCAAATTGCTCGTTGGGCTCAGCAGCCTGATTGTAGTCACTTACCCATGACGCTAATCTGAGCATGGGGCCTTCACGGCCACTGACCGCCCAGGATGGATCGCCTCCCAGCGCTTCAACCGCAATACCTGCACGGCTGGCTTTGGCTATAAACGTCTGGTATACCTCCTTGGACAGTGTCATGTCTACATTCACGTACAGCCTGTTTATCTTATGTTTAGCTGCATTGGCCAACAGCTCATCTCCGTTGCTAACAGACTGTGCCTGCCATACCCAGGCCGCCCGTATATCCGCGCCGTCAGCTTCAGCAGGTGACTCATTCCCTATCATTATCATCCCTCCGATCAGCAGTAACAGCCAAAATACCTTCCGGGATTGTTTCCCGAACATATACTCCCTCCATTCCTCTACTGTTGTAAAATCACATTTATTATAGCAACCGAGTTATTAAAAACAAATAAGCCCAAGTGCTTAACTTGGGCTTATTACTCTTAAGTTGGTATAGCGGAGGGCTTGCCCGGATCGATCCCGGATCGATCCCGGTTCTAGTCCTCATATATCATTTTTCGGGTCATGCCTCCATCAATAACGAGGTTGGTCCCTGTGACAAAGGTATTGCTTGGATCAGATAAATATAGACAAGCACGGGAGATATCCGAAGGAACACCCACACGACCGGATGGATGCTGCTCATGATCCTCCTTTTTCAATTTCTCCACGTCACCTGTCTCAATCCATCCCGGACTGATACAATTGACCCGAATTTGGTCTTTGCCCAGTGAGACCGCCAGCGCATGCGTCAGAGCTACAATCGCTCCTTTGGATGCGGCATAAGCTTCGGTATCAGGCTCAGACATCAGTGCACGTGTAGAAGCCATGTTGATAATGGCACCCCCGTGTTCATTGCTTTTCATATGTTTGGCCGCTTCCCGACTCGCCAAAAAGCAACTTCTCACATTGGTATTGAGTACATCGTCCCATTCTTCCAGCGTTAGCTCATAGGGTGATTTCCATTTGGCGAGTCCTGCATTATTCACCAAAACATTAATTTGTTTGAATTCATCTACGGTCGTACGAAAAAGGTTCGTAATGTCCCGCTCGCTCCGAACATCACATTGGACAAAGATGGCTTCTCCACCTTCATTACGAATGGAAGCTGCGGCTGCCGCACCCTCCGCTTCCTTATAGTCAGCAAGTACAACTTTGGCCCCGGCAACCGCATAAGCCTCAGCCACACTCCGTCCTATTCCCTGAGCGGCACCGGTTACAACAACGACCTGATCTGTAAATGACATATTCATTGCCTCCTCTATGGTAATGATCCTTTGATCATAATCTCATTATGCCTCTTCTTATATAAATACACGTCAGGGCCATTAAGAAACGCTTGTCCAGCAAATAATCAAAAAAGGCTCACGCCATTCTGGCGCAAGCTGCTCGGTTTAACCACGTAGGCGTTCGGAATACACGCGATTATATCGCTCGAAGCCTACATAACGCGTTCCTTTGAATGAGAGCCGTCCTTCGTCCCCCTCAGCGCACAAACCATACTCTTCGCCATTGACTTTGAATTCGAGCCGATCTCCACTCTCTACTTCAAAGGTGACGTAGTATAACGTTCGCGCTGTACTGCCTGGTTCAGATTGCGACTGACTCATCTTCATCCGTCTGCTGGTGATTCGTGAAGGCACGGTCAACAGCGGCTCCGAGTTGTTGCGTCCCCACCTCCATACCTCTTTTCCCATCGACAGAAGGACTATACCTATAATCAGAACAAATACAACCGGAAAGACGGTTCCAAACAAATCAAACATCCAGGATGATTCAATGCCCATGTCTCTCCCTCCGTTCTTACAACTTAGGACAGCCGGAGTCTTGACCCGTCTCCTGTAATGTATATGCGGACGGACACGGAACTTGTTAACCCGATTAAATATTTGAGCAATTAAATCAAAGAAGGAGTGAATGAATATGATACGCTTCATTGAATGATTCTGGTCCACTACCCCGCTACCGAAACATGGCCGATATTATTTTTGGTCATCATATCTAATTAGATTATGTACAACATCAGCTCCAACTGAGATAACAGCCTTGAGTCAAGCACTGTTATCTCAGTTCAAGCAAACCAATGTTACCATTGTGCATGCATATTTAATCAAGCAAAGGACAATTAGCCAAGGCTGTTAACGGACTCATGCTAATTGTGTGATCACAAGATGTGCCGATACAGGTCTTGTTCCACCCGCAAGTGGCGTAATTGTTAACGCAGTAGAATTACCAGCCGGGTTCCGAACGGTCAGAATAGAATTAATCACGGTTGTCTGTACCAAAGACATACCCACAATCTGAGACGTTCCCGTAGCTCGCCCAACTACTGTAGGGGCCAAATCTGCCCCATTGAGGGTTAAGATTAATTGACCCGCTTCATTGATGCTCACTTGGAACAAAATCTGATACGTACCAATGGCTGCCAGATTGAATGAACTAGGCCCTGTGCGGGCGATAGTTGTTCCACTTGTTGGCCCATCCTGAGGAAAGCTTACATCCGTACCGGGAGCAACCGTTGCTGCATTATCAGGTGGCATCAGTGCGAAAAAGTCAGCGAATCCCAGCACGCTTCCGGCTGCTCCTGTCGCTCCTGTCGGGCCTACTGCCCCAGCGGGGCCTACCGCTCCTGTTGCACCGGCGGGTCCTGCTGGACCTACTGCTCCAGCGGCGCCTACCGCTCCTGTTGCACCGGCGGGTCCTGCCGGGCCTACTGCTCCAGCGGGGCCTACCGCTCCTACTGCACCGGCTGTTCCTGCCGGACCTGCTGCTCCTGTCGCACCCGTCGGGCCAACTGCTCCAGCGGGGCCAGGAAAACCTTGAGGTCCAATTGCTCCGGCAGGCCCGGGATTACCTTGCGGACCTTGTGGCCCTACAGCCCCTGCTTCTCCCGGAATCCCTTGAGCTCCCATGGGTCCAGCAGGTCCGACCGGACCTTGAGAGCCTATTGCTCCAGCAGGACCAGGCTGTCCCTGAGGTCCTTGTGGTCCAGGTGGTCCTCCCGCTGGGCCTTGAACTCCAGGTGGCCCTTCTACCCCTTGTTTACCTGGAATACCCTGTACGCCCTGTACGCCTTGTATACCTTGTGGTCCTGTTGGGCCAACGACAGTAGGGGTAGAGATGTTCACTTCTGGAGGGGGACATTTTACTTGAACGAACTTTTTAACCACTTTCAATCGGCGGTCTTTTCTTTTAATTTTACATGGATGTAAGCTTGCCTTTTTTCTCTTCATTCGTTTCTTCACTTCTGAATGACTCACCGTGTGGACACCTCCCTATAGACATAGTTTAACGTACGTATGTAGATGAATAGATGCGTGGACGAACAACCAATTTAATTAAAATACTCCGCTGATTACCAGGTAAAACAATAAAATTAGCAGCAACTTCCTATACGTTTGAACTATTTTGTTCATAATCATCCATTGAAGCAGCATGGTTTACGTGAGTAGATTTGTTCACCAAAAAACTCATGCCCAGTTGGGCATGAGTTTCATGATTTAACCACGCAATCGTTCCGCATAATGCCGATTAGTTCGTTAAAAGCAAATATATCATGTCCCTTGAAGGAGGGCCGTCTTAAATCTGCGTTGGATGTATGACGATATATGAGTTTTGACAAAAGGGTAACCATGACCCCCATAACGTGTTGAGTTCACTTATGCTGATTTTTCGATTGTAATACTCTTCATCACAATTAATCTTGTGATCTAACGATTCTGCCAAATAAAAATGCGTTTCATCATAACCAACGACGGGAACAAAATGCAAATAACGTTGTTTGGCATGTACTCTAATAAATAAAATAACAGGAACCCCTTGGCTGATCTGTTTCTTCAACGTATTCACATTTCCACGTAAGTACATTGCCTGATATCCTAGCTTCCTGAAAAAAACAACGACCGCTTTGGGATATACGGTTCCATCCAGTAATTTACGAGGATAAGTTTCATAAAGCTTAGTTCCGGTGGACTCCAAACCAAAATGTCTCAAGACGAACGCACTGGAAAATGCAGCACATTCATAATTCTTTTGAATATCCAGTCGATTGGAAGATTGAATGTAATATGTGCGTGGCGCATTGACTGTGTTCATGCGATCTTTCTTAGGAAAACTGAAATAAATAGAGATCACCCAGAGGATAATCAACCAAAGTAATACATCGAGAAACAATACTTGACCTCCTACGCTTCATCAGATGATACACACTACCCTTTGAGTATCCCATTCACCATTTTAGGTGTTCATTCCTCGCACCAGTTTTTTAGAACCCATTCTTTAATCTGTTCAGCTACTTCCTCTGCTGTAAGTTCTGCCGTTTCGATTTTTTGCATTGGCGGGTCAAATGCAGTTTCCGAATTCTGGAGTAGCCAATTTGCAAAATTCTTGTGATCTTCAACCAGGTTCTCATCCCACCCACGAGCTCTTAAACGCGTCTCGCGAGTAACGTCGTCACAATGCAAATTCATATATAGAATTCGATCAAATCGATCGATGTAATCGGACGATGCAATGTTTTCCGGCACCATCGTTCCACATAAAACAGTCCCTCGTCCACTTAGGGATATGCTATACGCAATCCGCAACCAATTCTCTTTGGCAATCTGCCAATCGACATTATCGATGATATCCATATCAAAGACGTCAAATTCGGGAAGCTGCTTGCGAACAAGCGAAGAGATCGTTGTTTTTCCTGTTCCACTTGTGCCTGTCACTATAAATAGCGGTAATCTTCTCATAACTTGCTCCTTTAGATAAATAAATTTTGATTAATCATGTTCTCCATTGATCTGCTTTCAAGCCATAAATAATTCTGTTTAATTATCGTTTTCTTGCTTTAATCACAAAAGTTATAGGTAACATCTTCGCTCTTTTAAGGAGATTATCGCTATTATCATGTAATTTCATGATATCCTCATCGGATTCCTCGATCATTTGTTCAATGACAAATCCCGCTTTCGCCAACGCATTGACATAGGTTGATATTTGCCGATCCGCTAAAGTTAATTCGCCCTGACAAGAATCAGGAGATACCGCATACCACGATTCATCAGAATATGGCTTATTAAGAACAAATCTATCGTTTTCTTCAACGATACATCTATGAATTGGATGAGACCAGCTGAAAATAAAAATGCCATCTTTCTTTAAATAAGAAGCGATTCGACTGAAAGTACCTGGAAGATCAGTGGTCCAACCGATGGCATAAATTGAATATACAGCGTCAAAATAATTAGTAGGAATACCACATTCCTCTTCCATGGGTGAACATGTCAATGTTGCCGAAATACCGTGTGTCCTCAAGTGTTGTTGTGTCTTTTCTATCTGTTTCTGTGATATATCCATACCCCACAGCTCACCAGCGTTGTGATCCCCATGATACCGCAAGGATTGACCATCTCCACAGCCCACCTCCAACATCTTTAATCCTGAGACATCCCCAAATAGTTGGTGTTTTTCTTCTGATATGAATGCTCCATAATGTGGAAGCACGATTGCTCTCAAAAAGTCATTCCCTCTTGTATCCCAATAGAAGCTGTTTGTTTCATAAACACTGTTCTTGTTCATCTGTTAGCCTCCTTAGCCTCCTTTATACGCTACGTCCAGAACATCACTTGTTACCCTCGTTAAAATATGTAATCTCATTTCCATTAAGTAAGCTTGTAAAGCCGTTCTTGTAGTAAGGCATCAGTTCATCTGCCTGTGTTATATCCAACCATGCAATCTTAGAGATTTCATCTGGTCTTGATATCTCTTCTCTCCCTCCGACGATTTCCGCTCTGAATGTGATAAAAATAGCATGTTCCTTCATTTCTTCAAATTTACACTCGTTGATTGCTACAATACCGTGGACGTTAACATCAAGTCCTGTTTCTTCATAGGCTTCCCGGATTGCTGCTTGTTCCCATGATTCATCAGCTTCAACAGCTCCACCAGGCAGCGACCAGCTTGAACGTCCTACATTTCTTACTGCAAGCACTTTAGATTTGGATGGATTGGTTAGTAGTGTATATACTACATCGACTCGTTTCATTGATTGAACTTCCTTTCCGGAAACATTAAATATTATTCTTATCACTGAACTCAATGCAAAAAGGTTGCATCTCAGGGTTCAAGCAATACTCTATTCTTTCTCTGAAGTTTTTCCATTCGACTTTTAGAATTGCTTCTTCGATCGGGAAGAAACCAGAGTCTAAACTCTCCGATGATGTCGTTAATTCTCCTCCTATTGGTTTGGCTAAAAATAATGTGTTACATATTGAGTTTTCAATATTTTGAAATATTCCACAGAATTTGATGATCTCAATGTCGATTCCGGACTCCTCTTTTGTTTCTCGGATTGCAGCCTGACTTAGAGATTCTCCTTCTTCCACTTGACCACCTGGCATTTCCCATCCTCTTCGCGGTCCTCTAATAAGTAATAATTCATTTTTGTCGTTTATCACGATTGCAGCGGCAGATAAGATGTGTTTTGGAGGGATCATTTGTTTTACTCCTTCTAAAGAGATTGGATATGCATTTGAAGAACGTAGTATAAAAACATTCTAAAAGAAGTTATATATCCCGTCTTCAAAATAATTGTATTCTTCATCCGTTATTCTGAACTTTCCATACCCGTTATAAAATATTTCTCTATCTCTTTCATTATCAAACGCATTAGGTTTTGGTCTAATGGCTAATGCTACATCATATCTTGGATCGCCATAAGCTGCTCCTGCCCAGTCAATAACTCCAACAATATTACACTCATTAACTAGCACATTATCTATAGTAAAATCTCCATGAATGAAAGTGTTATCTATTGGTCTTGGTCTTGCTTCTTTCAACTGCTGAAGTTGTGCTGCTGACCCGTCTACAGCAAAGTGATTTAGATTATATTCTGCTTTGTTAAGCATTGTATCTAACCAGGCACTGTCATTGTTGAGTAATTCAATGGGACAAGAGCTTTCATGTATTTTCTTTAAACTAAGCCCAAAGTTAAAAATCGTTTTTTCTTTACTTTGGAGGTCAGGCATCTTAGAGAGGAATTCTCTTAAAGTTATTCCGTTAATATAATCCATCAGAAGCCATCTCGATGTCTCCTCAGTATGAAATGAATATACCTTTGGAACAGGGAGTCCCGAATGATGAAGGTATCGAAGCATCTTATATTCATCGGATAACCATTCATTATATAGATCGTTTTCTGTCTTCTTGATGATGTACTTTTGGTCGAACGTATCCAGAATAGCTACAGTAGAAGTATGACCTTGCTTCGGAAAAGTGATTTTCTGAACTTTCCCTATATGTTCTTTTATTTCAATGGGGAGATCCTGAATATTCATGGTTTCATCCTTTCTGCTATGTCGTCATTACCGCTCTAAAAGTACAAATCCCATCCCATAATAAAAGCAGCAAACAGGAAAGCCGACATGCCAGACATGATGTAAACTACCGTTTGCTTTTTACTGTAATTTCTCTTCAGCAATTTGTAGAACAACAAGACAAGGTACGCCGCTGCTAAAAGCACATAAACCAAGTTGAAGATGAGATGGATGCGTAATGAAGAATAGGGGGAAAAGCCTAAGGCGCGCATGAACAATAGGATTGTATTTAAAATCAATGCTACACTGGCAATATTAATAGCAGTATGATACTTATCAAAGCCTGTACCGGGTCTTTCCCAGTTTTTTAATTTGTATTTGGATAACCGAATAATATAGCCAATTATCGCTCTCAAACTGAGTAGGATGGCTACTGCAAGCGCAATAAAAGATGCTTTGATCAAGTTTATCGTCAAGTTGGATACGGGCAAAAAGTCATTATAAGGAATGGAGACCTTCTCAATAGTCCCGTTACGCTCAACAACATTTGCAAAGTTACTAAGGTCAAATGTTGTATACTTCTGCAGACTTAACATCGAATATGCCTTCGTAAAACCGGAAACGACCCGTCGCGCAGGCAGATAATATCCTCCACTCTCAGATGTAACCGAATTTGTACTGAAGCTACTTCCAAACACCTTCTGGACAAGACCAACTGTATAAGCCATTTCATTTGACTGGTTTGTCATGACCACTAACCCAAAATTAGACTCCGGGTCAATAACAAATTTACTTGTAAATCCCGCCGTACTTCCAGCGTGTTCCAGTGCAGGCACCCAGTACTCCACTTCAAAGAAGCCATGTGCAATTCGAGGATTAGAAGTTCCATCATAATATAGACTTGGTGATAGCATCTCGTCTAACGTTTCCTTGTTCGCGAATAATAAATTGCTATGATCCACCGGCATTAAGGCTGCGAGAAATTTAGCTGCATCCTCTGCTGTGCCAATGGCGCCCCCCGCAGGGTATAAGCTTATGTATGCTCTGTTCTTAGGGATGAGTTTCAGACTCGTCGTGTACCCTTGAATCTCATTTCTCCTTTTCAAGACGTTTAGATTATCATACTGTGACGGGTGAATCGAAGTGTCTTTCATATTCAAGGGGTTAAATATATGTTCACTGACATATTTGTAAAAGGGTTGTCCGCTTTGCACTTCAACGATGTAAGCAGCCATAGCCGTACCATAGTTTGAATAAGCAACGACACTCCCAGGTTTATCGATCTGCCTCGGCTCAAATTTTTGTAAAGCTTCACCTAATTCCACAATATCACTCTCGGATGAATACCATAAATCGATCAATATATCCTCCCAACCTGCGTTATGATGCATAAGGTTCATTAGGGTAATGGGGGTATCGTATTCAAGCTTCTTTAGAAACCCTTCTGGTAAATATTCATGAATATCGGTATCCAAATCAAGCTTCCCCTGCTCTACAAGTTGCATAACACTCGTCCAGACCAACAGTTTAGAAGTTGAACCCCATTCAAATACAGTAGAGGTGTCTGCCTTATTCTGTTGCTCAAAATCTGCGTAACCATAGGCCTTATTCACAATAGTCTCACCGTTCTTAATAGCCACAACTGAAACGGCAGCGGTGTTCTTCTGATTCGTAGCCACATATGAATCTATCGTTTCCTCTAGCGAAGACAATGCAATCCTGGAGGGCGTAGTCTCCACATTCTCTACCTCAGCGTGCGCAGGTACCGCACATGTCATAATGATTAAAGCGAGTGACAGAAAACAAGTAATTGCTTTATTAACATAGTAATATTTTTGATTAATCTTCATTGGCTACCCCCTTATTATCTACTATAGTTTTCATGTCTTTATCACAAAGGTTACAGGGAGCATCTTTAATTTATTGGCAAAATCATCGTTTTGCAATTGCATCAATTCATCATCTGATTCCTCAATGAATTGCTCAATGACAAATCCCGCTTTACCCAACGCATTCACATAGGTTGATAGTTTACAGTCCGATAGTGGTGGCTTAAATCAATTCCACATTTTGAGAAAATTACCTTAATTATTTCTATAATAACCTATGCTGCAATATTTGCGAAGTACATTTAAAAGCGCATACATTTCACTCCAAATCAAAAAGAACCCTCCGCAGGAGCGTTCTCCGTGAATATAGGCTAAGCGTATATCAGCTCCATCTTACTATGCTTTTCGCTGACATACGTTTGTAGTTGTACAAGCTGATTTATTGCTTCCTATCTGAGTTTCTAATCCTCAACAATAAGTGGTTACTTATTAATCCAGCACCATAATTTATTTTAAAATATAAAAATCCCTGCTAACTTTTATCGTCAGCAGGGATTTTTATAAATTTTTAAACCCCGACAGCTTCCGGTCTTTTCACTTGAAGAGGCGGGGGAATAAGCCAACCTTTTTCTTTACTCATTTGGAGAATACGAAGGCCTAAAGCCGTTTTAGTAACATGATATTTCGCAAATAAAGCTCCGATATCTTCTCTAATGGATTGGCCCATAACTTGACTGCAAGCAACCAATCCCATTGAAGTATCAGAAGCAATACTTGCTGCTATCTCAGGATCTGTAATCCTTGCACCCACAGGAATGTCTTCCAGTTTTACTGGAGGTCTTTCTGGTAAAACTGGTGTTGTAGCAATTCCGTTATCAATTAGGAGAGTATCACACTCTTTGATCTCAAGTTTAGCTTGATCAATTAGTGCCTCCAATATTTTTTTCAATTCTTTATCTCCTGCATGATTAGAAAATGCTTGGTAAAAGGAAAGTGCCCCCTTCGCGACCGTTGAACATTGCCATACGCTGAAGATTTCACCGTAATGCATAGGTTCATTTTTTGGATTACCACTTAATATTCCCATCATAACAGCTCCTTCAAATTTTAATTTACCACCAGAAGTATAGTTCCATGTTCATGAGATACATATTCATAAGTAAAAAATTACCGATGGTATAATGGATTCATTTTTTTGCACAGCGACATGCATCTAAGATGCGCTAGTTTTGTCCATTAATTGTTTGCTAATCCGCCTGCGGAGGGTACGGAAATCGGATTTTTTTAAATTTCTGGGTATACTACAGCAAGTCAATTTAACAACGTTGAGGAGGATGAGTTGATGGAAGAAGAATTGAATTACGGTACAGATTATAAGTTTATTCCTGTAACTTCAGTGGGAAGTGGTGTGGGGACTGAAATACTACCTGATTTATTTTGCTACACGATCCAAATTGTAAATATTTGTTTAGTGGGTAACCCGAAATCTGACGAGTTCGTCCTAGTAGATGCTGGGATGCCAAAGTCAGCAAATGAAATAATCTCTGTCATTGAGGAACGTTTCGGTGCAAACAGCCGCCCCAAAGCAATAATTTTGACCCATGGACACTTTGATCATGTAGGAGGGGTGATCGAACTTGTCGAACACTGGGGAGTTCCGGTTTATGCACATCCGTTGGAGCTCCCCTTCCTCACAGGGGTAAAAAACTATCCGGAACCAGACCCTACGGTTGAAGGTGGTTTGGTAGCGAAAATCTCCCCATCTTTTCCCAATGAACCAATAAACCTTGGAAGTCATGTACAAACGTTACCTCCAAACGGAAGTGTACCCCATATGCCAGGATTTAGATGGATTCATACCCCAGGACATTCTCCCGGTCATGTTTCGTTGTTTAGGGGAAGTGACGGAGCGTTAATCGCAGGTGATGCTTTCGCTACTGTAAAACAAGAGTATATGTATAAAGTATTGAATCAGGAATTGGAGATAAGTGGACCCCCTCGCTATTTAACAACAGATTGGGAAGCTGCAAAGCAATCTGTTGTCAAACTTGAGAGTTTAAAGCCATTGGTTGCTGTAACTGGCCATGGGCTACCGATGTCTGGTGAATTACTAACAACAAGCCTGAGAAAACTGGTTAATGAATTTGATCGCATTGCCGTACCGGATTATGGAAAGTACGTAAACTAAGTTTTCTACTCGAGCATAGTACTGTTAAGTGTTAAAAAATATAATTGTGCTTTAAAAAATGTGGTTTTTTTAGTGGTTTTTTTAAATAAGAAAGCCCCCTGTTGGGGGCAAAACGTTGATATATCAGATTTTTTGATCAGTTTCGATTACTAAGCGTACATTAGATCCATAAACCCACGGGTTACATCTCCACCTTCAGCTGGTTCGGGCTGGTCTGCCTGTGCATGTTCTGCCATGCAAGCCTTCACCGCTTCCTCTGTTGTACAACGATTGGCATCGTCACATGTGTAGCATAATTGAAGCATATATCTAGTTAATTCTTCCGCCTGCGTGAATTGAGTTTGACCGTTGGTTCTCATCTCCATCACTCCTTCTCTTGTTGAGTTAAATATATCATCTTTTAGATGTTATAATTGTGATTTATTTCACAATCTCAATCAAAAAGAAAGAAACCTTACGGCTCCTCACTTTCCCTATCTATTCACATCGATACCACTCTACATTTAAAGCACTTTCCAGTGTACACCGCCGTCCACCGTTTGCAGTAATAACGATCTTTTTGCATCCGTATTTTCAACTAATATCCAGCCTAGCTTGGAGGTAACCATCTGAATCTTCACAATCTCAGGATAGTCTTCGAAAATTTTCTCCAGTACACTGCTTGCAGGAAGAGCGTTCCATGTTTTGCCCGCATCCTTGGTGTGGTAGGTTATGCCCTTTTGCACAGCCCAACCTTCTAATGCGTTCAGAAATACTGGTGAAAGGTTACGATTTGCACCCGTTTGTTTGTTCAAAGTGAAATTAGACACCTTCCAGCTCTTTCCACCATCTGTGGTGAAAAAACCATTAAATTTCGTGCTCTCTCCTTGAGAGCAGGACATTGACATCCAGGCTGACTGTGCTTCACGTCCAAAAAATTGTGGTGGACTGATACTGAAATTACCACACCCGTTGAATTTGTTTCGATCAAAGAAAGATGGTCCAGCATTCCAGTTCTCTCCGCCGTCTGAGGTCACATACAACTTAGGTGTACCGAATTCAATCGCTGTCAGGAAACCATGCATCGGATCCGAGAAAGTCATACCTGTGGTGTAACCACGTCTGGAGATCTCTTCTGCTTCCTGTTTACCATCTTCATCACTGGATGACATCCGATCCCAGGTAATTCCACCGTCCTCGGTGAAGTACAGTTTCTTATCCTGTTTACCAATAGCGGTATCCACCGTGGTAAGTATCCAGCCTTTTTCAGGAGATACAAAGGAGATCGCTGTCACTTTATCCGTCTTGGACAGAGAAGACAGACTCCAAGTTACGCCCCCATTGTTGGTGCGAAGCACCATAGTATCGGTTCCACCCATACCTTCACGAACAATCCAACCATGTGTACGATCTACAAAATAAATGCTTTGTCCATATTTAGGATTAGCTGGAAATTGTACATTTTCCGAGGGTGATACATTGGTCCAGGTCTTTCCCTCATCCTGAGTATAGTACAAACGCAACGCATTCCGCGTCACCCCCCACGCCAATCCTCCGTTGTCATTGAGCAACTGAAAATCGGTCAAACGGGTCTGTATTTGGTACTTGGCCATATCTGCAGATTCAGTACTGTTCACAGGGGGAACGACAGTTAATGTCTGCCCTGTATTCCCGGCGTCCTCCTGCTGCTGCGGAGGTTCTGCTTCCGGAGGTTGATCTGAGTCGGTGCATGCAGCCAATAAGGCTGCTATGCCAATAGACAGCAAAGCTGTCTGCGCGATTTTGATCCATTGCAAACGCAAGTGGGTTCCACCTCTCTCATCCAATATACAGGCGCGCATGCCTGTCCTATGGCATTTTATTTACGATTCATCAGAATCCACTGCTCCTATTCTACCACAAACCTTGTGTAAAAGGCTCATTGCCCACTCTTGGGCTGCCCACTCCCTTTTTCCAACTGAAGCTCTGGGCTAGGTGTTGCACATTTATTACCATTAATTTCATCCTAAACTGTTTTTCGACGGAATAATTGGTAAAAAGACATGAAATGTGAACTATTTTATAGACAGCACTCGCTTTCTATTCTCTAATCCCTTAATATGGATGGGAGTATAACCCAAAAAGGAGAGGATATGAACATGACAAATAGTGCAGCTCTGAAACCAAGTCGTGTCGTGATTGTAGGCATGGGTGCGGTGGGAACAACAACGGGATACACGCTAATGTTGAGACAGCGTTCGTCCGAGTTGGTATTTGTGGATGTGAATCATGATAAGGCAACCGGCGAAATGCTGGATATGAACCACGGTCTTCCGTTTACGGGAGGCGTGAAAGTATGGGCTGGCGATTATTCCGACTGCAAAGATGCAGATATCATTATTATTACAGCAGGTGCCTCCCAGAAACCGGGCGAAACCCGGATTGATCTGCTGAAGAAAAATGCAAGCATTTTCAAAGATATTATTGAGCGTATTACTGAAGTGAATTCTCATGGTATTTTGCTTATTGCAACCAATCCTGTAGATATTTTGTCCTATACTTCATGGAAACAAAGCGGATGGCCTGCTTCCCGCGTCATCGGTTCAGGTACATTGCTCGATAGCGCACGTTTCCGTTACCTCATTGGTAAGAATAAAGGGATCGACCCACGTAGTATTCACGCCCACATTATTGGTGAGCATGGTGATTCCGAAGTACCAGTATGGAGCCTGGCTAACGTTGCAGGAACTGATCTGGAATTGGATGAAGAAACACAGCAGGATATCTTCGACCGTACCAAAAATGCAGCGTATGAGATTATTAATGCCAAAGGGGCAACTTCCTATGCAATCGCCCTTGCTCTGGACCGCATTGTAGCTGCAATTCTCGGCAACGAAGGCTCTGTTCTGAACGTGTCCACGTTGCTTGAAGATTACAATGGCGTATCGGATGTTTATCTGGGCGTTCCATGCGTTGTAGATCGCAACGGTGTGCGCGAGATTCTGCCTCTTCCGTTGAATGAAACCGAGAAAGTGGCTTTCCAGGCATCTGCTAACAAATTAAAAGAACAAATCGCTGGATTGGAGTAATCCGACCACGTAATCATTCATATCGTGAACGATTAAGCATGTTAACCGTTGTGAATTAACATATCTGTCATACCCAAAGGGACCATTGGTGTCTTCCAGAGAGAAGATTCAGATGGTCCCCTTTGGTTTGATTTTGATTATAACTATGATTGTTCAACATTTAAGTTTACATAATATATATTATGTTAAAAACTTCACCCTCCACATGAAAACAAATAAAAGCCTGTCCCTAGGACAGACTTCTCTTCAGATTAAATAAGCGTTATTTATTTCTTAATATGTCGGAAGTTTAACGTCCAGCAGAGCCATAGCCTCTTCTTTCTCCCTACTGGTGACATGTGTATAGACAGTTGTCGTTTGAATCGATGCATGACCGAGCAGCTCCTGCACCGTACGCAAGTCGGCTCCACGCCGTAACATCATGGTCGCGAAAGAGTGACGCAACTTATGACTGGAGTAGTTTTGACGTTGATTGGCTGGTGATTCCTGCTGGAAACGTTCAAAGGTTTCCGTTGATATGAGCTGAATGCTGCGAATCGACAGTCTCTTTCCTTTTTGCGAGACAAACAGTGCTTCCTCTTTCGGTCGCCAAGGTTCCAAACGCTCAGCCATAGCTTGAGACAATACGTTTGCCACGGTCTCCGGTACAGGTAGCGAGCGCCATTTACGACCTTTACCAAATACATCCAATGTACGCCGCTCCGCATTATAGTCTTTGCAATCCAAAGCATGCACTTCTCCAACCCGTAATCCCATATACCCCATCAGCAGAAAAACAGCCAGATTGCGTGTGCGATACTTGCCTTCTACCGACTCCAGGAAACGTGTCAAACCACTTTCATCAAGGAAAACGGGCGCACGGTTTTTCTCGGTTTTGGATTTCTTAATACCAAAAGCCGGATTATTCGTTAACAATTCGAGTTCAATGAGGGACTTATAAAAACAGTTCACCGCCGCATGTTTGCGATTTCTCGTGGCATCACTAACCCCACGCTCCCGGGCACGGGACAGAAAAGACAGCACATGCAGCTTTTTGACCTGCTCCAGTGACTTTCCTTGAATGGAGATCAGGAATTCTACCACGTCACCCGTGTATGATTTTAACGTATGGCCTGTATATCCGGCGTCCTTCATCCATATATGAAAAGCTTCTAGCTCGTCCGCATATTGCTCCTGGATCTCCTCAGTCAGCATCTGTCTAAGTCACCTCGATTCGGTTAAAATTGAATAAGATTATTTACACCGATACTACGATGACAGAACAACCTTCCAATCGCTGTTATCCCCAGATTTTTCTGATTCCCTTTTCTCAAGGGGAAAATCCGTGTATAGCGTATGCTTCCGATGCAGCTTTCTTTCAGAAAGCTTTTAAGCGAACGCTTCGCTTTTTCAGGTTCTTTCTGTCCTCTCCGTTTTCGTGTAAATGATTAGTTCAATTTATATATTTATTATAAAGTAGGGCTTCTATACTTCATCTACAATGACAACGTCAATCAGCGGAAGGATCGCTTCGGGTTTGCCTTGACTGCGCGTAAGTACAAACGATGGCAATGGATTCTCATGCAGCCCATTCACGGATTCACAGATCTGAGTATACAGATCCATATGCAACGTCTCACCTTCACCTTCCACATCTATAACAGGCCAATCTTTTTGAACACATGCAGGCCAGTAAGCCAGTTCATTCGCGGGCACGATACTTAATTGCTGAATGGACGGGTCAAGATGGTAGATCCCTTGCCGTTCAGGTTCATCGCCCAGCTTGTCTATAGCAATCATTCGAGCGGACTGCTTGTCTGGTGCAGAATAGAGTGAATAACACCAGGGAGTTATACCCCAGACCATCGCCATCAGCCCTTCTTCCATTAAGGTATCTGACAGATCCCCTCCCGCAAATTGTTCAATCAGATTATGGTTACCCTGTCCAATCAGTTCTTCTACACGCGTAGCGAGCCGAGGCAGGTCAGCAAGAATGAATCCTCCTCTGCCGTAGGAGTCAAATACATAATGGTTTCTGCTCCACACAGCTTGAGATGGTGAATTCAACGACGCTGCTTCTGCTGGGAAAAGTGATATAAATACGGTAATCACCTGCGCGTACTTAACCATGGCAATCTGCTCAGGTTCGAGCGCTCCTTCAGCAATACGAGGTGTTTTCAGATGCAGGGAGATTCGAAGTTCGTATTCCCCTTCTGTAAATGCTGACCAACCCAGATTAACAGGGTGTTCAACGCCTTCAATAGAAGCAATGGAGATCGTGTTATCTGCTTTCAGGTTAACAGCATATTGCACATATGCGAGCTCCTGACCATAAATGATATGGGCATCTTGACGATTGACGGGTGATTCCAACGGTTGTGCAATGACAGATACTTTACGTCCATCCTTCAAAAGGCGCTGTGGATCTATATCCAACTGCAAGCTTTGTGAATTCCCTGAATCTGAGACAAGCAACTGAGCCTCCGCAAGTACGGTTGAGTCAGCCAGCGCAAATCCAAAGGCTACATTTTGATGCTCTGAATTCGTATGTAATGGTGTGTTCATGATACATCCCCTCTCTTCTGTCTGATGGCATGTCACATCCCCAAATATATTTCATATTTGGCTTAGCCGCAACCCCGGCCCCTTGATTAAGTTCGTCACGCCCCTTATTACTTACCCATATATGAAGAAAATACCAACCTTTCCCTGCTGTTATCAACTATAATCTTACTATTTAAAAAAATCCCCATCCCGCTTCGCCTTGGCGAATACGAAATGAGGAGAATTGAAGATGTTCTCGGCTTGTCTACTTATCCTTAGATCTGAAAGCACTGGCGATTCGGCGTGCAGGATTCAGATGACTGTGATGGCGTCCATACGCAAAGTAGATAATCAATCCGATGATTAACCACGCAAAGAACGTAATCCATGTCAGCGCTGCAAGGCGTGTCATCAAGTACACACAACCCAAGGCACTCAGAATCGGAATGAGTGGCACAAGTGGAACGCGGAAGCCGCGTTTGAGATCAGGGTTATTTTTACGCAACACGATAATGCCCAGACTTACGACTGCAAAAGCAAACAACGTTCCGATATTCGTGAGCTCCGCCAAATGTCCTAACGAAATGAACCCGGAGAACAGAGCCACGATAATGCCCGCAACCCAAGTCCCTACGGCTGGTGTCTGACTCTTGCCACTAACCTTGGAGAAGACTGGTGACAGCAGTCCGTCACGAGACATGGAATAGAGCAGACGTGTTTGGCCATACATCATGACCAGCAATACCGTCGTAATCCCCGTAATCGCTCCAAGGGACACAATCCAGGACAATCCCTTTAATTGAACAAATTCAAATGCAAACGCAACCGGATCACTTACATTTAACATGTTATAAGGCACGATCCCTGTGAGAATCAATGATACAACAATGTAGAGAACGGTACAGATCGCCAGTGACGCAATAATTCCAATCGGCAAATCCCGTTGAGGCCGCTTAACCTCTTCTGCAGCTGTGGAGACCGCATCAAATCCGATATAAGCAAAGAATACGGTTGCTGCTCCCGCTGTTACGCCTGAGATTCCAAAGGGCAAGAATGGCTGCCAGTTGGCTGGCTCTACATAGAAGACACCCACACCAATAAAGATTAACACCACGATAATTTTAATCCCAACCATGATGCCGTTCGCACGAGCCGCCTCTTTTACCCCTCGGGTTAGCAGGAAGGTGATAATTAACGTAATGACTGCAGCCGTGATGTCAAAATAGGTTCCTTTTTCCGGGCTGAACGCACTTGTCAGTGCATGTGGTAACTCCAATCCGAATCCGGACAATAACGTTTGGAAATATCCAGACCATCCGCTGGCTACGGCCGCACTCGCGAATCCATATTCCAATATCAGATCCCATCCCAGAATCCAGGCAATCACTTCACCAAAAGCCGTATAACTATACGTGTACGCACTACCTGATGCCGGTATGCTTGAAGCAAACTCCGAGTAACACAATGCAGCAAAGGCGCATATGATACCTGCCAGCAAGAATGACAGTACAAGACCCGGGCCAGCATACGTTGCGGCAGCTACACCGGTCAGCACAAAAATCCCGGTACCAATAATGGCACCCACCCCAAGTGTGGTTAAATCCAAGGGACCGAGCGCCCGTTTTAATGCACTGCTGTTATCGCCCTCCGAGGCAATTGGTTTTTTACGAAATAATGAAGATCGATGTTCGTTCTCACGCATAGTCATGTTCCTCTCGTCATGAATCTTGAATGTGCTATGGATGTAGCAGAGATTAAATGGTTTCCCATCTGTTCTATGAAAAAGTCATTTGTTCTATCTTATCGATCACCTATAAAAACCTATCGAATTCTACACGTTATCGCGTTGCTTGGTTAAATTTATTTTTAAGGATCTCTTATTTTGTTCTTTTTTCGCGAAAATTATCATGAACTGTTGCACGGGGTTGAATATGAAAATCGATTTAAAACAAAACTGCGTATAATTTATATTATGCGCAGTTTTTAAGAGCCTTATTTTCTAAGGAAATCATCTATAACTCTCTGTTATATGAAGTAAAGAGAATGAGAGCTTTTTTCGTCTTTTTCCGCTGTCCCTTCCTCCGTTATCCTGTCTAATTCGACGATATGCAAGCATGTAAAAGAGCCACATCGCATGATATGGCTCTTCCTTTCCTCTTTATACAGCTAGAGGTGTATATGAAAATACGAAGTAACTATTTCTTGGCTTTTATGAAAAAGCGAATTAGGAAAAAGCAATTCTCTCCGCGTCCGACATCCGGTATTGGGATAACAAATATTCTTGGCTCTGCATCGCTGTATGACGAATGGCGTCCAAATCAACATGCAACAGCTTACCCTCTCGCTTCACAAGGCGACCTGCCACAAAAACGGTATCCACATTGGATGGATTAGCGAACTGAACGACAGCGCCGATTGGATCATGGACGGGGAACAGATTCAGATCCGTAGTACGAATCATGATCAGATCTGCTTCCTTTCCTGGGGTTAACGTACCGACCTTCTGCTCTAATCCCAATGCTTGTGCACCAGCCGAAGTTGCAAATCTCAGTACTTGGCTGGACTGCAAGTTCAATTCACCTGGCATCTCACCCTGCTGCAAAAGTTGTTCGTTGGCTCTGGATCGTTCTGCCTGAAGTGCAAACTTCATCTGCGAGAACATATCTCCGCCTGTGGACGTTACAACATCTACACCAAGTGTAGGGGTTCCCCCATGTTCAAGAAAATAGCCGGTGGCCGGGTATCCATGCCCCATCATCATTTCGACCTCAGGTGTGACCGACAGGGAAGCACCGCTATCCGCCAACATTTTATATTCGTCCATACCCATGGTGTTACCATGAACAATATTTACTCGAGGACTTAACAACCCCGCTTCATACATGTGACTAATCGAGCGATCTACCGATCCCCAGCTGCCAAATCCAGCGTGCATGGAACAGATGGCATCCAGTTCTTGGGCCAGCTCGATCTCTTTTACCGTTGTATCCCAATGACTGAACTCCGGACCACGAATGGCAAGCCCATAAGTAAGCAATTGATCCCGTGATGAAAAATAACGTTCTTTGACTCTTCGCACATCGTTTGAATATGTCAGTTGACTATCCCGGTTCCAGTAGTTCGTCTCACCAGGAACTCCGTGAGCAAATACTGCCCGAATCCCCGCATCCTGAAGACCACGAATCAGTTCATCCGTATGGTCTGAGGAATACGGCATGCTCCAATCCAACACTGTCGTAACACCTGCATTAAGCGCTTCCAAGGAACCGAGCAGGTTAGCAATATAACTATCCTGTGGTCGGAGCTTGCTTCCCATCGCACCATAATAGAGATTCTGCAAATAAACAGGCAATGACCAATTGGTTCCCGCTGTTTTGACCAATGATTCCCACATATGCCGATGTGTATCCACCAGCCCAGGCATAATAATCATGGATGAAGCATCGATGACCTCCACATCCGGAATATCCAGATCGGGTTGAATCGCCATGATTAATGAATCCTGAATCAGAACGTCAGCCCTTTTATACTGTCCAATCCGTGCATCCATCGACAACACGCAGCCATTTTTCAACAGATAACTTGTCTTCACAAGACACATCTCCCATCTATTTTGGTTTGAAAGACGATCACATCTTGCATACGAACCCGTACTGCTTCTGACTATTATTTCGCTAGTATATATACATTATATAGCTGTTGTTAATATTTTTCAATTTTGGGTTTTCCGTTTGGCACGAAATCTTCTGACTTTCATCAGGTTGCCGCACATCTTATCATCACAATACTTCTGTGTTCTGCTTCGGGTATCATCATAGAACATCCAGCGGCAATCCGAATTATCACAGATCCGAATCCTGCCCCCTTCTCCCTCCACCAAAGTTATTGCAAAGTCAGCAGCTACCTCAGCCATAACCTGTTGCCAATGAGCTTCTACAGCTATTAGTTGGAGTTTCAGTCCCTGATCAATTGTAGTCAATGTTCTTTTTACATGCCCTGCTTCCATAACACCATTCAACCACTGTTTTTCTTCATCCATTAATGATGCTCCAGAAGACAAGCGGGCTCCAAGAGCCAACAAATCATTCCTGAAGTTTCTCATCGACAACTCATCTTCTGGAGATGCAGGGACAGAAGCGTGAAGTTGCCATCGATCCAGAAATTCTTGCTGCCAGTTCGCCTTCCCGAGCCTGTCCTCCGATCGATCTCCCCCACGCCAATCGTGATAATCGCTGTTTACAAAATCGGTCCAAAGTCTGTCCATGTCTACCTCCGTTTAGTGTAACTATCTTAATTCAATAAAGGTGGTTACACTCTGTCTTTGATGTGTTATATTAAGTGTAACCTCATTAATCAGTTTTAGCTAGTTACGTCATACATCACAATAATACTCAAGGAGGAACGGCAATGACGAAAACAACAGCATTAGATGTGTTACTGATTCAAAAGGATGATACATGGGATCAATGCAATTGGATTGTACCTTTGTCGAAGTCTTTGGAAGGTCTTACAGCAGAACAAGCAGCCTGGATTCCACCCTCAGGAGGATTAAGCATCTGGCAGTTGGTTAACCATATGTATTATTACAATCATCGCTTATTATGCCGTATTCAAGGTAAAGAGCCTACTCTTCCTGCTGTAGACTCCAATGAATACACGTTTGGCAATCCTGGAGATGCAACGGATGAAGCCGGATGGAATACAATGATGAAGAGTACAACTCGATTAGCCCAACAGTTGCGAGATCAATTGGCTGCACTTGAAGAGTCAGAGCTTGAAGCTGCTTATATGGACTCCAAAGAGAAATGGGCACACGAACTTGCCCGCTGGATACTTCACGATGCGTATCACGCAGGTCAGATCGTGCTCCTTCGCAGACAGCAAGGAAGCTGGAATATCGTTTTCTAAAAAAAACACTTGAACTGCTAGCGCTTACAGGAATAAGATGAACTTATTAATGTTACAGCTTGTTCAACACACAATATAATTGAATAGGATCTTCGGGGTAGGGTGCAATTCCCAACCGGCGGTGATGTTCTTCGGAACCAGCCCGCGACTCGCTATTTGTACTTAACTAAGGACATTTAGCGACTGACTTGGTGTGAATCCAAGGCCGACGGTACAGTCCGGATGAGAGAAGATCAACACATTGACATGCCGTTCACGGGAAGGCCTCTTTCCTGACGCATGTCCTTGGATGAGCCCCCGTTTATTTGGTATATACCGAAACGGGGGCTTTTGTCGATTTTGCCAACTGAAGATTCCGTGTTCTGACGAAGGAGTCCTGAATATGGAAAAGACATCAGCAGCATCACCTGTTTACCGCAAGGAACGAAGTAATACCGGATTCTGGCTTGTAGTTCTCGGCGCCGCTTTATGGGGTGTCGACCCACTCTTCCGCATTATCTTGCTAAATACGATGACATCCACGCAGATTGTACTGGTGGAGCATATCATCGTGAGTCTGATTGCCATTCCTGTGCTGTGGAAATTTCGGGCTGATCTGAAAAACCTGCGCGCTCGCCACTGGATTGCCGTGATCTTTATCTCATGGGGAGGTTCAGCACTTGCAACGGTGTTGTTCACCATGGCACTTACTCATAATGATCCGAATACAGTTCTTTTATTACAAAAAATGCAACCACTCTTCGCTATCGTGCTGGCTAAACTGTTATTGAAAGAAACGTTACCACGTCGCTTTGGTGGATTGTTCTTCATCGCATTAGCAGGAACGTACCTGCTTACATTTGGCTTCACATTGCCATTAGGTAACTGGGACAACTGGATTCATGCCGGAAGCTTGTTATCCCTTGGGGCTGCTGCCTTATGGGGAGGTTCAACCGTTATGGGACGATTGATGCTGGGACAGGCGCGTTACGAAACGGTCACCTCCCTTCGCTTCGTCGTTGCGCTTCCACTCCTGATCTTTATGACGTGGAACGAAGGTGCTGCCTGGACACTCCCATCCGGGACAGGAGAACAGACTGCTGTCATCCTCAACATTCTCGGTCAGGCGTTGTTGCCAGGTCTACTCAGTCTTCTGTTGTACTACAAAGGTCTGTCCTCAACCAAAGCTTCTGTTGCAACTCTCGCGGAGCTTAGCTTCCCGATGGCAGGTGTGTTGGTAAACTGGATTGCTTTCCGTACGCTGATTACATGGGAGCAGTTGCTTGGTTTTATTTTGATCTGGATTGCCCTCTTTGCCATTTCCAAACAGCAGGAACGATCATCAACTGCGGCGGATGCGGCACCAAAGCTGCGAACAGAGTAAGGTAATATCCTAGCATCACATATAAATCAATAATCATCAAATATTAAAATAAAGCCATTGTACATCGTATTAGATGAGCAATGGTTTTTTCATTTCCATTCCATTGATATCACTCGATCATTTTCTCAAGGAGTAATATGAGCTATTAACCCTCTGCTTTATTTTGATATCCCAACTCCTCCCTCTTTTCCCTTCAACCTCATATCGAATATCCGAATTATCGCACTACGTCTCTTCTATGTTTTGTCTTTTGTCTAATCCGGTGGTACGATGACATATGGAATAAACAGATGAATTATATTCAGAGAGGAACGATCATAATGTCTTCATTCTCATATACCTCCCACGACGCCGTAGGTTTGGCTGAACTGATCCGATCCCGGGAAGTATCCCCGGTTGAATTGCTGGAAGCGGCGTTTGCACGCCTTGAAGAAGTGAATCCGCAACTTAATGCAGTTATTCGTACATATGAAAATCGCGCACGGGAGGAAGCCAGTTTAGTTCGCCCTGGAGAACAACCTTTTGCCGGTGTGCCCCTGCTTCTGAAAGACATCTCGCAATCCTTGGAAGGTGAATTTCTGACTTCAGGCTCCCGTCTGTTCAGCGAGCATCGCGCATTACGCAATTCCAATTTTGTCACTCGACTCCGTGATGCGGGTTTTATCATCATAGGACATACAAATACGCCCGAGTTTGGCTTGAAAAACATTACGGAGCCCCGCCTCTATGGTCCAAGTCGCAATCCCTGGAATATCAATCACTCTCCAGGTGGATCAAGCGGTGGTGCCGCCGCCGCTGTAGCTTCGGGTATTGTTCCTCTGGCTGGAGCCAGTGACGGAGGCGGTTCGATTCGTATCCCGGCTTCCTTTAGCGGATTGTTTGGATTGAAGCCAACCCGTGGGCGCACTCCTGTAGGACCGGGAGTTGGCCGCCAATGGCAAGGCGCATCGATTGATTTTGCCCTCTCTCGCTCGGTTCGGGACAGTGCTGCATTGCTTGATACCTTACAAGTCATACAGCCTGAAGCTGCATTTCATGCGCCACTCTTTCCAGGCAGTTACTTGGCAGATATGAGCTATCCACATCAACGCAAACTGAAAATTGCATACACAACGGATTCGCCTGTAGGTACACCCGTCAGTGCAGAAGCCAAAGAATCTGTATTCAAGCTCGTTCGCTGGTTGGAAGAACAAGGTCATCATGTTGAAGAAAAGCTGAGTCCAGTCAACGGAGTCAGATTGATGGAGAACTATTATATGATGAACAGTGGTGAGATGGCCGCGATGATCTCTTCCATGGAACGCTCCATGGGCCGGGCTCTGACCTCTGATGATATGGAGATTGAATCCTGGGTTCTGGCTGAAGCTGGCAAAAAGGTGTCCGCCGCGGAATTTGTACATAGCTTAGCTGAATGGGATGTAGCCGCAGCTCAGATGTCCACATTGTTTGAGCGTTATGACTTCTACGTCACACCTGTGAATGCTTTTTCTGCGCCTAAGATTGGAGAATTAACACCTCATGACGAACAGATCCGTAACTTGATGCGGATTAGTGAGTTGGACAAGGCTCAGCAACAACAACTCATCTATGAAATGTTCGAGCCCAGTCTTACGTATACACCTTTCACCCAGCTTGCGAATCTGACCGGCCAGCCTGCGATAAGTGTACCTCTGCATCTCACACCTGAGGGTTTGCCCATGGGTGTTCAAGTGATGGCAACCAAGGGACGTGAAGATTGGTTACTACATCTGGCTGCACAGCTTGAACAATCAGACCTCTGGATCGGGATGAAAGGTAATCCACTTTTTCCAGCATGAAAACTTCATCTGCTCCGCATACTGAAAACAAAAAGTAGCGGAGGAATGTGACGGATGAATACGAATCAGCGCCATAAACAGTCTTATCGTATCCCTGCCAAAACGGGATATGCTCTGAAAGTAAGCAAAGGTTCCTTACTACGCATAACGGATCTGGAGGGACAGCAAGTTATTGATTTTGTGGCGTACGATGCTACAGATGCTAACCATCGCTTGGACCCCGGTGTGACCATGGACGTATTGCGTACTTACCGAATTAAACCGGGACAGTTTGTGTATTCCAATCAATATCAACCAATACTCAAGATTGTCCGTGACACCGTTGGGGTACATGATTTCTTCAACTCCGCTTGTCGTCCAGAGATGTATGAGGTGTTATACGATAAAAAGGATCACGCCAGTTGTTACCACAATCTGAACACGGCACTGGAACCCTTTGGGATCTTACCACCAGATCAACACTATCCCTTTAATCTGTTTATGAAGTCCGTTGTTGATGGTGAAGGTAAGATTGATGTTGTAGCTCCCGATTCTCGTGCGGGGGATTATATCGAGATGGAGGCATTAATGGATCTCACGATTGGGCTCTCCGCTTGTCCTTGTGAAGAAAGCTCATGCAACGGCTACAACTGCACCCCAATCCAATTGGATGTGGAACTTTAACAGAATAACAAGCCTTGACGCACTATGATAAAAAGTAGCTTGTTCTAATTCACTCCTTGCGGGAATACGATGACTTGTACCCATTTTCTGTGACGACTGGTACAATTCATCGAACCCGTTAAGGAGTGAACGTGTTTATGTCTGTACTGTTCAGTTATATTATTCTGGGAATATCATTGTCCGCTCCAATCGGTCCGATTAATGCTGCTCAACTGGACCGTGGAGCCCGACATGGATTCATGCATGCCTGGATTCTAGGACTCGGAGCTATGTTTGCAGACTTGGTGTATATGCTGCTGATTTATTTTGGAGTTGCCCATTTTCTGGACACGCCGTTCATGCGCTCTTTTCTCTGGTCATTTGGCAGTTTTATTCTGATTTACACGGGAGTGGAAACGCTCTCGAAGCTGAAACAGGGGATTCAAGGTACATCTACTGCGGATGCCACTGTTCGAAAATCTTTTATATCCGGCTTTTTGATGGCCCTGTCCAATCCACTTAATATTCTGTTCTGGCTTGGGATTTATGGATCTATTCTCGCGACGACTGTGAAGCATACAGACACGGCTCATTTGCTGCTCTACAGTTCAGGCATATTCATCGGTATCCTGGTGTGGGATGTCATTATGGCTGGAATGGCCAGCCGATTCCACAAACATAGTAATGAGAATGTATTGCGCTGGATCTCCATCATTTCGGGAATCTGCCTGATCGGATTTGGTTTATTTTTCGGGTACGAAGCTGTGCGTTCCATTTTTTTCTGACAATAAAATCAGGCCGGACAGTCACCCAACTTCCCCCACATTAATACTGTAACGGTATCATGTGGAATGGAGTTGGGAATCAATGGCGGAGCTGTATAGTGCCGACGAAATTAACACCTTGTTTGAGCGTCTTCCATCTTGGCAGCAGGACGCTTATTCGCAATTTGCAGATATGATTGCCGATGAAAATAATACGTATCCATGTGTACCAGGACGAATGGGATTTCTCTCAGGACATTTGAGATATGGCTTTACGTGTGACCCCCGATCAGAACATGCTGCTGAAGATATGGCCGATTTGCTTAGACAATATGGTCCTGTCTCCAGAGACACCGGTCATTATGCTTCCATGGTCGTGATCTGTGAGACGCCAAGTGATCTGAAAGATCATACAACGGTGGAGCAATATCAGACCTTATTTTGGCAAATGCTTAATCGGGTAAGTTCACACGATACCGAGCCGTGGCCGGAACATATTTCAACCGATCCGCATGATTCATCATGGGAATTTTGCTTTGGAGGAGAGCCTTATTTTTGTTTCTGTGCAACTCCCGCACATGAACTCCGAGCCAGCCGACATTTTCCTTATCTCATGTTTGCTTTTCAACCACGGTGGGTATTCGAATCCATTAACGACAACACGCCTCTAGGCCGTAAAATGAAAACATTGATCCGCAAACGTCTCGCTGCGTATGATGCTGTACCTGCTCACCCTTCACTGATGTGGTATGGTCAGCAGGATAATCTGGAATGGAAACAGTATTTCTTGCCTGATGATGAGCAGACACCTTCCAAATGTCCATTCATGCGGATGAAGCAAGCCCTAGGCAAGTTGACGAAATAATCCTAAGCACTTATTACGTACTCTTCATATGTTGGGTAACCTCCGTGAAAGTTGCCTAAGGTCTGGATGGTGAAGACTGTGGAGATTTGGAGCCACGTACTTTGTGAACAATATATGTGATGATCCCAAGAAACACCACAAGTCCCACACTTGCCAGCAGACCCGTTCTGCTGGCTTTTTCCATCGCTGTCCCAGACACAGCAGCCACAATTAATACTATGGCAATCCATACTTTGATGCGATTCCACTTCACTGGCTTCATTTTTTTAATGTACGTGATGCAGATGAGCAGCCACGTATACATTAATACCAGACTCCCTGCTGTCGTCACATATTCAAACAAACTCTTGGGCATCCATAATGCCATCAACGTAGACAGGACTAATCCAGCCGCTGTGCAGCACAATGCCTGAAGTGGCATATCCTTTTTTCCCCAGGTCTTCGTGAACAGCTTTGGTGCATCTCCATCTTCTGCGAGTTTCACCAACATGGACGTAATGGCATATAGCGAAGCCACCATCGTCGAGAATCCCGCTATAATCAGAATTCCATTGAGAATGTGGACCACAACGGTTAATCCAATGGTTGACATCGCTTTGACCAAAGGACTTTCATCCGGGGTCAATTGAGCTGAAGGCACAAGAAATAAGATCAATGCAATGGCAATCACATAGAGTGTACTCACCGATAATAACATTACTCGACCTGATTTCACTGCATCTTTTGGTTCTTTCAGGTTAGCTGCCATCAAGCCCATAACCTCGATCCCGGCAAAAGCAAAGAATGCATAGATGAAACCGGTCCATACGCCTTTACCCCCATGCGGGAACCATTCATTCTTCAATTGTTCTGGCGTCACTTTTACAGGTAACCAACCCAGACAAGCTGCTCCTGCTATAGCTATAAATGCAACCGTTGCAGCAAGTTTAATTACAGCAAGAATATTCTCCGTTTTGGTTAATCCTTTCGCTCCCAGTGCAGCAATGAACAGACCTATAGCGGCATAGACCGCAACAAATGCCCATAGCGGAAACTTGGGAAACCAGAATTGAGAAAAGAGACCCAGTGCTGTTAAAGAGCTACCCATGATGAGCATTTCAGAAAACCAGTACATCCATCCACTACCAAAACCAGCCCAACGTCCGAATGCCTCGCCCGCATAGGTTCGAAAAGCACCTTCCTTTGGATCATCTGCTGTCATCTGTGCCAGCGCACCAAATACAAAGTAAGTACCTGCCGCCGCCAGCACCAACAATATAAGCACGGATATGCCGGCCCAATGAATTGCGAGACTGGTTCCTAGAAAAAATCCAGTTCCCAGTGTGCAACCCGCGCCAAATAAAGACAGGCTGACCCAACTTAGTTTTTCGTCGTCGTTTTTACGGTGTTGCTGACTTTTCATGAAGCTCCTCCTTCAACCTGTTCCCCTTACGATTTACAGGTCATGGAGGTTTTATGTCCGTATTACCAAAAGAATTATTATTAGTTTACATAATAATTATTATGTTTAATTCATTCTGAGGATAAATTTAATCTGTGTGCTTTTTAAGCATCAGAATAAAGATATATTTTCAATTCTATTTAAATCCGCAAAAAAAGTGGTTGACTTCAATCGTTTAGAATGTTTTTCCTTTTAAACTTAGTGGTGCGTCAATGTGGCTGTATGAGAGATGGTAACTAAGGTGAGAAAATGATCTTACTATTATGAATTTTTCATATGTTGAAATATTATAATATAAGTCGTTATTTCTCTTTTAAATTGAACGTAGACTGCCTCTTTTTCGTATTTTCTCAATAGGTTCGTCGTTTTTTATAAATTTAGTCGTTTATAAGAAGGGCCACTTACTGGAATTTTTCCTCTTTCATCCTTTTCTACCCGTTTCCGGACTAGGCTGACGTATTGCATTATCCCTTAAAATTTTTCGCAGCCTCTGTTCCGAATTCTGTTGTGAATTTTTCATATGATGAAAATATTTAATGTTGGTCACAAAAAAAGCCGCCATATGGCGGCTTCGCTAATATTTCTGATTTAAGTCCGGCCAGTCCAATCTGCTCCGGCGATTTCTTTCCATCGTGCTCTAATCTCATCATATAATTCCTGTGGTAGTGGCCCTTTAGCCACAAGGTCAGCATTTTGCTGCCAGCGATTGGGCTTGGCTGTTCCTACAATAGCCGTATCTACGCCTTTGGTACTTAGCGTAAAACGCAGTGCTGTTTCTACCGCTGCCTGAGCATCTTCACCCAGAAAACCATAGTTAAGTTCACTTAAGCGCTTCCAGTATATGAATGGATAAGCCTCTTCCGAAAGTGTTTCATACGTCCAAGCCGCATTGGCAATAGGTCTTTTTGCGATTACCCCCATGTTTCTTTTTCTTGCCTCAGGCAACGTAAGTTCAATCGCTTCCTGATCTGCGATATTTAATGAAGTCTCCAGGCTATCAAATACTCCGGTCTGAATCGCATACAGCGCATCTGTTGTATCCCCACTATATCCGATAAACCTGGTCTTTCCTGCTTCCTTGGCACGTTGCAGTACTTCGATTACTGCTCCTTGTCGAAGTACTTCTTCAGAACAGCTATGCAAATGGATAACATCCACATAGTCCGTTTTCAACCTTTTCAAACTACGGTCAATCGTTTGCGCCAGTACTTTGGCATCCCAATCCGGACCTTCGATCCCGGCAGCATGTCCACATTTGGTGAACAAATAGTAGTCATCACGCCGATGTGACAGCACCTCACCGATTAATTCCTCGCTGTCACCGTAGCATTCAGCCGTGTCAATCACGTTTAATCCGGCATCGAGGGCACTATTCAACAATGTCGCTACATCCGTTTTGGATACATTTTTGCCTATTTCCGCTCCGCCAAATCCAAGTGTACTTACCTTCATGCCCGTGTTTCCGTAATTACGTAGTTCCATGGTTATCGTCCTCCAAGTTCAGTGAATTGGGTACAGATAAATAGAAATACAGATAACTTCCCATATGTTATTACCCATGAGTTGGTTATGCCACCCACTTTTCCAGACTGCACCCAACTTCATTTATTTAGAAACCATAAATGGACATTCCACCGTCAACCAACAACGTTTGACCCGTTATATATCCCGCTGCATCTGATGCCAGGAACACAACCGGCCCTACCACTTCTTCCAGTTCTCCCACTCGCTGTAGCGGTGTACGACTTACAATCTCCTGCAAATACTGGGGATCATCCAGCAGTTTTTCGGTCAGCGGTGTTCGGAAATACCATGGTCCTACTGAATTGACACGGATTCCATACTTTCCCCATTCCAATGCGAGAACTTTGGTCATATGAATTAATGCAGCTTTGGTCGCGCCATATACGACCCCTGTTCGAAGAGCCGTGTGGCCGCCTACCGAAGAGATATTGATGATCTTCCCACCCTCGCGCTCCTTCATATGCTGACCCGCCAATTGCGAAGCAAAGAAAGCCGATTTTAAGTTTGTCTGCATGATAGTCTCCCACTGCTCGTCCGTAACTTCAAGTGCTGGTGTCCGTATGTTCATACCTGCGTTATTCACCAGAATGTCCAGACTACCCATCTCCGAGATCGCCTCTTGAAACGTCTCTTCCATTTGTTCTCTTGAAGTCACATCTGCAGTTAGAGCGAGCGCTTTACGCCCTGTCTGTTCATAAATGTAAGCAGCTGTCTCCTCAATTTCTTTCATTGTTCGGGATACAAGTACAACGTCACTGCCTGACTGGGCAAGTCCAATCGCAATTGCTTTTCCGATCCCTCTCCCTGCACCTGTCACCAGTGCTGTCTGTCCATCGAGATGGAATGTGGGTACGTTCATGTGACTCACTCCTTCATTAAATTCTTCATTTAAGCAGAATGCTTTATATGTAAGTAAATCCCGATTGGGATCAGGTTACAAAATACTGGCTTGGATTGCCCAGTTCCGGATGGAATTTCTCTCGAAAACGGCCTCCCGTATAATCTCCTATAATTTTACGCCAGAACGCCTGCGCAATGACATTGTTACGAACCTGGGTCACTTTCCATCTCCCTGGGAAACGTTTAAACAATTCATAGGCTGCCCGAGTACCCACACCACTGCGCCGATATTTTTGCATCACAAAAAACTCAGTCAAATAGTAGTCGTTATCCTTACTTCCAGGTTCCAATTTCTCCACCAGAGCAAACCCTGCAGGTGCCCCATCACTTGTAATCAAAAAAGGAAACTTGCGGTCTTCTTCTGTCCAGAATGCCTCTAGGCCGGGATATTCAGGAAAAATGCCGTTACTGTCCACATCAATATTCAGATATTTGGTAAAATCATATAGATAAAATTGCATTAAATGCCGAATCACCTGACTGCGTTCGCGGGGAACCAGCTCTATTTTCATATTCATCCGGTTCACCTCCTCTGCTCTACGTATACTGATTACTTTAAAGGTTTACGTGCCGAAGGGCAAGGAAGCATCCCATCTATATACTGACTACTTCGGTGAACAAGCTGTGAGCATGTAAATTATGGTACACTAGAGCATAGAATAGGATTAGATTGATTATTAATTTTATATGTTTTTCACATGGAGGTGTCGAACTTGACCAATGTGCAAAAAGAGATTGATCGACGCAAGCTGGATGACAAACTACCTTCCATGCCTTGGTTCGTTCAGCAATTCATGGACTACAAGCTACCTGACTTGTCCCCCTCTACTCTGCTCGAATATCTGAGAGATTATGAAGCTTTCTTCGGTTGGTTGCGAGCAGAAGGGCTGTCCGAGGCAAGCTCTAATAAAGAAGTAACGTTGAATGAACTGGAAGTCCTGCGCATGGATTCGGTTACCGCCTATCGGTTATTTCTCACAACCAAACGGGAGGGAACCAATTCCAGAATTACCGTCTCTCGCAAACTCTCTTCCCTTCGCTCCCTGTTTCATTACTTGAGCCAGATTGCGGAAGATGAAGACTTTTACCCTTTGCTGAAGCGGAACATTATGGCCAAAATCGAGATCAAACGTACCCATAAACCCAAGGACACCGCTGCCAAACTCAAAGGTAAAATTCTGGAGGAAGAGGAACTGCTGGAATTTATCGGATATATCCTTGAAGGCTATGCTGTCGATATGGAGAAGAACAAGCAGGCACTGTATTCCCATGAGCTGAACAAAGAACGGGACGCCTGCATCGCCAGCCTGATACTCAATTCAGGTTTACGGGTATCGGAAGTTGTGAACCTGAACGTCGATGACCTCGATCTGAACAACAAACTCCTGTATGTTTATCGCAAAGGTAATAATGATGAGACGTACAAAACACCCGTTTATTTCAGGGAACAGGCCAAGGACGAACTCGCAACCTATATGAACTTGCGGCAATCACGTTACCGTACGCCCAAGCGCGAGAAAGGCCTGTTCATTGCTTTGCGTAACGGAGATTCAGAAGGAAGCCGAATGACCAAAAGAGCGATTCAGGCCATGATTATGAAATATGCCAAACGTTTTGGCAAACCATACTTGACCGTGCACAAATTACGACATTCATTCGCAACCGACTATTATTTGCAAAATGATATCTACAAAACCAAGGAGCAGCTTGGACATGCTTCTACGGAAACAACCGAGATCTATGCTCACCTTACCGACAAAACGATGTCCGAAGCCATCGAACGTCGTACTGACGACGGAATGTAACATCTTAAACAACATAAAGCAGCACACCGCATCAAGGATTTTGATCCGAGAAAGGTCTGCTGCTTTTTTGATGGATTCTCCTGCTAATATAAAAATAATCTAGATCCGATGTAACACTATAAACAATTTAGGTTTACATAATAAATATTACGTTTCAAAATCTCTCTTACCTTACCCACGTAGCCTACTCATTCGCTTTGCACCATCTCTAACAACGATTTGGCTATCTCCTGCGTTTCATGAACGGAGTACCAAGCCATATCTCTGCTTACGATGCTCCGCTCCTTAAATTGCTCTGAAGATAACCATGAGATTATACCCACTACCCCTTCAAGCTGATCAACCAAGGTTAGATGCTTCTCTTCTCGAACCATCACGAATTTGGGATAAGAAGCATCCTTGAATCCTTCAATCACAATCCAATCATACCCGGACAGATGACTTAACATATCCTCCAACCTGGTTGCTTTTCGTTCCATAATTGCAGTACGTTTCGCCGACATGACAACCACAGCCGCGGCCCCTGCCTCCCCAAATTGATACGAATCCGTTCCTTGTTGGTCCATCTCAAAATGATCGTGTCCATCATGCTTAATCGCCGCTACCTTAAGTCCCATGGAAGAAAAGTGCCCGATCAACGAGGCTGTCAGGGTTGTCTTGCCCGTGTTTTTGTATCCGACAATCTGTATGATATGTGGCTTGGTATCACTCATTGTAGTCATCTATCAACTACCTCACATGACCTGTGGGCAGTTTGAGAATACGTACCTGCTCACCCGCAGGAATACCTTTTTTCTCAGGAGGAACAACAATCAGGCAATCACTGTCCTTAATGGTAATCATCACACTGGATTCATCTACACGGGCAGCAGCCGGTATCGCGTACACCATTCCGTTGCGGATCTCTGTGCGTCCACGTACGAACCGTGTAAAATTGTTCACTTTCGTGTATTCTTCTTCCAAAATTGCAGTCCATTCTTCCAAATAAGGATGAGCATCCGCCTGCATGGACCGAATAGTTGGATGTACAAAGAGACAAAAACCCACAAAACAAGCCCCCGGATTACCCGAAAGTGCAAAAAGTAATTTATCTTTATATACAGCAGCTGTGGTTACACTTCCTGGTCGCATCGTCACTTTGTTAAACAACATCTCCACATGTTCTTCCAGCACAAGTTCGCCCATAATATCATAATCCCCGACAGATACACCACCTGTGGTCACTACGATATCATTATCTTGAATGGCTTCTTCCAATTTGGCCCTGGCTGTATTCACATCATCCGCAATTGAACCGTACATCACAGGCTCTCCACCTGCTTCAACGACCAGAGAGCGCAGCATGTAACTGTTACTGTTGCGAATCCGACCTGGTTGTAATGGCTCATCCACATCAAGCAACTCCGTGCCTGTTGCGAATATCGCCACCTTTGGACGTTGAAATACAGGAACTTCTGCTATGCCAAAAGTAGCTAACACGGACTGCTCTCCTGCTCTGATGATCGTGCCTGCTTCAAGCAATTGCTGCCCCTCTTGGACTTCCAGTCCGATTGGTGTGATGTTAGCACCCGACAATATGTGCCGTTTCAATGCAATCCACTGTTCTCCGTTCTCTACCTTGCTCTCCGTCATCTCCATCATGACTACCGCATCTGCACCTTCCGGAACCTGTGCACCCGTCATAATGCGAGCCGTCGTACCTGAAACAATGGTGTGGTCCGAGGTGTAGCCGCAAGGAATTTCATCAATTACACGAAACCAAACTTGATGATCACTCGATGCATCTATGGTATCTGTACTTATAATCGCGAATCCATCCATACCCGATCTCCGGAAGAATGGATACGGATGCGGTGCCTGAATGCTCTCTGCAAGTGTACGTCCATGGGCAGACTCAAGGTGAACTTTCTCTATAGAGCCTGAAGTAACTCGTGCTGCTACTTTGGCTTGGGCATCCGGGACCTGTACAGCTGTACGGTTGAACTTGGCAGTGGTCATATCATGTGAATGTGAGTTCAGTTTCAAAAGTTTTCTTACCTCCTAGTGACATATCATCTTTTAAGAAAGTGTAGCCCGAATGCGGTAAGATAACAAGCACATCACTTATTGAATGCTGTGACAAAATCTTATTTTCATACAGGTGTAACATTCCTTGACCTTATAATTAACATGAAAGGACTCTTGTCTGCCCATAATATAATTTACAAAGGGAGGTAATCATCATGAGTGACCAATGTGAACTATGCGGAAGAGAACCTGTGGACACGACCGTTCATCATCTGACACCCAAAGAAATGGGAGGAACCTTTCTGCCTACGGCCAACTTGTGCATCCCTTGTCACAAACAGATCCATTCGTTATATACCAATCGCGATATTGTAACGCTTGGTCTTACGGACCTGCAGTCCTTAAAACAGGATGAACGAATGGTTCCATTTATCCGCTGGATTCGCAAACAACCTGCTTCAACCATTCCCCGTGTACGTAAATCCAACCATGTTCGCAAATCGTAAACCAAAAAGAACAGCTCCAAGGTAAATGTGCCGGCAGAGATGAATCCGCCTTACCTTTTCACTGTTCTTATGAATTGGACTATTTGATGGTTGGCAACCACGCTTAGCATTAGATTATTATCTACGCCTCATAATGCGGCCGCCGCCCACCCTGGTTTTCGGTTTTTTGTAGGATTTTTTTGGTGAATCAAACAATCCGCCCAGACCACCACTGCTTTTGTTGCGATCAATGGTTCCCTTGCTTTGATCCTTGTTGCGGTTGAATAATCCTCCGCCAGATCCCACGCTTGAATCTTTATCGCTTCCGCGCCTTGTAATCGTACCTTTCCGATCGACAGTAATAGGTGGAGCAAGCTTCTTGTCATTACTTGTTGGCGTACGGTAAGATCCTGCACTCGGTTTATACGTATCTTTATTGGTATATCCCCGATAGTTACCATAACCTCGCCCGCCAAAAGAATCAAAAAGATTACCAATTAATGTAGCGGTCAGGTAGCCTTGTAGAAAAGATGAATCGTAGTTCTGCCGAACATATTCTTTGGAGTCCACCTCAACCAAGGTATCCTCCGGCTTGTTCGGGTCTTGTTGCAGGTGATAATACTCGTCCTGATACACGAGGAACATACGCTCTGTGTTCTCTGCCGAGATCTGATCCGGTTGCCTTTGGTCAGACAATTCCTGAGCCACTTCGGGAACGGTGCGGTCCGAAGCCCGGTACACATAAGACGTTGAGTTACCACTACCGTTAACCGATTCAAGCGGATATGTGTCCTGAACAGAAGGTGCTCCGCACGCGGACAACAGAGACATCACAAGGCTGAGGACCAGCATTAATTTTAATCCATGTGCCAAGCGTTTTTTCATTGGGAACCTCTCCTAGCTCGAACGAATCACTTTGATATCCGCAGGAAGAATGGACTCACCCTCATACAGTGTAAATCTTCTGTCTTGCCACTCCACGCGAAGAAGCATATTATCATCGGACTGATACTGCCATACCAATTGTTCTCCAGCCTGGCCATACGGCGTTCTGCCTGCCGTAGATACCATTCCTCCATACTCTTCCTCCAGATGATATGCGCGTCCATCCAGATCCAGCAATGTAGGCACTTCATCAGGCGCATCAAGCCTGCCATCAATGGGTGTATATAGGGCGTAACGTGTGAGTTCCCGCTCTTCGATATGCAAATATCGAAATGCGGTACCATCCTGAAGCGTGAGCACAACTGCATTTCGAGCGCGATTTTGTACCCGACCAACGACTTCATAAGTGACGAGAGAAACCTCACAGATATCACCAGGTGCAAGCTGAAGCATCGTTTTCTCTGCCTGCGGTGGTTCAGGTTTCGTTAGTATTCCTTTAATTCGTTTCCATACACTCATGAGAATTACTCCTGTTCCTTATCTTATAAACAAGCTGCAATAATCAGTGCGCCCACGATATGTAAAGCGCCAGAGAACAACCCGTATCCTGTTTTCCCTTGCTGAATTCCCGTATCCAGATCAAGATTGGCCCATCTGCGAATCATAAAGTGAACGACACTCTCCAGAATCAACAAAATGATAAAGGATACCACAGAGACCAACAACGCTTCTCCTAGATGACCAGCCGTAGAAATAGACGTAGCAAGTACATAGCCTTGTGCAAATAATTTCATCACCATACGAGTGGTAACTGCCATGTTGCCAGCCTTAACTTCAGCAAAATCCTTATATTTAGTGAACAGTGAATCAACATACATCAAGACAAACAGCAAAACCGAACCAGATACTGTCCAGACCAGCATCGCCAAAATGTTCAAATCCATTTACACAGCCCCCACATCTCAACATGAACCGCATTTAAAAGCGAAGGAGAAACGCTCTTCTCCTCCGCCGGTTAACCCTGCTGACAACCAAGGTATTAGTTTTTATTATCGTACTGTTTCATCAATGCTGCGAGTTCGTCTTCAACAGCCTGATCTTTACCCAACTTCTCGAACTCCTCATCAAGCGATTTGCCTTTGGAAGACATCTCGTTGCTTGCTTCTGCCTGTGCTTCCATCTGCATCATTTTCTCTTCCATGCGCTTCATACCAGCACTTGCAGTATCGGAGCCAAACCCATTCAACGCTTTGTTGATTTCTGTTTGTGCTTTTGCTGCATTGTAGCGGGCTACCAGTGTTTCACGTTTGTTCTTCATTTGAGTCAGTTGCTTACGCATCTCGTCCAGCTTGCCACGCAGGTTATCGGCAGAAGCCTTGTTTTGATCATAGCTGGTTTTGTACTCAACCATCTTCTCTTCAGCCGCTTTTTTCTCTTCCAAAGCCCTGCGGGCCAGATCCAAGTTTTGAGCACGTGCCGCCGTATGCGCCTGCTCTTCACGTTTCTTCACCAGAGCTTCCTGCTCTTCGAATAGCTGCTTGAATTTCTTCTCAATGGCGATCTGTTGAGCTACTGCTTTCTCCGCATCTTCCAGATCCTCTTGCATGTCACGGATATATTGGTCCGTCATTTTGATTGGGTCTTCCGCCTTGTCAATAATGGCGTTGATGTTAGACATGGTTAAATCACGCAAACGTTTGAAAATGGACATTATGTTATTCCTCCTAGTCGATATTACATCGTATATAAACATACATACGTAACAATCTACAACTCGTTTCAATTTTAGCAAATAAAATAAAATCAAAACAAGCGATTGTTTAGGAAGATCACATTTCCTTATTGAGATGATCCTCCATTAGCCTCTCTGCAGTCTGCACGATTTCGTCGATCTGCATCCGTGTAATGGAATCAAAATGGATTCCCATAATTACCGTAACGGTCATTCCCAATTGTTGGGCAGCCTTTCGGGCAAGCCGCTCACACAGTTCTTGTTCCTTATGTCCCGGAATATGGACCGTCGTGCCGCTGACTCGCTCATCTTCCACATAGAACGTGGCTACAGCGCCAATATGAGCCTTTCCTCCGGTAACGAGAAAAACCTTATCCTCTCCTGCTTCAATCACCTGTAAACGAATGGATTTCAGATCATATGTACTCATAGTTATTCCACCAATCCTTTTCTATATGTTATATATGGAGGAATTATGGCTGTCATGAATTAAATCAGCAATGAAACTTCTCACACTGCGCATATTTTTTCAAACCCCCGGGCATACCAAAGAGAACGTCATTTTGGAAAAGGAGGCTGTTATTGTGCCCGTACGCCTCATTATGCTGATGGTTATCGTTATTTTTCTCGGAGGATATCAAGCTCCACCAGTTTCATCACGGGATGCTTCAGAACCGCCAAGTGAATCGGTATCCAGTTCTGATTCCGTGGAAGAAGAACAACTGACACTGGGACAGTTACGTCAAAAATATGCCGATACGTTCAAAACCAATGGTCCTTCAACGAAACAGGTTGCGCTGACATTTGATGATGTGCCCGATCCACGGTTTACTCCACAAGTGTTGGATTTGCTGAAAAAGTATAAAGTCAGAGCTACATTTTTCATCGTTGGTAGTCGTGCTGAGAAGCACCCCGATTTGGTAAAAAGGATTGTTAAGGAAGGGCACATTGTTGGCAATCACAGCTACAATCATCCAGAGTTCAGTAAGCTGTCGATGAATGCCTTCCGCAAACAAATTTTACATACCGGGGATATCATTCGCCATATAGCGGGATATACGCCCAAGATGATCCGACCTCCGTATGGAGACATTAATGAAGAACAGCTGAAATGGGCTGCCAGACAACATTATAGTATTGTGAACTGGAACGTTGACTCCCTGGACTGGAAAGGTCTTCCCAAGGAAAAGGTGAAAGATAACATTTTATCTGCCGTAAAACCTGGCTCCATCGTTCTGCAACATGCAGGAGGCGGTGTAGGATCCAATCTGAATGGCACGATTGAGGCTTTGCCTGAAATTATTGAGGAACTGCGTAACCGGGGGTATGAACTGGTTACCTTGGACGAAATGCTGGGATTACCGAAGGCCAAAGAATAGAATAACCGTCTCAGGAAATTATGAACATATTAAAAGGGTGCTGTTCAATCGCAAGTTAGCGACTGGCAGACACCCTGTTTGAATTCATTTTAGATGTAATTTACGCTCTACTTCAGAATGTACAACTCGATGTCCTGAAAACCAAATGTGCTTACCGACTGCTTGCTACCAGGGATGAAGATATCAATTCTGTGACCCTTGATTGCACTGCCCACGTCACGTGCTGTGGCTACAAAAGCCTGTTTTGGCAATCCTGGATGGCTGTGACCCGTTACCAGTACTTTGGTTCCAAGTGGAATCACACTTGGATCAACTGCAATCGTACCCAGTTCAAGGTCATTCCCGAAATAATCGACCGCACCCCATCCTCCATTTTCAGACGGATCTGCAGAGTATGCCGTTGCTTTCACGTTCACAGCTTTACTGTAATCGAATGTTTTCCCCCAGGCTTGAACCACTTTGTTATCTGTGTTAACATCCAAGCTTGCTGCGGTAACCGTTTTGGCTTGGGTCTTGCTCTCCGTCGCCGCGGCAGCTACATTGTTTGCCTTACCGGGAATCGTAATTTTCAAACCACCATAAATGTTGTAAGGCGAAATGTCGTTGTTTGCTTTAACTAACGTGTTAATTGCTACTCCGTATTGTTTCGATAAGGTGTAGAAGGTATCCCCCTCTTTGGCCACATGAACTGAATCGGCGTGAGCCGGAACGGCTTGAATGAGCATTGCTGTTGTCATTAATGCTACTGCTGTTTTGGCTATACGTTTCTTGTTAATCATGGTCTTCCTCCCTCATTGTGCCTGCGAAGTTAGTTGTCGGATTCGGATGAGGAGCCCACCCTATAGGTTCATCATTACATTTGAAACGATATGTACCCCTAATTCACCCCAAGCAGTGTGCTGTAGATCTTCCCCCTGCACAATCTGCATCGTTACATCCCCCGCACTCCCTGTCCGGAAGTTTCGGCAGAGTTCAATATATCACAATTTTGTAACCTGAACTTGTAGTAATTCTTACCAAATGGTTTTAACATGTGTAAGCACGTGTAAGAATACTGTATGCTCTAAAAGTGTCTGGCGAGATATTCCCTATATATTTGGTAACAGAATAGTTACTTTTTTGAATTCCATATATAATTATTTTCAAACAAAAAATAGCGTCACCGACTCGAGGTCAGTAACGCTATTTAATCACTTCATTTAGAGTACTTTCGCAAGAAAATCACGTGTACGTGAATTTTTCGGTGCTCCAAACACCTCATCAGGTGTTCCCTCTTCCACAATAACCCCGCCATCCATGAACAGGATTCGATCTCCCACTTCACGTGCAAAACCCATCTCATGTGTTACGATGACCATAGTCATACCGCCTTCTGCAAGACGTTTCATGACATCCAGTACCTCACCGACCATCTCGGGGTCCAATGCCGACGTAGGCTCGTCAAACAGCATGACATGAGGCTGCATGGCCAATGCTCTAGCAATGGCGATCCGCTGCTTCTGTCCACCGGACAGCTGATTCGGGAATGTATCTTTTTTATCATACAAACCCACGGTGTTAAGCAGATCAGCAGCAATTTTTTCCGCTTCCAGAGTGGATTGTTTCTTCACTTTAATCGGAGCGATCGTGATGTTTTGCTCTACCGTTTTGTGTGGGAACAGGTTGAAATGCTGAAACACCATACCCATTTTCTCCCGAGTTGCGTTAATGTTGTGCTTGGGGTCCGTGATTGACACGCCTTCAAAATCAATCTCTCCCGAGGTAGGCTGTTCCAGCAGGTTCAAACAACGTAAGAATGTACTTTTACCTGAACCGGAAGGACCGATGACCACTACAACCTCACCTTTGCCAATCGTCACGTTGATACCTTTAAGCACATCGTTATTTCCATAAGATTTGTGTAATTGTCTAACGTCTATCACTTGCACTCAACTTCCTTTCCAGTCGTCCCAGCAGCTTGGACAAAATGAACGTCATTACAAAGTAGATGGCTGCTGCAATCAAAAATGGACTCAAGCCTTGGTACGTAATGTTTTTGACCACACTTGCCTGATACATAATATCCACCATACCGATAACCGAGATAATGGAGGATTCTTTGATGATAGTTATGAATTCATTACCGATCGCTGGTAATACAGCTTTGAAGGCTTGTGGCAATATGATATATCTCATCGCGGCGCCTCTTCCCATCCCTAATGAACGCGCTGCCTCCAACTGACCACGATCCACACCTTGGATACCTGCACGGAAAATCTCAGCCAGATAGGCACCACTATTGATTGAAAGTGTAATGATACCTGCCTGAAGTGCCGTGAAGTTAATGCCAAAGCTCAGGGAAAAACCATAGTAAATAATCATCAATTGTACCAGCATCGGTGTGCCACGGATCACTTCAACGTAAGCTGTACCGATCCAGCGCAAGATTGCAGCGTCATGCAAACGGAACAAACAGATGATCAATCCAATAATTACCCCGAAGATAACCCCAAGTGCAGACAACAGAAGTGTATATCCTACACCTGTAGCATAGAAACTTTTGTACTGCCAGAATACTTGGAAAATATTTTGTGATTTGTTTGCTTTATCCGCCATCAAGAGGCTGGCGTCCGTCACCATCTGATTGATTTTATCTTCACTTTTCAATCGCTCAAGTGTTCCATTTACTGCAGCTAGCAGCTCGGTATTTCCTTTACGAATCCCAATTGCAGCTTCTGCTTGCTCTTCGTCCGGGACAGCAGCAGCAAGTCCAATGATATCGTCCAGATAACCTGCAGCAACGGTGTCTTCAACGATTGCCGCGTCAATGCGTTTGGTTTGCAGTTGAAGCACGATATCGGAGATTTTATCAAGCGCAGTAAGCTTCGCTCCTGGAATACTCTGTCCAATCGTTTCCTGAATGGAGCCTTTCTGCACGCCAATCTTTGCATTTTCAAGTTCTGCCATGGTCGGATAATTGTCTTTATCCACATTGCGAACCATAATCACTTGTTTTGATTTATAATAGGTGTCGGAAAAATCAATACTTTTCTTCCGTTCATCGGTCGGCGTCATACCTGAAACGACCAGATCGACACGCCCGCTCTGCAATGCAGGCAGAAGACCGTCGAACCCCATATCTTCAATCACAAGCTCAGCGCCAAGATCTTTAGCAATCTCTTTGGCGATCTCAATATCGAAACCAACGATTTCATCTTTGCCATTAATCACTTTATGGAATTCATATGGTGCAAAATCGGCACTTGTACCGAGCACCAGCTTTTTACTGCTTGAATTATCTGTAGTTCCACTTGCAAGTGCCACAGGAACGGCAGTCGTCAGCAGAACGACAAAGGTCAACAGCATCATGGTGTAACGACTTATCAATTTCAACCTTTTCTCTCCCCTTACAATACATTGTATGCTTCTCATGTTGATGACTGAGTCATTATAAAGTACAATGCATGATTATGCAATGCATTTTGACAATACAAATCTTGACTTGTTTCTGAAAAAATAAAGCAAACATGATATAATCAATAAATTATTTTCAATAATGCATAAGGAGTTCACTAATGACATCTAACAAATCACAAATTCTGACGGTTATTGATCAATATGCTTCCCGTTTTAAAGCCATTTCATCATATATCGGTGCGAACCCGGAACTGGGAAATGAAGAGTATCTCGCTTCTGCCCGTTTGAAAGAAGAACTGCTCTATCACGGTTTCACTGTAGAGGCTCCAATCCTCGGACTGGAGACAGCCTTTATCGGAACGTATACAGCTGCCAGACCTGGCCCTACCATTGCATTATTGTGCGAATATGACGCCCTGCCGGAGATCGGTCACGCTTGTGGTCACCATCTGATCTGCATGATGAGTCTTGGGGCTGCTGTTGGGCTGAAATCCATTCTGGATGAAGTAGGTGGAACAATTAAAGTGTTTGGCACACCCGCTGAAGAGACTCGTGGTGCCAAAGTTCCAATGGCGGAAGCAGGCTTGTTCGATGACTGCGATGTTGCCCTTATGGCGCATCCATACTATGCCTACGAAAAGTCAGGCAGCTCGCTGGCGATTGACGCTGTACAATTTGAATTCCATGGCCGATCTTCACATGCTGCTGCAAGTCCGCACGAAGGAATTAATGCACTTGATGCCGTCATTCAAACGTTCAACGGAATCAATGCATTCCGGCAACAAGTGAAAAGCACCGTTCGGATTCATGGTGTGATCAATAACGGAGGTCAGGCAGCAAACATCATTCCTGACTACGCTTCTGCACAATTTTATGTGCGTGCTGCAACCCGCAAAGAACTGAATATCCTCACAGAACGTGTGATTCAGATCGCTGAAGGCTCTGCTCTGCAGACAGGTTGCAAGCTGGTGACATCCAACTATGAGACATCCTATGACGAGATGGTCACCAATGAAGCATTCTCAGCTGCATTTAGTCAAAATCTGATGGAACTCGGCATCCCGCAAGAAGAGATTGTGAGTGGTAACGATCATGGCTCCATGGACATCGGTAACGTTTCCCTGAAATGTCCTGCAATCCACCCCTACATCCGTGTTGTGGATGAGGTTCATACCCTGCACTCCATTGCCTTCCGTGATCTTGCCCTTCAGGATCGCGCGCTGGATGGCATGATTCTGGGAGCAAAAGCACTTGCTACAACAGCCTATGACGTACTCAGTCAGCCAGAGCTGCTTCAAACCATCCGAGCGGAGTTCGAGCAAGCTACTCGCTAAGAATCTAATTAACATGTTATATAGGCACCCTAAACAGACTTGAACTCCAAGCTGTTCAGGGTGCCTTTTTCTTAATTAGCTGTACGTATATTCAGCAAGAAGCTGGAGATGCTGTGAAAGAAACCTTTGAAAACGATGAAAATAATTCATTTTATTACAGTAAATGTGGTTCATTTGCTGGCTAACTTGGTTAAATATAACTATAAGTGCGTGTTCTAAAAGATCGGTTTTCATAACTTATCCTATATTCAGGAGGTGCTGTCATGCTGCTAGAAGCCATGTATCATGTTCCTCGTGACAAGTGGGCTTATGCCTATAATTCGTCTACCATACATCTGCGCGTACGAACCAAACGAAATGATGTGCAATACGTGACTGCACTGACCGGAGATAAGTACAATTGGAACGGAACGTATAAGGAAATACAACTGGAGAAGGCTGCTGCGGATAGCATGTTTGATTATTGGGAGGCTGCCGTCAAGCCACAATTCAAACGTCTCACCTATATATTTCGGATAACCGCCGGTTCGGAAGATGTTTTTCTTGCCGATAACGGCATTCATTATGAGCCCCCCTATCCAACTGGAGGATATTATGAGTTCTCCTATATACATGAAATTGATGTGTTTAAGGTACCCGAGTGGGCCAAAGAAGCCGTCTTTTATCAGATCATGACTGAACGGTTTGCTAATGGAGATCCCAAACTGAACCCACAAGAAACCCATGAATGGGGTGGCAAACCGGAGTTGGACAATTATTTTGGTGGAGATCTGCAAGGTGTACTGGATCATTTGCATGACCTGACCGAACTTGGCGTGAACGCCATTTACTTTACCCCGCTATTCCAAGCCAATTCCTACCACAAATACGACACGATAGACTATAAAAAAGTCGACCCCCATTTCGGTGACAATGCCCTGCTCAAACAATTGACAGAAGAATGCCATCGCCTGGGTATCCGAGTGATGCTTGACGCTGTGTTTAACCATTGCAGTGAAGACTTCCCTCCTTTTCAAGACGTTCTCCAGAATGGAAAAAACTCAAAGTATGCCGATTGGTTCCACATCAATGAATATCCGGTTCAGATCAAAGACGGTATACCTACCTACGATACATTTGGTTTCTATGGCAACATGCCCAAGTTCAATACTGCCAACGCTGAGGTTAAGGCATATCTACTTGATGTAGCAGAGTACTGGATTAAGGAAATCAAGCTGGATGGCTGGCGTCTGGATGTAGCGAATGAAGTGGACAACCATTTCTGGCGTGATTTTCGCAAGGTTGTTAAGGCAGCGAATCCGGAAGCCTATATTGTTGGTGAAGTATGGAGCGACTCCTTAACCTGGCTTATGGGTGATCAATTTGATTCCGTTATGAATTATCCATTTGCCGACAAAATGCTTCAGTTCTTCTGTGGTTCAATGGATGGTTATAACTTTGCCAATGAGATGGGTTCACTGATTATGCGCTATCCACAACAAACCAACGAAGTAATCTTCAATATGCTGTGCAGCCATGATACCCCACGACTGCTGACCCGCTTAGGAGAAGACAAACGCCGATTAAAGTTGTCGGTTGTATTTCTTTTCACTTATATCGGTACACCCTGTATTTTCTACGGCGATGAGGTAGGAATTAGTGGTGATGCTGACCCGGATTGTCGAAAATGTATGGAATGGGACCCCGCCAAGCAAGACAGAGAACTGTATGATTTCTATCGTCTGATGATCGATTTACGCAAAAGCAATGAAGCCCTGCGCAAAGGACGCTTCCGATTCCTTAAGGCTGATCACAATGATCCCTGTATTGTTTACGAACGTGTGGATGACAACCTTCACTTTACCGTATGGATGAATAATACACCTCAAGATCGAACGCTTTCTCATCCCATGGAAACGAAAGACTGGAAGGATGCATTGACTGAAGAGCCTGTGTTTCCAACCGATGGAATGATGAATATTAAACTTGACCCATATGGGTACCGCATTTTGTATAGACAGCTTGATCCGGCGACCATCCAACATCCTAAAGTTTAAATTCACACAGTTATTTAAAAGAAAAAAGAAAACACTTCCACCGTCTCAGATGTTGACTTTCATTCTGAACTTTGGAAGTGTTTTTGTTTATTTGATTAAAAAAGCCACAGCATGATATGCTGCGACTCATTCAGGATTACATCAGTTTACAGGCTCATGCGTGATCCGGCGATAAATATCCATATATTCTTCAGCTGAGACGTTCCAGCTGTATTCCCCGCTCATTGCATTTTTCACAATCTTCTTCCAATGTTCTGGCTGTTTGTAGATCTCCTCGGCACGTCGAATGGTATTCATCATGTCATGTGCATTAAAGCTTGTGAATGAGAAACCATTCCCTTCTCCAGTATACTCATTGTATGCCTGCACAGTATCGTTCAGACCGCCTGTTTCCCTTACGAGAGGCACACTACCGTACCTCAGAGCCAGTAGCTGACTAATACCACATGGTTCGAATCTCGATGGCATCAGGAAGATATCACTGCCTGCGTAGAAGCGGCGGGATAACCCATCGTTAAACGTGATCTGGGCAGACATTTTGAGCGGATAACGATTAGCGGCTTCACGGAACCAGTGTTCATACATCGGCTCTCCAGTTCCCAGTACAGCGAATTGAATGTCATCATAGTACAACAATTCATCTAGGATACGGCAGACCAGATCAAGCCCCTTAGAGTCCACCAGCCTTGTCACCATCACCATGAGAGGTACATCGGGACGAACAGGAAGTCCAAGTTCCTTTTGTAGCTCAATTTTGTTCTCCGTTTTCTTGGACAGACTTGTTCTGTACTTCACTGGAATTTTGGTGTCCGTTGCCGGGTTGTAACTCTTGGTATCAATCCCGTTCACAATCCCGCTGAAACGATCCCCTAGTGAGCTTAGCAGTCCGTCCAATCCGTATCCATAATAAGAGGTTTGCACCTCCTGTGCATATGTTGGGCTTACGGTTGTCACATGGTCAGCATACACAATTCCTGCTTTCAAGAAATTGACATTACCGTAATATTCGGCTCCATCCACGGTGAAATATCGATCGTCCAGTTCAAGGATTTCACTGAATAACTCATGCGGGAATACCCCTTGGTACAACAAGTTATGTATGGTGAATACCGTACGAATATCACTGTAGAATGAATCATGTCTGTAATGGGCTTCGAGCACCAAAGGAATCATTCCTGCATGCCAGTCATGACTGTGCAGCACGTCAGGTTTGAACTCAATCTGTGGCAACACTTCGAGAACTGCGCGGTTGAAGAAGGCGAAACGCTCGCCATCATCCATATACCCGTACACTCCATCACGTCCAAAATAATACTCATTATCCACAAAATATACTGGAATTCCATCATGAACCAGCATTTCTATCCCACAATAGGGTCTGCGCCAACCAAGAGGCACATCTGTTGTAATGACTGGTTTCAACGCGTCTTTGTACTCATCAGGAATCCCTTTGTATTTAGGCATAATCACCCGCACGTCTGCCCCGCTCTTCTTTAATGCAAACGGGAGAGCACCGATTACGTCAGCAAGGCCTCCTGTTTTGATAAATGGATGTACTTCAGCAGCAGCAAATAGAATATTCATGCCTTTGTCCTCCTCTTCGGTTTCAGCGTGTTGTTTTCTTTCTTATTTTTCGTTTTTGAACTGACGGAAGTAATACTCGCAGGTGATTCATCCGTTTTCCGACGTGTATTCTTTTTTAGAATCACGATGCTCAGCGGAGGCAAAACTAATTCAAGACTATACGGATGCCCATGAAAAGGAATCTTTTCGGTAGGCAGCTGCATATCATTAGTAATGCCTGAACCGCCGTAAACGGAATGGTCACTGTTCAGAACTTCGGTATACATACCGGGACGCATGACACCAATCCGGTAACGCTCCCGCTTGACCGGCTGAAAGTTAATGAGCACAAGGAGTGTATCCGCAGGTTTTTTTCCTTTGCGTACATATGAAATGACACTCTGGTCCTGATCATCCGGAGTGATCCATTCATATCCGTCCAAGGAATGATCAAGCTCCCACAAAGCTTTTTCGCTCAAGTACAGGTTAGACAGCTCACGCTCAAACTGATGTAAATTGCGGTGACTGTCATAATCCAGCAAGAACCAGTCCAGTTGATCCTCATCTTTCCATTCGATAAACTGGCCAAATTCTCCACCCATAAACAACAGCTTTTTCCCTGGGAAAGTCATAAAATAGCCCAGAAAAGCACGCATGCCAGCAAATTTCTGCTCATAGGTTCCTGGCATCTTGTCGAGGAGCGACTTTTTGCCATGAACAACCTCGTCATGAGACAGAGGTAGCACATAATTTTCAGCAAAGGAGTATACGACCGGAAAAGTCAGCAAATGATGTTTGGAAGGACGTTCATGAAAATCAGATTCCATGTAATCAAGCGTATCATTCATCCAGCCCATGTTCCATTTGTAGTTAAAGCCCAGACCACCTTCATGTACTGGTAAAGTCACCATTGGCCATGCACTTGATTCTTCAGCCATCATCAATGCATAAGGGAAATACTTGAACACCGTCTCATTCAGCTGCTGCAAAAAAGCTACAGCTTCCTTGTTTTCAAGACCACCTTCATCATTGGTACGATATTGTCCTGGCTGCTTCTCAAAATCAAGCCGAAGCATACTCGTAACCGCATCAACACGGAGTCCGTCAAAATGATACATCTCCATCCAATATAATGCATTGGAGATCAGAAATGAACGAATTTCAGGTTTCGAGTAGTCAAAGCTGAGTGTGCCCCATCCCGGCTTCTCTGCTAACATCGGATCTGCATACTCATACAAAGGCGTACCATCAAACATACGCAGCCCATGAGCGTCTTTGGCAAAATGTGCAGGAACCCAATCCAGCAATACGCCAATCCCAGCCTGATGTAGTGTATCCACCAGGTACATCAGATCTTTCGGATGCCCATAACGACTGGTTGGCGCATAAAAGCCTGTGTTTTGGTATCCCCACGAAAGGTCATATGGGTGCTCACTGAGGGGCATCATCTCAACATGTGTATATTTCATTTCTAATAAGTAAGGAACGAGCAAATCAGCCATCTCGCGATAACTATAGAGGCTCCCGTCTTCTTTGCGCCTCCAGGTTCCCATGTGCATTTCGTAAATATGTAGAGGTTTGTTATACATGGCACGTTGTTTGCGTCTCCAGGCTCCATCATTCCATTTATACCCTTCGATTGAACTGGTGACAGAAGCTGTCTGAGGTCGAACCTCTGCTTGAAACGCATAAGGGTCCGCTTTGAGCAATTCTGTGCCATCTTCCGTTAGTATACGGAACTTGTATAAAGTTCCTTCGCTGATTTCCGGAAAAAAACGACTCCAAAATCCTGATTCGGGTATCTTATATAAAGGTTCCTTTTCGCCTTTCCATTCATTGCGGTCCAGAGCCAGTCCTACTTCTGCGGCATTTGGTGCCCATACGGTAAAGCGATATCCCTGACGGCCATCGCAAGTCTCAGGCTGCGCGCCCAACATTCGATAACTGTGATGAAGGTTACCTTCATGAAATAAATAAATATGCTCCGGCAATATGTCCGGGTGTGCTAACGGTTGAATGGCCAAGAGATCACCTTCTTCTCAAGAAAATAGATATAACAGTTACCATTACCCCATTCTAGCCAAGTTGAAAAGAAAAATGCCGTGGTTTAGAAAATGTTGTATTTTTTCTGAATTTTTACAGTAACAATAGTTTCAATTGCTCTACTTTGCGTTAATGATGTACTACAATGCACAATATTTTGGGAGGGAAACGATTATGTTTAATAAAGATTGCATCGCTATGCTGTTGGCGGGAGGAGAAGGGAAGCGATTAGCCCCTTTAACCTCGAGTATCGCAAAACCCGCTGTACCGTTTGGCGGGCACTACCGGATCATCGATTTTCCTCTCAGTAACTGCGTAAACTCAGGAATCGATACTGTAGGAGTATTGACGCAGTACCAAGCGGAATCGTTACACGATCATATCGGTGGAGGAGAACCATGGGGACATGGCAACTCAAGTGAGGCAGGAATTTCCTTACTTCCATCTTATCATACAGGAAATGACGAATACTTGGGAACGGCGGATGCTATTTATAAAAATATCGACTATATTGATCAACAAAACCCCGAAAATGTTCTAATTTTGTCGGGTGACCATATTTATCATATGAATTATCGTGATATGTTGGAGGCTCATCAGGCCAAAAATGCCGCAGCAACGATTTCAGTTATGGAAGTTCCATGGGACGAAGCCCATCGCTTTGGGATTATGGCTGCCGATGCTGATCTGCGTGTAACGGAGTTTGCAGAGAAACCAGCTGAACCGAAAAGTAATCTGGCTTCAATGGGCATTTACATGTTCAAATGGGAGTACTTGAAACGCCATCTCTTGGAAGATGCTGCTAACCCTGAGTCCAGCCATGACTTCGGTAAAGATGTTATTCCTCAGATGTTGAACGAAAACAATCCCCTCTTTGTCTATAACTTTAATGGGTATTGGAAAGATGTAGGTACAGTTAAAAGTCTGTGGGATGCACATATGGATTTGCTCTATAACGAGGAAGACTGGAGTCTGCAAAAAGAAAACTGGCCGATGTTTACTCGCGGCTGGCGCTCCAAGCCAAGTGCTTACAAAGCCAGAAATGCGAAGATTGAACAGGTAACTTCCATGATTCACGACTCTTGTGCCATCGAAGGTCGTGCAGAACGTTCAGTTATTTTCTGCGGTGCTGAAGTAGGTAAAGGTTCTGAGGTTAAAGACAGTGTCGTTATGCCTAACGCACGTATAGGCCGTGGGGTTCACATCGAACGCGCCATCATTGGTGAAGGTGCGATTATCAAAGACGGTGCAATTGTGAAGGGTACAGCGGATGAAATTGTTGTCGTTGGACCTAACGAGGTCGTCTCTGCCAAACCGGCTGTCCGTACGCAACCCGTTCGTATGTTGAAAGAAGTATATGAGAAAAGTGGGCGCTTGCGCGCTGGTGAACTTTCTTCGTAATGAAATAGACATTATACAAAAAAGGCGAGCCTTGGATGGCTCGCCTTTTTTGGTGTTGATATGAAAATTATTGAAGCAGAACTATTCGATCACAGCAAATTGATTCAAACTTATGACTTTTCCTGATCCAATTTTACATCACTTGCTGATCGTTCTTCAGGGAATGCAGTATCACCAGACTGCGTTATAGAATCTTCTGTACCCGTCTCCTCAGCCACAGCCGGTAACGTAACCGTAACTATTGTACCTGATCCAAGTTCACTCTGCATCGTAATCGTTCCCTCATGCAGTTCTACCAGTTCTTGCGTAATCGCAAGCCCCAGTCCCGTTCCCCCATTTTGATGATTGACCTGGAAGAAACGATCCCGTACTTTGATCAGGTGCTCTTCACTAATTCCGATACCGGTGTCTTGAACAGCTGCAATAATCTGACCATTCTCCTCTTTGACAGACAAGAAGATCCAGGAATTCTCATGTGAAAATTTGATCGCATTGTCCACAATGTTTAAGAAGACTTGTTTCAGTCGATTGCCGTCTCCATGGACATTATAAGCTCGAGTCTCGTCGGTTTCCAACTTCAGATGAACCTGTTTTTGTTCCGCTTTGGCCCAGACATTCAACATCGTTTCCTGCACAATTTCACGTATGTTGACCGTTCCTTTGACCAGCTTCATCTGATTCTGCTGCAATTTGGAGAAATCCAGCATCTCTTCCACAAGTCCAATTAGACGTTCGGTTTCTTTGGAAATGATGCCCATGCCGATACGGGTTTCTTCCGGATCATAGCCGCCTGAGTCCAGTGTCTCGCTCCAACCCTTAATACTGGTCAGAGGTGTTCTTAATTCATGTGAGATCGAAGAGATAAAATCATCCTTGATCTGATTACTGCGCACAATCTCATGTGCCATGAAATTAAGTGTTGATGCCAATTCGCCCAGTTCGTGCTTGTAATTCCCCTTAACCCTGACATCCAGCCGTCCTCTGGCCATTTGGGCAGATACTGCGGTGATGTTGTTGATTGGACGTACAATGGAATTCGCCATCCCAATACTAATGATCAAAACTATAGCAAGCACGCCAATACCGACCGCAATTGCAAGCATTCCCATATTCAGTAGTTTAGAATTCACATCTTCGAGTGAAGTCAGATATCGAATAACATAAGTATTTTCGCCGCCCAGATCAAACTTGTGTGAAACGGCCATGACGGATTCTCCAGTACCTGGTTGTCTTCCAATCCAACGTCCCATATCCCCATTCAGAGCCTGCATAATATCACTGGTTTGCAGCACAGCACGGTCAGATTCAAAAGCAGTTGAACTCGCCAATACGCGCCCGTTCAGATCCAAAATTTCCAGTTCAGTATTGGACAATGCCAAATTCACAATCAATCTGGACAGATTATTGCCGTCTTCCGTGTTATTCTCACGAGCGATCGGCTCGAAAAAGTCCTTTGAATTGGAAATGTGGGTACTAATCGTATTGTAGATACTTTCATAATAGTACCTTTGCACTGCCAACATAAATACGAATTCGACCAACAGCAGAGCAAGAAAAACTACAAAGAAATAATGTAGTACGATCTGCCGTGTAATGCCTTTTTTAATCATTGCTCCCGGCCCTTCCATTTGTACCCGTGACCCCATACTGTCTGCAGGTATTCGGGCTCGGAAGGATTGTTCTCAATTTTCTGACGTAGACGACGAATGTTGACATCCACAATCTTTGGATCACCCATGTACTCTTTTCCCCATACATGATCTAACAATACATCGCGGCTGAGCGGTGTATTTTCTTTTTCCAGGAAAAATTGAATCAAGGAAAACTCCGTTGGAGTTAACTCAATAGCTTCATTTTGTTTCTTGAATTGCTTCGAGATCAGGTCCAGTGAAAATGGCCCAGACTGGAACGTAACCTTAGCCGCAGTTTCCCGATGCACGTTCACACGACGCAACAATGACTGAATACGTGCAATCAACTCTGTTGGGCTGAAAGGCTTGCTAACGTGATCATCTGCACCAACGGAGAGTGCGTATACTTTATCCTGTTCCTGAACTTTCGCGGTCAAAAAGATGATGCCCAGACGTTCATTGGTTTCACGGATCCGTCGACACACCTCGAATCCATCAATACCTGGTACCATGACATCCAGCAGAGCCAGATCAATATCCGGTACCGTCTGCAGTATGCGAAGCGCTTCATGCCCGTCACCCGCTTCAAGCACTTCGAATCCGTTTCTCTTTAAATTAATCACTATAAAACTGCGGATGGATTCTTCATCCTCAAGAATAAGTACTTTACTCATTAAGTTCTCCCTTTCTATTCAGCTGAGAAGTATTGCTCAGTGCATCTTTACCCGCCTCTGATTGTGCTACCCGTGAAGCAATAACCCGATCTTTGGTGCGCGTAATTTCCTTCCAGCTTTTACCCTTCTCCTGTTCCCACTTGGAAAGGGTGAAATATTTGATCTCTGCCACGGTTTCGTCCGTATCAATCATTTTAAATCGAATATATTTTTCCTTTTCCGATTTGGTGTCAATAGTGATCTTGCCGTACCACTCTGGCTTGAGATTTAGATGAAATAAATCAGCATCATCCCGAAATTGGAACGAGACAAATTTCTTGCCTTCTTTGCCATCCCATTGGTAATAAGTATAGAACCACAACCTGGAGTCAAAAACGTAATGCTCCCAGCCTTTTGGAGTCTCTTTAAGTCCAAACTCAATAATACCATCATTATCAACATCACCGCTTAAAATTTTGTCATCTCTATACGTTTGATCCGGTGACTTGAAAGCATTGACTAACTTGTTATCCTTAACATACATAATTTGTGAGAAAGAACTCCGATCATCAAGCTCTGCATCCAGTACAATGCCCATTTGTCCTTCTGCGATCTCTCCGCCTAGAGCATTATAAACTTCTTTAACGGTATAATCGGTCTGCACCCGATCAACTTCCTTGAAGCTTCCATCTTCGTACTGGTATAAAGCAATCGTTGCAAAGCCGCTATTGTTCAGCGAAATGATAACAAAATCACTCTTGCCATCTCCACTCAAATCCAGCGTATTTCCCTGCGCATCATCAATGATATATTGATTATACGGGACTCCACCTAGAACCTGTTCCAGTGCCCCGCCCTTGTACGAATAGGCAGTCAAAGCTTTTTGCTCCTGTAAACTAACCCCAAGTATAATATCGGGATTACCATCATTCGTAATATCCAATACTTTAAAGGATTGCAGCTCATTTCCGGGCACATCAAATGTAAGCTTTTTAACCCATGCGCCCCCCTGCTCTTCCAAAATCATGCCATGGATTCGCACATTTTCATTCGGCGTCTCATAAAAAACAATCGCTTCCCGAGTCCCATCCCCATTCAGGTCTTCCACTCGAATCATACTGGTATTATTCATGTCCTTGGGACGAATCAATGTACTCTCTGGCGGCAATTTAACCTGAACCACGTTGTACAGTTTCTCCTTATCGGTGGACATCATTGGTTTTCTCATCAAACCCTTGGGGTCACTTATGACTGTGCATCCGCTCAGAACAGAACCAAGCATAATTGCCATAGTTCCTGCTGCAATGAAGCGTCCCCACCGTGAATTAAACAATCTCATCACTCTTTTCAATAGTTTAAATCTGGTTTTTTTCTTGCTGTGTCAGTCTTCGTCCACGAATATCAAAAGCAATCTTGCCTTCAGCCAATCCCCAGATCCGTGTGGCATGTTTCTCAGCAAGTTCAATAGGCAGTACTGCAATGACTGTTGCACGTTCTTCCTCACATAACTTGCGCAACGTTTCCAGCACCGAATCTGCTGTATGAGGGTCAAGACCAATCACAGGTTCGTCGGCCAGAACCACTTTGGCACCATGAGCAAGTGCTCTTGCAATGGCAACACGCTGCTTCTCGCCACCACTAAGCTTCTCTGCTATTTGATGTGCTTTATCGAGTAATCCCAATCCTTCGAGATAATCCATAGCACCCATATAATCATCGGAACGTACCATACCGGTTACCATTCTCCATACGGGAGTCTGACCCGAACGTCCGATTAATACATTTTTAAGAGCTGTACGTCTGGGGAATAACTCAGGATTCTGCTCCAAGTATGCCCATTCCCGTTTGATTTTCCGTTTTCCAGACCAGCCTTCTTTCAAGATCTCGGCACCATCCACCGTAAATCGGCCAGAATCCCATTTTTCCATCATGGCCAAACATTTAAGCAACATGCTTTTACCGCTACCGCTTGAACCAACGACAGCAATCATCTCACCTTGTTGCATATCAAATCGAATATCCCGTAGAACGGGAACGCGGTCCACGCCAACGGATTTACTCAAATTCTCTACTCTGATCATCGCGATGTCTCCTCTTGTCCATGTTTTTCCCTACCACTAGTGTACTCGGAAATGGACATCAATTTCCATGCGAACACCAGCTTCTATTTTAACACAGATTCGAACTCAGGTTTACGACGAAATAATATACCTGCCACACCAAAAAGAAGGTACATGATTCCAAGCAGGGTGAACATGCTTCCGGGTGAGATCCAGTTGATCATCTGACCACCCAGATTCGGTCCGATAATACTTCCAATCGTGAAATGAAAGGATGCCACCACGTTGGCTGCAGGCAACAACACTTTAGGCAAGATGTCTGCGGCATAAGCCAGACCCAGTGAGAAAAAGGAACCGACCAGGCCACCTGCGATTGTTAACAAGACAAGTGTCCACCAGAAATGCGTACCTGCGACTGGAACCAGCATGAAGATGATTCCCCCACTGATGCCCGCAAACATCAATATCTTTTTACGCCCGTATCGGTCACTCAACATCCCCAGAGGCAATTGAAGGAACAAACCTCCAATACCGATAAATGGAAGCAACGATGAAATCTGATTGGTATCGAATCCAATACGCAGGCCATACACCGGGAAGTTGCTATTCATACCGGCCTCCATATACCCGTATAAGAGTGCTGGTAACAGTGCATACCAGGCCCATGCCAAACTGCGACGGAAGCGACGTTCCGGCAGTTGGCCATGCTCTGCTTTTTCAGGTTTGGTATCCGGAAGCTTCATTAATACAAGGATAAGTACTGCTGCAATGCAGATGAACAATATCCAGAAAGGGACAGCATCACCGAAGCCAAGCAGCTTTATTCCCAGAGGACCAATACTGAATCCAAGACCATAGGACATGCCATATAACGATATGTAACGTCCACGCTTTTCAGGTGCAGTAACAAGCAGCACCCAGAGCTGGGCAGCATAATGTAGTGCACTATCTCCTATTCCAACGACCAGACGTAAAATGAACCATATTTTAATATCCGGTAAATAAGGAAACAAGATCAAAGGAACCATGACCAATAACAGGCCGCCTACAATCAGCTTTTTGAACCCCAATGCACCTAGTAGTCGCTCCGCCACTAGCGTCATGGCAAATGAACCAATGTACAACGCGGCGGCGTTTAATCCGTTTAAACCTGGTGAAACCCCTTTTTGCTCCAAAAAAATTGAAAGCACAGGAAGCAACAGCCCCTGGCTTATGCCCGCCACCACAATAACCGTAATCAGAATCAGATAATTGGCTGTCGAGTGTGATAGTTTGGGACGAGTAATCGATGACACGAATTCATTCCTCCTGCGAGCACACAAAGAAAAATCGCCATCGCTGACGACTTTCGTATGTTATACATATGGTTTTAAATTGCTATTCATGGATCAGGGCTTTGCCCCGGACTTGAACATTATAGTGGACAACGCCCTGCAAAACAAGCCATAATAGTACTTAAGTCGCTGCGTACATTTAGATGTGACGGGAGGATTCTGCAACATTATGGCCTATCATGTGAAAATTGATGTTTCACCGATATATGAAATGCTTAACAGCTTTTTGGTTTATGTCACGAAAAAATGGATTCAGCATCTGGATATTGGTCCTGAATGGATTCTGGAAGTGGAAGGCAAACTAAGTTCCAATGTACGAGCTGCGCTCGCACCTGCTGCCACTTGGCCTTTTGATGATTTTGATGTTTTGTTTGCATGGGCAGCATATCAAAATGATACATCGGAGAATCGTGATTTCCTGGACATGCTTGCCGGAATGACAGCGGAAGACCTATATGCACGTGTGTCTCCTCTTCTGCCCGCACTTACAATAGAAGAATCTACGCGCATTCGGAACAGTTATGTCCCATTATTGCGACTATGGGATGAACACTACTGCCAGAATATGAGCGAGGATCAGCGTGTATGGCTGGAAGAAGATGCAGAGGAAAAACGCATTTTGCTTGATAAAATGGGCTCTGAACTGCTTATTGAATATGCTACAGCCGGCGTTCTTGTTGAACCGATGCCTGGACTGAACGAAGTCATCCTGTTTCCAACGGTGCACAATCGCCCTATTAATATGTACTGCTTCTATGAGGGAATGATGATTATGCAGTATCCCGTAGATGCACCTGAAGAAAATGAAGACCAGCCGCCAACATGCCTTTTACGATTCACCCATGCACTGGCTGATCCCGAAAGACTTCGCCTGCTTCGTTACGTATCGGATGAACCCAAGTCTCTCGCTGAGATGTGTGAAGAATTGGGTAAAGACGAAGATACGGTCAAAGATCAGGTGATGGCGCTGCGCATCGCAGGTCTGCTGCGAACTCATCTGCTCGGAAGTAACCGTAAAGAGAAATACAGTATTCGCCCAGATGGCGTATCTGAATTGAATATGTTTCTGGAATCTTACATTCGCATATAATTCATATGAACCATTGTGGAGTTGCTGGCTACAAGGAGTGAGTTAGATCATGAAATTACTGAAACAACATATTTTGTTTGACCTTGATGATACACTCGTATACTGCAACAAATATTTCAACCTGATTTTGGGAGAATTCTTTGAGAATATGCAGGAGTGGTTTGATGGACATTCATTGACAACGCAAGAGATCCGTGAGAAACAGCTGGAGATCGATGTAACCGGAGTGAACAAGCTTGGCTTTGCGAGTCATCATTTCCCGCAATCCCTGATTGATACCTATCGTTACTTTTCTAAGAAGTTTGCCCGATCAACTTCTCTCAGAGAAGAATCTTATCTGAGCAAGTTGGGTATGAGTGTGTACGATCAGGAGGTTGAACCCTATCCTCATATGGTTGAAACGCTTGAGAACCTCAAAGGTGCTGGACATTCCCTCTACTTATATACTGGCGGCGAAACTGTGATCCAGCAGCGTAAGATTGATCAAATGAAGCTCTCGGCTTATTTTGATGATCGGATCTATATCCGACAACACAAAAACATTGAGGCACTGGAAGGCATTCTATCTAACGGTCCGTTTGATCGTCGTGCAACATGGATGATTGGCAACTCACTGCGGACAGATATTATGCCCGCGGTAAAAGCCGGAATTCACAGCATATACATTAAACAGCCAAACGAATGGCAATACAACATCGTAGAACTTCAGCCTAATCCGGAAACGTCGATGTATACCATCACTGCTCTGGAAGAGGTACCCAAAGTCATACACGAAAATATACAACAGCAGCAACAAAAAAGGACCCTTGGATAAGGGTCCTTTTTACTTTATGATGACTAGGATCAAGCATCCTGCTTCTCGCCAGATAACTTGCCTGTTACCACATCCTGGAGAATAATACGTGCCTTCACCGTACTCCCGTCTTTTCGTTTGAAAGACAGGACTTGGGTACTCCCTTTCTCAATCAACGATTTTAACATCGTACTGGTGATTTTCTTGCCAGCATACTCTTTCCATACCACAAACGAACAGCCTTCCTTGAATCGTGAGCATCCGTAGCCCTTCTTGCCCTCTATAATCTGACCCGTGCAGCCGGGAGAAGGACAAGGTGCCAGTAACTCTCTCACTCCCGATGGGCTACCACTTGAGGACGGCGCCTTGGTAATCGTGCTTTTCCCATTGCCAGCTCTCGATGAAGATGCCGAAGTCTGACGGGACGTTTTTACAGCCGAACCGCTACTAGCTGGCTTGGCAGATGCCCTCGTATTGCTGGCCTGGGTTCTGGCTCCCTTGCCTTTCCCCCTGCCTGCACGCGAATCTTCTCCAAAAGCATCTGCCGGCGCCGGCGCTTGCACACGCACTTTCTCAATGATGGACAATGTGAATTTCTTAACGTTCTCCATGAACTTGTCCTGCCCCGCCTCACCTTTGGAAATCTGATATAACCTTCTTTCCCATTGGCCTGTCATCTCGGGTGAGGTTAACAGATCTACGCCCGCTCGGCGAATCAATTCGATAGCCGTTCTTCCTTTGAGCGTTAACTGCATTTTTTTCCCCTGCATCGTAATGTAACCTACGTTTTTGAGGCGCTCAATCGTAGCAGCACGTGTAGCCGGAGTACCCAAACCACTGTCTTTCATCGCATCTCGCAGCTCTTCATTCTCAATCTGCTTGCCTGCACTTTCCATCGCTTTCAGCAATGTTCCCTCGGTATAACTTTTGGGAGGCTGGGTCGCCTTCTCTTTGAACTCACTCTTCGTACATTGAACAGGCAATTCAGGTTGTACACTAAAAGCCTTGTCCGTCCACTCTTCGGCTTCCTCTTCTTCATTGCTGTTTTTCTTGGTCTTCTTCTTGCCTGCACCGCCCTGTTCCTGATCTCCGGAACCGAGAACCACTTTCCATCCAAGGGACAGCAGCTCTTTAACAGATGTCTTAAACTGATGTTTCTCCACTTCGGTGAGCACTGTATGTTGCTTATACTCCGCTGGAGGATAAAAGTGAGACAAGAAACGCCTTACAATCAAATCATAGATGTTCTGTTCATCCTTGGATAAGGTACCTGGTCGCTTCAAAGTAGGTAAGATCGCATGGTGATCTTCAAGCCTGCTCGGATTACATACCCCTTTATTGTTCTTATGAACAAGCTCTGGCTTGGCCCCTTGCGCAAGCTCACTATAGGTACCATTTTTAAGCAGGTTTAAAGTTTTGTGCATACCTTCAATATTCTGTTCTGTAACATAGTTGGAGTTCGTCCGCGGATACGAGATCACCTTGTGTTTTTCATACAAGGCCTGCGCGATATCCAGTGTTTTTTTGGCACCATATCCGAACTTGGCATTGGCTTCACGCTGTAAAAGGGTCAGGTCATACAAACGATACGGATACTCCTTCGTCTGCTTCGCTTCATATATGGTAATCTGCCCTGTCTTGCCCTTCACACTGGTTGCAATAGCCTCTGCTGCCTCCGCATCGGTCAACTTATCTCCCTGACGCAGTCCCCGGTACTCGACACCTTCCTGCCGAAACCAGGCGGCCACTTCATAAAAGGTCTGTGACTGGAATGCTTCAATCTCTATTTCCCGATCGTAGATTAGCGCGAGTACCGGCGTCTGCACACGACCTACAGACAACAATGCATTATGGCGGGTTGTAAATGCCCGTGACGCATTCATGCCAATCAGCCAATCGGCTTCACTTCTGGCGCGAGCAGCATGGGTCAAATTTTCAAATTCAGAGGCATCCTTGAGACCATCAAAACCACGTCTAATGCTCTCTGCCGTCAAATCCGATATCCATAAACGCTTTACAGGCTGACGCAGCTTCAATTGCTGTTGTATAAGAGCGAAGATGTACTGTCCTTCTCTCCCTGCATCGCAAGCATTAACGATCGCTGAAGCCCGTTTCGCCAGTTCTCCAATCATTTTGAGCTGATCTTTCGTTCTCGGATTGGGGACAATCTTGAACTGATCGGGTATGATCGGCAGATCCGCTATATTCCAGCGCTTGTACTTCGTATCATAGGCATCCGGTTCAGCCAGTCCAAGCAAATGCCCTATCGCCCATGTGATGATGTAATGCTCACCCTCCAGATACGTGCGATTGTTCTTGGCCTTTGGTTCTATGACGGCGGCAATGGTTCGACCCATGTCGGGTTTTTCCGCTATAACCAGTGTCTTCATCCGTCCATCTCTCCTCCTTCACCGTCCGCATGACGGCAAAAAGGGGCCTTCCGCCGACGGAAGCCCCTTGCTTCTGATACTTATTATATCAGATTTTAGATTCGGGAGCACCCTCCCGAAATGAATTAACCTGCTGCCTGTTCTTTCAGTACATGTTTTTGTCTGCACTCTTTGCATACACCTTGGAAATCCAGACGATGATCCGTAACAGCAAAGCCATACTGACGCTCTATCTGTTGTTCCAAACGAAGCAGACCATCTTCCATAATCTCTTCTACTTTACCACATTCTGTGCAAATTAAGTGATGGTGATGATGGGAGCCATCCGTGCTTCGCAGGTCGAAACGTGCAGCACCATCGCCAAAGTTAATCTTTTCAACGACCTGAAGATCACTCAGAAGTTCGAGAGTTCGGTATACGGTAGCCAATCCAATCTCAGGGAACTGCTCTTTAACCAGGAGGAAAACTTCCTCTGCACTAAAGTGATCCTTTTCATGTTCAAGTAATACACGTACAGTAACTTCCCGTTGTTGTGTTAACTTATATCCTTTTTCAACCAATTGATTTTTAATGTGAAAGATCTGTTCTGAAATGGACTTGTCCCGGTTACTTGCCATAGCAGGTCTCACCTCCGGTTTATATTCATTAAAATTTATTTTTTCGTACGGATTCATGGTTTCAGTTAATTCTTATTTATAATGATTATAATATAATAATAAATCTTTATCACTTAAAAAGCAATGCTATTACTCACACTTGCATGAAATATGTAGTCAAATTGGTTAAAATAACAGCAAACAACCCTCGCTGATCGCGAAGGTTGTCATTAATATCTCGTTCTATTTTTTTACACCAGAACCGAAGCACCCATCAAGTATTTGTCCACTTCACGAGCAGCCTCACGGCCTTCATTAATCGCCCATACAACCAAGCTTTGACCACGACGCATATCACCTGCTGCGAATACTTTATCCACATTGGTATTGTATTTGCCGTAACGTGCCTTAACGTTAGTGCGACGATCTGTTGCAAGACCCAGTTGCTCTACCAACGTTTGTTCCGGTCCATCAAAACCAATGGCAATCATCGCCATCTGAGCCGGGAATACACGCTCTGTACCTGGAATCGGCTGATAAATCTTGCGGCCAGTTTCATCCACAATACGCTCGATCTGTACTGTATGCAATTCTTTGAGGTTCCCCTCATCGTCTCCGACAAATTTCGTTGTCATGATGGAGAATTCACGCGGATCTTGACCAAACAACGCTTTGGCTTCCTCTTGTGCATAATCAAGTGTGTATACGTTCGGGAATTGCGGCCAAGGGTTGTTAATGCGATCACGCTCCATAGGCGCTTGTGTATGCGTACCGAATTGAGTGATAGTACGACAACCATGACGCAGCGATGTAGCAACACAGTCAGATCCTGTATCACCGCCACCAATGACGATAATATCTTTATCCTTAGCGGACAGATATTGACCATCTTCCAGATTGGAGTCCAGATAGCTCTTGATGCTGCCATTCAGGAAATCCATGGCGTAATGAACGCCTTTCAAGTCGCTGCCTTCAATATTGAATTCACGCGGCTTCGTTGCACCACCGCACAATACAACAGCGTCATATTCATCCACCAGTTGTTGTGCTGCAATGTCTTTACCGATCTCGGTGTTTGTAATGAATTGGATACCTTCTGCTTCAAGCAGATCAACACGACGTTGAACGACCTTTTTATCCAATTTCATCGTCGGGATACCGTACATCAGCAATCCGCCAACACGATCCGAACGCTCATATACCGTTACCAAATGTCCTGCTTTATTCAACTGAGCCGCAGTAGCCAATCCAGCTGGACCTGAGCCTACCACAGCTACACGTTTACCCGTACGTTTTTCAGGAGGCTGGGGAACGACCCATCCTTCTTCGAAACCTTTTTCAATAATTGCTTCTTCAATAGTTTTGATGGTTACAGGCTGACCGATTAAGCCAACTGTACATGATCCTTCGCAAGGAGCTGGACAGACGCGACCTGTAAATTCCGGGAAATTATTCGTTTTGTGAAGGCGCTCAAGTGCTTCTCTCCACAGTCCGCGATATACAAGATTATTCCATTCTGGAATCAGGTTATGCACGGGGCAACCTGACGTGCCGCCAACCATATCTATACCTGTATGACAATACGGGGTACCACAATCCATGCATCGCGCACCTTGTGTTCTGAGTTCTTCTTCTGCCATATGTTTATGAAACTCTTCCCAATCCTTGATCCGCTCCGCTGGCTCACGATCCGCTGGCAGTTGACGTTTGTATTCCATAAATCCAGTAGGTGTAGACATCTTACGTTTTCCCCCATCCGTTCTTGTCTTAATCCCTTCATGTGCATGGTTCTATATGAAATGGATTACTCATTACTTGAGTTTTTGTCTATTGTATCACAAAATCTTCTCGAAGATATTTCAATTATAGTAGCATTTACTGTGTTGAATATTAAATGGATTATCCGCATAATTATTTGTATTTTATACATCATATCTTTCAAGTCTACCTATGGTCAATACCCTTATTTTGGTGTTAAATGTGCTTTTGAACTCCGAAATCTGGTGTGTGATAAAGAGATAAAAAGTCGAAACGTTATATAAATGTCAGATAATTTGTCATGGAATTCAACATATTTTGCTAGAAATAGTTCTTATTTCCGTATTCCAGACCTATTTTAGGGCTTCACAACGTTAAATCCCCAAATCTTTTACACTTTTTTACTGTTTAATGCTAAATCGTATGTATAATATACATAAATATCAATCACTCATGTTATATTAATGTAATATGAATTCCGTTCTAAAAAAATGGCTCATTTTTTTAGAACGAAAAGACGCTGTTCACGAATATTTCGCAATCAGCGCCTCTCATCATACAAATACGAACGAAGTCAGGATTGTTATATGCCATATTTACTGTTTACGTTCATAAAATTCAAACGTATATGCGTAAACATTTTTTTCATCCTGTTCGCCTTCAATCTGTTCAATCAGTTCCCATTCGAACCAATCCACTTCGGGGAAAAACGTATCTCCCTCAAAATTCTCATGAATTTTGGTCACCACAAGACGATCTGCAAGGGGCAGGAACTCGCGATACACTTGGGAACCTCCAATTACGCATAGTTCCTCACCTTTGGTTACGCTCAGCCCTTCTTCAATCGTATGTACGATTTCAGCCTGTTCCACCTTGTAATTCAGATCTCTTGTCACTACGATATTACGGCGCTGAGGAAGAGGCTTACCGCCAAAAGATTCCCACGTGTTACGCCCCATGATAATCGTTTTGTGTAACGTACGTTGTTTGAAAAAGGCCATATCCTTGGGTAAACGCCATGGAATCGAGTTATTCAATCCAATTACACCGTTCTCCCCCATTGCCCATACCAATTCAATACTCAAGGGTAATACACTCCTTCAATCCAAGTCTCTTATCGAGATTGAACACTTAATTAGACAGCAATTGGAGCTTTAATGCCCGGATGATGCTGATAATTCTCAAACTCGAAATCTTCAAACTTATAATCAAAAATAGAATCTGGCTTACGCTTGATCACCAGCTTAGGTAAAGAATAAGGTTCACGCTCCAGCTGAGTTTTAACCTGATCAACATGGTTGGAATAGATGTGAACATCCCCTCCAGACCAGATGAAATCACCGACCTCAAGATCACATTGCTGCGCGATCATATGAGTCAAGAGCGCATAACTCGCGATGTTGAACGGTAACCCGAGGAACGTATCAACAGAACGCATCGTAAGCATACATGATAATTTACCCTCTGCAACGTAAAATTGAAACGCAAAGTGACAAGGTGGAAGCTTCATATTATTGATCTCTGCCACATTCCATGCGCTGACAAGATGACGTCGTGAATCCGGATTATTTTTGATCGAATCAATGACTGCGGAGATCTGATCAATTTTTTCTCCGTTTGGTGCTTCCCATGTGCGCCACTGCGAGCCATATACCGGTCCCAGATCTCCATTTTCGTCCGCCCAGTCGTCCCAGATCTTCACACCGTTTTCTTTTAAATAAGATATATTGGTATCGCCACTCAAAAACCATAACAGTTCATGAATAACCGATTTGAGATGAATTCGTTTGGTTGTTACCAGCGGAAATCCTTCGGAGAGATCATAACGGAGTTGTCTGCCGAATACAGATTGTGTTCCTGTTCCTGTACGGTCTCCTTTATGCACGCCGTTGTTCAGAATATCCTGTAATAAATCGAGATAGTTTTTCATGTTGATATCCCCTCACTGTTATAACTCCAGGATAGAATTGGCTCGACGTACAAGCAATCTTCCGATTGCTCTTAATTTCATATATAGCCACATCCTACTCTGATCATTATTACAGTGTACCACAAAATGAGTGGTGGTTGTAATCGTAATTAGCGGTACGAACCCAATTACAACCTGCATGAATCCACCCTTAATAATTCTCACAAAAAAGAGACGAACAACGCGTTAGCGTCATTCGTCTCCTCTGATATACATATAATGCCGGACGGATCCGAAGCTTAGATGATCTTAACGGGAGATGATGTGGATCGGGTGACCCATAACCAATTCCGCAGCTTCCATCACGATTTCGCCCAAAGTTGGGTGAGCGTGAATTGTGAGAGCCAGATCTTCCAAAGTAGCGCCCATTTCAATTGCCAAACCAAGCTCAGCAATCAAGTTGGAAGCTTCCAGACCTACGATTTGGCAACCCAATACAAGGCCGCTTTCTTCGTCAGCTACGATTTTCACGAAGCCTTCAGCGTGGTTCAAAGATACAGCACGGCCGTTACCCGCATAAGGGAATTTACCTGCTTTTACTTTGTAACCTTTTTCTTTAGCTTCTTTCTCCGTGTAACCTACGCTGGAACACTCTGGATCTGTGAACACAACAGCCGGCATACATTTGTAGTCAACTACAGATGGTTGTCCTGCGATTGCTTCAGCTGCCACTTTACCTTCATAAGAAGCTTTGTGTGCCAGAGCCAGGCCAGATACGATGTCACCGATAGCGAAGATATGAGGAATGCTAGTACGACCTTGATGGTCAACTTTGACAAATCCACGCTCGTCAACGTCAACACCGATCATGTCGAGACCAAGTTCTCCATCCGTGTTTGGACGACGTCCAACAGTTACCAGCAGGTAATCTGCAGTTACTTCTTTGGACTCACCATTTACAGAATACTTCACAGTTACATCTTTATCTGTTTGCTCAGCACTTTCAGCTTTTGCACCCGTTACGATTTCGATGCCTGTTTTCTTCATGTTTTTAGCAACGAGGCTAGTCATGTCTTTATCGAAACCTGGCAGTACTGTATCCAAACCTTCAATGATTGTTACTTTTGCACCGAATTTGGAGTACATTTGACCAAGCTCAGCACCGATATATCCGCCACCGATAACGATCATGCTTTTTGGTACTTCAGGCAAGTTCAGAGCTTCTGTTGAAGACAGAATGCGTCCGCCAAACGGGAAAGGTTTCAGTTCGATTGGACGGGAACCTGTTGCAATAATTGCATTTTTAAATTTGTAACGTGGTGACTCGTGGTCATTGAATACACGAGCTTCGTTTTCATTGATGAACATGCACTCACCGTTGAAAACTTCAACTTTGTTGCCTTTGAGCAAACCAGCTACGCCGCCAGTCATTTTCTTAACAACGCCGTTTTTGAACTCTTGAGTTTTGCTGAAGTCCACTTTTACGTTCTCAGCAGAGATACCAAAAGCTTCACCGTGAAGTGCAGACTCATATTGGTGTGCAGCAGAGATCAGGGCTTTGGATGGAATACATCCGCGGTTCAAACAAACACCGCCCAGTTCGGATTTGTCTACGATCAATACGCTTTGGCCAAGTTGAGCAGCGCGGATGGCAGCTACATAGCCACCAGGACCCGCACCAATTACTAATGTGTCGATATTGAGAGAAGCGTCGCCTACTACCATATCTTACACCTCCATAACAAGCAGCTCAGGGTTAGCGAGCAGCTGTTTAATGTAATTCATAAAGTTTTGTGCTGTTGCGCCATCGATGATACGGTGGTCAAAGCTCAGGGAAAGAGCCATTACAGGTGCTGCAACTACTTCGCCGTTTTTGATCACTGCTTTTTCGCTGATGCGTCCTGTTCCGAGAATAGCAACTTCAGGGAAGTTGATGATTGGAGTGAAGAACATACCGCCAGCAGAACCGATGTTACTGATGGAGATTGTGCTTCCTCTCATTTCATTCGCGCTCAATTTGCCGTCACGGCCACGAGCTGCCAGATCACGGATAGAATCAGCGATCATCCAGATGGATTTACGATCAGCATCTTTGATAACAGGAACGATCAAGCCGTTGTCTGTATCTGTTGCGATACCGATGTTGTAGTATTTTTTGTAAACAATTTCGTTAGCTTCTTCATCAATCATAGCGTTCAGAGCCGGGAATTGGCGGGAAGCCGCAACCAGTGCTTTAACGATGAATGGCAGATAAGTAACTTTTGTTCCTTTTTTCTCTGCAATTGGTTTCATGCGAGTACGGAAAGCAACCAATTCAGTTACGTCCACTTCGTCCATGATTGTAACGTGAGGAGCTGTGTAAGCCGATTTAACCATTGCGTTAGAGATCGCTTTACGGATACCTTTGAATGGTACGCGCTCTTCTTCAAGGTATTGATCAGCTGAAGCCGCTGCAGGTGCTGCGGATTTTTTCTCTTCTTGAGCCGGAGCTGCGGAAGATGCCGCTGCGGAAGAACCGCCACCGTTTTTGAAGGATTCAACATCTTCTTTGGTTACTTTACCGTTGTTGCCAGTGCCGTTAACCTGAGCGATGTCTACACCTTGTTCGCGAGCAAATTTGCGCACGCTTGGTGTTGCCAGAACGTCTTTGGCAGGTACTGCCGGAACGCTGTTGTTGCCGCCTTCTTTAGCTGCATCCGAGCTGGAAGCTGCTGCAGAAGAACCACTTGTGTCAGCTCCGCCTTGAGCTGCTTCTTTCTCTTGCTCGCCTTGATCGCCAGCAGGAGCGTCCTCTTGCTCAGGAAGTTCGCCTTCTGCATCGATGATCGCTACAACTTCACCAACGTGGCAGACTTGACCGTCTTTAGCAAATACTTCTGTAACTGTTCCGTTAACCGGACAAGGTACTTCTACAACCGCTTTGTCATTTTGTACTTCCATGATGATGTCATCGTCAGTTACTTTGTCACCGACTTTGATGTGCATCTTGATGATTTCGCCTTCGTGTAGGCCTTCGCCCAATTCAGGGAATTTATATTCAAATTTAGCCAACTGAAAAACCTCCTTGATTATGTGCTCAATCCTGAAAACAACCCTTAACTCCAAGAAACAACTGTTACTGCTAATGCAAATAACTGTTACTCAAGGGGCTAATGGCTGTTTACAGTGCAGCTTGCGCTGCGGTGTGAATCACCATACTGCGCCTTGCGGCATGTCAGATGATTAAATTAGAAATTTACGACTTTATTAACCGCAGCAACGATACGTGCTGGGTTAGGCAGCCAAGAATCTTCGATTTGTGCAAAAGGATATACAGTATCCGGACCAGCTACACGCAGAACCGGTGCTTCCAAGTGCAGGATTGCTTTTTCATTGATTTGGGCAATGACTTCAGCTGCAACACCTGCGCTCTTCTGAGCTTCCTGTACAACAATTGCACGGTTTGTTTTCTTAATAGAAGCAACGATAGTATCGATGTCGATCGGGCTAACCGTACGAAGGTCGATAACTTCAACGTTGATTCCTTGTTTTTCGAGTTCCTCTGCTGCTTTCACAGAAGTATGAACCATCATACCGTAAGTAATGATTGTTACATCGGAACCTTCACGAACAACGTTCGCTTTACCCAATTCAACAACGTAATCTTCTTCAGGCACTTCTGCACGGAAAGCATGGTACAGGTTCAAGTGCTCCATGAAGAATACAGGGTCGTTATCGCGAATAGAAGCGATCATCAGACCTTTTGCATCGTATGGGTTAGAAGGAACAACTACTTTGATACCTGGTGTTTGCGTGAGCAGACCTTCCAGAGAATCTGTATGCAATTCTGCCGCTTTTACACCGCCACCGAATGGTGTACGGAATACAATTGGAGAATTGTATTTTCCACCGGAGCGGAAACGCATACGAGCAGCTTGCACTACCATTTGGTCAAGGGCTTCGAAGATAAAACCAACGAATTGGATCTCAGCAACCGGACGGAAGCCTTGAACACCCAGACCTACAGCCAAACCGCCAATAGCGGACTCAGCCAGTGGTGTATCAAATACACGCTCTTCGCCAAACTCTTTTTGCAGACCTTCCGTTACACGGAAAACGCCGCCTACATTACCTACGTCTTCACCGAAAAGCAGAACGTTAGGATCACGTTTCAACTCCACGCGAAGCGCATCACGGATTGCTTCTTTCATGTTCATTTGTGCCATTTGCTTCATTTCCTCCTTAAACATTGACAGTTCACATTTGAATTCGTACATGTATACCGGGACATTAAAGTCGCGGATGTTTATGCTTTATCGGAAAAAACTTATTGGAAATCAGCTTTTTGCTCTTCCAAGTGCTTAGGCGTTTGTTCGAACATGCTGTCGATCAAGCCTGAAATCGTCATTTTCTCGGTTTTTTCCGCTTTTTTGATTTCTTCATTTACTTTAGCTTTTGCTTCTTCTTTCACACGTGCTGTATCTTCTTCAGTCCAAAGACCTTTTTTCTCCAGATATTTAGCGAAACGTGCGATAGGATCTTTAGCAGACCATTCAGCCTCTTCTTCTTTTGTACGATACTTGGAAGCATCATCCGAAAGGGAGTGAGGACGGAAACGGTATGTTACTGCTTCGATCAATGTAGCGCCTTCTCCGTTACGTCCGCGCTCAGCAGCTTCCTGAACAGCTTTGATAACAGCGAAGATGTCCATACCGTCAACTTTAACACCTTTGATACCTGCTGCTACCGCTTTGTGAGCGATGGACAGAGCTGCCGTTTGTTTAGCAAAAGGAGTTGTGATGGCATAACCATTGTTTTGTACGAAGAAGATAACAGGCAGTTTATATACACCAGCGTAGTTCAGACCTTCATAGAAGTCACCTTCAGAAGAACCGCCATCACCTGTGTACGTGATAACAACTTGTTTTTGTTTCTTCAATTTGTAACCCATAGCGATACCCATTGCATGCAGAATTTGTGCACCAATGATGATTTGTGGCATCAATACATTAACGCCATCTGGAATTTGTCCACCATGTTGGTGTCCACGGGAGTACAAGAATGCTTGATAAAGAGGAAGTCCATGCCATACGAGTTGCGGAATGTCACGATAGCCAGGACATACAAAGTCTTCTTTTTCAATTGCAAATTCACTACCAACCATTGTAGCTTCTTGACCAGATACTGGAGCATAGAAACCAAGACGACCTTGACGGCCCAGGTTTACTGCACGGTCATCCCAAGTACGGGTAAATACCATGCGGTACATAATTTCTTTTAATTGATCATCGGAAAGTGTAGGCATCATGTCTTTGTTAACAATTTCGCCGTCAGGAGACAGCACGGACAGAGCTTCTACATCCTCTGTATACACTTCATAAGGAACCTTGCTCATTTTTTTCTTCACCTCAACAAAAAATTTGAATATCAAGTTCCGCTGTTATAATATTATTATACACCTGTTTCACTCCATACGTCAAAGAAATCCGTAATTTTTTTATGTTTCCTGCCGGATTGTATGTATAACAGGGGCTTAATATTGGTATAACAGCATAATACATGATTGCGTGTTTGACCTAACCCCGCACAAGGGTAATCTTACCGTATTGCGCGGTCGAATGCAAAAAATTAACCGAGAAAGGTGACGTTTTATGACGGATTCCCGCTATTTGAAACGCACGATTGTGAAGGAAGAGATTGAAAGTCGCTATCTCGGAGAGAAGCGAACGCTCCGTATTTACCTTCCTCCGGGCTATAACGAATTACTTAGCTACCCTGTCGTATATTGTCAGGATGGCGAAGAGTTTTTCAATTTCGGTCGAATTGCCACAACAGCTAACCGAATTATTTTGGACGAAGGAGCTGAACCTTTCATTATTGTAGGTGTTCAGGTCGATGTGTCTGTGAGAACGCAGGAATATGCTCCATTCGGAGATCGGTTCAAGGCATATACCGCTTGCTTCGCTGAAGAGATTATTCCCTATATAGAAGAGAAATATCCTGTGCGCCGTTCTCCGCAGGAACGCATTCTTGCCGGAGACTCGCTTGGTGGCAGTGTTTCGCTTCATCTTGCTCTGTTATATCCGGATCTGTTCACACGTGTCATCAGCATGTCCGGTGCCTTCTACTCTGCTTCTCAAGAAATCTACGCCGCAGCCGAAGATCTATCCTCACTCTCGATCTGGATGATCGTTGGTTTACAGGAAACTGCCTTCAAGGCAGACACCGGTACGTATAATTTTGTTCAATTAAACCGGGATACGCGTGATTTGCTGGAAAAACGTGGCGCTCTCGTCTCCTATCAGGAGAAAGACGGGAACCACCAATGGGGTTTTTGGCAGAATGAATTGCCAGATGCATTGTTATATTTTCTTCAGGAAAGATAATTGGATCTCACCAACAGGCGGCCGAAATGCCGCTTTTGTTTGACACAGTAATGATACCGCTTACAATTATAATCTAAAAAAGAAGCAGGAAATCCTGCCGGGTAAATTGCTCACTCCTGCTTCTTTGTCCGATTACAAGTTAAATATCAGATCAGTTTTAGTTACTAGGCTATGGAATGTTCCTCTTCAATCTTTCTCAACAGAACGTCGCAGCCTGCGTTAACCAACTCGTATACTTCTTCAAAGTTTCCTGTGTAATACGGGTCAGGTACCTCCCTGAGTTTTTCCTCCGGAAGCATGTCCATAAACTTGATGATCTCCGCATCAGCTCCACCTGGAACGTTGCGTACATTATCTGCATTCGAATTATCCATACACACAATATAATCAAATTGATTAAAGTCTTCACTGGCGAATTGTCTCGCTGCCATGTTGGCATAAGAAATCTGGTACGAATCCAGCAATTTTCGAGTCCCTTCATGCGGAGGTTTACCAACGTGCCAGTTCCCTGTACCCGCTGAGTCCACACGAATCTGGTGTTCAAGCCCCTTTTCCAGGACTTTGTGACGCAGGACTGCTTCAGCCATTGGTGATCTACATATATTACCCAGACATACAAATAAAACGTGAATCATATTAATCCCCCTTGCTTAACGTACCTTGAAGTACCGACGATGCTGGCTGTGTTACAATGCTTTCCGGCTGAGGACTGACCTTCTGCGTCTCAGATGGCACCAACGAACGACGTGGCAGTTTCCATTTATAATGTACTGAACACATTCGGAAAAACACAACGGCCGCGAAACATAGCAATAATCCGGCATTCGTTGTTAACCAGCCCATACCTATGACAAAACCGGCTGTCATTGCCCATACAGCATAGATTTCATCACGCAATACAAGCGGTTTACGTCCAGCAAGCACATCACGAATAACGCCTCCACCAATACCGGTCATTACTGCTGCTACGATAACTGCGCTAATAGGATGTCCCATGTTCGCCGCGTACAGTGCCCCTTGAATTGCAAATGCTGCAAGGCCGATTGCATCAAACAATGCCTCTGTTCGCTTCCAGTGACTAATCCACTTAAGAGGTAATATAAACGCAATCGCTACAGATACTAAGGCTAGCATAATAAGTGATCCCTGACTCCATAGTGTCGTTACGGGTATACCTATAAGTACATTCCGGATAATCCCGCCTCCGAATGCAGTAACTAGTCCAAGCACAAGTACACCCAAAATGTCATACTCCTCTTCCATTGCCACGAAGGCACCGGACATTGCAAATGCGATGGTGCCTATAATACTGAATACTTCAAAAATGTGTAAGTCCAACCTGTTCAAACCTCACTTTTCAAGTCATCTCCATGTCGCTCTACCCATTGTATCCGCGAGCACTGAAATTGTGCAACCACATTTTGTGGATTATACTGGTTTGGTGAATATATTTGTACAGGTTCCAACAACATATTTGAACAACGAACTATTTTCTCTGAATTAGGAAGGATGAAATAAAATGACGGTGAAACGGATTGTTATTTTTACAGGCGGAAATCTATCTCCGGAATTACTTCAGGAGATACGTGAAGATGACATGATCATCGCGGCCGATCGGGGCGCATTATTTTTAATTGAACACGGCGTTCAGCCTCATATTGCAGTTGGAGATTTCGACTCTATCTCCGAAGAGGAACGTATAATTGTTAGTAACAATAGCACCAAGTTCATTACATGCGACCCTGTTCATAAGGATCTTACCGATACGGAAATGGCTTTTGAAACAGCGTTAGATCACGAACCTTCTCACATTCTTATGTTAGGTGCCATAGGTACTCGGATGGATCATACACTCGCTAATGTACATATAATGGTTCGCGCGATGCAGCATCATATCTCTTGTGTAATCCAGGACAAGCACAACTATATGACACTGACAACATCCAAAGCTGTGGTTGAACATCGTAACTATAAATATGTTTCTTTACTCCCCTTAACTCATGAAGTTACAGGAATAACGCTGGAAGGTTTCATGTATCCGCTGGATCAAGCCACCATTCGCATGGGTCAATCTCTTGGTGTAAGCAACCGACTCTTAGGCGCTTCCGGTACAGTCACTATCGATAGCGGTTTATTACTGATTATTCAAAGCAAAGACTAAATGTATCCGTATTGTCATCTGAATTATTACGTTTTTGTAACCAGTGATTTCAATAAGAAAATAGGTTCATACACAACAAAGACCCTTGAGATTCAAGGGTCTTTTCTATTTCATCTTTGTTTATCATTCGTCAATGATTAATTTTTTGACATTTTTAATTATATTTTAATAAACATACCCAAACCACTGTGGCGCAAGGGATTACACATCCTTATCCAATTTCTAGGCTGTTACAAAGCTGTTATACTCGCTCTAGCAACTTAACGAAAACGAATTTTGGAGGTACTAACTAACATGAAAACAAACATCTTTGTCCAAAAGGCCGTAACCGTCGGGTTGTGCGCTACACTAGGTTTTGGAGCTGTATTAATGACTAATGCCCCTGTTGCACAGGCAGCAACTGCATCTGTGTCCACAGGTCAACAAATTGTTAACTATGGTAAAAAATTCACTGGAACTCCATATGAATTTGGTGCTTCAACATCAACAACCAGGGTTTTTGACTGCTCTTCCTTTATGAAATATATTTTCAAAAAGTATGGTGTAGACTTGCCGCGTACTTCCGTGAAACAATCCAAAGAAGGTAAAGCTGTGTCCAAAGCTAATCTGCGTGTTGGCGATCTTGTATTCTTCTCCAGCGGTAGCCGTTCTACAGGCTCCAACGTTACTCATGTAGGCGTATATGCAGGTGACGGAAAGATTCTGCATACGTATGGATCTCCAGGCGTAACGATCTCGGATCTGAACTCCGGTACTTGGAAGAGAACTTACGTTAAAGCTCGTCGTGTACTTTAGAACCGTTTATAGTTAATGAGTAAGGGCCGGAGGATATGTTCCGGTCTTTTTCTTTACCCTTTTTTCGTCACACTTTAAACTGGAGATTCATGGAATGCGGTGAAATATCTAATTTTTATCATGAAGCATATAACCGATCCCACGCACAGTATGAATCAGTTTCACACTTCTTCCCTTATCCACCTTAACCCTCAGATGTTTGATGTACACGTCCACAACGTTGGTATCCATGGCATACTCATACCCCCATACTTCCCGTAAAATATCACTCCGGGTACATGCTTCATTCACATGCAACGCCAGAAATTCGAGCAATTCGTACTCTTTTGGCGTTAATGTCAGGTACTCACCCGCACGATTTACCCGCCTTGAACGTAAATTCACTTTGAGATCATGAACTACAATTACTTCTTCACCCTCTTGTGTTGCATTCGCAAAAACACGTAATAAGTTGCGTATTCTGGCTAGCATCACGGTCAAGTGGATGGGCTCCTCCATCACGTCATTAGCTCCGTAATCCAGCCATTCCACGATGAACTGAGGAGATGCATTTGAAGTGATAACCAGTAGAGGTATAACCTGACCTGTATCTATCCATCGTTTCAACTCTAATTTCTGATCCTGATCACGATGTGCATTCCCCTCTTCCCGGTCTACCAGGATGATCAGGCTAATATGCAGCGACGATGGCTCGACGGATTGGTTTAGTTCAGACCACTCCATTCGTTGCACCTCATACCCTTCAGCACATAAAACGTCGTGAATAAGGCTGACCTGCTCTCCTGCTCCAATCAGCAAAATGGCTGTTTTCACTGTTTCTCACCCGGCCTGTCTCTATCCCCGCTGCTCGTAGCAGTGGTTGGTACAGTTAGCATGCCGTAAAATGAAAAAGTCCATTCCCTCAAGGGAACAGACTTTGTTTCTTTCTTGCTTTAACCAAAGTAACGATGAACGAGCGTACGCGCTTCAGCTGTATCTTTTGTTCCGTGTACGAGGACACGTCCATCCTGGAATACGACCATTCTATGGGCTCCTGTTGTAAAAGAAACCAAAAACGGATTGGATTCCACTTTTCCTTCTTGAAGTCTATTCAAACGATCCGCGGTTTGTTGAAGATTCAGATTCATGCGCCGTGCAGGGCGGATCTGAACGGTATCCCTTCCACACAACACATCGGTTTTTTCCAGATTGGACGCAGAAAGATATGGATACGTTGCCGAAGGGCCGCACGAAGGACAGTCTTGCTTTTTCGCACCATCCACATTGATGGATATGTATTCGTTCCTCCACACGTCAAATGACAACAACTTGCGTCTCAATGCATTCGCATTGCCACTAAGCAGCTTCATCGCTTCTGCTGTCTGATTCGCCGTTACCATCTGTACCGCTTGTGGTATGATGCCAGACGTATCACAGGTATCTCCGCCCAGGGGGACTTCACCCAGCAAACAATTTAAACATGGCGTATCTCCAGGCATAAACGTATAGGTGATGCCGTAACTACCCACACATCCACCATAAATCCAGGGAATACGGTGCTTCTGTGCCATATCATTCATGAGTAGTCGGGTATCAAAATTATCCGTTGCATCCATGATCAAGTCTGTGTGCTGAACGAGTTCTTCTAGTTCCTCTACTCTGACATCCAATACTTTTCCTTCCACATGAACCGTGGAATTAATGGCAGATAAACGTTTTTCCGCCGCCATCGCTTTCGGCATCCGCTCTATTGCGTCCTGCTCTACATATAATTGTTGCCGCTGCAAATTACTCCACTCCACATAATCACGATCCACGATCGTTATGTGCCCGACGCCTGAACGAACTAACGTTTCGGCAATTCCTGTTCCGAGTGCACCAGCGCCTACAATTAAGACTTTGCTGTCGCTTAATCTGTCCTGGCCTTCCTTGCCAAGTGGCGCATACCTTTCCTGTCTGGAATACCGGTCGGCCTGCTCGGAGGAAATTGATTGTTGTTGATCTATCATGTATGAACCATTCCTTCCACCGGACTGCTGGCTGCTGCATAACGCTTCACAGGAATCATGCCTGCCTCATATGCCAGTCTACCTGCCTCCACACCCATTCGCATCGCTTTAGCCATATTGACCGGATTTCCTGATCCGGATACCGCTGTATTCAACAATACACCATCTGCCCCAAGTTCCATGGCATAAGCAGCATCTTTTGGAGAGCGCAACCCTGCATCCACAATCACAGGCACAACGGCCTGCTCAATGATAATCTCAAGGTTATACGGATTAATGATGCCTCTACCTGCTCCGATGGGAGAAGCGCCAGGCATTACAGCATGTACGCCAAGCAATTGCAGCCTTTTGGCCAGAATGACATCATCTGAAATATAAGGCAATACCGTGAAGCCCTTTTCAAGCAAAATTTCGCAAGCCTTGTACGTTTCAATCGGATCTGGGAGCAATGTCATTCCATCTCCGATGACTTCGACTTTTATCATATCACAAAGTCCCGAAGCCCGCGCAAGCTCGGCGATCCGCACCGCCTCTTCCGCTGTGGAAGCCCCAGCCGTATTCGGAAGAAGAGTGTATTGGTCCAGATCCAATGTATCTAGGAAATGCTTCTGGTTACGTTCCTCCAGATTCAGACGACGAACAGCAAAGGTTAAAACTTCCGTTCCAGATGCATCCACAGCCTGACTTTGCACTTCAAGATCCGAAAACTTGCCTGTTCCGAGCAACAATCTGGACTCAAACGTATATTTGCCAATGTTCAACATCATCAACCGCCTCCTACAAAATGTACAATCTCGATTCGATCGCCTTCTCTTAATGCCGTTGACTCATGATACTCACGCGTTAAGATATGCCTGTTCAGCTCAACAACTACAGTCTTGACTTGCAGGTCAAATGATTGGAGCAGTTTATCCACACGATTCAATCCGTCATCAATCTCCATCCGTTGACCATTAACAATGATATTCATTGCACTACTCCCTTTCTGTTCAATCGCTCAGGACTCAGCGCCTCAATTCCGAGTTCTTCTGAGCTTTTGCCAGCAAGCAACTCCGCGATAAGCCTGCCTGTTATCGCACTAAGCAAGATACCGTTACGGTAATGCCCAAAGGCAGCGAACAGCCCTGGTATACTCTTGCATGCACCTATATAAGGCAGTCCATCTGGCGTTGCCGGTCTTACGCCTGCCCACGCTCGTATATATTGCGCTTCTTTCAGTCCGGGTACCCAGTGGGTAGCCGCTGTTAGCAGCTTCTGAACACCCTGTACAGTAACGTTCAAATCCGTTCTGCCTGGCAGACTGGTTGCCCCGAGCCAAACTTCGCCATTGGCCTTGGGAACAATATAGATATCCTCTGCATAAACCGTTCTGTCAGGTCTGTACCCTGCATGTTCATCTGAGAACTGAACGGCAGCTATTTCTCCTTTTACCGACCACACAGGTAAGCTCAGATTCACATGTCTCATCAATTCTTCACTCTGTAATCCAGCAGCTATAATGACATGTTTGCATGTTATCTCACCGATCGATGTGCTGATCCCCTGCACACCGTGTTCGTTTGCTCGCACATGTATACCCTGTATGTCCTCCATAAACCGCGCTCCCATGGCTTGAGCAGAATCCGCATATGCCCTAGTTAGATGGACAGGAAGGATTTCACTCTCGTAAGGTCTGTAGTAGGCTCCATATGTATCTCGGTTAAGCCATGATGCCTCTTGTTGCAAAGTGGAACGATCCCACCATACCTCATCAACAGACAAACCGGAATTTCGATTGTTCTTATAGCGGCTTAATTCACTGTATGATCGAAACGGGGTTAGGAATCCATGGCGTTGCAGGCCAACCTCTATCCCACTGAGGGTTTCCATTAGCCCTTGTTGCTCAATAAGTAACTGCCTACTCTGCCTGGCAAGCTTAGCCATTAATGGATGAGCAAAATCCTCACTATCTGCCGCCAGCATTCCAGCAGCTGCGCAAGAAGTGCCTCCCGCAATCGCCGAACGTTCAAGCAACAGTACATCCTGTCCACGGGAAGCAAGCTCATATGCAATGGCACAACCAACAACGCCTCCGCCTACAATAATCGTTTCTGCATGAATCTTATCCGAATTATCAATTACACTTTTGCTTCTTGATTCCGTTTCAGATTTCAGTTGATGACTGAAATGATTCCTGTTCTGACCCGTTACGATCTCTTTCATCCTCTCATCTCCTTTCAGCGGCTCAGACTTCTTGTAGCAAGGATAGCCTGCCTTAATGATGCAGCGGCCTGATCCGGTGAATCGCTCGCCCATACATTCGAGATCACAGCGACTCCTTGTGCTCCTGCAGAGCGAATCGCGTCAATGTTTCCCGGCTCTATGCCCCCAATCGCCATGACAGGAATGGAGACACCTCTGCATACTTCATCAAGAGCATATAATCCTCTTGGTTCAAGATCTGGCTTACTGTTGGTTGAGTAGATATGCCCGAAGAAAAGGTAATCGGCTCCCTGTTCTTCAGCGATTTTTGCCTCATCGATGGAATGAACTGATACACCCAAACGAAGTCGCTGCATTTTACTTATGACAGCAGGGTTGTATTTACGTATCGCATCTTGCCCCCAATGAACACCGCCATAGAGATCATTCTGTGAAGGTAGTTCTGAACCATTGATAACGATGCGACAAGATGGAATACCAACGTTACGCAGACTTTCAGCCCAACCGATCTTGTCTTGCCATGTAAGTTGTTTCTCTCGTATGTGAATATAGTCCACCCATGGCCAAACGTCCTTGGTTGCTTTTACAAAAGATGATCGATCTCCTGCCCCCGTAGATACAACATGCAATTCAAATGATTCGTGAACATGTTCATGAAAAATTGCCGTACCCTCCCTTTCCTTCCAGGCGTGAATACTATGAAAACACAAAAAAAGCCACTCCCGTAGGGGAGTGGCTGCGTATTAATTATATATCCAGATGACTGACTGATGCATACAGTTCATTTCGTGCAATACAGCTAAAGACCTATAGCCGTAACGTTATACACGCAACTGCATGTTTCAATTCGCTAAGCAGACGGTTGAAATCTTTTTGAGTTGCCGTTTGCTCACGTCATTCACTGAAACGCGCTCGCCACTTCCCTACGCTGGTATGATCCAGATCAGGTGCAAAGGGTCCGGAATCGCATTCTTCCATCTCAGCCACATCGTGCGGCCCCCCTAGTGTTCATATGAAGTTGTAGCCTATGTTACCATAGACGGATTTTTTTGTCACCGTCATTTCTGTTAAACATTGTCTTAAATCGTCTAGTTTTTCTCAGACCATTCTTCGACATTCCATGTTTTGGTGACCCAACCCTCGTAGAAATCAGGTTCATGAGATACCAGCAACACCGTTCCCTTGAATTCTTGCAAGGCACGCTGCAACTCCGCTTTGGCTGTGACATCCAGATGGTTTGTCGGCTCATCGAATAAAATCCAGTTGCTTTCACGCATCAAGAGTTTACATAAACGAACCTTGGCTTGTTCTCCACCACTCAGCATGTTAAGCGGGCGAGTAATGTGCTCATTTTTCAACCCGCAGCGAGCGAGATGACCCCGAACCTCATTCTGAGTCAAATGTGAAAACTCATTCCAGACATCCTCGATCGGCGTGATATTTCCAGCACGAACCTCCTGCTCGAAATAGGCCGTTTCGAGATAATCTCCCAAAAAGGTTTTTCCACTCAGTGGAGATATTTTTCCCAGGATGGTTTTCAGCAATGTCGATTTACCCACACCATTACAGCCTACGATGGCAATTTTCTCACCGCGTTCAATCGTCATCGTCATTTTGGGCAGCAAAGGATACGTGTATCCAATTTCAAAATCAATGCCCTCAAAGACCGTTTTGCTGCTCGCGCGGGCATCCTTGAATTTGAACGTTGGTTTAGCCGCTTCATCTGGACGATCAATACGTTCAATCTTGTCCAGCTGTTTCTCCCGGCTCTTCGCACGACCTGAAGTTGAAGCCCGCGCCTTGTTACGCTGAATGAAATCTTCCTGCTTCTTGATGTACTCTTGCTGTTTCTCATATGCATCAATATGCTGGGCTTTATTCATATCAGCCATCTCCAGGAACTTGTTATAGTTCGCTGCATATCTCGTTAATTTGGCAAATTCCAAATGATAAATGACATTTACGACTTCATTCATGAATTCCGTGTCATGGGAGATTAAGAGGAACGCGTGCGGGTAGTCCTTCAGGTAACGTGACAACCATTCAATGTGTTCTACATCCAAATAGTTGGTCGGCTCATCCAGCAAAAGAGCTGTAGGTTTCTCGAGCAAAAGCTTGGCTAGAAGCACCTTGGTACGTTGTCCACCACTTAGAGCTGCGACATCTCGATCAAGACCAATTGCGGACAAACCAAGACCATTGGCCATTTCTTCCACTTTTACGTCAATCAGATAAAAGTCGCCCTGTTCCAGTTGTTCCTGAATATCGCCCATCTCTTCCAGCAACTGCTCCAGCTTATCTGGATCTGCATCTGCCATCTGGTCCGTAATATTCATCATTTCTTTTTCCAATTCAAGCAACGGAAGGAATGCATCCTTAAGGACATCACGAATGGTTTTGCCTGGCGTAAGCTTCGTGTGCTGATCCAGATATCCATAACGGACCTTAGGTGTCCATTCCACTTTTCCACTATCTTTAAGCAATTTACCGGTAAGGATGTTCATTAATGTGGATTTACCCACACCATTGGCACCAACAAGTCCTACTCGCTCTCCGGCAAGTAACCGAAACGATACATTTTTAAATAACGTGCGATCTCCAAAATTGTGACTTACGTTCTCTACTGACAATAAACTCATAAGATGAGGTTGCTCCTATCTATTAGACATTACTTTTGTTATTGTTCCGAAACCCTATTCTAGCACAGGTCCCGTCTTTTCTGAAAGTAATGTAAACAGTTCAGGAACCTCTTACATGATTTTTTCATACAGGCTACCCTAACGATTAGAGCATTTATATTCGAAATAGCCTTGTGCAGCTGCTTGTCTTGCGTCTGTAAACACCTCTTCAGCACGGTAACCATTACCACATGTGGAGGGATAGTAGTACTTGATACCCGTTAAAGGATCTACCCCACCTACGATGGCCGTTTTCTTCACAAGTCTGCCTCCACCGATCGCATAATTGTTGATCTTTTGGTCACCCACACCTATACCTTGGATAAAGGCCATAATCCCTGTATCGTTAATGGAGTTGTACCAATCTTCCTGCGCAATCAGGGGCATCGTAAACGTATAGGAAATACCGTTCTTTCTGGCAAACTCATTATGGCGGTTAATCACATTAGCCAGATCATCCTGTACAGTATTCACAATCCGGCTTCGTCGAACTTGTTCAAATACGCTGGTATTCTGAAGTAAAGGAATCTGTGTGGTTGAAGCCAGTTCTTTTTGAAATCCCTCAATCCATCTCCCTGCGCTTGCGTCGTAGGCATAGACGTAATCGTCCAGTGTAAAGTTAATACTGTTACCGTAAGAATCTGAATATGTATAAGGTTTCTTAGGGCTCCATACTTGTCTGAAAGAATCTTCACGAATACCTGTCAACTCTGTTTCTGTGGACAACATATAATAGCCATCGTAATCCAGAATAACCACAGCAGGAATGTAATTAAACATGTTTCGAATAGCTGCAGGATCATCTTGAATTCCCATATTCAAAGCCATCGTCTGAGTAAACGTCAACAAGGCAAGCTCCTTATCCGCTTTAACAAACTTGGTTGAATCATAACCTGCTTCATCATTTTGTTTCTCATTTTGATCCATGACTGCACCTGCATCCATGACCGCGGTTTGAAGTGCGGATCTGTATCGATGTCCAAGATAGATAGCCTCTTCGGCATCTTGGGTATGGAGTGAGATGATCCAGAAGAGCGGGAAGAAGATCAGCACAAATACTATGGATAGCTCAGTAATCTTCATTGAGGACCATACCTCCGTAGGTTACAAATACCGCTGAAGCCTGAGCCGTACCACTCAACCATTCACGAATGAGCATGGAAGGTGTACGATTTGTATTTTGGAGCGTCACGGTGAAAAAATCCCCTGTCGTCAACGTATATCTTCGGCCAGGATCATCAGCAGGCAGCACTCCTTCGGACGGAAATAATCTTTCTCGAATCTGAGCTGAGTAATATCCATCCTGTACTACCTCGTAGGTCCCGGTAAAACTTTGATTGTTCATCGGGTCTGTATAGTGAGGTACATATTTCTTATGTAAATGGTCCATAGACACCTCATACACATTGCCCGTCTGGGCCAGTTGCTCCTCAAACTCAGCCAACATACGAGGGGAAATATAACCTTTCGTGCGAACAGCATCGACAAAACGTGTTACAGTCTGAACAGCCGTCATACGTGCTATATCATCCTGCCGATTGGCTGTTTCAGCAGCTGGGTATACATAGAGCAGAAGAACTGCGAGCAATACGGCAAGCAGCTTGGATGCGGCATTTATCAATTCACACTGGCCTCCTTCCAAAAAACAATCTTGAGCAGTTCTCCAGTTTCATTTCGTATAAACTCTGGTATGTAGGTAGCATCGAGCTGGACTGGAATAGTTGCTGTTTTGCTGACAAGTGGATCGATTACATACGAAGTCCCATCTACCTCCACAGGAATGCCTGTGCCTGTCATCTGTCTCACGGTATGTAACACTTCCGCACCCTTATACTGAGATGGTTTGGTGGTATGCAATGTTATTGTCAATCGCCCCTCCATACCTGGTGTTGTCCGTACTCTGTCATTCAATGAAGCTGATAAAATCTTAACATTCTGTTGCCCGTACAGGCAGGCTGTCACAAACAGGACAACCGCCGTACAAAACAACATAAGATGCTGGGTATTCTGGGACATGTTAAACCAACTCCTGTCAGGATTGCTGGAAGATCAGCCCTCTAACCACATTGGAACGGTCTTTAACAATAATGGCTTTGAATTTACCACTTGGATTGACATATTGATTGTCCTTTTCACTCATGGTCTGGTTAATAATCCCCACTTTATCGTCAGGAGCAATAACCGAGCCGTAGTCCGCATTATTTAGATCCTGTGAAATGTTCAATTGGTTGCCGTACCATTGACCCGCTTTATTTTTACCTGTAATAACTTGAATACCGAACTGATCCTTGTCCGCATATTTACGCAGCGCATTAGTTACCTGTGATCCACTGATGGTTGTTCCGTCATACACGGTAAATGCAGCCTGAGACAACTCGGTCTGGATATCAGCAAAATTGTTCTGGGCTGTCTTGGTTGCTTCTTGAGCCGAAATAAATAATAGAACTACAATTGTGATCAGAGCGATCGTCAAGAATATCCCTGCTGCCACCTTTAAAGCGCTTGATGCATTGTTCATGATAAATCCTCCCAAGTTATAAGTTATTAATATATTTCAGACTGTCACACAGATGAATTGTGCTACAGTTTCTGAATTTGTTCATAATAAATGTTCATCTGCAAGAAGCTCATACCAACCAATGGTATGACCAGATACAAAAAGATTAGGGTATACATGGGTGTAAATCCGATGGTTCGCCCCCATGATGCTTTGACATCAATCATCTTGCTGTACTCTTGCTTGCGTTGTTCAAAATAGAATGCCATCATGCTCTCAAGATCATCGAAGGCTTCACATATTGAGATTTTGCCAAGAGCAAGCTGCAATTTATCAACCAATCGCTGGAACTCGGGCAAGCCCGCCTCTTCCTTTAATTGTTCAAGTGCAAGCTCTGGCCCGTGTTCAAAATGCAACAAACATTTTTGCAGCGGACGCTTGAAAATGACGGCAAATCGATTGAGCCATTCCAATATCTCCTCGACTGACATCCGGTCCATCTCACGCAGAATGGATATCACTGTCTGGAATTGATAGATTTCATGTCGCATATCCAACCTTCGCATTTTTCGCTGAAATAACATGAGCCATACGGGCATGTAATACCCTGCTACACCCATGACAATTGCTATAATCATTTCCCACCAGCGTACATATTGTTTGTTATATACCTCTAGTTTCTGCATAATGCGCGCGATCGTCTCAGCCCGGGCATCATGGTCCAACTGAACGGGAGATAACTGCTGTAACACGTTGGAGACTTCTTCGTATGTAGCTCCTCGGTTCATTTCTACACTTTCCAGCACGGATTGATCCAATGCTGTTTTTTCCTCAGCTTTCCTGAGATCGGCTTCAGCCATTGCACCAAACATTCGATCATCCCGGATCGGATCATACAAGATGTGGTTCCGTTCAACCTGGTGCAACAGCAAGATACAACCCATTGTAAGGACCAAACAACCTGCGAATAACGTCACTCGACGAATGGCAAGCCATTCGTATTTCAACTCTGAGCTGCTCTCCCTCATTAGCCGTATCGTTTGACTATACTGTGCACTGCCAGGTTTCGCTGCAAACAGCATCGCCAATTTTCGTATGAAGGTCTGCCTGTACAGAAACTGATCCAACCATGAATGCTTATGTCCTGACCGGTATCGAGTTTCATCGTATTGTTGGAGCCTTTGCAGAAGCAAATAAGCAAGAATGATGATGACATAAATTGATATTTTGGTAACAAAACCGATTTTGCTGCGATAAAATTCATCCATCGTTGGGAAACTGACTCTTGCCCACCGTTCGATTGGAGCAGTGAACAATACCGGAGCTAGCGCGATGATATTAAGTCCTTTGAGCAGGTAATCCAATTTATCACGCCGCAAAATCTCCAGATGAATCTCCTGAGTCAGGTTACTCAGTCCTTTAAGATAAATAGAGCCTTGTGCTCTGTCCTTATCCCCAAACTCCATGACCATATAGGAAACGCCGGCAAATCCTTTGAGAAAACGGTTGGGAGCCACTTCATAATAACGTTCAAGTGCTTCATTCGGATCTGGAGAAGTTAGAGCTTCGTAGATCAGTCTTACTTGTTCTGCCGCTTCTCCTGTACCTGCTTCAGCGGCTTCATATAGCGCTTCTTCAACCATGCCATGCTGATGATACCGATGCCTTACATCTGCAAAGAGATCCAACATCTGAACCAGCAACCTTTTCTCCATACGACTGAGACACATATCCAATACCAGACTGTTTAGCACCACAGCACAGAGCACGGACAATATTACAAAAGCGATACCCGGCTGCAGAAAAAACAGAATGACACTCATGCCTCCATAACCTCCCAAGATAACGAGAACCACTGTCATCGTCAGTCTTCGAAGTGAGGGCTCATCCCCTACATGTCGAAATGAAATACGCTTCTGTACTTGTAGAATATAGGCTGATAACAGTGGGACTTTCATTCCAAAGCGGTAGGACTGCAACAAGATTGATCCCAGTCCCTTGAATCCCTTCCTCCCGGAAGTTAGAATACCGCCGGATTGACTTGTTGGACCACCTCCTCTGTGACGTAACATACTTAAAACCAGAAGTGTGATCAGCAACCCTCCTGCACAAATACTTAATACGAGGAGCAGAATCCATTTAATTGTCATGCTGATCACCCCAGTGTTGCTTCATAAACTGTTCAAACTTCTCGGCATCCTGTAATGTCATCTGTTCTCGCATATCCATCATGCATCCTGAAGAGATTGGAGCTGTTGCAACATACTCTCCATTTCTGTACTCCACAACATTACGAAATGTAAAACCAGCCCTCTCTTCCACGCTGTCACCTTGATTCGCACGAGGAAGACATTCCGTAATACGCTCAATATATCTTCGTCCCTCAGCATCTTTCTTCATATGAACATCGAAATTGATGACACTCACAACTTGCTCCTCAGCAATATGCTCATGCTGGAACATACCTGTCTTGAGCAAGGAATTACGGAGAGAGAAGACCAGATCACGAAACGTTTTGGCATGGTGGGTAAACAGGGTGAACAGACTGGCAACCTGAGACATTTGAATCATCCATGCGGCCACTTCATCACTGGCAACCTCACCAAGAATATTGACGGTACCATCCGTTTTTTTCTGCAAATCAAGCCCTTGTTGACCTGAAATGTGTTCAGTCTCTCGGAAACTCAAAATATTACGTCGGCTATAGATCCGTCTTAATTGAAGTTCGAACGCCATCTCCTGCACCCGAAGGGTGTACGATGCATAGATGTGTTTGACCATAGCCATAAGCAGCGTCGTTTTACCAGAACCCTGTGCTCCAGTTACAGCTGTGATCCGACTTCCTTTCATCAAATATTGAAGTAATGTAATTGGCAGATCTGCGTTGTTACCCGTAATCAACTGTTCAAGTGAAGCATTCGGGATATCGAACTTCCTAACGAAGAACGCCCATGATTCTGCAAACGGAGGACGAACCACCACGACACGGGAACCGTCTTTCATCTCGTTCACCTTGTATCCACTTGCTTCAGACAACTGTCCCGGATAATTGTATTTGTATATGTTCTGGCACACCCTTTTCAGTTCACGGATGCTGCCGAATGACAGAAAGGACAGATGTATGGACTTACCTTTATAGAATACCCATACACTTTCCATCCCACTTAGCGGTTCTTCATGTGTTTCATCCTCAAGTCCATGCTCCAACAGATCATTCCATGATGCCGGTTTCTGAAATCCAATAATATGAACAGTATCCAACATACCGCTGACACCACCACTAACGCCGTCAATACGTTGGTCTCTTATCTCATCAACAACCGAAAATCCTTTGTAATGTTGGTAGATACGCTGCACGATGATATCTATCTTTTCTCTGAATCCAAGCTCTCGATATTCGCACTCGAAAACATAGTGAATGTCTTCCTCGGAAATATAATAACTCCCTCCGTCCTCCGTACCTTCCTCCATTCTCAGCCTTCCCAGATCGTAGGTATCAATCAATCGCGAGAGTGCATCCACACCGAATTGCTGTCGGTACAGATAAAACACAATTTCGAATCGGTCCTGGATCGTCAACAAATCTGGTTCTGCAAACAAAATAACTTCATCTACATTCGATTTGTTCAGTCCTATGCTTCGGGTCAGAAGATCCCCTATCAGATTTTTGACATATGTTTTGTCGCTGATACTGCCTGAGACACAGCCCTTCAGCGCTTTTCTCATCTCGGCACGTTGATTGATTCTTCGACGATATTCTTCTTCGTGCAGACCTGCATCCGCGAGCTGACTATGACTAAGCTCATGAAGTGAGTTCTTCACCTTCTCAATCAACATGTCAATCGTGAATGATTCCTGTTCAGGAACACGAGCATTCTTTTCACGAAGAAACGTTCTATACTTGAACCAGATATAAGTCAGGCACAGAATCAAAATTAAACTTATCCATATGGTATTCCAGAGCATCGGAGGTTCAGGCTCCCCTTTCCAGCCTCTTCAGAACAGTGCGCATACCTGCACCGTCCATAATCAGGCGAGCGAGTTCACTCATGCTTGCAGCAAAGCTCCCTTTACGAATATCTTTATCCTCAGTCAAACTTTCCAATTGTAAGTACCTTGCGACATCTCGCCGATTCATTGCATCCAGATATCCGGTTGTGTACGGTATCGCAGATATCGTGCCTTTGTATCTGAACTGGCGCCGAATATTGGAAAGCGTTGCACGGGAATGCGAATCGTATTTGTTAATGACAACATGCATATTCTTATTGTTCATACGTGCTGGCAGGATCTCTTCAAAGAACAACTCCAGATTTCGCATATTTTGATCGAGATTAATGACAACATAGTCCGCTTGTTGCAGCTTGAGCTGCAAATCGACATCAGCATGATCCGCATCCAGAAGAACCAGATCATAATACTCGTTAGCTACGTTCAGCAGCCTTTTCACAGTCTCACCATGTTCCTGCGGGGAACGTTCCATCTCATCAATTCTTCCAGTTAGGAAATCAAGTCTTTCCTTCAAAAGCGGCTTGGTATAATCCCTGAGATTGTGTTTATTCAGACTTCCGCTCGAATGCAGCCGTTCAATCGCATCCCAGCCACCCTCTTCGAAGGAGAACATACAATCTGCTGAATCCGTATCTTTGGATGGTAGAGCAGCTTCTGTGCCAGTTCCGGCAAGGCCTGCATTAACAAGTAACACCCTTGTTCTGTAGTGAAGTCCCATCGCATAGGCACTAATTAATGTGCTTGAAGTGCAACCTGTTCCCGCAAAAGGGCTCCAAAAGGTAATAGTGCTCATGCTCTCATCCTCTCTGCTTCTTTCATTGCACGACGACTACGAACACTTTCCCAACCTGTTAACTGCTCAACCACACGACACAACGACTTTTTGTAATTTCGTGACAAAGGTCCAAGATGAACTCGGCGATGATGCTCATTTTCAAGCTTAACTGCCGCTGTTAACTCATCCCACGGAAGCACTAAGGATTCTCCTGTCCACACAAACGGACTGCCCTCAAGATATGCCCACAGATAACGAGCTTCAAGCTTGCAGTCAACCCCGTTAATTAAGAGCCTCTGAAATGACAGCTCACCAGGCAACGACTGTTCTTCAAGCAACCGCTTCAACCAGCCCTTGCCACGTTCCAGATTGTAACGCTCATAATCACTCACCCAGACTCTTACATCAGCGCTTAGCCAAAGGTTACGTGAAGCAAAATGTGAGGTCTCCATGTCATATAACACATAGTCATAACTGTCCAATCGCTCTCCATTTACTTCAAGATGATTCTCTACAGCTGCTGAAGTGACAAAATGACAAGCAATATCAAATCCTTCAAATTCCGTAATTCGCAAAGACTGCTGACTGTCACCTACACCGTAGCCATACTTCTGTTGTAAGGTTCCATCTACGAGCAAGACCTTGTTACCTGTCGAAGCCAATATCTTGCAAAGATATAGCATCAGATCATTCTTCTCACATAAACCCGCAAAGATCCATGTATGCATAGATGTTATAACTCCCTTCTTTCTCTTAATCTCCTTGTTATCTGAATTATCTTAAACTGAACACTCGTATTGGTCTCTATTCTCCGCCCGTTAGCAAGCTCTGCTGTTCTGTTTGTAAAACTTCAGCAGGATCATTAGCACTTCCAGAATTAGTTCCTGCTCCGTTTCCTGAACCATCATTCCACTTCACTGCATCCGATGTAGCCGGATTATTTGCTGATGGACGACTGTTATAGGTAACTGAAGATTGTGCCACATCCTGTTCAACACCTTTTGATGGAGCTGTCACGGAGGCGGCTAGTGAACTTTCAAGCGAACTTCGTACCTGTCTGGATAATTCCTGTTCCGCTCGTCGAACAATATTCGGATCACTCTCCAGCAGTTTTAACACTTCTGAATTGGCTGGATACGTCGCGATTGCAGGTGTCTGAAACTGTGGTTCTACATAGGTTAAGGCATAGATTGAAGCTTTATGTAAATAGGCATCTACAATTGCACTGGAGAGTGACAAAATTTCTTCCTCCGTCATCGTAATCCATAAGGTAGCTGCATTGAGCCGTTCCACTTTTTTCTTCGATAAGAGAACATAATCCTGCCCTGTCGGGAACTGGATACGAACATCAATAATATCTCCCTTAACAAGTGAGGACGGCAGCAATACAACTTGCAGCTCTCGATTTCTTAAATCAGGCGGAGCCGGTGTATCCTCATACACCATCTCGGTAGTAATGGCTGTTCCTTTTTTCAACTCTATTTTGGCTACTTGCCCTTCCATCTGCTTGGTACTGGACCAGAGATTTCGCGGTGCTTGTGCATCCGGAACAGAAATGAGCTTCAGATCCTCTGGTAATATCGGTTCACCTGCTTCAATATCCCGAATCGTGACCCATCCTTGTGCTCCAGAATCCCATTGTTGCTTTAATTCAGCTTCCTTTTCCTCAAATGCCGATAGATAACGGGCTTCTACAGCTGACCTGACATCACCCATCGTTTTGACATTATAAATAACATATCCTCCGAACACCAACCCTACAGCGCCTGCTCCGATAAGCCCGGCATAGATCAGTTTACGGCTTTGTTTTCTTAATTTAGACAAAAGAGGCTCTCCTTTCGTAATCTCGTCTAATCATGAACTTTCCTTCTTGAAAAGAACGAACGTTTCTTGGGCTGCTGTGTCATCATATGCGTTAAAATATGAGAAAACACTTTATCCATCTGTGCGTCCTTGTCAAAAGGGTCAATATGCAACGGCAGACCATATACACTCGATGTATCCAGAGTTTTACGAATGCGCTGAACTGCTTCAGTTGCTGCTAGGGGCAGACAATATATCCATTTCTCTTGTGGATACCGATGATGTGATCGAACAAAGGCGCCGATTTCCGCCTGTCTCCATTCGGCACCTGAGCCTATAACAATCGGCAGATCTGCACGCAGAAATTCTTCCAGCCGGTTCTGGTCCTGACCACTACCGAGGTCCATCACGATGAATTGATAGCTCCCCCCAAGCAAAGACAAAATATCTGCTCGCCCGGATTGTTTCCAATAATGCACACCATCTACTGCAAACTGTCTGCCTACCGGCACCGGTTTACCGGCTTGAGCGATTTGTTGGATTCTTGCAAAGGATTGAGAGCGAGGTGACATTTCAATCACAGCCACTTTAAAGTTTTGCCTTTCGAGATAATGACTGATAGCTATAGCGGTGTGGGTAACCCCTACACCAGATGAAGCACCAGTTATGGCAATAACTCTTGTTCCGCCATTCAGGGTCATGGTCGCATCTCCAACAGGCGTTATTCCACCGGGTATGCGGAGCAGTTCCTTCCTCACCTCATCCGCAGATTGGAAACGCTCCTCGGCATTATACCTTAACAGTCTTCTCGCCACAGGGATGTACGTCCGCGGAACATCACTCCGAATAGAGCTTTCTACACCTTGAATCCATTCCGTATACGACCCACTAGTCATAAGATATAGCAGCAATGCTCCGAGTCCATATAGATCCGAACGGGCATCGGTCTGGCCCGAGCCATACTGTTCTGGAGCGGCGAAACCAGCTGTTCCCAACTTGACAGTATCTTCGGCACTTTGCGGTTTGTAACTTCTGGCGATGCCAAAATCGATTAATCTTACTTCATGTTCGGGGGTGATCATGATATTGGATGGTTTCAGATCCCTATAGATGACAGGTGGATTCAGACTATGCAGATAACTCAACACATCCAGCAATTGAAGCACCAGCTCCGTTAACTGCTCCATCGGAATTTTCCCGCGGCACTGCTTGAAATACTCACTGAGCGTTAACCCTTCGATGTATTCCATCACCAAGTACGTGTACCCATCTTCATCCGGGACAAAAAAATCAACAATTTGCGGTAATCTTGGATGGCGGAGTGATGTCAGGAGAGCGGCCTCTGTCTCCATGCTGCCTTCATACGGCATAGCCGTTACGCTTTCTTTAATTGCCCATATCTTGCCCGGCAGCTTCAAATCCTCCGCCTCGTATACATGGCTCATTCCGCCTGTTCCCAGAATGGATACGATACGATATCTACCTCCCAGCAGGCTTCCGCGTTCCAGCCTGGCCGGATGTCTCATACCAATTCCCCCTTCAATACACAACAAAAAAGGGAAAACTTCACCGAAGAAGAACAGACCGGATATCCGGTTTCGTTCGCTTCGGGATGCTTTCCCTTAGGTTTGTTATGGTTAATATTGGTATCATTATAGTACAGGCAGGAATAGATTGTAAAGCACAAAATTTAATGTGCTTAATCGAATCAATTTCATAATACCTTTAGCTGCTTAATCAAGGCTAGATTTAGATCAAAACGGTTCAATATGTCTAGATCTAGTTACATAAATCCATTTTTAGTGAGTTATGAAATTGATTTTATCTCTTAATATTTGACCATATAGAGTGTAATCTCTTCACGGTTATGGAACAACTGCTTGGAACGTTGAATCTGCATCCGTGAACGCTCAAACGTATCGATAACATCCTTAATGAGTGCGAGCGGTTTTTTATGCAATAACTTCACGGTAACAATCGCTGTTCCCCCAGGTTGAAGACTATATAGAAGGTCTGATACAAGTCGGCTCATCAGCTTGGGACTCCAACTCATATCACATACGAGCAGATCGAATTCTCCTTCGCGAAAGCGTACATCCCCAGCATTTTTCTTCAAGAAAGTCAGTTTTGGTGATGCCAGCAGCGTTGCATCCATCTTCGCCGGATCTACTGCCGTGACTTCAAGCCCGCGTTCAAGCAGGAACGAGGTCCATCCACCTGGTGCTGCACCGATATCAAGTGCTTTATGAAATGAAGTAAAGTCAATGCCAAACGTTTGCTCGGCTTCGAGCAATTTGAACTTGGCACGCGAAATCTGTCCATCTTCTTTTTGGAAACGTACGGCTCCCCCGCTCCAGTCTGACAGGTTCTGTTCAGGTCTGGATACGCCAGCATACAACATATCATTCGCAGCAAATACGGAAATGACATATTCAGCATCACGTACAACCCATTCACATCCGAGTTCATCCAGCTTTTCAGTCAGCAATTGCTTCAATGAGGCTGCATTTTCTTGCCAAAAGGCCCCTTCTGTCTTCCGCACCTGTAGTACGACAGAAGCACCCGTCAGCTCTTTATGATTCAACACAAATGCAATCAATTTCTCAATAGACTGCTCCGAATCTTCTGTATTCTCCTGAAACTGAACAGGCTGGATATGACGTAAAAACGTTGGATAATCTTCCAGCAGTTTACCTGCAACTTCTTCCTCCGCTACAGGCAGACCCGCAAGCAAAATTTCTCCCGGTACGAGTACTGTGCTCTTAACCGCACCAAACGTACGGCGTAATTCTTCCTGTGCATAAGGGGCAAAGCCATGATTGGCTGTGCAGATAAAACGGGAGAAGTTGCCTTCTTCCCAAGACGATTGTGTACTCAAATTGTGTTACCCTCCAGAACGTACGCGTATCCACGGACGACCGTCATCCCACTGGATATCGACCGGGACATCGTACGTATGCTTAATTGTGTCTTGTGTCAAAACTTCATGCTTGGGGCCAGCCGCCGCAATGCGTCCATCGCGGATCAAGGCCACATGCGTAAATAAAGGGACGATCTCTTCAACATGGTGTGTTACATACACCACTGTAATGTTACGCTGGCGCAGACGATCAATCTCAGCCAGCATTTTCTCCCGTTCATATAAGTCTAGCCCGGCACAAGGCTCATCCATAATCAGCAGTTTTGGTTCAGCCATTAATGAACGAGCAAGCATGACTTTTTTACGTTCCCCTTGGGATAACGTACCAAGCGGGTTGTTGGCCAAGTTGGCAAAGCCCATGTCATCTAGCAAACTCATTGCCTTTGCTTTTACTTCATCAGGAATGGTCTGATAAAAACGCAAAAAAGCATAAGCTCCTGTAGCCACGACTTCCCATACCGGATCTCTGGGTGTGAGTTTCTCAATCAACGTTTGGCTGATATAACCGATTTCCTTACGTACTTCCCTGACGTCACATTGCCCATACAGATTACCGAGTACTTCAATGCGTCCCTGGCTTGGAAACATATATCCGTTCATCATTTCCAGCAACGTTGTTTTGCCAGAACCATTCCGACCCAGAATAACCCAATGTTCGTTTTGTTCAATGCGCAGATGCACGTTATCCAGAATTTGATTCTCTTCTCGTCTAAGTGAGACATGTTCCATTGAGATTATACTCATTTAAGCACCGCTTTCCGGATCTCCGAGAGTAAATGCTCCACAGAGCTCATCCGATAAACCATCTTTGGAACATCTTGCTGGCCGTCAAACAACATCACGGCTGGTACGCTTGAAATTTGAAATTGTTGTACAAGTTCAGGAATGTCATGGATGTTCATTTCGGATAAAATACCTTCTGGCAGCATGTGCTCAACAACCTCTAACATACGCCGTGCAGCCGAACATGTCCCACATAAAGGGGTGTATATAAACACAGCTTGTGGCATGCCTTCCCATACGCCGCGCATTAACATTTTGGATGTAATTGGCTTCATTAACTTTCTTCTCCCGCAGCAACACGCAGCATAACCTCGCCCGTCATTGGACCATTATGAATGGTTACCGAATCGGGTTTATTGCTATATAACATCTCGTACATCTGGCGTTTCCCAAACATACTGGACGTATGCAAATAGATTTCACGCGGAAATAAACCTTCTCGAACAATGGATGCCGCAACCTCACCGCCATTCGGCGAGTCCGGACCAAGCTCATAATCCAGAGACAAAATGTCCACGTCACCTTCTCTTAGCAGCATCAGGCACTCTTCTGCATTCGTTGCCAGAACAAATCCTTTCGGACATGCCCGATAGTCATCCAAAAAAACATGCATACAATCGCTCCTCTCCCCATTATAACCAGGAACGCATGAGCGCTATATCATCACGGTGCGTTCCATCTTCGCCCGTTTCTGTCTCGAGCACAACAACCGCCTTTTGGAATTCAGGCGCATTTATTAATGTTTTCAGTGATTCATTTCCGATATATCCCTGTCCGATCCTCGCATGTCTATCCTTACACGAACCAGACGCATATTTGGAATCATTAAAATGTACAGCAGCAACATCATCCCAGTATCCGAGCACCCTGCCTTTATCGAGCATCTCTGATTCGTTGCCTGACGACCACATACCTGAAGCAAAAGCATGGCATGTGTCAAAACAAAATGCAATATGCTCCGGATATCGGCTCAATTTGCGAATCTGTATCATTTCTTCCATTGTCGTGCCCATGGGGCCATGATCACCTGCCTGATTCTCAAGCAGCACCTTCGAATGACCACTCCAATTCTCCAAGGCGGTATCCAGACAATGAATGAGGTTCTGATAACCCTCCAGCGGATCGTCTGTTTTGATATGTCCAAAATGGACCACCGTCCCAACAGAACCGCAAGCATTCGAAATTTCAAGATCATTGCGAATAGAAGCTATTGCAGCATGAAACCCCGCCTCTCCACGGGTCATGCCCAATGCCGGATTCGTAGGATAGGGTGAATGAGCAATCGAAGCCAGTCCATGCTGTTCACACCAATCCCTGCACTGTTCAGCATCCTTGAGATCCAGACTCTTCAGACCAAGACTACGCGGGTTCTTCGGAAAATACTGAAACGCCGTTGCCCCCATCGCATGTGCTCTCTTGGCTGCCTGAAGAAATCCACCTCTCGTGCTGACATGTGCCCCGATTCCGGTGTTAGGCATCATGCTGACATTTCGGACAGAAGAATGCCTTCTTGCCCGTAATTTCCACTCGTTCAATCGTTCCCCCGCAGCGCGGACAAGTCTCGCCTTCCCGATCGTACACTCGACATTGCTCGTCGAAGCTTCCGGTCTTCGTATCCCCTTGCATCAGTGGCATTTCCATATAACCACCTTCAGAAGCTGCTTCGCGCAACACGGACTGCATCGAATGGAACAAGCGCTCCGTCAGTTCAGGTGAAGTTGCGATGTTCTGCGTTTTGGAGCTTGGTCTCAGACCCGCAGCAAACGCAATCTCATCCGAATAACAGTTGCCAATCCCTGCTATGATATGCTGATTAACCAACGTTGTCTTGAGTGTACCCCGACGACCTTTCAACAGAGAAGCAAAACGTTCCACGTTCATCCGTCGATCCAAAGGTTCCGGTCCTAGATCGGACATTGCCGCTTCGGTTTCTTTTGAAGTAAGTAGATGTAAATACCCCAAGCGCAGGCCAATAAAGAATAAAATGTGATCTCCAAACTGGATTTCCACCTGTGTGGAACGATCGGGGCGTTCCTCTTCCGTGCCCCAGAAAATCATACCACCCAACATGAGGTGCAGCACCAGACGTTTGCCATTAGCCAGGTGGAAAATCAAATGCTTCGCTCGGCGCTCAACAAATATGATGCGATTGCCTGTAAGTTCATTGAAGAACACATCAGGCTCCGTATTTATCGTTTTATCGCGGTTAATTACAACACCTGTAATCGGTAGATCAAGTATTTTCTCGGACAACAAGGTCCGGTAATTTTCCATTTCCGGCAGTTCCGGCATCGTACATTACCCCTTTTTGGAAGTTTGGTCTGTCTCTTGCGACAGCCACTCCATCAATTTATGCAAATCTTCAAACACATGATCAGGTCGAGCCTTGGCTGCTTGAATGTGTCCATCCATATTATCCCGTGTTGTCACACCGGTAAGTACCAGCAACGTCTCACATCCTGCTGCAACTCCAGCTGCAATATCGGTTCGCATATTGTCTCCGATCACTGCCACTTCATGAGACGCCAGGTTCAGCCGGCTAATAGCTGACTTCATTATAACACTGGATGGCTTGCCTATAACTGTAGGACGAACTCCGGTTGCGGCTTCAATTGCTGCTCCAATCGTTCCCGCCCCAGGCGTCAGTCCATCATCGGAAGGAAGCTGCAGATCCGGGTTGGTCATGATGAATTTTGATCCCGCATTAATCCACCTTAGCGCCTTGGTCAGTTTAGAATAGGAAAATTCACGATCAATCCCCTGTATCACGTAATCAGGTGCATCTTCTGTCAACTTTAGTCCAGCTTCTTCTATGGCTTGCAGCAGTCCTGCTTCACCAATACATGCCACTTTTGCACCCGGGGACTCTTCGGCAACGTATTCAGCAGCAGCCACAGCAGAAGTACACACTTGAGACGCATCGGCAGGTATGCCCATCCCGTTCAGATGATCTGCCACACCTTGTGGTGTGCGAGAAGAATTATTGGTTACGAATAAATACGGCTTTCCTAGCTCTTGCAGTGTTCGAATAAGCTGATCGGCTCCTTCGATACGATGTCTGCCATGATAGAGCGTACCATCCAAGTCAATCAGATAGGCCTTAATCACACACAGCACTTCCTTTCTTTATTCCATTAACGTTTCATGTCCTTAATCATTTACCTTGAACTTGACCGCGAACCTATGTATTCAGGCAAAAAATAATGGCTTGCTGACATGTGCATGTAACAAGTCGAACCGAATCGAACACAGACGGTTTAACTCGCGCGTCTTCTGTACAAGCTTGTCATTTCCTGCGCTTTCCCGGAAAATAATTTGAATCATTTCCCTCTTCATATTGCCCATCCTACACGCTTTCTGACCAGATTGCAAAAGGGACCGCGGGAGTTCCTCTCCCTCAGTCCCGTGCAATTACCCGGTTCTTTATATGACGTGTTTAGCCGTGCACTGAATCGCATTCCTGGTTAAGATTCTTGCTTGCGATGCACGACAGGAATAAGCTGGTGTTCGTTTGCAAGCCTAGTATTCGGGAATACGGACTGTGCCTCTTCCAAAAGTGGCAGCAGTTGATCCTCATCCTTGTAACGTGAGCTAAAGTGAGTCATGATTAGTTGCCCAACATTGGCTGCTCTAGCCGCTTCTGCCGCTTGTTTTGAAGTACTATGATAGTACTCATGTGCTGTATCGGCCAGATCATGCATGAATGTAGCTTCATGCACAAGTACATCTGCATTGATGGAAAGAGGCTGTACATTGTCACATGGACGTGTATCACCCAATATGGTGATCACCATGCCCCGTTTTGGCGCGCCCAATACATCTTCTGGACGAAGCGAATCACCGTTATCCAGCGTAATGGTTTCTCCACGTTTCAGCCGCCCGAACAATGGGCCTGGTTTCAAACCGTATTCCGCCAGTTTGGCTGGGTCCAGGCTTCCTGGACGATCTTTTTCCGTAATCCGGTATCCGTAGCTGTCAATCCGATGCTCAAGCAAAGCAGCTTCCACGATAAAACTGTCATCTTCAAACAGGACGCCACCCGTATGTTCCACGATATTCAACTCATAGTTGACCCGTGATTGGCTAAGCTCCATGGTTGTACTGATCATTCGTTCCATACCTGGAGGACCATATACCGTTAATGGTGTTGTGCCACCTTGGTAAGCTCTGCTCGAAAGCAGTCCCGGAAGTCCAAATACATGATCACCATGCAGGTGAGTAATGAATATTTTCTCCAATTTGCTTAGTTTAAGCGGAGAACTTAAAATCTGATGCTGCGTTCCTTCCCCGCAGTCAAACAACCACAAAGCTCTGCGCTCATCCAACATGCGTAGCCCAATGGAAGTTACATTCCGTTGAAGCGTAGGTACACCAGCATTAGTTCCCAGGAAATATAGTTCCATTCTGGATCGCACCTCTTTCTGTTGCCAGCAAAAAACCTCCGACAATGCGGAGGGCTTTGCCTGACACTCAACTGATTTATGCCTTTTCTACGTTAAAATACTTCGCTTGCGGATGGCTGAATACCATCGCTGATACGGATGCTTCAGGTTCCATCATGAAACCTTCCGTCAATTCCACACCGATATCCTCAGGCTGTAACAACTTGAACAGCGGTCCTTGGTCTTCCAGATCCGGACAAGCCGGATATCCAAAGGATACCCTGATCCCTTGATAGCGTGCACCGTGACGCTGCTTCATGGTCATCTGGGCAGAATCTGGGAACCCCCAGATATCTCTCATCATATGATGCACACGCTCAGCTAATCCCTCTGCTACTTCGAGCGCTACGGATTGAAGAGCATGCGAGCGAAGATAATCCCCTTGATCTTTCCACGCCGTGGATAGTTCACGCACACCGTGTCCGGCAGTAACAACCATAAAGCCAACGTAATCCATTTGACCGGATTCAACAGGTTTCAGGAAGTCGGACAGGCACAGGAACGGCTCGACTTTTTGACGTGGGAACGTAAATGTATGCAAAATATTGCTCGTGTCCTTTGGATCATAAATAATGATGCTGTTACCACTGGACTGAGCCGGGAAGAAACGATACATGGCATGCGCCTGAATAATCCCGTCACGAACAGCCTCTTGCATGATATCATCCACGACTGCTTTCAGGTCGGTAGCCTTTTTATCACCTGAAGCAAGCAGTTGTTCAACTGAACCGCGCAACCCTAAATGATGTCCAAGCAGCATCTGCATGTTCACGTATGGCAGAATATGTGATAACGGATAGTTGCGCATCGTATGTCGCTCCAGATCCGGCGGTACAAGAACCGGATTATCTACAGCAATATCCGAACGCTCCACTCGTGTAAGCTCTGGAAGTGCCTGAACAGCTACAGCACCTGAAGCATCCGCTTCTTTCTCGGCTTCCATCTCCAGTTGCATCGCTTCCCGTGTAACGGGATTCATCAATTTGTTCGCCAGATCCAGACCATCCATCGCGTCTTTGGCATATACAACCATTCCATTATACTCAGGACGGATACGGTTTTTGGTGAATTTACGTGTTAGCGCCGCTCCGCCAACCATAATAGGTACATCAATACCTGCTGTTCGTAAATCCTGAGCGGTAAGAATCATCTGCTGGGCTGATTTTACCAATAACCCCGAGAGGCCGATTGCATCGACTTTCTCTTCTCGGTAAGCCTCAATGATACGTTCTGGTGGTACTTTTATACCCAAATTAATGATCCGGTAACCGTTATTGGACAGGATGATCTCTACCAGGTTCTTCCCGATGTCATGCACATCGCCCTTAACTGTAGCCAGAATGATCTTGCCTTTAACCGAAGTCTCATTCTTCTCCATGAATTGCTCCAGATATGCTACAGAAGCCTTCATAACCTCCGCACTCTGCAACACCTCAGCTACAATCAACTCATTGTTGTTAAAGAGACGACCTACTTCCTCCATCCCCCGCATAAGTGGACCGTTAATCACTTGAAGTGCTGTGTATTTGGCCAGTGCCTGTTCGAGATCTGGCAGTAATCCTTCTTTGCTTCCTTCGACAACATATGAAGCGAGACGCTCTTCTAATGAAAGGTTCGAGATTTTTTCCTTCTTCTCCACCTTCTTGTTACGGAATGCCGCTACGAATGCCGCCAGTGTATCATCGTTCGTGTTATATAAAAGCTCTTCCGAGAGCCTGCGTTCTTCTTCAGGAATGGACGCATAACGCTCCAGTTTCTCTGTGTTCACGATGGCATAATCGAGACCTGCTTTGGTACATTCATACAAGAATACAGAGTTCAGCACTTCACGGCCTGCTTCAGGCAGTCCGAATGAAATGTTACTGATCCCGAGTATCGTATGACATTCAGGCATCGCTTCCTTGATCACTCTTATACCTTCAATGGTTTCTTTGGCTGAACCGATGTACTGTTCATCTCCTGTACCTACCGGGAACACCAACGTATCGAAAATGAGGTCTTCTGGTTTGAGTCCATATTTGTTCACCAGCAGATCATAAGAGCGCTTGGCTACGTCGAGCTTGTCCTCCCGACTAATCGCCTGCCCCCGTTCATCAATCGTTCCGACAACAACCGCACCACCATATTTATGGAGCAACGGCGTGATCAGCTCAAATTTCTCTTCGCCATCCTCAAGGTTAATGGAGTTAATTATCGCTTTACCTTGCGAGTACTGAAGAGCCAAATCGATTACTGAAGCATCTGTCGTGTCGATCATGAGCGGAACCTTTACTTTTTTTACAACCAGCTCAAGGAACTTCACCATGTCTTCGGACTCTTCACGGTCTGGGTCTTGTACACACACATCGACAATGTGGGCTCCATTTTTCACTTGAGCACGGGCAATTTCCGAAGCTTCTTCATATTTGCCTTCTACAATGAGTCGTTTGAATTTCCGTGATCCCAGCACGTTCGTACGTTCTCCGACCATATATGGGCGATTGTCTTGTTCGATGTAAATCGGTTCTATACCTGACAATGCTGGTGGATGTGTTCCGTTCATTTCTCTTGGGGGGTACTGGGCAAGTGTATCGCGCATAGCCCGAATATGTGCAGGGGTTGTCCCGCAACATCCACCAGCAATATTCAACCAGCCCTGTTCGGCAAAAGCACCAATTTTCTGAGCAAGCGAGTCTGGTGACTCATGGTAGTTACCGTTCTCATCCGGAAGACCCGCGTTCGGGTAACAACTAACGGCAACCGATGCCATTCCAGAAAGCGAACGAATGTGGTCACGCATGAACTCCGGACCCGTAGCGCAGTTTAGCCCTACCGAAATTGGGTTAAGGTGTTCTAAGGATATATAAAAGGATTCGATGTTCTGACCCGCAAGGGTCGTTCCCATCGGTTCGATCGTTCCTGATATCATCAGGGGCAGTGTAACGCCACTCTGTTCGAAGGCCTGCTGAATTCCAATGCTGCCTGCTTTTACATTGAGGGTATCCTGTGAGGTTTCAAGCAGTAGCGCATCAACGCCTCCCTCTATTAAAGCAAGCGCTTGCTCCAAATAACTGTCGATAAGTTCCTGGAACGTTACTCCTCCAGTTACAGACAGTGTTTTGGTTGTAGGTCCCATCGCACCTACCACATAACGTGGAGATTCCGGTGTAGAGAAACGATCAACCGCAGCTTTCGCAATTCTGGCTGCTTCCAGGTTGATCTCGCGTGCCCGATCCTGAATATCGTATTCAGCAAGCACGACCGATGTCGCACCAAATGTATTGGTTTCAATTAAATCGGCGCCAGCCTCCAGATATTCTTCATGAATGCGCTGGATCAGTTCTGGACGAGTAAGCACTAACATTTCATTACATCCATCCAAATCTTCACCGCCAAAATCTTCGCCAGTCAGATCAACTTGTTGAATCATGGTCCCCATTGCACCGTCGAGGATTAATATTCGTTGTTTTAATGCATCGTGTAGACTAATCTTATCCAATATCTTCACCCCCGCAAAACGTTAAATCTTAGTTTAACAGAAACTAACTTAATGTGAAAGATCGGGTTTGCTCCCGAAAGATGGCGGGTTTGCACGAATATGAACGGAATTTGAGAATCGACAAAAACAGAGCAATCCGATATACTTCAATTAAACCAAGTGGAAAAGAGGGAAAGAACATGGCTGAAATTGTTATCCGAAATACGAACGAACGCATCACTGGTGACGAAAATGTTCGAAATTTTTTGAACAAATACGAAGTATTATATGAGAAGTGGGACGCCTCCAAACTGAACACTGATCTGCAAAATAACTTTGGATTAACAGATGAACAGAAAACCGAGGTTTTGGAAACATACGATTATGAAATCAGAGATCTGGCTGCACGTCGCGGATACCAAATCTGGGATGTCATCACGTTGTCCGAACAAACACCAGATATCGAAGAAAAGCTGGCCAAGTTCGAAGAGATCCACACCCACGCTGAAGATGAGATCCGTGCGATTGTCGCTGGTAAAGGAATCTTTGTTATCAAAGCTACGGATGATGTAGGTTACTTTAATGTAGAATTGTCTCCTGGAGACGTCATCTCTGTACCTGAGAATACACCGCACTTCTTCACCTTAATGGAGAACAAACAAATTATCGCTGTACGTCTGTTCATCGAAAAAGATGGCTGGATTGCAGATCCGTACCCTGATCCTACATTTATCAAACAAGCCTAACACTCTCGTGTTACAACTTGCTTAACCAAAACCCCTGTTCAATTGAACAGGGGTTTTCGCATATGCATATGGAGAGTATTATACAACATCGGTGCATTATATAAAATAATGCGGGTATTTCGCTTTTATCGATTCCTGTTCAATCACAACCAGTCTAAGATGAGCTTCCATCACCTGAACAGCCTGTTCCGTTTTACGCTCTGTGATAAGCCGATATATATCTTTGTGTTGGGAGATAATGACCTCCAGATTGGAGTCCTCCGCTAGACGTAACAAACGCAACCGATTAAACGGAATATTCAGTTGTTGCAACATTTTCCATGTTCTCAGCTTACCCGTGCCCTGGAACAAAATCTGATGAAACTCTTCATCCAGCTCAAAAAGACGATAGAAATTGTTTTTTCCTATACAAACTTCCTGCATTGCAATGTTGGTTTCAAGTCGAAATCTGAACTCTTCAGGAAAAGAAACACAAGCCAACGTCACGATTTCCTTCTCCATCTTCTCCCGCATAAACCTGCCTTCTTCCACATGCTCCAGATTAATATGAGAGACGATCGTTCCACTCTGGGGAATAATGTCCAGCAGTTCTTCTTCAGCAAGCTTCATGAATGCTTCTCTCACGGGGGTTCTGCTCACCTGCAGTTCATCTGCAATCTCTTTCTCCGAAATCTTGGTACCTGGCTTAAGTTCCAGATGGAGAATTCGTTCTTTTAACAGGTTATATGAATATGCCCGGGTCGAGCCTCTAATTTTTTGATTAAGTGACATGCCTAGACCTCTTTCTATCAGCCGTATTCATTTATCTTAGCACAAATTACCGTTCCACTTATATATCGGAGTGAAACGGTAATCTGGCCAACATTAACTATGTTATTGCTTATTTTCTTTGTACGCTTTGTACGTGTCATTTGCCAGCTTCAGATAATTGGATAGACCCTGACTGTCAAGTTCTTTGGCAAAAGTATCGAATTCAGACAAGTTCCGTTCACCCAAGATAAATTTAAGTGTATTCTGATCAGAGTAGTCTTTCAATGGCGTACTCAGAAGAGTCACCCGTTCACGGTCCTCTGAAGAGTAAGGAATCGGTGGTTCTGCCGGGATCACTTCCTTGATATCCTTCATGTCTTGCTGGAATTTCAACTCTTCTTCACTAAACATCGATTGCAGCAGATCTGTGGTACCGCCGTAGGCAAATACACCGCCTGAGAAGCCAAAGTCAATACGCAGATCCTTCGTGCCTTTCGGATTCAAGCCATTGTAGTTCACGTCTTCTGCCAATTTACGTGTTCCGCCCTCTTTGGTAAATGTTTCGCCTTCAACACCCCATTTGGCAAACTCTTGACCCTCATCACTGTAGTATAACCAATCAATAAATTGCATAATGGCTTTGAAGTTTTCGCTTTTTTGAATTTTTCCGGATATCATGACACCGTTTTCAAGTCTGGAGCCTGACATTAATTGGCCTTTTGGTCCACCAGGAACTGTAATCTTCTCAACTGAGAATTTGCCCTCTCCCAACGTTTTGTTCATATCATTTCGGTGCAGCACCAGCGTTTGGGAATTGCCGTTAATCATAAAAGATTTGCCGGATACAAATTTCTGTATTGCCTGATCGTCATCCTGTGTAAAACTTTCTTTGTCCAGCAATCCTTCAGATACCAACTTGTTAAAGTAGGTCAACAGCTCTTTGTATTCTGGTGTTGTAGCCGTGTATACGAATTCATCCTGATCTTCTTTATACGTCAATCCATTACCAAAACCCCATCCAGCCTTGGTACCAAAACCGGTAGCAGCGATGTTCAATGTACTATTGAATTTAAATCCATCCGAAAATGGAATGGAATCCGGGTAGATTTCTTTCAGCTTTTTGGCTGCATCATACAATTCGTCCCATGTCGTCGGGATGGCGATGTTATTTTCTTCAAAAACATCCGTTCTTACCAGTAATGTATAATCCGGCCATACTTCTTCATGCAGACCCGGGAGCACATAGTACTTTCCATCTTCTTGCCGAAGTCCTTCCAGTTCATCTTCCAAACCCCATTTTTCCACTTTATCCTTGAAGTTCGGCATCAAATCAATGTAATCACTAATGGGCAAGACCGCACCGGAAGATACAAATGCAGATTCTTCACCAGGATAGGTTTTGGGAATAATCAGCGGTGCATCGCCTGAACTGATTAGAAGGGATCTCTTCTGAGAGTAGTCACTCATGGGAACAATCGTTGGCTCAAGCGTAACACCCGTCAGTTCGGTAATTTTATCGAAAAGTAACCAGTCTTTTTTATAAGGATAAATAGGATGATCACTGTATAGTATGGATAGATTAAACGGCTCAGTTGCCTTGAATGTGTCACCTACATTGTACGTCTCCATCGCTGCCTTGGTTTGAACTTCCGTGACGTCACCTCCAGCTCCAGTACCGCTGCTACATGCTGCCAGAACAACGCTCATCATTGTTGCCATCACCATTTTACCAACAAACTTACGTGGCTTTTGATTCATTTAGGTTATCCCCCTGAATTTGGTTTAGGTTGACCTTGCCTTAAACTTTAAACAACCTCTAAAAGTTAATCATGTGAATCACTCTAGCTGATGCGCATTACTGTTTAACAGACCCTAACATGATACCGGTTACAAAGTACCTTTGAACAAATGGATAGATAGTGAGTATCGGCAAGATGGTGAGTACCATCGTTACTGACTTAATATTGGCAGCAATCTGTGTCAGGTTATCAGCTGAGGTTGCACCGGCAGTAGCCCCGCTTGTCGCTCCTGCAATCATATTGCGCAGATAAATGGTGACCGGGAACAGTTCTTTTTTGTCCAAATACAGAAAGGCTGGGAACCAGGAATTCCAATGGCCCACTGCGTAGAACAGTACCATCGTTGCCATAACAGCTTTACTCAGCGGCAAAATAATACGTAACAAGATTCCGTAGGTGTTCAAACCATCAATGGAGGCAGCTTCCTCCAGTTCTTCAGGCATATTTTCAAAAAATGATTTCATGATCAGCATGTTGTATATGCTAATTGCGCCAGGAACAACGAGTGCCCACATGGTGTTGTTGAACCCAAGGGAATTAATCAACACATAGTTTGGAATCAATCCACCACTGAAGAACATGGTGAATACGGCGAACATTGTCAGAAACTTGCGACCCATTAATCTCTTTTTGGACAGGGCATATGCGAAAATAGTCGTCATGAACATGGAGATTAACGTACCTACCACGGTGTAGATAATCGTATTTTTATAATTCGTCCAGAACATGCTGTCACGCGAGATGGTCTTATACGTCTCCACATTGAATCCTCTTGGGAACAGACTAACCTTGCCCGAATTAATATAGGACTCACTACTGAAGGATTGTGCCACGACATTTAAGAATGGATAGAGCGTTATAAATACCACGAACAGCAGAAAGATAACATTGAATACTTTAAATACCTTGTAAGATCTGGATTCCTGCATGATGCTCCTCCTTTACCATAAGCTTCTTTGTGTCAGTCTGCGTGAGATGGCATTAACGGAGAACACCAGAATCAGACCGATCAGCGATTCGAACAAGCCAATTGCGGTAGCATAACTGAAGTTACTGGATTCCAGTCCGACCCGATACAGGTAAGTGGAGATCACATCAGACGTCTCATAGATCAGCGGGTTGTACAAGAGTAAGATCTTTTCAAATCCAACAGCCAAGAAATTACCCATGTTCAAAATTAATAATGTCACAATCGTTGGCAAGATCCCTGGTATCGTTACATGAATCGTTTGCTTCCAGCGATTGGCACCATCAATACGCGCAGCCTCATACAAAGAATCATCAATAGTAGTGAGTGCAGCCAGATACAGAATCGCTCCCCAACCCATACCCTGCCATACCTCGGAAGTAATATAGATTGTTCTGAACCACTCCGCCCGCTGCATAAAAGGAATATTGTCTCCGGTGAAGAATGCCACAAGTCCATTAATGGAACCATTCACTGCTGTCAGCTGCAGGATCATACCCGCTACGATAACGATGGACAGAAAATGAGGCAGATAAGACGCAGTTTGTACAAACTTTTTGAATCGTTTACTCTTCACTTCGTTAAGCATCAAGGCAAAAATGATTGGAACCGGGAATGTAAAGAGCAACGCGAGTCCGCCCAACATCAGCGTGTTACCGAATACTCTCCAGAAGGTAGGGTCCTCAATGAACATTTTGAAGTATCTTAATCCAACCCACGTTTCTCCAAATATACTTCCCCCGGGAACAAAGCGTCTGAACGCAATCACATTACCGATCATCGGCCCATATTTAAAAATAAGGAGATAGATGATGGGAAGGATTAATAGTGAATACAACTGCCAGTCTTTGCGGAACAAGGTTGCTGCCGTTCGTAATCTGCTTTCTTTACGTAAAGATGTCATGGTTAACGTTGTTTTAGCGGTTTCCGACTCCATGTGTTTTCACTCCAATCCAGAACTTGATAGATATAGACTGTTTCATGGGCAATTCCCATCGCTTCTTTTTGTAGAAGACAACCAATCCTTCAACTTCACCCCCACTACGAAATAGATAACAGCTGAATGTAAGCGATATCATTTTAATGTGTTATGTAAAACCACACAATCCAAGGTGCTTCACCTCATGAATTAGCACTTGATAATTGGTGTGATCTCCAAATCGAAAGAAGGTCTCCGAAGTGTATAAAGCGCTTACAATAAACCAAAAATAATTAGCAACAACTCCTGCTTCCATTCAAATGAATTAAGTCAAAAGAAATTGCTTAGGACAATCTAAATACTAGTCATACTAGTATGTTAGTTATATTCTAATCCAGCTTCCCCCTAATTTCAATAACTTTTAGCAAAATATATGGAAATCTCATTTAACAAGGTTATTTAGTCAATATGCTCAAATAAAAAAACATTGGTAACTTCAAGAACGATATCATCGTTCATTGAAGCTTCCAATGTTTCAGGGTGCTGAGGAAAGATGTTATAGCTGATCTGCTCAGAACTTAGCAATAAGCTGATCTAATTCCGATAAATGCGTTATTTCATGGTCAGGCGCATACGTTTCATTGTTGGTCTTATGCTCACGGTTAATCCATACGGCTTGGATGCCTGATGAAAGAGCACCACGAATATCAGTAGTCAACTTGTCCCCAACCATCATGCTCTCTTCGGGTTTAACACCCAGTTTACTCAAAGCATGCTCAAATATGGAGGGATCTGGTTTTCCTTTTCCAAAGTTACCCGAGATAATAATCTCATCAAAGAAAGGAGTCAATTCAGGTACACCATCCAACTTCTCTTGTTGCAAAGCAGGACAACCGTTCGTTAACAGCAACAGTTTGTATTTCCCTTGTAACTGACGCAAGGTATCCATCGTTTCTTCGTACACATGAGGTCTGGATCTCCGCTCTACTCCAAACTGCGCGGCCAGTTGTTCAGCAAGGTCTTCCCGATCTATACCCAACTTCAACAAGCCACGACGCCAGGATTCTTTACGGTAAACTGGAGCTAGTTGTTCCAACTGACGGAACTCAGCTTGGTCCCCACCAGTAAAGTTGGCCCAAAGGCCTTCAAACGGATTGATTCCAATCATTTTGGTAAAAGGAAAGGTCTCATAAGATTCATACAGTGCACGTGCCTCGTTACGAACAGCTTCTTCAAGATCTTCCGGTTTGACCCCAGTCTCCTGTGCTGCAATTAGACAAGTCTCATGAAATGCTTCTCGAACACTGCGCTCATCCCACAATAAAGTATCATCCAGGTCGAACAAAATCGCTTTTAACGCCATTCCGATCATCTACCCCTTTATGCAATAATTACTTTTCGACGGTTTCCACGGTGATCTGGTGTGCTTTTGCAAACTTCAGCAAACGTTCTGCAATCGCATCTGTATCGTAACGGTTCAATAACTTGGTGAACACCCATCTTTTCCCGCGACTTTTATGTTCGATAACAACTGTGCCTGGTTCAATTCTGAATTTGACAATATCCTCAACCCCGATTGAACGTTCACGATTACCCTTCGTCGTTATAATCCGATTACTGCTAATCTTGATATATGGACGACGAAGCATGAAGATGACTGCCAAAAATACGTAAAGCAACATCGTCACCCAGTCCCAGGTTGTCATCGGAGCTTGCACAAGGAACGTGCTCATAAACAGATACAAAAAGGCGAGACCGATCAAAAATATAGGGAACAAAAGGCTGCGTCCCTTAAAGACTTCTTCACCTGGTGTACCTGTGATTGGTTGACCACTTTTTTTGCGTTGCTGATTTAACTGCTTGGAATTTTTCTTAACCGTTCTCTCGAACGAACGCGACATGAGAATCCCCCTTATGTGTCTTTGTATCGGCTTACATAACTGTAAACCAACATTTCCCCCTATAAATTGCACACTCAAAATAACAGGAAGAAACCTAAATATCATAATGATATCATTAGGTTTCGTTAGTGTTTGAGTTTGCCTTGGTGGCCTTTGTCATTCTCATCATCAACAATCTCAATGGTATCCAGTTGTTGTCTGAAATTACTACGAATATTACTCAAATAAATCTCTCTTAACTCAGCACGTTCAGCAAGTTCTTCCTCCGACAATCCAGTGGACTTTTGCTTACGAGCCAATTCGTTAATGCGTGCTACCAGACTATCTATATCCAAGCTTGTCCCCTCCAAAAATACAAAGTCATATTAACTTTGCCATGATAAAGGCAGCTTGTCAAGCTGACACGCGTTAACACTCATTGATGTGCTTTTATTCTGCAAATTGCGGTAGAGTTAGTACTTGCCCCACTTGGATGGAAGTCGCTTGAAGTTGATTCACTTTCTTAATTGCTTCTATATATATACGTGTATCCATATTCGTCGGTTTATGTTCCAAAGAAATACTCCATAATGTTTCTCCTTGTGAAACAGCTATCTTTCCTCCAGGCAGAACATCGTTCTCATTGCCAGCAAATACAGTTAAAACAGTGCTGCATCCAATAAATATAATCAATGAGGTAATGGCTATCTTTAACATCCATGAAGAAATCTTGAAACGCGCTAAAACCTTCTTGTAGTTCCCTATGTTAGACTTCACCAGTTCCGAATTCATCGGTTCATAAATACTTTGATAAGTTGAATATCTCATTAAATACCCGCCTCCAAACGTTTGTTCCTATCTGTTGAAATCAATATAACACGAACACTTGTTTTGTTCAATAGATTTTTAGAACAATTGTTCGCTTGTTTTTCGAAGGAGAAATATCTTAATTCAAGCTCTTTTGCAAAGCATTTGCAGTATTATGCTCTGACTTTTGGACAATTTCTGTTCTATAAGTTAAAAAACACTGATTTAATGCTATTTTATTTAGAACTTATGTTTGTACGAACGGAGGTTCTATGTTATAATTTTCCCAAACGTTACTAAAATGGGGTTGATACGGTATGTCGAAGATATCCAGCAGGCAGCAGGCTATTCTGGAGTTTATACGAAATGAAGTCCGGTTGAAGGGGTATCCTCCTTCCGTACGGGAAATTGGTGAAGCGGTTGGACTGGCTTCCAGCTCAACAGTACATGGACATTTGGATCGTTTGGAGAAAAAAGGTTTGATCCGACGCGACCCTACCAAGCCAAGAGCCATTGAGCTTCTGAGCCAGGAAGAATCTGAGCATTCTCATCAATTTGCTCATAGCGTTGCACGTATTCCTGTCGTTGGTAAGGTTACAGCTGGGGTTCCAATCACTGCAACCGAGAACATTGAAGACTACTTCCCTCTTCCTACACATTATGTAGGCGAACAGAAAGTATTTATGCTTTCAGTAGTGGGAGATAGTATGGTGGAAGCTGGAATCGTTAATGGAGATTACGTTATTGTCCGTCAACAGCAAACTGCTGATAACGGTGATATCGTCGTTGCAATGACTGAAGACGATGAAGCTACAGTGAAAACGTTCTATAAAGAGAAAGATCATATTCGCCTTCAACCGGAGAATGCGACCTTCGAACCTTTACGTTTGAAACACGTTAGTATTTTGGGTAAAGTCATTGGCCTTTTCCGAGATATTCATTAATATCTAACCTGAGTAACAAAACTAGATGCAATGCACTGAAATACAAAAAGAGGTTGCCCTGATGAACAGGACAACCTCTTTTTATTTTTATATTGTTTTATCGGCTAATTATTCACTGCGTTTCAAAACACTTTTGTGGTGTGAGAACACATCAAAGCTCTGTTGTCCGTGATATGAGCCCATACCGCTCTCTCCTACACCACCAAACGGAAGATAATGCGACGTCATATGAGAAAGTGTGTCATTAATACATCCCCCACCGAAGGATACTTGATTCAGCACCTGATCCTGCAGTTGCTCATCCTGTGTGAAGAGATATAGCGCCAATGGTTTTGGTCGGCGAACAATCTCATCCAGCATGGGGTTCAAGTCACTGTACGTAAATACAGGAAGAATCGGACCGAAGATCTCTTCTTGCATGACAGGTGATTCCCAGTTCACATCTCCAAGTACAGCCGGCTCAATCAGCAACTGCTCACGCACAGAACGTCCACCTAACAGCGTTTTGCCATCTGTGAGAAATTTCGACAACCGATCAAAGTTACGGGCGTTGACAATATGCGGGAAATCAGCGTTCTGTAACACATCATCCCCAAATTTATCTTTGATCTCTGCGCCAATCAGATTAATCAATTCATCATGAACTTGTTCATGCACAAGCAAGTAATCCGGCGCAACACATGTCTGCCCTGCATTCAGGAACTTACCACGTACAAGACGTTGTGCTGCCAGCTTCAAATCTGCATCACTATGGACAATAGCAGGGCTTTTACCACCCAACTCAAGAGTTACAGGAGCCAGATGCTCCGCAGCTGCCTTCATCACAATGCGACCAACACCAGTGCTACCAGTGAAGAAAATATAATCAAACTTCTCTTTCAACAATGCTGTGCTGGCTTCGACTTCCCCTTCCATAACGGCAATATACTCCTGAGGGAAGATCTCTTGAATCAGATCATACGTCAGACGAGATACGGCTGGTGTTAATTCAGAAGGCTTAATCACTGCACAGTTACCGGCTGCAATTGCTCCAATCAGTGGACCAAAGGCCAGTTGGAAAGGATAATTCCAAGGTGCAATAATAAGAGCCACTCCGTATGGTTCAGGATAAATGGTGCTCACCCCATCCGGCATAGCTGAATTGGTTGGGACTTGTTTTGGTGCAGCCCATTCCTGCAGATGTTCTAATGCAAAATCCAGTTCGCCCAGAACAATGCGAATCTCGGAACCATAAGCTTCCGCCTCAGATTTGTTCAGATCAGCACGAAGTGCATCTTGTATCCGTTGCTGATACTTCTGAATTCCTTTTCTAAGCTGTTGAAGTGCATTAATCCGATACTCGATATTTTTAGTTTGTCCTGTATAAAAAAATGTACGTTGTTCTGTCACTAGTTGTTTTGCTTGATCCATATTAACATCTCCAATTAATTATTTAAAATTAAATTGTTCAAAATTCAATTAAAGTATACCTCTTCTATATGAAACTATCAACATAATATTGAAACATTGATTTGAAAGTATCTGAAAATTGTTAGGCGTTTTAATAGAGTGAATGCTAGTATTCACTTCTATTCTGTGACTATCAGAATTTCTAAGGGAACTTGATTTAAATATTTTTGCTTCCAATTTTCAATAATAGTTTACTCCTCTATTAGAAGGAGAATTGACTTCAACTTCCTCTTAATTAGGTGACAAGATAGGTGACAATGATATTGCGTAATAACAAACATTAATAAGATAGGTCTTGCTATTACTGCATGCATGCTGTTTGATGCTACTGCCGCTTTCCGCATCTGCTGCTGCCATAGAGCCTATCTCAGTCCCTTATATGTCGCTGTATGGAGTTGTTATAGGTATTCTGCTAATGGAGCTAATGGTTGTGGGTGCCAATGTGTTTGTACTTCGATCACTACTAAGCACTATGTAAGCAAAAAAATTCAGCATACACACTATTCTTTCTTTTAGCCGGTATTTCATTAGGTTAATTGTTGCGTGCCTGCAGTCTCAACTTTCTCTCGGGTACTTAGGTGAAGTAACAGGTAGATTTTTATACGCTGGGTCTCTACTTTTGGTACATCTAAAATTGAGTCAACAGATTTAGATTTTTCTATCCGTTGACTCCTTCTGCTAGTAAGCTTCTTTCTTGAGCATGTGCCCCTGTTCATGCTTGTCAGTAACATTCTCTTTAAAATAAATTTCATTCAACACATTAACTTTAACATTAATATGTTGTGTCAGTTTGGGGAACCATGTGGTTTTCCAGCCTTTCACCTGTTTTTCTGACAAGTAAGGCCGATAAATCATGCCCACGCTTAGAATATCTGATTCATACGATTGTATCTTTGTAGCGGTCTTATTAAATTGCTCTTCTAATTTCTCCTGCAGTTCTTTCTCTATAGTGGCATTTGATTTTCCTTCGGGACTCTCCGTAATGAAAACATTCAGTTTAATAAATGTATACAGTTTTGGACCCTGCTCACTCCAAGTAGCTTGATGTTTTATTTTGGCGTTGTCAATCAGAACACTGGTGTTTTGTGCAATCTCAATTGTGCCCCCAGTGTATTTCCCCTTAAATAAATTGAAAAGCAGCGTTTCTTCCGTGTTGAGTGTGCCTACTATGCGATCTTTTCTCATGATGGCCGTACCTTTAAAGGTAAACAAGGTTCTTTCTCCGTTTTTCAGCATCGGCAACGCCATATCTTCTGTATAAGAATTCAAGCTTTGAAATGCCTCCCAGATCCGTACAATCGATTGATTCGGTGTCCATCCTGCATCCTGACTGAAATAATCATAAGAAGATATTTCTGGGGTAGGTGAGATTTGATGATACATCGTTTTCTCAAAATCACCATCCACTACGGCAACCAGTCCTTTGATGGAAATGTCATTTGCTCTCACGGCGAAGTTAATGAGATTCTCAATGCCTTGTTGAGCTATTTTTTTATCAATGAGTAACAACCTCAAGTGCACTAATTCAATGCTTTTCTCCGCATCCGTACGAATTAAATCAATTGCTTTACTGATAGATTGAGCTTGTTTGTCCAATATTTGAGTTTTTCCCGATGCATCGGGAATCTGTAGAATAATACGATATTTTTCTGCGTTTCCCTTCCCGATTCCCATAACGACAGGCAAATACTGTTTATTGATATCCCTAGTATCCCAGCAGCCCGCAAGCATTACACTAATTAGCATGAACAAAATGGACACACTTATCATATTGGATTTCATTGGTTAGGCCACTTCCTTAGCCTTCTGGAGAACAAAAACAATATCATTGGAAAAACGATAACACTGTACACACAGAAGGCAGAGTTTAAGTACAGATAAAAATCAAGAGCCTGTATATCGGGTATCAACAATGAAATGACATATAAACCGAGACAGATCGCCGATAATATCCATACCTTGCCTAATCTCGGGATATATAATTGATGAAGAATGGCAACCAGCATCCATAACAAAACAGACACTTTTAATACAGCAAGTGCACTGGAAGCAACAACATAGAAGCTTGGGAGCCAATCAAACACAACCCACTCCAGATCGATTGTATCCGATGCCATCAGCATGGGGTACTGAAAATTAACGGCTGTTTCTTGTCCAAAGACCAGTAACGGCACATAAACAGATCCGATAGCCATCACAAATACAATACCTAGTGTTAGAGCGGTATGACTGAATTTTAGTTGCTGCTTCGAGGGTGACATACCAAGAAATAGAAACCCGGCAAAGATAACGATACATACATAAAAATCAGGCTGGGTCCAGAAACTCCAATCACTAACCCAAAGCGGAAAAACATAGCTTAATCTAAAGTTTTTGAAGCTGATGAGCATAGAAAATATGATAAACGGCATTAACAGAATACTTAGCGCAATGCTTCCACGAATCATAACCGTTAAGCCTTTCCAAGCGGCATAAAAACAGAGTGTTATAAATAGGAGAAGTGTTGCCGCTGCAGGTGTTCTCTGAAGGAGTACTGCCTTAATTTCCACCTCCTGAAAATACATGAGTAGCAGCAGCTCAATGCTCAGGAAAATGATGATCGGGAGAATAACAATTCGGCTACCCCATACGCCGATCGAGGATGTACAGATATCTATTATACTCATCCCAGGAAAAGGTTTTAAAGATCGCAGGTAGATCCAAAGAATCATCAGTTCCATCAAGAAAAGAATCAGAATAGCTATCCAATGTCCTTCAGATGTTGAAGAGATGATACGTTCAGGAAGAATCGCAAAAATAGAAGCTAAGTGGAGTAACGTGAAAAGAGTAAGCACTTTAACCCTACTCATCCCTCATGTTCCCTTTCACACTGAAGCTCATATATGGGAAACCTGATGTTTTAAGTGAAGAAAGATACAGAACGATCCAAATCATGGCAACCTCAAGGCCCCATATGCCAAAGAAACTACTGATTAACATAACAATGTATTTATACATTCGAATCCCAGTCGTATTCATGTATCCAACAAGTGCGAAATTCGCAATAGCTGAAGCAACAAGAATAATAATCAACAGATTACTGACCAGTTTTGCTTGAACAATGGCTTGTCCAAGGAGAATTCCGCCAATCATGGTGATGGTCGGACCAATATTTTTGGGAAGGCGAATGGTTGCTTCAATTATCATTTCCAATAAGAGCATGACGAGTAGCATTTCAATTAAAGAGGGATAAGGTACACCTTCTCGGCTTTTTGCAACGGTAATTGCTAATTGTATGCGTAACAATTCTGGATTAACAGAATTCAGGACAACATACAGACCTGGTAGAGTAACTGCAAGCAAAGCGGCAATAGCTCGTACTGTCCGTAAAAATACCTGAAACAAATACGGATAGTTGACATCCAACGTGGTAGACCACAAATCGGTAATAATAGCGGGAAAGGCAAAAGCAAATGAGAATTGATCCATCAGTATTACAACACGCCCATTTAACAAATTTTGAATCATTTCTCCAGGCAGTTCTGATGAGATATATGTAGGTGTAATTGCAAGTCTCGGGTGTCCAAGTGAACGGACCAAATTCCGAACAGTTGTCACATCCCTCTCTTTATTTTCTTCCAGCTTTCCACGAATTGAATCTATAACTTCAGCCGGAGCTACTTCTTTAACATAAATAATAGCGATCTTTTTCATTGTGTTTTTTCCAAGAGTACGAGTTTCTATGGTTAAGTTTTCACTGTTCATTTTTTTGCGAATCAGACCCATGTTTACATCAATATCCTCAGTAAAAGCATCATACGCAGATTGAAGAGGATTCTCGCTTTCTGGAGCACTCACGGCTCTTGATATATTGGTTTTTTTGAGGGAATCAAATAAGAATACGCCATCCTTACTGGTTAATATTAATTTGCCCTGCAAAATTTCATGGGAAATCTGATCAGACGAAGAAACCTCTTGAGAAAAGTCCAGTCTAGATACATAAGAATCCTTATGACCTCGAAGTATATCATAGTTTATTTGTTCTATAGCTGTTTCATAATTGACCAACGTGTTAAAGAAAAATATTTCAAATGTTGTCTCACCTATTTCCAATTCTTTCTGGACAAAATCTGAATTCAATCTAAAACGTCGAGACAAATCATTTTTAATTTTGTCTATCTGCAATTTTTACCACCTCCTGAGAAGTAGTATGTGAACAAACTTCAATTTTATTCAGAATGAATTTAAGATACTTTAATCAAATGAAACAAAAAAAATCTGCGCTGAGTTCTGCGCAGATTTTTTTATAAGTACGGAAAGGAAACCTCACACATCACACGATATATTATAGGAAATGAGTCCACAGCATATGATTGCCTCTGTAACATTCATATGACTATATAAATGTAATAATTTTATTTTTAATCATCATAAGGTATGTTTTTCCTTGCGTAAACATTCATTTCTATCTATTCAATAAACAAAAAAATCCATAATAACATCCAAAAACCCAACATTTTACAACTTTATTATTTACAAATAACAATCTTATATGGTATATTTAACCATGGTTGGCCAACCTAATTATGTGAGATCTACTCGATATCTTAAATTTCAAATAACAACTTAAAACAGAATCTTACTCTATTGGTTCTAGTATATTTGGGAGGTTTGAATATGAAAAGATTAAGAAAATTCTCTATTTCTGTTATGGCAACTGCTTGTCTATTAGCATTCGGTTCCAGCTCTGCGTTCGCTAAAACAGGGTGGGCTGATTCATTTGAGACAGCAGAAGTGATGTACTCAAGTGTAAACCAGTCTTCTGGATTCAGCGCAACACAGTATTTAGATAGCATGAGCGATAACGATTTTTATGTAGTCGACAACACAAACGGTTCATCCGAAATCACATATTCTGTTATAGCCACTCCACCAGCTAACTTCGACATTGTTATGGGTGTTATTAAAATGAATGCAAGCGGTGCGATCCTGTCCATTCAAATGGATAACTGGAATGGACGGGGATACCCTGAGGCAATTAGTTGGAATGCTAAACCTGGTGAGAAGGTTTACTTCAGAATTATGGACAACGGTATCAACAACTATAACGAGCCTTATACAATTCAATTCACAAAAACCAGCTAAATAATATTTTAGTAGATATTCAATGGCTCCCCGCTATATAAATGGGTGGGCCATTTTTATTTGTTATACATTATCGACAAGGATGAGTACAACGATAAATTCATTTTCCGTTTTCGAGAGAGAATACCCTTTAATTGGTTGAAATGTGTAGCTGAAAAGAGAATGTTTCATTGAGTATATATTGCTTATTCAAATTGAAGAGGGATTTTTTACTCATGGTCAGGAATCAAAATTATATAGAATATTTTAAGGTTCGTTATTGAATATAAAGTTATCAGAATCTTACAACATTGTGATCTTACCTCCCCTTCCGTTCACTATCTCATACCTGCGTGGTTTTTTTACTTGAGTGCGGGGAAGAAATGAAATTCACTGAAGAAATTTTCGAATAGAAAAATATTTTGTGGGCATTTTGTGGGCACTTTGATTTTTCTTTAAATATATAGTTACTTGCCCACAAAAAGAAAAACCCCTCAGCGCTAAAGCGCCAAGGGATTGAGCTATTAGTACAACGTGATATATTGATCGCGTTCCCATTGGTGGACTTGTGTGCGGTACATATCCCACTCAATTTCTTTCAGCTCATAGAAGTGAGCCAAGGCGTGGTCACCGAGAGCATCACAGATGACTTCGCTGCGGATCAATTCATTCAGTGCTTCTTTCAAGTCAGCCGGCAAGCTTGGAATACCTTCTTCCACACGCTCTTCTTCTGACATGATGTAGATGTTACGGTCAATTGGAGCTGGTAAGGATAGCTCACGTTTGATTCCGTCCAGACCTGCTTTCAACAAAACAGCCAAAGCCAGGTAAGGGTTAGCAGCCGGATCCGGGTTACGAACTTCAACACGTGTGCTCAAACCACGGGAAGCTGGGATACGGATCATTGGGCTACGGTTACTTGCAGACCATGCTACATAACAAGGCGCTTCATAACCTGGTACAAGACGTTTGTATGAGTTCACAGTTGGGTTAGTAATTGCTGCAAACGCACGCGCGTGCTTCAGAGTTCCAGCCATGAAGTGACGTGCAGTTTTGCTCAGTCCCAGCTCGTCCGTCTCGTCAACGAATGCATTCTCATTGCCTTTGAACAAGGATTGGTTACAGTGCATACCGGATCCGTTCATACCAAACAGTGGTTTCGGCATGAATGTAGCATGTAAGCCATGCTGACGTGCAATCGTTTTAACAACGAGTTTGAACGTTTGGATCTGGTCAGCTGCTTTCAGAGCATCAGCATATTTAAAGTCGATCTCATGCTGACCTGGAGCTACCTCATGGTGGGAGGCTTCGATCTCAAAGCCCATTTCTTCAAGTGTGATAACGATGTCACGGCGACAGTTTTCACCAAGATCCGTAGGCGCCAAGTCGAAATATCCACCTTGGTCATTCAGTTCGTTAGTCGGGTTTCCTTTTTCGTCTGTTTTGAACAAGAAGAACTCAGGTTCAGGACCAACGTTGAAGGAAGTGAATCCCATATCTTGGGCTTCTTTTAGGTTTCGTTTCAAGATGCCACGTGGATCTCCTGGGAACGGATTACCATCCGGAAGATATACGTCACAGATCAGGCGTGCAACACGGTTCTCTGCTACCCATGGGAAAATAAGCCAAGAATCTAGATCTGGATAGAGGTACATGTCGGACTCTTCAATACGTACATAACCTTCAATGGAAGATCCATCGAACATCATTTTGTTATCCAGAGCCTTAGTCAACTGGCTCACAGGAATCTCAACGTTTTTGATAGCTCCAAGCAAATCGGTAAATTGCAATCGAATGAATCGTACGTTTTCTTCTTTCGAAATGCGGAGAATGTCTTCTTTTGTATAACTCACTATAACCTCTCCCTTTCTTATCTGCGTATTTGGCTTGCCTGTTATATTTGTACATTAGAAAGTTCCACGGGTCAAGGAGTCTCACACCAAAAGTGCATGTTTTCCCCTCACTCGCCAAGTTATGCGAATTTACTTTTTATTAAAGAATCGGGAAAGCTCTCCCTGAATGAGAGATACTTGTCCAGGTCTCTTACCTGATACGAGCTGCTGCTTCAACAAGCGGTGCAACTGCGTATCGGACAGCTCTCTGCGTTTAACTTCAGTATCTGGCGTGATAACTGTAGCTTCCTCGGATTCTTTCGAAACAGGATTCATCACTTGTTTGATCCCGGCGATGTTAACTCCTTTTTCAATCAAAGCCTTGATCTCTAGCAATCTCTCTACGTCATTAAAAGAGAATAACCGCTGATTACCTGACGTTCTCGCAGGAACGATCAAGCTATGCTGCTCATAATAACGAATCTGACGTGCAGAGAGATCCGTAAGTTTCATTACAATACCAATCGGGAATAAGGCCATATTTCTGCGAATTTCATCACCCATGTTCATCAACCTTCCAGTCATCTATTCTTCACCCTATTGTACATTTAGTTATTACCAAGTGTCAATGACGTGTTAGATAAACTCACAATAATTTACGATCTTTCATGGTCTGTAATGCCATCAAAACGCCATATTTGACATGAGAGTACGTTAATCCGCCCTGCATATACCCGATATACGGCTCCCGAATAGGCGCGTCGGCTGATAATTCCAGACTTCCGCCCTGAATAAACGTACCTGCCGCCATAATGACAGGATGTTCATAACCAGGCATATCCCACGGTTCAGGAACCACATGACTATCCACCGCTGCTGCGCGCTGGATCCCCTGCACGAAGGCAATTAAGTGCTCAGCAGAGCTGAACTGAACAGCCTGGATCAGATCTGTACGAGTTTCATTCCAAGCGGGTTTGGTTACAAATCCGGATTCGGCAAACATCGCAGCAGCAAACGTACTACCTTTGATAGCTTGTCCTACAATTGTCGGTGCCATGTAAAGTCCTTGGTAGATGCCTCGTGTTGTCCCCAGCATTGCTCCAACCTCTCCCCCAATTCCAGGGGCTGTCAGGCGATAAGCTGCCAACTGTACGTACTGTTCCTTCCCACATATGTATCCACCAGTTTCCGCAATACCTCCACCAGGATTCTTAATAAGTGATCCGGCCATCAGATCAACTCCGACTTCTGTCGGTTCACGCTCCTCTGTGAATTCACCGTAACAATTATCCACGAATACGATGACGTCCTCCTTAAGCCCTTTAACACGTGTAACCATCTCAGCAATTTCAGCAACACAAAAGGATGAGCGCCAGTCATAACCACGTGAACGTTGAATCCCAATGACTTTTGTAGCCGGTGTAATGTTTTTCTCGACTGCTGCCCAATCCACGCTACCTTCAGCAGTTAAAGCCGTCTCACGGTAGCCGATACCAAAATCGCGTAACGAACCTGTACCATCACCGGGTTTGCCAATCACTTTATGCAATGTGTCATAGGGCTTACCCGTGATGTACAATAGTTCGTCACCTGGGCGCAACACGCCAAAGAGAGCTGTACTAATCGTATGAGTACCCGAAGCGAAATGAGGACGTACCAACGCGGCTTCCGCGCCGAACACATCAGCATATACTTCATCAAGCACTTCACGCCCACGGTCGTTATACGCATAACCTGTTGAACCTGCAAAGTGAAAATCACTTACTTTTCGCTGTTGAAAAGCATTAATCACCTTCCATTGATTGTGATCTGTGATCCGATCAATCTGTTGAAGTTGTCCTTCAATCTGACGCTCCACTTGATGTTGAAGTTCAGATATTTCTGAATCAAAGCTTACCATCTTACTTCATTCCCCTTCATAGCACGAATCTGACGTTGAATGGCCATTATCGTGTAACTTATCACATCAATATGTCATGAGTATTACGATTCAATAAAATTTTCGAGCATATAACCAAATTTCTCATATTCACCTTTTTGCAATTCCACTTCATAAATCACATCATTCTCTTCAAAGCTGGTATCCACTACATCACCAATTTTGTAGAGTACCGACGTAAGATCACCACGTTCTGCCGGAATACGGAAGCGTTTCGTGTCACCTGTCAGCTCGGTCTGAATCAATTCACGGATTTTAAGCAGATCTTCTGAGTCTAATGCGCTTACTTTAATATGATCTTTATCCAGTGGAAGCATCTCAAGCTGCTCTGGTGTGCACGCATCTTTTTTGTTATACAGGACTAACTGCGGCTTATCCCCTGCACCAAGTTCTTGCAAGATCGTGTTAACCGTCCGCATCTGATCTTCACGCATAGCTGATGAGGCATCGACAACATGCAGGATGAGATCGGCTTCATTTACTTCCTCCAGCGTTGCCCGGAAAGCTGCAATCAGATCATGCGGGAGATTTTGAATAAATCCAACCGTGTCAGTAAGTACGATTTCTTTACCACTTGGAAGTTCCATCGTGCGTGATGTTGGGTCCAAAGTAGCAAATAGCTGATCTTGAATATACACATCTGCCGCAGTCAACTGCTTGAGCAAGGTTGATTTGCCGGCATTGGTATAACCAACAAGGGCCACCTGAACAATACCTGTCTTCTTCCGGCGTTCACGGTGCAACTTGCGATGACGAGTCAATTCTTCCAAATGACGCTTCAGATCATCAATGCGGCCACGGATGTGACGACGGTCTGTCTCCAGCTTACTTTCACCCGGGCCTCTTGTTCCGATTCCGCCACCGAGTCTGGACAGATTCTTGCCATGACCCGACAACCGTGGCAACAAGTAGCTATGTTGAGCCAATTCCACTTGAATGATACCTTCTCTAGTGTTGGCACGCTGCGCAAAAATGTCCAAAATCAACTGGGTACGATCAATAATTTTGAGATCCAGGGTTTCTTCTAGATTGCGAACCTGTGCTCCTGACAATTCCTGATCAAAAATAGCTGTAGTTGCTCCCAGTTCCTCCGCAATTGCACGAAGTTCTTCTACCTTACCTTTACCAATGAACCATTTGGTATCCCGTTTCTCCCTGTTCTGAGAAAGTACACTCAGCACTTCTACTCCAGCTGTCTCGGCAAGCTTCACCAATTCCTCTAAAGAATACTCAGGATTGATACCTGTACGTTTTACATCATCCGTAACAAGACTCACCAAGACGGCGCGATCTTTTTTGACCATATCTGTATCATGCGTGCCATTTGTCATGTATATGTTCACTCCCTCTAATTACTAATCCGTTAATATTCATTACCACAAATATGCCATGGCATGCCTTAAGCCGAACCGGTTGGCCCGGCCGGCTAGTGTAAAAACTATATTATCGCTTACTTTCGCTCAAAGTTCAAATCTTCTGTACGGATTGTCATCAGCTCCAGTTTCCCTGGATTGCCTTCCGAGTATTGTTCCAACAAACGAACCGCCTGATGTCTGATCGAACGCTCAATGGCATTACGAACGTATCTGGCGTTACTGAACGCATGCAGCGAATCATTTTTTTCCTGAAGCAAATGCTGCTTTAGTTTGAGTATGGTCTGAGGCATTAGAATATAATCACGCTCTTTGGCCATAATCTCAGAGATTTGAATCAACTGATCAATGCTGTAGTCTGGAAACTCCACTTGAATAGGAAAGCGGGAAGGTAATCCGGGATTCGTCTGCAGAAAAAAATCAATCTCTTCCGAGTACCCGGCAAGAATCAGTATAAACTGATTTTTGTTATCTTCCATGGACTTAACAAGCGTATCAATGGCTTCCTTGCCAAAATCCTTCTCTCCGCCGCGGGCCAGACTGTAAGCTTCATCAATGAACAATATCCCACCGAGTGCCTTCTTGACCAGATCTCTTGTTTTCTGGGCCGTGTGACCGATATATTCCCCAACCAGATCCGCACGCTCTACTTCAATAAGATGACCTTTACTCAACACACCCATTTTCTGAAAAAGTTTGGCAACAATCCTCGCCACGGTTGTCTTACCAGTTCCCGGATTGCCTTTGAAGATCATATGATACACGTGCGCACCACTAAGTAAGCCTGCTTCGGTACGCATCTGAGCGATCTGTAGGAAAGCATAGATTTCAAATACCAAGTCTTTGATATTTTCAAGTCCAACCAGTTGCTCCAACTCACCCTGTATCTCCTGGAAGTGCGCATGTTTGGTTATACTCTTGGCTGCCTGTACTGCCGCCGCTTCATCTTTGACCAACATCTGAGGTTCCTGGTTACGCAACACAATATTAATTTGTCTGGATGGTCTGCCTCCTGGTTGCTCTCCTGCAGCCATGACCCGTCCGTTCATTCGCCATCACCTCTATTTTATCGGGCTGAACTCTCCTGATTATTAATGTATTCTATCAGGCGCTCCAATATTAGAAGGATCATGAAGAATTCTACGGCTAGGGTACATGTTTCAAATTTGGATGTTTTTTCGAAACTCTCCGTTCTCAAACAAACTTTGCCTGTGCTTCAGCGATAACTGAAAGTATGGGAATACATGTGCATCAATGGCATGCAGCAGTTCCTTTGCCGTCTTGTTAGCCAAGTCATAATCACCTGTCGTAATATGCTTCCGTGACAATGCATCTTCAAGCTCATCTTCATCGAGCAAAAATACTTCTCCATCTTTCAGCACAACGACATCCAGATACAGGTCATCAAACCAAGGAACCCCCTGATCGGTTATACCTTGACTACGGCATGTATCAATATACCATTCCACAATCCGTTCCTGATCGTCAAACATCGCTGTAACCACGAAATGCTCTCCCTTCGGGTAGTATTGCAGCCAGGAATACCCTTTATCTGCGATACAGAAGGTACTGCCTCCATATGTTTTCCACAGAGGTTCTTTCAAATCCTGTATGGTGTACAACGTAATATAACCTGTAAAAATTTTGGATTGAACGAACCGGCATGTGAATTGTCGGTTCGTAATCCGGCGCCAGTTCGCGCGGTCCCCGAATTTCCGTTTCATACGAACCCCTCTTTGCCGACTACAGGTCCGTGACCTGCTCTGATGTTATTGGTGAACAAGGTAATACCGTCCGTATGATGAATTCCAGCGCTCTGGGCCCATCTTACACAACGTATTACGAATAGTTACAGCTTACCATATTTAAGGTATACACTCAAAATCAAGCTTTGTCCCACCTATTCATCAAATCACCTTCTTTTTTGATAACAAAAAAACTGCTTCACCGAAATTCCGGGAAGCAGTTTAATGAATGCAGCTATTTAGTTATTCATTGGCTTAGCCGCCGGTTCCAGCTTGAGAATCTGCAGGTGCATCTGTTCCTCCAGTATCACCACTCGTTCCGCTGTCCGGAGTTACAACCTCGCCCGGCGTCGTTACGGCCCCATCATTGGAACCTTCACCGGTACCGCCTGGCTCTGTTGTCCCCTGACCAGGTGGGGTCGTGTTTCCTCCCCCAGGTTGACCGTTTCCTTGGCCGGCTCCACCGTTATTACCATTGTTGCCGTTATTACCATTACCATTTCCATTGTTGCCATTTCCGTTGTTGCCATTTTCATTCCCGTTACCATTATTACCGTTCGAGTTGCCATTATCCGGTGAACCATTGTCCGGATTCTCCGTACCCGGCTGCTCAGGATCTATCTCTGTTCCAGGGTCTATACCAGGATCAGGTTCCTCCGGTGGCATTTCCTGCGCTTCAATCATCAGGGAAATGGTGTTTGAAGGATCTGTCTCCAGTCCTGATGCCGAGTCGTAGGCTGTCACATAGTACTCATAGGTCAGGCCAGGCAACGCGCTTAAATCTTGCGCACTGGTCGATCCTACTGAATCAATGAGATGCGTGAACTGGGCTTCGGAAGTTTCTTTACGATACACCCGATATTGCGTGCTCGCGTCACCTGTTCCAGTCCAACTCAGTGAGACGGTTTGAGCATTTGGATCGTATGCTCCACTCAGGCCACTAACGGACAGAGTCGGTTGTTCTGGTTCTTCTACTGGCGGAGGTGCTTGCCCTCCAGCCGGTGCTTTGAATTGCTTCACTGGAACGCCTTTTAACGCATCTCCCATGACTTTAGCGAAGAAAGCTGCGGACAGCTTACTGCTGTTCTTAAGCATATGATTGGCATCTGGATTGTCATAGCCCATCCAGACTGCGGCAGTCCATTCCGGTGTGTATCCAACGAACCATACATCACGGTTGGCACTGTTGCCAGAGATACCACTTTGAACAGTTCCTGTTTTACCCGCTACCGGACGATCCAGACGAGCCGAACGTCCCGTACCATCATTAACAACATTCTGCAGCATCTGTGTAAGCTGATACGCATTTTGCTCGCTCATGACACGCGTTGTGTCCGAGTTATCGTGTTTATATGTGGTTTTGCCTGCGCTATCCTTTATTTCCTTAATCGAATAGGCTTGTCGGTATTCTCCGAGGTTGGCAAATGCACTATAGGCTTGCGCCATTTCGAGTGTATTTGTACCTTTACTCAGACCACCGAGGGCAATCGCCAAGTTTTTGTCTTCATCTGTCAGCTGTATACCTACACTCTTGGCAAAATTAATACCTGTGTTAACGCCTATTTTATCAAGTAACCAAACCGCAGGAATATTTTCCGACTTTGTAATGGCATCTGTCATACTGATCGTCGAAGAATATCCATGCAAGTTACCCGGACAGTAGTTACCAAAACATTGCTTCGCATTACTCAGCGATGAGTTGGCACTGTAGTTTCCTGTTTCAAGAGCCGGTGCATAAGACACAATTGGTTTAAAAGCAGAACCCGGTTGTCTTCGACTCTGCGTTACACGACTATAACCCTTGGTCTGATAATCACGTCCACCCAGGAGGGCAACGAGACTGCCATTCTCGTGGTTCATGATTACCATGGAACCTTGAACCTGTTGATCGTCTTTGCTTGCCTCGAACAGACTATCATCTGTGAAGGCAGTTTCCATGGCTGTTTGAGCCTGAGCATCCATGGTTGTATAGATTTTGTATCCGCCGATATTCAGATCATCTTCCGTTTTACCTGTTACTCGTTCAGCTTCACGGAGTACATAATCAATAAAGGCTTGATACTTCATGTCTTTCTCTGGTCGCTTGTAGTTATAGTTAATCTCTTTTGCTTCATCCATCTCCGCCTTGGTGATGTAGCCTTGTTCATACATCAGCTGCAATACCACACCACGTCGTGCTTTGGAGTCGTTTGGATTGCTTACCGGGTTATAAGCAGAAGGCCCTTTCGGCATAGCTGCCAATGTAGCAATTTGCCACAACTTCAACTTCTTGAGATCGGTAACTCCAAAATAAAATTCAGATGCCGCTTTAATCCCGTAACGCTGATGACCGAAGAAAATCCGGTTCAGATACATCGTCAGGATTTCGTCTTTTGTGTACTTGCGCTCCAATGCCATGGCAATCGATACTTCCGTTGCTTTACGGAAGAACGTTTTGTCACGAGACAAGAACATGTTCTTGGCAAGCTGCTGGGTTAGTGTACTACCACCTTCCACCATGGAACGAGCCATGACGTCCTTAACCGCCGCACGCCCGATGGACCAGATATCCACGCCCTGATGATCGTAGAATCGCTTATCCTCTGTTGCAACAAAGGCTTGCTTCACCAGCTCAGGAATATCATCTTCTTTGACGGGTTCCAGCTTCTGAATGGATAGCTCCCCCATTAATTGGCCATTGCGATCATATACTTTTGAAGTTTCATTAATTGTAGTTTTGTCCTTGTTGGCTTTGAGCAGATTTTCACCACTCACCATAATAAATAAATATCCGCCTAGTGCACAGAATATGGCGATTGCCATTGTGAAAAACAGTGTCCATCCAACGCGTTTACCCGTAATTTTTTTCTTTTTAGAGGTCTTTGGCTTCGCTTTTTTGGGTGACTTGTTATTGTTGTTGCGATTGTTAGACCTCGACAACGGATCGTTTGGCATGTTACCTCCTGACTCCCTTTCAGTTGCATAATTTCTATTCGTCTGTTGGCTCAAGCATATATTAAACATATTTTGCCCGGAATGAAAAGAACAACCCTTTATTCAGGTTGCTCTGTTTCAATACCTATACTTGTAGACGAAATGGTTGGTGAAAAGGTTTCGTAATTTTTTTAAGCTTCGCCGCTATTATCTTGCTGCATCAGCGATACGCTGCGTTGCGGCGTGAACGTGGAGATGGCATGCTTGTAGACCATTTGCTGGCGTCCGTCGCTGTCAATGACGATCGTAAAATTGTCAAATGCCTTGATCGTCCCGCGGATTTGGAAGCCGTTGGTCAGATAGACCGTAGCAGGAATATTTTCTTTCCGCAGTTGGTTCAAGAACGTATCTTGGATGTTGATGGACTTGTTCATTAGCCGTACCCCCATTGGTTCATTTGAATTCGTGTTCAAGTAATATTCAATATCGCTGAGTAGCTTTCGTGCTATTATATCATGAACAGTTTCATATAATCCACAAAAACCCCTTGTCTGCTATTTTACACCCATTCTTGACGAGGTGAACAAATAGAAGACTTATCCATTATACACCGCTGGCCAGTTTTGCAAAAGAGGGACAAATTCTTCATTTTAAAGCTCATTTATTCATTGTTTGGCGAACCCTTAATCTCTTCCACCTATTCTAGTGATAAATAAAAACCTCTATCCTTTTGATAACTAAAAGGTAGAGGTTTACATATCTTGATCTAATCGAAGCCTGTCTGAAGAATACTAATAATCGCTCAAATCAATCAAATTTCTGTGTAATCAATTCACTTATTTGCTTGTATTTCCCTTCAAAATCCTGGGTATCCGTCATGTCCACCCATTCAATATCCTTCATATGGCGGAACCAAGAAAGCTGTCTCTTGGCAAACCGACGCGTATCCCTCTTCAACCACTCAACGGCAGCTTCCCAGCTCACTTCCCCTTGCAAGTACGCTGCAATTTCCTTATATCCCAGCCCTTGCATGGAAATATGACCTCTGGCCACTCCCCGTTCCAATAAGGATTTCACCTCATCTACCAGACCTTGTTCGATCATCAGATCAATCCGTTCTTCTACCCGGGCATACAACTTCTGCCGATCCATTGTCAAACCAACAATAAGAAGGTCATAAGGTGACTCTTTCTTCTGTACTGCCAGCTGATCAGACCATTTCTCGCCTGTGAGGTGATGGATCTCGAGTGCACGCACAATTCGCCTTTGGTCATTCGGATGCAGACGATCCGCACTAACCGGATCAACTTCCCTCAATCGATCATGAAGGGCCTGTGCGCCATGTTGCTCCGCATAGCTGAATTGTTGCTCCCTGAACGCTTCATCCGAACCACTATCGGAAAATTGGAAGCCGTAACATACCGATTCCACATACAGACCGGTGCCACCTACAATAAAAGGCATTTTACCACGTTCATGGATTTCACTAATCAATCGGGTGCAACTCTCCTGAAACTCGGCCACAGAATATGGGTACTCCGGTTCATGAATATCAATGAGATGATGAGGTACACCCTTCATTTCTTCTGAGGTAATCTTGGCTGTTCCGATATCCATTTCACGATATACCTGCATCGAATCCCCTGAGATAATCTCACAATTGAAAGCTTGGGCAAGCTCGATGCTCATTCTTGTTTTGCCTACTGCGGTTGGTCCAACCAGCACAAGCAGTTTAGGTTTTGGTTTAACTTCCACGTTCAACATTAATCACTCCGTACAGGGTTTTTGCATTCGCCCGATCAAGTATTTCAAAACCGAGCCTGTCAAACTCCGCGCTGCCGCGCTTTTCTTTCATCACTACCCTTTTACGGGCGACCCGTCTAGCTTCCATAATGCTCTGTTCATCCAGTGCGTGAGCATTTGCATAATCTCGCAAGGGCTGTATTGCACTTGAATCCATCATCGGTTCACGGAACATGGGGTCAAAATATACAGTGTCACAACTTCGATCTGGCATGGAACGTAGCAAATCAAGATGATCCACATGCCGCAGATCTATGCGCCGAAAAGCCTCATCCACCAAGGGTTGATTGCTCTTATAATGGGACATGCCCTCCAGCAACAGCGTATAGAGTGGTTGAGAACTTTCACAGGCGATGACCCGTCCAGTCAACCCGGCCGCAACCGAAAATACCAGCGCATCTGAACCAAGTCCAGCGGTACAATCAACAATGGTGTCCCCTTCAAGTACCGAACCGGCTTCTAGCATGGGATCAGCTTCCCCTCTTAGGACACGTTTAGCGCGAACAAATCCCATACTGGGGTGAAACTCAAGCTCCGTTGCATCTTTGCGAAACAGACGGGCTCTGCCATTGAGTACCACTAGTATTTCATTGATACCATAATGTTCAATCAGTCTGGGTAAAGACGTTCTATTGCGCGGTACATAGGTACCTCCTGTCGTTTCGGCGAGCTTACGCGCACGCTCCACCTGAGAGGCAATCTCCTTGTCACCGGTTGTAATGTACATAATGTCCCCCTAAATAACTACATCACTCGTTTAAATAATTTTTCCAGATCATACGTTGAAAATGAAACCACAATCGGGCGCCCATGTGGACAGGTGTAGGGCTGACGACATGAACCCAGACGCTGAATCAGCACTTCTGCTTCCTGATCCGTCAGCTTCTGGTTCGCTTTGATGGACGCCTTGCAGGAACACATGATGGATGCAGCTTCTCGCATCTTTGCTACATCTATGCTGCGTTCGCTTAGAACCCATTCGGACATCTCTTCGATAATGTCTTTCTCGTCCCCTTTGGGGAACCAGAATGGATGGGAACGAACACGGAACGTCTGTCCACCAAAATGCTCCAAATATACTCCAGCCTGCTCGAACCAGGCCAGCCTTGTTTTCAGCTTTTCCGTCTCCGAAGGTGTGAATTCCAAGGTAATCGGCAGCAGTAACTCTTGTGAGGCCTGAGCAGGATTACCGAATTTCTCGTAATAGTATTCATAATTCACACGTTCATGAGCGGCATGCTGGTCAATCAAATATAAACCTTGGTCATTTTGCGCGATTAAATACGTACCATGATGCTGTCCAATCAGACTCAGTTCCGGAAATGCAGGCATGGATGCATCCGATTTAATGGCAGCAGCAATTTTAGTGGCATCAGGCAGACCTGAAGTTTTCCACGGCCGTTCATTTCTCGCATTCGAAGACGGACTGTATGGTGAACGTGCTTCCCTAACCGGTGAAGTTACGGAATCGGACCTGTAGGTAGTCGTGTTGCCTTGAGCCAGCGGTTTCTCTGTTGCTACACGATCTTGAGAAGAAAGGTCAGGCTTTGGAGAAGCTTCGGAAGAACTTGTACTTACATTTCTAGTACCTTCCTGCATGTTAGCGGTTGTCTGCCCCCCATCATGACTTGTCCCCTTCTGCAAAATATCCCCATTCCAACTTTCTAACTGCTCAGGGGGGTGTGTAACCTCAGGTGGAGCTTCGGGCAGCGGCACTGTCTGTCCCTGTTCAGATACTGGCTGTACTACGGACACATCCGCCGGAGCATCCAAATCCAGGTCATCATCTTCCGTAGTCAACTTTAACAATGCATTAGAAGGTTTCCCGAGTGGACCTTGTTGCCCATACCCTTCTGCATCAGACTGGTCTTTCAGCGGACCACGTGGAAAGAGAAATTGTTCCTGAATAAAGGAACTATCATCTCCGCGTCGGATCTGCTGTTTTTTGACCTGAGGAATCAATACCTCCTGCCGGAGGATCCCCCTCAACGTCGTCTCCACAAATTCATACAGTTCTGGTTCCTTGCTGAAGCGAACCTCCAGCTTGGCTGGATGCACGTTCACATCCACAAGAGAAGGATGCATCTCCAACTGCACCACGACAAGCGGGAAGCGATTGATGGGCAGCAAGGTATGGTAGGCTTTGAGAATAGCCTGATTGAGACCGTAATTGCGAACAAATCGCCCATTAACGATCGTTGACATACCACCACGATTCGCTCGTGTCCATTCTGGCAGACTGATCAGCCCGCTCACCCGGTAATCTAGGCTTTCTCCCTGGATGGGAAGCATCGCTTTGGCAGCACTTGTCCCATAGATCGCAGCAACCACTTGCAGCAGATCGCCGTTGCCCAACGTCTGTAGCAAAACATTCTCATTATGGCGCAATCTAAACGAAATGTTTGGATGCGACATCGCCATCCGGTAAAGTACATCTGATATATGTCCCAGTTCCGTCTGGATCGTTTTCATATATTTGAGTCTGGCTGGTGTATTGTAAAATAGTTCTTTCACTGCAAAATCTGTACCTTGGGGTGAGGTTGCATCTTCATGAGAGACAAGGTTTCCGCCTTCAATTACAATGCGGCGCCCCCGCCCGTCATTGTCACTTGCCGACAACACCTCTACCTTGGAGACTGCGGCAATACTCGCCAGGGCTTCCCCGCGAAATCCAAGACTTGTGATCTGGAACAGATCTCGGCCATGGGCTATTTTGCTGGTCGCATGACGATAAAAGGCAGTTTCCATATCCTCTGGCTCGATACCTGACCCATTGTCTTTGACACGAATACTGAGGAGTCCGCCCTCTTCCACTGTCACCTCAATCTTGGTGGCTCCTGCATCCACCGAGTTTTCAAGCAACTCCTTGACGACTGAAGCAGGCCGTTCAACCACTTCACCAGCCGCAATCTGGTTGGCAATATGTTCATCTAGCACATGTATTTTCGCCACAGGTTTTCCCCTCCCTTATATTCAGGATAATTGCTGTGCCTTCAATTTGAGATCATTCAATATCTGCATCGCCTGAAGAGGCGTCATATTCATGACATCAATATCTTTCATCGTACGGATGAATTCTCGCGCTGGCTTATCTTCCACCACAACTACATCCTGTTTCGTTGCCACGTTCGGCTCATCATCCCCAAAGATAGACAGTTGAACCACATCCGAATGGCTTGCGCTGGACTGTGCTTTGCTGTTTGATTTCTTGGCATGTTGCTTCCCGGCTAAATCTTCAATAGAGGGTGTGTGCTCTGCACTCTCCGCAATCTCGCGTTCCCGGATCAATGGTACTGAATCCGTGTGTTGGAGCTCTCCACCTTCTAATTTCAAGCCTGCTTCCTGCTTCTCGTTTCCGATGTATTCACTACCCACCGCTACTTGCGCAGCCGCATGTTCGAACCCATGTAACAATCCATTCGCCCGCTCAATAATGCTATCAGGTAGACCTGCAAGGCGTGCACAATAGATACCATAACTGCTGCTGGCTGCTCCGGCAATCAATTTGCGCAGGAAATTAACCTTGTCACCGCTCTCCTGTACCGCCATCGAGTAGTTAGCCAGCTTGTCCAGACTCTCCTCCAGATGAGCAAGTTCATGGAAATGAGTTGATACAAGGGCTTTACAGCCGATAATATCATGTACATATTCAATAACAGACTGAGCAATCGCCATACCTTCGCTGGTCGATGTCCCACGTCCCAATTCATCGATAATAATCAGACTGCGTGGTGTGGCTTTGTCCGTCATGACCTGAATGTCGGCCATCTCCACCATGAATGTGCTTTGTCCGCCAATGAGATCATCGGCGGCACCGATCCGTGTGAAAATGCGATCCATGATCGGCACTTCCGCCTGACCCGCAGGTACAAAGCAACCTACTTGCGCCAAAATGGAGATTAAAGCGACCTGTCGCATATACGTACTCTTACCAGCCATATTTGGTCCAGTAATCAGCAGAATACGTGCCTCTTCCTTGGTCATTGCCGTGTGATTGGCAATAAATGCGCCATCTCGCATGACCGCCTCAACGACCGGATGGCGTCCTTCTTCCACAACCAGATCATACCCGTCGGTCAACGTGGGCCGTACAAAGTTGCGCTCAGCACTGATCACCGCAAAAGATTGATACACATCAATTTCGGCCACCTGTTCGGCCAGCTTTTGCAATCTTGCAATCTCACTGTTCAGCCGCTCGCGCAGCTCTGCAAACAGTCCATACTCAATATCAACCATTTTGTCCTGAGCTTCGAGAATCAGCGTCTCTTTTTCCTTCAACTCCGGTGTAATGTAACGTTCTGCATTGGCTAGTGTCTGTTTACGTTCATAACGTCCCTCTGGCAGCGCGGACAGATTGGACTTGGTGATCTCGATATAATAACCAAACACTTTGTTATATCCAATCTTCAGCGATCGAATGCCTGTCGCCTCACGCTCTTGCGCTTCCAGCTCTGCAATCCACTGTTTCCCATTAACCGAAGCCTCACGCAATTCATCCAGACGTTCATGGTACCCTTCACGAATCAGGCCTCCGTCCCTTACGGATACAGGCGGCTCGTCCACAATGGCTTGCCCGATCGCTTCACGCAGATCATTGCAATCATCCATCGTTTCGGCAATATGTTGTAGTGTTGCGGAAGATGACCCTGCGCAATGCTGACGAAGTCCTGGAATTTTCTCCAGCGATGATTTGAGCGCATTCAGGTCACGACCATTGGCATTACCAAACGCAATCCGGCCTACCAGACGCTCCAGATCATAGATATCTTTGAGTTCTGCCCGCAAATCCTCACGCAATATAAACTGGTTATACAACGTATCCACTGCTTCAAGACGCTCATTAATTTTTCCTTTTTGCAATAATGGCTTATCGACCCAGCGGCGCAGCATTCTTGCACCCATGGACGTCTCGGTCCGATCAAGCAACCAGAGCAATGAACCTTTTTTGGAGCGTTCACGCACGGTTTCAACCAATTCCAGGTTCCGGCGGGTAAACGGGTCCAAGATCATATAATGATCCGGCTCATACGTTGAAATTTGGGTTAATTGTCCCAGAGAACGTTTCTGTGTCTCACTCAGATAGGAGAAAAGACGTGCAATGCACGCTTGACGTTCAGGCTCTAATCTTGCCCATACAGCCTCACCAAACTGCTGACGGACCAGATCTTCCTTATTCTTTGTCCACGCCGTGTAGACCACAGGGCGACCGATTGGAGATGCCTCGGCTTCTACCGTTTCGAGCAGCGCTGCATCCCCCACCAGCTCCGATGGTTCATAGATGCCGATTTCATCCTTAAGCCATTCCTTGGAATAGGGTACAGATGTCACATACAACTCACCCGTTGACAGATCACAGGCCGCGAGCGCGAGCGTATTTTGATTACCTGTAAGACACACCATGTAGTTGTTGGACTTGTCCCCTAGTGTTTTGCCTTCCATTACCGTTCCGGGTGTAACCACACGAACAATTTCACGTCGTACCATGCCTTTGGTTACACTCGCATCTTCCATCTGTTCACATATCGCAACTTTATATCCTTTTTCAATCAGACGCTGTATGTAATTGTCAGCCGAATGATAAGGTACACCGCACATCGGAATTTTGTCATCCGTGCCTCCGTTACGTGCAGTCAGTGTGATCTCAAGTTCACGAGCAGCATTAATCGCATCCTCAAAGAACATTTCATAGAAGTCACCCAGTCTAAAAAATAGAAATGCATCTTGCGCTTCGGCCTTCACTTGCAAATATTGTTGAATCATTGGCGTATACTGAGCCATGATGAATATCCTCCATCCCATTCCTATAATGTCAGGAAGAAACGCGTCCTGGAAGGACAATAAGACGGTCAGGCACCGTGTTTGCGCCTCCGCCTTATGTTTTGGCTATTCGCCACTTCCTTCAAAGGTTGCTGCTCCATATCTTCCGTAGCTTATCATTTAAAAAGACTTGTTTCTTATTATATCAAAAAAACGTCCGTTCTTCATGAACCTGCCCGAATATTCCAGAGTTTACGGATATCTCGGCTCTCATCCCAGGTTCTTCCCAGTTTTAATTGAGTGAGTAACGGTGACGCATACCGTTCATAACGTGCATATCCATCCAACCTCTTCAGATTATCTACCAGAGCTGGAATGTATTCCTTGATCACTTCGCGCGTTCCTTCATAAAAAGCGGTATGAACCTCTGCTTTCTCCAACGGACGCTGCAGTAATTGAGTATACCCGCTCGCGATTAAACCCGCCAAGGCCACAACGCCCTTTGCAACAAGGGGTGACACAAGAAAGCTGGGTAACGTACGATACTCAAATCCACCGTAGGATTTCAGGCGAAAATCACCAAGTGCTCCATAACGTGGTCGTCTTCCCGATCCACGCGGATCCTGAAGAAATGCCAGTGGCAGTGCCAGATAATTGTCCAGTGCGCGGAGCAGTTCCCCGGTAAGGTTCACGCCGCTAAAATGAATATGACCACCAAGAGGTAACCCCCGCTGTGGCATCCCCCCTGCCTGCCAGATGAGCGAGTGATCGCTAATGCTGCGGGAAGCTGCTGCAAATGCCCTCATCAGATGAGCCAGTAGCTCTCTTGGTTCGGAGCTGGGAGCAGGTCGCAATTCGGCAACCGGGTAGATGCGCCGGCCACCAATCGTCACGGAATCACAGCCTGCCATTCCGGTACGTTCAAGAAATCTGGAGGCGGGGATAATTTTGGATTCTGGCATCTGCACCAGAAGAAACTCAGGGTCCATGCCAAGTATGGGGATAGGTCTGTGACTCTGCTCCTCATCCAGCAGTTCCTGATGCTGCTTCCAGCTTTCCCTGTAGGTAGCAGCAAGGTTCGTCACCCCTTTCCACGGACTCGGATCGATCGAAATGACTGCACAACCACCATTCCCTGAGGATTCCATTCGAACGGCTCCATGATCCAGTCCTAGCGTATACAGCGTTTTGATCGCAAGTCGTTCTATGCGCTTAAACAAGGTTGAACTCGCTTCACGCTCCAACAGAGTTTCCTGCGCTCCTCCCATGCCACTCGTATCCTTACGCTTGATCCGGATCGCCTGCAGACAACTTATCTCTACATCATAGCGTACACGCAAGCCTGGTTCACGTTTGCGCCGATCGCGCAGTGACAATACTTCAATGCCTGCCTGTTTCAACCGTTCTGTACGTTCTCCAGAGGTCATTCTTTCATATCGGCGTAATGCCTCCTCCGCGTGTTCTAACACATTCATTACGTCCCCCCTCCCCGATCATGCAACTAAAATAAAAATAACCCCGCAATGCGGAGCCTTCCCGTGAAAGGTATTCCATGCACATTGCGAGGCTCTTTAACACCCATTTATCAATATTTAAGAAGAAAGAGGGCTTACGCCCTCTTCACCGCGCCTTCTGGCGCATATGATACCTTAGGTTAACAAATACTTGAGTCAATCTCACAGCTCATCGTCGAGCAGATCGGGATCGAGATCGTCATAATCTCCATCGCCACTGCCAAATTCATAGTCCTTGTCTTCGTAATCACCGCAACCATCTGTGCAGACCTTCACACAAACTTTGGTTTCGGCAACGAGTTCTACAGCGAATTCCCGTTCTACCCGGATAATTACACTGCTTCCACCCGCCGATACTGTGGCTTCCACACAGCTAGGTTCCTGCGTTGCATCCGCAGATACCTCCACTGTGGAAGTCCGGTGTTTCGGGTCCAGATAGGACAAAGGCACATGTTCTACATACGACACCGTTTCTTTGGCTACATCCGTCTGCGAATTCTTGTCATAGGAATACCAAATGTTGATATCGTAAGTACCAATAACTTCAATTCCGTCACCCGCTGATACGGCTTCATATTGGTGGTTGATAATCCAAGCCCCCAAAATACTTGTCGGACCATTTGGCGGAGTCACGGTATGTGTTACGGTAGAGAACTTACGACCTTTGCCGCAGATCGCCTTCGTGATAATCTCTCTACATTGATGTTTATGACTCAATGACATCTTTAAACCTCCTCCATACAATCATTCACTACAAGTGTATGCAGGGCATTCGTCTAGGGTGACAACTATTTTCTATTATTCGTTTGTAGATTGGGACCGGTCCGATATTGGGGACGGTGCTTTGTCCTTCTTCGCGACTTTCAGATACAGCGCGAGTTCACGGCACAACTGGAGAATTGCGGAACGAATCTCGAATTCTTCCCTTGTATCCGGCAGTTCCATACGTTTGAATTCTTCTTGCACATTCGCAAGAAGTTTTTCAGTTCGTCCGGTGTAGGATTCAGTAAGTACATCCTGACTGAGCTGATCGAACAGCTCCGATACCATTTCCGCATGTGGCATCTTCTGATAGATCTGGGACACCAGATGCATCATGTGCTGGATGGAGTCCAGCTGCGTTTTGCGCATATAGAAGTAGACACTCCATTCCTCATTCGGATGAATCACCTGATTTTCCAGAGAACGCTTGGCAGCATCAATACCGCCCAAAATCGCTTTATCTGCTTCAATCAGTTCTCTACCCGCCCATGCTTCATTGGGATTACGCAGCGTCGCCGCGAATTCTTTGAAAATCTTCGAAAAGAGTTCATCGATTCGTTTGCGAATACGCAGCATCTGTGGATCCGCTGCCGGCATATAGGCCAGGTTAACCGCCATTGCAGAACCAAGACCAATCAGTAACAAAGCAATTTGTACGAGGACAACATTCACGTCCATCTCTCCGCCGCTGAACACCCGAAACACAACGACTGAACCTGTTACAATACCTTCCTTGAAGCCCACCCGGACAATAACCGGGAATGCAATCAATATGTATACGGCCAGTACCCAGTAATGGAATCCTAGAAAGTGAAAAAGTACACTTGCAAATAAAAGTCCGACTACTGAAGCAAAGAACCTCGCCGATATGGTACGAATACTTCGTTTTCTCGTTACATCCACCCCAAGAATGGCAAGCAATCCCGCAGATGTTGGTCCTGGCAAGCCGCACCAGTCCGCAATCAGCACGGCCATTAATGCGGCGATTGCGGTTTTAATTACCCTAAAACCCATTTAATATTCCATCTCCTCTAAGCTGCAAAAAAAATTCATAGCCAGCTGGTCGCCTCATTCATTAGTCATGACTAGTATATCTCATCCCAGTGTAAACTAGACGACATCAACCGACATGCGCATGCATGCCGGTCACAGCAACACGCCCCGAATGAGGGACGCTGGCAAGTTAGATCGTTGCGACAGAACCTCAAGGCCCTCTTCTCCAATCATCGCATTCATTCCGGATCTGCGCGGAATATTCATACTAAATATGGTACTTGATTTTACGGTATCGGGCAACGTGACACCCCTTGTGAAATTGTATACATATCATACCCAGTCAAATTACGAGAAAAACACTTCGGAATTACCTGCGGCCAGCCAGCATTTTGCGTTCTGCATAGACAACAAGTTGATACATGGCTGTTGCAACTGCCGCAATAATTAACAGACTCGATAATACAAGCGTGAAGTTAAAAACCTGGAATCCATAGATAATTAAATAACCGAGCCCTTGTTTAGCGACCAGAAACTCACCCACAATTACACCTACCCAGGCCATGCCCACGTTCACCTTCAAAGTGGATACAATCGCCGGAAAAGAAGCTGGCAAAACAACTTTCGTAAAAATCTCGGAACGTTCTCCACCAAAGGTACGAATCACTTTAATATAATTGGGATCCACTTCATTGAAGCTGTTATACACCACCAGTGTCGTAATAATGACCGTGATGGACAACGTAGTCATAACAATGGCTGTAAAACCAGCGCCAAACATAACAATAAAGATCGGGCCAAGTGCTACCTTTGGCATGCTGTTGAACACAACCATATAGGGGTCCAGCACTTTGGACAAAAAAGGAGACCACCAAATTAAAACCGCAAGCAAGGTTCCAACAAGTGTTCCCAGCAAAAAACCAACGGCCGTTTCCCCTACGGTTACCCCAACATGCACCCATAATTCGCCACTAGCGATGTCCTTGCCAATCTGAGCAAATATCTTGCTTGGATAACTGAATAACAGTACATCGATCCAACGGAGTCTGCCCGCCACTTCCCATAACAAGAACATACATACAAGCATAGATAACTGTACGGCAAGCACTTGATGTCGCCATCTGGCCACCTGCTGAATATGATTCCGATGCAGCTGTCCCATCCATTCGTCACGCTTTTCCTGCTTCGGATTCGTTTGATTCACGCGTCTTTCTCACCTCCCCCGGGCTAATCCAGTTCACTCCATAATGCCTGAAACAGCTCATTGAACCCTTCTTGCTCCCTGGCATGGAATGGCTGAGCCTTCCGAATTTCATCGGGAATGATAAATTCACGACGAATGCGCCCAGGATTGCGATCAAGTACAATCACGCGATCACTGACCGCAATGGCTTCAGACAAATCATGGGTGACGAGTACAGAGGTTTTGCCAAACTGTTTTAACGTATCCGACACCAGATCCTCCAGTTGCAGCTTGGTTTGATAATCCAGTGCCGAGAATGGTTCATCCAACAATAAAATTCCCGGATCGGTTGCCAGCGTGCGCACCAGAGCCACTCGCTGTCTCATGCCCCCTGAAAGCTCTGAAGGGTACTGATTCTCTGTTCCGGCCAAGCCCATACTTATCAGCAGTTCCCGTACACGTTCACGACTCCGTTCATCCAATCTGCCTGTCAGTTCAAGACCGATCAATGCGTTATCGAGAATGGTCCGCCATGGAAACAGATAGTCCTGTTGAAGCATATAACCAATCTGTGATGAGGGACCGCCAACGAGTTTCCCTTTAACCTTAACCTCTCCTCGGGTGGGTGTGAGCAGCCCGGCGATGATCGACAACAGTGTCGTTTTACCGCATCCGCTCGGTCCAACCAGACTGACGAACTCTCCTTTTTGGATCTCCAGACTCAAGTCCTCAATCACCAATGAAGCTTCCCGCTCACTGACGTATACTTGAGAGATCCCCTCCAGTCGGATCACACTTTCGGATTCAGGCATTCTGCTCACTTCCTTTCCTGAATACCCATTACTTTGATTTCGTGGCTTCTTCCGCATAGGCATTATCCACAATTGCATTCAAATCCACGCGTTCTTTCAACTCTCCCGCAGCACTCATGACATCCAGCAGATTGTTCCACTCTTCCTCATCAATGATCGGGTCCGTAGCATAGCTGCCCTGTTCCTTATAACGGTTTACACTGCTGACCAGAATGGCTGGATCGATGTCTTTGAAGAAAGGAGTAATGACTTCTGCAACCTCTTCAGCCGTATGTGAATCTACCCACTCTTGCGCTTTATGCAGACCATACGTAAACTTCTGCACGATATCCTTGTTGTCGTTAAGATAACTCTGTTTCGTCATGAAGACCGTGTAAGGCAGACGACCACTTTCTGTTCCAAACGATGCAACAACCTTGCCCCGACCTTCTTGTTCAAAGATCGATGCCTGGGGTTCAAACAGTTGAACATAATCTCCCGTGCCTGAGGCGAAAGCAGACGCAATGTTGGCAAAGTCCACATTCTGAATCAACTCCAGATCACTTTGCGGATCAATGCCCTGTTTGTTCAGTGCGAACTCCCCTGCCATTTGCGGCATGCCGCCTTTGCGCTGTCCGAGAAATGTGGAATCCCTCAGTTGCTCCCAATCGAAGCTACCTCCCGGGTTGCGTGCGAACAGAAACGTACCATCCGTCTGGGTGAGCTGAGCAAAGTTAATGACCGGATCTTCAGCTCCCTGCTGATAGACGTATATGGACGTCTCCGCTCCTACCAGGGCGATATCCACCGAACCTGCGAGTAATGCCGCCATCGTTTTGTCACCGCCGGCAGTTGTCTGAATCTCCACCTCAAGTCCCTGCTCCTCAAAAAAACCTTGGGCCACGGCCACATACTCCGGTGCGTAAAATACCGAACGAGTCACTTCGCCAATCGTAATCTTGGCTGCATTCTCTTCCTTATTACAGCTGGTGAGCGCCACAATGATAATCAGCAGAATAACGATGCCCCGGACGAACCATGGCGTGTATTTCATGTTGTTTCCCTCCTTCACTGGTTTCAGCAGTTTCTCTCTATTATGGATATGCCGATGCCCAGCAAAAGGTTAAGAACTTAAATGCAAAAAAGAGCCGGGCAATGATGCCCGACTCTTCCGCTCTTCAAAATGTTATTCAATATGTTATATATGCGATACCTACAGCTTGTAAATCTCGGCGTATTTGGCTTCCAGATAATCAGCAAGATAATCCGGGTTCAATTCTTCACCCGTTACAGCAACGATTAATTCGGAAGGTGTGCGACTTTTACCATACCGGTAGATCTTGTCTGTGAGCCATTCCTTAATTGGAATCAGATTACCTGCAGCAATAAGGGTATCAAACTCCGGCATTTCCTTACGCAATGTATGTAGAATTTGAGCTGCATACATATTACCCAGAGAATACGAAGCAAAGTAACCAAAGTCGCCACCGGACCAGTGAACATCCTGAAGGACGCCGTCTCCATCATTCGTTGGCATAATACCGAGGTATTCCTTGTATTTTGCATTCCAGGTCTCTGGCAGGTCCTTCACTTCTAAACCATCGTTAAATAACATTTTTTCAATCTCATATCGGATAATAATGTGCAGGTTATAGGTCAGTTCATCCGCTTCAATCCGAATGAGTGAACTCTCCACCCGGTTGATTGCACGATAGAAATCTTCCAGTTCAACCTCGCTCAGTTGCGGGAAATGCTGCTGCAGATCTTTGTAGTAGCGTGTCCAGAATGGCAGACTGCGACCAATCATGTTTTCCCAAAGACGGGACTGGGACTCATGAATCCCCATGGACGTTCCTTCGGCCAGAAGGGTACCCGCCAGACTGTCATCAATATTTTGCTCGTACAGGGCATGTCCTCCCTCATGCAGTGAACTGAAGACTGCGCTTGCTACATCATCTTGCAGATAATGTGTTGTGATCCGCACATCACCCGGGTTAAGGCCCGTTGCAAAAGGATGAACACTCTCGTCCAATCGTCCAGCTTCAAAGTCATAGCCCATTTGTTCCAAGATGAACAGACTGAACTTCTCCTGCTGTTCGGTGTCAAACAACTGATTCAGGAACTCTGTATTAGGCTTGTTGTCCGAAGCATTAATCTTCTCTTGCAAAGGTACCAAACGTGCTTTGAGCCGGGCAAAAACAGCATCCACTTTCTCAACGGTCAGATCCGGTTCGTACATATCAAGCAGCGTATCATAACGCGTATCCTTTACACCCCAATAATCAATAAACTCCTGTTTGAGCTTAACGATATCTGTCAGATATGGGGAGAACCCAGCAAAATCACTGTTATGCTTGGCATCTTCCCAAGCGGTTTCGGATTTGGCTGTGAGCACGGTATAGGCTTGGACTTTCTCTGGTGGTACGGATTGACTGCGATCATACTCTTTCTTGCAATCTTGAACCAGACGACGATCTATATCTTCGAGTTGTTCCAATACCGCTGGAGTAGTCAATGCATCCAGGTAGGTTTTCATGTCAGCCGAGGTTTGCAGCTTGAATGCTTCGGTGGACAACATACCCAGCGTCTCCGAACGAGTCGGAACGCCTTTTTTCGGCGCACCTGTGCGCAGATCCCAGTGAAGCAAACCAATGGCTTCATGATAGCTCTTGATTTTACGAGCCAGATTACGGAAAGATTCCAAATGTTCCTGTGTTTGTTTATCCATTGTTATCGTTCACCTCTTCAAAAAAAGTTTATTCACCTATTGATGATACTTTTCCTATTGAGTATAATCAACTTTTAACAGAGGCAAATCGCATTATCCTCCTCAAGATACGTGTTCCAAAAGTCTGGTTTTCATTACCGAGAAGATAGAAATGTATTTTAACTTCGATGCTGATGATGCCCTCAAGCATGATTTGTAATCAAAAGTGGACTTTTTGAACAACCTCTAAAAGGTTGGAGTAATGCCATTTGCTGACCGTGATATACTATTAACGCAAAGGCGCGTAGGACAAGCTGCATCAATTGCAAGTGGCCGTGCTCGTCGTATTGGATAACAGGAGGCAATGGACATGAATAACATTCAAGAGATTTTGGCTTACAACAAATCATTTGTCGAGACTAAAGAATACGAAAAGTATACGGCTGGCAAGTTTCCAACTAAAAAGATGGTTATCATCACTTGTATGGATACACGTCTGGTGGAAATGCTGCCCAAGGCTATGAACCTGAAAAACGGTGATGTGAAAATCATCAAAAACGCAGGTGCGATTATCTCTCAACCTTTTGGTAGTGTTATGCGTTCTGTATTGGTTGCTATCTATGAATTGGGCGCTGATGAGGTGTTGGTGGTAGGTCATACAGAATGTGGTATGGCTTCCCTGCATGCTGAAACGATGATCGGTCACATGACAGAACGTGGAATTTCCGAAGAGGTCATGTCTACGCTTGAAAATTCCGGCATTCGTCTGAAAAAGTGGCTGCGCGGGTTTGACAGTGTTGAAGAAGGGGTAAAAGGAACTGTGGAAGTGATCAAGAAGCATCCATTACTTCCTCCCAATGTACCCGTTCACGGCATGGTTATCGATTCTGCCACAGGTGAGCTTAATCTTGTCGCTGAAGGGTATGGACAACAGGCATCTCTCTAAATGGTTTGGAGTGCGGACCTTATGGTTCGCACTTTTTTTGTCTAAATTAAGGCGGTTGCTCTATCTGGTTGTCAAACCATACAGTTTCAGTGTACACTTTTATGAAAGCGGTCAAAGAAAGTGAAATCAATTGTTTTCTCTGACCTAGCCCTAATATTAAGGAGACATGTGCATGAACATACTTTCCTACGGATTACTCGGGCTGCTTACCCGCGAGGAGTCATCGGGCTATGATCTAATGCTGAAAATCCAGCCGCATTGGCAGGCAAAACACAGCCAGATCTACCCACTCCTGTCCAAGATGGAAAACGATGAGTTATTGGCCTCCCGCTGGGTACAACAGTCTGACAAACCGGATAAGAAAATGTACGCGGTTACGGAAAAAGGCATTGAAAAGCTCTTGGAATGGATGATCACTCCTGTTACCGCACCGGTTACACGCGATGAATTTAATTTGCGTATTTTGTGTGTTGGCATAGCGGAAGACGGAAGCATGAGACGCATTCTGAATGAGCGTAAAAGCTGGTTTATGGAACGTATACGGTACTTCGAGGATCTGAAGTCACGTATACCTCTGGATAATCTTCGTGTAGGCAATCGAGATTTTGGAAGCTACATCCTGGTACAAAAAGGATTAATGCATGCGCAAACAGGTCTGGAATGGTGCCATTGGGTTACCCAATTGCTTGACGGTCAAGCTGCAATCCAAGACCCCAGTCCAAGCGTTTCAGAAATTTAATAAAATTTGAAACGTTCCTGTACGTTAACCGTATTACTTGAGTAAGGCCCAATTTTGGGCGAATCAAACAAATTAATCGGGGGGTTACGATCTTTACAATGAAGAAAAAATTCGGAGTTAAACATCTAATGATGGTATTTATGGCCTTTACATTATTGTTCGCAACAGTGGGAGTAACGAATCCGGATTCTGCGGATGCAAGACGTGGTGGCGGATTCAAATCCGGTACAAAAAGTTATACCAACACACCTAAAAAATCCGACTCCAACAGCAACGTGAATCAATCCAATTCCGGTAATAACTCCGGTACTGGTGCAGCTGCAACTCGTGGTGGTGGATTCTTCGGCGGTGGCGGCGGATTCATGAAAGGCATGATGCTTGGTGGTCTTGCTGGTATGATGTTCGGCGGATTGTTCGGTGGCATGGGCGCCCTGGGTAACATCCTTGGATTGCTCGTGAACGTTGCAGCCATCATGTTGATTGTTATGCTGGCTATGGCACTCTTCAGAGCCATCTCCAATCGTCGTAAACCTGCAGCGGATGGCCGTTATGACCGCCGCAATGATCGTGATGATGACCGTAACAGAAACGGACGGTACTAATCTCTATGGTTCTGAGCATGGATGAAATTGTGAATGCAATCTGTATTCATATGGCAGAACGTAAGGGTGTACGTCCAACCGATGTAAACGTAGAACTGAGCTGGGAAGAAGATACAGGTTATTCCGCTGAAGTTTGGATTCAAGGCCGTAGTCAATATCTGGTGGAGTCCAATATGATTGAAGCGATTCTTCGTTACCTGCACAGTGAATACAACATTCGGGCGTACCGTGAGAACGTACGACTTGATCTGGATGAAGAAATCACAGCGATTGTTAATCAATAAAATAGGTCAAGCAATGACCTGATATACAAAAGACCGTCTCCGCTCTGTCGCCTGACAGAGATGGAAGACGGTCTTTTTGTTTCTGTAGTTGTACTAGGATTGAAGTTTAACCAGGCTGTAATTCTTTTTACCTTTACGGATAATGATGAATTTACCGCCAATGGCATGCTCTGCAGACACCGTGAATTCAAGCTCCGTGATTTTCTCACCATTCATGGAAATCGCACCTTTGGTGACATCCTCACGCGCCTGGCGCTTGGATGGCTCCAGACCCAGATCTACGAGCCAGTCCACGATATTTTTGGCTTCGCCGTCCGTTTCAAATGTTGGCATTTCCTTGAAGCCCTGCTCGATTTCATCTGCCGTCAGAGAACGGATATCACCACTGAACAGCGCAGCTGTAATACGCTTAGCCTGTTCAAGCATTTCTTCGCCGTGAACGAATTTTGTCATTTCTTCCGCAAGTGCTTTCTGTGCTTCACGTCTGTGCGGCTCTGTCTCTACCTTTTCAGCCAAAGCTTCAATTTCTTCTTTGCTCAGGAAGGTAAAGTATTTCAAGTATTTGATCACATCACGATCTTCTGTATTCGCCCAGAACTGGTAGAATTCGAATGGTGTCGTTTTGTTCGGATCAAGCCAGACTGAGCCGCCAGCTGTTTTACCAAATTTGGTTCCGTCGGATTTGAGCATGAGCGGAATGGTCAGACCGTACGCCTTCGCTTCAGATCCTTCTTTTTTACGAATCAGATCAAGACCACTCGTGATATTACCCCATTGATCGGAACCGCCGATTTGAAGCTGTACGTCTTCGTTCTGGAATAGGTGCAGGTAGTCGAGTGATTGAAGAATCTGGTAGGAGAACTCCGTGAACGAGATTCCGCCTTCCAGTCTGCTCGCCACTACATCCTTAGCCAGCATTGTGTTAAGGTTAAAGTTTTTGCCGTAGTCACGCAAAAATTCAATGACGTTGATTTTGTGTGTCCAATCGTAGTTATTCACCATGCGAACCTGATTATCCCCGTCTGTTACAAACAACTTCTTCATCTGCGCTGTCAGTGCATCCACATTCTCCTGCACTTGCTCCATCGTTTGCAAAGACCGCTCTGCCTGACGACCACTTGGATCACCAATCGTGCCTGTTGCTCCACCGATCAAAATGACTGGACGATGTCCTGCCAGTTGAAAACGTTTCAGCATCATGAAGGGAATTAGATGTCCAATATGCATGCTATCTCCCGTTGGGTCAACACCGCAGTACAAAGAAACGGACTTTGTTTCAGTCAATTCACGTAATCCCTCAGCATCCGTCTGCTGGTTAATGGCGTCACGCCACTGTAGTTCATCAATAATATTCATTTGTATAACCCCTTTTCTATCCTCAAAATTCAGTCATGATCTACGTTGAATTACGAAATAACACGCTGGAACGGCTTTTTTGGACACAAAAAAATCGCCTCCTTGTCTTCATTAGACACAGGGACGATTATCATAACCGTGGTACCACCCAAATTGCATGGATAACACGTAACCTTAACACGCTATCCATACCACTTTTGGCAATATATCGTTTGCCTATCCGCTTGGCATTACCCAAGTACTCCAGAGTGTAATTCGCAGCCCTTGTATGTATCAGGTTCCATCAACCCCTGACTTTCTGTAACAGGGACAAAGCCGCTACTGCGCTCTATCAACGTAATTCATGTATTCAATTTATAGCAAGTATAGCCGAACGTTTCAGTCATTGCAAGACCAAGTATGCAATCCTTAGACAGTACAACCGATGCTTAGTTAAAACCAGATTATATAATCATCATGTTCAATTTTCCGTGATAATAACCATAGGCTTTCTCCGCGATCTGATCCTCATTATTCCAAAATTGCCGATCCAGCTCATCTAACTGGTGCTCTTGTTCCTTTGTCAGTAATTTAGGAATGTCCCATAATCCAGTAAGCCTTTCGTCCTCTTTCAAATGCTCAATGCATCCGTATGCTGAGGTTATAATCTCCACGACTTGAGTCGCACCAATAATATGTAATGCCCGCAACGCGTAACGATATACCTCTTCACCCCAGTTACAGAAAAACTGTATAAAACCGCCATTAAAGACATCCGCCTCTAACAGCCATAAAGCAGCAATGTCCTGCTCGTTCGAAGTCAACGAAGCCCAGCCCTGTTCAGATTCATTCTTTTTTTCAACAAATAAAACAGCATACTCATACCAAATATCATTTATATCTTGCTCGCTCATGTAACACACCTCACTTTTCCTTATTCCAAGCTCTCTAACTCCTGACGTTTCCCCGTCTGATACCAATGTAAATAGGGATCACCGATCTGCTGGAAAGCTTCCTGAACACCCCTGTTCAGTTCCTTCATGATTTCATCTGTATAGTTCAAATGCGTATGTTTATTATCTACACCATGTCTTTCCAACAACCCTACATGCGTTTCGGTGAAAATAATATCCTCCAGCAGCCAATAGATGACTTCATCCGACTTTTTTACCCTTTTCTCTAACGAGACGAGACCACGTTCATATATTCGAACGATATACGAATCTTTTCCATTCTCAACATAGGGTACACCATCCCATTTAAAGGTCTCAAATAAGCGGTTAACATAGTTCTGCATCTGTTCCCTGCGGAAAGTTGTTCGCTCTAAAAGCTGTAAAAGGATATCTGCCAATTGTTGTTTGCTTAACATGTTGGACATGAATGCACCTGCCTATATAGAAGTAAATCTCTACTTATCTAATTATTGCATGACATTCTCCGAATTCAACCTCAATGTGTTGGATTCTAACGTCGATGACAGAATGGAAATGAAAAAGCTGCCAAAGGCAGCCTCCTCATCCATACTGTTCAATCAGGTCCCACAAAAAGTCTGATACGAAGTATTGCATTGCGCAGGTAGTTCAGCATATTCAGCCTGTTCAGGTGAATGCGCGAACGGATCTGAAAGTACATCCAAAAGCTTCTCCATTACGCTAAGATCCCCATGATTCTCTGCTCGCTCAAGGGCTTCCTCGACCCGATGATTACGGGGAATGACCGCTGGATTGCTCGTTCTCATCAACTGCTTAGAGACTTCCTTCTCACCTTGCTGTCTGTCTAATCTTGCTTGCCTGCGCTCATGCCATTCAGCAAATTCTGACGTGCCAAACCAAGCTGTTCCTTCCAATGTGTCAAAGGTCAAAGCCAGGAACGTATTGGTGTAATCTGCACTATGCTTCTCCATGAGTTCAAATAGATCCTTGACCAAGGCTTCATCTTCGGCCTCTTCATCCAACAAGCCCAGTTTGGAACGCATCCCCTTGAGCCAGTGATGATGGTACAATTCAGAGAATTGTGCGATAGCATCCTGCGCGAGTTGCACCGCCTGCTCTTCATCTTCGTGCAACAGCGGCAGAAGCGTCTCGGCAAATCGAGCTAAATTCCAACCGGCAATATACGGTTGATTGCCATAAGCATAGCGACCTTGTCTGTCAATGGAGCTAAATACGGTCGAAGGATTGTAAGCATCCATAAAGGCGCATGGACCATAATCAATGGTCTCACCACTAATGGCCATGTTATCTGTGTTCATCACGCCATGAATGAAACCAACTCGCTGCCACTGGGCAATGAGAGCCGCCTGCCGCTTAATCACTTCCTGAAGGAGCAGAAGATAACGATTTTCAGCTTGAGCAACCTCAGGAAAATGTCGATGCAACGTGTAATCAGCCAACGCCCGAAGATCTTCAACAGACCCCCATCTGGCTGCGTACTGGAAGGTTGCTACTCGGATGTGACTGGATGCCACACGAGTCAAGATAGCCCCAGGTCGTTCTGTTTCGCGAATAATATTTTCTCCTGTAGCCACCACCGCCAGACTGCGAGTCGTTGGAATACCCAGTGCATTCATCGCTTCACTAATGATATACTCACGCAACATGGGTCCAACAGCAGCTCGTCCATCCCCTCCACGGGAGTAGGGTGTTCTTCCTGAACCTTTCAGCTGGATATCCACTCGCTCGCCCTGTGGCGTAATCTGTTCTCCCAGCAGCAAAGCCCTTCCATCACCAAGCATGTTAAAATTGCCGAATTGATGTCCTGCGTAGGCCTGAGCTAAAGGCTCGGCTCCTTCCGGAACCAGGTTACCTGCAAAAATTTGCGCTCCTTCATCACTGTCAAGAGACTCCACATCCAGTCCCAAGCTGGAGGCAAGCAGTCTATTGAAAATGATTAGCTTTGGTGATTCAACAGGCACTGCGCCCTGACGTGTAAAAAAGGGTTGCGGTAACTGCGCATAACTATTGTCCAAATTCCAGCCTTTGTTTGACTTCGCTTGTTGCATGATGCTCACAACTCCTTTTCTGTACCCAAGGGATTATCCCCAGGTTTTATTTTAGCCTTGTAAACCGATGCTCATTTATGTAGTCGCATGGAAATTCAATTCAAGAGGTTGTTGACTTAAACGAACATATAAAATGTTCTTGATGAAACTTTAGCATATTTGCATTCCTTTTGCATTCCTCATGAATAGTCACTTTGATAAGGGAACCACCACATTGTTGGTTTCGCGCAAAAAAATCCAAGAAGTTTCTTGGCCAGGTGGAGTCATTTCCTTTCATTCCACTTCCCAGAGAAACCTTCTTGGATCTGTTCCGTTTACGCGATGACATGTATGTTATTACAAGAATTACGTATGTGCTTCCTGAACCTGTACGGGTTGTACAGGCAAGCTTTCTTTTTTGAAACCGAGGTTAAAGAAGACATTGAGCAGGATCGCTGACAGGCTTCCTGTGATGATACCATCGCTAACAATGATGCGAATACTTTGAGGAAGCTGGGCAAACAGATCGGGTACAGCGGTAACGCCAAGTCCAAGAGAAACGGAGCAAGCCACGATCAACAGATTGGATTGTTTGCCAAAATCGACGTTTTGCAGCATTTTGATTCCGGATGAGACGACCATTCCAAACAGGACAACCGTCGCTCCTCCGAGGACAGCACTTGGAATAATGGTTGCAAAAGCAGCTACCTTTGGAATGAGTCCCAGAAAGACCAGAATACCTCCAGCTGCAACCACGACATTGGTCGTTTTCACCTTCGAGAGCTGAACCAAACCGACATTCTGTGCAAATGTATTGTATGGAAAAGCATTGAAAATACCGCCCAGGACAAACGCGAGACCTTCTGCGCGGTATCCGCGTGCCAGATCTTTCTCGTTAATAGGTTGATCACAGATTTTGCTCAAAGCCATAAAAACACCTGTTGATTCAATGATGACAACCGTACCTACAATGATCATTGTAATAATGGGACCGATTTCGAAGGTAGGCCATCCGAAGTAAAAGGGTTGGGGTAAATGGAACCAGGAGGCTTCCTGTACAGCGGCAAAATTCACTTTTCCCATGAAGGCTGCGATGAGGGTCCCCACGATAATACCAAGGAGAACAGCCAGGGATTTAACAAAGCCGCGAGCATATCGATTCAGTATCAGAATGAAAAGTAAAACGCCAAATGAAAGAGCCAAATTGTCCAAACTTCCAAAATTCTCGCTGTTTGCTCCACCCGCCATGTTTTTAATACCGGTTGGGATTAACGCAAGACCGATGATGGTTACCACTGTACCGATCACAACTGGTGGAAACAATTTGACAATTTTACTGAAAAACACGGCGAAGATGACGATAAATAAACCCGCTGCAATGATCGACCCATATATGGCAGGAATGCCGTATTGCGATCCAATCGCAATCATGGGTGTCACCGCGACAAAGGAACTTCCGAGCACCGCTGGCAAACCAATCCCCAGGTACTTTCCTTTCCGAGCCTGAAGCCATGTAGCAATCCCACACGTTAACAGGTCAATGGATACCAGATACGCCAACTGCTCTGCTGTCAGATTTAGTGCTCTGCCCACAAGCAAAGGTACCAGAATTGCTCCCGCATACATCGCGAGTACGTGCTGAATCCCCAGTGAAAAAACTCTCATCTTTTTGGTTTCTTTCATCCCACGTTGCCCCCCTGAAATTAGAATCAACCGAACCGCTGCAAAAATCATGTTATGTTGATTCACATTATATAAACTATTCAGGGAAGTTCCATGATTCATAACATAGAATTGTGATAAGAGATAAAGAGCCCAACTAAAATTGGGCGTGTTATACAAAAGGTACTCTCTTAAAATTTATGTCGCGTTATATTAGTTGACACAAGATTGAATAGCCCTCTTTGACACTCCGAAAAAAGAGATATGAACGTGGGATTTAATTTCAGTGCTTCATGTTTAATACATATTTCTGAACATCATTTGTTTCATATTCTCAGCTGTCAGTTGAGAAGCTTGATGTTAAAACGTTGCTCCATTACCTCTCCGTTCTGGTGAACCATCTCCGTAAAAAACACTTCTTCTCTGTTCATCAAAACAACGGATGAAGCTCTGGTCCCATAATCGAATTTCTCACTTCTGACAAAGATGGGAGAAAGCAAACGTTCCCACTCCAATGGAACACCTGTATGAGGCAGAAGTTCATCCACTGAAGGATCTGCCATTTGCAGCAAACTTAATATTTGTTCAGTGAGAGTATCCTCGTCCACGTTCTCCCCTTGAATGATACTCTCCAGCCCTTCTTTGCCACGTTTCACCTTGGGCCAATCTGTATTAATTAAGTGATTACTAATCCCGTATATCCCCGGTTTCAACTTCATCACGACATTACCCACATTCGAATAATAATAGAGGTCGTCGCGATCCCCCACTAACAAGTTGTAGCCAGGATAATTATTGCGACTTTGCTCTGCTTGTTGTATATATTGCTCAGGTGTGGATGTTCCCTTTAAAAAGTCAGCAACCAGATCTCCTCTTGAGCCCTTGGCGTTTACCTCTTCATTCGGATCACGATAATTCGTAACAGCAGCCAAACGTCCAGCTGTTGTTACGCCCATCCAGGTTCCCATTTTGGACAAATCCCGGCCAGCCAATATATGAGGATATTCTTCCCAATAATGTACCTGAGCAGTAGGCCTGTGATAGAATTCATCCCTATTTGATCCCAATATAAGCGGATACTTTGGATGCATGTTGTAAGCAAATAAAATTAAACACATGGGAATCTTCAACTCCTATATTCGTTAAACCTCTGATATCGGGTCTTTATATCGCATAATCAACTACAATGACATCTTCCACCCAACCATCGAGGGAAGCTACAAATGCCTGATGAGCAGGATGTGGACCATAGGCACGCAGTGCGTCCTGATCTTCAAACGTCACTCTCAACCCAATCGTATAACCTTGGATTCGGTCCGTTTCTTCCGTTACATTGATCCCTGCGGTCAACGCGACAATCCCCGGGATTTGTTCCTGTAGCGCGAGCAATTGCTCCACCCATTCCTGCTGTTTGGCTAGCGTGGTTTTATCGTTAAATTTAAAAACAACCAAATGATCAATCATCTTGTCACTTCTCCTTCGTCCATTCGAATAGTAAAGCGATTTCGTTAAAATAAAGTTAATTCAACAATTCCAATCCGCCCATCATATAGGGGACAACTCGCTGGGCCAAGTCTGCTGGAGATTCCTGTCTTCCATCCATATTCCATCGATACGTCATTCCATAGATCGACCAGCTTAGCATCGTTGCAGTAATTTTTAGTGTTTTGGGATCTACATCCTTCGCCACTTTGCTCATTAATTCAAGAAGGAATTGCTCCAGTTGAGTCTTGATGTTCTCTTCAATAATTGGTGCAACCGTCTCATATTTTTTGATGCACCCATTGCTAGAGACGTGGTAATCACATAATGAAAATATAAGCTGCTGCATGGTTTCCGCTGATAACCGCGCATCCGGATTCACCCTTTTCGTTACATATTCCATAAAAGCATCCGATAACAAGGCTTCGAGGAGTGCATATTTATCCTGAAAATGGGCGTAAAATGTGGCTCTGTAAATGGTGGCCTCTTCCGTAATGTTTTGAATCGTAATACTGTTGAAATTTTTAAGGTTCAGCTGAGCTAAAAACGCATCAAGGATTAATTGCCGAGTGCGAATCACACGCGGATCGTTAGAATTTGAAGTTAATATTCCTGACATTTCCTAATACTCCTTTGTACTAAAGATCGGTGGATAGGTTCTTCCATTATAGTTAAGTGCTGTTTATACAACAAGTGATATTGGCGTTCCAAAACATCATACAATTTACGAATTCTTTCGCTTAAGCAACAAAACAATCGAACTGTTGGTTGAGCAAGCTCGCAGGGATTGCTAACATTGCACTCGTACCCACTGAGAGGTACATCATAATGGAGGTGCATATGTTGAGTAATCCACAATATAACATTATTTCTACGGAGCGTTTGTTTCAACCATACACCGTTTCAAAGCTAACCCTGTCCTCACGCATCGTCATGTCCCCCATGGCTCGTGCTTTCTCCCCAAACGGTGTCCCGGGCTCTGACGTAGCCGCATATTATCGCCGGCGTGCCGAGCAGGGTGTTGGACTCATTATTACAGAAGGTGCGACCATTGAACATCCGTCTGCATCAAGTGAGCCTAGAATTCCTCATATGTATGGAGAAGAAGCCCTTCAGGGCTGGGCTGAAGTGGTCAAACAAGTTCATGAAGCTGGCGGTAAAATCTTCCCTCAGATTTTACACATGGGAATCGTTCGTCCTTCAGGATCTGACCCACACCCGGAAGCTGCATCACTGAGTCCATCGGGAGTTGATATGGAAGGTACGCAAGTAGGTGCGCCCATGACGGAGGCAGAGATCGCAACTGTGATTCAAGCTTATGCTGATGCAGCAGTTAATGCCCAACGCATCGGTTTTGACGGAATTGAACTGCACGGTGCACACGGTTTTCTGATCGATCAGTTTTTCTGGAAAACAACGAATAGGAGAACAGACCGCTATGGTGGTGACCTTCAGAAACGAACCCAATTCGCGGTTGAACTTGTAATGGCAGTTCGTGCTGCGGTAGGTCCTGATTTTCCTATTGCAATGCGGATTTCCCAATGGAAAATGAATGATTATCAAGCCAGACTGTTCGACACACCGGAACAACTGGAACACTTCCTTCGTTTGCTGGTTGATGCAGGTGTAGACATCTTCCACTGCTCCACTCGGCGCTTCTGGGAGCCTGAGTTTGAGCAATCGGATCTGGGATTTGCAGGATGGGTGCGGAAGCTGAGTGGTCAAACCACAATTACAGTCGGTTCTGTAGGTATGCCGGATGAGTCTGACACAGGAGGAACTAAAGTTGAGCATCCAGGTATGGGCGAACTTATGAAGCGATTCGATCAACAAGAATTTGATCTGGTGGCTGTTGGACGTGCGCTGCTCGGTGACCCAGCATGGGCCGCCAAAGTACGCGAAGGCCGCATATCAGAGATTCAGGGTTTTACACCTGAAGTGCTGGCGACTTTACAGTAAGAACAAAACCCTGTTTCTTTCCCTGTTTTTCCTCATATCTATAGGTTTGAACTCATGAATCAACTATACTAAACAAAGGGCTCGCTCTCCCTCCGGGATTGCGGGTGTTTTGTTATTGGAGATATCTGTCCGCTCTTACACTTCGAGCAATAGCAATATCGTTCAAGAAAATTCCTTCTTTGCAACCTATAATGACCTTAACATACCAGAAAGAAGGTGCATCATGACTCGGGAAGTCCGGACTGTGGTATTTGATACCGATCTACAGCTAGAAGCTTATCAATTTGAAGGCATTATGCAGAAGTTTCCGAATCATTTTCATGACTATTACGTCATTGGATTTATTGAGCAAGACAAGCGTCACCTCGTCTGCAACAACGAAGAATACATTCTGAATAGTGGCGACATGATTGTCTTTAATCCACATGATCCTCATGCCTGCGAACAGGTTGATGGCAGAACCCTCGATTATCGCTGTATCAATGTCCAGCCTGAGGTTATGCTAGAGTATGCAAGAGAGATTACTGGACAGGCTTACTTGCCACGGTTTACATCCCCCGTTCTCTACCAAAGTGAACTTGTGGGTTCCCTGCACGAGCTTCATCAGATGATTCTGGAGGAACAATCGGATTTCTGCAAAGAAGAATTGTTACTCTTTCTGCTGGATCAATTGATGCGAGACTATTCGGATGCTGAACCGCCTGTATCCACGCAGGATGTAACCACTGAGGTCAGGCACATATGTGATTACATAGAAGCGCATTACATGGAGAGCATTTCGCTGAACGAGTTAGCCGATTTGACGGAGATGAGTAAGTATCACCTGCTGCGTTTATTCACTCGCCAGAAAGGGATAACCCCTTACCGCTACCTGGAAACCATTCGCATTAATCAAGCTAAACGTCTGCTGGAACAAGGCCTGCTTCCGATTGAAGTAGCCGCACAGACCGGATTCAGTGACCAGAGCCATTTCACGAATTTTTTCAAAAAACTGATCGGCCTGACACCCAAGCAATATAGACGTATCTTCAACCATGATGCGGAATTGAAACGAACTATAGATAACCTCGTATGACGAGTCATCATAACACCAATGCCGCTACCGGACATTTGCTCGCCTTATTTACCATATTGATCTGGGGAACTACCTTTGTCTCGACGAAGGTCCTGTTGATTGATTTCACTCCTGTAGAAATTTTATTTTTTCGCTTTCTGATCGGTTATTTGGTACTCGTACTAATCTATCCGCGTTCACTGCGGACCGCCTCATTCAGAGAAGAATGGTTATTTATCGGAGCAGGAATATGTGGAGTAACTCTATATTTTCTCATTGAAAATATTGCACTGGTGTATACGACTGCTTCCAACGTGGGTGTCATTATCTCCATTGCCCCATTCTTCACTGCTGTGCTCGCCAATTACTTCCTTGAGGGTGAGAAGTTAACTCGCCGCTTTATTATCGGATTTGGGATTGCCTTAAGCGGTATACTGCTCATCGCACTGAACGGCAGTTTCGTTCTGCAACTGAATCCGATAGGTGATCTCCTTGCTTTCATAGCACCTGCGGTATGGGCCATTTATTCTGTATTAATGCGTAAAATTGGCCAGCTTCGCTATCACACCATTGGAGCGACCCGCAAAGTGTTCTTCTATGGCATGGTCTTCATGCTGCCAGCTCTTTTCCTGTTTGAATTCCATCTTGAACTCGGGCGCTTCACAAGTATGACCAATCTTTCTAATTTTCTCTACCTCGGTCTGGGTGCCTCCGCGCTGTGTTTCGTGACCTGGAACCAGGCTGTGAATCTTCTCGGAGCTATCAAAACGAGTGTATATATCTATCTGGTGCCTGTCATTACTGTCGTGTCATCTGTACTGATTCTTCAAGAGCAGATAACCTGGGTGATTGTGCTTGGTGCGTTCTTAACCCTATTCGGCTCTTACATTTCAGAGCGCAAAGGACACAATTTTAACAACAAAAACACTAATCCGCGTAGCGGTTAGTGTTTGCTTCATTTTTTACAGATATAACTGGAAATCCTGGTTGACCACCGTTAACATACAGCAAAGTTCATTCATTTGATCTCATTCAATTGAGACAGCAGAATCTCCAGTTCCTCTTGCTCCAGATGACGCCATTGCCCCCGCTCCAGTTGATCCAGCGTAATATTCATAATTCGGATGCGCTCCAGCTTCAATACTCGGTACCCCAAAGCTTTGCACATTCTGCGGATCTGCAGATTGAGCCCCTGTGTCAGAATAATACGAAACACATGTTCACTTTGCCTATTCACTTCGCAAGGCTTGGTCACCACGTTCAGAATTTCAACCCCTTCAGACATGGTCTTTACAAATTCATCTGTTATGGGTTTATCTACAGTCACTACATATTCTTTATCATGATTATGCTCCGAACGCATCATCTTGTTCACAATGCCTCCATCATTCGTAAGCAAAATCAACCCCTCAGATGCCTTATCCAGCCTGCCTATTGCAAATATGCGAGAAGGATAATTCATATATTGAATGATGTTCCCCTCCACATGTTCTGCTGCTGTGCAGACAATACCGATGGGTTTATTCAGAGCAATGTAGACAGGTTCGCTGTCATTACGAGGAATCTCCTTGCCATCAATGAGTACCACATCGTCAAGTTCAACATTCGCCCCTTTTTCACATACCCTGCCATTGATCGTTATGCGTCCGGCTGCAATTAATCGGTTCGTTTCCCTGCGGGAGCAGAATCCCGTTTCACTTATGTATTTGTTAATTAACATGTGTCACCGCTTCTCATCTGTAATATATCTGCTAATTCATTGAATTTAATAGTGCGTTCATTTACTTCATGCAAGAGTTAGTACCTTGTACTGATTCTCATTCCCCATCATCTCATTTATACTGATACGAAGCAATGAATGGTTATATGAAAAAACATACAACGGTTCATAGGAAAGTCAAAATACACTCTGGAAGGAGTATACATGGACAAAGTTACTCGATTTACAGTTGATCCCGATGATCCAAACCTAGACTTTGGCATATGGATTGGTGGAGAAATCGCATACGTTGCAGACTGGCCGCTCAACCCTGAGGGGCAGCCTTTAATGCATCTGTTCTCCATCAATTGCAATATACTTTCACAGCAGGTCGATATCCCTTCTTTACCACAAGATAAATATATCTCGGTCTTCTCCACCTACTCCGCCTCCGAATACTTTTTGGACCAGGTAACCTATGCGGGAGATGAGCTGGAATGGAACGAGAATATTCTCGCAGGATACACTTATGTCTCGGTATCTTCGCATCCGCTAACTTCCGTATGTCCCGTTCCACCCATTCCGTTAAGCGGTGTACGTTTGATTGAAATGGAGTTGGACGATCAGGAGTTCCCTGCATTTTCGTTTTTCTCTCCGACTTTACCAAACGGTGTAAAAGGAATTGAGCATCTGGTAGAGGAGTATCAACTGGTGTGTCAAATATATTCCGGAGATTTTCCTGATCCTTATCGTGATATATTGGGTCTTCCCGATGCAAACGGTTATTTATTTTTGCGAAGGGGTCCCGCGTCTGCTCACGCACCATTCGATGCAATTTTCTTTGTACAGACTGCTTAATTGCGATATGTTGAGGTTAGGTTCCATCATATAGAACGGCTAAGCAGAACGTTTCCCGTCTACTCAGACAGGGAACGTTTTTTGATATATGCACAGTTTACAATCCTCGCTCAATTCAAATGCCAACACTGTTAAAAGGTCATATTGATTGGATCGTATCTATCCTTTCGACACGAAATCGTTTTAGAAAAAAATGTAACACGAATTTTCAAAACTTAACATTATTTTACAGTAAAAAGCATGTACATTTCGGCAATTATGATATAAGTTAGATATGAAATAAACATTAATTACATAATATAAAACTTTTATCCAACTAGGAGGCGGGCTCTTGAAAAGAATATTCGCTCTAAGCTGCGGTTTTTATCTGTTAATCGGCATAACCAGCGTTGTGCTCGGTGCACTTCTCCCTGTTTTATTGTCATATTATGAGCGCGGTTACAGTGATGGCGGATTTTTGTTATTTCTGCAGTTTCTTGGATTTCTTGTCGGTGTACTTGTAGCTCCTGCCCTGACAGCCCGTATCGGAAGAAAAGCTATGCTGACTATTGCCTTGATCTGTATTGTAGCCGCCTATACATTACTCGGTTTTTTGCCATCCTGGGCTGTAGTTCTCCTTCTCACAATTATCGTAGGTTTCGGTTCAGGTATCATCGAACCCTCTGTAGGTGCATTCACGATCGAATTCACTGAGAATCAGAAGGCAGTCGCCATGTCTAAGCTGGATGTCTTCTTTGCTCTTGGAGCACTTCTCATTCCCGCTGTCGCTGCTTTATTTATCTGGATGGAACTGTGGCATCTTACTTTTTATACGGTGGCCGTGTTGTCACTGATTCTCATGTTGCTGTGGATCACTATGCCCCGGGCAGCCGCACTATATCTGGAACAGGCAGGCGAGAATACAGTGGCACACGCAGCAGGTAAAGCCCGATATTCGAGAAAACATCTGAGTCTGCTGACGATCTTCGTCATCTTCTTTTTCATCTACATGGGATTGGAACTGGGATTAATGAACTTCCTGCCCTCCATTCTCGTAGAACGACTGCAGCTTCAGGAATCTGTCGCATCGCTAAGTGTCTCCATCCTGTGGATTGCGATGATCATCGGTCGTCTTTTCTCCGGGAAAATAGCGGAAGCCGTCAACTATATGCCTTTCCTGATCTGGAGTACAGTCGGTACGTTTTTGTTCGCAGTTGCTATGGTATTTGTAACTGGACTGTGGGCAACGTATGTGTTGATCTTCGGAACCGGTCTGTTCATGTCAGGGCTGTTCTGTATCGCACTTGTCTATGCTAATGTTCTGATTCCCGGCATGACCGAGCGGACAACCAGTATCCTGATTGCATCGGGTGGTATTGGAGGTGCCATCTTGCAGTATGTGACTGGATGGAGTATGAGTACCTGGCCTGTTGTGAATACGATCTGGATTTTGGCCGGATTCTGTCTGATCCTGCTCCTCACATTAATGGTCTCTCATCTATGGACTGTTAAAAATAATGCAGTAAGTGCTACTCTCGCACAACATAGTAAGGAAATGTAAACATCGTTTCTTAAGGGAGGTGATGCCCGCATCATCCTGGATTGTTGAGCTTCGTTCGAGCTAGTACACCATTATATTGGAGGAAATCATATGCAAACTTTAACCAATAGCCGCTTCATAGCCGGAAAAGGGATTAAGTTGATTGACGATTCAGGTGTTGAATACCTCGATGGCGTGTCAGGTACGTTCAATCTGTCACTGGGCTATAATCACCCACATGTAGTCAGCAAAATTCAGGAACAAGTCGGCAATCTGACGCATATGTCTTCCTCCTTCACTGAACCCTACGTAAATGAAGTACTTGATCACTTAATCGAATATGCTCCAAACGACATTAATGCCGGATGGATGCGGGATATTACCGGTTCAACTGCAAACGAATGTGCGACCAAAATTGCACAAAAGTATACCGAATCGACAGACATCATCAGCCTGTATCTATCCCATCATGGGCAGACCCAATTTGCCACCGGGATTTCGGGGAATGCCTTTAGACGCAAACGGTTCCCCAATTCAGCTGTGGCTAACGCTGTTCATGTACCTGCCCCATACTGTTATCGCTGCCCATTCAAATCCTCAAACGGAGACTGCGGATATCAATGCGTTGAAGCTATCTCTGATGCGATAGAATATGCAAGTTCCGGCTCAGTCGCCTGCATGATCATCGAACCCATTCTGGGGAATGGCGGCAATATCATTCCTCCTGCCGGATATTTCAAACGACTGCGTAAACTGTGTGATGAGTACAACATGCTTCTCATTGCCGACGAAGTACAGACCGGCATCGGTCGTACTGGAACTATGTTTGCCAGCGAACTGTTTGATATCCAGCCTGATATGATTACCCTTGCCAAAGGTCTTGGCGGAATCGGCGTACCTGTTGCTGCTGTATTAATGCAATCCCGATTGAATGTGCTCGAAAAGCATGAACACTCCTTCACCTCAGGAAGCAATCTGATCTCCGTAACCGCTGCCAAATCCACCCTGGAGGTGGTATCTGAACCCGGATTTCTGGATGCTGTGAAACGCAAAGGTGAAATTCTGGGTGAATTGCTGCATGAATTAGCTATGAAATACCCAAGTATCGGGGAAGCTCGTGGTGTCGGGTTAATGTGGGGGTTGGAGATCGTAGGTGACGGTAATGAACCGGATACGTTAAAAACAAATGCCATTGTTGACCGCGCTTTTACAGATGAGCATCTGATCTTGAGAAGTTCAAGATATGGCTTCGGTAACGTAGTTAAGGTCCGGCCTTCCCTTACGACAACCGAAGATGAACTGGTAGAGATTGTAGAGCGGCTGGATTCGGTGCTTGCCAGCGTTCATTAGTGAGTAATTCATATTACACTCGAACACTACGCAAACAGAACAACCTTTCGATCGCTGTTATCCCCGGATTTTTTGATTCCCCTTTTCCCAAGGGGAAAATCCGTTGATAGCGTATGCTTCCGAAGCAGCTTTCTTTCAGAAAGCTTTGAGGCGAACGCTTCGCTTGTACAGAATCGATTTCGTCCCCTTCACTACTTTCGTATCTTGTCAGAAACTGCTTTAAAATCAAACGCTATATTTAGATTTTATATAATTATAAGGAGGTTATATCATGCTTGCATTGGTATACAAATCGGCATGGGATGTTGCGCTTGAGGAACGGCCTGTCCCGGAAATTACAAGAGATAACCAGGTATTGGTTCGTATTCGTGCGACAGGTGTATGCGGTACCGATCTCGGTATTGTCAGCGGCAAATATCATGCAGTCCCTTCGGTCATTCTCGGTCATGAGTCTGCCGGGGAAGTCATTGATGTTGGCTCTGCGGTAACAACATTGCAACCGGGCGACCGGGTTGTGATCGACCCTACCTACTATTGCGGACAATGTGACATGTGCAGAACAGGCAGACAAAATCATTGTACCCATAAGTCTGTTACGGAGACAGGTGTAAGTGCTGACGGGACGTTTACGGATTATTATGTGACCGAGGATCGCTTTTTGTACAAATTGAAGGATCATGTGAGCTATGAAGAAGCGACGTTGACGGAACCGCTCAGCTGTATGCTGACGGGGATTAATCAGATCCATCTACTGCCGAATTTCAGAACGATCATCCTCGGCGCAGGCCCGATTGGCATTTTGTACAGCTACGCGCTCGCTTCCAAAGGTGTTACCGGCTGTCTGGTTGACATCTCTGAGGAACGCTTAGCGATTGCCGGCTCCATTGCACCCGATCGTTGGGAAGTTCATTCATCCTTCGAAAATGCAATCGAATCACTGTCACCCGAAACGCAACAGGTCGATATGATTGTGGATACAACAGGTGTCGTAGGTACACAGGTGCTTTCCCAGCTCGCCAGCGGCGGTTACCTGATGCTGGTAGGTCTGAGAGATGGAAATACGTCCTTTAATCCAAAAGAAGTCGTGGACCGTAGTCTTAAAATTATTGGTTCCATCGATTCTCTGGGAACATTTGCAACCGCACATTATATGATTGAACAAGGGATCATTCCGGCAAAAAAAATCATCACCCACTCCTTTCCGTTGGAGGATTACGAAGAGGCTTTCCGCACACTTGGCTGCGATATTCAGGGCCGCACACTTCAAGCCTCTTCACATGCCATTAAAGTTGTACTGCAATCCAGCGGTTCCAGTTTCTAAAGTGGAAAACTAACTATGAATGGATTAGATTAGAGATATATGTATACACAATCCTTGAGGAGGAATACAACATGGTAGCAAACCAAGAGTTTGGCGGACTGGGAGCGGCCGATGATGACATCATTCAAGCAGTCATTTTTGATATGGATGGTGTACTAATTGACAGCGAACCGATATATTTCGAGATTGAGCGAAGCTCTTTTGCCCATTTTGGTGCAGTGATGACCGAAGAAGAACACCATGCTTATGTTGGAGTTACGCTGGAGTCCATGTGGCAGCAAGTACTGGATAAACATCAACTGACAGCTACGTTAGAAGAAGTACTAGCTTATCATCAGCATAATGTGATGCAAACCATGCTAGCTCATTCCAATTTGACGGCAATGCCTTCCGTGGAACGCTGGTTAAGCTGGCTGCATGAGCAACATATTCCCATAGCCGTTGCTTCTTCCTCTCCACGCGCACTGATTGATTTGATCATGAACAAGACAGGACTTGGGCGATACTTTGAGGTACGAATGACCGGAGAGGAAGTCGAGAATGGCAAGCCGGCACCAGATATTTTCTTGACCACAGCTGAAATGATTGGCGCATCCCCGTCGAATTGTCTGGTGATTGAGGACTCTCGTAATGGTGTTCAGGCGGCCAAAAGTGCAGGCATGCGCTGCATCGGTTATCACAATCCGGGATCAGGCAACCAGGACTTATCCAAAGCCGATCTTCAGATTTCCAGTTACGATGAGTTATGGACCTTGAAGGATACATTGCCTTTTGAAGGCAGATTACCAAGCCTGGCGAAGCTACGCTGATCTGAAGTAAGTCTGGAATTAACGGCCTAAACATACCTATCGAAAAAAACAACCCAACCCGCTTCAATTCTTTCGAATTGGAGCGGGTTGGGTTTTGCTTGCTGCAATGGGTGTTACATTAAAACACATGCTGTAATATCAACTAAACCGAAAGATCGAGACTTCCACCCAGATTGGGATGAGGAGCAGGCACAGACTTCAACATTTCCGTCATCTGCTGGCCTTGCTGCTGTGCCATGTCTTTTGTAATTGACATCACTTGCAAGCTTGCCGACTGCATTACTGAAGCCTGGCTCATCGCCATTGATAATGCTGCAATATCCATGATCTTCACTCCTTTCAATTCGGGTCACTTAGGTGTACTTATTATATATCGGACAAGGAGGATTCAATGTTGAGCAAATCAGATCAAGCAAATAATTTCCTGTTATGGCCGTTAACTTCATGCTATATTTTTAAGGTAAAAAAATAAAAGGAGAATCTGTAATGAATAGTCTCAAGAAATTGGTCTGTATTTTTATTAGTTTTAGTTTACTGTTCATATTACTTCCGTCTCACATGTTAGCGGCTGGGAATCCTCTAGCTGAGTCTTACCGTGATATTGAATACACTGTATTCATTGATGGAAAGCTCGCAAGTTCCAAAGATCAAGCATTTTTAGCGGATAATGATACCGTCTACATCCCTATCAAAATGTTCAAAAAAATCGGTTCACTTATTGCTGTAGGAAATGGATTTGAAGTCAAAACCAAATTAAAGAAAGAACAAGTAAGTAAGAAAGACACCATTTTGTACAAAGGAATAACATACATATCGTATGAGAAGTTTCTAAAGGTTTCCGGTTACTCAGGTAGGAATGAAGATGATTTAATGGTGGCATTTATATGGGGAGACGAGGATGGAGCAACACGGACTAAGAAATTAATGAACGGAATCCTTAGTGTTCCCAAAGCATATCGTTCCGTTTTTGGAGAAAAAGTTTATTCTTATGCGCTAGATCAACCTGGCTGGATCGTCGGCCTGACACAACTTTATCAACTCACGGAAGTAACTATACAAACAGCAAATGGAAAGACCGTTACAGAATACATATATAAAGACATTGGATTTTCGAATTTTTGTTATTATTTTGATTACGAACATTTCATACATATAGCTTTTAAGGGGGGCGAATACTGGGCTAACAAAAATAATTTACCTAATTCAAATCCACTTTATCATTTAGAAAAAATAAAAATCATTTCCGTTGATATTAAAAAAAATAATGTAATTGTGAAAGCCAAAAGAGCTAGTGGAAAGTCGGTTACGTTCAAGTTGCCTGTTACAGACCAGCCAAATGATTTTATTAAAGGGTTGTTCTATGACAGTGATCCTAAAAAAGATTACCCAGGCTGGTCTTCAAACGTCTGGAAACTTATTAGTCAGCAAAAGATCAAATTAGGGATGACGTTTAATCAAGTGTTACTTTCTTGGGGGAGTCCAAATAGCACCAGTAACTCCACTAGTTCATTAGGTTCTATTGATATTTGGGTCTATGGAAATACCTACGTAACCTTCTACAATGGACAAATATATTCATGGTCCGATTACTAAAATTCGAGAGCAACTAGGTTGCTCTCTTTTTATTAGCTGTTCATTAGTGATTCCGTACGCACTTACCCCTCGATCAATCCATACTTCACAAAACTATGATACAATCCATCTTCCTCAACTGTGCCAGTAATATCGTCTGCAATGGCTTTCAGACCTGGCTTAGCATTGCCCATAGCAATGCCAACGTTACAAAATTCCAGCATCTCGGCATCATTCATGCCATCACCGATGGCGAATGTATCCTCCTGCGACATGTCCAGATGCTTCAGCAGATCGGCGATTGCAATAGCTTTGTGAATGCCAGGGATCATTAGCTCACCACTTCCTTCACCAAAGATCGGCACCGTACACTGAATGACTTCAAATTTGCCTTCGAACTCCTGCTTGATTCGCTCAAACGGGATCACCGAACTTTCCAAGAAACACACTTTGTTCACGTCATCCTTGTACAGGTCACTCTCTCCATACGTCAATCCAGCAATAAACGGGTGTGGCTTCAATTCCTTCTTCTCTCTGGCTACAGGATCATTCTCCACATCACCATAGATACGGCGTTCCAGGTGAGGTTGCAGATTACTGCTAGCATACAATGCCGAATTGGATTCAAGGTAGAAGTCAATCCCATGTTCATTGAAAAAGTCAACCATATGGCGAACATCTTCCGCTGTCACCCTTTTGTGATACAGCACATCCTTGCCAAACTCCACATAGCCCCCACCTGCACCAATCAGACCATCGAACCCTACATCCCAGATGGAATCATAGATTTCCGCCTTGGACCGGCCTGTACATAAATAGAGCAGATGTCCATTTTCTCTGGCCTGTTTGCAAGCCTTCTGAGCTGACAACGGAATGCTTCCGTCATCATCTACCAATGTGCCATCAATATCAATAAATACAATTTTTCGCTTCGTTTCTTGCATCTGCTTATGCCCCTGTCATGTATCTTGTATTTGTCTATGTTATTGAGTAAAAATTATCGATTATCAGCAACAATTCCAATGATCACATACATCCCAACTTGTCCATATGTACGGTCTGCCAGTCATCATCTTGCTCAGCAATAACTGTATACCCTTGACGTTTCCAGAAATCTACGGCTCCTGGCAAGAAGCGATGTGTATGCAAGTACAGTGTCGTATAGTGCATATCCTTCACCACATTCTCCAGTTCTTTGACCAGCATCGAACCAATGCCGTATCTGCGATACGCAGGATCTACATAACATTTCACAATTTCGGCTGCAGACTGGGCTGCATATCGACCGTCCACGGCTTCAATACGTCCATCATATGGTAATATTCCAATCGTTCCGACGATGCCCGCATCACCCATCATTGCAACAAGAAAGATCGATTCATCGGAGTCCAGATAATGTTCTGTGAACTGCTCGAAATCCACAGGTAACCTCGTGTGATCCATCATAGGAAACACTTCTCTACGTACACGCATGGCAAAATCAATGGCATCATGAATCTGGTGTGCCTGAACTGGTGTTACTGTCGGTATACTCTGAAGTTGTGTCAAAAGATCCACGTTCCTTCTCCTCTAAATTGGGAGCTCTCTCTAGGCATTTCCTTAATCCTTCTTCATGCCAGATCGGCTCTCTTCATCTCATCTTACCGAATTTGACCCCTCCTATCAATCTATCTACACTACTAACCATATTGAAAAAGTGCCCACACAGTCTGATAGAGTTCGCATACGATAAGGCGTGTCACAATCCATATTGGAGGGAGAAACGCTCATGTGGTTATGGTTAGGTGTTTTTGGTTTCATTTTGCTAGCAATCATCGTGTTCGTGTATCGTTATCTGGACCAACGTGCCGAGAGTAAGTTTCACCCTCATGCCCCCAAGCAGCTATTAGTCAAATTCAAGGAAGGTACAACCGAGGATGAAATGCACACCCTTCACAAAAAAGGGAGATGTAAGGTCGCTGAGACATACGAGGATTTGGGTTGGTACCGTGTAGAATCCCGCAAAAAAATGCACCGGATGCTTAAACATTACAAAGGTCATACGGTTATTGAACATGCAGAACCGAATTACCTTGTTGAGGCATCCTTCACCCCTAATGATCCGTTCTTTCCTTACCAATATAACCTGTCCAAAATCAATGCACCCGCTGCATGGGACATCACTCAAAGTAACAGCTCTGTTAAAATCGCCATTATCGACACCGGTGTACAGCTAAACCACCCAGAATTGGCTTCCAAGCTCCTCCCCGGTTACGATTATGTTGATTATGATAATATCCCTGAAGACGGGAACGGACATGGTACACATGTTGCCGGGATCGCTGCTTCTGTTACCAACAATGGTGTGGGAATCGCAGGCGCTGCACCACTCGCATCCATCGTTCCGCTCCGGGTACCTGGATAACAACGGGCAAGGAACGGTAGGTAATGTCGGTAACGGGCTTGTCTACGCTGCCAATAACGGTGTACAGGTTGTTAACCTGAGCCTCGGTGGTCCAATGGGAGATGCATTCCTCCAAGCTGCCGTGCAGTATGCTTGGGATCGTGGAGCCGTAATTATCGCTGCAGCCGGCAACGACAACACTTCATTCCCGATCGTACCCGCATCGTATCCCAACGTCATTGCAGTCGCTTCAACCAACCCCTCCGATCTCAAATCCAATTTCTCCAACTATGGTTCCTGGGTGGATATGGCTGCCCCGGGTGATAGTATTCTATCCACCTATCTGGGTGGTTCCTATGCCTACCTGAGCGGAACATCCATGGCAGCCCCACATGTGGCCGGAGTGGCCGCACTTCTCGCTGCACGCGGGAAAACCAATGCCCAGATTCGAGATGCGCTATGCTTCGCTTCCGATCCAGTATCCGGCTCTGGAATCTACTGGACGTATGGACGCCTCAATGCCTACCAGAGCTTACAGGTGCCATAATAATGCTATCGCTCAAGATTGCACAAAGGCATATCATCTATTTTCACGAATAAAAAAAGAAGGGGCATCTGTATATAAGATGCTCCTTCTTCTGCTTAAAAAGTATTCGTTGTTAAACTTTTGCCGCCCAAAGCTCTATTTCAATTTTAATCTCTGGCAGACCTAACTCCGTAATATATCCAATCGTCATTGCAGGATAATTCGTATTAAATAATTGTCCCCATTCGGCATATAAATGATCCCAATCGATTTTCTCGGTTGCCCATACGTTCACTTTGATAATATGTTCAGCCTCTAAACACTCAGATTCGAGCACTGTTTTGATATTATTAAATGTATTAGTAACTTGCTCATTCAGACTGTCCGGAAAGAGTCCGCTTGCATCTGCTCCAATTTGACCCGAAGTTACGAATAGCTCTGCATTCCTCGGAATTCTTGTAATATGCGTGTATTGTCCTACAGGAGCTGGCATATTCGCTGGATTTTTTCTCGTGATTTTTTCGATTTTCATATTGATTACCTCGTCATTCTTAAGATTTTTCTGCGTTATTTTCTAGTTTTCTTCCGATTTTGGGCAGACCTCTCCCTTGGATTAGATTCTAGAAAAAGACAGCAGTAGAGTAACCATATCCGGAAGATATAAACGCAAGTGATTTTTTCTTCATGATTGGATACTCCCCCTTCTGAAATGACAAGATTATCTTCATTCAATGATTATATCCAATATCTACACATTGAGTCAAATTCATCTCATTATAAAGAAAGAGCAATCCCGTAATAACGAGACTGCTCTTTCTTTATTCTATAGCGTCGAACACCTTGTATCAGAAGTATTGTGCACCATTACTCGCAATGACATCTTTGTACCAGTGAAAACTCTTCTTTTTCACTCTGCGAAGTGTGCCTGTGCCATCATTATTTCTGTCTACATAGATATAGCCATACCGTTTCTTCATCTCTCCGGTACCCGCACTGACCAGGTCAATCGGTCCCCAACTTGTGTAACCTATGAGTTCTACACCGTCTTGAATCGCTTCAGCCATCTCGGCAAAATGACGATTCAAATATTCGATGCGATAGTCATCTTCAACGGAGTCATTGTCTAACAGCACATCGGTTGCCCCAAGTCCATTTTCCACGATAAACAAAGGTTTGCCATAACGATCATGCAGTTGATTACATGTAATTCGGAGACCTTTAGGATCAATGGTCCATCCCCACTCGGATGTTTGCAGATACGGGTTCTTCACTGAACCAAATACATTACCTTCCGTCGAATCCTTCAAAATCTCAGGGTCTGTACTTGTACAACGGCTTGCATAGTAGCTAAAACCAATATAATCGACTGTATTCTGCATCAAGATATCTTGGTCTTCTGGTTGCATCTCAATCTGAATATCATTTTCTCTGAAAAATCTTTTGGTATAACCCGGATATGCTCCCTTCGACTGCACGTCAATGAAGAAGAATGACTCGCGATCTTTCTCCATGGCCTTCCACACGTCATCCGGATTAGAGCTGTATGGATAGACCATGCCAGCGGCTAACATACAGCCAATCTGTGCACCCTGAATAATCTCATGACAAGCCTTAACAGCAAGTGCACTGGCTACCAATTCATGATGTGCTGCCTGATACAGGACCTGCTCTTTGTCTTCACCTTCCTGAAGAACAATGCCTGCTCCGATATAAGGAAGATGCAGTAACATATTGATCTCATTAAACGTCATCCAATACTTCACTTTATGCTTGTATCGTTTGAATAGCGTCGTCGCATATTTCTCAAAGAAACCGATCATCTTGCGATTCTTCCACCCACCGTAAGTCTCGACCAGATGTACAGGTACATCGAAATGACAGATCGTCACAACAGGTTCAATGTTGTATTTCAATAACTCATCAAAGACATCATCATAAAATTGCAAGCCTGCTTCATTTGGCTCCGCTTCATCCCCATTAGGGAAAATCCGTGCCCAGGCTACGGAGAGTCTCAGGCACTTGAATCCCATTTCTGCAAATAACGCAATATCTTCCTTATACCGATGATAGAAGTCTATAGCTTCATGTGAAGGATAGAATTCCCCTGCTTTTGGCTCATATGAATCCAGGTTACCCAGAGCAATATTCCATCGATTGGCACCAATCGGAATCAGATCTACAGTTGTTAAACCTTTGCCACCTTCCAGATAGGCACCTTCCAATTGATTCGCTGCGGTTGCTCCTCCCCAGAGAAAATTCTCTGGGAAGGCTGTATATTTTTCATTCATTGAGGAGTTCCTCCTAAACCATCTGTAATTTCAATTAGCTTAATACCGTGATCAATTTATCTTTCTCATGAACAGATGCATCTTTCGTTCCTACAACGTCCAGATAATTGGAAGTATTCGTTACAATGATCGGTGTAACCGTCTCATAACCTGCATCCTTAATCGCTTGCAGGTCAAACTCAACAATCAAATCACCTGCGTTAACACGGTCTCCGTCCTTCACATGGGTTGTAAAATGTTCACCTTTCAGCTTCACCGTATCCTGACCAATATGGATCAGCATCTCTACCCCATCATCGCTTACAAGACCAATCGCATGTTTGGTACGATATACGGTTTGAACGACACCTGTGATCGGAGATACCACTCTGCCGCTGGTTGGACGAATTGCAATCCCTTTACCCATATGCTCTCCTGCAAACGTTACGTCATTAATATCTTTCAGTGCAACGACTTCACCAGCCATTGGGCTTACGATTTCGTATCTGCTGTTCGGATTTGGATCAAGTACAGGTGCTGGAGCTGGTTTTGCTTCTACTTTGTCTTGGAAACCAACCACGTACGTCAGAATGAAACCAAGGATAAACGCGATACCACATGCAACGAGAGCCATATAGAATCCGGAATCAACGCCTGTTGCTTTGTTAATGAAGCTTGGGAAACCAAATACACCGAGTCCACCAAAGATGTATAATTTCGAACCAGCCAATCCCAAGATACCACCACCGATACCACCAGCAATACAGCTCATGATAAACGGCTTTTTCAGCGGAAGTGTCACTCCGTAGATCGCTGGCTCAGTTACACCGAAGATCCCAGAGATGAAGGCCGGAATACCTAAAGATTTCAGTTTCGTATTTTTGGTTTTCAGTATAACGGCAAGTACAGCACCGATTTGAGCAAAGGAGGCTGCAAAAGACATGGCAATTACCGGATCAGCTCCAGATGTGCTCAAGTTAAGAAGCATGACTGGCACGAGTCCCCAGTGGAGACCAAACAGTACAAACACTTGCCATAAACCACCGATAATCAAACCTGTAACAACTGGGCTTAAGTCGTATATGCCTGTTGCACCTGCACCGATCAACTGTCCTGCCCAAGTGGATACTGGACCAATCAGAATGAATGTTGCCGGAACGATAACGAGTAAAGTAAAGAACGGAACAAGGAACGTGCTAACGACTTTAGGAATGATATTTTTAAAGAATCTTTCAATTTTAACAGCGAAGAATGTAGCAATAATGATTGGAATAACCGATGTGGAATAGCTCATCAGAATAACCGGAATACCCAGGAACGTAATGTGAATCGGCGATTCGATTAACGTACCTGTAAACAGGGTGTACAATGGATCTCCAGCAGTCAAACCGGATAGCGTAGGATAGACTAACGAAGCACCTATCGCCATACCCAGGAACGGTGAACCGCCAAATTTCTTGATTGCCGTATAACCAAGGAAAATCGGGAAGAAGTAGAACAGACAGTCACCCGTTGCATTCAACAGCTGGTACGTACCTGACGTATCTGTGATCCATCCAAATGATAGAAACATGGCTGTAAAACCTTTGATCATACCTGTTGCAGCCAGCAGACCGAGTAGTGGTGTAAACACACCAGAGATCATGTCGATAAAGCGGCTGAACAACCCTACCTTTTTACCTGAGTTGTCTGCTTCCTCTTCAATCTGACCTTCGGTTGGGAAATTGCCCGCTTTAACAACTGCTTTATATACATCCGGCACTTCGTTGCCGATAACAACTTGATACTGTCCACCACTCTGCATGACGGTAATAACACCTGGCAGATTTTTAAGTTCTTCCGTTTTGGCTACGCTTTCATTTTTCAGCTTAAACCGCAGTCTTGTTACGCAATGGAATACACTGTTTACATTCTCGCGACCACCTACACCTGACAGAATGTCCTTAGCTAATTGATCGTAGTTGCTCATTGTAATTCTCCCTCTCTAAGTAGACTCCCCATACTTTTTGAAACAAATAAAACCTGAACTACTGAACATACACAACATACCGGATCGTCCGGAAATCAGTCGTGTTATTCAGCAATTCAGGTTTTGCCCTTAACGGTTGCAACCCTGTAAGGCTGTACACATTGGTATTTAATTATTTTAACAACGAAAGTAAGGTACACCCCATACCCTCTTAGTGGAGGATGATCGGAATTGCCTGATTAAACAGTTACAACCCGATTCATGTATGCGCTTACTTCTTGAACTCATCATAGTACATCTGAACTACATTTGCAACACTTATTTTAATAATTTATTTAATAATAATCGATAGCGTGTCGCTTCAAACAACATGAACATATTCACCTGTCAATTCATAACGTTTTCATGCATCTTTTCTGATTGGAGTAACATAGAAATGACCCACAAGAGATCACTTTTTTCAAAGTATACAGTTTGCAGGTCTTAATAAGATACGGGACAGAATTAACCAATAACCGTAATCAATTTATCCTTCTCTTGCACTTCACGATTTGTTGTAGCGACCACGTCCAAATAATCAGCTGTATTGGTTACAATAATCGGTGTTACCGTCTCATATCCCGCCTCAATGATAGCTTGAAGATCGAATTCAACAATCAGATCGCCAACAGTCACACGATCTCCGTCTTTCACATGCGCAGTGAAATGTTGACCTTTGAGCTGTACCGTATCCTGACCGATATGGATTAGAATCTCTACACCTTGATCATCTACAAGTCCAATCGCATGTTTGGTACGGTAAATCGTCTGTACCACACCATTAATCGGGGATACGACTCTTCCACTGGTTGGACGAATGGCAATCCCTTTACCCATATGTTCACCAGCAAATGTAGCATCGTTAATTTCTTGCAAAGGAACCACCTCACCCGTCATCGGGCTGGCAATTTCATAACGATTGTTTGGATTAGGTTCAAGTGCAGCCTTCTCTTCTTTTACTGGCTCAGGAGCCTGTTTGGCAGCCTCTGGATTAGCAGGATCTTTGAATCCTACAAAGTAAACGAGAACAAAGCCTAATACAAAAGCAATAATAGTAGCCATCATGGCCATCCAGAATTCATAGTTGATCCCTTCTGTGGGACTAATGAGCGCTGGAACACCGAAAATGCCTGAAGCAAATACAAACATTTTGGAACCAGCGAACCCAATAATACCACCAGCAGTTGCAGAAGCAATGCAACTCATAATAAATGGTTTCTTTAATGGCAAAGTAAGACCATAGATCGCTGGCTCAGTTACACCGAAAATCCCGGACACGAAGGCAGGAACACCCAGTGATTTCAGTTTGGTATTTTTTGTTCTCAGCATTACGCCAAGGACAGCACCAATCTGAGCAAAGGAAGCAGCAAACATCATCGCAAGTATCGGATCGGCTTTCAGTGTGGACAGATTCAGCAACATGATTGGTACAATTCCCCAGTGTAACCCAAAGATGACCAATACTTGCCACAATCCGCCAACAACAATACCTGTTACCAATGGACTCAAGTCATAGATGCTTGATACGCCTGCACCGATTAGCTGACTTGCCCATGTCGCGATTGGACCAATCAAGAGGAATGTCACAGGAACAACAATCAGAATGGTAAAGAATGGCGTGAGGAACGTTCTCACAACAGCTGGAATGATCTTTTTGAAGAACGTTTCTACTTTTGCACCAAAATAAGTAGCAATAATAATCGGAATTACGGATGAGGAATAACTCATCAAAATAACAGGAATACCCAGGAACGTGATATGAATCGGTGATTCAAACAATGTGCCTGCAAACAGCGTATATAAAGGCTCTCCACCGTTAAGACCAGATAAGGTCGGATATACAAGTGATGCTCCGATGGCCATCCCGAGGAATGGAGATCCACCGAATTTTTTCATTGCTGTATAACCTAAGAAGATTGGGAAGAAGTAGAACAGGCAGTCTCCTGCAGCATTCAACAATTGATATGTTCCTGAAGCAGGGTCCAACCACTCGAGAGAAGTAAACATGGACAAGAAACCTTTGATCATCCCTGTTGCAGCAAGCAAGCCAAGAATGGGTGTAAATACACCTGAGATCAAGTCGATAAATCGACCCAAAAGACTTTCTTTTTTGCCAGCAGAGTCAGACTCATCATTATTAGTGACCGGTTCATCTGCACTCATATTCCCAACTTGTAGCAAGGCTTTATATACATCAGACACTTCGTTACCCACGACTACCTGGTACTGTCCAGCGCTTTGCATGACTGTTATGACTCCAGGCAGATTTTTGAGTTCGTCTGTTTTGGCATGATTGTCATTTTTTAATTTGAAACGAAGTCTGGTCGCGCAGTGCACCACACTGTTAATGTTCTGTTTTCCACCAACACCTGACAGAATGTCTTTGGCTAATTGCTCGTGTTTCATGAAATCTTTTCTTCCTTTCTGGATAAACACGGATTCAAAGCATATTGGAGAGAATAAAAAAACCTGAACATCTGAATGTAAGGAACATCCGGTTAACGGTATGTTCTGACATTCAATCGTTCAGGTTTTGCCCTGGTGGTTGCAACCCTGCAAGCTGATCTATGGGATTATTCAGAAGTTGCATTCACAACTCTCTCAATATGAATCGTTAAGTACATGATTTCTTCGTCAGTTAGTTGATAGGTGTAGTTGCTTTCAATGAACTTCTTGATTTTCTCCGAGCACTTGTGCGCTGCTGGATACTTTTTCTGAATCATTAGGAACAGTTCATCGTCGTTGTTGCTCTTGTAATGTTTTCCCTTCACCAAACGTTGAGCGAAAAACTTCAAATGCGTCACAAAGCGATAGAATGTCAGTGAGTTCTCATCAAAATCAATCTTGAAATGATACTTGATGATCGTCAAGATTTCCTGCATGACCTGCGTCATACTCTTGATGTTGGGCATTTCCTCGTTCAAAGCTGCATTGACAAAGTGAAGTGCCATAAAACCGGCTTCGTCCTCGGGCAGTATTACGCCAAACTGATCACAGATCATATTGAGCGCTTCCATTCCGACTTCGTATTCCTCTTTGTATAACTGCTTTGTCTCCCAGATCAACCCGTTGCGTATAGGCAGATTCTTGCGATACCGCTCAATGGCAAAGTGAATATGGTCTGTGAGGTGCAAGTAAATGCTCTCATTCAGTTTCTTGCCAAGTTTTAATTTGGCATAAGCGATGATCTCCTCTGACACTTTCATGTATTCCAGAGGAATGCTTGAGATTAATGCCTTGAAGTTTTCCTGAATATCTTCATTCTGTAAAGTAAATATCTTATCGATATGCTGCTCGGAAACCATATCACCCGCCCGCTTCTGATAAGCAATCCCACGGCCAATGATAATAACTTCCTGTTGTTCGTCATTCATTGCAACTACAGCATTATTGTTCAGCACCTTCTCGATTTTCACTTTATCACTCCAATATACAGAAAAAGACAAACCAATCCCTTTTCTCAAGGTAAACGGCTTTGCCTGATTCAACAGTTACAACCCGATATGTTGTACGCGCTTCCCTCATAATATTACAAAGTTCTACACAGTGCAACAAAAAGTTAATATCGTATTAGCATGACTCCCGATCTAGGTAAATATACTCACAGGCGTGAGCAAAACAAGAATTATTTTACAATAATTTACGATTTATTGTTTTTGCTTTCTTTCTCCAGTTCCGCTTCAATTCTTCGATTAATCATATCCATCTGTTCTGAATCCAAACGATCGACTTGCCTGTATTCTTTATCCCTCTCGTACTCCTGCGCCTCACCTTTGTTCATTAACCCCAGATGATTCTTGATGTCTCGAATATCTTCACGCATATGCATTGTCTGGCGGTATTGGTCTACAACAAGTGCAAAAATAATGCCCCCGGCCACTATTGGACCAAATGGGAACAGATAACATAAAACAAGTCCTATGAGCAAAAATATAACAAAATACATGTGTAATGCCCCTCTCTATAAACTATCTTTTCTACTAAGGTAGAAGTGTCTCAGATTACAAATTAAATCGTTCCTGAATTAACTTTGCCACTTCATCCGGGCTCTTGTGCGTGTTATCAATCCGTATGTAGTGCTCATGCATGATTTCTCCCGGTTCCGAATTCAGTCGATAATTCTTCATCGTATCAAGTAAATCTCGCTCAGACCACGCGATATCACGCTTTGTTGGCTTGTGTAGCAGGCGATGCGGACTCTTGTTACGCTCCAGTCTTTCGGATGGGTCCGCCTCCAGTTCCACATAACAGACCTGACCCCCTTGAGATGTAAACAACTCACTGATTTTACGGATGTATTCACCATCTGACTCCGCGTCCAAAGCCCACACAAATGTGAAAATTAAACCCGGCAGGTCACTCTTCGCCACTTCTTCGAAAATCTCCTGGCGGAACAGACTCACCAATCTTTTTCCTTGTGGTGTGCCATAGCTGAAGAAAGGAGACACCAATTCAATCGTCATGTGGTTATGGAACAATTTTAGCTTTGTTATCTTCTCCAGCTCTTGCCCCACCGTCATCTTGCCCACAGCCTGTGGGCCAAAAATAATCACCAATTTCATTTGATCACTCCTGACTAGGTAGTGTTCATTCCATTAATTCAATTTTATGGACATTAAACTCTATAATACCTTCTTTAACGCAAATAAAAAAGAGGTTCCAAGTGATTCCCTCAACACTTCAGGGCTTGAAAACTCTTATCTTAACTGGAATAACTTTATTTCAACTTAACGTCCAATCAGTACCCATCCCCACTTCATCCGCCGCAATGCCATCGCGCAGATCCATGAGATCAGGAGCGCCACAACATAAGATAGAATGATACCCAAGCTGAAGTGCTGAGCCAGGTCATCTGTGAATTCACGTCTCCAGAAGAGTAATACAAGTGGATGCATTAAAAATACACCGAACGCAACTGTACCCAAGGAATCCAGAACATGCGTAGCTTTACGAACTTCCGTATGTTTTCCTGCGCCCAATCGTTCACTAAAGATCAGCAGGAGCAAGCAGGCTGACAACGTAAACAGATTTCGGAACAGGAACAGCACGGTATAGGTTACCACCGGGTATGCAGCAAAAGCGGTTTTGATATAAGCATTACCATATATAAAAATGGCACCTCCGCTCAATAACGCAGCTATAAGTGCATAACGGTGAGTGTACAGTTTCTTCAATGCCCACTCAAAGTTCAGCCCAACCCATGCGCCAAAACCAATCACGATCAGATAACTGGGTAACAAACTTCCTGTTCGTTCGAAGTGAAACTGCAAATGTAGTGCATAGAAGATCGCTTGGCCCGCAATAAAGAATAATGGCAAATACCGATTAAAAAGAAGATGGCGTGTAAGTGACAGAAGCAATGGAAAAACGAGATAGAATTGAAGAATAATCAGAAAAAAGTACAAGTGGGTATGAGCGGTTCCCATCACTAATTCTTTTGCAAATTGAACACCGTGGGTCAAAGGTTCTTTGCCCGCAAGCAACTGTTTAATCGCAAAATAGATAAAGGACCATACCACGTAGGGTACACATACATAGAATAATCGCTTTTTGTAAAAAGCGAGCATCCAACCCTTCTCATTCACCTTGGAGCTGTAGTTGTAGAACAAAACTAGGGATGACAAGAACAGGAACGCCGGGACGGCAAATTGCAGGAACGTGTTCCAGAAGTAATACACATCATGATCTAACGTGTGCTTGGGGTAATGCGCAACTGCTGTTGAAGTAGCATGGATGGCTACCACTGCCATGATGGCCAATGCACGATAGAGATCCAGATACTCAATACGCCGGGGCCGATTAACCGGTTGATTCATAAAAATAACCTCACTTGTGCCTGATATGGGATGATAGTTTCCGGCCGCAATCCAGATTCTATGCTTCATTTTAATCAGCACGCGAGGGTATTACAATCATAATCTATATTATTTTCGTTATATATCACCATTATTCTTCATTATTCGACATTTTCTATCCAGAATCGTTCAATAACATTGCCATTGGACTCCACATAGTCTTCATCCTGAATTCCACCATTTCGAAGGATAACCCTTCTGGATGGCTCATTTATTGCATCACATACGACCAATACTTTGGTGATTCCAATCTCTCTCGTTTTCTCCAAAGACAGCCTGAGAATTTCGGAACCATAGCCACTTTGCCGCTCTCCAGGACGAATGCCATATCCAATATGCCCTCCACTGTTGAACAATTTGTCGTTAAGCTCATGCCTTATATTTACAGCACCCACGATTTGTTGACTCTCCGTGATCAACCAGTATGTACTATCTTTGACCCAGCCTTCCGGAATATCGATGCCTTGTTCATTGCGTTGCAAAAACGCCAACATCTCATCAAACTCAGAAGGATCTTTGGAAATGACCCACGGTACCATCACCTCTCCACTTCTCACCCAGTCTTCATAAAATGCCAAATATGCATCCTTATACGCTCGCGATGGTTTAATTAATCTGACATGTTCTTTCCCCACTGTCATTACACCCTCCCAACAGATATTGAAACTGCCATGCTCCCGCTTCCAGGACATAACATTCTTGCTCTTCCATCAGACAAGTTCGAATAAGGACCTGCGTGTGAGCAGATCCTCTTCAAATATACATCTTACCGCTTATTCTATTATTATACAGACTCTGTCAATGTAACATCCTGAACATCTCGGTCCTTCTTCATATCCGTGTCCTTATACTTGAATTGGTAACTTCCTGATCCAAGTGTGACTTCAATATCTTCTCCAATACTTCGAATATTCTGAACTTCATTTACCTGATCCAACGGGTGCCCTTGCTCCAGAACGATCTGTGCACCTGCTCCAGGAAGACGTACCGTACCTCTCGTATTGACAGGAATGTGCACGCGTATCTCCATTTCTCCCTCCGCCAGCCGGTGCCAACTTGAAGCTACTTGACCATACATCGTCTCCAAACTCGCTTCCACCCAATCCAGTCCAGGTCCAGGTTGCGGCTCGATATGCACCATTCGGAATCCTGGCTGATGTTCATCGGACCGGATGCCGGCAACATAACGATACAACCATTCCCCAATCGCACCATAAGCATAGTGGTTAAATGAGTTCATATCAGCACTCCAGAGACTGCCATCCTCCTTGATCCCATCCCAATGTTCCCAGACCGTCGTTGCGCCTTGAGTTACCTGATATAGCCAGGACGGATAATCCTCTTGAAAAAGTAATGTATATGCCAGGTCGTGAAGACCTGCATCACTCAGTACCGGATTCAGATAAGGTGTGCCCACGAATCCTGTGGTAAGATGATTCCCCGCCTCTTTCACGAGTTTCGCCAATTGATCAACAGCACGAGTTCGGGCAACACCATCCAGCAGGTCAAATTGCAGCGCGAGAACATGCGCTGTTTGCGTTGGAACAGCAATTTTGCCGGCTGGAGTGACGAATTCTTTATTAAACGCAAGAACAATGTTTGTATGCAACGTTTTATAATATTCAGCATCATCTGTCTTTCCAAGTACCTCAGCTGCTTTTTGAGTTAACGAAACGGAATAGGCATAGAATGCAGTTGCCACATAATCCGTATCCGTTGCACCAACGTAACTATCCGGCTTGGAATCCAGTCCCAGCCAATCGCCAAAGTGGAATCCCGTGTTCCACAGATATGGGTTATCGCCCTGCCCGTGAATGTACTCGATCCACCGCTTCATACTCTCATATTGTTCAGCCAGTAATCTGGCATCCCCATACATCTCATAGATAGTCCAAGGACAGATGACTGCTGCATCACCCCAAGCGGCGGATGAATGACTGGTGTCACCCCATCCTTCCGACGTGGAACTTCTCAGATCTGGAACGAAGAATGGAATACCTCCATCTGCTCCCTGGTCCGCTTCCAGATCCCGCAACCACTTGGTGAAGAAAGGCGCTGTATTCATGAGGTAGGAAGACGTGCGGACAAACATCTGTGCATCACCGGTCCACCCGAGCCGTTCATCCCTCTGTGGGCAGTCTGTCGGCACATCAAGGAAATTCCCTTTTTGCCCCCACAATATATTGTGATGCAGCTGGTTCACCAAGGGACTGGAGCACGAGAACTGACCTGTTTGCTTCATATTCGAGTGCAGCACTATGCCAGTGAAATCATCCAGACGAATGTGTTCAGAAAAGCCAACCAGCTTCACATATCGAAACCCTTGGAACGTAAAATGCGGTTCGAATGTTTCAACTCCATCCCCCTTGCACGTATAGCGAATACACTGCTTGGCGGAGCGAAGATTATTGGTGTAGAAGTTGCCTTCATGATCTAATATCTCAGCATGGTGCAGCTCAACTGTCTGATCAACCTCAGCTTGAATGCTAAATCTAACCCATCCCACCATATTCTGTCCCATGTCTATTACACGATCTCCCTGTGGGGTTGTTAACAAGGCGATTGGCTGTAGCTGTTCGACTTGGGTGACGGGTACGTTCTCCTGCGCAACGATGATGTCTTTTGGATGTTCCAGTACGTTCACGGGTGACCAATTCACTTCAGATGAATCCGACCAATCAGACTCCATTCGTGCATCATACGTCTCTCCCATATAGATGTCCGACATCCGAATGGCACTTGGACCAGCTGTCCATTCCCCATTGGAAAGAATACATTCCTCTGATCCATCTGCATACTTTATATGCAGTTCCAGAAGCAATGCGGATGTTGAACCAAATATCTCCCTTTCTTTGTTCCAGCCAAGATATCCCCGATACCAGCCATCTCCAAGATACGCACCTAAAGTATTCTGTCCATCCTGAAGCAGGTGGGTAACATCATAGGTTTGATATTGTAATCGCTTACGATAAGAGGTCCAGCCAGGTGTAAAATAATCTTCTCCTACTCTTGAGTTGTTTATATGCAACTCGTATAATCCAAGTGCTGTCACATATATGCGAGCAGACGTAACTGTTTCTTTTACATTAAACTGCCTGCGCATACGTGGGCATGACGTATCTCCTTCATCTGTTGGTTGAGCTGTGATCCATTCTGCTTTCCACTTGTTATGACGATCCATAAGTCCCATCTCGAAATAGGCCGTTTCGGACCAGTCTGAATCACTTCCTGTATCATCCCAAGCCCGAATCCGGTAATAGTATCGCGTTTGCGGAGAAGGCTGAAAATGATTTAGTTCCACATGTATAGATTGATCACTGCTTATCTCGCCAGAATCCCATTTAATTCCATCGAAATCTTTCGTCAGGGACAGCTGTATCTGATAAGCGGATTGCATACAGTTCCGGCGATCGGACTGCAACTGCCAGCTTAATCTCGGTGATTTCACATCGAGGCCTATCGGGTTGATTCTATATTCACAGCGAAGGTGACTAACGTTGAACATTAGCAGATCGTCCTTTCCATCTTGGCTTCCCATTCGGGGTTACGATATAATTATATCGATCCTGCTGTCGTAAATACCCGGTAATCCGGACTATTTCATCCGGTGATTCAGCCATCTATGCGAGGAGGTTGCCTGTGGATTCATCTGTACAACTTATGAAAAGCGAATATTTTCTGCATAATCATCTGCAACTTTTTGTCAATCGTTGCTCTGAAGATTTTATGCTTCCTTTTCACGCGCATGATTTTATTGAGTATAGCTATGTTGCTGAAGGAAAGGGCTTTCATCATATCGGTGAAGATGTCATTCCCGTGAAGAAAGGCATGCTGTTTGTCATTCCTGTTGGCGTTCCTCATGTCTTTCGTCCTGTGAGCACAAACGTGACCGAGCATCCGCTAATTATATATAATTGTCTGTTTAATGCTGAGTTGATCAACACGCTGACAGCCATCATTCAGGAAAAAGAAATCATTCAACATCTGATGGACTTGGCACAAAATCAGGTTCCTTATATATCCGTTGTGGATCACAATGATCAGATTGAAGAACTAATGGTGAAGCTATATCGTGAATCCTCCGTTCAGGGAATCGGCTCCTCTACCATGTTATACACCTTGGCAAGCCAGTTGGTATTGTTGACCTACAGACAACTGTATCAAAAGGATCAGGATGAAGAGTCTCATTCCACTGGTTTTGATTACATCCTTCACTATATCAAGGAACACGTAAGCAATCGTATTCGGATGTCTGATCTGGTCCGCATATCAGGCTGGAGCGAAAAACAGATTGGGCGAATGTTTCTGCGGCATACCGGACAGACCTTTAGCGGCCACCTGCAACATCTGCGCATACAAAAAAGCTGCGAAATTCTAAAGAATTCACAGCACAAAGTTAGCCTGATTGCAGAGCTGGTCGGATATCGGGATATGGATTCATTCTATGCCGCATTCAAAAAAATAACAGGCGAAACACCTCTCGCCTATCGCAAAAAATCCAGAGCACTGCGCTCTGGACAATAAGGTTAACTAACTTTCAGACACTAACAGCCTGTAACACTTCATCTATGTATGCCTTGGCTTCTTTCCATGAAGACATCAACGGAAAGTTGTATCGCTCACGCTCCTGTATATTCCACGGATGCGGGATACAGATAACCTTTTTGCCATCCTCATGCGCGGGAATCAGATTATGTGCTCCATCATCAATGAGCAGATCGAAACCGAGCAAGCTTTTTCTTTTGCATGTAATAAACTGTTCAGCGGTTATAAAAGGCATGTGCTGCTGAAGCCAGTTCCACTTCTCAATGACTGTTTTTGGTTCTGCTGCCGTCACGACAATGACATCATAGGCATCGTTCAGCTTTCGCATCTCATCTACAACATATTCGTCGTATAATTCCAATTCCTCGAACAGACCCGGCCGACCATAAAATACATCGTGCGTGCTCTCTGGATGACGCAAATGGGATGTGTCCCAATGAATCATATCCTCATACCGCAACGGATGGGTCGGGAAGTTGAGGTTGTTGTGATATATGGCCCGCTTGACCAGATGACATATCGTGTCATCCATATCTACAGCAATAATAGGCTTCTTCATGGTTATCCCTCCCCCAATACGATCACAGTATACCATCCAGTATGTTATGAAGTCATCCTTTTTACCTTGAAGTGCCATTAGCGTTGATGAAAATCCTGCGAGATGATAATAAAAAGGCACCCCGATGACGTAACACTAGCTACGCCTGGGGTGCCTCTTTAGATTAATTTATTCCAAGTTTTCACCATTGGAGGCAATGACTTTTTGGTACCAACCAAAGCTCTTTTTCTTATATCGATTCAATGTGCCTTGTCCGTTGTCGTCCTGATCCACGTAAATCACGCCATAACGCTTGGACATTTCCGAAGTGGATGCACTGATAATATCAATCGCTCCCCAGTTGGTATATCCCATCAGGTCCACACCATCCATAACGGCTTCTTTCATTTGTGTAATATGTTTTCTCAGATAATCAATCCGGTAATCATCGTTGATGGAACCATCTGCCTCAACCGTATCTTTCGCTCCAAGTCCATTCTCCACCACAAACAATGGCAATTGGTAACGATCATACAGTTCTTTCAATGCAACGCGCAAACCAATCGGATCAAGCTGCCAGCCCCACTCCGTACGCTCCAGATTCGGGTTCTTAATCGTGCTGTACAGGTTACCACCCGTCACTCCATATTCCTCTGGGTTCACTGCGGACACCAAGGATGTGTAATAACTGAATGAGATGAAGTCAACTGTGTGCTCACGCAGGATCTGCTCATCCCCCGGTTCCATGGCAATGGTAATCCCGTTCTCTGCCCAATACCGAGCCATGAATGTTGGGTAACTACCACGAACTTGTACATCCGTATGCAGCAGGTTCAGCTGGTTATCGATCTGTGCTTGCAGCACATCCTCTGGCTTCGACGTCGCCGGGTAGTGAATCATGCGTGCAAGCATACATCCGATCTGGAAGTTCGGGTTAATCTGACGCGCTTTTTCCGTTACCAGGCTGCTGGCTACAAATTGATGATGAAGGGCCTGATAGGAAGCCTGCATCGTGTTCTCCACACGGTCTTCAATAATACCGCCACCAGTAAAAGGTTCAATAATGGTTGTGTTAATCTCATTAAACGTCAACCAGTATTTGACCTTGTCCTTGTACCGGGTCATCACAGTTTCGGCATATCTCACAAAATGTCCAATCACTTCGCGGCCTGCCCAGCCGTTATATTTCAGTACAAGCGCCATAGGCATCTCATAGTGCGAGAGTGTTACCAGTGGTTCAATATCGTATTTACGGAGTTCATCGAACACTTCGTCATAGAAGCGCAGTCCCTCTTCATTCGGCTCGTCATCATAACCATTCGGGAAAATGCGCGGCCAGTTGATGGACAGACGGAATGTCTTGAAGCCCAGCTCGGCGAACAGCGCAATATCCTCTTTGAAACGGTGGTAAAAATCAATCCCGTAACGCTTCGGATAACCTTCCGCACTGTGATGTGCCATTGCTTTCTCAACCGTTGCACTCGTAACATGCATCAGTTCTCTAAGGTTCGTGTAGTCCTTTTTCTCAAAATAAGGAACCATGTCGGCCGTCGACCATCCTTTGCCGCCAGCGTCGAATCCACCCTCAGCCTGATTGGCGGCAATAGCGCCGCCCCATAGAAACCCTTCCGGAAACCCTTGTCGATGAATCATCCGTATCTCTCCTTCTTTTGTTGAATTTGTCTATTTAATACAGTTTAGATTTCGGCTTTCAAGACGTCTTCACCCATCGTGATTTCGCCCAATTTCACAGGTAGAACCTGCTTGTAATCCGCTGTATTGGTAACAACCATAGCAGTTGTAATGTCGTATTCTTTGGCAATCTCGGCCAGTTCAAATGTGAGCAACTTGTCTCCGGCTTGTACACGTGCTCCTGTAGCAACATGTGCATCGAAGTACTGTCCACGCAGCTTCACCGTGTTGATTCCAACATGAATCAGCAATTCCATTCCGTTATCACTGCGGACAACAATCGCATGTTTCGTTTTGAACACATTCATGATCGTACCCGTCACTGGAGATACCAATTCACCCACCGTAGGAACAAATGCCACACCTTTACCCATCAATTCATCACCGAATGTTGGATCATTGACTTCTTTGAGCGGGATGGATTTACCTGTCATTGGTGCAACGGCTACCGCATTACTCGTTGGTGTTGGAGCGCCCATGTCGTCCACGTTCACGCTTGCAGCACCGCTTGAAGGTGCTGTCGCTGCCGCAGAAGAAGCGCCTGGTGAGAATTGAGCCAATGCCTCAGCATCTCCTTCTTCTTCCTTAATACCGAATATCGTAGACATAATCGTACCTACAACAAATGCAAGAATCATACCGCCAAAGGAATACCAGAACGTTTGACCGATCAGGGAAGGAAGTCCTGGGAGACCACCGTTACCTGCAAGCACATACGCTTTTGCGCCAAAAGCAAGGGCGAAGCCGCCACCGACTGCGCTACCAATCATCGCTGCGGCAAATGGTTTTTTATACTTCATGTTAACCCCGTACATAGCCGGCTCCGTTACACCCATGAGTGCTGTGAAGCTCGTTGACAATGCCACGGTTTTGAGTTTTTTATCTTTTGCCCGGAAGAATACGCCGAGTGTTGCACCAGCCTGACCCATATTGGAGATAAAGGTCAATGGCAAGAATTTATCAAAGCCCAGTGTAGCGATATTACTCAGGATGATCGGCACAAGTGCATAGTGCATTCCTGTCATAATAATGAGCGCCATCGCGCCGCCCAGAACAATACCTGCAATCAATCCGCCTTCATTCAGCAGCCAGTTGATGCCGCCAGACAATCCGCTACCTACAAATGTACCCAATGGACCGATCGCAATCAGCGTTACCGGAACCATTACAAGCAAGGTAATCAGCGGCACAAGCAATAGCTTGAGTGCAGCAGGGATAACACGGTCAACCCATTTCTCAACATAGGACATCAACCATACTGCAAGAAGAATCGGGATAACCGATGAAGCATAACTTACTGCTGTAACCGGAATTCCCAAGAATCCAACCGATTCACCGCTAGATAGTAATGCTGTCATGTCTGGATACATTAGTGCTGTTCCCAGTGCAATCGCGACAAATGGATTACTGCCGAATTTACGAGCCGCGCTGACTGCAATCAGTAAAGGCAGGTAATGGAATACGCCGTCACCAATGGCTGAAAGAATACGGTACGTATCTGTTCCAGCAGACATCCAACCTAAGGACACAAACAGGGCGAGTAATCCTTTGAGCATACCTGCCGCTGTAATCGCCGGAAGCATAGGGGCGAAGACACCTGCGATTGTTTCAAAAATTTTCAGTACTACATTTTGTTTTTTATCCGATTTAGGCTCTTTATTTTCCGTACTTTGCTGGATCGCTGGATGTTCCTTCACCATGACGTCGAATACTTTCGACACATCATTACCGATAATGACCTGAAATTGGTCACCCGAAATGTTTGTACCCATGACTTTGTCCAGTTTATTGAGTGAACCGTTATCGACTTTATCGTTGTCTTTCAGATCAAAACGCAAACGTGTAACACAGTGATACACTGAATTGATATTTTTAGTTCCCCCAACGGCTTTGATGATTTCCTGCGCCGCTTCTTGATGTTTCATGATGTTTTCCTCCTCATTTTTCCAATAAAAAATACCCGAATGAATATAGCGCAAAAATATGGCGCCATCTCATTCGGGTATTGCCTGATTGAACAGTAACAAGCCCATAGGGTATCCAGTTGTAATTTCATACTGTTGCGTGAACATTATACGTCCCGCTTGGTTTTCATCAGACGTTCCAGATGGAGCGTTAGATATAACTGCTCCGAGTGAGTCATGTCATACTGATAGTTCTTATGGATAAAAGTCTCGATCTTACCAATACACTTGAATGTCTCCGGATAGTTTTTCCGAACCACTTCATACAAATACTCCTCGGCATCATCATGTGAAGAATGGGTAATGACACGCTGACAGAAATACTTCAAATGGGTGATGAAGCGGAAATAATTGACGCTATCTTCATCCAATTCGATGTTGAAGTGATATTTGATGATATTCATAATCTCCTGCAACAGCTGCATGAGATGGGTGACATCGTTCATGGAATCATTCACTTCCGCATTGATGAAATGTAGTGCAATATTACAGATTTCATCTTTGGGGAACTCAATATCCAATCTTTCCTTCAGCAAGGTCAGTGCTTCTCTGGCCACATCATACTCCGCCTTATAGAAGTGCTGAACTTCCCAAGAAAGTGGATTACGAGTAATCATTCCTTTTTCCAAGCGTTGAACAGCAAAATGAATGTGATCCGATAGCGAGACATAGATCCCGTCACTGATGGTTTTGTTCAATTGTGTTCGTGCGAGTGTCACAATATCATCTGTTGCCTGCAGAATCTCAATAGGCACTTCAGCTACGATGGATTTAAATTTCTCATAGATCGATGTATCCTTAAGACGAAATACCTTCTCAATCCGCTCTTCATCAATCTCATCGCCTGCTTTGAACTTGAATCCGATACCCCGGCCGAGGATCAGCAGTTCCTGATTTTTGTCATCCACGGTACTGACAATATTGTTATTAAATATCTGTTTAATAATCATTATGGACCCACCTGGTTTTTTTTGAGGAATAAAAAAGGGCAAAACCAAAACAGAAATAATAAAATCATTTCCATAGTGGTTTTGCCCGCATTACCGGTAACAAGCCTCGGATCTAATTTATCATAACCTGAAAACGGTGTCAACCACAAATACTGCCATTTCTATTCCACTTCATTCCCTTATTACTTGAGTCATTTGACTAAGCTTACCTTTAAGGATACATATGTTTTAATATTCACATGTTGATGCAGATTCAACCAAAAAATTCACAATGACTTACCGCTTGAAACGAATGAGATTATAACTAAAGTAAATGTTTTGAAGGATTTCTCACCTTTAACAGAGAAATGATCTAAATGTACGGAGTAATTTATAAAGGAGATTTATTCGTGAGGGACAAAGTAAAAGGATTAATCATTGGTATCACAATTGGATCAATGCTTACAGGAGTTACAGCTTATGCAGCATCAGGAACGCCCATAAAAGCTTTACTACAGAAAGTAAATATTTATGTAGATGGAACAAAGAAGTCGACAGCTAATGCAATAACTTTTAACAATACTACATATGTACCAGTTAGAAGTATAAGTACTGCACTTGGTGAGAACGTAGCTTTAAAGTCTAACAATCTGTACATTGGCAAACAACCATTAGTTAAACTAACAGGGAATCAAGCGTTTGAACTGTTATATAAAAAAATTAAGAAAGAAATCGAAATGTATAGCCTAACTGTTGGAGAGGAATCCAAAGACGGAGATTTTTATGTAATGCGTTCATTCTCAGACAGAGAAACGTATGAAGTGACTTATGGCCTTTACTACATCCACATGTACACAGGGGAAGTCTACGAATGGAACTTCAAATCCAAGAAAATGGTTAAACTATAGTTATTAAAAGGCCCTTCTCTCGAAGGGCCTTCATCATTTACTGGAACGTCACATTAATCTGCACAATCTCCGAACGACTACTTGTGCGAATTGGAGGTCCCCAGAAGCCAAATCCTGAGGTTACAATAGAATGCATGGAGCCCTTTTGCAGATAACCCCAATCATTCTCATAAATAGCCTGTGTGATGAACTGAGCAGGTGCAATCTGACCGCGGTGAGTATGACCGGATACCACCAAATCTACATTGTTCTGTTCCGCAATATCCAGATCATATGGCTGGTGATCCATCATAAGTACCGGTTGGCTCAAGTCCGCATTTTGCATTAAAGTAGCCACTTCTGCACGATCCTTCTCTGTCCGGTCTTTCCGTCCAATGAGAGTGATCTTGTCATCCAGTACAATCTTGTCATCATATAATACTTGCATGTTGCTCTTCTCCAGCGCAGCGATGAGATCTTCAATTGGACCATCGAACTTATCGTGATTCCCGAGAGAAGCATAGACACCGTATGGAGCCTGAATGTCACTGATAATATCCGCTATTCCGCTATTCAGATACATGTCCAGATTGTCATCAATAATATCTCCCGGATACAGCACCAGGTCTGGCTTCAACGCATTAATCTCCTCTACCATACGTTTAGCATGAGCAGGGCCAGACAGTAATCCAAAGTGCATATCGGCAGCCATGACAATGTTCAGCTTGTCTACACCTTCTACTTTTTTATCAATCTGGATATTATATGTTCTCACTACCGGACTGTAAGCATTGAAAATTCCATAACCCATTGTGGACACTAACAGCACCAGCGTAACGACACCCGCCCATTTCTGTGTGTGATGTCTTGGAATACGGGTTAACTTCAACAACCACATCGTAAGATGAACGACAGGCAGGATCAGCAATAACAACGAGAAGATAGCCAGCCAGTAAGAACCGATAATACTGAGAAATGAGATACTTCCAAACACACGTGCCAAAATGAAGGAAACGGCAAGGAATACAAGCGCTATAATATAAAACCATCGAAATCTGGCGGACACGACTGGTTTCATCCAACTCCAACCGCTCCAGCCTATGTAGAACACTAATAAACCGTATATCACCAAAAACAATATACCCATTAATACAAACATGCCCGGTCTAACCTCCACGTCAATAAGTTGTATGCTGAATTTTTATCACGGATGTAAATCCGTCTGAACAAGTATAACGTAGTTGAAGGGTCAGATCATCTGTTTGCCCAACCCAGATTCGTACATTTTATTACAATTTGATAATATTCAAATTCGAACCATTAACGAGAAAAAGCACCCTTGCAGGTGCCATGAGGTTGAATTCATGAATGACTGCAAGAATGCTATATATTCGGAACGGATATTACTCGTTCGTATCCATCCACTGGAAGTGGAATGAACCTTCTTTGTCCACACGTTTGAAGGTGTGAGCACCGAAGTAGTCACGTTGTGCTTGCAGCAAGTTTGCTGGCAAACGCTCTGTACGGTAGCTGTCGTAGTAAGAAAGAGCACTGGAGAAGCCAGGTACTGGAATACCTTGTTTTACAGCAGCCGCTATAACTTCACGCCATGCACCTTGATAAGACTCAACGATGTTTTGGAAGTATGGATCAAGCAGCAGGTTTTTCAGTGCTGCATCTTTGTCATATGCCTCTTTAATGTTTTGCAGGAATTGCGAACGGATGATACATCCGCCACGGAAGATCATGGCAATGTTGCCGTATTTCAGATCCCAACCATACTCGTCGGAAGCTGCACGCATTTGTGCAAATCCTTGAGCGTAGGATACGATTTTACTTGCAAACAGCGCTTTACGCACGTTCTCGATGAACGCTTTTTTGTCACCAGAGAATGCTTCAGTTGCTGGTCCATTCAGAATTTTGCTAGCTGCTACACGCTCGTCCTTCATGGCAGACAAGAAACGGGAGAATACGGATTCCGTAATCATGGACAATGGAACGCCGAGATCCAGCGCGCTTTGGCTTGTCCATTTACCTGTTCCTTTTTGTCCAGCCGCGTCCAGAATGACATCAACCATCGGCTTGCCTGTTTCTGGATCATATTTGGAGAAGATGTCTGCCGTGATTTCGATCAGGTAGCTGTCCAGCTCCCCTTGATTCCACTCGGTGAAGATCTCATGCAACTCTTCAACCGAAACGTTCAATACGGATTTGAGCAGGTGGTAAGCTTCACCAATCAACTGCATATCTCCGTACTCGATACCGTTATGCACCATTTTTACATAGTGTCCCGCACCGTCTGGTCCGATATAAGTGCTGCATGCATCATCGCCCACTTTGGCGGAGATTGCTGTAAGGATCGGTTCTACCAACTGATAAGCACTTTCCTGACCGCCTGGCATGATTGCCGGGCCTTTCAGTGCGCCTTCTTCACCACCGGATACACCTGCACCGATGAAGCGGAAGCCTTTTTCTTCCAGTTCTTTACTGCGACGTTGAGTGTCAGGGAAGTAAGCATTACCTCCATCGATAATAATATCGCCTTGATCCAGATGAGGAAGCAGTTGTTCGATGGTTGCATCTGTTGCTTTACCTGCTTGTACCATGATCAGAATTTTGCGCGGAGACTCCAGGGATTCCACGAATTCTTCAATTGTGAAAGCACCTGTCAGGTTTTTACCTTCTGCTTCTTTCAGAAGATCATGGGTTTTCTCTGGGGAACGGTTAAATACCGATACCGAGAACCCTTTACTTTCAATATTCAAAGCCAGGTTTTTACCCATTACTGCCAATCCAATAACACCGATCTGTTGTTTACTCATTATATCCTCCCAATGCTCCATGATTTATATAGTTTATAGAGGGTGTTCAAAAAGTCCGCTTTTAATTCCGAAGGGGTACTGAAAACCGACATTTTTGAACACGTATTTATTATAAGTTGAAACAAATAAATGCTCAGTGATTATTGTACTGTTTTTTTCCAGTCCGCTGCAAATTTGTCCATACCTTGATCTGTCAGTGGGTGTTTGGAGATTTGTTCAATGACGGAGAATGGAACAGTCGCGATATGTGCTCCCGCCATTGCTACACGTGTAACGTGATCCGGATGTCTTACGGAAGCCGCAATAATCTGTGCATCCAGGTTATGTGTACGGAACAATTCAGCAATTTTGGTAACCAATTGTACGCCATCCTCAGAGATATCATCAAGACGTCCCAGGAATGGAGATACATATGTCGCACCAGCACGAGCAGCCAGAAGCGCCTGGTTCACAGTGAAGATCAACGTTACGTTGGTTTTCACGCCTTTTTTGGTCAAGTAACGGCAAGCTTCAAGTCCTGCAAGTGTCATTGGCAATTTGATCGTAATGTTTTTGTCGCTGTTATTAATTTTGATCAATTCGTTTGCTTGTGCAATCATATCTTCAGCAGTAAGGGCATCTGGTGTCACTTCCGCAGAAACGGACTCGACTTCAGGTACCAAACGCAAGATTTCTTCAATACGATCTTCGAATTTCACGCCTTCTTTGGCTACCAAAGATGGGTTAGTTGTTACACCAGACAATACGCCGATTTTGTATGCTTTTTGGATATCTTCCACGTTAGCTGTATCGATAAAAAATTTCATGATTAAATTACCTCCAGATATATTTTTTAGTATGGTTTAGAGATTCGCATTAACCGCCAAGGGTATGCTGTTCGTAACTACAGACTCCTGATCCGCCGGCTCATCAAACCACCAGTGGTGACCATCTTCTTCAAGCATAGCATCTGATTCAGCTGGACCATAGCTACCTGCAGGATACAGGTGAAGTGGCAACAGATTTTCCTGGAATGCATCCAGAATAGGTTGCACCCATGCCCATGACAATTCTACTTCATCCCAGTGGGCAAAGAATGTTGGATCACCCAGCAAAGCATCACGAATCAGATTCTCGTAAGCTTCCGCAAGGTCACCTTTATCCGGAGAAAGATCGATATGAACCGGTTTGAATTCACCTTTATTCTCAGGATCACTTGCATTCAGTTGCAATGTCATGCTCTGATCCGGGCTCATCTCAATGACGAGCAGGTTTGGCTTGGAACCCTTGTTTTTCAGCACATTCGTTTGTCCTGAAGGTTCTTTGAATTCAATCACGATACGTGTTGATTTCTCCTTCATTCTTTTACCCGTACGAATGTAAAACGGAACACCGCGCCAGAAGAAATCATCAATTTGCAATTTGGCAGCAATGAATGTGTCATTCACCGTAATCTCTGCTACACCCGGTTCAGCAGCATAAGCATTTACCGGTTTGCCTTGAATGTTGCCTTCTGCATACTGTCCACGGATGATGCTTGCGCCCACGGTTTGCTTTTGTAACGGCTGGATTGATTCCATAATGTGCTTTTTCTTCAATCCAACTTTTTCGGAAGTACTGTTGTATGGAAGCTGAATCGCCATCATCATGAGCAATTGCAACATATGATTCTGGAACATGTCTCGCACTGCACCTACATGATCATAATAGGATGCACGTTCTTCGACACCTACAGTCTCATTAGCCGTAATTTGCACATTGGAGATGTAGCGGTTGTTCCACAACGCCTTCATGATTGGGTTACTCTGATGTAACGTCTCCAGGCGCTGTACCATCGGTTTGCCCAAATAGTGGTCAATCCGATAAATCTCTTCCTCCGTGAACGATTCGCTTAATTTGCGATTAAGGTCTCGGGCGGACTGCAGATCGTGACCAAATGGCTTCTCGATGACGAGACGTTTCCAGCCCTCTGTGGAACCCAGCCCACTTTGTTGAATGTTCTCGGCAATGGGTTCGAAGAATTCCGGACCAACCGAGAGATAGAACAAGCGGTTAGACGGAATGCCAAGCTCAGCTTCTCTTTGTTCAACTAATCCCAACAGCTTTATATAATCTTCCTTATGGCTTATATTCAATACACTGTAGCGAAAAGCTTTCACAAATGACTTCACAACTTCAGGATCTGCCTGGCGTCTGGAAAATTCATTTAATGACTTTTCCACTTGTGCCTGAAAGAATTCATCAGACCACTCTCTACGCCCCAGACCAATCAATGAGAAGGTTTCAGGAAGCTTCTGCTCAAGATATAAGTTATATAAGGCAGGATATATTTTTCTTTTGGCTAAATCGCCAGTAGCACCAAATAAAACAATGGTAGTTGGTTCCATCTCACCGTTCTCCTTCCAAGTAACTCTGGTTTCTTTGTTGTAGTTACACTATAATACGTTTTATAGCCATACAAGTAATTAATATATTTCACAGGAGCTATAGACAACATCTATGACTACAAATTACGAACTATATAAAGTCTTTTATTGGGCCGCCAAAACGGGAAGTTTGACACAGGCTGCAAAAGCACTGTATATCACTCAACCCAGCGTCAGTCATGCCATTAAGCAATTGGAAGAGAGCTTTGGTCTTACCTTGTTTTATCGAAATTCCAAGGGTGTAGCTTTGACACAGGAAGGTGCCAGTCTATACTCCTATATTGAACAATCCCAGATTCTGATCTCACTTGCGGAAGAAAAAATGGCCGCACTAAAGAATCTAGATAATGGTGAACTCCGGATTGGTGGCAGTGACTCCCTGTTCAAGCATTACATGCTGGCGTATCTAGAGGAATTCCACACTTTGTACCCTAACATCAAGCTACATCTGAGTCATGGAACAACGCCGGAAGTGATTACCTTTCTGAAAGAAGGCAAGATCGATCTTGGTGTTGTTCGGATGCCCATTGTTGATCCGCAGCTCGAAGTCAGAGAAAGCATTCAGTTGAAAGACTGTTTTGTAGCTGGGGAACGTTATGCTCAGTTGAAGGGTAAAGTCATGACACTTGAGATGCTTCTAGAGCATCAACTGATCCTCTTCTCCCGGAACAGTCGGGTTCGGATGGCTATAACCGAGTTGTTTAACAGCTATAATTACACGTTGAAGCCTGAGATTGAGGTCGGTAGCGTTGATCTGTTGATTGAGTTTGCGCGTCGAGGACTGGGTATTTCCTATGTCACACGTGAGTTTATCTCCAAAGAGCTGGAGGAAGGTTCTCTCTTCGAAATTCAGCTTGATGTCCCGCTCCCCCCTTCCCATGTGGGGATTATGACCAAGCGCAATATGCCGATTTCTTTGGCTGCCAACCGGTTTATGGATCTTATTTTCAAATCCTGAGTGGTCACCATGTCAAAAAGTACAACGAAGAGCCCCACCATCCCGTTATGGATGATGAGGCTCTTGGGCCTGCATAATGTTAATCTAACGATTAATGACTGACCAGGTAGGAGGCGTCCAATATAAGAGCAACCTTACCATTACCAAGGATTGTTGCACCAGAAAGATGGTTCATCGCACCCAGATACGTACCGAGTGTCTTTATAACGACTTCCTGATTTCCGATGATCTCATCTACTGCATATGCTGCAATTTTGTCGACGGAACGCACAATTACCAGTGGAATGGTTTTCGATTTACGTTCCGTTCGTGGATAGTTCAGTCTGTCACATAGTCGGTGAAAGGGTACTATGCGTCCATGATTCAGGATCGCTTGTTGCCCCTGGATCATCTGAATATCTTCAGGTGAAATTCGAACAATTTCGGCCACATTGTACATTGGCAGGATCAGAACACGACCCGATACTTTGACTAACAGACCTTTAATAATCGCCAAAGTGAGCGGTAGACGAATCGTAAACGTGGTACCAACACCAACCTCCGTATCAATATCAATGATACCGTTAAGCCGCCCGATCTGGCTGCGCACAATGTCCATTCCAACGCCGCGACCTGATACTTCACTTACAGAAGAAGCTGTGGAAAAACCGGGCTCAAATATGAGATGTACAGCCTCCTGTGTCGATAGGCGTGCAGCCTGTTCCTCACTAATAATGCCTTTGCCCAAAGCGGAAGCCTTAATCTTCTCCCCATCGATCCCTTTGCCATCATCCGAATACCGAATAACGACATGATTCTCTTCATGGAACGAAGTTAAGGTAATACGTCCCTTGGACGGCTTCCCTAGCTCTCCACGAACCTCTGCGCTTTCAATGCCATGATCTGCACTGTTGCGGATGAGATGGATTAGCGGGTCACTCAATTCTTCAATAATCATCCGGTCAAGTTCAGTCTCTCCACCTTGAATAACCAGTTCCAGATCTTTACCCAGCTTCTGCGAAAGATCACGAACCAATCTCGGGAAGCGACTGAATAGTTGATCGATGGGTAACATCCGTGTCTTCATTACACCTTCTTGCAGTTCCTTGATAACCCTGCCCATATGATCAGATACTCCACCAATACTCTGGATGAGTGAGGAAGACTCCTTACGCGCACCCGATCCACTCAGATCTGCAAGGGATGTCTGATCAATTAGCAGTTCACCGACCAAATTCATCAAATGGTCCAGACGTTCAACACTCACACGAACTGTAGGTTGAGCAGCTTTCACTTTCTCATCCGAGCCCGAGCCTGATGTAGTCACGGTAGGCAAGCTTGGTTTTGTGTGCACTGGTTCAGAGATTAATTCAACTGGTGCAAAAGTCGCTGTAACCTCATTGGATTCCAGCATATATGGATGAATCTCCAACATATGAATATCCGAGTCTGTAGACAATTCTGTCTCAAGCTGCTGACGGTCCTTCGAAGTTGCCACGATAATGATGAACTGACTATAATGGTCATCTTCATTCTGTGCGCCCGGTTGCATCTCCATGAGAGAAGTTGTAACCACCGTCCCACATATGTCCTCAATGCGTTGGCGCAAAATATGATATCTGGCTGCTTTCATCATACACTTATGCTCAAGCACAATGTGAATGGACAGTAGGTGCTTGCCTGACACGACAGCAACCTGTGCAACAATCGATTCTGCTGGTTGCAATTGAGGTGTTACAAGTTTTCCGACTACTGCCGGGGTTTGAATTAGATCCTTTATTTCTCGTACTACCGCTCGAAAGTCTGCATAGGCTTCCCCACGGATATACTGATCGCGAAGCACCTTCATGGCGTCCAAAGAACGGAACAACGTATCAATTAGCTCCGAAGTCATCTCGGGTTTTTTCTCCCGGACCCATTCAAGAGCATACTCCACCTCATGAGTGAGGTCGCTTAATTCACGAAAATCCATTGTCGATGCCGATCCCTTGATGGTATGAGCTGCCCGAAACAGCGTTTGAACCAGTTCAACAGAAGGCGAAAGCTCCAATGCCAGCAAAGACTGATCCATCCGTTCCAGTTGATCATTCAGTTCTTCGATAAAGATGTCACGGTAGGCAGACAAATCCATCATTCGTGTATTCCTCCCTAACCGCCCAATATTTCGTCCAATTTCAAAATGCCCACAAGCTCGTCTCCATGTTGACCTACACCATGGAATGCCCCTTCACGGTTACGACCGTAACCTCCGGTTGGCGGATGTATTTCCGAATATGTGGTTACCTTGTTCACCCGATCCACGATTAAGCCAATATATTCATCCTGATACCGAACTACGATAATTCGAGTTGCTCTGGTATCCGGTTCATCCGGCATACCCAGCAGGTTGCGCAGGCTCATCACACATACAACCTTGCCACGCAAATTAACTACCCCTTTGATCTCTGGACGGCTGAATGGGATATCTGTAATGCTGAGCATTTTAATAATTTCGTGAATTTCTTCGATTCGAATGGCGCAAGTCTCTGCACCTACCGACAGCTCAATATATTGTTCCTTCTGAAGTGAAGACATCGATTCACCCTCAATTCAATTTGTTTTAATGGGTTTTGAAGGCAGCCGCAGATTTCGCCAGCTCTTCTGCCAGATGTGCCAATGACTGGCAGGTTGCCGCAGTCTCTTCTGATGCAGCCGCGGATTCCTCACTGGAAGCCGAGATGGATTCAACAGAACTCATCACTTCTGCCGCTTGAGCCGCCTCTTCCTCACATGCAGCTGCAATTTCGTTTACTTTCTGTGAGGAGTTATTGACCATATCAATAATCTGATCAAACGCCTGTCCAGTCATGGAAGACTGCTCAACACTGGCTGCAACTGCCTGTACACTTTGTCTCGTATTTTCCTGCATCGCTTTGATGATGGCTGTAATTTCTTTGGTCGCCTCGCCGCTTCGTTCTGCAAGCTTCCGGACTTCATCTGCTACTACGGCAAACCCTCGCCCTTGTTCTCCCGCACGTGCCGCTTCAATTGCTGCATTCAGCGCAAGCAGATTGGTCTGCTCAGCGATATCGTCAATCACTTCAATGATGTCACCGATTTTACGAGAATCATCTTCAAGCTTGGTCATTTTCGTATTAACAGCTTGCATACCTTCCAATGAAGTCTGTACAACAAGTCCGCCTTCACGCGCAGTCTTCACAGTATCATTGGACAATTCAGCCGCTTCTTCCGCACTTGCAGCGACGGAGTTAATGGCAAGTGAAAGCTCCTTGAACAATTCGGAGATGTTTCCTGCCTCGCTGGATTGACTTGTGCTGGTACTTGCGATTTCCTGTGTACTGGCTGAGATCTGTTCCGAAGAAGCGGCAACACTTTGGGAGTTCATCACGATATTGTTGATTAACTCTTTCAGGTTGTCGACCATACGATTCAATGCCGCAGCCAGTTGACCGACTTCATCTTTGCTAGAGATGTCTGACTTAAGGGTCAGGTTTCCGTTGGAAACTTCCGTAGCTAGACCCAGCATGGCCATGAGTGGCTTCGAAATGGAGCGAGCGATGATATAACCAATGAGGACACTGAAGAGGACGGATGCAACGACCATAACAATGGTTACTGCAAAGGAAGTTGTGTAAGCTTCTTCCGACTTCGTGTTAGCCTGCTCTGCCAACCTTACATTGAGATCCACCAGGTCTGAGAGTGTTTTTACAACCTCATCACCCGGAGATTTCAATGATGATTTCAGGAATGTGATGAAAGCTGCATCATCATCTGTTACTGCCATAGTGACGCCTTGATCATAAAGTTTCATATAGCTGGTATATTGGGTATCTAACTTACGAAGCAGTTCCGTTTCTTCCGGGGTAGTAGCAAGAGGACGATACGCAGCAAGTCGCTCCTCCATGGATTGACGAATTGTAGCGATATTTTCCGTAACTTTGGTCTGTTCTGATGCTACCGTTTCATAATTCAGATCTCGCACGTTAACTCGCAATCTCTGATAATCAACCTGAGCTGAGGACAGTTCTCTAACTGAGATCAGATTGTTGTTATACATCTCTTGCATTCGTTCATTCGTACTTCTCAATGTTACTACCGAGTAGACGCCAAGCGACGCGAGGATTATCGACACAATTAAAAATGCTGAGATAATCTTTGTTGCTGTTTTCAAGTTTCCAAACCACTTCATGTAATCTCCTCCTAGGCATCGTAGTGTCCAGTTATGTATATAACGCTTGGTTGGTAAACCCTTCTCTAGGTCGCGCTCCAGACAACTTACGATCTATTTCGACATAAATATATTAAAACTGAATAGAAAATTTTTATTTCTATAAAATTGCACTATTATGAATTTTTATTTCAGACATAAAGAAACTTCTTTTTAATACAATTTAGACTTTTTACCTATAAAATCGTTTCCACTCCTTACACATATACGTATAATTAACAGTATACATTGACACACACAGGCATCTCAAAAAAACTGTCATGTCGCGTGCTCTTCTTATAGCTACATAAAAAGATGTATAGTTCTTATGTCTAACCTCTATCGTTTCCCATGCAAAAAAATGATCTATTATGATACATAAAACACCACATTCCAAGACTTAAGTCTAATAAACACTTCCTAAAACTGAGTCCATTTTCCCATAAAAAAAAAAAAAAAAAAAAAAAAAAAAAAAACCAAACCCGAATCAACAAAGTTTGGTTTCGAAGCGAAAATATAAACTTTAAATTAACATAAAATCCATTTAAAACTAATTATTTATGTGTTATACAACTGCCCCAGTTCCATTAAGCGATCCTTAATCCTGTGTGGAATAATACCAAACAGATTATCCCATGTCATAAACATCTCCGGTTTTAATACATATTCTTCGAACTCCATGGTAGGTACGAACGCTTTGGTCTTCAGATAACGCTCCACCTGAGCATCGATCTGTTCATTCGTTTCAAAATAACCTTGAAACAACTCATTCACAAGTAGCCCATCACATCCAGCTTTTGAACCCGTGGCACTATACAGATTAGGCAATAACTCAAATACAACCGGAAGTGGTGAAAAAGCATGTTTGCCAGGCTGCGAGTACAGACATACATGATGTCCAACCACATTGACCCGTTCCTTCAACAATCCACGTAATACCTTCCCATGAAAGCTGGCTTCACAGTCTACTACCTCTCCGTCATGGCCCACATAAACCCATACATGCTCCATTTCATACAGATGTCCGATCTCATAATCCCACCAAATTGCATATTCAATTACGTATTGGACTACCTCGCTTGGGAACTCAATGTCCCTTCTGAACGATGGTGAAGGCCCTGATTGATGCAGCACAGAAATGCCAACAAAATCCGGATAAAAGGGTTCGTTTCTATCAAACATCAAGATAGGTGCATAACTCATTGCAGTTTCAAGTGTTTCCATCTCTGACATGTTCATTAATGAGTCCTCCGTTTTCGTTGGATGTTCATACTATACTAACAGAGAACGTAACACACTGACTCAAGGCTTTTGAATTTTTTTCTAATATAATGCCAACCCCTCCATGAACTTCATACAATAATCACATCGACACGTCAAAAAACCTGCAACTGTTATTCTCCAGTTACAGGCTCTGTACTTTGATAATGAATAAGGAATCCTGAATTAAGACTTCAGCTTACTGGATGGTGACACGGACGTCTCGGAAGGTGAAGTCGATTGATCAGAAACCTGTGTATCACATCCTATTGGTGGGCCCAGAATAGCATCATTTTTAATGGACGCAACTGCTCTGGCATACGCCTCTTCATCCAAACAGTACGCGCGGTGAGCCACCTCCGGCGGTGTAGCTGCCAAGAAATCTGCTCCAAACACAATATCAGGCGTAGGTTGATCAAAGATCGTTAATACATATACGTCATCTGTCTCAGCAACAAACCAGTGAAACCAGCCTTTCGGAAATACCACAACCTGACCTGGTTTCAGACGATATGTTAATCGTTCACGCGTAAACGGATTAAAAACTGACGCTGTAATTTCACCAGTGATGACTATAATCATCTCCGTAACATTGGTGTGCCAATGTGGCTGCACAATAATTCCTTTGCTTAAGTACACGTTGAAGAAACCATTGGCAATGGTCGGCAGCTGTTCTCCAAACAACTGGGTTACGTAGTTGCGTGAATCCCGCTGATAATTGACAACCGCATTGGAATCAGCAGCTAGCGGAACATTCGGGGATTGCAAAATCGGATTTATCATACGATCATTTCTCCTCCTTGAGCATACATCTCATTGTTGTACTGTATGCCGGAGAGTAGAAAGATAATACCGTTGACCTGTTATACATTCTTTTTCATCCGAAACTGCTGGTTTCTTGAATCTTGTCTTAAGGAGCTAGACTTGGCCAGGGAATCTGCCTCCGGCTGCAATGCCTTGGGGTGATATGCGATCAATCTGCTTCATCTCTTCATCCGTAAGCGAAACTTCTAACGCTCCTAAGTTCTCGTGAACTCTATCCAAATTACGGGTCCCCGGAATCGGAACGATATGTTCTCCCTTTCCAAGTAACCAGGCCAGAGCAAGTTGAGAAACCGTGCATCCCTTTTGCTTAGCCATCTCTTGGATCAATCCAACAACCTCCAGATTTTTCTGAAAATTCTCACCTTGGAAACGCGGATAGTGACGACGATAATCGTCTTCTGGTAAATCATCTACAGATCGGATCTGACCAGTCAGGAAGCCACGTCCCAATGGGCTGTATGGAACCAAGCCAATGTTCAATTCATGCAGGACAGGCATAATCTCATCCTCAAGCTCTCGACTCCACAAGGAATATTCCGTCTGTAACGCTGTAATCGGATGAACAGCATGTGCACGCCGAATGATCTCTGCCGGCGCCTCGGACAAACCTATATATCGAATCTTACCCTGTTGAACCAGATCGGCAAGCGTGCCTACCGTCTCTTCAATGGGGGTATTCGGATCAGGACGATGTTGATAATACAGATCGATATAATCCATTCCCAGGTTGTAGAGACTCGCATCTACTGATTTTTTGATATAGGCCGGATCTCCCTTGGGGCCCTGTGTGTGCGTAATACCGAATTTGGTGGCAACAACAACGTCAGATCTTCGACCTTGAAGCGCACGCCCAAGCAGCTTTTCATTCCCTCCGAATCGCTTTTTTTCATACTCTCCGTACAGATCCGCCGTATCAAACATAGTGACTCCTGCATCCAGTGCACCCTGAATGGTATGTACCGATTCGTCATTATCCGGCATCATCATCACACCCAGGCCGAGCCCGGATATACGTAATTTGTCATTGCCTAACGTTCTTGTCTTGAGCATGAGGCTCCCTCTTTTCATATTAAAATAGAAACGATAAATAGCTACGTTTGAGCTTAAGTTCATTCTATTTCACTCCCGAGACCCCAACCACACTCCATGTATGCTAGTAAAGAAATTACTAGTCTAGTCTATTCAACCTTCTACATGACAACAGGAACATAAATACAGCAATGAATGCCTGATTGGCTGTTCAGATTATTCATGGAATAGATATCGTACGCATGTACAACACCATCTGCACGATCCGTCGTTTCAAGCAGCACACGATTGACTTGTTTTAATTCGATTTGGTGCAGGTTCCAGATCGTTCGGAAATCCACACTTTCTTCACTCAATTGTTTCACGATTCTGGCAAATTCGGGGTCACTCGGATACTTATCATAATACGTACGGAAAACAGCTACCGAGTGCCGCGCGAATTCATCCCAATTGTGCATACGCTCCCTGAGCGTTGCATCCAAGAACAAAATCCGCATCAATAGACGCTCATTCATATTCATCGACGAGAAGTTAAAGAGGTTCGTATCAGCTGCTTCATTCCAGGCAAGTACCTCAGAACGTTCATTGGTAATAAAGGAAGGATGCGTCAACTGGCCAATAATACTTTGCCAACCTGGCTCCAGCTGTGAATACGAAGCAAGGAATTCATGTTCCGTATTCGGGTCCCATAAGTCAAACAGATGACTCTTCTCTTCCGGCGTTAACCGGAGCGCGTTCGCTATGCTTTGCATTACTTCTCGTGAAGCTGCCAATTCCCTACCTTGTTCAAGCCACGTGTAGTACGTTGCACTGACACCAGCCAGTACCGCTACTTCTTCCCGCCTTAGACCCGGTGTTCTTCGCTGTCCATAAAACCCTGACAATCCAACTTGTTCCGGTTGAATGCGGCTTCTCCGTGATTTCAAAAACTCACCCAGTTTTTTGTTGCGGCTCATACCTGTAGCCATAGACATCGTTCCTTTTTATAAAAGTATTCAAGCCTATTCGGCTCTATCCCAAAATGGTAGTCTCTGAATGACTTTGATATATTTCATCTATTATTAGTTCTGCAGAATCCTTGGTTTACAAGTAGCTTAGCATCGAATGGTGCAGAACGAAAGGAGCATAACATGATCCCCAATGTTGGAGATGTGTACTGCGTGTACGCCGAAAAATTACAACAATATACCGCCTGCCAGGTAATCGGTTGAAAGAAATGGAAGGTAAACCTTCCGACACGCTTGCTTTCTCGCAAACCGGAGTGGCTTTCTACACAAACAGCTCGCCTCCATGTTTGAGAACTACACACAAACCTTCAACAAGATGAATGCCAAGACCGGCTTTATTGAAACTATTGAGGGGAAGAGATTTATGTTGTTCTAGCAGCGTTGCTAGATCAGTTACAGCAGAATTTGGAACTGCATCAAGAAGATTCGGTAAAGTTAATCACGAGGATTTATATGAGGTATTTGATCGTTTGAGGGATTTCTAGGTATTTTACGATTAAACCGTTGTTTACGCAAAAAGGGGCCTGTTATTAAAAGTGCAGGACCCTTTTTTTGTATGAATACAACTTCTTTCACAATATGTCCACCGACCTCAAGTGTCATAACTAACCAGATAATGATGAAGTTCCGTGTTATAACAGCCGATACTGTGCTCAATTAATCTGCCTTCTCCATCGAAGGAGTTACGAAGGCGCTTAAGCACATGCACTCCAGGGGGAATCTTCAGCAGTTGGCATACTTCAGGAGCTGCCGGTTCTACAAAGAAACGGTCTTTGAAGTTTTCCAGCAATATGTCGTTCTCCTCCAGTGAGTCATACAGCGATTGGATGTCTCCATCTATGCCTTCCTTGCCTCCGCCGGGCAAAGCAACTGCTGCCAAGAAGTGAATCAGATGAATATAGGGCTGTCCGTTAAGAATGTAGAGCCTTTCAATCCGTTGGCAACATGGTCCGTAGAGACCATACTCCTCTGTACCAGTATCATTGGTAAATAACCGGGAATTCAGAACTTTCTTTTCCAGCTTATGGCCCTCTTCTACGAGTAGTTCCGTAAACCTTTTACCCTTTGAGAGCTTCTGATGGGAGGTGTTCCGCATCACAATTGTACCGACTCCGCTTTTCTTCTGCACGTAACCTTCCTGGGAAAGCTCTTGAACCGCACCGCGGACTGTCATTTTGCTGACGCCGAATTCTTTCTCCAGCTGCGGTTCAGAGGGGATCGTGCTTCCGAGAGGATATACACCATGTAGAATCCGATCTTTGAGAATTTTTTGGATTTGCTGATATAAAGGACCTTGCTTGCGCTTGAGAGACACTCACTGTTCACTACCTTTCAACATCTGAGGTATGGTCCGACAGCGCCCGGAGCACCTCATTCTCGGTAAAAAGCGCTGTATCGCCTTGGGTGGTATGGGCCAGCATCGCTGCCGCCACTGCCATATTAACCGTATGTTCCAGTGGGTATTGCTGCAATTCTCCATGGATGATGGCACTGGCAAACACATCGCCGGCACCGATCCTATCGTACACCGGAAATGTTAGCTTGCGGGAAAATACGAACGTACCCTGATGATAGATATATCCTGTCAAGGAATGCGTATGGTCCGCGTTAATCTCACGGTGGGTTCCTGCTACCGTTCCGATTCCGAAGCGCTTTGCAACTTCAGGAATCGCGTGCTTCATCTGTGTTATTCTATCATATTCTCCGGTACCGATGCCAAGAATACCCTTCGCATCCTTCTCATTCATTAACACCAGATCTGCCAGCCCCAGCATTACCTCATAATGCGGGCGGGCCTTGACATAGCCGTCCGTTCCCCATAACGCAGGACGGTAATTACAATCAAATACAACCTTGCCGCCAGCACTCTTCACTTCCTCAGCAAGCCGCTTCATCTGCTTGCGCACGCTATCATTCATAGCCAGCGTAATGCCACATAAATGAAGAACGTCGATCCGGGAGGCAAGATCTTTCATATCATAATTGTCTGCGTCCGCGGTATTAAAACTGCTGCCCAGTCGGTCTGTGTAAGTGACTCTGCCTGGACGGGCTCCAAAGCCATTTTCCAGAAAGTACATCCCAAGGTGTCTACCGCCGTGTCTAATAAGAGTGGTATCCACCCCAAGCTTGCGCAAATAAGCGATAGCCGCTTCGCCCACCGGGGTTTCCGGCAAAGTCGTAATAAGAGCACCATTATGGCCGTATCTGGTTAATGCTGCCGTTACATTCACCCCGCTGCCGGAAAAAGAATACTCCAGCCTGCTGCCCTGTACCAGCGTTTCGTAGCCCGGAACCTGCAGCCGCATCATCACTTCACCAAAAGCAACAACCCTAGGCATATCGGTCCACCAGCGATTTCATTGTTTCGAGCAGTCTGCGGACATCATGTACGTTCGTATTCCCGGTCTGCGACTCAATAATTGAAGAATACACATGGGGTATAACTTGAGGAACGCCTGCCTGAAGTGCAATCTCTAGAATGGGTCCAAAGTTGTCCAGATCGATTCCACCTGTAGGCTCCAGAGCAAAACCTGCTTCCCCACAAGCCTTGGCGACCGCACGGTACTCCTCTTCGAGCTTCAACCCTTGCATCGGATAATATTTAAGCGCGTTCCCTCCCATGTCACGAACCAGTGCAATGGCGGCATGAACCGGCACAATGGCCTGCGGAGTGGTTACTGAACTGATGGGGCCGGTCGATATATTTACATAGCCTGGCTGCCCGCACGGAGATACCAGGCAGTTAATCCAACTATCTTTAGGTCCCAGATTGGCACGGGTTGCCCCCACTGCCGGGAATACCTGATTGATATGGCTGCCCGGATAACTCGCGGCAATCTCCGCCACAACTGCAGCCTGGCGACTATCTCCGGCTCCGAGTCCGATGGATACAGCATCTTGAATAGCTTGACCATATTCAGTCATGGCGACTACAGCTTCCTCCGACGTAGCATAGTTTTTGGAGAGTACACCCACAAGCACATATCCTTCCGCAGCCTCGTACACATCCTTAGCGTTTTCGATACTTCCAGCCAGTACATTCATTGCCGCCCTATTCTTATACAGACACTGCTGAATATGACTCATTTCGGTTTACCTCCCACGATTTCATGTATTCTGCTGATAATGACTTGCAGATCATCCCCTTGCAGCGACCTTGGATCAATATCAAAATAACCCTGCCTGACGCCATAATCTCGGGTATATACCGCAATTACACCTTCACGAAGCTGGTCATTCACTTTCTTCGCATCCACCCCAGCAAGAGAGGAATCAATCTGGACACGCCCTCGAAAAATCGATCTGCCGGCTTCATCCTGCACGATGCGGACTGAAACACCAGGAAGTCCACCAAGTGGCTGAAGAGCCTCCAGCGTCTGCTTCTCTCGTTCACTATTATCCGCTTTGTCCTGGTATTCCTCCAGAGCTTGAAGTAACCCAAAGATGGTCTCTTTGCCAACCTTCATGCTGCGGCCAATCCCGTGTAGCTGTACCTTTAGCCACTCGACGTATTTCTTTTTACCGGTGACAATGCCGGAAGTAGGGCCTTCAATAGCTTTTGACCCGCTGTAAATGGCCAGATCGGAGAACTGGATATACTTATGCAGATCCTCTTCCGCTGCCGCATCAACAATCAGCGGCACGCCTCTACGCTGTGCAACCTCCCAGGCCTCTTCCACAGAAATCATGTTTTTCTGGACAGCATGATGGGATTTAACATAAAGAATGGCTGCCGTGCGTTCACCGATTGCCTGATCAATATGTTCCTTGCGGCCTTCATTGGCATATCCGACTTCCACTACCCGGCCGCCGCCAAGAAATATCATGGTTTCGACGGGCGCTCCATATTGCACATTATGGCCCTTTAGCATAATAATTTCATTTTTTAATACCGGTTCCTGATGCAGACGAAGGCTGAGACGCGGATCTCCGGCGGTCACAATGGCTGCCACCGACAGCGCAATACCACTGGATGCTGAGTTCACCACAACCGCGCTTTCCGAACCAAGTAACTGTGTAATATATTCTCCTGATTTGTCCACAAGATCTGCAATTTCTACGTACCGCTGTCCGCCTTGTTTCATCGCATCCATGACTGAATCCGTTGGTGCGGAAACACCAAGGATGCTCATTCTCCCACTGGCATTAATAACACGCTTCAATCCATATTTAGCCTGTAATGAGTGACCCATTAGCAAAGACTCCTTTAACCTCAATATAGTGTTGCGTGACCCGGACATCGCCTTCCGAGTCCTCAAGTTGCTTTTCTCCTGCTTCCAGGGAAAACAAAGTCAAGTTTGCTGGCTGTCCCACCCTGATCTGCCCGAGCTCCGGCTTACCGAGCCACTCGGCTGGACTTCTTGTAACCGCGCGGATGACCTCTTCCAGACTGTAGCCGAGGTACAGAAATTTCGTCAGCACATTCGACATACTGTATACCGGACCATTCATACGGTTGCCTCGGTAAATGTCCGTACTGATTGTATTCAGCGCAATGCCTGCAGCCTTGGCCTGTTCTGCAATCCGGAAGGAGAAGCTTGCTGTACCATGACCCACATCCAGATGAACTCCCCGAGCAGCCGCATCCAGTAATTCTTGCAGCGGTGTGCCATCCGTATGAAACAGATTGTTCGACTTACCGTTAAGATAATGGGTGATTACATCGCCCGACTGTAGTAGCTCCAGCACATCCGAGATCGCGGGCGGAGCAGAACCGATGTGAACCATAAGCGGAAGTTTCGTTTCTTCCGAGAGTGTGCGTGCCAACTTGAGCGGTTGTATCCCGCTGTCTTTGACGACACTTTCGCTGATGCGCGCTTTCAGGCCAACAATGAAATCAGGATAAGCCGCTACTGCCTCCAAGACCTTGGCCCTGTCAATCCATTCCAGCTGTGACAGTTCATCCGTCCGTTCGAGTCCGATCCTTGAAATATTCAACAGAGCGAATACTTGTGTAGCAGCCTGTAGTCTTGCCGTATAGAAAGCGCCAATTCGGTCTGCACCGCAGCTTCCGGCATCTACAAGTGTTGTTACCCCCTGCTTCACACCAATTTCGTCGATATCATCACCATAGGGATCAAGCTCCTGAACGGCATGCACATGCAGATCAATCCACCCACTGGACGCATATAACCCTGAACAATTCAACTCATTTTCTCCTTCAGCCTGGCCTGGCGGTGACATGGCGGTGATGATCCCGTCCTGAATGGCGATATCCATGATCCGCCCGTCAACAAGCTGCAGATTGCGCAGCACATTCTCTGTGCCCACTCATCCCATCTCCTTTTTCAACCCCGGTATACAGACAAATTCCAAAAATGATTCATGACATGTAAATCGTACTTCCAATTCGTTAAAAATAAGCCTGATGAGCTACTTCATTCTAAAGATTATAATGTTATAATGTTTATACTAGCACAAGTGTAATCCAGAAGAGAATAGTGATTTTAATCCGAATATTTTAACACTGGAGGGAATACTTCATGGCAAATTCGGCACTCAAGCCATCCTTGCTCAACAGATTCAGGCTCAGCTGGAATCATTTCAAATCAAGGCTTCTGCTGAAATATGCCTTTTCTTACATTCTCATATTTCTTATCCCTCTGACAGGTGTAACTATTTTTGTATATGAAAACGCTGTCAAAGGATTGCGTGTAGAAATCGAACAATCAAATGTCAATCAGCTTAACCAGGTGAAGAGCACGATAGATAACCGGATGAATGAACTTCAGGAAATAGCGGGGAGAATCGCCTATGACAAACACCTGACCCCTTATATGGTAAATCACCCGTATTACAGCTTGGAGGCGATTCAGGCGTTGGCGAATTACAAAGCTAGCAGCAGCATTGCAGAGGATCTGCTTCTCTACTTCCATAACGATTCCCACATCTATTCGCACCGCGGTTTGGCTAATCTTGATGTCACCTTTGGTAGCCTCTATCAGTTCGAGCATTGGAATCTGGAAGAATTGCAGCAGGACTTGAATGAAACTAGGCATCCCCTGGTCCGTGCCGCTGAGAATGTGAAGGTTAATTCCCGAATGGAACCGATGCTCGTCATGCTTGTGCCCATTAAACCGAATGATCCGTTTCCATATGGGACCGTTGTCTATTTAATGAAAGAATCCAACCTTACCGGGGTCATGGATTCGATTTTGAGTGATTTTTCAGGAAGCAGCTATATTTTCAGTCCCTCCGGAGAGGTGTTGACCGCGAACAGCCATGGCGTCAGCCTTCCCCAAGACGAAATTGACAACTTGGCTACACTTGAGCCCGGTATTCATAATTTGAAAATGGACGGAGAACAATACTCCGTTGTTTCTGTTCAATCGGAAGAAAATGGCTGGACCTATGTGACTACGATGCCAAGCTTCCAGTTCTTCAGCCGTGTCGCTCATGTCCAGACCCTGATCCTGATCGTATTCTGTATTACCGTCATTACCGGCATAGCTGCTGCGCTGCTGTTAGCCAAACGCCAGTACCATCCAATCAGGGATTTAATGGACAAGATGAGAGGCAGCGGCGATGATGCTTCCAAGCTGCGCAATGAATGGGAATGGATACGACAGACCCTACACAATTACAGTGCTAAAATTGATTTTCAGGAGCCCTTCGTCCGTAATCAGTGCATGCTGCTGTTACTCAAGCACGGCAAACCGGATGATCCGGAGATTGAGCAAATGATTCTGAGCGCCGGATTCCGGCATCCTCAAGGACAAGGCCTCTATTTCTCGACTATATTGTCTTGGGATGATACGTTGCCTGGCGACAAGTCCTGGCAGGAACGCCTTCTGTTGCAGGATATACTTAGCAATGTATGTCTTCCAGGTACCCGTGCTCAGATCTTCGGTGTAGAATTCTCGGTCAAAGACCAGTTTGCTCTGATAATTTCACTTCCCGGTGATGGGGAGAAGCCGATTCAAAACCAATTGGAACAGGTGATTGAAGCCATTCAAGCGGTAATCCGCGAGCATTCGCAGCTATCTCTAAGTATCGGTGTCGGCACGGCATACGGGGACTTGGCCCATCTTAACCAATCCTTCATTGAAGCTGCTACAGCTCTGGAGCACCGGATCATCCAGCACAGCGGTCAGGTAACTTATTTCGAGCAGCTTGCAGAGCTGAACCCTTCTGCTTCCGAGAGCTTCTGGATTCCACGCAAATCCATGCTGAAACTGGAGCAGAGTCTAAAGCAGGGCAACGAATCAGTAACCGTGCAACTGATTACCGAAACTATTCATACGATAAAAAACGAGCCGTTACAGGTTCATCTATTGCGCTGCATCTGTTTCGATCTGTTGAACGCTTTTCTACGCACCGCCTCCGAGCTTGGTATGAACGAAGTGTTCGCCAATATGCCGGAACTGACTTCCTTTGAAACACTTGAAGAGCTGGAGAGTCGTTTGCTCTGTCTGGCCGCTGACATTTGCACGCAGGTGGAGCTGAATACGAAGACAAGCGAGTCTACATTAATGGATGACATTCTGATTTATGTGAATCAACAGTTTGCAGACTACACACTCAGCCTAGAGCATGTGGCGCTAAAGTTTGCCATTTCAACTTCTTATTTAAGCCGGAGCTTCAAAGAGAAGACCGGCCGCAATTTCTCACAATATATCTGGCAGCGACGTGTGGATGAAGTCATGCGGCTGCTGGAGAACACTAGCGCACCCCTCAAAGAAATTATCGAACAGGTCGGTTACATGGATGCGCCAAATTTTATCCGCAAGTTCAAAAAAGAAATCGGTCTGACACCAGGGCAGTATCGCAAGGAACATGCCTCGAGAGGAGCTACTATTAAAAGACCTGTTTAAATTGGCGGAGCTTCCGCACCCTCTGTACTACATTCTTATATTTGAAGATATCGCTTCATTGATGGTTTATTTAGCTACTGCCCTTCCTGGAGGATGTGTTCTACCAACTCATCCAGCGGAACAGTTGCAAGGGCAATCGCCGTATCTGTTACCCCGTAATAGATATAGAGCAGTCCATCTTTGACCACATTTCCGGTTGGGAAGATGACATTTGGAATCTGGAACCCAAATTTCTCATAATACGTCTCTGGCTCCATAATAAAATGATGTGTCCGGGCAATGATTTTCTCGGGCTGCTCCAAATCCAGCAGCATGGCCCCCACACGGTAGACAATGCCCTCATCGACACCATGATAGAGCACCAGCCAGCCCTTGTCCGTACGGATCGGGGGCGTAGAGCCCCCAATCTTCCGCGATTCCCAGGAGAGGTTCTGGGCGGTAGCGAGCAGCTTGGGCTCTTCCCAGGTAACGAGATCCTCGGAGTAGGTAATCCACATGGCCGCTTTATCCGTACCGTAGGCTTCTCCCACATATTCCTCAGGGCGGCGCAACAGTACAAATTTGCCGCCTATTTTCTCAGGGAACAGAATGTTGTCCCGGTCATTAATATCAAGAGGTGTCGTGTCCGCCACATACTCCCAATCCAGTAGATTATCTGATTTCAAAATGGAGGACCGAGTTAGCCAATGTCCCGCCTCGTCCCCCCACCCGTCCGGATATTCCGGAATAGAGCGAAGAGGGACGCCTGCCCCGGTAGGGTAATAACTCATGGCACAGGGACGAAGGGCGTAGTTCAGATAGAAGGTTCCGTCAATTTTGACAATCCGCGGGTCCTGCACACTACCATAAGGGAACCCCAGCATGTCTGGCGTCACAATGGGCTCATCCTTCACGTGGGTAAAATTCACCCCATCTTCACTCTCTAGCAGACCCAAATAATTTTTGCATGGAGTTAGGGAACCAGCAGTGCGCTCAATCATATAAAATTTACCGTTATCGATGATGACCGCAGGGTTGAAAACCGTAACCTTACGCCATTCATAGTCGCCCGGGACAACAATGGGATTATTCGGATGTCTCGTGATTTGCATGTCTATTCCTCCTGCATCTGCATGAATGTTCAGGGACGCGTTGTAACCTTATATCTCACCTTTTATTTTTACAGCAGCTTTCTTCGCATGGACCTGATTAGTTGGATTTCCAACGATCATAGGCAGCCTGATTGATTTCAACCATACGCTCTCCGCCCATTTTCTTGACCGTCGCCACATAATTGTCCCAACCCGTAAGCGGCTCGGCTCCAGTGATGAATTTCGCCTCCATCTGATTCACATATGTCTTCAAATCTGAATTCAGGCTGCTGATTTCGGTCTGCTCTTCCACGGTAAGGAACAGAGTCGGAAACGGAATCCGTGCGCCTTTATCAAGAAGCTTCTGCTTGGTCTCCTGCTCTACCCAGAGGTCAAAGTCTGTCTTCAGCCCCTTATTAATATCATCCATGGACAGGGTAGGAGCGGGAATGCCGTAGTTAGGTGTCAGCGTTGCCCGATAATCTTCCATTTCCTTACCTTCGGGTACCGGCAAGTAACGTTTGACCCGGTTATCTTTGTCAGTGTACTCCCAGAGAGTGCCCTCTGGACCTTTATTGAAGAACATGGCACCTTCATACGAATAGAGATAATCCACCCAGCGCATAGAGGCTTCCGGCGCAGGATTACTCTGCGTGATAGCAAAGGCGCCGCTTGTAATCCCCCTATTCTTTGCAATCGCTGGAGCAGCAACTGATTCACTGTGAACAGGTGCAAACATCGGATCCGCCGTCGAAGGTTCTCCACCTTTGCTCATGTAGGCATGCCAGTCCGAAAAGAGGGCGATTTGATTGTTCTGTGCTTTGGCCTTCTTTTGCTCCGCTGTTTGTGAGAAGCTCTCATGATCCAGCAGATCTTCAGACCACAGGCGGTTCATATAAGTTAAATACTCCTTGTAACCTTCTTCAAGTGGTGTATAATGCACCTTGTCCGCATCATCCACATAAATTTCTTCTTCATAAATGCCGAAGGCACCAAGCAGCCATGTACGGATATCGCGCAGGTTCGCAGCGGGTGTTGTCACCGAGGAAATCGGAATTTCATCGGCTATGCCATTGCCGTTGGGATCTTCCTCTTTCACACGCTTCAGATAGGTATACAACTCCTCTGTCGTTTCAGGGAGTTTATCGATATTCAGCGCCTTTAGAAAGTCCCCGTTATACCACATCGGATTGCGGTACCAGTGCTGGCTAAGTTCTACTACTGGCAAGGAATAGATATGCCCGTCCGGTGCAGTTATCGATTTGCGGACATCCGGATTCTCCTCCAACAGCGCCTTGAAATTCGGAGCATACTTTTCAATCAGATCCTCCAGTGGAATGAGGATACCCTGCTCTCCGTAATTCATCTGCTCTGCAGTTGTCAAACCAGCAGCATAGAGGATATCCGGGTAATCCCCACTGGCGAGCACCAGATTTTTCTTCGTTTCGAAGCTATCCTTCGGTGCGTTTTTGTATTCCAGCGTAATACCGGTCTTCTCCTGCATCTGCTGAAGCACCGCCATGTTCTCCCAGTTCTGAATTCCTACATCTGGTGCCATAAGCGACAGAGTAACGGGTTCATTAACAATCGGGAAACCTTCATTGTTTACAGCGACTTTTCCGAGATTGTTGTTCGCTTCACCTTCGTTTGAACTGCTGCAGCCTGCCAGTAATGTAATAACTAAAGCCGAAGACAGCAGGAGCTTCCATGGCTTGCGTGCGGTTGGCATTTATAATTCCTCCCTTGATTTCATACATTTTAGCTGTTTAGCCTTTAACAGAACCTATCATGACCCCTTGGACAAAGTAACGCTGCAGGAATGGATAGATTGCCACGATGGGCAGTGTGGAGACAACAATGACTCCATATTTAATCAGGGATGCCGTTTCTGCCTTATTATTCATGGCGGTCGCCACCTCACCGTTGATGGATGAGCCCGTCGTTTCCGCCGTCATTTCCTGAAGAACAAGGATCTGACGCAGGACCATCTGCAGCGGATACTTCGCTTCATCATTTAAATAGATCAGGGACGGGAAGTAGCTGTTCCAGTGGCTAACCCCATAGAACAGGGCCATAACCGCTACAATCGGTGCCGACAGCGGTAGAACAATGCGAATGAACAGCTTTAGATTCGTACAGCCGTCAATGTGCGCTGCTTCCTGAAGTTCTTTCGGAATGGTCGTCTGAAAAAAAGTGCGGGCCACGACGATATTCCAGACCGAAGCGGCCACCGGCAGAATTAATGCCCACATGCTGTTCATGAGTCCAAGGTTCTTGACCAGCAGATACGTCGGCACAATTCCACCGCTGAAGAACATCGTGAACAGAATGAGGCCCATGAACAACTGGCGCCCGACAAAATCAGATCTGCTGAGCGCATACGAGGCCGGCAGAGTGACGGCGAGATTGAGCAGAGTGCCCACCACTGTGTAAATAATGGTATTCCAGTAACCACTCCATATCTTTGGGTTCTCAAACACAAGTTTGTAGCCGTCCAGTGTTACATTCTTCGGAAACAACCACATCGCTCCCGAATTGACATCCTGCGGCGAACTGATTGAAGCGCTAAGAATATAGATGAGCGGATAGAGAACAACCAGCATTGCCAGACCCAGATAAATATAAGTGCTGATCAGAAAAAGCTTGTCCCCCCGGGATTCTTTCATCGCAGTAACCAAAGACTTCAACTCCTTTCTACCAGAGGCTGTTCTCGCTGGTGCGTTTGGCGATCTGGTTGACCGTAACAAGCAAAATAACGTTGACTACCGAGTTGAACAATCCGACAGCTGTTGAGAAGCTATACTGGGCGTTCACCAAACCGGCGCGGTATACATAGGTGGAAATTACATCGGATGCTTCCATATTGAGTGAATTCTGCAGCAGCAGAATCTTCTCGAAACCAAGACCCAGTATATTACCCATATTCAAGATCAGCATGATCGTAATCGTGGGTAATATCGTCGGCAGATTGATATGCAGCACCCGTTTAATTCGGCTTGCTCCATCCATAATGGCTGCTTCATGGAGCTGGGGATCTACGCCTGACAAGGCTGCGAGATAAATAATGGTTCCCCACCCGGTGCTCTGCCAGACGCCGGAAAATACATACACCGTCTTAAACCATGCGGGATCAGTCAGAAACTGTGCTGGTTCAAGACCAATGAATTCGATGAACCGGACAATCATTCCGCTTGAGGGTGATAAAAAGGTAATGATCATACCTGCCATGACAACTACAGAAATGAAATGGGGTGCATAGGTGACCGTCTGGACCGATTTCTTGAATGGGCCGTTACGGACTTCATTGAAGGCCAGCGCCAATATGATAGGCAGCGGAAATCCGATGGCAAGTTCATAGAAGCTGATACTGAATGTGTTCCAGAGCAGATCCCAGAAAAAATAAGAATTGAAGAACCGTTCAAAATGGTCAAAACCAACCCATTCGCTGCCTGTAATTCCTTTTGAAGGTACGAAATTCTTAAAAGCAATCTGAATGCCGTACATCGGGCCATAATGAAAAATAAGGAAATACAACAAAGCAGGAAGCATGAACAGATAAAGCTCCCAGTTTTTCCAAATTCTCTTGCCAAGGGAGTTCTTCTTCAATGAAGGATTTACGGATACTACTGCGTGACTCTCCTTCACTCTCTCACTCCTTTCTATGTCTTTCATTACCTACGGTTTATGTTGCTGCTTTGCATTCTTGCTGACTCTCTTTTGGTAACGCTTACAATCCGAAGTATAGTGAAACGAAGATGACATGGTAAATATGTAGGTTCTGCATTGTCACGAATAGGGTGTGTAAAACCGTGCTACTGCGGCACTTTTCGTTCAGCCCTGATGTGAATGGTTGCAAATGGAGCAAGGCTGTAGATATGTGAATTACGAACCTCCTCCACGTTGCAAAAGAAACATATTGTGATTACCGAGCAAGAATTCAAACGTTTGTTATGAGTAGCTGATTCATACTTTGATAAAAAAAGCTGTTGCGGAGGACGTTACGTCACAATCTACAATGAAAAAAATGTGATAAAGGAGTTTTCATTATGTCTGAGACCCATGCAAAGGAACATTACAAAATACTGTTGATCGCATTACTAACGCAATCAGCTTTTCTATTTATTGGATTTATTTTTATTGGGTTTTTCAAGTGGGGAGGAATATTACCATTTATAGCTTCCCTATTTATGCCAAACGTGATTAGTATATTATCCACAATCATCATCGGTCTTATTTTTAGTTTATTTATTACTACAATTGTTCTAATTACATTTATCAAAACAAGAACAGAACTCCCTAAAACCGAAGGGTCAGATATGATTAAAAAAATAATGATCCAACCAAGTGGTATAGCTTTAACAACGATAGGTGGTATATTTGAAGAATTCTTTTTTAGAGGGGTCCTGATCGGATTATTTATTGGATACTCTTTGTTAGTGGATTGGCTCGTCATTCTAATAAGCACTTTTCTATTCTGGATAATACACGTTCCTCAATATAGAGGAGCTACTGGTGTCCTTATAGTTGTGTTTGTAAATGGTTTGATTTTTGCACTGCTCTTTTATTTTACCGGGTCGTTAATTCCCCCAATCCTTGCACATGTCATTTATAATATTTCTATTGGAATTATTCTGGCACGAAAATACAAGAACTGATTATTTGAAAAGAGGGGCGTTAGATGCAATTAACAGTGAGTAAATTTGCAAAGCTGGCGGGCACGACAGTTCGTACGTTAAGACATTATCGACAACTTGGCATATTGGTTCCCTCACAAAAGAACGAAAATGATCATTATGTATCTATAAATGAGGATTTTAAAAGGCTGCACGAAATCCAATTATTACAAATTCTGGGACTTTCATTAAACGAGATTAAAGCCAGTTTCGAAGATCCACAATATTCTTTTGATGAAATCATTAGAGTTCAAGAACAATCGCTTAAACATCGGAGAAAAGCTATTGATTGTTCTTTAGCATTAATTAAACGAATAAAATGGTTAAAGGAAAAAGATCAATTCAATGAATTAAACTCAGAATTGCTCATGCTACTTATGAACTCGATGCGTGTTGAGGAGGACCAAAAAAAGCTGCTTCAAAAGTATGTTTCTACGGATATTATTGAGAAGGTGTTCCCAGAGGATATCTCTAAGCAAACTTACTTGGATGAACAATTATACAATTTGCTATTGCTTGTCCATCGAGCTACCATACACGATCTTAAACCAAACCATCCTTCCATACAGCAACAGTTGAAAGACATCATTGCAAATACCCAATTAAATCATCTGATTCTCCATGACGAAGAAAAGAACGAAGAACTTTATAGAAACGTAAAACCCTATGAGTCGTTGATACCTAAGCATACTATGGATTTTTTGACAGAAGCATTTGAGGTATTAAATACGAAGAAGAAATCTTCTCTATAGGATCTTGATAACTACCAATACAACTCTGGAAGTCATTGCATCATTCATGAGAAAAACCACTCCTTTCACCAAGCCTAAACATCTCAAGTTTACCGGAAGGCTCTTGGCGGTTCTCGCTACGGAAAGGAGGTTTGAACCTAAGAGACGGTTTCGACAAACGCAAATGGAACGAAGCAGAAAACACCCTGCTTCGTTCCGTTTAAACAATCAGTATGGCATGTTTCCCTCTCCTTTAATGAATGGAAAACACTTCTTTTTTCAACAATTCTTCTGGCTTCTGCCCAATCTCATCGCTGTGAAAATAATCGCGTATAACGCCATCCTGAAGATAATTAGCGATCGAAACCATAATCATTCCTTGATCCAGTGCCAGATAAGCTTTCGTAATTTCTCCTGTTTCAACATTGACTGAGTCATAGAGACCATATTTACCCAACATTTTGAATTTCTTTAAAGCTTTAATGTTCTTTCGAACAGCTTCAGGTGCATAATCCAGGGCAAGGAAAGTTGCGTGTGCTGTAACCGTTGCTCCATCTTTATAACCTGAGGTCCCTAACGGCGTTGCCGCAAACTCACTGTAACCTGTCGGAGTTGCAGAAGGTGAAAAGCCCCATGCGGCATACCCTTTTTCTTTGGCATATTCGATGTGCAATTCAACATGACGCTGGTTGTTCAATCCCAAAGCTTGAGTGCCCAGGTCTTTTTCCTTTATAACCATACCGGGCATAAGAGCTTCAAACATACTGCCTCCCCAGCTTGGCACGAACTTTTTATCCTTGTATACATAACTTCCTTCAAACACATCCACTCCATCGTACTTAACGGATTTGCCTTGAGGAATCTGAGCTTGCCAATCCCACTCTTGAGGTAATGTGCGATACATCTTCCACCAATGCTCTTGGGGAACATCACCTTTCCCAATGGCAATATAGCTGCCTACACGTGGTTCCGTATAAAACATTCCATAATGGTGGTCCGTCAGTGCACCTTTAGCCACATCATAGCCTCCGCGGAATTGGCCGACTTCAGGATCATACAGCGGAGTATAATTCATATTTTTAATCAACTCGCTTGTTGCCCCATGAAGTTCTTCATAGGCTTGCCCAACAACAATTAAACCAGCGGATAACCAGCCATTATCGACTTGAGAAATAAATTGCCCCCAATCTTTCTTCACTGAACCATCATCTGTGTTATACCAGTTATAGAAAAGGCCGTTCCACTTTTCTAACTTTTCCAGGGAATTGATAGTCGTTTGCAGACGATGTACAGCTTCTTTCTTTGAAATAATGCCTAACTGTTGCGCTGAAACGGTGCTCATCATATACATGGCGATGTTCGTGGGCGAGGTACGTTTAGCTTCTTCTCTCCCGTTTTCAGAGAGCCGAACTTCATCGTAAGTCAAGCCAGTGTTCTGATCCGTATAGTCCTCAAAATACAAATAGGTCTTATATGCAATCGCTTTCAATTCTGCTCGAAATCCAATTAAATTGCTTGAGTTAGCCGCTGAGGCCATCGGAGTTAAAGCTAGATTAGCTAGCAGACAAAAAGTTAAAATGAAGCTGAATATTTTTACTTTTTTCATGATGTTCTCCCTTCAAATGGATTCGAAACGTTTCGTGTATATGTTATCATAAATTTCCCATTTCCGTAAACCATAAAATAAAACGCTTACAAATGCTGATTGCCATAAAGAGAATTTATAAATATTAATTCGAAACGTTTCATTAAGTAAGCCAATCTCATTTTCATTGGAACTGAGTTGCTCTGGTTCAGGATGGGGATGGGTGAGATAATATCAAAGCAGCATACATGGTATTGGTCGATAAGGTTATAACATAATTCGGTATTTTACCATTTAAAACTTTATCACACACTATCATACTTTATTTTTCATATGATATTTTTCCTATATTAGCATGTTCATAATAGTAAAAACCTCTTCCGCATGTTAATTAGGAAAGAGGTTCATAGAAATTCCGTATAAAATCCATCTAATTCAGGGTACCTTCTATAACTGCAACAGGATCTGCCATGAACTCTTCAAAGGTAGCTATCGTTCCATGTTCTTGATGTTCAATGTCTGCATATCCAATCATTTTTTTGCTCGGATTCCAGACAATCAGGATATGTGAGTATTGATCGATGTTCGAGGATATACGCAGCAGCTTCTGTCTGCCCATTTTCATCTCCACGGTATCGATCAGATGAAAGAATTCTATATACCGGATACCTAATTCATTATCTGGCAAGTCCATTCTTCTCTTACTGCTAGTTAGAAAATCAATAAGTTGCTGTGGGAGTTTATAAGACTTTAGAGCATGCAATTTGTTGCTTAAATCATGAAATTCTTGAGGTTCATGCCCCTTTAGATATTCAGCCATTTCTTCATTTTTCTGACTCACTGCAATCGTATATGCACGCTCTCCATCCTTCTCCTGAATGGTCACATCTGCTCCCTGGTCCACCAGATATCGAACCATCTTCATGTTATTAAGTCGTGCAGCTACCGTGAGAGGTGTGGCCTTGTACGGATATACCATGTCCGGTTCATTGTAATTGACGTCCACTCCTTGATCCAGCAAGTACTGGACTGTCTTCATATCGTGATCAGCTACCGCTTTGCGTAGCGTTTTGCCTCCATATTTACGAATATCCAACCCGAGTTCATTCAGCACGGTTATATTCTTTTTGTTACCATAGTAGGCTTCATCATATGCACTGGATTTGACCCGATTAAGGCCATTTAACTTGGCTCCTTGCTGGTACAGGTATCGCACCATTTCTTCTCCACAGTATCTAACCGCCTTCAGGATTGCCGGATTATTTTTGACATTCAGATTAACTCCATGCTCTACCAATAATTTAATTACTTCCAGTTGATTGCAGATTAAGGCAAGGTCGAGCGGCGTTAATGCTATGTATTTACTGAGCGTAATCTCTTCCTCAAGATCCATGCCCTGCTTAACGAATTGCTCTACAGCACCGGTATCTCCCTCATATATTGCCCTGGCATGATCAGGAAGCGTTTCAAAAGATCCTTGATTTCCGATTTTGAACATACGCTGTACCTCCTACTCTTTGATTATTTTTACACTACGATCAGTCTTGTTTTCATATTCCTAGCTATAAGTATACCTGCCACAATCTGAATAATTAATGACAGAACAGACAATCTCCAATCAATAAGTATCAAAAGAGGAGAAAACATCATACTGAGTTTAAAAGATGATTCTAATTTCCCTCTAATATATAACTCACCATTCATCCAGACCACAACAACCGCGATTAAAAACAAAACACTGAGCGATGTCGTTATAAAACTAGTCCCTAAATATAATCTATTCCAAACACTACTCTCTAATAATGCAAGCAATATGAACCATAAAGTGACAAAGAACAACAAAAAAATAAGTAAGATGGGTTTCAGGGGTCTGTATAAACGAAGAATGGAGTCAAAATCATCGCCCGAGACATCCTGAGCTTCTATTTTATTTCTTTGGTTATCTAACTTCATAATCTCAATTTTCATAAAACTCATAATTGTTACTAGTTTGGCAGCATCTTGCCTAGTGTAATAATCTCTTATCAAAACACGTATATCTTCGGAAAAGTAAGAACTACACTCACCAAATTTATCGTATAAGTTTTGAAGTACTCCAGAATTGGCGGGTTGGGCTAGAATACTAGCTATGGCTGCCTCAACTTTAACGTATGAGTCCATCCGCTTCTGAATTCTTACAAGTTTATTTTGATTATCTCTTTCAATCATGACTTTAAACTCTTTATAAAGCCAGATAATAGCTGTACAAACAATAGTAGTTACGATTGAAAATTCAGGATTTGCTTTAAAATAAGTCAGTAACTGTTGAACCATGATATACCACCCTTACTTCTGAAATATACTACTCACATCATGAACCCTCAGCTTTTACAAGCTGATTATTCAACAAAACTTTTACACTTGTTGAGCCCTACCTCGGGAGTATGCTAAGATAATGGACACCTATTTCTACAAAATCTCTATTACAAATCAACTGTACAGAAAGGACACTATGAATCCTTCATCACTGCCATCCAAGTTACAACAGATCATTCCACCGCTGGATCTGCGAAGCTGTCTGGTCAGCGTACGCGGTGAGATCATGTATGAACACTACCGCAACCAAGAGGCTGCGACCGATATTGCAAAAATCAATTCATGCACCAAGAGCGTGCTGTCCGCACTCATCTGTATTGCCATGGATAAAGGCTTGTTGCCAGAGGCATCAGCCCCAATCTCCACCTTTTTCCCACAGTTGATATCCGATCCTGACCCGCGTAAACCAGCAATCACACTGGAACAACTGCTCACCATGACAGCTGGATTCAACTGGGATGAGTTTGGCGGACAGAATTCATTTCCTCGCATGACCCGCACCGATCATTGGGTGGATTTTGCGTTGGAACAACGGTTAAGTCATGTACCAGGTACACATATGGAGTACAACTCAGGAGTATCACAGATCCTATCCGCCATTCTGATGCAAAATGCAGGTATGAATGTAGCCGAGTTCGCAGAACGTTATCTTTTTGAGCCGCTGGGAATTAAGGATTATGAATGGGAAAGCGACCCCCAAGGTGTACACACCGGCGGATTCGGTCTTAAGATGTTACCTGTAGATCTGCTAAAATTCGGTCAGCTATTTCTACAGCAAGGGATGTGGGAAGGGGAGTCTCTCATCTCCAGTCATCTCGTTACCCGTTCAACGCAGCCATTCATTACAGTCAGCCCACCTAATTACGGCAGTTATGCTTGGCATTGGTGGGTCGATGTCTATCCGAATGAAAGGTCTGTTGCCGAAGATATTGCTGCTGAAAACGGCAGACCCAATCTCCATTATTATTACGCGCGAGGATTTGGTGGTCAGTATGTATATATTGTCCCTGAGCTGGAACTTGTTACGGTGTTAACCAATGACAAACGAAAGAAAGAGAAACCTCCACTGGATGTTTTCCCTCGATTAATAGCTCCTGAGCTGTGGAAAATATTATAAATGCAGGCCGCTCTTTTATGTTGTTCGACCAATAGTTAGACCAATGAACCCTCAACCTGTTGTAGGATAACCAATCCATAGGCTGAGGGTTTATTCGTTATACCAATGCTTCTTCGATAGCAATTGTGATTGGATACGGACCAGACTCTTGATTAGAGAGCACAATTAATTGTAGATCATAGTCTGGATACACGGAAGACATGAACGACACCCCTGGATCAAACCCCATGACATGAAATTTAAAAATCCCTTCCCCCTTGCGGTCAATCCAGATACCCCGCCCATAGTACTCTTCATCTTCTTGATGAGCATGTGGAGTTAATAACTGCCGTGTTGTCTCAGCATTCAACAATTGGTGACCCAGCAAAGCATCCCAAAATCGAATCATATCCGGCGCAGTAACATAGGCCCCACCATCTGATCCACCTTTGACAGGAATGGAGAACATATTGGTGTTCCATGAGCCATCTTCATGATCGATATATCCTAAAGCCGTATTACGCGGAAGCTGATCTGTTAAGAAATAACCGGAGTCCTTCATGCCACAACTTTTGAAAATGTGCTCTTCCACATAATCTGTAAACGACAGTCCTGAATGTTGTTCCACAATAAGCCCCAGCACAATGAAACCCGCATTGTTGTAGTGAAAACGTTCACCCGGAGCAGACTTCATCGGCAGATGCTGAAACATGGGCAGAAAGTCACTTAAACGCCGCATCGTGTAAACGGGTCTGTCTTTCCATAATTCGGAAAAGTCATCCATCACTTCTTCATCGAAATAATCCGGAATGCCTGACGTATGTGTTAACAACTGCTGAATGGTAATTCCTTCGTCCCATAATGGAAACTCCACATCCAACACATCGTTCAGCTTGGAATCGGCATACAACTTACCTGCTTCAATTAGTTGGCATATACTCACTGCCGTGAAGATCTTACATCCTGATGCAATGCCGAACCGTGTGTCCACCTGATTGGCAAGCTCTTCACTGCGATTCGCATAACCACGTTTCATATTCAAAAGGGTTTTCCCGCCTTGCTGGAGTAATACAACACCCGAAAAATTAACGCGTTCCATAACTTCTTCTACTTTTGTTGTCAGCTCTAATACATTTAACATTTTGTTGTTCACCTACTTGTCTATGTATTCATTACATTCTCATTCTTAATTCTTCGTCATATCCAGCATACCTGCCAAATTTCCATAAAAAAGAAAGGCTACTCCCTTATAAAAGGTAATAACCCTTCTTAATACAAGTAAGACTAAGTTGAACAAAGCATGCTCAAATGTTGTTCAATCACTTGTTCCACTCGGTTTACTGTAAGTCTATCTGGCTGCATTAGCATATGAATGGCGAGTCCATCCACAAGAGCATATAACTTCTCTATCTCCATCTCGACATCCAGATCAGGATGTGTCATGCCTTGGCTCTGCAACTCCTGTATTACCCACTGAACAGATCGATACATCCCCTGATGCATCTCGTCACTTAACTTTTTTAATTCGGGGTACACCAATAATTTGGCTGTAAACGAAAACCAGACCTCCATTTCCATCATTCTATCTTCGTCCAACGGGAGAAATTGCAAGAGCAGATTCTTCATATCCTGCAGGACAGATCCGCTCATCTGTAACGCCTCCACCCTTTTCTGTACCCTTTCTGCAAAAAGATTCATGCAAAAGGTGAACAATTCGGCCTGTGTGGCAAAATAATGACGCATGGAACCTACAGATAGTCCCGCTTCCTTTGCTATATTCCGAACTGTAGCATGCTCCAGTCCATGCTCTTGAATGACCCGGATTGCTGCATCAGCAACGATTTTCTTCTGAGCTTCATGATCTACGATTTTTGGCATGACAACATTATACACCATCCTTCTCTTTTAGTAATACACTGTGCTATAATACTATTTAATACATTGTACTAAATAAAAAAACAATTGTAAGAGAGGAATTCATACGATTATGCATACAACTATTCCAACCAAAAAACGAAAGAAATTCAGAGTTCTCACCTTCATCATAAGGATATTCTGCACAATGTTATTGCTAATTGGAGCGGCATTCCTTTATGAGTGGTTTGCCTCGTCGCAGGCCAAAAAGGACTTTCCGCCTCCCGGTACGTTAGTTCAAGTCGGCGGTTACCAACTTCACATTCATAAACAAGGTAGTGGTTCGCCTACCATCCTTATGGAGGCTGGAAGTGGGGAGACCAGTTTGTCGTGGAGAGATATTCCTTCGGCACTCGCCCAACATGCAACGGTGGTCACCTATGATCGCGCAGGATATGCCTGGAGTGAATCTGCCCCTACAGAACGTACAGGTGCGAATATCGTCAAAGAGCTGCATACAGCGCTGGAGAAAGAGAATATCCAGGGGCCTTACGTTATGGTAGGTCATTCCCTTGGTGGTATGTACGTCAGACTCTTTGCACAGACCTATACAAGTGAGGTTCAGAGCCTTGTCCTCATTGATGCGAGACCTGAGGATGATGAACAGAATACTAAGGCTTTGTTGGAACAGGCTCAGTTTCAGGGAAACCCGCCTGCCTCCCTGTTATCTTTATTGAAGCTATCTGGAACTTTTAGATTATTTCCAGACTTTATGCTTGATGGTCTGGTTGCCAAGCAAGATCGGGATACATTTGTTAATGTGATTGCCACCCCCTCTTATTTTCACGCCAAAGAAGAAGAAGCCCTCCACGCTCATTCAACAGAAGATGCCATTCGTGGCCAAACTCTTGGATCCATTCCTGTACGTATCATTGCACGCGGACGTCCTCAAGACTATGCTAGTGCAGGGATTCCGATTGAAATGGGGCAGAAGCTCGAATCCGTCTGGCAATCGGGACAGCGTAACATGTTGAATATATCGGAGGATAGTCAACTCATTACGGCCACCAACAGTGGTCACATGATTATCCACGATGAACCCGAACTGGTTGTGAAAACCATTCTTGAGTTAATCTCTAAATAAGTAGAGGTTTTTTCTTCAGAACTTCCTGCGCTCGATCCAATGTGAAAAGGCTGTTCCAAAAGCCATGTGTATGACTTGGAACAGCCTTTTAAGCAAAATACATTAATATTAGTTCTAATGAGTTCAGTCTCAAGATAGCATAAGTTAGCGTAACGCTTGCAGGTCCGCCTCGGGACTTCCTGCACCCTTCTTCATTTCACGGGGAGACCTTGTATTGATCAGATAATATAGTGTGGCATATATTGTGATGATAAACGTACCAAAAAACAGGCAAAACGCAAGAGACGGGCGGCTTACACTTTCGTGCATCAGCTCAATCAGCGTCTCGCGATTCGTCAATGCATCCCAGCTATTCAATCGATATACACGTCCAAGCAATACGCCATAACTTCCCAGAGCACAGCCAGCCAGTACAAAGATCCATGATGCCCAGCGTCCAATTCGGTGATAGATCACTTCCTGAAGCTGATACATCGACAGGAATCCAAGCAGGAGCCCTGTCCAGACAAACATTAATACAACACTTAAGTCGTACCAGTACGTGTAGTCCACCCCATTCCCGCCATAATACCGGGAACTTCTCGCTGTCAGATGAACCAGATCCGTAACAATGTACGAAGAATTCGGGAAAAATAATAACCACAGCAACCCACTTGCCACTGCAAGCCATGCGGACCCTTTCCATTTCACATCAGATAGCAGATAGGATGCATATGAGAACACAAAAGGAATCCAGCCCAAAAACAAATTCCAGATCAGGAAGCGGAAATAGCGCTGATCCAGCCAATCAGCGGCTACATAGTACAATCCAAGCGTTACTGCTGTGACCACACAAAGGAAAATAAATATGCGAATATAATTCAGTTTTCTCAATGATTCTAACCTCACTTATGTACATAAATTTACTACTCTTCAAGCATACTAGAATCATACCATTTACCAAAGGAGAATCAAATTTACAATGAATCCAAATTCCATGAACCCTCAGAATGCAGTACAGCCCACATTGAATACGAATCCAAATATCAGCCCTAACTTGAATCATGGTGGCCATGAGATGTTCGATGTGCATGAAATTCTGGCCTCCACCATTAACGTGCTGGATCAATATATGATCTTTCGTACGTTTGTGCAGAGCCAGGAACTGATTGGCATTCTGGACCGACAGTATAACTTCATTTTATCCCAGTACAATCTGACAGCAGAGTGTTTTGCATCCGGACAGAAGCCTCATCAAGAAACGGCAACCTACATGATCCCCAATATGGTACCACCGGTATATGGCCTTAAGCCCTCAGCACCGAAAAAGCCAAACCAGAGCTTGGCTGACGTAAAGGATGCCGGGATTAGCGGTCATATGCTGGGACTGATCAAGTCACATGCGAGTCTTCTTGGCATGTCTTGCAGCGAAATTACGAATGGAACGGTTCGCCGAGTCATCGCTTCGCAGATCCAGCATTTTATTGAGATGGCTTATGAAATTTTCATGTTCCAGAATAAAAACGCCTATTATCAAGTACCTCAACTCACACCAAGTGATACACAACAGATGCTTCAGGCTTATATTCCAGCAACCGGAGCACCTCAAATGCCTATTGGCAATAAACCACTACATTAATTAAAAACAAAAAAACCAAATACCAGGTCAGAGGACAGTCTCTATAACCCACTCGGGTAGTAGAGACTGTTTTTTTGAATATTCGTAATCAATTTTCGTGCTTAAGACACTTGATTCAGTTACCAGAAACTGGTTTAATCAAAATCTAACCCGTACATATTCAGCTTACGGATCATACATATAAAATACGTTACAGTACCGTTACACGAGAATCAGAATTCAAATGGCTTTTTCTTCATTATGGGGAGGTATATGAATGAGATGGAATCAACCTGCTAAACTCGGTTTACTGGCTATGGCTCTCGGCTGTACTGCCATTGGCTCAACACTTGCGACCTCAACCACACTGGCTGCACCTGTCCCCGCTTCCAAAGCGGTGTATCATCAATTTCAAACCTATCGAACAGAAGCAGTGAAGTCCACACAAAGTCTGGTTAAAGCCCGTAAATATCTCATGAATCATATCGATAAAGTCAGTTCTTGGCAAGCAACATTAATGACCCTGCAATTGGAGAACATGCAGAACGTGAAGCTGGCTGATCTAGAATACCAAATGTATACGGAACAATTTCAACAAGCCCTATCTCAAGCCCACGAACAACTGGGTTACGAACAGAAGCTTACATATAGTCGTCTGCTCAAAGAAATTAAAGATCCGGCAGTGAAGAAGATTCTGCAGGAAGCCTCTGATCTCGGGTTCAAACTGGAAACCAGTGAAGGCTTGTATTACCCCATCATCAATTATGAGATATACCAAAAGTTCAAACCTTTCGTTAAAGCTGATATTGCCGCATACATTAATATTATGGCTACTGAGTCCAATCAAATGACAACTGCAGATGCTGGCATCATCATCCCCTGGAATGAATTAATTCAGCGTACATTGGAGAAAGAAGCCTTTCTGAACAACTTTCCGAATTCCAATCGTACAACAGTAGTGAAGCAGTGGTTATTTGTTGAATATCTGTTTTATGGAAGTGACAACACGCCTGCTTATGATTGGTACACGGATGAAGAAATCCGCACCATAGATCCTGAGGTGAAACAGGCTTACGAGAAAGCTTTGGCTAAGCGGGAGCCCCATACGGAGAGTATTCTTCTGGATGCCATGGAAAAGATTCTACTAGTTCTCAATCAGAACAATGATGAGCTTACACCAGAAGTGAGAGCAGTTATTGAATCTGTTGAACAACACTTTGCCCTTAAATAATAAGGTGGAGCAGAGCACCAATTGAATGCAAAAAAAGCGACAATCCTCGTAACAGAGGTTGTCGCTTTTCCGTTTATCTATCGAGTCCTTCCGTTCTGGTCAAAGAATTGTCGTGTGTACCGCTGTAAGTTTGTTCGGATTCACGATGAGGTAAACACCCACAATCCGCTCCCCGGAAGAGTCCAATTCCAAACAGAATACCTCGGACAACTGCCCTTCTTTCATCAACGCAAGTTGAAGCTCGCCGTTAATCCACACCGGTAGCCATTCTCTCTCACGCAATCGCGTAAGGACACGCCGGGAGGTCAGGAGGGCAAGCACGCCTTTATGAACGCTCATCGTTCTCATAACGGTATGCACAACACCACCGCCATCTGCTGTAAATACAGGCTGATCCGCCAGTAACTCGAGCATGGCAGATACATCATAACGAAGGAAAGCCGTCGTAAAACGGCTCAGCAATTCGCCTTTGGCTAACATATGCGCATCACTCTGCTCGATCGGCGAAAGTTTTTCAGGCAAATTCCTTCTGGCACGGCTAAAGATTTGACGGCGGTTACTCTCCGTTTTGCCAAGCCAATCCGCTATTTCGGAATAATCATATCGGAACGCTTCACGAAGTACAAAAACAGCTCGTTCCATGGGCGAAAGACGCTCCAACATGACCAGATAGGCGTAGGATATCATCTCTTTCTTCTGCATCGTTTCCTCTGGCATATTTTCCACTTCACTGTCACCAAGCGGCTCTGGCAGCCACTCACCAATATAACTTTCCCGCTGGTTGCGGGCGGAATTCAAGAGATTCAAACTTCGGTTCACCACGAGTCTGGCGATGTAGGACTTGGGATTACGAATATCCTGAGCAGACGTGCTCTGAATCCCCGCAAAACAATCCTGCACAATATCTTCAGCTTCAACCACACTGCCCAGCATGCGGTAAGCTATTGAAAATGCATAATTTTTATAGCGAATATACAACTCACCAACGTCCAGAGAAGACACTTCTGGCTCATTGGTGTAGGGATTGGAATTCATAAGAATGGCCTCCTCTGGCATGGTGCGAGTATTTTTAGTTAAAGCAGCCCGGATACATTCCGGTTGTAATGGCAATCCGGTTCCAGTTGTTAATCGGGTTGATGGCGAAGATCAGATCCACCAGTTCGGATTCACTGAAATGTTCGCGGACCTTATCGTACAACGCAAGGGGTACACCCTGTTCCGAGATTCGAGTCACGGCTTCAGCCAGTTCCAGCATAACACGTTCTTGATCCGTGAATAAAGGTACTTCACGCCACACACTTAGCAAGAGAACATGATCCGCGTAATCTCCCAATTTCATCAGATCTTTGGCATGCATATCGAGACAAAAGGCGCAGCCATTGATCTGAGACACACGGATTTTTAACAACTCATACAATACTTTATTATCAAATTGCCCGGATATATACTGCTCCATCGCCATCATCGCTTTAAAAGCGCCTGGACTCACTGCTCTGTAGTTGGTTCTTAAATTCATTTCATTCGCCTCCGTCATTTGGTTTACATACTGTAGACAAACGACGGCCGGGATCTGTGACATTTTTGCGAAAATCTTTTTATTCCCACCAAAATGTATGCTCAACTAACAGATATTACACTGAGATTCTAACAAAACATCTCCATATATCCATCCATCAGTTAAAGAAATAACAAACTGAAAGGTTGTTCTCTTTTACTACAAGTAACATCTGACGTAATGTAAGTCCGGAAATTTCCGTGTTCATGTACGGTTTTTGCTGTACTGTTTGTGATTTCAACCAAAAGTAGGTTGGATATATTGATACTTTGACCAAAAGAGTAGTAACATACGTCTAATCAAGTTAACTTTTCTGACATGAAAAGAGAAACGTTATTCATATTGGCAAGGAGTGTTTTACTATGATAACTTCCAACGCAAACCCTAATGTGACGCCCGAATTGCCTAGAGGTTGTACATTCACCGCTGAAGACTGGCATGTATTATCACAATATTGGTATCCAGTAGCACAAGCTACCGAAGTAACAGACAAACCACTTGCTGCTCAATTACTCGATGTGAAGCTGGTTCTTTATCGTAGCAATGATCAGGTTGTCGTAGCCAAGGATCTTTGTTTTCACCGCGGGGCCCCACTCAGCAAAGGCTGGGTAGAAAATGGTGAGATTGTCTGCCCGTATCACGGCTTCCGTTACAATTGTGAAGGTAAATGTACCGCAGTACCTGCACACCCAAGCTCCAAGATCTCGCCTAAGCTCAAACTTATCGTGTATCCGGCAGTTGAACGTTATGGCTTAATCTGGACCACTTTGGCGGGATCGGAAGAACAGATCCCCTCCTTCCCTGGATGGGATGATCCGGATTATATCAATATTTTGCCACCCAACTTTGACATTGCCGGTTCTTCTGGACGACAAATGGAGGGATTCCTCGATGTATCCCATTTTGCCTATGTGCATACGGAAACGTTTGGTGACCGAAACAATACAGAAGTGCCCCAATACAAAGTGAAACGCGAAGGTAATGAGTTACTGGCCGAATATTGGAGTACGGTGAGCAACTATGGCAAAGGGCAAGATCTGGTTGCTCCCGAAGGTTTCCAATGGTTACGTGAGTTTAGGGTGTTCCCGCCTTTTGTGGCTTCTCTGACGGTACATTTCCCAGGTGAAGACAAGCTGAATATTCTAAATTGTGCTTCGCCGATCTCTGCCCGTTATACCCGTCTATTCTGTCCAATCACACGAAACTTTGACAAAGACGCTCCTATTGAAGACACAATCAAGTTCAACTTGCAGGTATTCGAAGAGGACCGCGAGATGGTCGAGTCACAGAAACCGGAGGATCTGCCCCTGGATCTGCATGCCGAGGCCCATATTCCCGCAGACCGTACTTCAATTGCTTATCGTCAATTATTAACGGAAATTGGTTTGGGCCGAAATTACACATCGTAAGTAGATAGTATGAATACTAGGTGTGTCTTCAAATTCAGGTGCTGCGGGTTGTGGCGAATGAGTTGAGAATTTTCTAAGGAACTCAGGACATCTTATTTGGCCTTTAGCTCCTCATCTAAAATTGTAAAGAACAACAGACACCTTATTTCCCAAAATCCCCGATATAAACGCCATCAAACGGCTATTTATTCTGATATAGCGTGTCTCAGATTCTTTAATTTTGGGGCACTCTTCAAATCCTTGATTTAAGACACCTGCGATTCATTAGCGCCTCATTGCATCAGCTTTCGGCAAGTATGAAGACACCCTTAATCAAGAAAAAGAAGCGTCCGCCAAGGAACGCTTCTTTTTCTATACCTAATACAATTGAAGTACCTATGTGCATTAGATAAACCTTGCCTAATAAACAGTCATCTTTCCTCTTGAATATTCGTATTCACAGGAAGCTCTCTATAATACGGGCAACCCGGTTCGTGGATAATACGTGGATCGACCCAAGTACCCCAGTATGGAAGACGGTTTACGTAAGGTTGCATATTGGGCTGAGTATTTGGTGCCATGTTTGGTTGTGCATTTGGTTGCATATTCGGCTGTGTGTTTGGTTGCATGCTGGGTTGTGTGTTTGGTTGCATGTTTGGCTGTACATTAGGCATTACGTAGGGCTGATGATTCACATTCGGAGCACTGTTAGAGACAGGGGCAGTGGAAGTCATACAATCTGCCGGCGGTCCAATGATCACTGTTTTTTGGATGGGAGCCAGCGCTTCTTGAACTTTGTTCTCGTCCAGACAGTACGTATAAGCCAAAAGTTTTGCAGGTGTAAGACGTAAGATGTCTGAGCCAAATATCGCCTCAGGCACAGGAGCATCAAAGATCGCCAGTAAATGCGTATGATCTACAGTAGCCACTTCATAGTGCCACCAGCCTTGAGGTACATTAGCTACCTGCCCTGGTGTAATTGGGAAATGAAGCAACTCGTTCGTGAACGGATTAATGAGTGACACGACTGCCGAACCGCTGATGCAGTATACCAGTTCTGTTGCATTCTGATGAATATGAGGTTCAACCACATTGCCTGTGCTGAGGAAAATATCCAGTAAAGAAGTATTGCCGAGTGTGTTTAACTGGTTGATGGACAGAGAATTAATGTAGTTGTTCTCATCCTTCTTGAATAACGGGTTTTTGCTTAAATCATAAGTAAATTGAGTGCTTGGTAAAGTGTAATCCATGTATGAAGTTGCCAAAATAAAACGCCTGCCCTTCGCTCTCGGTTTAGGTGATAACCTATATGCCAGCTTATGCCCAGCGCCCAGATCCGTGAGCCCATTTCCGCCAAGTTTTTATCGTATAACAAAAGAGCCCTGACTCGGACATCCCGAGCAGGGCTCATTGGCTACATGTTCTTTTTCATTTCCCAGACTTCTTCCCAAGAGGTACCAAATGGAATATTCATTAAGTCTACATACTCCAGCCAGTGCATTCGTTTGACAACATCCGGAGTTCCTTCAATTAGTGCATTCGTCACCAGTAAAGCGCGTAGATTCTTCAGTTTTTCCAATTCAGGAGGGAGTTCACGTATACCAGAATATACAATTTCGAGATACTTCAGCTCACTTAATTCACCAATTTCAGGTGGAATACAATTTAATCCCAATTCAGTTTGTGGTTTGGGCCTCCAACCAGGTTTAGATTCAAAAGGGCTCCCACAATAAATTCTTAACTCTTGAAGATACTTCAGTTTCTTGATCTCAGCCGGAATACGCTCCAAATCAAGCGTTGTAATGACCAATCTTTCCAATGAGGTCAGTTCGAACAGACTTGCAGGGAGCGAGTACAGATTCTGCTCAAAAATCGTCAATTCCTTCAAGTGCTTCAACTCCCGAATTCGTTCGGGAAGTTCACTCAAACCATGTAAGCTGATATCCAGCTTATCAGTCTGATGCCTGATAGCATCGTCTAGAAGGTGATCGATTTTTTTATGACGGTCCAACTCAAAGAACAAACCCGGAATCCTCTCCATAAGTTCACTCGCTTCTTTGTATGTAATCCTCATGCCGTACATATGCTCATGGGCCACTGAGAAGAAATAATCATTCCCGTCTTCCGTCATAAAACAAAGATCGTCCGGCAATAAAGGATAGCACCAATCATGAAAACGATTGGCTTCTTCTTTGAGTACTTGACCCGATTCCGGCGTACAGCGATATGTATAATAGGTGCCTTCTGAATAATAGGCGCCGCTTTTTAACATCATCTCTTCCATCGTAGCACGTTCAACTAAATAGGGCTTCAATCTCTCTAACACACGAACTACTTCGGGTATTTCGCTCTCTTCGTACCTTTGTCTGTCAACCAGCATAAAACGATCTGTCTTCTCGATCAATTCGTCAATCAACAGTTCATAGGCAGTTCCTCTTGGATCGGTGTGAAAAGCTACGGCTACCATAGGTTCCCCCTCATACCTCTAATTCATTATTCTTCAATCTGCTGTATCAACTGAAACCATTGTGGCATAGGCTGATATCATCAATCCAGTTATTGGAGGCTTGTTACATGGCATACGGCCCTGGTTCAGTATCATCCCCGCAACCTGCGGGTTATCCTTACCCTTATTATCCACCCACACCATATCCCTACCCCTACCCTTATCCGTATCCATATCCGCCCATCGTTCCTTTTCCATTACCATATCCGATCGGTGGTCCTTGGTGGCATGGTGGCTATCCCGGCGGTGGTTACCCCGGTGGACACCCTGGTCATTACCCGGGAGGTGGCTATCCCGGCGGACCTCACGGAGGCGGGCACGGCGGGCCGGGTGGTCCAGGTGGACACGGAGGTCCACAAGGCGGCGGGTTTCACGGACATCGTTTCTTTCAGTGGTAATCGAGACTTATGCAAAGTTCAGGTCAGATAAAGGAGCTGCTTCGGCAGCTTCTTTATTTATTGGAATAGTCTAATCGTTCAGGACCTAATATGCGATCTCATCCATCATCTTCAGATTATGGTTCGACATACTGAGAAGATCCGTGAAGGTAGGCGTTAGATAATAGACAAAGTCCGGATCGTGCACGTACATAATAATCTGTCCATACGTCCCTTCCTCCGTTGGATCAAAATCGAGCATCAGATACAGTGAACCTCCCGCGATTGTTGCAAAAGGAATCCATGGTTTATGGAACAGATATGGCTTGATCTCCGGGTCCAACTGGCTGATCTCTTCCGCAGAATAATACTCTTCGAGCTTATCATCTACCTCACAGAAGTATTGTTTGGTCTCTCGAATCTCTTCCAATGACATCAGATAAAATGGCGTACAACGCCCAGCCTCAGCATCACCCGGGTACAGCACATGCAACCCATAGCCACTACCATCTTTGCCTTGGTAAAAGGTACGAAAATCGCCAGGTAGCCTAATTCCATACTCCTTTTCGAATACATCGAGACTTTCTTCGGATGCCCCTTCCCGATGTTGATATTCTTCAAACAATTGGCGAATCTCTTGATCCTGTATTTTCTCATCCAACAAGCGATTCAGCTCGTCAATAAGTACGTTTAATGTTACATTCGATTCCGGTTTCACTAGACCTCCCCTTTCTTAGCTCCGCCATTCTCTTCTTGCACATATTGATGATATTCCCAAAACGCTTCTTCCTCTCCGCCACCTTCGATCAGGATCATGACTGCGTAAGATAACAAATTAAGCCATTGTTCCATCAACACTACTTGCTCGTCCGAGATGAGATTGTTTCTGCGGAGCATGCCCTCGGGTTCAACGGCCCAGGCACGTGCCATATGAGTAATTCCCCAAAGACATGCCATGACTCCCCGATCCAGTGAAGGCTGTGCAAGTTCTGGTGCCAGAACACGTAATATCTTCATCAATTCATGAAAATTCTCCTCAATCAAATGTCCGCGAAAGGGGCGCAGACTGCCAATAAAACCGTTCTCCATCTTGGGATGACTCAGATCATCATAGGAAAAAGCATGACATTTTAATAACATTACAGCCTCTTCACGTTCCATGCCTTCACCCCTAACCAGGTCATAATGCTACCTCACCAGCGCAGAGGTTCTTCTCCACGCCACAATACATACCTCTCCAACTCACGAAGACTGCCTGTACCGATCCCGTACTCGTCCATCTCGTTGGAATGAAGATCGAGCACATGCAACATACCGCCATAGGTACCTACTGCTAGCTTGGACTGCTCAGGGGATACAGCCAGAGAATAGATCGTACTGCCCACAAAATGACGCCATACTTCCTCACCCTCGCCATTCACACAGTACAGGTAACCATAGGCATCTCCAAGCACCATGCCCGCCTCTATTTCCACTGCCGCATACACACGTGCATTCTCATCCATGACTGGCCAGTCTTCCTTCGTTTCGTTACCTTGTATATCTTCCAGCGGAACCTGTATCGTGACCCCATTATAGAAATGACATGCGTTAAACCAGACGCTCTGCTTAGCACTCATGAATGCGGCATAATGAGGGTAACTCGATTCCGGATAGAGGGAATATGTCTTATTCACCTGACGATCCATCACCATATGATTGCTCCCTTGGCTACCATAGGCAATCCATCGGCCATCCCGAGATACAGCAGCATGTCCCATATCTATCTGTGTATCCTCTAGTTCGTACTCTTCAATCTCAGCCAGATCGGGATGAAGCAAGGTCACCTCAGCTTGTGTGACCAGATATATCCCGTATCGTGAATGTATAAGTATTGCTCTGCCTTCATCCATAGAAATAAGTCCCTCTAATGTCCGTTCGGGATGCTCACAGTCCGCAAGCGATTCGATCCGAGGAAAGGAAGATTGTATCCGGGCTTGAATATCCTCCCAACGATATGCTGCCAACTCCTGTCCTTCCAATCTGCGATCAGGCTGACGAATAATACGAATCCCATCCGGTCCTGCAAGCGCATAGTCCAATCCGTCTGATGAGCACCCTGCAAAAGTAAACGAAGAAATCAACTGCCATCCATGTTGATCCATTGTATAGATCTGACCATTCTCCGTGAAGATTCCCGTGTTACATACACACGTTTCTTCGTTCAGATAACCTACAACTTTGACCGCCTGCATGGAAGCCTGAAACGCCTCATTCAGCGGCCACGTTGCTGCGGGCAGCTCACGTCGGAGCACCTCCAAGTCACCGTGGAGATTGGCTTGTCTCACCATATGGAATACTTCAGTACTCATTCCGCTTCTGGAGTCTCCCTCCAACTCGGATTCATCCGGTTGCTCTCCCTGCATACTTCTCTGGACAAATGAATTGACATCCTTTGCATAACGCTTGCCTTCATTGCGCCATTGTTCCGCAATGTCTTCCTTTAACCAACTCATCTGTTCCCCTCCAACCTAACCTATTCATATGCCGTGCAATGATGTGCTTGCAAAAACAGACTGATATCGTTATCTGTGGCCTCTTCAGTACCGTTTTTTTCTTCATAAAACAAGGCAACTTCTCTCCCAGTTGCATAGTTAAAACGTACATATCCGCCCATTGACGCCATAAACAGCTTGCACATGTACTCATTCTCCAACACAGCGTCCCACTCGTATTCCGTTTTACACATCTCTGCCAGTGCCTGCATTGAACTTCCCTGTTCCAGACCTGTAAAGTGGTAAAACGTATGTTTACGCAGCTCATTCCACGGTTCATAGTATGATGGGGCTATCGGTTTATCCTGACGGTAATACCCACAATAGATTCGGTCCAGCGTTTCGCCAAATTCAGTCTCCGAGCATGTCCATAAGGTGATATTTTCATCATGACGCGGTAGCCACAACAGCCCCTCAACTTCCGGATGAACAGCAAGGAAATCTCCATCTACAGAACTGCCGATGGTAATGCACTGCTCAAGTTGATGCTGACTTATAGGCGATTCATCCGTATGTATCCAAAAATCATATTCCACAAAAGGCTTCAACACTTCCGGGTCCGGTCTCTGCACGTTCATCCACCCCGTGTATGTGCCTTCACCGTATTGTTCAATCCAAGCACGATATGACGAAGGTAGCGAGATGGCATATTGTTGTTCAAATTGATTCAGTTCCTCTGCTGGAACCGGCTTAAGTACACAGGATACCATATACATTTTTTGACATCTCCCATCTCAGTTTGGTTCATTCGTTTACAGATCTAAGCCAGTTCTTCCTGTACAATGTCAGTCCATACCCCTTTACGATTCAGAATACGAATGGCAAAGGCATCATATCCATCACGTTTGACCTGATCAAAATGAATGCGCTCTCCCGTAATCAGTTCATATGCACCATTTTCATCTACATCTTCGCCGAACTCTTCATCCCATGGCACATTGTAGTAGGCCGTCAATTCCACCTCAAAGATGTCCTCTCCTTCAACATCCAGATAAGGACGAAGGGGTCTGTCACGTAGTGTTTCTTCCGAATAGGTCTCACATAACATGGCATCATATCCATGCTTGGCGGCATCAATGAGCAGATAACGTTCACCTGTGACAATATGCTCCGCATATACAAGAAGGGGTGTCGAATCATGCCAGGTAATCAGATCATCTTCCGTCAAGTCACCATAATAAAAAATATGGAATTTATCATGACCATCACTCGTTTGAAGTTTGCCTTTCCACTCCACTTCCTCGGACTTAATGTCCTCTTCTATTCTTGTCAAACCTTCCAGATAAGCAGGTCCGTGTTGCACACCATACTCATTCATCATCTCGCCTCCGATTTGTTCATTCGAATGGTCACCACTTTGTGCTCTTCATCCACCGTCAGTTTCACATCGATGTTTAGCTTCTCGCGGAATAACGCCGTAATATTGATATATGGATCGCGGGCAGCTTCGCTACTACCGCCACTGTTACGGCTCATTCCCTGATGAATAATGGATTGTACAAGCTGTTTATCTCCCTTGCCAGTGTTATCGTAGGAGTAAATCACCTGCCCATCCTGATCATACAGATTCAAGACCGTTGAGAAATCATTGGCGTTCTCATACTGTTTCTCGGTCTGTACGTAGTTGTGGTCCGTATGCTGATAGTTTATAGTACCAGCCAGATATGGATTGTCCCCACCGGGCTTCACTTCATATTCCCGATAGGCCAGATTAAACAGATATTGGAGATGACTCATGTCGATCCGGTAATAAAACTGACGGTTATCCTTTTGTTTATCCATCGCTGCAAAACTGTTAATCAGCGGCCAGGCTGCATAGGACTTGCCATTCACATCAACCGCGAGAGCATAGTCAGATAAGACTGTCTGTTTTTGAAATATGCCATAAGTCTGTAAAATAAAATAAGCCGGAATCATCAACATACCCAGAATGATTGCAAAAATAGTTAATTTAAATCGTAGTTTCATGTTTTCTCTCCCTTGCAGCTTTAACGCTTCATCTTCGCTTTCAGTCTCATCCAGTCTTGTGCTGAAGCTTCGACAGTGTACGTACAACCACATCCCTGTTCTTTGCATCCTTAATATAAGCCGGGATACTATGTGAAGCTGTTTTTAAAGGCATATTTCCAGGTTTTTCACGCAGATCTGCGGAAACATAAGCGATGAGATAATTTAAGTGCTCCCGGTTCACTGCCCATATTCTTTTTCCTCTGAACTCATCCAGGAAGTATAGCTCCAACCCGAATACAGGATCTTTTCCTGCACGAATCTCGGAAAAACACCTTCCGTATATCGGCTTGGCATGTAATTCAACCTGATTAACAGAACCACAATGCGGACATTCCAGTTGCGTTACTCGGTGAGACGTCTTCTTCTCGCCTGTGACCTCCACGTTAAACCAACGTTCACATACAGCACAATTCCCCTTGGCGTTATATTGATACACTGGTTCTTCAATAGCTTGAGCGTAACAATCAAAACACTTCCATCCCAGTTGATCTTTCCGCTTTTCAATAGATGCGTTTCCGCCGCATTTTGGACATTTCACAGCCACCCTATCGCCCCGACGAAGTACCGAATAAAAACTGTACTTATACGCACCTTCATCTTCGAAACGTTTCATTCCGTATCCACCCTTCCTTCTGTAACTAAGATATACACAGCCTGAAAATACGTAACATTTACCAATCCATCTCTCTAAAATTATATGTAACTCCGTTCCTCAGCACAAGAATGGAAGCCAGATTGTTGAAAATGGCTCTAATAAGACATACCCAAGTGTGTGCCCCGTCACACCAGCTCCTGCCTCAATAACGTAATCTATAACTAAATAAATACTGGATTGAAAGTATACCTGCTTTTTAGATTGTGAAAAACATCACTTAGCAAAGGTTGTGCACCTATGTTTTCCTACATAAATGTATATAAATGGTCACTCGTATTCGCCATATTCACTGCAACTCTCTCTCACTGTAGTTCCACCGATACGATTAAACCTGTTCACAACGATGAAGTCTCCTCCTCTGCGGCCAGTCAACCCCCGGTGGACCCAATCATTCGCAGAGAAGGAACTACGGTATATATTGAAATGACGGCTCAGGTTACAGACATCGAAATCTCCGAAGGTGTGATCTACAACGCTTGGACATTTAATGGTACCGTACCCGGACCCGTCCTGCGAGTGACCGAGGGGGATACCTTGGTGTTCACGTTGAAAAATAAAGATTCCAGCTTGCCTCACTCCATGGATTTTCACGCGGTACATGCTGCTCCCAGCAGCAAATTTATTGATGTTATGCCAGGCGAGGAAGGCACGTTCACCTATCCAACCTCCTCACCCGGTGTATTCATGTATCACTGTGGAACCAAACCAGTTCTAGCCCATATTGCGAACGGCATGTACGGCATGATTATTGTGGAGCCCAAGGCTGGATACCCTTCCGATCACTTGGTTGATCGTGAGTATACCTTAGTTCAGAGTGAATGGTATAAAGAGCATGATTACGAAGCTTTTTTGAATGAAAAACCTGAACATGTCGTATTTAACGGCAATGATTATGGATTGACCAAGCACCCCCTGCTAGCCAAAGTTGGTGATACCGTGCGGATCTATGTCAGCAATGCCGGACCCAATGAAGTCTCATCCTTCCACGTTGTAGGTACAATTATGGACCGTGTATATAACGATGGGAATCCACGCAATATCCAGTATGGAATACAGACGATTATGCTTCCTGCAAGTGGTGGAGCTGTCGTCGAGTTTACCGTGACCGAAGAAGGCGATTATGCAATCGTAACCCACCAGTTCAACCATGTAGCCAAAGGAGCTACCGCTGTTCTGCGTGTGACCAAGGATGGTAAAGATCATGGTGGATTCGCCATGTCTCACTAAAGACATAACAATAGATCATGGCTATACCCATCCTGAACAATTTCGAGGTGATTATATGATGATCTGTGCGCACGAAGCGAAGGATACCTGTTTCTCCAAAGTATCTCTGTTCCAGCATCTGGATGAATCCGAAGCTGCATTGCTGAGCTCCCTTCTGCATACCCGCCGTTATAAAAAAGGTGAGATGGTTGTCCAGGAGGGCGAACGCTCAGATACGCTTTATGTGATTCATCAGGGATGTGTGAAGTTATCCAAATATAATGAAAATGGCAAAGAACATATTATCCGGTTTCTGTTTCCTGGAGATTTCTTCGGACAAGATTCCCTGTTACACCAAAAACCACATGCCGCGAACGCCGAAGTTCTGGAGCCTTCAGCCATCTGCTCCATCGGCAAGCATGATTTTGACCAGTTACTTGAACATGATCCAAAGCTTGCTTATCATTTCCTGCTTGCCATTTCCAATCTTCTGCGTGAAACCGATGAATGGAACAGCTCGCTTAGTGCCATGACAACGGAACAGAAGATTGCCAAGCTGCTTCTGTTCTTCCACAACCGAAATCATGCAAGGCATGAGATCCGCTTGCCTGTTTTCAAAAAAGACATGGCTCTATTACTTGGTATCACACCAGAGACGCTTAGTCGTAAACTCACCATGATGCAAACGCAGGGACTTCTTCAGGTTACAGGGAACTGTATTCTTATTCTTCAATTGGAACAGCTCAGGGAAAGAATTGAACCGCCAGCGTTAAGCCAATGAGCGTGGTAAGGAAGCTTGCAGGTACGAGCAGTCTGTGTATGCCAAAAAAAAGTATCCGAACAGAAAAGCTTCTGTTCGGATACTCTTTCGTATGGTCCTGTTATTCAGATATCCAACAACAGCGACACAAGCAGTCCCATGGATGCAATCAATCCCACTACAGGTCCGCCCTCTTCAAAGGCTTCCGGCATCATTGTCGAGCAGATCATGGCAATGATTCCGCCGCCTGCAAATGCACCAATCGCTGCACCCATCTCTTTGGGAAGCTGCTCCAGAAACAGATAGCCTCCCAGTGCTGCAAGAGCAGAGATCAGCAGGACGCTCAGCCACATCAGCATGATTTTACCACGACTGTACTTGCCCTGTAGCCCAACCGTACTGGACAGACCTTCAGGGATATTGCTGACAAAGATCGATACCACCAGGACTACACTGACACCGTTGCCAGCCAGCAAGCTGGCTCCAAGCATGATGGATTCCGGGATCGCATCCATTACCGTTCCTGCAAAGATGCCAAGGCCGCTTTGATTGGAATCTCCCGACTTTGCCGAACGTTTACGCCCTGCCCCTCCCTTTGCAGAAACGAGCAGGTCAAACAGCGTATACACAACAGCCCCCGCCGTAAATCCAATGGCTGTGGGTATAATACCTCCATCATTCAGCGCATCTCCGAGAAGTTCAAAGGTTGCTGCACCAATTAATGTTCCTGTTCCAAATGCCATGATCCAGCCAATGATTCGTTTGGGAATCTTCACAAACAATGCTGCGAGTGCGCCAATGACTACCGCTGAGGCAGAGATGCCGCCCCACATGAATGCAGTCCACATCCGGGTCGACCCCTCTCTTGTTCAATCATATTCTATCTTCTATCATTCCATTAACCCTGGTTGAGCAATCAAAAACAGTGATGTGGCTTTACGGTGATCTATGTCACCTGATGTGTTTAAAAATCACGCTATGATAAAATGATGTCGTAGTTCCAGAAATATGAGCACAGAGAGGAGAGATTCTCATGAGCAGGGTAAACAAAGATACAACAGCGGAGTTTCTACAACAGTTCCCCATCTTCCAGGATCTTAGCCCCGAGGAATTAAAGCAAGTGGAAGACATAGCCATCTCCAGAAGCATTCAGAAGAAATCAGTTATTTTCAGCGAAGGAAGCGAAAAAGAAGCTGTTTTTTTCATACGTACCGGCATTGTAAAGGCTTATAAAACGGATGAAAACGGCCATGAACAGATCGTCTCTTTCCTTAAAACAGGAGATATGTTCCCACATACCGGTTTTTTTAACGCGCACCCCTACCCGGCTACAGCAGAAGCAATTACTCCTACCGAACTACTGGCCATACCTGTGCGGCTTTTCGAAAGATTAATGTTGAGTACACCCTCCATTGCGATCAAAATTATGCGTGTGCTCGGTGATAAAATACGAGAATTGCAGGATAAGTTGCAGGTGCTCTCTGGTCAGGATGTACGCAATCGTGTGCTCTCCTTCCTTCTTATGCTCGCAGAGCAGCACGGACACAAACATGAAGAACATATTGTCATCAATCTGCCCATGACACATCAGGAGTTTGCCAATTCCATTGGTACAACAAGGGAAACAGCAAATCGGCTTTTGAACCAGCTTACAAAAGAGAATCTGCTCGAAGTGGATCGCAACCGGATTATCATTCATGATTTGCAAGCTTTGAAGCAGCAAAGGGATACTTGATCTCCCTGCACCCAGGCTACTTTGTTTTTGACCCACACTCTAACAATAAAACTGTGTTTACACAAAACGACCTTAGCGCCCGTAACCCACGTTAAGGTCTCTTTGCGTATGCAGAATTCAGTCATATAAGGCGAGACAATGACATTACAAATATGTGAGCAGGCTCACACAGACCCCTCTTCACATTTTCTATAATCAAATTGCAACACCACACTATCCCTAATTGGAGGAATGACACATGAACACATACACAGCAACCATTAATGCCACGGAGTATGCACCGCATTTGAAACATAAAGTGATTTTCGAAACGTTTGATCAGCTGCAACCACAGGAATCCATGCTGCTCATTAACGATCACGATCCAAAGCCACTTCGATTCCAGTTCCAGTCCACACATCCGGATGGTTTCAACTGGGAATATATTGAGCAGGGCCCTACAACCTTCCAGGTCAAAATCAGCAAACTATAGATTGGAGCTGAACCGCTATGGCGGACGTTGAAATCCTTGACGATACTACACTTCGCATCACGCTACGGCTGGAAGATGCCATAACCATGGTGCAGATGGCACAGCGTGAACAGGCCGAATATGCCCAAGAGATTATTACCATTTACGAAAAAATGTCAGTGTTCGAATATACTCATTTCTGTTTTTACGCCTATGACAGTGCAAGACTATTTGAACAGGTGCTTGGCATGGACCCGAAAGCTTATCTCTCCTTCTCCCTCGATGCGCCAGAGTCATTCTTCTATGCGCTGTACGGTGGAATGGCCGCCCTGTATGAATCATCTCTGCAGTTGGTAAAGCAGGCGGATGTAGCTGGAGCAGGATTGGATGTGAACGCACATGTATCCATCTGATGTTCATGTTGTTGAATTGGATGTGCGTCCTCATCTGAGTAACAAGCTGGAGCCGTTTCAGCTGATTATGGACACAGTCAAAGGCCTTCAGCGTGACGATGTGTTTGTACTACACGCTCCATTCAAGCCAACACCTCTGCTCGGTATTCTCAAGCTGAAAGGATACTCCAGCACATCGGAACGAAAGGCTTCAGATCACTGGGTCACCAAGTTTGTGCACAAAAAAAATAAAACCGGTGCAAAGGCAATTTCTGCAATGGTTTTATCTGGATCAGAAGTTAATTCAGAACCCGATTCAGATGAAGAATCAGCTTCATGCCATGGACATCCAGAGGAGCAACCTGCTGCATTTAAAAACCTTGAATCTCTACAGGCTCCCACCGTTATACTGGACAATCGCGGATTGGAACCGCCACAGCCCATGGTGCGAACACTCGCAGCTCTGGATCGTTGCAAGTCTGGGGAAATCGTGCTGATCCACAATGACCGTGTACCTGTATTCCTGATTGAAGAGTTGAACAATCTCGGTTGCACCTACACGGTTGAAGATCAAACCGATGGCACAGCCAAAGTGAGAATTGAAAAAGGGTAAGGAGGCGAAAGCCATGTCCAGGTTGCCGTTTCTTTTTATCATCTCGGGCATCTTTGGATTTGTAATGTATCATGCCTTCTCCCTACTCTCGCTGACAGGCTGGCTTGGTGATGAACTCAGAGGACCCGAAGGCTGGTTTCATGCTCATTTGTTTGTGCTTGGGTGGGCAACGATGCTGGCCATGGGAGCGGTATATCAGTTGATACATGTTATTTTGCAATCCAATATCTACAGTCTGTTTCTCGGTTATTGTCATTATTTCTTGTTCAGTATCGGTATCGTGGGCATGTTATATGGCTTCATTCATGCTGATGTCATCTGGATTGCCGGTTCTGCTGCACTCGTGCTCTCGGGCATTCTGTTGTTCGGATGGAATATGGCCGTTACCCTCTTCCGGGCCTCACAGTGGAACCCGGTAACGATCAGCGCAGCTTGTTCCTGTCTTTATCTGGTTCTTACCGGGCTGTCCGGTATGCTGATGGGTCTGAATTTTGCCTTTGGTGATTGGAATGGCTTGCATGAACGCTTGTTCGGCGCACACATCTGGATGGGTACACTCGGCTGGTTTGGCATGTTAATTACCGGTTTCAGTTACAAAATGCTGCCCATGTTCTACCTGTCCCACAATTATTCCATTCGATTACAGAAAGTGGTCCTGGTTCTGTGGAACGCAGCTGTTATCACAGGCGTTGTTGCATTTCTCACTGGGCTCAAGGGAGGTTGGCTCTGGTTCGCGCTACTTCTCCTTACCGCAGCGTTACTCGTCTATGTGTATCACTTGGAGCAAATTCAGGAGAAACGACACAAAAGCAACCCAGGTCCAGGCATTCGCTGGTCTGTGTATGTAAGCCGTGCATTTGCCGCATATGCTGTCGCCCTACTGATCTATTCCGCACAAGGGACTGAACTGCTGCTCCATCCACGTGTTGTTCTGCTGTCTGGATGGATATATCTCGGGGGCTGGGTGTCTCTCACCATACTTGGCTATGCCTCCAAAATCGTGCCTTTTCTGTGGTGGACCCACAAATATGGCAAGCAGGCAGGCAGACCCGGAACACCGCTGATGGCAGGTATGCTAAGTGAACGGAACGTCCATTGGGGGATGATAGCCATGGTGGCTGGAAGCCTGCTGCTTGTGAGTGGAATTCTGATTAATCTGGCGGAGGTCATGATGGTTGGTGGAACGATTTTGTCTCTTGTTTCCATCATTTATATCGCAAATATTGCTTTGGTATTCAGACGTTAAAATTATGAAATCGATCGGAGCGTGGAAAAGGTGGAACAAACGATGCATTTACTCGAATGTCTCAAGGAAGTGTATGACCCTGAATTAGGTGTCAACATCGTTGACCTGGGTCTGGTATATGAAGTAAGGGAAGAACCTGAACGGGTACATGTACGGATGACGCTGACTACACCAGGTTGTCCGCTGCACGATACCATCGTTGGTGCGGTGAAATGGGTTTTACAGGAAAATACGAACAAGACTAATATTGACGTTCAAGTCGTGTGGGAGCCACAGTGGTCTCCACAGCGGATGTCGAATGAAGCCAAGGAAATGCTGGGATACTTCTAGGCCGAATGACTATAGACCGGATGAATGAACAAGTTGTTGACGGAATATGAAAAAGCATACCTGACATCTGATGTTCTCTCAGACCTAGGTATGCTTTTTGTTTTGCGAAGGATTGCTTGCACTTGATCGTCTCCTACGAAATGGCTTGTCGGACACATGCAGTGAATTTTGGATAAAAAATAAATAAGGAAACTCCAGAATAGAGTTCCCTCTTATATTCGTGCCAATCAGTGAATCATTGTATCAATTCCTTGATAATAGCTCTTAGATGTCCTTTGCATACGATGCTGCTGGTACTTTATTTAACACCACGAACAAACGAACTTCCTGTTCTCCTGTATTACGGAATGCGAACTCTACCTCGCCGCCGCAATGGATTACATCCTCTTGGTTCACCTCTTGTTCTTTTCCATCCAATATAAGTGTGCCTGTGCCTTCGACCACCAGCAAAATAACGTCTGTGCCCGGATGTTTATGATCGGGAAGCTGCTGACCTGGCAGAAAATGAAGGACAAAGGTAACTCCACCACCCTGCTGGAATAAAACTCGTTTCGTAAAACGGTCCTCACTGAATGCTTTGACTTCTTGCAGTGACGTAATACTCATCATCATCGTCCTCCTCGATACTGTAATCTGTGAATACATTCATCTTATCGCAAGAAAGCCCGCAGTTCCTTGATCTGAATCAAGAAATGCAGGCAATGAAGAGACCACGAGCGTATCTTATAATCATTCGTTTCCTGGATGACTAAACCATCATTTTGCGCAGAGAAGATATATATCTGGAACGAATAACAAAGAAATAAAACGTCTGTGCAAGTAGAAACGCACCAAATACAGTCAACACCGGAATCGTATAGTGGGTAATACCGAATTCAGACAGGAATGGCTTAACCACGACCAACGTTTCAATGATAGCTACCCCGATCGGTAAAAAGAACAGAATGGCAATCTGAACGGTGGATGATCGTTTCATCTCGTCGAAACTGAGACCCATTTTCGAAAGAGAGTGAACCATTTTCCCATCTGCTTCAAGATCGGTATGCAGTCTGAAATACAGAAAGCTTGCCGAAGAGATGGAGAAGATCAATCCGATAAATATGCCCAGAAAGGTAAAAAGTGCTGTACCCTGTCTGTATCTTTCAAAATCTCCATATCGAGTGGTGAGAAATCCGGAGTAATTCTCATCCGAAGCATTATCGCTTCGAATGGTATCTGCGGACGAAAGTAACTGATCGCTAACCATGGCTTCCGAGGAGTGGCGGTCAGGTACCGCATGACCCCAGGCAGGAATCTGATACAGAACTTTGCCAGATAATCTATTTTCATGGATCTGTTGTGTGATCTCTTCAAACTTCTCATCCGGTAGGACAACTACACCTGTTGAATAGATCAAGGTTGCAAACCGTGTCTCGACATCCGTGGCTGTAACTCTTGCTTGCATGGGGCCAGCTTCCAGATTCAAGGTCAAAGTGTCTCCTTCCGCATAATTGCGAAACCTGTTGCGATCGATCTGAGCCTGATCCTTCTCATTACGCGAATCTACGAATAATGCTGCACCTGAATCCAATTGGAATGTCTTTTTTCCTTGGATCGCATTGAATCGGTTGTAATGACTGAGTGGCATGACTGAGACAGCACTCTGATCTGCATCAGACCAGAAGTACTCCAGATACACTTGCTGATAATCCAAGCCTGCGGCTTCAAGTGTCGAATCAATAGCGCTCATATCCATTTGATCCGATGGTGTGTACACATTGTATATGACTGGAAAATCGTTGTTGGTAAACTGCTCCCGATTCTCCTGATCCAGTGACAAAATTACAACTGCACTCATCGAAGCAATCGCAATGACCACGGTCACCATAAACAGCATGCGAGCATTATCCTTCATTTTGTAACTCATCTCTGAGATCCATAACAGACGAGTACCATGCCATACCGTTTTACGATTACGCTTCAATAAGTGGATGATGAGCACTGAAAGTTGTGAGTAGAAAAAATACGTCCCCGCGATGCCTGTCACTGCTGCAAGCAAGATCGTCCCGCCACTCAATTCACTGCGGAGTGCCACAAATCCGACTGTAAGTAAGGCAAAACCCAGAATCGAGAAGAACCATGAAGCTTTGGGTTCTTTTTTAGGTTTGCTGGTCCCTGTCAAAAGCTCTAACGTCCGTTTGTTTCCGATAAATACCAATGTGAAGAGTGAAATGCAGAAAAATAATAACAGAAAGGCCCCGATCGTAATCAGAATCGCTTTCACCGGAAAATAAAAGGGCAGATCTTCCATCCCGATAAAACGAGTAGTTAACATCAGGAACAGCTTCGACAACAACATGCCTCCGCCGATACCGGCAATAATGGAAAGACAGCCGATCAACATATTTTCCAATATGACCAATTTCCGAATCTGTCCAGGCTCCGCACCAAGTATGGTTAGAATGCCAAACTCCTTGTTCCGTGATTTGAGAAAAGCACTGATGGAATACATGACAAAGAAAAATGCAAACACATATACAATGATCGAAGCCACCTGCATCCCCGTAGCAGTTGTGTCACCCATCGGCAACTCGGTCACATACGGATGATAGATGAACACTGCATAAGCGAAGAAAATCATGACCATAAACACACTGCTTAGAAAAAAAGCAATATACGCTCGCCCATTGCGGCGAATGTTATTAAACGCGAACTGAGGAAAGCTCATGTGAATTCCCTCCCCAGAAGGATAAGGTATCGATGATCCGCTGGAAAAACGTCTGTCGATTATCTCCGCGGTGTACCTCCGCTGCCAGTTTCCCGTCCTTGATGAACACAATTCGGTTGCAATAACTTGCAGCAAGGGGATCATGTGTAACCAGCATAATGGTCGTTTTCTCCTGTTGATTAATCTGTTCAAGCGACTCCATGACGGCCTGAGATGAAGTGGAATCCAATGCGCCCGTAGGTTCATCCGCCAATACAATTGAAGGCATATTGATCATGGATCTCGCAATGGCTGTGCGCTGTCGCTGACCGCCCGAGATTTCGTACACTCGTTTATCCTGAATATGATCAATCCCAAGCTTGGATGTAATGCGATGTAGTCTACTCTCCATCTCCTTCAGTTTGACCTTGTCCAGTGTCAATGGAAGTACAATATTCTCGGCAACCGTCAGCGTGTCCAACAGATTGAAATCCTGAAAGACAAACCCGAGTTCCCGACGCCGGAACATGGCAAGTTCTTTCTTTTTCATATCAAACGGGTTCATACCATTAATCAGCACCTTGCCTGAGCTGGGTTCATCAATGGTAGAGACCATGTTTAACAATGTAGTTTTGCCACTGCCGGACGGGCCCATAATGCCCACAAACTCACCTTGTTTGATTGTCAGATGAATATCACTAAGGGCTTGAGTCTGCACTTTGCCCTGATATACTTTGCTCAGTCCCGATACTTGTAACATTTCCATGTGTATTCCCCTCCGAATCTATTACTCTTTATATGTTAATCCTATTCTTATCCTAACTGACCTTCCGTAACGGTGCTATCGAATTACCTTAAACTTGCCTTACATCCCGTTTAAGGTTCTGTTCCCCTACCTCCATAACTTTGGGTATCTACATAAAAAAGCACCTCACCCATGGTTACGGGCAAAGCGCTCTTTACTGCGGAACTTTCGTATGAACCCAGCTGAATCTAACCAATGTTCCCTTATTCAGCTCCGAAAACAACTCTACCCGGTTATCCAGGCGTGCACTGATCTCACGAACCAGATATAATCCCATTCCCGTAGATTCATGGTATTGCCTGCCACGTTCACCTGTAAAATAGGGATTGAACACGCGATGAATATCCTCTGACGAGATGCCGATTCCCTCATCCTGAATATCCAGGATTGTACGCTCTTCCTGTTTATAGCCGGTAATGATCACTTTTTTGCCTGATTTGCTATCGGAATAGTTCACCGCATTGGTCAGGATCTGGGTGAACATGAACCGCAGCCACTTGGAATCACTGTAGATCTTAAGATCTTCCTCCATACGGATATCCGGCTTAATACCTCTGCGTATAAACAAACGTCGGTTCTCTGCAATGCTGCTCCGAAGTACCTCTTGCAGAGACAGCAGCTCCACACGAAAATCTCCTTCGAACTGTTCAAGCCGGGATGAATGTAAGACCATTTCAAGTCCTTTACGCATTTTATCCAGCTCATCCTGAATGCTGCCAGCCGTCTCGTCTTCCACGTCTTCCAAGGTCAGTTGGATAATAGACAACGGTGTCTTCATCTGATGAACCCAGCGATTCATGAATACCACCTGCTGTTCCTTGCTAGTACGTAACTGACCAATCTCGTTCTGCCGATTACGCTCCAGTTCGTGTAACAATTCCTGGATAGCCTCAGCTACAACCGAATTTCCAAGGGTCTGAAAAGGCTCGTTGACCCATTTACGTGGTTGTTGAAGTAGATGATAATACGCTCGTAGCTGGAAGTAACGTATGACGAGATAGACCATCAGCACCACGGTACTGATCATCATGCCATAGAGGATAATTTTCATCGGGCGATCTTCACCAGAGAGCCAATATACACACGGAACAAGCAGCATCTGCAATACATAAAATCCAACTAACATCTGGTGGTCTTTCAGGAAAAGTTTCATTTCCCTTGTCCTTGTGCAGAAGGGCCCAGATCCAACACGCGATAACCCGCTCCGCGAACCGTCTCCAAGATCTCTTCTGCACCCAGTTCCTTCAACTTCCGACGAACACGTGTAATATAGACATTCAATGTATTATCATCAATAAAATGCTGATCTTCCCACATCTGTTCAAGTAATTTTTCCCGGCTGACCACTCGCCCTGCCTTCGCCATCAGTGCTTCCACCAGTATCGCTTCCTTCTGAGTCAGCTCTGTTGAGCGTTCATCATATTCCAATATGAATCTCTCAGGATAAAGAATCATGGGACCGTTATTCACTTTCACTTCCTGCTGCACAGCAGCGTAGGAACCATAGGCTCTTCGCAGCTGACTGCGGACTTTGGCAAGCACAACTTCATATTGAAAAGGTTTTGTAATATAATCATCCGCTCCATGCTCCAATGCCATAATCTGATCCATGCCGCTATCCCGAGCGGATATGAATAGAATGGGACATATGGAATGTGTACGTATCTGCCTGCACCAATAATAACCATCATATTGAGGCAAGTTCACATCCATCAGCACTAGATCCGGTTCCATCTTCACGAATTCATCCAATACATGACGAAAATCACCGGTGACCTGTACCTGGAATCCATTTCGGCTAAGATAAGCCGCCAGCAATCCTGCAAGCTTGGCATCATCTTCAACCAACAATATCGACTGCATCGTTAACCCTCTTTCCGTTTCCTGACGTCAGTGTATCACATCTAGTTACCCATTTTAGTTGGAAACGTCTTGGAAATAAAGGGTCAGATTACGAGACGCCCCCTTCTCTCTGCCAAACCAATGATAGCTTCCACCCCTGAGTTAAACTCAAGAAAGTCCTGCTCAACCCCGTCGCTGAAAATAACACCATCCTCTGGCATCTGGGATACAATGTGCAGTGGTTGCTTCGAATGGATCTGTCCAAACACGAGATTAGCCGCCGTCGTTCGGCTTGGAAAGGGTTCTCTTACTGAGAAATACAAGTAAGGCGCATCCCAGTTAAAATGATTCAGCTCCTGCCTGCTTCCATGAATGGATGAGGATGCAACAGCAACCTCATCTTCCGAATTCATGTTCTGCCACGCCGCCGATCCTACAATTCCGGTGGCCCCGGCCAGCACACTTTTGAACCAACCTGTCGATCCCATGCCTGTGGATACAATGATACCGCTGGAGGATTGTTGTTCTACGGATGTACCCAAACGCACTTCATAACGTGCCGATACATGTGTCTTCCGACCAATGAACAGATCGTTGACGCCATATAGATACTGTCCATCATTGAGTTCTACTTTGGCGAGTGTGACTTCTTTCAAGGTTCGTTGTTTTCGAATGACATCCGGGACAATGAAGCTCAGATCCTCCACGGTAAAAGGTAATAACACCCCGTCCCACCGCATTGGGTCCGGGTTCACACCAATGAGTGGCTGCTCGGTTACGTATTTGAGGGTATTGGCTACAAGCCCATCCTGTCCAACCACAACCACGATATCCTGCTCTCCAAAAATAAAGTTGGGCACATGTTCACGATCAATTGTCTGAACCCGTCCTAATTGCCCCAGTTGCTGCTGCGCCTGCTGCACAGATAACCGATAACGACGGTCTTCCTCCATATAATCACTGAAGTCGGCACCCAGACGTTCAATATAAAACTGAGCTTGCTGCACCGTGTTATATCGAACCACCAACTCTTCCAGTCGGGTCCGACGCTTAACGAGAATGAGCTTGTGTTCGCTCATTCGATCGTCCGGCGTAGCCTGATGACGTACCGATTTCCCTGCTTGCTCTGTCTGCTCTCTTCTTCCTAATCTCATCGCCCTCTACCTCCCTGATCTCTGCCCGGCGCGGGAGACATCAACCCCTGCAACAGATCCGGCGAGATATTAAGCTGTCCGATCTTGCCTGCATTTTCAGCCAGCTCCTGGAATGCAAGTGCAATCAGCTTATCGGAATTCATGCCCATGTTTGCCATCGCTTGCAGTACATTGGGCTGTACATGTTGCAACGAATTCATCACGGCAGCGATCTCATATGCTTTGGCATCGGCTTCTGCATTGTGATTGGCAATGGTTAATTCAATCAGTTGCTGCTTACGTTCCTCCATCGCTGTATTGAACTGAAGCTGCTCCTGCTCCATCTCGTTTTGTTTCTGTTTCACCGAGCGTTCTGCATGCAGTTGGGTCTCACGAATTTGCTGTTTCTTTGTCTCCACGGCAATTTCGGTGTTCAGTTCGTTCTCCTTCACTCGGCGTTCCTGTTCAATTGATGCATTGCGACGCACATACAGCGCTTCATCAGCCTGACGCAAAATCTCTTCCCGCGCTTGTGCTTCCAATGCACGCATCGTCTCTTTATTGGGCAAAATGGCCAGGATGGATAGACTCATCAGCTCAACGCCCAGTTTCTCCAACTCTTCACTCTGCACAACTTCACGTTTCATGCTGCTTGCCAGCCGTTCACTGGATTGAATGGCCTCCTTCAACGGCATTTTCTCCAGATATTTCTTAGTTAGTACTTTCGCTGTGGTGATTACCCGTTGATCCAGTTTGCCGGGGTCGTCGGAAATATACCGATTCTTGCGCAAATTGTACGTGTAATTCAGGCTCTGTGTTATTTTCAAATAATCTACAATGCGATAGCTTAGTTGTCCCTGCACTGTAACGGTCTGATAGTCCGCCGTAATCTCTTCGAACATGAATGGTACATCCACCGAGGACACGGGTAAGACCACTACCGATGTGGTCGGCTCATAATAATAGAAAGACAATCCGACACCCTGACGTTGTACCTTACCATTTTTCACCTTCATGACATATTCACTGGGTTGAAACTTCGCAAATCGGAATCCAAACATGGCTCATTCCTCATTTCTTAATATTGTCGTTTTGATATTATCGAAATGATAACAAATGGATTTGATATTGTCAATACGACATTAACAAATGATTCATATGCTTATGTAGAGAAATGGATGAAGTCTGAACCTCTTCTTTCCACAAAACAAAGAGACCGAATCAGTTGATTCGATCTCCTTACCTGCTTCGTTATTTTCTAATACAGTCGTTCCATCAATCTGGCTACTGCAACAGCCCCTTGTGCACGGTTCGCCGTTTCTTTCGGAGCAAACGTGCCATCAGGCATGCCATTCAGCAGTCCAAGTTGTTGCATCGAGGCTACAGCCTCTTTGGCGTATGGCGCGATCTCATCGTTGTCTACAAACACCATATTTCCTGGTATAGAATGGGTTGCATCCTCACGCTGCACAACCTGAAGAGCTCTATTCAGCATAACGGCCATATCTTCTCGTGAAATGCGTTCGTTGGCCCCGAAGCTTCCATCCGCTCGGCCTTGAATAATGTTCATCTCAATTCCAAGTCTTACTGAATCGGCATACCACTGCCCTTCCTTCACATCCGTTGGGGTTGAAATAGATGGATCCGGCTGACGTGTATCACCAATACCTTTAATTATCATTTGCAAAAATTGTGCTCTGGTCAGTTCACCTTGCGGAGCGAAACGAGTTGCGCTCATCCCCGTAATAATTCCTTTACCGTAGAGGTTCTGCACTTCTTGGAGAGCCCAGTTGTGATTTTGCAGATCATGTAATGGCACTTCAACTTCTGTAATGACATAACTGCCGGATTCCAGCGGTTTGAACGCCATCGTCTTCGTTTTGTCATCGTACTTGGAATACGTAACAGGCTTCATTTCCCCACTTGAAGATATGGAATGTACGACCATAACCACATCATTCTGCTTAGGCTGCTCTACACTGGATAATGCAACTTCAACCGCTCTGTTTGTCCATGGCAATGGCTTATTGTTCAACAACAAATTCACATCAACAATCGTATGATGACCGATCGCTGCTTTTTGTGATGTGGTCAGTGTATCTGTCGATCCTGTTGCCACTACGATGTCGAACGTTCCCTCAGTCTCCGCAATGGTTAGCGGGAGTGATCTCAGAGGAACACGAACGGTAGTCTGTCCTACAACTACATCCAGGGATTTCACTTCCTCGGAACGAATCCATGCCCCCAGTTGACTTGCAGCCAATTGGAATGTGACTTTCTTGGCTGTGTCAGGCACATCTGCAATCAGCTTCAAGATACGATTTCCTGCATCCATGGATTGCATTGCCTGGGTTAATTGGGATGCATCCGGACGAATAGAATACTTGTCCTCCCCGGATGTCGTTCCTTTTACCGTGATCGAACCCTTCTCTGGTACAGTACCTGATCCAACCGGTGGTGTTACAGCCGGATTCCCCGTTGAAGGAGCTGTTCCCGGGTTGGAAGGCTGTGATGGTACACCTGGTTCTGATGGCTGGCCAGGGCTAGGTGTACCCTCTTGACGTACAAGCTTACTCACAGCATCTTGTAACGCACGATCCGCACTGCTTACATCTTGCGTTGAAGATTCAACATCCAGAATGAATGCCTTCGCTTCAGAAAGCGCCTTACTGAATACATTCCAGCTTGATGTCGTGTATTCGGCTTGTTTTAATTTCTCAGCCGTATGCACAGTAGCTTGCAGTGCAGATTTGTCCGCAGGGAACGTACCATAGGCTTCAAATTCCATGAATCCTACCCATGTGGGACCTGCTTTAATCGTTACGCGAATATAACGTCCCTCCGTGCCTTCTGGAAGTACATGGCTAGGTGCGGTCGATACAACCACATCACTTGTGGTATCCACTACTTTCACAAAGTTTTGGTTATCATTGGACACTTCGATCGTATATTTGATACCGCCACTCCACATCGACATCTCGAGCTTGCGAAGGTTAGCGACTTGCCCCAAATCCACTTGCCACCAGCTGTCAATACTCTTATCGGTCCCCCATGAAGTGTTCGGATTGTTGTCAATTGCACCTTCAGGAGAGTTGGCTTGATTGCCTCCAGTCCCTGCACTACTTGAAGCCGTTGCCGTTTTGCCCGTTGTTAAAGCCTCCAGAGAGACCAGATTAGTAAAGGCTTGTTTCAACGTACTTAGTGCTGAATTCACTTCAGACTGGACAACAGCATTGTTATCTCGGACCTGAATCGCTACCTTCAAAGATTGTTGCAATATAGACCAGCTCCGGCGTGTATAGGAAGATTCATTCTGCTGCTGCATTTGTTGAATGTACTGGTACAGTTGTGTTTTGTCCACATTGGATAGACCTTGAATCGCATCATCTAAACGTTTAACCGCTGTATTCGCATCCGTCTGTGTTGCTCTTGGATCATCCAAGACCTGCTCAGCGCCTTCCAGTGCTTTAGTCAATACCGCCCAAGTGGCCGCAGACCAGTCAGCCTGCTGATACGTACGCCCTTCTGCTATTTTGGCTCGAAGCTCGTCAAGCTGCGGAGGGATAACCTGCATTTGCTGCATCACATGTTCTAATGCCGTTGTCGCTGCATCTGTATCTGCTTGAGTCACCCCACCCGGCGTGTATGCCTGACGATTTACGTCTTTCGCTGCCGAGATTGCCGGAGCCAGAGTACTCCAGGTTTCCGAAGTAAAATCAGTCTGTACCAACGATTCTGCCCGTGCAAGTGCCGCAGCCAGTTGCTGGCGGTCTGCCGGCAGAAGATTTAATCCGCGTTTGTACACATCAAGGGACCATAACGCTCTGCCTTCATACGAATGCCCACCGTTAGCCGGAAATTCGTCGTAGTCAAACATCGCTTGGTTCTCCCATGCATTCCCTTCAGATGCAATCCAGCCTACACCGGCCGGAATCCATGCTGGCTCCCAGTAGAAGAAACCTGCTCCATGATTATTCGGCACATTTGCAATCATGTCCATAATGCCCGCGATGGCATCATATTGACCTTGGACGGTTGCAGGGAAGTCTGCTCCCCCTACATGAAGCGCTTCGTCCGATCCAATGATATTTCCGTGAGCGTCCCCGTTTTTATATGAAAATGGATACGATGTCTCGGCAATAATCACGTCTTTTTGGAACTTGTTAGACACTTCATTCATGGTCTTCTGAACATCGGCAAATGTCCCATGCCAGAATGGATAATATGACAGTCCGATAATGTCATACTTCAGTTCGCGTTTCTCCAGCTCACTGAAATACCAGTCGAACGTATCCGCCTTGCCTCCTTCTGCCAGATGAATCATGATCTTCACCTTATCCGCGTTATTGGTGATCTCTCCTTCTACTGCACGTACAGCATCAATTCCGCTTTTCAGCAATGCAACATTTTGCTCGAAATCCACGTCACTACTCAAGCCGTTCAGAACACCACTGTTGATCTCGTTACCGATCTGCACCATATCTGGCATAGCGCCCTTTGCCTTCAATTCTCCCACAACTTCAAACGTATAGTTGTATACGGCTTGCTTCAGCTCTTCGGGGGAAAGACCTTCCCAAGCTTTGGGACGAAGCTGCTGACCTGGGTGCGCCCACTCATCCGAGTAGTGGAAATCCAACAGGATCTTCATGCCTTTTTGCTTCACCCGCGTAGCCAAACGAATGACATCTTCCTTATCGTTGTAGCCCCCTGATTTCTGTGGATCATTCCACAGACGAAGACGTACATAATTGACACCGCGATCCTTTAGAATATCGAGCAAATCACGCTCCGTACCGTTGCTGTCCACGTATTTGCCGCCTTTGTCCTCAATGGCTGTCAATGTGGAAATATCAACACCTCTAACATAGTCTTCACGATATCCCTCAACAATTACTGTGGCCTCCGGTTGAACAGGAGCTCCATATACTGCACCTGTTACGGTAAAGCTTCCCGCATGTGCGTACTCTGAAGGGCTGATACTATTCCATTCCACTGGAACAGAACCCGACTTTTCGATCGGATACTGCGCTGTCACTTTTGTCGGTAGAACGGGAGCAACCCCAGCCACTGTTTTGACCTGTATAGCATCATAGCCCGTAATGGTTGACGGATCAATTTCTTCCTCTTCGCCCCAGACTTTAAGCTCGGATATCCCGGGCCACCAAGTTGCTCCCGCATAGTACGGAATCGTAACCTTCACATACTGGGCAGATGTACTGGTCTGGAATTCTTCACTGGCCACAGTCTGTTTTATTTCGTTAGTCGTTTGGTCCACAACAGTTGACCAGTTGTTACCATCATCAGATACTTCAATCAAATATTTTACAACTTGGTCTTTGTCCTTCCAAGTCAACTCCGCTCCGGAAAGCTCATATGGCGCACCTAGGTCTATAGTCAACCAATGAGGATTACTCTCAGAAGTAGGTGAGCTCGCACTCCAGTGAGTATTCACATCACCATCCACCGCCTTTTCTTTTTGTCCCTCATACAATAGATCTTGCTCACTTACCGTAACCGCCTTGTTAAGTGCCACGTTCACTTTTGCATCTTCTGCAGCCGCTGGACGAACCATCAACCCCAGATCACAGAACAACATTAGTAATACTAGACACCCGCTTATGTACCTTTTGTTCACTCTTGATCTCCCCCTTTTTGTGTTTGATTGTGCATGGATCAATGAATGTGATGAATCCTCCTCATTGTAAGCGCTTAATAGTGGTGGGTAACACGGCATTTTCCAAAGGAAACAGCAGTTATTTTAACAATATGATCCTGTAAAAGTTACATTTGAGCTATAAGAATCCACGATTTGTAAGAAACAAAAAAATCTGTCCGTCCACCGGAAGGCGGAAGCAGAACAGATTTTTAGGTATATGATCGTCGCTACACTTATTTGGAGAGTTTTAATTCAAGCTGTACCTGAATATCATTCTCCGTCGAAAGCACAACCGAGTGCGGATTTTCCATTCCGAAATCTTCGAACGTTACCATCGATGTTGCCGACAATAATACTGCATTATTCTCATAAGCCGCTTTTGCATCAAAAGTGACTTCTTTTTCAATACCTTTAACCGTAATTGTACCATTCATTTTGATATCAACCGTTTGACCGACAGGCCATTCCGCAGGTACCCCTTCAAATGAAGTCGCTGTAAATGTAGCTTGTGGATATGTAGCAATGTCGAAGAAATCGGCTTGCTTCACGTGACCATCACGCTGTCCATTCCCGGAATCAATTCCGTCCATCTCGATCTGTCCTTCTGCTTTCATCTGGGAAGCATCGTCTACATTAATAGTCCAATTGCCTGTTACCTGCTCGTCCACAAAGTTAACCGTCTCCTGCGAAGTAGTCACAGAGAAGTAAACTTTGGAACCTTCACTGATGCTCCAGTCTCCGTTCAATTGCTCTGCTCCCGCAGTTTCATTAGCGACAACCGCACCTGTACTGTCTACTGATGTTGTCGAAGTCGCTGTGCTGGCAGGAAGCACCTGCTCAATCTCCACGTTGTTCCCCAAGTAACTATTGGCCAGATAGTAACCACCACCACCGATTACGGCAACCGCCGCCACACCTGTAATAAGCCATGCTTTTGCTTTCTTGTTCATCTGTATGTTTCCTCCAGTATATGATTGTTTAGATTGCTTGTTGATATGGATCATATCAACCGAATGTGTCAGGAAGAAGTCAAGATACGACACGTGCGATATTTTTTTCAAATCTGTAATACAGGATTGGCTTTACGCTCTTGCTCATGTAAAATCAGTACAAGTTTATGAAATGAAGGGAGAACGCTTTTCTTGAAATCCATACTTATCGTCGAGGATGAGCAAGCTATTGCACGAGTACTGGCTGCTTATCTGAGAAAAGCAGAATTTGAAGTTCATCATGCAGCAGATGGACCGACTGCACTTAGCCTTTTTGATACCGTCACACCTTCCCTCGTATTACTTGATGTGATGCTGCCAGGAATGGACGGATGGGATCTGCTGCGGATTATTCGTGAAAAAAGTGCTTGTCCCGTGATCATGCTAACCGCACTGGATGACATTTCAGACCGTCTCAACGGATTGAATGCCGGTGCGGACGATTATATGAGCAAACCTTTTGTACCGGAAGAAGTGGTCGCCAGAGTTAATGCGGTGTTGCGGCGTAATCCACATTGGACCTCAGGTGGCGAAGAGAAGCGTTCCTTTGGAAATCTCGTCATTGATCTTGCTGCCAAGCAGGTGCTGCTGAATGGTGCAGAGGTTGCACTCACACCTCGTGACCTGTCATTACTGTTTTTCCTGTCCGATTATCCGAATCGTACGTTTACCAGGGATCACCTCATTGAACAGGTATGGGGGATGGACTATGATGGCAGTGACCGTGCTGTGGATCTATCGATTAAACGACTACGCCAAGCCCTCTCCCACTGGTCGCCAGAGACGGGAGAGATTCGGACGTTGCGAGGAATGGGGTATCAATTTTGGATCGCCAACTGAAACAAAAGAAACCGAAACGAACGATATCCATTCTGTCACACTGGACACTGCGATATTTTCTGATTCTATGCATTGGTTTCACAATTATTGTGGCTGGGGCACTCTACTGGATTCGAACAACTTCCATTGAGAAAAGCCTCAAAACTGCAGAACTGCTGGGTCTGGAGATCGCAGATCATGTGACCAGTGAAAATAATATGCTACGGGTTCCACCCGATCTGGACAGACTGGTAACCAAGCGAGAGAAACTATTTAATACAGATCATTATTTTTGTGTCATGATCTTGGACAACAACAATCAATTGATCTTTTCCCAGCCTAAAATGGAGCAAAAAGATGTGCATTATCGACTGTCAGACGACTATCTTGAACCGCGAAACAACAAATATGCAGGTGTAACGGTCAACATATCCGAGGGCGATCAAACCTTGGGTAAAGTATGGGTTATGCAGTCCAAACAATCCATTACATTTGGTCCAGAGACCATATGGCTCGTGGCTCTAATCCTCGGAGGACTAATCCTCTGTGGATGGTTCACAATCTATCTCCTGTCCAACAAGTTATCCAGACCTATTCGTCAGGTAGCCTATGCAGCTGAACAGATTCGAGGTGGCAATTATAATGTGAGTCTTGACTTGAATACACGAGAGCGTGAGATCAATGAACTTGTTAATTCATTCCGAGATATGGCCTCTCGTCTCCAACAACTCGAAGAATGGCGTACACTTTCGCTGGCAGGGGTAAGTCATGAACTCAAGACACCGGTAACTTCCATCAAGGGGCTCGTTATGGCAGTACGTGACGATGTCGTGAGTCCACAGGAAGGGAAAGAATTTTTGGATATCGCTTTGAAGGAATCCGAACGCATGGAGCGTATGGTCGCAGATTTGCTTGACTATAACGCCATGGCTGCAGGAAGTGTTACCGTTCGCAAGGAACGGACGGATCTGAAGCTGTTGGTCGGTGAGATCATCTATCAGTGGAAGATTGCGTATGAGGACAAAATGCCAGAGGTTCAGCTGCACACCCCACCAGTCAACTTCTTTACCCTGGGGGATGCTCTCCGCATTCAGCAGATTATTGTTAATTTGCTTAATAACGCACTTCATGCCACAGCTCCTGAACAAAAGGCTGTCTTCGATATTTATCTACGCGCAGAAGAACAGATGCTGTATGTTGATGTCAAGGACAACGGCACAGGCATCGCGGCCGAAGACCAACCCAAGATCTTCGAACGCTTCTATCGTGGAGAGCTCAAGAAACGTCGTAACCGCGGCCTGGGTCTAGGCTTAACATATAGCCGGTTACTCGCTCAGGAACAAGGCGGTGAACTGACGCTTGTCTCCAGTAGTCCGGAAGGGAGCACGTTCAGATTGAGCCTGCCACGTTGGACTGCAACTCAAGAAGCCATGAATACAGAAAAAGCTTACGGAGCAGCCGTAAAAGTGTAACGCAGCATGCTAACATGACAAATAGCCCAGGATTCCATTCAGGAGACTGGGCTATTTCAGCGTTTTTTCAGTCAACACTCTAATACACGTGGCCTATATTCATCGTAAGCATCCGAGATCAGTTGCTTATGAAGTGTACTGCTGGCAATGATCGCTTTCCGTTTTGCTTTCAAAACGATCTGCTCTATATCCGCATAACTGCACCCTGCCATGCGTTCACATATGTAATCTTCCAGCCCGGTCTCCTGTTCAAATGCCCCCAACAACTTGCTGATATACAATCTGCGACTTGAATCATCAGGCATTCCATAGGTCATCTTCGTATCAAAACGCCGCCATATGGCATGATCCAGTTGGGTGTCCAGGTTCGTTGCAGCCACCAGAATACTGTCTCCATCGAATTCGTCCAGACACTGCAACAACGTATTGACGACACGAGCCATCTCTTTCACTTCATCATTACTCTCACGTGTCCGACCTATGGCATCAAATTCATCCAGAAATAACACGCAGGGATTCAATCGCGCATATTCGAATAACTTGCGAACATTACTGCCCGTCTCCCCAAGATGGCTATGAATGATTGCATCCAATCTCACGAGTACCAGTGGCAAATCAAGCTGCTCTGCCAGATGTGATGCCGTTAATGTTTTACCTGTACCGGGAGGCCCGAACATGACCATTTTATTGGGGATGGACACGTCATGCTCCCTGAACTTCTCTTTCATGCCCAGAATGGTGATGAATTCATTAATGATACGCTCATTTTCAGCGGAAAATACAATATGCTGGGCTTTGCGCCTACACTCTATTGGTGTGTAAAAAGCAGCCATATCGATCCCTTTTGCTCGTGGAATCCGGTTCATATGGTTTATTTTGCTCATGTAACAAATGCTCCTTCATTTATAGTTTCAGTCCGTGATTCAAGTTATATAAGTTGAACTAATAAATATTTACACTGACCACTTCGATGACAGAACAACCTTCCGATTGCTGTTATCCCCAGATTTTTTGATTATTTCCCTAGAGGGGAAATCCGGGGATAAAGGCGAACGCTCCGCTTCTTCAGGTTCTTTCTGTCCTCTCCGTTTTCGTGTAAATGCTTAGTTCAATTTATATAGAATCATCCAGACTATTAATCGTAATTATTACTATTAAATAATAACATACTAATGCCTTTTTGCAAATATAACTAGAGCACGTCCACTATTCTGCCACAGAAGGAAGTCATTGGTTGCAAGCTTCAATAAAATTTGCTATTCTAAATGTGCATCGTTGTGTATAACGCAAAAAAGCCCTCCAATTTTCACGAGAGTAATAATTTTCCAGATTCGCAAGCGGCAACTTGCTACATCTGGATTCTTTATACCAACGAATGTAATCCAATTAAAGTGAGGTTAACAATCATGGCAAAAGACGTATTGTGTGAAGTTAATTCCTGTCGTCACTGGGCTCAAGAGAACAAATGTAACGCTTCTTCAATCTACATCGTGAGCCACAGTTCCAAAGAAGCAAGTCAGTCTGCTGAAACAGACTGTAAGACTTTTGAAGTAAAATAAGTAATTTCATGTGATCCACTTAAAGGAGCCCTTACCGGTTCCTTTTTTCTTTATCTATTGTAACAAGAATGATAATTATTATCAAGCCCTAATCTGTAAAAATCCTTCTCACCTCTTAAATGCACATTGGACAGATCACCTACGTACACTATGTAAGAAGTCAGTCTGCCCATGAACGATTAGAACCAAGAGGTGAATAACAATGCCTGTTAAAAGTGGCACACAGTATCGTGAACGAATTGATGCACAGTCCGTCCCTTGCTGGTACAAAGGTAATCTTATTACTGGAAAACGCTCTGAACATGTAGCATTTGCTGGTTTAATGGAGACTCAGATGTACATGTATGATCTGCAATCTGATCCTAGATATGTGGAAACGATGACGTATGCCTCTCCGGCCGATGGAAAACCAGTAGGCATATCCTTCCTGCCTCCAACCAGTGCGGACGACCTCCGCAAACGACGGGAAGGGATGAATATCTGGGCAAATGTCCATCATGGCTTTCTTGGTCGCTCACCCGATTACATGAATACAGCCATAATGTCCTTTTACACAGGTGCCGATCTTCTGAACGAATTATCTCCCCAATATGCAGAAAATCTCAAGAATTATTATGCCTACTGCCGTGATCATGATATTACGCTATCCCATGCCTTCATTCAGCCATACGCCAGCAAAATTTCAGGACAATTGGATGCCACTGAGGATGCTATTGCCGCAAAGGTCGTAGATCGTACCGAGGAAGGTCTCATTATTAGCGGAGCATTCATGATGGCTACACAAGCTGCCACTTCGGATGAGATTTTTGTCTACCCGTCCCCTTCTCCCGCCCCATTTGATGACGAAAATCCATTTGCATTCTCTTTTGCTGTCCCCAATGATCTCCCAGGAATCAGTCTGGTATGCAGGGATACCTACGCAGCCGAATCTCACACCAACTATCCTCTGAGTTCCAGATATGAAGAAATGGACAATATCGTCATCTTTGACCGGGTGCTTGTTCCGCATGAACGAATATTTTTTGCAGGAAGTGAGGAAATGTCCTCGCGTCTCTTCAGTGGTAGCAACTTTCATATTCACGCAGGTCATCAGGTATTGTGTCGTTATATTGCCAAGACGGAATTTGTTCTCGGTACAATCCAGCTTCTCACGGATACTCTCGATCTGAATACAGAAGCACATGTTATTGAGAAAACTGCACGTCTGTTCGCAGGTCTTGAATCGTTAAAAGCATTGGCTTTGGCCGCAGAGGCAGGTGCCATACCAGACGGAAGAGGATTTGTATTACCTGCACCCAAACCATTGATGGCAGCCAATCTCCTTTTTCCGAAACTTTATCCTGAGATGATTGAAACTCTGCAACTTTTGGGTTCGAGCGGGATAATTATGATCCCTCAGGAAGAAGAGTTTCAATCCGATATTGCTCCTTCACTGAATATATATCTGAAAGGGAACGATATGGCTTCTTATGAACGCAACGCTCTGTTCCGCCTGATCTGGGAGCTTGGTGCTGGATCATTCGGAGGCAGACAGACCCAATTCGAACGATTCTTTTTTGGCAATGTCCTTACAGTATCCAATCGATTATACTCCGTATATAACAAAGATCAGACGAATCGTCAGCTCGTTCGTGATTTTCTATCCAACACCAGCAAATAAGTAACTAAAGAATCGTTTTATACCAGATGGTCATAGACCGTCATCAGTTCAGAGGCTGGTCTGCTTGCATCCATATCCCGCAATCCAGGCTGGTCTCCGTAACCGATATGGAATACCCCTAACACCTTCTCTGCACTTGTCAAGCCCATCAAATTCATAAATACTGGATGTTGTTGATAATCATTGATCTTCCAAACAGCATTCAAGCCCTGTTCCGCAGCCAGAATACTAAAACGTTTGCTCCAGGCTTTGGCTGGCAGAAGATTATCCTCACGGGCATTCACAGGCGCTACCACAACCAGATGGGTAGGAATCGCTTCCGTGTATTGATATGTAGCCCAATCGCCGTAGCGATCAGCCAGATGAGGTGGATAGCTCTGTCTGACCGCTTCCAGATATAGCTGTCGCCCTTCGCCTGCAAATAACATAAACCTCCACGGTTCTGAACTCATCACATATAATGAAGGATCTGCTTCATCAAGCAACTTTCGTATAACTGACTGGGGTACCGGCAACGGACTGAATTCGCAAGTTCCTGCACGTCTTTTGCTGCTGCTTATATCTTGACTTAGACCGGTAGACATGGCAACTTCCCCTCCTCTATCTGCATGTTATATCGTTATCCTTCATCCGTCTTCACATCAACCATGTTTTCTTCGGTTCAACGGCTTCCGTTCTCCAGCGATCTACCTCTTCGTGTATGCGTACTTTATCACGAGTCGTAAACTGTTCTGACTCCACCACTTCTGCTTGCGGCATGCTATCACGTATCAAGTGAATGTAGTCCATGGAACGAATCAGAGACTGGCGTCCAGGGATGTACCTAATTTTGCGTCCTTCCAACAAGCAGTACACCTCGATCATACCCGGTAATTTTCCGAAGGCTTCCCAGCAAAATGCACTGACCATATGCTGAAACGCCTCAACTACGTTCGGATCATGGACAACCATATATTTCTGAATAAGCAGCGAATCCCACCCTTCTGGTTGCCAAGCCGCCTGAAATATCATCGACAAATGCATGGATAATGAAGGTAACTCCGTTCTCCACTGTTCAAACAGAATGGCTGGATGCTTCAGATCATCGTTCATAGCAATGGCGAGTGACAATTCATCCGTGATCTTGCTCTTCACATCCCAGTAATGGAGAACAGATTCGAAACCATCTGTCTTTCTGGGCCACCACTTCTCAAGTAAATACTGTACAGGTACTTCTTTGCGAACATCGGGGTCGAGGCTATAAAAGGCATTGACCGCATGGCTCACCGCATATTGTACACGGTGCCTCCATTGCAGTGGAGGACGCTGCTCAGTCACTGGTTCAGGGCGGATGAACCGGTGTGGGCTGCGCAGCATTTCTTCCAATCTGTAATCTTCAAGCAAGCGTACAGGAAGGTCATTCCTTCCGACCGGCATCGCCGCCTGAATATTATGTCTTAACATGATCTTTAGGACACCTGTAATCCGGCAGCAGCAAAGCGTTTGCCAAAGTCACGGCACGAATCCTTCTCCTGCTCAAGCGGACTGTATTCTATTTTTAACATCTCTGGAGATACCTCCGCCCCACGCTCTTGCAGCTTGGCAGCAGCGAGATCAACTGCACCGCAGAACTGCTCATACGAGGTATCACCACTACCGAACACCGCGGCTCTCTTACCGCTCAAGTCCAGCTCATCCAGCTCCTCATAAAAATCAAGGAATTCATCTGGCAACTCCCCGTCTCCCCAGGTGTAGACGCCAATCATGAATCCGTCATAGTCCAATACATCGGATGCATTACAATCTGTTACGGATTTCAGATCTGCCTCATGGCCTCCCTGTGTAATTCCTTCCACAATCAGTTCTGCAATTTCTTCTGTATTTCCCGTCATGCTCGCATAAGCCACTAACAATTTAGCCATCTATTTTCCCTCACTTTAGTTGGATCATGTTAATATTCTCTCCGAAGAAAGAATGAATTTGAATTAACAAAATCATATGTGATAATGATTATCATTGTCAAATTAAATTTTTGGTTATCTTTGTTTTTCAGTGTATGGCGCACATTGAATTTCAACACAGCTAAACATCCTTCACCCTTTTATGATCAGATATAATATCTTCCTCCAATGATCCCGCCCCCCAACTGGCGTACAAGCCCTTTTTTGTTGTACAATAGTATCCAAATGACTTTTGAAGGATGGATAAATCATTATGTACGTAGCTAAGAATTGGAAGGACTATGAAGTAATCGATACAGGAGGCGGCGAGAAACTGGAGCGTTGGGGAGATGTGATTTTACGCAGACCCGATCCACAGATTATTTGGCCCCTTGAGCAAGAAACCAATGAATGGCGTCAGGTGCATGGTCACTATCATCGCAGCTCTTCTGGTGGCGGTAACTGGGATATGAAAAAGCCCATTCCCGAGCGCTGGACGATCGGATACGAAAACCTGAAATTCCACATTAAACCTACCAGCTTCAAGCACACTGGTCTGTTCCCTGAACAAGCCGCCAACTGGAGCTGGATGATGGATAAAATCTCCAATGCAGGACGCCCGATTTCTGTCTTGAACCTGTTTGCCTATACAGGCGGAGCAACGGTAGCCGCAGCTTACGCAGGCGCTTCTGTCGTGCATGTGGATGCAGCTAAAGGCATGGTTCAATGGGCCAAGGAAAATGTTCAATTATCCGGACTGGCTGATCGCCCTGTTCGTTTTATTACAGATGATGTATTCAAATTCGTACAACGGGAGCAACGGCGTGGAAATCGTTATGACGCCATTATCATGGACCCTCCTTCTTATGGCCGCGGTCCGAATGGCGAGACATGGAAACTGGAAGAGAACCTTTATCCATTCTTGAAGTCATGTATGACGATCTTGTCGGATAATCCATTATTCATGCTGGTTAACTCCTACACCACGGGCATTTCCTCCACGGTTCTGCGCAACATGTTGACCATGACGATGTCTGCTCAGTACGGTGGTGACATTACCGCAGGTGAAATTGGTCTGCCGATCACACGCAGTGGTCTTGATCTGCCTTGTGGTATTCTGGGCCGTTGGGAGTCCTAATCATGTCAGAACATCGGCATGATCACGATGCAATTCCGATTCTGTTTGAAGACAACCATCTGTTAGGTATTACGAAGCCGGTCAATGTACCTACCCAGGAAGATGCATCAGGTGATCCGGATTTGCTCACATTGCTGAAGCAAGATCTGAAAGAACGATATAATAAACCTGGCAATGTCTATCTCGGGTTAGTACACCGACTTGATCGTCCTGTTGGAGGGGCAATGATCTTTGCTAAGACATCCAAAGCAGCTTCGAGATTGTCCGAGACAGTGCGGGGACGTCATTTCCGTAAAATATATGCGGCTGTTGTACATGGCAAGTTGCCTGCACAGCAGGGAACGTTAAAACACACGCTTCTGAAAGATGCACGCACAAATACCGTTACGGTTGTACCTAAGGGTACAGCTGGCGGTAAGGATGCCGTTCTGGATTACTGTGTTATAGGGGAGACAGATTGTTACAGCCTCGTCCATATTGAACTGCACACCGGCAGATCTCATCAGATTCGAGTGCAAATGAAAGAAGTCGGCTGCCCTCTGTACGGGGATCAGAAGTACGGTGCAAGCGTGAATAAACCCGGGCAACAAATTGCTCTATGGTCTGTGATTGCAGCCTTTCCCCATCCAGTTACCAAAGAAGAAGTTATTCTACAATCTTTGCCTGCAAGAGAATTTCCCTGGGCAGAATGGCCTGCTGCGGTGTACCAAAAAGCTTTTGAACAACCTCTATAAGTGCACAGGATCAGGTTAGATCTGTCCATATCACGTGTCGTTCAGATTCTGTATCTGAACGACACGTTTTTTCATATTTTCAGCTATATGCCTAAGATACAGAGAGGAGACATTTTGATGACCCCGTTTACCAAACAAGTCATTGCGATCATCGCGGCGATTCCCGAAGGTAAAGTGATGACGTACGGTCAGATTGCAGCCCATGCTGGTAGTCCGAGAGCCGCGAGACAAGTCGTACGAATCCTGCACTCTATGAGCCGCAAGGAACGTCTGCCCTGGCACCGCGTCGTCAACGCAAAAGGCGAAATCTCCATCCCGGATGAACACTCGCGTATGATGCAGGAAACAGAACTGATTAGCGAAGGTGTGGAGTTTCAGCTGAACGGAACCATTAATCTCAACCTGTTCGGACATGAGCCCGAACCTGTATTTCTCATCGATCCAACGATCCAGCCCGAATAAGATTACTCTCCCCCTATTTCACACACCAAAAAAGAGAACTCAGGCAGTTAGGGGTACCCCTCTTCAACTGCTAGAGTTCTCTTTTTTGATTTTTATCTGGTATTCGTTATGCTGTAGCCGTCGCTTTTTCCTGTTCTACAGCAACAGGTTCAACAGCCGGTTTCGTTTTACGAATAAAGAACGCCATAATTAAAGCAACCACGGTCATTCCGGTAGCCACGATGAAGGCATAGTTAACACCATAAATCGTTGCATCTGCTGTAGCAGCTATCATCGCTGTCTTATCAGTAGGATCAACCTGACCCGCAGCCACTGCATCCGCCAGATGTGTTTTGAGCTTGCTGCTCATGATGGTAACGAGAATGGCTGTACCGATCGCTCCTGCAACAGTACGCAATGTGTTGGACATCGCTGTACCATGCGCGTTCAGACGTTGAGGCAGTTGATTCAGACCTGCTGTCTGGATCGGCATCATCAGCATCGACATACCGAACATACGAGCCGTGTAGATAAACATCATGTAGCCGTAAGTCGTATCGATGGCCAGGCGACTCAGTCCAAACGTTGTGATCGCCGTAATGGCAAGACCTGCAACTGAAAGCCAGCGAGCGCCTACCTTATCAAATATGCGACCCGTGATCGGAGACATGATCCCCATCAATATCGCACCCGGCATCATCAGAAGTCCTGATTCAATCGGCGAGAAACCACGAATGTTTTGCAGGAAAATAGGAAGCAGGATCATACCTGCAAACATCGCCATCGTCACAAGCATATTAATAATTGTCGTTAATGAATACATATTGTACTTGAAAATACGGAACTCAAGGAGCGGATGATCTGTTGTCAGTTGACGAATAACGAAAAGAATCAGGGATATCGCACCTACGACGAGGCATCCAATGACAATTGCACTGCCCCATCCATCGGTACCCGCATCACTAAATCCGTAAAGCAAACTACCAAAACCAAGTGTAGATAAAATAACACCTGGATAATCCAGTTTAGGTCTGGATTGACGTGTTACGTTTTTGACAAAAGCAATACCAATTGCCGTTGCAATAATAGAGAATGGCAAGATGATGTAGAACAACAATCTCCAGGAATAATGCTCAACTACATAACCTGAAAGTGTAGGCCCAATCGCAGGAGCCAGAATCATCGCGATCCCCATGGTTCCCATGGCTTGACCGCGTTTCTCAATTGGGAAGATGGTCAGGAATACAACGGTCATCAGAGGCATCAGGATACCTGCACCCGCAGCCTGAATGACACGACCTACCATTAGAATGGTAAAGGTTGGACTAAGACCACAGACTAACGTCCCTATGGTAAAGAGAGTCATGGCTGTAATGAAAATTTGACGAGTTGAAAATTTCGCAATCAGATATGCCGTAACCGGAATCAGTACACCGTTGACGAGCATGTAACCCGTGGTTAACCATTGGGCTTTGTTTGCATTGATCGCGAGGTCTTCCATGATTTTAGGAAGAGCTACGTTCATCAGGGTTTGGTTCAGGAATGCCACGAAGGCACCAATTAACAATGCCGCTACAATCGGGCCTTTCTTGATGTTGTCCATCGCGGAGGATGGTGCTGCAGCAGTAGTCGTGCTCATATGTTGTTCATCTCTCTTCCTTGTAACTTTTCAATCATTTGACTATGAATTCTAAGTAGGTGCTCAAGATCTTCCTTCGATATATCCAGAATGGGCGACACTCTTTCCATCCACAAATGGTGCGTTTCCCGTTGGACCTTTTCCCCTTTATCCGTAATCTGAAGCTTAACGGATCGGCGGTCAGCATCTGAACGTGTCCGAACGATATACTCGCCCTTTACGAGCCGCTCCACAACAGCACTCATGGAACTGCTGCCCATATGGCATAGCTCAGCCACTTCGTTGATGCCGATGGAAGGACGCTCTCTCAGGATGGATAACACCATAAACTGAATCGAAGTCAACTCGATCTCCTTGTTTTCATTCCAGAATGCTCGAAAGAGCATTTGATTCACTTGGCGGAACGAATTGATAATATAGAATACTTCATACGTATCAGTCATTGATTCACCCTTTTACTTATGGAATATAATATTTCGTACACGAAATATCAGGGGAACAATTATTTATTATAACAAAAATATTTACATAGTCAACTCTTTACATATGAAATCACAAAAATAATATTAGGACATACTAACTGTGTTATTTCCTTGCCTTTCATCAACTAACCTGGACACAATGTGTATCATATGTAATTTGTAAATAAAATAACCATAGGGCTCCTGCACGAAACGAGCAGGTACTCCTATGGTTATTCAGAAGAATCAGCATTGTATTATACCGAAGTAGATAATGCAGGCTCTTTGGTTTTGGGTGTTGTCATTTTGCCTAACAGATATACCAGCAATTGTTGATTGTGCATCGATATGTTACTGAGAACAGAGTTCATGAATTCATTGCGGATGGTAATCCCCCGCTCTGTTTCCATTCTTCCTTTATCGGAAAGAGAAACCCAGACAATGCGTCGATCCTGATTATCCCGATTCCTGCGAATCAGATCATTCTTTTCCATCCGATCGAGCAGCATGGTTACGGCAGCTGGCGTAGTCGCCAGATAAGGAATCAGATCCGAAGGTTTCATCTTCTGATGATCCTCAAGCACCTCCAGAACAGCTAACTGAGCCTCCGTCAATGAGGGTGCCAGCTCTTGATCCATATGCAGTTTATAATCTTTGGTTAGTCTGGACCAGCACTTGGCAAAATCGGAATTATACATCTTGCATCGCTCCTCTCTGCAACCGGTTATCACTTCACCTGCTTAAGTTTTCGCCCTCCAAAGCCGCATTCCTGCTGCCTTTTTTCATTTTCCTAGCGATCGACCGTAATCGACGAAGGTTGTTAAACTTCGCATGGATGTGCTCTTCTAATCCGCCTTCGAACAACAAAAAAAGACTCTTCGCATGACAGGATTAGCTGCGCTGCGAAAAGTCTTGTTTGCTTGTTTTTATGAAGTTGATGCTGGTTGATTCTCATTGAAGTCCCTCAGAAGTTCAACGATCTCGTCCTGTTTGTCCACAGGAACAAGCAGTTTGCCAATATGTTTGCGTTCAGTAATCGGAACACCTTCCGAAGAGATCGGATGCACGTGGCCTTCCTTGGTCATGACAGTGATGTTACGTTGTTCTTTGCAATAAAAAGCGCCGACAATACGACTGCCATTTGGTTTCACGCGTTTGCCTTCCTTGAACTCGAATGTGGCAAGCCCCTTGCCTCCACGACTCTGCACAGCATAATCCAGGAGTAATGAACGTTTACCATATCCCAAATCGGACAACACGGCAACTTCACCTTCATCTCCTGCAACCCATAGGGCGGATACAACTTCATCTGTATCTCTCAACTGAATACCACGAACACCACCGGATACACGTCCCATTGGATTGACCTCATCCTCACGGAAACGAATCGCCATGGCTTCTTTTGTAATCAACATTATATCTTGGTCACCCGTACTCAGATGTACAGATAACACTTCATCGTCCTTGCCCACTTTACAAGCTGCAACTGCTCCGGAACGTTTGGTAACGTAATCCTTCAGTTCCGTCCGTTTCACCTGTCCTCTTCGTGTGACGAAGACCAGACTGTGATTCGGCTCTTCAAAGGATTTCACAGCAAGCACACTTGCTATACGGTCGTCTTTCGCAAGAGGAATAACGTTCACAATGGCTGTGCCTGGGTCTTTCCACTTGAACTCAGGTACCTGATGAACAGGTAACAGGAAATACTGACCTTTCCTCGTAAAGACAAGCAGATTCTCAAGCGTATTTACTTCCAGAACCTGAGCGATATAATCGCCGTCTTTTACACCACTTCCGCTCCGTTCACCACCAGAACGTGTAAAGGACTGCATGCCTGTACGTTTCACGTATCCTTCTTTGGATAACGTAACAAATACATCTTCCGCATTCACAAGTACCTCGAGATTAACCTTGAGTTCTTCCACTTCACCCTGGATCGCAGAACGACGGTCTATGCCGTATTTCTCACGAATCTCCATCAATTCCTTGCGGATGACTCCGATGAGCTTGCGGTCACTATCCAGAATGGATCGTAATTGCGCAATCTTTTTCATCAGTTCACCGAGTTCCTTCTCCAGAGAATTAATCTCCAGATTAGTCAGACGGTACAATTGCAAAGTAAGGATGGAATCCGCTTGACGTTCCGTGAATCCAAACATCCACATCAGGTTATTTTGAGCATCCTGCCGATTCTTGGACGCTTTGATCGCTGCAATGACCTCGTCAAGGATGTTAAGAGCTTTAACCAAGCCCTCCAGCACATGTGCACGGTCTTCCGCTTTCTCCAGCTCAAACCGGGTACGGAATGTAACAACTTCCCGCTGATGGGCAATGTAAGCCTCTAGAATTGATTTCAATCCCATTTGCTGTGGTGCTTTATTCACAATTGCAACCATATTGAAGTTGTAAGTGACCTGAAGGTCGGTTTTCTTCAGCAAATAAGCCAAAATACCTTGTGCGTCAGCTTCTTTTTTCAGCTCAACTACGATCCGTAGCCCTTCACGTCCGCTCTCATCACGCACTTCGGCAATACCTTCTACCTTTTTCTCAAGTCTAATGTTCTCCATCGCCGTAACCAGACGCGACTTCACGACTTGATAAGGAATTTCGGTAATGACGATTTGCTGTTTGCCACCGCGCATATTTTCAATTTCGGTTTTGGATCGGATATAGATCCGTCCTTTACCTGTGCGATAAGCATCCAGAATGCCGTCACCGCCCATAATCAATCCGCCGGTTGGAAAGTCAGGGCCCTTCATGAACATCATGATCTCGTCCAGCTCAATTGACGGCTTCTCCATCACAGCGATGGAAGCATCAATGACCTCACGCAAATTGTGTGGAGGAATCTCCGTTGCAAACCCTGAGGAGATACCGCTGACACCATTAACCAGCAAGTTCGGATAACGGGATGGCAATACAACCGGTTCTTTGGCTGTATTATCAAAATTATCCTTAAACAGAACCGTCCGTTTCTCGATATCGCGAAGCATCTCCATCGCGATGGGCGACAAACGGGCCTCCGTATACCGCATCGCCGCTGCCGGGTCATCATCCTGTGATCCCCAGTTACCATGACCGTCCACGAGCATATGGCCCATTTTCCATGGCTGAGCCATCCGCACCATACCCTCATAGATGGAGGAGTCACCATGTGGATGATAATTACCCATTACGTCCCCAACGGTTTTGGCAGACTTGCGGTAAGTCTTGTCAGGCGTATTACCTGAATCGTACATGGCGTACAGAATACGCCGTTGTACTGGCTTCAATCCATCCCGGACGTCCGGAATGGCTCGATCTTGAATAATATATTTGGAGTAGCGACCGAAACGGTCCCCTACGACCTCTTCGAGAAAGGCCGGCATAAATTGTTCTGATGGACTCATTCCAAGCACCTTCTATTCTTCGTACTCTGTAAAGTCGACGTTCTCTACAATCCAGCGTTTCCGCGGATCAACCTTATCACCCATGAGCGTAGATACACGACGTTCTGCTTTTGCTGCATCAACAATCTGTACCTTCAGCATCGCACGAGTTTCCGGATTCATTGTTGTCTCCCACAGTTGATCCGGATTCATCTCACCAAGACCTTTATAACGTTGAAGCTCAACATTATTACCGAATTCCTTCATATAATTCGCCAGTTCTTCATCCGTCCATGCATATCGAACACTCGCGAGCTTACCAGACTTACGAGTAAGTTTGTACAATGGCGGCTGAGCAATATATACTTTGCCTGCATCAATTAAAGGCTTCATATAACGATAAAAGAAGGTCAATAACAGCACCTGAATATGTGCGCCGTCCGTATCCGCATCGGTCATAATGATAATTTTGGAATAATTGCTGTCTTCAACTGCAAATTCGGTTCCTATGCCCGCTCCGATCGCTGCGGTAATGGCGCGGTACTCTTCATTTTTGAGAATGTCCGCCAGCTTTGATTTTTCCGGATTGAGCGGTTTTCCCTTGAGGGGCAGAATAGCCTGAATCTTCGAGTCACGTCCTTGTTTGGCAGAACCACCTGCGGAATCACCTTCGACAATAAACAACTCATTTCGGGTAAAATCCTTGGATTGCGCCGGCGTCAACTTGCCGTTCAGGTTGGAACTTTCACTGCGTTTCTTGCCTGTACGCATATCATCACGTGCTTTGCGAGCTGCTTCTCTGGCTCTGGAGGCTTGCACCGCTTTGCGAATTAACGTTTGCGCTACCTGCGGGTTTTCTTCCAGGAACCGCTGAATATTCTCGGACACGACCGAATCCACAGCACTCCGCGCGGTTGCGCTCCCAAGCTGATCCTTCGTCTGACCTACGAACTCAACCTCCGACATTTTGACACTGATGACGGCCATCATGCCTTCACGCAGATCATTACCTTCGAGGTTTTTATCTTTTTCCTTAATCATGCTGGTTCGCCGTGCGTAATCATTCATTACACGGGTATACGCAGCCCTGAATCCGGTCTCATGAGTACCGCCACCCCGAGTAGGGATCGAGTTCACGAACGACGCCAGTGTCTCCGTATAACCCGCGTTATACTGGATTGCCACTTCGACTTCAATGTCATCCTTCTCCGCATAGAAGTGAATAACATCATGCAACACATCTTTATTTTCGTTAAGAAAAGCAACAAACTGGCTTGCTCCGCCTTCATACATGTATTCATCCTGATTGCCCGAACGTTCGTCCTTGAGCACAATTTTCAGACCAGAATTCAGAAAAGCAATCTCCTGAAGGCGTTCTGCCAATGTATCATAATTAAATTGAATGCCATTCTGGAACACCCGAATATCCGGTTTGAATGTCACTTTCGTACCTGTCCGATTGGTATTGCCCAACACTTCGAGACCGGAGACCGGTTCACCGACATGTTCAATCCCTTTTTTGTCCTTCCAATACTCGAATCGCTGACGATGAATCTTGCCATCACGGAAAATCTCGACTTCAAGCCACTCGGACAATGCGTTTGTAACTGACGCACCTACACCGTGCAAACCGCCTGATTTTTTGTATCCTGATCCACCGAACTTTCCGCCTGCGTGCAAAATCGTAAACACGACCTGGGGAGTAGGAATCCCTGTTTTATGTATACCTGTCGGAATTCCCCTTCCGTTATCCTGAACCGTAATAGAACCGTCCTTATGCAGCGTGATATCGATTTTGGAGCAGAATTTGGCGAGATGTTCGTCGACAGCGTTGTCGACAATTTCCCATACCAAATGATGTAAACCCGAAGTGCTGGTGCTGCCGATGTACATCCCCGGCCGTTTCCGTACCGCTACCAACCCTTCAAGTACTTGAATGTCGTCCGCGTCGTAGCCTGAAGACCCCTGTCCTCCGCCTGTCGAACCTGCCGACATATCGATTTGCTCGACCATTCATGCTCCCCCTTCTTAACTTGCAACTAAAAAAATGCCTAAAATGCAAACAGATGTTTTCTTATCCTTGTCCATTTTAATTCAAGATATCCCGTTTCGTAAAGACAAGGAATGACACAATGAGTGAAGCAACGCCCCAAACACTAAGCACAATAAGAGAAAAACCTAAATTCATACCCTCGATTGGCGGTAATCCGCCTGACAAATAATCAGGAAGTTCGAGGTTAACCATGAACAGATATTTGGCTGTCTGCCAGGATGCAGCCATACTGGTCAAGATTGTTCCTGCAATCAGAGCGGCCATCATGATAACGATACTTGCAGCTGTACTTCGCACAAGTACGGATACCATAAATGCAAGCATAGCCACAATTACGCTCACAAACCAGATCAGTCCTGCCTGCATAAGCATATACAACCACTGGTCTACAGCATGCACTGCCGACATATCGACATCTGTTCCCACAACTTTGAATCCTGTGAAGATTGGCATGTTGAAGCCTTTGTAGCCAAAGACCGCACCCGATATGACATAACATATAATGTAGGCTGATACCACGATGATTGAAACAAACATAATCAGCGTAATTAATTTGCTCAGAAGCACTTTCCAGCGTCTAACCGGACGCGTTAAAAGCATTTTAATCGTACCTGTCGTACGTTCACCTGAAACAAGATCTGAAGCAATGGCCATGATTAACAGTGGAATAAACAATCCAACTGCATTGTTCATGAACTCCCGTGTAAAGGTAACACCTCCCGGTTCTTTGGGATTGATGTCATTTTCGAGATAATACTGCATCTGCTGGATATACACTGTTCTATATTTCTTGTACTCTTCAGGTACACGATCGCTACCGAGCGAGTTTTGATTGTCTGTGATGGCCTGTTGCAATTCAAGCCGCCAATCGCCGCCAAACTTGTCGCGATTATTCTCCGCAGATTTCATCTGGGCATACGTAAACATCGGTACCAGGATCGCAAGTACAATAAATATAATATAAAGCCGTTTTTTCTTCACCATCTTAATCGTTTCATTCCGGATCAGCGGCATGATATTACTCAATGGATTCACCTTCTGTCATTTTTAAGAATAGTTGTTCAAGCGTAGGCTGAATCCGCTGTACCCCTTCAACTTGTACACCAGCTTGAACCATCTGTTGTACCATATCAGGAATTCGATCTTCATGCATCTCGGCAACCACAGCGTTGGGACCAAGACCCGCAACAATGGTATCATCCATTACATCTGCAGGTCGACTTACCAGAGCAATCCCTGCATCCAGTAACATCTTTTTGCCTTGCTCCAGTGGGGAAACATGCCATATCGCCAACTTGGAATGATCTTCAATCAGTTCGCTTACGCCTCCAACGGCAAGCACACGTCCCGCACTGATAATCGCTACTCTGTCACAGAGAAGCTGGATCTCACTTAACAAGTGACTGCTGACAAATACAGCCATCCCTTCACTCGCAAGTTGTTTAATAAAGACACGAAGTTCCTTAATTCCTTTTGGATCAAGGCCATTCGTCGGTTCATCCAGAATGAGCAGACGAGGCCGCCCAAGTAACGCTTGTGCAATACCGAGCCGCTGACGCATACCAAGTGAGTATGTTCTGACTTTATCGTGAATACGCTGATCCAATCGTACAATATCCACAACTTCCTGGATACGATCATTATCCACTCCTGGTTGCATGCGGGCAAAATGTTCCAGGTTCTCCCATCCGGTCAGATAGGTATATACCTCGGGATTTTCAACAATGGAGCCTACATACTTCAAAGCGCGCTCAGGGTCCCGATTCACATCATAACCACAGACTTTAATTTTCCCTTCTGTCGGTTTGATCAGATCCACCAGCATCCGTATCGTTGTTGTTTTCCCAGCACCGTTGGGACCGAGAAATCCGAAGATCTCACCAGGTTTTACGTCAAATGTAACGTCTTTAATGATCCACTTGCGCCCGATCCGCTTCTTCAGATGCTGTACAGACAGGACGGAATCATACTGCTGCTCTGCCATTTAATTTCCGCTCCCTTCTGCCGGTGTATCCGTCTGGAATTCCTGTGCAATCCGAACTGCAATTTGCTCATAACCTTGTCCGTTTGGATGAAAATGATCTGACGAGAGATACTCCCCCAGATGATTTTCAAATAAATCGAATGTAGGGACAAGTGTCATCTTATCCTCATTGTTCAAAATAGCCAGTGCAGCATCGTTCCAAGCAGCAACAACTGCATTACCTGGCTTCTCCAATTCCTTCACATCACCAAATGGATTGTACAACCCTATGTACGCAATCTGTGCATCGGGATTGATTTCTTTTACTTTCTTCAATATCTCTTGAAGGCGTTTGGACGTTTCCGGTAAAGCTGCTGCCAGCTGCTCTGCTGTTGGCGGATCTTCCCCCTGTAGAACTTGCCCTCCCTGGAACAGATCATTCGCGCCGATCGAGAGCAAAATAAAATTGGACTGCTGTAGGACATAACGTACGCCTTGCTCATCGAGTTTTTCCAATAAAGCATCCGTTCTCAAACCGTTCACACCCAGATTGTTAAGAACCTGAACGTCATATCCTTTATCTTTAAGCAGGTTCCCTGCACGTCTCACAAAACCGAGTCCCTCATCATCCCCCGTACCTCTTGCCAGGGAATCGCCAATGACGGCCATCCGAATCTTGCCATCTTCCACTACAGCGGGTTCTCCTTCCTTATCCTTGGATGGAGCAGTTGCCTCCTGGCCTGTAGTTAACGCTGAATCTCCCTCGGGGAAAATCACGTCTTTTATAGCGTATCCAAATCCAAATAACAACAACAAGGTTGCCAAGATGGATACTGTACTGACGGTTCTCCAGATCCATGGTGCTGAATCAAGGCTTTTTTTCTTTTTCATCATCACATCTCCGCTCATGTACACCAATCCGGGTGCTTAATAATTTATAATGACTTTACATCAAGGCGTGTCTAAAAATCCGCTTCCTTCGGAGTTTTCAGACACGCCCTGATGATGCTATTCCTAAATAACATAAATGTTCTGTCGTTAATTTGCAAATTTTGCCGCTACATTCGCAGAATTCATTTTCTATATGTCATTTAACGGAAAAAAGGTTATGCCATACACAGATTTCAACTGTGCTGGCATAACCTTGTGGAAAAGAAAGTTCATACTTTCTTCATTATAATTGCTTATTTACCGATAAACTCTTGAGCCCAGTATCCGTTGTAGAACCCTACACCGATATGGGTAAAGTTTTTGCTCAGGATATTGGCACGGTGTCCTGCACTATTCATCCAGGCTGTTACAACTTCCTGAGGTGTTTTTTGTCCTTTGGCAATGTTCTCACCTGCATAGCTGTAAGTTACTCCGAACTGTTTCATCATATCAAACGGAGAACCATACGTAGGTGACTGGTGATCAAAATAGTTATTGTTGCTCATATCTTTTACTTTGGCTACAGCTACTTTGTCCAGAAGAGCATCTGAAGTCAGAGCGTTCAGACCTGCTTTCGCACGCTCAGCGTTCACAAGTTTTACAACTTGAGTAGCAAAGTCAGATTGTGTGCTCTCGCTACCATTATTACTTGTATTGTTACCGGTATTACCTGTGTTACCTGTGTTTGAAGAATCTTTAGCCGGTGTCGTTGCCGGTTTTTCTTCTTGTGTTGGTTGTGCTGGTTTAGTCGGTTGCTCAGGCTTAGTTGTCGGCTTAGTTGTCGGCTTAGTTGTCGGCTGAGTTGGCTTTGTAGTCGGCTCAGCAGGTTTGGTCGTTTGATCAGGCTGCGTAGCAGGCTTCTCTACGATTTGCCCCTCGGATACAGTATATCCGTTTTGTTTGAGCCATTTCTCCAGATATGCTTTTAGGCTGTCTGTACTAGTAATTTTGTAAGTGGTGACAGTCTTATATGTTGAATCTGCAGCAGACGCGGAAGCAGGAAGCATTACACCTACGGCCAGTACGGCTGTCAGACTACTCGTTACGACAGTTTTCATCCATTTCTTTTTCAAATTCATTCATCTCCTTAAGATTAGTTATTACAACTTTGTAATTAATACTCTAGCAGTATATCAATTCAACAGGAGATTGTGAACCTATAAAATATGGAAAAGTAACTTTTTTGTCATTTTCTAGATTGTCTCAGATCATACTAAGAGCGTGCCCTGCCTCTATCCCTGCCTATAAAAGCATAAAAAAAAGACATTCAGACTAAAAATATTAGTCGAATGCCGCTTCACCATCTATTTATCAGTCACTACATCAGAACGTGCAGATCCGGATATCATGAGAATTTCCATGCAATAGAAGAGACTTATTTTATACTATAGAAGAACTTTACTGAACCGATAACCTCTCTTCTGAAAACCAATGTGCTCATAAAAAGAGTACGTTGTTGAAGTTACTTCACGGTTCGCACCTGTGACAAACAGTTGTTTACCACCTTGCTGTCTGCCCCAATCTTCGGCACGAGCCATCAGACGACGGCCAATACCACCACCACGATGTTCTTGACCTACAATCAGGGAAGTAATTTGTGCGGCAGGTTCTGGATAGGCATGACTTTGCACACATTGCAAGCCAATCACACCAATAATTTGTTCATCCACTTCGGCAACAAGCATGCATGCGTTAGGATTGGTTTCCAAACATTCAATGCGTTCTTTCATGACATTGGCTGTTGTCGGATAGCTGACCTCTCGCATCAGTCCCGTTACCGCTTCAGCATCTCGCAGTTCACACTCTCGGATCATCAGTACAGGGGCCTCAACATTATTGGACATGATTTACCTCCACTTTCAGCATATTAGCGGCTTGCACCGCTGTTTTACGAGCTTCTTCCACATCTTGGCCAGCACTTAGCGCTACAGCCATTCGGCGTCCTACTTTGGTCTCAGGTTTGCCAAATACACGAATCTGAGTACGAGGAAGAGCCAACGCTTCTTCAATCCCGCCTACAGTAAAGTCAGATGTTTCATCATTAGCCTTCAGCGTCGCTGAAGCTCCCGGTGTCAACAGATGTACACCTGTAACCGGAAAACCAAGAATTGCACGTACATGCAGCGCAAACTCGGAACTGTCTTGCGTCACCATTGTAACCATACCTGTGTCGTGCGGACGAGGAGATACCTCGCTGAACACAACACCATCCGATGTTAGGAATAATTCCACTCCAAACAGTCCATAGCCGCCAAGTTCATCCGTAACGGATTTGGCAATATGACAAGCCTGCTCCAATTGCTCAGGAGTCATCGCATGAGGCTGCCACGATTCGACATAGTCCCCATCTTTTTGAATGTGGCCAATCGGAGGACAGAATACGGTGCCTGATACAGACCTAACGGTAAGTAATGTAATCTCACTGTCAAATTGCACAAAGCTCTCCACGATGACACGAACGGATTTGCCACGAGCCCCCGAAAGAGCAATGTTCCAGCAATCCTCCACATCCCCCGGTGTACGGCATACACTCTGCCCTTTGCCGGAAGAACTCATCAATGGTTTAATAACACAAGGTGTGCCAAGCTCACGTACGGCTTCCTGAAGTTGTTCCAGGTTGTCCGCAAAAAGGTAATCAGCTGTAGGAAGTTTCAATTGTTCGGCTGCAAGACGACGGATGCCTTCGCGATCCATCGTTAGACGTGCAGCTCGGGCAGTAGGTACTACACAAAATCCCTCTTCCTCAAGCTCCAGTAAAGCTTCTGTTGCAATAGCTTCAATCTCAGGTACGATGTAATGAGGTTTTTCTTTACGGATCAATTGTTTCAAAGCTTCGGCATCCAGCATGTCGATGCAGTAAGACCGGTGCGCGACCTGCATTGCAGGTGCGTTCTCATAACGATCAACAGCGATCGTCTCTACTCCCAGTCGTTGGGCCTCAATAACGACCTCTTTTCCCAATTCTCCACTGCCTAATAGCAGCATTTTTTTGGCTTGAGCCGTAAAAGGAGCACCCCACATGTTCTTTCCAATCCTCCCAAAGAGAAATCTTCTATATATCTGTCTCTCTATTTTCGGGGTTTTGGTTAAAGATTGCAAGAGTGCTCCCTATTTTTCTTGTGAATTTTACAAGATTTTTTGTGTTTTTTCGATCAAATTTTACAATTACCGCTCACAGATTCGATACTCTTTCCATTCCTCCCAGAATTAAGGAAAAGTTAAAAGGGAAGATTTTAATATTTCAGAGAATCGGAATACACAAACAAATCCCAAATTTAAAATCTTGGGATTTGTCGATTCTTTTCTCTGAAAATTTCATTATGTGAGGAAACGTAGGCCATCTTGGGTGCGTCTGGTGTCATGTATTGTTTCGCACTATTGACTGCAACAATCGCATCATTGAAGGCTCCGGCAATGAGTCTGACTTTGCTCTCGTGGGTCGCACAATCCCCTGCTGCAAAAACACCTGGAAGACTCGTCTGTGCATGGTGGCTCATTAGAACCATTCCATCGTCCATTTCTATGCCACAACTGGTCAGATCACTTAAATTGCTTTTATATCCGTGACTAACAACGACTTCATCCACTTCCAACACGACTTTGTCCTGACTTTCCATATGCGTAATCACAACCTGATGGATTCGCTTACCATTATTGTGAAGCTGCGTGATGCTATATGGTGTTCTCACATCCGTTATATTGTTCATCTCGCTTACATTTCGTTCCATTGCACGGAACTCATTATTCCGGTGGATTATGACTACACTGTGTGCAAGTTTAGCAAGTTCAATTGCCCAGTCTACTGCACTGTTGCCTCCTCCTGAAATGAGCACACGCTTCCCTGAAAAATGTGCTGGATTTTGAACGGTATAATGAAGATTCTCATATTCATAATCCATTGTCTCGTGAAGCTCCAATTTTTGAATTTCTGCGATACCTCGACCTACTGCAACAATAATCGTACGAGTATAATGTATCTCTCCTCCAGTAGTATACATACTCCATATCCCGTTATCCATTCGAGTGAACCTTTCCACTTTACAATTCAATACTACCGTTGGGTTAAACGTATTGGCCTGCTGAACAAGCCACTCGATCAACTTCGAACATTTCATAGGCGGCAGGCCGCCTACATCCCAAATTGTTTTTTCCGAATAGGTGTGCAGAAAACCACCAAGCTGGTCTTTACCTTCAATGATCTTTACTTTCATATCACGCATCCCTGCATAAAAGGCCGCATACATGCCTGCAGGTCCGCCTCCAATGATGGTTACATCGTAGATATCTTCTTCATTCATCTTGAACACACCCTGTTAATTTAGTTATGAATTAGAGATTCTTGTAACATACGGTTTGCCTTATTTATTTTTTTCTTCAAAAGCAGTCACAATATCATCAATGACATATTCGTCGGCAAGCGGAGACATTCCCAGATTGAACCATTCCTTGCCGCCCACCATGTAAACATGGTCCTGCTTAACAGCTTTCAGATTTTTCCATATCGATGTCGATAACATATCTTCAAATTTCTTTTTAATTTCCGGATTAGTCTCATCATCCAGCTGAACAATCAGATGATCTGCGTCGTATTCGGGCAGTACTTCCAAGGATACGGACATGGCCGTTTGATCTTTCGGGAAGTTAGGAAGTGGATTCATTCCCAATCGTTTGTGGACAAAGTTTCCTCGGTCAAGATTCTCTCCATGCAGTACGATTTCTTTTTCCATCACTCTAATGTAGAGAACAGTCTCTTCACCAATCAGCTTATCCAATTTGTCAGCAGCTACCTTCTCCTTAGCGACCAAATCCTGAATAACCTTTTCTGCCTGCTCTTCTTTGTCCAGAATTTTGGCAATATCCCGCAGTTCATCACGCCAATCATCACGCTGTGGTAAAAGTACGGTAGGGGCAATCAGAGTAAGCTGATCATAGTCCTTTTTAGACCACCAGTCAGGAGCGATAATTAAATCCGGAGCTGCCTCCATGAGGGCTTCAAAGTTAGGCGTTCTTCCTATTCCCATTTTCATCGTGTTTGCGAATGGCTCTTGCAAGTAAGAAGGAAAATCCTCATGGTAGTTCTGTACAGCAATGGGTACGATCCCAAGTGAATATAAAAACTCTGGATATACAACGGACAGACCCACTATTTTTTGTGGGTTTACCGGGATTTCAATTTCTCCCATTTCCGTGTTCACTTTCTTCACCTGACTTGCTTCTGTCGTTGAAGAATTGACGGTACCCGCTTCTTGTCTTTCACTCGTGGACGCTTCTTTACCTGCTGCCCCACAAGCCGAAATAACGAGCATCAACATCATTGTACATATTACGGTTAACCATCTGAATCTCATTCTGTATGTACCCCCTATTGGTCATTAATATATGACAATGCCTAATCAATAATAATTATCATTATCACTAAGATATAGGAGTAGTATAATCAAATATGTACAGGCATGATATTGACTATTCAGACTTTTTGCTGTGGACGATCTTGCCATAGCTTTAAAATTTCATCCAACATAAGCTCATGGGTAAACGCCGTGTAGTCCAGCAGGACGCTCGACAAAAGGACATCTATTCTGCCATTCTGTACCGCTAACAGCTCAAGCCATTCTTCAGACTTACGCACAACAGACCATGTATGCCTGGATGCCTCATCATCACCCGCAATCAGTAATATTCTTTCAACGTTAAGAACAGACAACTCCTTAATGCTCACTGTTCCCTGTTCCCAATAAGTTTCAATTCCTTCGGGACCTTCCATTTGCATATCAACGTAAAAAACGGAAGCAATGCTCCTTGGGCCTAACAATTGCAACTCTTCGCCATAAAATTTGAGTACAACTAGCTTGTCTTTTCGTATGAAATCCGCAAGCTGATTCTTTATGACCGTTGCTTTCTCTTCATATCTTTGAAGCCATACCTCTGCAATATCAGACCTGTCCAAAAAGCTTGCAACATATCTCAAATGCTCTCTCCAATCCCCTTTTTCCCACGGAAGGTCACACACAGGAGCAATGGATTGAAGCTGACTTTGCAAAACCTCAGACTCCGTCCCAATCGTAATTATATAATCAGGCTTAACTAATTGAAGCTGTTCCAGCCAGGTGGTCTCACTCTCAGCGAGTGGCATAACTTTGTCCGTTTCATATTTACGTCTATAATAATATGTCCATGGATGACTTGCCGGCGCGGCACATGGAATGATCTGCAATGCAAGCAGTATACCAATGCTCCAAGAATGAACCGCAGCAATTTTTTGTTTGCTATTACGTATAAACGCTGCCGGTGGAACGCCGGAGATTTGCTTGAATTTACGCCGGAAATACGTCTCATCCTGATACCCCACGTACGATGCCACATCCTTGAGTCGATAACTGTGATCATTTCTCATTAAGATCTGGGCTTGTTTAATTCGATATAGCGTTAAATAGTCGACTGGACTGTAGCCATACCTTTTCTTGAATAAACGCATGAAGTGTCGAGCGCTCATTCGTGCCACATTTGCTAATTGCTCAATAGTTAATCTTTTCGAATAATTCTGCTCCATGTAGGCTTTAACATGTTCAATTGGTGAAGCCAGATCCGTCTTTTCGGCATAGGCCACGTCGTAAAACATGGTATACAACAGTTCCTGAAAACGAATCTGACCATAGTACCTTTGCAAACCATCCTTCTTCATTGTGTGGTGGTAAATCATCTGACAGATCACGCCAACAGCAACGGGCGAAGTTGAGCTGACCTCTCCATTCACTTCATTACGTAAAAGTTGCTTCATCATATCCAGGGCTGTTCCAGCATCCTGCTCCGGTGCGTACGTGACTTCAAAACTCATGTGATACACACCTCGTTCATCCAACGAATGCACATTTGCCTCAACCAGCTGCCCTGGGAAACCTATGTACAGTCCGCCTGCCTTTAATTCGATGAAACTGCCATCTATTTTTAACCAACCTTGGCCACTGGCTACAAATAATAACATGTATGTTTCAATGAAGTGTTTCCTCAGAAGCCACTCCGTCGCAGGATCAGTCGTATAATTCACGTGAATGAGCCTAAAATTCATATGATCCAGGTGATCAAAATGCTTTGAGTCTATTTCGTTGTTGTCCATCTGCATTGATCTCCCTCCAGACATAAACGATTGTACTGATTTCATTCTTTAAAAATATAACATACCACACGAACTAAAGATTAAAAAAACACTCCGGCTATCCTCTAACCTGTCTTCAATGAATAAGATGCACTTATTATTGAGGATCAGGCTAAAGAACGCCAGAGTATTATAAGTTCATATGCGCTCAGACACTTCAAAGGCGTCCGAAGGTTTCATCACAAAAATCTGTATTGAGCTTCTATTAATCCATTATAGACGCCTTGTTTTTGGATAAGCTGCTCATGGTTGCCCTCTTCTTTAATTTCACCATGATCCAGGACAATAATGTTATCTGCATTCCGGATGGTTGAGAGACGGTGAGCGACCATAAAGGACGTTCTTCCCTGCAACAGCACCTTCAATGCTTCCTGGATTTTAAGCTCCGTCTCGGTATCAATGCTGGCAGTAGCTTCATCCAGAATCAATATACGCGGATCAGCAAGCAGCGCACGGGCAAAGGATAACAATTGCCGTTGTCCCATGGATAATACGTTCCCGCGTTCTTCGACTTCGGTATCATATCCGCCAGGCAGCTTCATGATGAACTCATGTGCATTGACTGCTTTGGCTGCGTCCTCCACCTCTTCATTCGTTGCATCCAGTCGCCCAAATCGGATATTGTCACGAATCGTACCCGAGAAGATGAAGGTATCCTGTAATACAATACTGATCTGGCTGCGTAAACTCTCTACCGTTACATCCCGCACATCCTGTCCGTCAATGGTGAGACGTCCACCGGATATATCATAGAAACGACTGATCAGATTGATGATCGTACTTTTACCTGAACCCGTATGACCAACAAGTGCAATTGATTGTCCCGCAGCCGCCGAGAAGCTGATTCCTTTCAGCGCCTGTCTGCCCTTCTCGTATTCGAACACAACATTTTCGAATGCGATATCCCCTTTAATAGAAGGAAGTGGCTTGGCACCTGGTTTATCCGCAATACTAGGCTTTTCATCCATGAACTCGAAGATACGCTCCGATGATGCCATCGCAACCAGGAGTTGATTGTACATCTGTCCCAGACGGTTGATCGGGTCCCAGAAGTTGCCGACATAGTTGGCAAAAGCGACAAGTAATCCCACGGTCAACTGATCCTGTTGAATCAGATAAGCACCAAACCAGAAGAGGATCAATGTACCGAATCCGCCGGTAATCTCAATCAGCGGTCCGAAGCCCTGGTTCATCGCTGATGCTCTATCCCATGACTTTTTGCTGGACAGGTTCATGTTGTCAAAATACTTCATATTCTCTTTTTCCTGTGTATAAGCCTGAGTCACTCGAATCCCCTGAATGGATTCATTCAAGTGGGAGTTAATACGAGAGTTCTTCATTCGAACATCCTGCCAGGCACGACGGATCAGCACCCGCAGTTTGGTCGAGATGATAAACATGATTGGCACCGTAATGATCACGGCGAGACCCAGTTTCCAGTTAATCAACAGCAAGATTACGATGATCCCGAGCAGCTGCACGCAGTCGATCATGACGTTAACTGCACCGTTGGTGAATAGATCCTGAAGGGAGTTAATATCATTCGTCACACGCACCAGTACGGAACCTGCCGGTCTCTTGTCAAAAAAGTTAAAGGACAGCTTCTGGATATGCTTGAACAGATCCGAGCGAAGATCGTAGATAACGCGCTGTCCAATAATGTTCGTCAATTTGATCCGGTACGTATTGGCTGCCCATTGAATGAGATACAACACGAATATGGAGCCTGCGATCAGATAAAGCATCGTCATACTTGGCAGCCCTGTTGCCGGTGCGATGGCCCGGTCAATCGCCAGACTGATCAGAAAAGGTACGGATAATTTCGTAATGGTACCGAGAATCATCATTAGAATAACGAGTGGCAACAGTTGTTTCGCATAAGGTTTCATGTATGCAAACAAACGTCCGAATTCTTTCCAGTTAAACGGTTTTTCAATAATTTCATCATCCTGATACACAAATCGTTCATTCAGTTTCTTCTCGGAGGCCCCTTTGGCCTCGCGCCTGTCTGCTATCGTTTCGGCACTCATGAATTCACCTGCTCCCCAGCCTCCCGCTTACCGCGGGCAATATAATCTGCGTATTGAATTTTATAAACATCCTGGTATGGTCCAGGTACTTCAATAAGTTCGGTATGTTTGCCACGTTGTACCACGCGACCTTCATCCAGCACCAGAATCTCATCTGCATGTCTTAGTGAAGATATCCGGTGTGCAATAATAAATGTCGTTCTACCGCGCATTACTTCCTGGAAACCGGATTGAATCTCATGTTCCGTCTCCATATCCACGGCGCTGGTTGCATCATCGAGTACCAGGATTTTCGGATTTTTCAGCAAAGCCCTTGCGATCGCAATCCGCTGTTTCTGTCCACCCGATAATCCCATGCCGCGTTCACCAACCACCGTGTCATATCCGTCCGGGAACTCCATAATGAAGTCATGAGCTTTGGCCAGCTTGGCTGCACGGATAATCTCATCCATGGTGACATTCTTAAGTCCGTAGGAAATATTATTGCGAATGCTGGATGAGAACAGGAATGTTTCCTGGAAAACAGAAGCGATCTGACTCCGCAAACTGCGAATGCCTATATCTTTGATGTTTTTGCCATCCAGCTTGATCGTACCCGAGTTGACGTTATATGCACGCATCAGAAGCTGAATGATGGTCGATTTACCTGACCCTGTCCCCCCAAGGAAACCGATTACAGAACCGGGTGCAGCATCAAAATTAATATCGGTTACCGCTGGCATTTTGTTGCCGTAAGCAAAGGTAACGGATTCAAATGTCACATGACCATTCACTTGGTCTGCTTCCACAATGACCGGATCTTGCGTTTCTTCAACATCCACTGGCGTATTGAGCAGTTCGAGCACCCGTTCACCTGAAGCTTTGGATTGCGTATAGTTGTTGATATGGAACCCCAGATTCCACATTGGACCGATTATGTACCAGATCAAACTGAAAAAGGCAACGAGTTCACCAAGTGTCAGCGTATTCTGTATAACCATTCTTCCACCGATCACCAGCAACAGCACGATGCTCACCGAAGCAAGAATCTCCATGATCGGAAAATAACGACTCCACAATGTTGCGGCATGAATCTGATTCGTCTTGTAACGCTCATTACGTGTGGAGAATTTCTCCACTTCATAAGGCTCACGTGCAAAGGATTTTACCGTACGCACGCCAGTAATATTCTCCTGTACCGCTGTCGTCAGTGAACTGAGCGCCAGCCGCATCTCCTGAAACGCAGGGTGAATTTTGGATTCGAATCTCAGCGCAACGAAGGCAAGTAATGGGATGCATATGAGCGTGAACAGTGTAAGCTGCCAACTCATGGTCATCATCATGATTGCGCCGAATACGACCATCAAAACCATGTTGAGAATCTGGGCGAAACCAAATCCGATAAAGTTACGGATGGCTTCCAAATCTCCCGTGAGGCGGGACATCAGATCACCTGTCTTGGCCGTATCATAATAACGGAAGGATAAAAATTGAAGCTTTTCATAACATGCGTTACGAAGTCTGTACGCCAGGAAGTTACCCAAGCGTCCTCCAAAAAAGCCATGTAAAAACTGCATTCCTGCTTTTAAAATCACTACACCTAACACAGTTAAGGCAATTATGGGAACGTCTTCAAAAGTGCGCGGAACAATAACATCATCAATCAGTATCCTCAGCATGTACGGATACACCAACCCAAGTGCGGTCGCTAAGGCGAGGAACAAGATTGATACAAATAAATACGTTCGCTTTTCCCAAAAAAAGATTTGCAGTTGCCTAAGAACATCCATGTTTCTCCTCCTCTTATGTCGTTCAAAAATACTATGAACATTTATGAAGTTTATCACCGTACCCCATTCGCGGCAAAGCGAATAACAGACCATATTCTGCCTGCTTTCAGCTTATTGACGCATTAACGAAGGTAAATACCCACCTTTCAATCAAATGTTTGAATATTCTCTTTATTTCAGGTTGTTCGTACCAAAAAAAGGCTCCCTATATGCCTTTTCGGCAGGGGCCTTTTTGAGGTTAGTTTCGCAACATTTTCAATGTGTTGCTGTATCCATCATTTCTTTTTACAAAGACTTCCAGAGAATACGCGTTATACCGTGATTTTAACGGTGTTCAATCTGTTCCAATTGATTAGACAAGCTGGTCCATTGCTCCGCCGGAATTCCGCTTTCCAGTGTATCTTGAATTCCGCTCACCGCCTCGTCCAGACGTTCTTCCAACTGACGGGATTGGTGTTGCAATGATTGACATAGCTGGTTGTCATAAAACTGAATCAGTTTGTCTTGCGCAGCAGGAAGAACTTCAATGATCATCTGTTTGAGGACCGGATCAAGTGCCTCCTGTAACCGCTGACGCCCATCCCCTTCGAAGAACTGTTTCGGATTGCGGAAATAATTCAAATAGCTTTTCCATCCAGATGGTTCTTCCAGACGGACTTCTTCAAGCACAGGTGTACTCCAGCGTTCGGTCAGTGGCAGTGACACATCCACGCCACCTGATAACTGTCTCACCTCATCTATACAATCCGTAACTTGCTTCGTCAGCCAAGTCTGACCTGCCTGTTCAAGTCTGAGGGTAGTAGCGAGCAGTTCCTGCTCCAGTTCAATGGCAATCATGCGCAACAGTTCACGTCCACAGGCAGCAAAAGCCGTCTTCAGATTGCCCCGATCCTCCCGAAGTACGGATGGATGGAATGCTTCTGCCATGAATAGGCCAAGGCGGTAGGCAAGTCGCTGCCGCACATGGAAGAGGAGTTCTGCTGTTTCCTGTGACAGTTCTTCCTTCATGGATCGTGCTGCAAGTTGCTGTATGCGCTGGCGTGACTGTCCCTGGATAGTCTCCAGTTCATTCCGCCGCTGCTGCAATGCTTCCTCTCCCTGAGCCGCATCCTCCGCGCGTTTCTTCAGCCGCTGAATGACACGTGCCATCTCTTCTGAAGCTCCGCCTACGGCAAGATCGGCTAATTCTCTGCCTGCAAATTGGTTGAACTCTTCCTCAAAACGAATAAAACCGGATTGCTCAAGCAACTTCGAATCGCCTGCCATCTTGCCTTCCATCGCCAGTATGCTGGATACCGGGAACAGTCGTGGTGCCCGAATTCCATTACTGCGTAGTTGGGTACTCACATGATCGAGCACCTGCTCCAGTTCTTCCTCAGAGGTAGACAGGTCACTGGCGTTCACGACAAAGAACATCTGATCCATGGCAGAACTATCCTTAACACGTCCCAACTGATTCAGGAACTGGCGATCTCCTTGTGAGAAAGCATGGTTGTAATACGTCACAAAAATGAGTGCATCCGCATTCTTCATATAATTGAAGGTTACACCCGTATGACGAGCATTGACGGAGTCGGCTCCTGGTGTGTCGACCAGCACAATACCCTGTTCCGTTACATCGCAACTGTAGTAGAGATCGATACTGTCTACAAAGCAGGACTTCTTCTCGTTTGCGACAAAATTACGGTAACCCTCCAGATCCACCAGTACATCCTGACCTAGCTGGTCCGCTGTTTCTTCCCAGCCGGCTGCCGCAGCCTGCAAAAAGCTGTAATGCGGGCGCCCCGCCGGATGCACATCCTGTGGCGAGAGGGATTTAACTCGCTTCTGCCACTCGGTTCCAGGTTCACCCAGTCCAAGTAAACGGAAGGAATAGGCGAGGTCTTCCTGGAAGGCATCCCGGGTCTTCATACGGACCCGGGCTGTTCCATGCTCCGCGCCCCCGGCAGGAGCCATGATCCGGTTAATCGCCGCTGTTGTTGGATGCGGCGAGACGGGTAGTACAGCTTCGCCTAGCAACGCGTTGGCGAAGGAGGATTTGCCGGCGCTGAAAGCTCCGAACAGCGCGAGTGTGAACGTGCCGCCCGCAAGCGAAGCCGCGCGTGCACGCAGATCCCGTACCGCCGACCCCATGGCGGGGTACGGCTCCACCAGCGCAGCAGCGGCTTCGAGCCGTGCCGCTGCTGCGTCCAGGCGTCGGCGGCGTTCAGCGCCAGCCGCCGCCGTTGGCCCTGGCACCGCCGCCGCGACTGCGCGCTGCGCTGGCGGTGCCTCTGGCGTCTGTGGCTGCGCAGCCACAGACGCTGACGTGCCCGCATGCGAACCGGAAGCTTCGCCCGGTTCAGGCACCGCGGGCACGTGCGGGCCCTTCACCTCCGGCAATAGCCCGGAGGGGAGGGGGCCCGCATCAGGCAGCAGGCTGCGCAGCCCTGCTGCCTCTGCGGCGGCGCTGCGCTGGAGCGCCGTGTAGCGCGCCGCCGCCGCGGATTGCGCCAGCAGCGCTGCGCGGCTGGCGTCCAGCGCCTGGAGCGCGGCTTCGCCTCGCGCACCCAGCGCTTCCAGCATGCGGTCGGCCAGCATCATGGCCGACCTGCGATAGCGGGCCTCAATCTCGCCCCGCACATCTTTACTGAACTGGATCACATACTCTGGAGATACCTCAGCACTGGCACTGCGTTTCATCTCCAATAGTGCTTCATCTACAGCAGGCAGCTCCGAATTGAGCGCCTGCTCCCACTCCGCTCCCCATACCTGATGGGATTCACCCAGCTGCCTAAGCATCGTACGAATATGTACTTCCACTTGTCCGGAAGCCTGATCCTGTAATAACCGCACCAGCTCAGAAGCACGGCGTTGTTTCTCTTGTTCGGTTTTGCCGCCTGAGAACAATAAGCCTACCCTGAAACCCGGTTTGCGGCTCTCCAAATAGGCAGCAGCCGACGTGCGAATATCCGCAGGAGTAAGATTTGCATTCGCCAGAAGAGGCTCAAGCTCTGCCCGGAATTTCTCACGCACTCGCGAAGGCCCGGTACGAATGTCTTCTGCTTGTTGATCGAGAAGCTCCAGCTCCCGTTCCAAGCGTTCAATTCCTTCCTTGCCACCAATCTCATCCAGCAGAGAATGTTCTTCATCCTCACGTTTCTCCGCTTCTCTCGTCAGGTGTTGCTCCGTTACATGACTGGCCGAACTTGCCAAACTGTGCGTAATTAACGCTTCCTTCTCTTGCATCATGTGTCCAATGAGTTCCGGTAGCATATCCCACTGGTTGTAGCGATGCTCCTTGTCGCGGAGGGAAGTAAACAACAGTCCGTCATATCTAACTTCCCAGGCTGCAAATATAGCTTCGACCCCTTCGGTATATTGTTCAAAAGAAAGCTCACGTTCCCGATGCTTGTCGATCTGGTTTACGATCAAAAACAAGGGTTTGCCCCAATCCGACAGACTCTTGGCAAATGAAAGGTTCGTCTCGGACTGGACATGATTATAGTCCATGACATAGAAGACCACATCCGCCAGATGGAGCGCGGAATGGGTCGCAAGACTGTGCCCCCGATCTGTAGAATCCACACCGGGTGTATCCAGTAGAACAGCATCATCCTTCAGCAGGGGAATATCATCCCATACCTCAATGGAGCTGTACGCTCCCCCATTTTTGCAATACGCCTCCAATTCCTCTGGAGAAACTTCAAGTATTCCTGCTCCATTGTCAGCGCTTACGTTTGGCGTAGTATAAATAAGCGCTCTTGGCTTACCATTACGTATGGATACCACATTCGCACTTGTTGGCACGGGACTTGAAGGCAGCACCCGCTTACCGCACAAACTGTTGATGAGACTCGATTTGCCTGCAGAGAAATGACCACAGAACGCAATCGTCAGATGTTTCATTTCCGCCTTGCTGATTAAATCCGTTAAAGCCTGTACAGCCGTATGGTCCCCTGTCTGCTCCATCGCTTCACGCAGCGGAAGCAGAGGTTTGGCCATTTCTTTTGGGTAATCTGTTCTGGACATGACTGGCCTTCCCCCTGGCTCCTCTAATTTGACATCCGTTTCGATGTCTATCTCTTTTACAACATTTATTTTAACATTATCAAGTTTGAATTTGAACGATTGGAATGGAATATACATGAACTATCCTATATATACAAAATACAGATATAAGAAAAAAGTCTATCAACGTATTTTCACAGAAGACACAACGCGTTTAGCAATTGCTTTTCTTGCAATTATCGAATTGTTCAGCTGTGCTGAAAACATATAAATCTATAATTTAAAAAAAGATAAAACCGAACAAGTCGGTTTTATCTGTCAGACATTCTATACTCGGTATTTAGCATACTGTTTACACTTTAATACAACAGAACCCATTAGTGTAATCACTTCTTAGGAAACTGCGTTCTCCATGGAAGGAAGCAAGATTTCAAATACTTGTCCATGTTGCAGAATTGTGATGTCTCTTCCTTTGTCTCTCATAACCACAACTTCTGGTTTAACGGACATACGCTCCAGATAATGTTCAGGCACATCGCCAGAATGGCTTACTGTGATGCCTTCTACTTCTTTTTCTTCATTCTCAGCCATTTCCTGTTCAACGATTTGTTCAAAAATATCGGAGAAAGCCTCAAAATTGTCAGTGTACACGGAAATGCATTTCATGATTATTCATCCTCTTCTGCTCATTAATTTATTTTTCGTTTTCGGGTGATGACACGTTCCTTATCTTTCCTGATTTGGGACGTTTTCATACGTTTTTTCCCTTCCCTGCATATGTCCAGCAATGGACAGATATGACACGCAGGGTTCTGTGCCTTGCAATGGTAGCGTCCAAAAAATATAAATCGGTGGTGAGTTAAAGTCCACTCATCCCGAGGTACGCGCTTCATTAGTTTCTTTTCGACTTCAAGTACGGAGTCATCCCAACCTGCAAGCGCCAGCCGCTTCGATACACGTTCAACATGAGTATCTACCGCAATTGCCGGTACTCCAAACGCATTGGAAACAACTACATTCGCGGTTTTCCGCCCGACACCTGGTAGCGTCACAAGCTGATCATGTTCCTGCGGTACATCACCGCCATACTGCTCTATTAGAATTCGGCACATGTTCTGAATATGCTTGGCCTTGTTCCGGTACAGACCGATTCGCCGAATATCCTGTTCCAGCTCTTCGAGAGGAACCGCCAGATAATCTGCTGGGCTTCTGTACTTCTGGAACAAATCTGCGGTTACCTTGTTCACCGTTTCATCGGTACACTGGGCAGACAAAAGGACAGCTACCGTCAATTCAAATGCATTGCTGTGATTTAATTCGCAATGTGCATCAGGAAACATTGCTTCCATAGTTTCGAGTATATGCCTAACCGTCGCTGCATTCATGAAGAGCTACCTCCCACAAAATGACTCCACTCTGCGGAGCCTTACTTCGAAGCTTCATCCGAGTACTTTGCGGGGACCTCAAAAAGCTTGCAAAAAAAACGTCTTGATGCGGGAAAGATCCCGTATCAAGACGGTCATTCTTTTGATCCTCGAAAAGAAACGATTACTGTTTTTGAATCTCCAGAATAACATTGTTCAGGAGATACAATACAATATTATCATTATCTCTGAGAGATTGCACGCTTAAAGTATTGTCACCCTGGTGAACAAATACACTTGAGCCGAGTGCAAAACGATAGTTTGTGTCTGCTGTCGTTTCCCGTTTAACCAAAATCTGGTTACCCACGCCATCATAAGACCAGAATTGTTTACTCATGACAGTCAGCACTCTGAAACGTGTGGAATTATCCGTATCTTTTGTCATTTCCACACGATCCCCGACCGTAAGACTAGTCAGTGAAGTTAATGTGGAGCCCGATTTTACGACTTTAACCGAACCGCTAACAGGCACAGTTTCAGTCTGGCCGTTAAACTGCTTGAGTGTTACGGATGAAGCATCCACCGCTGTAACTTCAGCCAGCGTACGCTTCACAACTTGAACCGCTTTTGGCGTAGCTCCTTCAAACGTTACATTAATCAGGTTGCCTGCTGTCAGCTGTGAAGGCGTGATCGTCTGACCACTCTCTCCTGTCAGTACCGCTTGATCCACGTAGAACTGACTTGTCAACAGATCGGATTTTACTCGAATACGACCATTTGCTTCCAAGGCAACCACTTCGAATTGAGCCACGGTGTTCAGTGCAACCTTCTGCACGACATCCTGATTCGCTCCAAGCGTTACGGTAACTTTGTCACCAATCTTCAAATCTCCCAGACCTGCGCCGGATTTGTTATACATCTCAACTGTAGGAACTGTAGAATAAGGCACTGTAATCGTCTGATTACCGGACAACAAGCTGATTTTCTTGCCAGAAGTATCAATGTTGCTAATTGTACCCTCATATTTGTAAATCACTTTAACGGACAATGCACGTGTTCCCACATATGTCAGATCCAATTTGCGACCATCATTTAACAGTGACTCCAGACCAGCCAGTGTAGGTTTGGTCGTATTGTAATCCAGCTTGGTTTTCTCATCCAATGTAAACACATACGGTTTTTTGTTGTTATCCAGCACGGTAAGTACCTTTGTTTTGCTATTGTAAGATACAACCGTTACTCCGTTCATAGGCTCCATCTGGCGGCCAATGACCTGAATACGCGTTACCTGGTCGTCAGCGTTTAATGTCAACTCCACCTGATCCCCGTTCGTTGCATCCGTGATAAGATCATTCAGCGTTGCATCCTGAATGCCATTGATAATGACTTCCGGCTTTTCAGTCAGCAGTTTCGCCTCCAGTGAACCCCCTTCACGTTTGAACGTTACCGTGGATTGGTTACCACCAATTTCAACCAATGTTCCACGCACAGATTGCTCCACACCTTGAGATAATACGATCGTTTGCAGAACACTGTCCTTAACGGTGTATTTCACGGCACTTCCGGCTTTGAGATCAGCCACTGACAGGATACGGTTCTGATATGTGATAAGCAGATTGTCATTGTATGCAAACTGCTCGGTAGCACCCGCTGCATTGACAAGTTTAATGGTTTTGCCTGAAGTAGATACTTCAGCAACTACGCCATTGTCACTCTTGTTCACAATGCCGGATTTCACACGAATAGCGACTGTTTTTTTGTCAGCCGAGAACGTCTCACGCTGTACTTCGATGACGCTATCTGCCGTAATATCGGACAGTTTGATTGCATTACCATTCTGATCGATGAATGCAGTTCCCTCATCATAACTGTACGTTTCGTAATTTTCGCCCACAAAAATACCAATCTTGTTGCCAGACAATGAACGAGCAAATGTACCTTCAACGCTTTCCACCTGTGGTGTTGCAACAACCACTTCCACATAGGAAGCCCCACCTGCCGAACCCACAACCATAACTTTTGTATATAGTTTCACATCTGTGGATGAAGCACGCGTCTCACTGTCTTTTGTAAAGTAAGGCGTACTGCTGTTCACTGCGAAGTTAACGGCTTTGCCGTCCACAACCAGCGTGATCTGCCCATCTTTCAATCCAGTCACATAACCCGTGGAAGTGTTCGGATACTTTGTATCCGTTAACGATTCGCCACGACTGAAAAAGGTAGCGAGTTGAGCACGGGTTACGGAACCGGTTGGATTGAATTTGTTGCCTTCCACACCTTTGGCCAGATCCAGGCTAACAGCCAGATTGACATAACCTTTACCACTTTCGGAGATACTTGCATTATCAGCAAATCCGGTAGATTGATTGTTTTGTGCCTTCGCTTCAGCATCCTTGTCCAATGAGCGGATTAACAATTTCGTAATCCATTCCCGTGAAGCCGGCTTTTGCCCCCATGATGTCTTGGATACATCCACCGTTGATTCTTCCGTCTTGTCAATCAGTCCCAGTTGAAGTGCCAGCGCGACATATGGCTTGAAATAATTTCCCACTTCCATGTTTGTCGGTAATGCCGCAGCCGAGTCGGTCTTCAACTGGCCCTCTTGATTCATAAAACGGATTGCCATCGTTACAGCTTCTTGCTGTGTTACCGCGTCTCCTGGACGGAACAGGCCGTTATTACCGAGAAGAATGCCTTGATATGCCAGTTTGTACACATGTTTCTCGGCCCAGTATCCGACCTTGATGTCACTGAACAAACCAGTTGGTGCAGCCGTATTCGTTACCGCAGCAGTCTGACCCTGCCCCGTTTCTGTTGATTCTGCTGCCATGGCAGCTCCGCCGGCGCTAAGGGCCATCATGCCTGCAAGCACGGCTGATACTACTTTTTTAGAGTGTGATGGATTGTTATATTTAAAAGTCACCTATGATTCCCCTCTCTCATGTAAAACGCCCCATATTCCGTGGATTCACGGTACAACAGCATGCTGTACAGCCTATTCGGATCTTGTCATTGGATGTTCAAGATCCACATGGCCCATCAGACTCTCGGTCTGCTGACCATCCACCAGTAAATCAAGTGATTTTACTTCATCAAACTGGAAGAACGTTTGTTTTAAAGCATCCAGCGCATAAGACTCTCCACCTGCTCCAAGACGTGCCGTATCTGGCATGTGAATATCCAGCGTAAGAGCTCCATCCTTGAACTGAACAGACTTCAATTCAATGTCCTTAGACCACAGCGGAACAAGTTTAGCATCTTTGCTCTGTTGCAGTGATTCAAAGGCAGCCTTGTATTTGGCATCATCCGATGCGTATGAAATCTCTGCCGAAGCTTTGTGCAACTCCAGTTCTTCTTCATCCGTATAGAATACAGTGATCGTTTTCTTTTCATTACTTTCGGAAGTTGTTGGCGTGTCCGTAGACGTTTCGCTTGGCGGAGTAGTTGTAGTCGTTTCCTCCGAACTGCCTTCCGTGGATTCTGTTGGTGTTGTGTTCTCTTCTGGTTCAGCAGTTACCGGTTCGGTAATTGTTTCGCCTTCAACCTCGGTCACATTGTTTTCAGTTCCTGCGCCTTGCGTCTGATTCGGAGCAGCTGTTGGCTTGCTTCCACATCCAGCAGCTACTGCCATAACCGTTACCAGCAAGGCTGCAATCCATATTTTCTTGTTCATTCTAACTCCGCCTCCTCAACATAAGGGCTTGTCCCTTATTTAATTCCCAGATACTCCTTGATTCCTGCAACAATACCTTTGGCAACACTGTTCTGGAAACTCTCCGTGAACAGGGCTGCTTCGTCGCTCTTATTGCTAAGGAATCCACCTTCCAGCAGAACTGCTGGCATTGTCGTTTCACGGGTAACATGGAGACTTGCCGTTTTCACTCCACGATCTTTCAGTCCGGATGACTGCAAAAGATACTTGTGCATCACTGTAGCAAGTGCTTTACTGTTGGAGCGTGTATAGAATGTCTCTACACCGTTCGCAGCAGTAGGGCCACTGTTAGCATGAATGGAGATGAAGATATCCGCTTTTATGTCTTGTGCAATCTTCACACGTTCTTTCAATGCCAAAAATGTATCATCGCTGCGCGTTAACACAACGTCAATTTTGGATTCTTTTTTCAACAAGGCTTCCACTTTCAGAGCCATTGCCAGATTGAAGTCTTTTTCACGTTTACCAGTTACACCGATTGCCCCAGGATCCTGATCTCCGTGACCTGCATCGATAACGACAACTTTTTTGCCATTATTCCCAACGGGAGGAGCAGGTGTACCACTTTGATTGTCGAGGTTAATCATGATCAGTCCGGAATCATTTTGCACACTGTACCCTTTCGAACTGGACAGATCGATCACAAAACGAACTGTGGATGGACTGTTGCTGTATAACGAGTAACGAATCTTAGACACATCCGGATAGCCGCTAACGACGAGTTGTCCATTCTGGTTGCTGTCTAGAGCCTGTCCTTCACTGAATGAATCAGCAAATGCGGTATTCGGCAAGTCTATAACGATTCGATCTGGTCCTGTCATCGTGAAGACGTTCGGCTTCGTACTTCCGCTTGTTGCTATCATGAGGCGGTTGTCGCTGAAGCTGATGCCGTTCACCAGTACAAGACCTTCCTGATCCGATCCTCCGCCTTCATTGCCAGAGTTCGGAGGTGTGGTTGTCCCGTTTCCGGAACCTGAATTCTGGGTAACTAATGTTACCGTCTTCGTGGTATTGTTCCAACCCACCTTAAGACCCATTTCCTCACCAATAAATCGGAGAGGTACGAGCGTAGTACCATTTTTAACGAGTGGCGGGGCATCCAGGTTTACGTTACTGCCGTTCACCGTTGCCGTCTTCTGTCCAACAATCATCTGCATGGCAGTGTTGTCTTTGCTGATAGTCACCGTTTGCGTTTGCTGCTTCCACTCCACGCTATATCCAAGATTTTCGGACACAACCCGGATCGGGACCATCACCTTGCTGTTGATAATTTCCGCTTTTGCATCCGATGGTTGTACGATTTCTTTTCCGTCTAGGATAATTTTCGTGTCTGTTGCTGCGTGACTATAGCCCGGGAATACGAGCCCAAAGACAAATAACAGTACCAAAAAACCGAACTTCTTCATCCTTCACCCCTACCATTCTCATATTTTTTTGCCGCATGTTGTCATTTTCCAACTCCGACTGACCGTTTGGGCATTACCAGACACCTATTAGACGCCCCTCGCTCTCAAAAGTTGCGAATATATTCCAACATAACAGAAAAAAAACGTTGTCAGATCAAGCTTTTTTTACATTTTAATGTCTTATTTTTTCCTTATTTATCAAATATACATCTCTAAACAACGTACTACCCTAACCTTCATATTTGCGCACAATTCACTTTACAGTCCCAAAAATTTCAACAATTCCGTCCACAATCGCCTGTGCACATTTGTCCTGGTATTCTTCTGTGAGCATGACTGCTTCATCTGAAGGGTTACTTAAAAAACCTAATTCAAGTAACACAGCAGGCATGGTTGTTTCACGGGTCACATGTAGACTAGCCGTTTTAACCCCACGATCCTTGAGTCCTGTTATTGGCAAGACATATTTGTGAAGAGTATCAGCCAAAGTCTTGCTTTCCTTGCGACTGTATAGCGTTTCAACGCCGTTAGGTACGGGTGTTGTGAATTTGTTTCCATGAATGGATACAAAAACATCTGCCTTATTCAATTCAGCAATATCCACTCGCTGTTTGAGTGAAAGCTCTGTATCATCCTGGCGTGTAATGACCGTTTGAATATTTTGGTATTGTTGAAGGATCGCCTGTACCTTCAGCCCTACAGCCAGATTGAAATCCTTCTCATAAGCTCCTGACAAACTTACTGCACCAGATTGACGACCACCATGTCCTGGATCAATGACCACAATGGTTTTGCCATCATTCGTAGGTACTGCCGGTTGGCTTGTGGGTTCTCCACTCGTTGCTGTCAGGTCAACAAGCAAGACATTGTTATCTCCAACAGACCATTTGGCTGTAGCCGTCTGACTCAGATCCAGAACGACACGCACGGTAGAAGGCGATTTACTGAACATGGCATACCTGACTTTGGAAACTAATGATGAATCCGTAACGAGAATCTGTCCACTGCCATCCGCGTTAGAGGCTTGTCCCTGAATGAATTCCTGAGAGAATGTGGCTGAAGGCAGATCAACTATAATACGGTCTGGCCCGCCTATACTGGATACTTTGGGACTGATATTCCCGTTTGTTGCTACAATCAACCGATCTCCGCTGAAGGTGATCCCTTGAAGCTCTGTCAGACCATCCGGGACAGGAGCCTCGACGGGGTCACTGTCACCTTCCGTTCCGACTACGGGAGGAATACTAAATAGGCTTACTGTCTTGGTTCCATTGTCCCAACCAACACGCAGACCCATGCCTTCCCCAACAAAGCGTAACGGAACAAGCGTCGTTCCCTGTTTGATCAGTGGAGGCGAATCCAGATTCACCACGTTTCCATTCACTGTAGCTGCATCTTTGCCAGCCGTCATTTGAATTGTGCTGTTTCCTTTTTGAACCTGGACTGACTGAGTTGCCTTCTCCCACTTCACCTTATAACCCAGATTCTCGGATACAATTCGAATCGGAACCATGACGGTCTTTCCAATATTTTCGGCAGGTGCTCCCGTCTGCTGATTAATGGTTACACCGTCGAGTACAATCGAGGGAGTGGTGTCTGCATGGGCCATGACTGGAAATAAACATAGGAACAGAAGAAAAACGACTGCTGCCGACCATTTTTTCATACCTCATCCACCATTCTTTTTGTCTTTTGAACATCCGACCTGATTCTCTGCAGCGTAACATCAATGGCGCTATGTAGCCTTCCATAATCTACTAATCAGTTTATCAGATATTGTCTGATCATCCGGTTACAACGTTGTCATATTTAGTCGGAAACAGAGTCGCAAAAAGGTTACTTTCTCCATTCGTCTAGTTCCCGAAATCATATGGAAATTACATTCCTCATCCATTTTTGCTATGCTGAGTTCAAATACTTGATTACAGGAGATTGAGACTTAATGCCTAAAATACTGATCGTGGACGATGAAGCAGATCTTCGAAAGCTACTGACTGATTATTTTGAAATTAACGGATATTCCGTGATGACGGCCAAGGACAGCCGGGAAGCGCTGCGGAAAGTGGAAAAAAAGCCCGATCTCGTTTTGTTAGATATCAACATGCCTGAACAGAACGGCCTTCAATTATGTGAGAAAATTCGGGACTTCGTCTCTTGCCCGATCTTATTCTTAACGGCCCGAATCGAAGATGCTGATAAAATAGCAGGTTTTCGTGCCGGAGGCGATGACTATATCCTGAAACCTTTCAGCATTCGCGAGTTGGGCGCCAGGGTCGAAGCACATATACGCAGGGAACAACGAATCCAAACTAAATCTTCGGTAAGGTTTAACAATGAATTGGTCATTGATTATACGGCCAGGGAGCTCTACTACCTGGATAAGCGAATTTCACTGCCCAAAAAAGAGTTTGATATTGTCGAATTGCTGTCCACGCATCCTGATATGGTGTTTGGAAAGGAACGCATATACGAAAAGATTTGGGGCATGGACGAGCAAGGCGACAGTAACGTGATTGCAGAGCATATCCGGCGAATTCGCTACAAATTAAAGGAATACGGCTGTGATAATCAAATCGAGACCGTTTGGGGAGTAGGATACAAATGGCCAAGTTCATGACTAGACTCCTGTTTTTAAAGCGATTGTCCTTACTGCACTCTTTTATGCTGTTGTGTGTGGTCACACTCGTTGCCGTGCTGGCCGTTATAACTATGGAGTTTGCTTGGGCGGAGAAGCTGCGGCTACGTTTCGGAGAAACGGATTGGGTGATGCCCTCCCTCGTCACGGCGGTTCTGCTCACCGTAGCGAGTGGAATTGTCACAATGGCCGTTCTATTTTACAGATGGAAGCTAAAACGTCCGCTGGAGCTATTAAAACGAGCATCCGAGAACATTTCAGCCAACGATCTAGATTTCCGCATTTCCTATGACAGCCAGGATGAGATGGGCGAGCTGATCGCGCTATTTGAAAACATGCGCTCACAATTGGAAAAAAACCTCAAGACACTTTGGCGTTCGGTTGAAGAGCGCAAGCAGATCAATGCTATTTTTGCCCATGATCTGAGAACCCCCCTGTCCGTGTTAAAAGGAAACGCCGAGCTTCTCGCCACCTATCTTCCCGAGAAGAAGTTGTCGGAAGAAAAGGTGCTCGACCTGATCCATACTATGAACATTCACATCTTGCGTCTGGAGAGTTATGCAGAGGCCATGAACTCCATTCAGAGGCTGGAGGATGTGCCGTTGAAAATCCAATCGATGGATACGATCTCATTGACGGCTTTGCTGGACGGCAGCGCTGAGCAAATCGCGAAACAGTACGGTATACGTTTCGTCTCTTCCGTGGAATATAATAATGCCTCAGTGCATGTAGATCCCTATCTCGTCATGCAGATTTTCGAGAATATAGTGGCTAATGGGGCAAGATACGCAGCCAGTCAATTAAACGTTCACTATGACGTGCAGGGGGGCATTATGAAGATTACCGTCTCCGAGGACGGTCCTGGTTTCTCTGACGAGGCCCTGAGTAAGGCTATACTCCCTTTTTACCGAGGCGAAGTATGGGATGCGAGTGAACATCGCGGGCTGGGCCTTTACGTTTGCAAGGTGTTTTGCGAAAAACATGAAGGTAGTCTTCAGATTGCAAACGGTCCTAACGGAGGTGGAAGCGTGTCGGCAAGTATTGGGACGCAAGTTGATAAATAGTTGAAAATGATCTGATAACATCTCCTTATCTTGAATTCGAGGAGTGTTATCATGCTAAAACTGAAAAAAATTATGTATATCACAATTAGCTGCTTGTTGTTATGTATCGCGTGGGCGAACCCCTTATCCGCCAATGAAGCCAGAGACAGGACAGAAGTTCTGCAGGAGATCGATGAATATATGAATCGGAGCATGAAGGCCAATCACATTAAGGCTGCTTCGCTGGCGATTGCCAATAACGATGAGGTCTTTTACGCAAAAGGCTACGGGACATTTGCAGATGGCCAGAAGGTTACGGGCATCACCCCTTTTCCCATTGCTTCACTTAGCAAGTCCTTTACTGCATTGGCCGTTCTGCAGCTGGTGGACAAGGGTCGGATCAACTTGGATGCTACTTACGCTTCCTATTTTCCAGAGCTTTCTCCACAGGATCCCCGCGTTCTTGACATCACGGTCCGTCATTTACTGAATCAGACGAGTGGTCTCAATGACAAGATAAATCCCGATATGACAAAGACTCCGCAATTCCAATCACTGGCGGAAGCGAACCAATTATTAAACACGGTTCAACTTGCCCATATCCCCGGAACGGCCTACAGCTATCATAATCCTAATTACGTGCTGCTGGCGAACCTCGTGGAAAGTGTTAGCGGAGAGCGCTTTTCAGATTACCTGAAAAAACATATTTTTGAACCGCTAGGAATGAATCATACCTTCAGTGTCAGTACAACGCAGCAGTTCTATGAGAATAATACTATCCCGCTAGGACATTACCTGAGTTTGGGACGCTCTATAAGTCAATCCGAACCGCTTTGGTTCATTGAGGGCCCCGCCGGCATCGTTTCAACTGCAGAGGACATGTCCCTTTGGATGCTTTCCCAATATCACGGCCGCCTCGTTTCCCCTGTGCTGATGAAACAATATCATTCCGCAGGAGATATCAGTTCATACGGCATGGGCTGGCTTGCAAACCAAGATGCGTCTAGCGGCCAAACGATCTCCCACAGCGGCATTTTCTGGACCTACAAGTCAGAAGAACTGGTTTATTTGAACGAGCAAATGGGCATTGCCGTAATGTTTAATTCTGGTATAAACGCTTATGTGAATTACTCGGCATTTATTGATGGAATAGCAGATATTATAAGGGGGCAGGAAGCCCAAACCTCTTTTGTAAACGGTCGGAATATGGAAACGATTATGATTGCGCTGATCATCGCTACGCTTGCATGGGGCATCGACGCCTATTTTCGCATACTTCGGAGCAACCAACGCCTAACGATTAGCAAATTGATTCTGATCACAGTCGGTAGACTGATCCCGGTTCTAATTCTCTTGTCTCTGTTCCCATTGGTTACATTTATCGGCGGAGGACGTGTGCTGCCATGGTTTGGTATCTGGACTACCCTATCTACTACAATCATATGGCTTATGGTATGGTCACTTGTGAATTTCGTGCATTCGGCTTGTTATATCTATGTCTATTTTCAGAATACAAAAAACGACCCTTTGAATTTACCTCAGTAATCTATTTTTAGGTTCATCTATTTAGTCGACTGTTGATTGTATCTGTTGAAGTATTCGACCAAAAAAAATGAGAAGTTCTATGTATAGGTGACTCATTAAGATATTTTAGCTTCTGAAATTACAAAAAAAAGCTTCTGTCTCATCCATAGGAACCAAGGTCCCTTTGGCGAGGCAGAAGCTTTCTGCTGTACGCTAATTTAGCGATTAACCGAACAGTTTTGCCGCATGACGTTGCTCATACGCAGCGATTTCGTCATCATGTTGAAGAGTGAGACCGATATCGTCCAGTCCTTGCAAAAGGAATTGACGACGATGCTCATCCAGATCAAAATCGATATGCAGTCCGTATGCATCAGTAATCGTTTTGTTTTCCAGATTGACATTCATCTCATAGCCTTCATGTGTAGCTGTACGTTGGAACAAGTCTTCCACTTGCTCTTCTGACAACTTGATTGGCAAGATCCCGTTCTTAAAGCAGTTATTATAGAAGATATCTGCAAAAGATGGAGCGATGACACAACGGAATCCATAGTCCATAATTGCCCATGGCGCATGCTCACGGGAAGATCCACAGCCAAAGTTGGCACGTGAGATCAGGATGGATGCCCCTTCATAACGAGGTTTGTTCATTTCGAAGGAGGCATTATTGTTGCCCTCTTCATCAAAACGCCATTCATAGAACAAAAATTGTCCAAATCCGGTACGTTCAATCCGTTTCAGGAACTGTTTCGGAATGATTGCGTCTGTATCTACATTGACCCGGTCTACCGGTGCAACGATGCCTTGTAATGTTTTGAATTCTTCCATATTAAACGTTCTCCCTTCTGTCTGTTATAGATTAGATCGCTGCTTCCGTTTTGAAATTCCAGTCCCGTACGTCCACAAAGTGACCCTTAACCGCTGCTGCTGCTGCCATTGCCGGAGATACCAGATGTGTACGTCCTCCGCGTCCTTGACGTCCTTCAAAGTTACGGTTGGACGTCGAAGCACAACGTTGTCCTGGCTTCAATACATCCGGGTTCATCGCCAGACACATGCTGCATCCCGCATCACGCCATTCAAATCCGGCTTCCGTAAAGATTTTATCCAAACCTTCTTGTTCAGCCTGAATTTTAACACGTCCTGAGCCTGGTACAACAATTGCTGTAACCTGACTGGATACCGTGTGACCTTTAGCCACTTTTGCAGCTGCACGCAGATCTTCGATCCGACCATTGGTGCAAGAACCGATAAATACATAATCAATTGGAATCTCGGCAATTGGTGTTCCCGGCTCAAGTCCCATATATTCAAGCGCTTTTTCAGCCGCTTTGCGTTCGTTTTCTGTAGGCAATTCAGCCGGAACAGGAACTTTCGAAGAAATGTCGGTTCCCATGCCAGGGCTTGTTCCCCAAGTTACTTGCGGAATCAATGTCTCCACATCGATTTCAACCACATGGTCGAACTCTGCACCTTCATCGGTTACAAGCTGTTTCCAGCCTGCTACAGCCTCATCGAACTTCGCACCCGCTGGTACGTATTCACGTCCACGCAGATATTCAAATGTTGTTTCATCCGGAGCGATCAATCCTGCTCTTGCTCCACCTTCGATGGACATGTTACAGACCGTCATACGCTCTTCCATGCTCAACTCACGGATGGATTCACCTGTGTACTCAATAACATAACCTGTTGCAAAGTCTGTACCGTATTTAGCGATGACTGCGAGGATCATATCCTTCGCGGTTACACCCGGGTTACGTTTGCCGACAAAACGAACTTCCATTGTTTTAGCTTTCGCTTGTTGCAAACATTGAGTTGCCATAACGTGCTCAACTTCACTTGTTCCGATTCCGAATGCCAGTGCGCCAAACGCACCGTGTGTGGAAGTATGACTGTCACCACATACAATCGTTTTACCCGGGTGAGTCAGACCCAGTTCAGGTCCCATAACGTGCACAACGCCTTGATCAATGGTGTCCAGATCATACAACTTCACGCCGAAATCACGGCAGTTTTGCGAAAGTGTATCAATTTGTTGTTTGGAGATTGGATCTGTAATGTTGAAGCGGTCTTTGGTTGGAACGTTGTGGTCCATTGTTGCAAATGTTAGCTCAGGGCGACGAACTTTACGTCCACTCAGACGAAGTCCTTCAAATGCCTGCGGAGAAGTTACTTCGTGCACCAGATGCAGATCGATATACAGAATGCTTGGTTTGCCTTCTTCTTGATGAATTACGTGATTTTCCCAAATTTTCTCAAACATCGTTTTTTTACTCATCATTTTCACCTCATCATAAGTTCGGTCCTTGGAAGAGCCTCTGTTTCCTTTAAAAAGTGAAGCTCTTGAATGACATAAATATATCACCCCGTCCTTCATTGTTCCAAGATATAATATCTATAGATGTAATAGGTTTAACCTATAATGAGAGAAAGACAAATAAACCACTGCTCATCGCAGAGGTTTCAATTGATAACAATTATCATTATCATATACGTCTTATAGTACGTTCCCGCTTCGTCGCTGTCAATGTTTTTTATCTGGAACATAAAAAAACAGCCCTGAATCCAGAGCTGCTTTCCTAGTTTCTGTTATGAAATGAAAATTATCATATCAACGCCTTTTATGAGAATGGTCCTACCACTGTATTACAAACCGTTATTCGCAATCACATCTTTGTACCAGCAGAAACTCTTCTTGCGTTTTCTCTCCAGTGTTCCATTGCCGTCATTATCCTGATCTACATAAATAAAGCCATATCTTTTCTCCATCTCTGAAGAAGAATAACTGATCAGATCAATCACTCCCCAACTGGTATAGCCCAGCAGTTCAACACCGTCTAGAATTGCCTCATGCATCTGTTCAATGTGAGAACGGAAATAATCGATCCTATAATCATCCTGAATGCTGCCATCAGATTCAATCGTGTCTACCGCTCCAATTCCATTTTCAACGATAAACAAGGGCACCTCGTAACGGCTGTACAGTTCATTCAGTGAGATGCGCAGACCAACCGGGTCAATCTGCCAGCCCCAATCATTGGTTTGGAGATACGGGTTCTTCACCCCTCCAGTTGTATTGCCGCTCACCTGCTCCAATCGGTCGCCATCCACACTTGATACCAGGGACATATAATAACTGAATGAGATAAAGTCCACAGTGTGTATTTTCAGAATCTCTTCATCCCCCTCAAGCATATCGAGGTTAATTCCTTTTTCGGCAAAAAATCTCTTCGTAAAGTAGGGATACGCACCACGTACCTGTACGTCCGTAAACATAAGATTGAATTGATTATCCCGGGAAGCAACGAGTACGTCTTCGGGATTACATGTATGAGCATACGTCGTCAGTTTGGTAAGCATACATCCGATCTGGGAACCGGGAATGATCTCATGACAGTATTTCACTGCGAGCGCACTCGCTACAAATTGATGGTGCAACCCCTGATATACGGCCTGCTCCACATTTTCGAAACGCTCCGGAACAATACCACCACTCGTAAACGGATGACGAACAATGCTGTCAATTTCATTAAATGTAATCCAATACTTCACTTTGTCCTTATAACGGGTGAACACGGTTTTGCAAAAGTGAACAAAATACTCGACGACTTTCCGATCCGTCCATCCACCATGGTAATTCACCAGATACATCGGCATTTCATAATGGGACAACGTAATCAAAGGTTCGATCCCTTGTTTCAGCATGCCATCAATAACACGGTCATAGAACTGCAACCCGGCTTCATTCGGCTCTGTTTCGTTGCCATTCGGGAAAATTCGGGTCCAAGCAATGGATAAGCGCAACGTTTTGAGTCCCATCTCCCCAAACAGGGCGAGATCCTCCTCGTAACGGTGGTAGAAATCAATGCCTCTGCGTTTCGGATATTCTCTGTCCGAGGTAGAATCCATCGCAGCCTTGATCTGTTCTTCATTGATCGCATTATGTTTTTTATACTCACTCTTGGCTACACCTTTTCGGTAGATAGCAATGTCGGCTGTAGATAGACCTTTGCCATCCACATTCCACGCTCCTTCTGCCTGATTGGCAGCAATCGCTCCTCCCCATAGAAAATCTTCTGGAAACGTTCTTGTTGTATTGGTCATTGTGTATTCCTCCTTGGATTATCTCTCTGACTCTTTCATTCTTGCTCAATTGCGACTCATGACCCGATTGATATGAATAATCAGATACATCATCTCTTCATTGGAGATCGTATGTTCAAACCGGGCTTCAATATAATCCTTGATTAGCAGTACGCAGGCTTCTTCCTGCGGGTATTTATTCGCGATCTGCTCAAAGAGCTCATGATCCTGTGTGTTTAATGTTTTATGCTCAAAAAGCCGTTGAATAAAAAATTGCAAATGGGTCAAAAAACGTGAATAGTTGATGCTGTGTGTGTCCAGTTCCACTTGATAGTGAATTTTGATAATATTGAGTACATCCTTAACTGTATTGGTCATCAGCATGACCTGATTCATATTGTCATCATTCTGCTGCGCATTAACGAGATGAAAGGCAATATTCGCTGCTTCCTCTTCAGGCAAGGAGAGACCCAGCTGTTTTTGAATGAGAGACAGGCCATGCAACCCGATACTGAACTCCTGCGGATAGAATTTCTTCACTTCCCACATCATTCGGTTCTGGATCGTCATATTTTCCTTGAATCGCTTCATGGCCATATACAGGTGATCCGTTAATGCGACGTAGAGATGATCACTCAGATGGCGGGACAATGTATGTTTTGCATGGGAGATGATTTCATCAGCCAGAATCAGATATTCTTTTGGCGTTTCCTTCATTAGGGCGGTGAGATCGGAGGAGATCGTTTCATTTTCAAGGACATAGATCTTTTCAATCTCATCCTCGCTCACGACATCTCCGGGTTTGCTCCTGTAGCCGATGCCCTTTCCCATCACAATAATTTCCTTGTCATCCTCACTACGTCTGGCAAGAACAATGCTCGAATTCAGTATTTTTATGACTTCCATATCAGGCTGCCTGCCTTTCATTCGTATTTCAGCGAGTTATAACACCGTAATTAACGGTTTTTCCGGTCCAGTCATTGTTGATGATTCATTGCCCAATACCTCCAGATAATTCGAGGAATTGGTTACAATTACAGGGGTCGTGGTGTCATAACCTGCGGCTTGTATGGCTTCAAGATCAAATTCGATCAGGAGCTGACCATGGGAGATCTGTTCTCCCTCGTTCACTTTCACATCAAAATGCTGACCTTTGAGTTTCACCGTATCCAAACCTACATGAATCAGAAGTTCTACCCCCTCTGCCGATCTCAGACCGATGGAATGCTTGGTACGGAACACCGTCTCAACGGTACCATCAAACGGGGCGAACACCTTGCCAACACTTGGCTGAATGGCCATACCTTGTCCCATGGCTTCTTGCGAGAAGGCTTCGTCCTTCACCTCTCTTAATGGCAGAACTTTACCTTCCAATGGAGCAAAAATAATTTTTTTCGATTTGATCCCCTTAGAAGCCTGAATATCAGATTTTCCCTCTACATTGGTTATGGCACTACTTGTTGCTGAAACAACATCCTCAAATCCAATGATATATACTGCAACAAATGTGATTATGGAGGAGATCAGCATGGTGATGATCGCATAAATGATGTTCATATGATCTTCACTGATAAACATAGGCATGGATGCAATCCCTGGTCCCACGGCCGCATAAGCCTTAAGATTCACAATACCTGCGAATAATCCCGCGACTCCCGCACCGATCATACAAGCAACTAACGTTTTCTTAAGCCTTAAATGTACACCGTAGAGTGCTGGCTCTGTGATACCGAATACGCCAGAAATCCCTGCAGACAAAGCCACTTGTTTAAACTTCGTATCTTTAGTTTTGAAAGACACCGCCAGTGCGCCTGCTCCCTGTGCCATATTGGAAGCTAACATCGCGACCAACACCAGTGTCTCGTATCCAGGTGAAGCCAGTGCTGCGAAAATAATGGGATAAAATACTTTATGCATACCGAACATGACAATTAGAGGCATCAAAACAGCCATAATAACAACAGTCAACCATCCAATTTTGTCCTGAATCCAATAAATCATGTTCGACATTCCCGTTCCGAGATACATCCCCAGAGGTCCAAGTACAATCAAAGCGACTGGAGCAACAATTAAAATAACAATCAACGGTTTAAGAAAAATTTTAACCGGCCCTGGTGAGATTTTGTCCGCGAAACGTTCAATATAAGACATGAACCAGACCGTTAAAATAATCGGTACCACGGACGTCGCATATTGGACGGAAGCAACAGGTATACCAATAAAGGACACCGGATCCTCACTGCCAAGCAGACCAATCATATTAGGGTGTAACATGATGCCACCGAACAGAACGGCAACAAAAGGGTTGGTTTTGAATTTATTCGCACTGGAAAAGGCCAGTAGAATCGGTAAAAAATAAAAAGCCGCATCAGACATCACACTTAAAATAATATACGTCTGGCTCTCTTTGGACATTAAGCCAGTCACAGTGGCTAGCAGCAACAGGGCCTTGAGCATCCCCGAGGCAGCAATGGCTGGAATAATCGGCTGGAATATACCTGCAATGACACTGGCAAAGATATTAAATAAGCCTTTAGGACTGTAATCCGTTTTTTTCTTTTCCTGAACCTCGTCTGATTGCTGGGTATCCACCATCTTGGCAAGTTCGTTGTACACGTACCCGACATCATTACCGATAATCACCTGATATTGACCACCGCTGTTCACCGCACCAATGACGCCATCCAGTCTTTTGATCTCATCGGTCTTCGCTAAATCGGAATTCTTTAATGTAAGCCTGAGCCTTGTCGAACAATGAATAGCTGTGTTGATATTATCATTACCACCTACAAGCTCCATAATCGATTGTGCTAATTGTTTGTGATTCATGGTATACCTCCGCCATTTCTTCTTGATGGGAACAAAAAAAGACCTAAAAAGGGTAGGAAAAAGAAACTCTTCCCACCCAATCTAGGTCTTGCCTGCCGAACAGTAACACGCCATCGTTGGATGAACTTTTATTCAATTATATGAACGAAAAATATGGACAATTAGAATGTATGAGTACTTAAGCTTGAAACAAGCACACATGAAAACGTTGATTTTGTTTCACCCGGGTAAGTGGTTATCTTAAGCGTTTTCAAAATTAGTATATCAACTCTTCTTATGTAGTGCAAGCGGTTAAACGAAATTAATGATTTCTTTATCTGTAGTGATATAATGGTGGCATAACGAAAGGAATGACCAATGACAATGGAATTCAGACAACTTCAATATACGCTGCAAATTGCGGCCGAACGCAATTTCTCCAGAGCAGCAGAAAAACTGCATATTGCCCAACCTTCATTAAGCCAGCAATTATCCAAATTGGAAAAAGAATTGGGAGTACTGCTGTTTCAGCGTAATACAAGCACCGTAGAGTTAACCCATGCGGGTGTTACTTTTGTGGAGCAAGCCCAGAAGATCGTAGATGCCATGGAGTTATTACGTCAGGAAATGTCAGACATCTCCCAGCTTCGCAAAGGTAAAGTCGTTGTGGGCAGCATGCCCATCACTGGCTCACACCTGCTCCCACACGTGCTTCCTGCATTCCAACAAGCGTACCCCGAGATTGAAGTCACCTTGTTGGAAGACTCCGGACTTACGCTTGAGAAATTGACAGCAAGCGGCAAAGCTGATCTGAGCCTGTTATCTCTTCCTTTACAAGAACCAAGCTTGTCTTATGTAACTATTGGCGAAGAACGGATTGATCTGGCGGTTCCTCCGAATCACCCTCTGGCACGCAGGGCAGATCCTGAAAATCCGCTTCCTGTGCGCATTGAAGAGCTTCGCGATGAACCATTTGTTGTATTAAAAAAAGGACAGGGTTTCCGCAAACTTACATTTGATCTCTGTGAGCAGGCCGGTTTTGATCCCCAAGTTGTGTTCGAAAGCACAAATATTGAAACCGTTCAGTCACTGGTCGCCACAGGGATGGGCATTACACTGGTTCCACGCTTTATTGCCCGTGCGCCGCGCAGTGAATTCGTACCTGTGTACGTGCCGCTTGCTGAGCCAACTCCCAGCAGAACACTTGTTGTGGCTTACCGTCAAGGAAGAGTACTGTCGAAGGCAGCCGAAGCATTCATCCATACGTTTCAACAAACGGTGGCCGAATTGTCAAAGGGAGACTAAGGAATTTCTCCTATAGGTATGGTGACATATAATACAGAACCAAAACAAAGGCTTGACCCTAATGGGCCAAGCCTTTGTCATATACTCGTTTCCCGCATAAGCAGGATAGAGTTCTTACATCGCAATCACAGTAACTGGTTAGAGTACAATGTTGCTTGTTAAGTTGTTTAGCTTTAATGCTAATTTATAATGTTAATGTAGAAACGTACATAAGAAAACTTCATGTGTGGCGGTTTATTTTCGCAAATTACGATCGCTTGTCAGCCTGTTTTGCTGATTCATGATACGGCCTTCGTCCTGAACAGTTGAATCAGGCGGTGATAGCCCTCCTGCTCCATTCTCTAAGAATGCCCTTAAGTGATCTTCCCTTGTGTTATCCTGTTCCAGTCTCCTGAGCGTATCTTTCACATGGTTGTCCATTGATTGATCATCTCCTTGGTAACGGGATAGTTATCATTACCCGCGCCCTGGAAGAATAAACACTTTATCTAAAGAATTTTATTTCAATTTTTATTTTTCGCCAAAATAAACGCCAGGTCGACGGTCTTCAAACACGGGAATACGCCCGCGAACCTCATCTACCAGGGAGGGGCGAATGATTCCGGTCACGATCTCTTCCCCTTCGCCACCTTCAGCCACAATCTCACCCCACGGATCAATGATGAGGGAATGTCCGAAAAACTCGGTGTCTCCCCCTTTTCCCACACGGTTACAGGCGATCACATACATCTGATTCTCAATCGCTCTTGCCGTAAGCAATGTACGCCAGTGGTGCAGACGAGGATTCGGCCATTCGGCCGGTACAATCAATGCCTTGGCACCATTTAAAGCAAGGGTGCGGGCAAGTTCCGGAAACCGGATGTCGTAACAGATCGAAGCACCCGCTGTAAGACCGTTCTGCAATTCAAAAATTTCAGGTTCCGCACCAGGCTCTAAATATTTCTCCTCGTCCATCAGACGGAACAAATGTAATTTATCGTAGCGAGTGACCTGTTTTCCTTCACGATCATACGCGTACATTGTATTGTATATTTGACCATCCCGTTTCTCGGCAATTGAACCGCCAACGATGGAAATTTGATGTTTTTGAGCAAAAGCAGACAGCCATTCCCGAGATTTCTGGCCTTCCGGGTCAGCGAGTTCATGAATTTGAGTCAAAGCGTATCCGGTATTCCACATCTCAGGCAGCACAGCCAGCCCCAGATCCGGATACTGTTCTACCGCACGCTCAAGCAACGCCTGCATATGTTTATGATTGGCCTCAGGGTCTCCGAGTTGAATATCGCCCTGAATCAGGGCTACACGCATTTCTCCCTGTTGTTTTTCTGTCATGACAAGCACTCCTCTGAACCGTAATACCTGCTATCATAGCTTGATCCTCTTGAGTACCGCAAGCCTGTTTTTGTTATGAACTTGCACACAACAACTCAGGCAGCAAGGTCAGCAATCGATCGATCGTGAGCGCATCACCCATATTCCAGGTCGACTCCTCCACAGCGTACACCCGTCCATTCTGCACAGCAGGAAGGGTCTGCCAGCTGGGACTTTCCATCAGCATCTCCGTAGCCTGCCTTGCCACTACTTCTTCAGGCAGCATAACAAATATATGATCTCCGGCATACTGCTGCACCGCTTCAGCCGAAATTTCCTTATAGGCTCTGCCCGCTGCAAGTGCTTCCTTCACTTTGGTAACCGGCCTAAATCCCTTGGGATGATATAGTAGTGGCGCAAGTCCGATATTGCCCATAACAAACAATCGTGCACCCCGATGGTATGTAAATACGGATGCCGTTTTCCCAGCTTCAATCGCTGTATGGATCTTCACCCACATCTCTTCCGTTCGCTTTTCATAGGAAGCTAGCCATTGTTCAGCCTGAGGTTGTCTGCCAAACCAGCTGCCCAATCTGCGCATTCGCTCGTCCAACATGGCATGTGAGTTGTAAGCAAGTGTTGGTGCAATCCGGGAAAGTTGTTCATACTGCTGTTCATTGCTGCTATCAAAAATAATTAGATCCGGCTTCATATGAACAGCCACTTCCACATTAACCGGAGCAATCGCGTCATAGGTCTGATCTCCCAGCAACTGAATGCCCAGCATCAGCAGATCCCCAGCGGAATCTCCGTAATGCATAATTCGCTCCGGGTTTACTGGAATATTTACGTCATGACCCAACCAATCTTGTACCAACGTCTGCTGCTGAATCGATCTGTCATATTGACGAGGAGATAAACCGGTCATTTGGCGAAAACGCCTGCTGAAATAATACTCATCCTTAAACCCCACCCGGCTCGCTATATCCCGAAGTGGTTCATCCGATTTGCGAAGCCATTCCTTGGCATGTTTGATGCGTACATGATTCACATAATCGAGCGGCTTGTGGCCTGTGAGTTGTCTGAACAAGGCGGTATACTGCACAGGTCTGATTTCCGCAAGACGTGCCAGTTTCTGTACAGTAATTTCTTCAGCATAATGGTCGTGCACATACTGAATCGTACTGTGCAGTCTTGCTTCCATACTCTGTTCCGTCTTTGGAGAAGTGTACCGGGTAATGATCATCTCCATCCATTTTTGGAACTGTGCATTCAAATGACTGTATTCGGCATCTGTTTTATAGTTCCGAATGACATACATCTGCTCCAGCAGCCCACTTAACGGAGCATAAGGATAGCCATTCAATTGGTTCCTGTGCTCAAATACAGGGCGGGTATAGAGCTCCGGATCACCCGTCAACACATGAATAACATCCAAGTTCATCACGATATATTTCAATTCCGAGTCACTGCGATGTTCAATCTGGTAGCCCTCTCCCGGAGAAAGTGGATAAACACATCCAGTAGTAAACGGATATTGTTCATCTCCAATATATAAACGCCCTTCCCCTTCTTCGCAGATCAGGAACGCATGTTTCTCGCAAGCAACTTCCAGCATCACCTGTTCAGGTAGCTCAATTCGTCGTACCAGATGATCCAGCCGAAACATGAATGCTGAAAAGAACAACGCTCCCCCATCGGCATCCAAAGCCTGCATGTCGGTTCACCTCATTTTTCTATAATGAGAATAATTATCAATCGTTCTGTATGGTCTGATTATAAGCGAGTGATGGTTAATAATCCAGCTATGACTTTAATCAGCAAAAAAGAGCGCTCAACGAAAAGTTGAAGGCTCCTTTTACTTTTGAATCAACATTACTTAAAGGTATTACTGGTGCCTTACTGGCTCATCATCAATTATTGGATCATCTGTTTAGGCAGCTCTTGTAACAGCCACTCCCTGGAAAGGGCATCACTTGAAGCTTTTACGATATCAAAGCGATATACTTTTCCTTCCTTCACCGCAGGCAGGTTCTTCCAAATTGAACTATCCAGCAATTCTTTGGTGGATTGCTTTGCATCGTCGGTCACAGGATCTAGAATAAATATCCGATCACCGGCAATTTCCGATAATTTTTCGGTCGAAATCTCTACGAACCCCATGTCTTGATCTAATACTTTCTGAATTTCTGCGGTTGGCTTCAGCCCGTCTTTTCCATATAACAACTGTGGCAATCCTGCACCCGCCATGACAAACAGACGATTCCCGGGATACATGGTGAATACCGAAGCTGTCTCCCCTTCTTTCAATCCGTTCTCATGCAGTTGCTTCCACATCGCATCTGTTGCTTGTTGATGCTTCGTAATCCAATCCTCCGCTTCTTGCTTCTTGTTCAACAAGTCGCCAAGGATACGCAACCGATCTTCTATTGATCCGAATGAGTCAAAGGTAACCGTGGGTGCAACCTTCGCAATCTGATCATATTGCGCCTCATCACTGTTGGAGAAGATGATCAAGTCGGGATTCAAGGCTAGCGCCTTTTCCACACTAATCGGAAATCCTACATCTTCTGCCTGAGCAACCTGATCATCGTATACGGTTCCCTCCTGATGCAGTATGCCTACTGGAACAACACCTAGCGCGAGCAGGTCCCCGGTAACTTCCCCATGATAGATGACTCGCTTCGGATTTGCAGGAACCTCAACCTCATGGCCAGTCCAATCTTTGAATACCCGGGTCTCACCCTCATTCGTTGTCTCTTCCGTTGCAGTTTGTTCCTGATTAGTTGTCTTTCCTTCAGCCTGAGTTTCTGTGGCTGCTTTAGAATCCTCTGCGCCAGCAGCAGGTGTAGCAGCCTGATTTCCACAAGCCAGCATCAGAACGGATAACCACGTAATCGTAAATAATACTGCCGTATTTCGTATACCCTTTTTCATTGCTATTACTCCCCCTGTATCATGTGCATAGTGCAATATATTTTAATGATATTGATTATCATTATCGGATATTATCATAAAACATGGCTTCTCTCAGCTCAATGGACAAAACGAAATGAGCACTTTCAGTTTTGTACAATCTCCCGCTCTTGGCACCTATGTACTGCATAATCAAGTGTATTTCCCTCTATACAGCTCGGGATTGGCGTGATAAATTAATGAGAACTATTTGCCATTTTTAATAACCGGAGTGATGAAGCTAATGACCCATTCAGACCATATAACTGCTCGTTCAGCCTTTACGATACCAACTTCTGATGTAATGACACAGCTGCCAACGCAATTTTTTGCTACGCTTGTTCAAAATGTGAATCGTGAAATCGCAAGTGGACATGACGTGATCAATCTGGGTCAGGGGAACCCGGATACACCTACACCTCCACATATTGTGAAAACACTGCAAGAGTCGGCAGAAAATCCTCTCTACCACAAATACTCCCCTTTTAGAGGGTACTCTTTCCTGAAGGAAGCTGTCGCCAAACGTTATAAGGAAGATTACAATGTTGATCTGGATCCCGAGACCGAAGTAGCCATTCTGTTCGGAGGCAAAACAGGACTGGTTCAGTTACCTCAGGTCCTGCTTAACCCCGGTGACACTGTTCTCGTTCCCGATCCAGGCTACCCGGACTACTGGTCTGGTGTTGCACTCGCGAAAGCAAACATGTCCTTTATGCCTTTGCTGGAGTCCAATGCATTCCTGCCGGATTACGAAGCAGTTACAGCCGAAGATCGGGAGAAGGCCAAGCTGATGTTCCTCAACTATCCCAACAATCCAACGTCGGCAACGGCTCCACTGTCTTTCTACGAAGATACGGTTGAATTCGCCATTCAAAATCAAATCGTCGTAGCAAGTGACTTTGCTTACGGTGCAATTGGATTCGACGGACATCGTCCAGTAAGTTTCTTACAAGCCCCTGGTGCCAAAGAAGTCGGCATTGAGTTCTATACGTTATCCAAAACGTACAATATGGCTGGATGGCGTGTTGGATTCGCGCTAGGTAATGCAGAGATCGTCTCTAAAATTAATCTGCTTCAGGATCATATCTATGTCAGTCTTTTCGGTGGGATTCAAGCTGCGGCAACGGAAGCACTTACTGGATCTCAGGAATGTGTCACTTCGCTGGTTTCACGTTACGAATCCCGTCGTAATGCGTTCTATGACGCTCTTTCCTCGATTGGCTGGCGAGCTTCGAAACCGGCAGGTTCATTCTTCAGCTGGTTGCCTGTACCTGCAGGTTATACCTCTGCTTCATTTGCGGACTTGTTACTGCGGGAAGCCAAGGTGGCAGTTGCCCCAGGTATCGGTTTTGGTTCGCATGGTGAAGGCTATGTGCGCGCAGGACTGCTAAGTGATGAAAACCGATTACGTGAAGCTGTGGAACGGATTGGCAAGCTGAACTTATTCAAGTAATTTACAGGACGATAACCCCTTTGCATATGCCAAGTTTCCATGGTATGTTATAAGAAATATTGAACGAAACGTGATGACGGGACCAGTAAGAGAATATCAGTCGCGCCCAGAGAGTAAATTCCATCCTGCTGAAAGAATTTACCGCGGCTCTTCTCTGAAACCTACCCCTGAGCGGCCTGTTACGTACAGGACAGTGCCTTCTGTTACAGGGCATGAAGCCGGATGATCTAATCATCAATAAAGGTGGTACCGCGGAAGTAACGAACTTTCGTCCTTTTTAACTAAAGGGCGGGAGTTTTTTTTGTACCCGCTTAATCCTGACCCAGAAGCACTTATTAATCATGTTTAAGGAAGTGAAACCATGACTTCACGTATTGTAGTTAAGATTGGAAGCAGCTCGCTTACCACGGAAGAAGGCGGTCTGGATCGCAGTTCGATCACTTTTTTTGCCGGAGAAATTGCAGCCTTGGCTGAGCAGGGTCATGAAGTGCTCTTGGTCACCTCTGGAGCAGTGGCGGCCGGATTCCGGGAGATCGGTTACCCTCAGCGGCCCAAACTGCTGCATGAGAAACAAGCTGCAGCGGCCGTTGGGCAAGCATTGCTGATGCAGGCATATCAACAGGCTTTTGCAGCGCACCGCGTTACTACGGCACAAATTCTGTTAACCCGTACAGACTTTCACAGTCGTAAACGCATGGGTAATGCAGGAATGACCGTAGAAGAGCTGCTCAAACAGCGAGTGATTCCGATATTCAATGAGAATGATACGGTATCCGTGGACGAATTGAAGTTTGGTGATAACGATCTATTGTCCGCGTTGGTTGCGAACCTGGTGAAGGCACAACATCTGATCATTCTAACGGATACCAACGGGCTGTACACCGCCGATCCACGTAAAGATCCATCAGCCATCCGTTACGACCGAATCCCCGAAATAACGGCTGAGATTTACGCGTTTGCCGGCGGTTCGGGATCATCGGTTGGTACAGGCGGAATGCGATCCAAAGTCGATGCAGCCAAGGTAGCAACCCGTGGAGGTGTTCCTGTATTTGTAGGAAGTGTGAAAGAGCCCGGAGATATGCAACAGGCTGTGGACGGAACGGGCAAAGGAACCTATTTTGAGACACGACTCGCTTCGTTATCCCGTAAAAAGCAATGGCTTGGCTTCATGTCCACTCCGCTCGGTACAATTGTTGTGGATGCTGGGGCTGAAGAGGCTCTTGTGCATGGTGGGCATAGTCTGCTGCCTGTAGGGGTCAAAAAGGTGCTGGGAACATTCCACGCCGGAGACGTCGTAGAGGTCATTGGAATGGATGAAACCTTGCTTGGTCGCGGTATTGTCAATTATGATGATGACCAGCTTCGACTTATTGCCGGACTTCCCAGTGGCGAAGTGATGAAACAACTTGCTAGTATCCACAGGCTCGAGGTTATTCATAGAGACGAGTGGATTACGTTAAAATAGACATGAAGCTATAAAGTGGTCGAAAAAAATACTCAACTATATATGAGGAGGAATTACGATGAGTGAAGTGAGAGAAAAAGCCAGCAAAGCTCAAGCTACGGTTACACAGCTGAACCGATTAACTACTGAACAGAAAAATGCGGCACTTCGTGTCATGGCCGATGCATTGATCACGGAGTCGGAATCAATCATCACAGCAAACGCTGAAGATCTCGAACGAGGCAGAGAACAAGGCACGCCGGAATCCATGCTGGATCGACTCGCACTTAATGAGGAGCGTATCGCAGGCATTGCCGAAGGACTACGTCAGATTGCAGATCTGCCTGATCCTGTCGGTGAAGTATTGGAGACATTTACACGCCCCAACGGATTACATGTTGAAAAGTTAAGAGTGCCTATTGGTCTAATCGGTATCATCTACGAAGCTCGTCCTAATGTCACCGTAGACGCAGCCGGATTATGTCTCAAAACAGGTAATGCAGTACTTCTGCGCGGCGGCTCCTCTGCCCTGTCCTCCAATCGCAAAATTGTAGAGGTTCTGCATCACGCACTGGCAACGACAGCCATGCCTGCTGATGCTTTGCAACTGGTTGAGGATGCGGACCGTGCTTCCGTAGATGAAATGCTCAAGTTGAACGGACTGCTGGATGTCATCATTCCACGCGGCGGGGCCTCCCTCATCCGTAATGTGGTTGCCAATGCGACCGTACCTGTTATTGAGACCGGTGCAGGCATCTGTCATACCTATGTGGATGAATCAGCTGATCCCGTCATGGCAGCCGAAATTGCCATCAACGCCAAGGCACAACGCCCATCCGTGTGTAACTCCATGGAGACGTTATTGCTGCATGCCGCATACGCGGAAGAGCACCTTCCTGCTCTTGCCGAGCAATTCCGTGAGGCGAGTGTGGTCTTGAAAGGTTGCGACACGGTGCGCCGTCTTGTCCCTACTGCCCTTGAGGCAACCGAGGAAGACTATGCGACCGAGTACAACGATTATATTTTAAATATCCGTGTGGTTGAGAACCTGGACGAAGCTATGCAGCACATCGCACATTACGGAACCAAACATTCCGAGTGTATCGTAACCCGGGATACAGCCCATGCAGAGCGCTTCATGCATGATGTGGATGCAGCAGCCGTCTACCATAATGCGTCCACACGTTTCACTGACGGGTTCGAATTTGGCTATGGAGCCGAGATCGGGATCAGCACCCAGAAACTGCATGCACGTGGACCGATGGGACTGCCAGCACTGACGTCAACCAAATATCGTATTACAGGAAATGGACAGATTCGTCAATAATATCCCAGCACCAGTTATATAGGAGGAACGATAAATATGAGTCAAGAGCAACAGACGTTACTACAACAGAAGATTACTTTCCACGGAGCAGGCGCGATGGCTGAAGCCATCGTGCGCGGACTAATCTCCCGCCTAGTCGTTCGTCCTCAGGATATTACGATGCTGAACCGCAGCAACCAGAAACGTCAGGAGGAGCTCAGTACCCGTTATGCTGTACATACTGGAACGGCCTCACAATCTCTGGATCATCTGGCCTCCAGTCCGGTCATTGTTCTCTGTATGAAACCCAAAGATGCAGCCGCAGCGCTTCGCGAACTGGGTCCGCTGTTATCACCTGATCAATTGATCGTATCTGTCATTGCCGGATTATCGATCCGCACGATGCAATCCTTGCTTGGTCGTAAACAGCCTATTGCCAGAACTATGCCGAATACATCCAGTACCATCGGACTTGGTGCAACCGGACTTGCCTTTTCTGCGGAAATTACGGATGAGCAGCGCAGTACGGTGATGACCATGTTTGAAGCGGTCGGAATCGTAACCATTGTTCCTGAGGATAAACTCGAAGTACTCACTGGGATTTCCGGAAGCGGCCCTGCTTATGTATACTATTTAATGGAGGCCATGATTGCCGCAGGCATTCGTGGTGGCTTATCCAGTCAGCAATCTCGCGATCTCACTGTTCAGACGGTGCTCGGCGCGTCACGTATGGTACAGCAAACCGGTTTGGAGCCGATGAAGCTTCGCAGTGATGTGACATCCCCGGGAGGAGCAACACAAGCTGCACTGAAGACGCTGGACGAAGGAGATTTCTTTGAAAATGTAATCGCAGCCGTCAACCGCTGTGCAGAGCGCTCACGGGAGATGGGAGCTGCTTTGGAAGGGGATTTAAAAAATGAATAACATGTGCACAGCCACCTATCGTCTGCATGATGATCATGCAGACTTTCGCAAGAAGGCCGAGTCCATCGCGATCGGCATGACCGTGGGTAGCTGGACGGAGTTGCCGCAAGCCCAGCGTGAAGCGATGCAGAAGCATCTGGGTGAAGTCATAAGCGTAGAAGTACATGAAGCTGATGGAATGGCTGCGGGTGAGCGTTACGCTGACATTACCATCGGATATCCCGATATCAACTTTAGCCGTGATATCCCTGCCCTGCTCGTGACGGTTTTTGGCAAAATCTCAATGGATGGCCGAATCAAACTGACAAAGCTTGGTTTCTCGGATGGCTTCCTCCGTGCATTCCCAGGACCCAAATTTGGACTCAATGGTGTTCGTGATCTGCTTGGTGTACACGACCGTCCACTGTTAATGAGTATCTTCAAATCGGTGATTGGACTGGACGCAGATGAACTGCGTGAACAATTTATTCGTCAGGCCCTTGGGGGCGTTGATCTGATCAAGGACGATGAAATTCTGTTCGAGAATAAATTGACACCTATCGAAAAAAGAGTTGAGGTCTGCATGAAAGCTGCCGAACAGGCTGGCCAGGAGACAGGCAAGAAGCTACTGTATGCAACCAATCTCACCGGGCCTACATCTCGTTTGAAAGAGCAAGCTGAACGTGCCATCGGCGCAGGAGCCAATGCCCTGTTATTCAACGTATTGTCCTACGGATATGATGTCCTGCATGAACTCAGCAGTGATCCTGACATTAATGTGCCGATTATGGCTCACCCTGCTCTTGCAGGAGCATTGTATCCTTCACCACATTACGGCATCTCGGCTTCGGTTGTACTTGGCCAGTTGATGCGTCTTGCGGGTGCCGATCTGGTGCTCTTCCCTTCTCCTTATGGATCGGTAACGATGCCGAAGGAAGAAAATATGGCCATTACTGAGCAGCTGTTGTCATCTGATCTGCCAGTGAGAACGAGTATGCCAGTACCTTCAGCCGGCATCCATCCAGGCCTTGTGCCGCTTATTTTGCGCGACTTTGGAACTGATGTTATCGTTAATGCTGGCGGCGGTATTCATGGACATCCGATGGGCACTGAGGCAGGCGGACGGGCATTCCTGCAAGCGATTGAGGCAGCTCAGCGTTCCATACCACTGGCGCAATATGCAACCGATCATCCGGAACTGAAAAGCGCACTGGACCTGTGGGGTGGCGAACGATGAGAAGTGATAAGAAAACAGTCATTTTCTGTGACTTTGATGGTACGATTACCCTCTCGGACAATATTGTCGCGATCATGAAACATTTCAAGCCTGAGGGCATTGAAGCGATTATGAAAGATACGATTAAGCAGAACATTTCGCTGCGTGAAGGTGTTGGAGCCATGTTCGCTCTGTTGCCTGCATCGCAAAAAGATGAAATAGTGGAATTTGTGCTTGGACAAGCCGGCATCCGTGAAGGGTTCAGCGAATTTCTTGACTATGTTCGCGGCGAAGGGATTGAATTCAACGTGACCAGCGGTGGTATGGACTTCTTTATCGAACCTTTACTCGCGCCCTTCGATATCCCTCAGGATCATGTCTATTGTAACGGCGCTGACTTCTCTGGTGATACCATCCGCATTGAATGGCCGCATCCCTGCCAGCCTCCTTGTGAGAACGGTTGCGGCATGTGCAAAACGACCGTGATTCGTACATTCCCGGCAGAACAATACAATCGAATCCTCATTGGAGACAGTCTGACGGATTTCGAAGGTGCCAAAATAGCGGATATGGTCTACTCCCGTTCCATCCTGACGGACAAGTGCATAGAACTTGGTGTGGACCATGTACCATTCGCAACCTTTTACGATATCATCGAAGATATGAAACAGAAGCAAACACAAGGAGTGCTGTAAAGATGGGTTTTGAAAAGATTACATTGGAACACAAACGCCAGGTCCTTGAAGAGCTGGCTGATATCAAAGCACTGTTTGCCAGTCGTAACTGGTTCCCGGGTACAAGTGGCAACCTGTCGATGCGTGTAGGAGATTTTGACCCGGAGCAATTTTATTTTGCGGTTACCGCCTCAGGCAAAGACAAATCTCTGCGCACACCGGAAGACTTCCTTTTTGTGGACAAACACGGCAAAGCAATTGAAACAACAACGTTGAAACCAAGTGCCGAGACATTGATTCACTGCGAAATCTATCGTTTGACCGGCTGCGGTGCTGTATTCCACGTGCATACCGTGTTTAACAATCTGATTAGTGAATTCTTTGGAGCAGATGGTCAAGTGCCGATTCAGGGTATCGAACTGATTAAGGCTTTCAACATCTGGGAAGAAAATGCGGAGATTCGTGTCCCTGTTCTGCCTAACTTTGCGGACATCCCGTCCATTGCTGAATTGGTACCGGATGTTCTGGATGCCAACGTACCAGGCATTTTGCTGCGTAACCACGGTATTTATGCCTGGGGTAAGGATGCTTTTGAGGCAAAACGCCACCTTGAAGCCTTCGAATTCTTATTCGAAGTAATGTACCGTCAACTTCTGCTGAAGGGTGCTACGAAATAGCAATCATTCATTTTGAAATCTAAAATGTAAAACAAAAAACACGCCAAAGGCTGAATTACACAGCCCTTGGCGTGTTTCTATGTTGTGGGATGACATGCAATGAAAGGTAAAGGTTTCTTTGTCATCCCAGCGTCAGTAAAAATCATCCTTAACCCACTTCGATTACAACTTACAGTCGATCATCCCGATCCTTGAATAAAAAGAGGCTATCTACTTCTTCGTCATTTCGATGAGCCGCATGATTGGTGCCTGTTCCCCGCTGCTTGCCGAACAGCAGCTTCAAGCCGCCGAAAATGAGCAGCAAGGAAACAATGACGGTGTTCAAATAGGAACGGATCTCGTAAGTCATCAATGCATTAGGGAACAGCTCATTCAGCTGCGGAATGATAAGCCGGATCGCCAGATAATATAGACCAAGCGCCGCTATTCCGAATCCAATCAGGCGCTGATGACGGGCCCAATCCTTGAAGATCGGCTGATCGATCAATGGCTCGCGCCCATAGCGACTTGAGCACTGTAGCCCGTCAAAGAAGCTGTAGAACCAGATCAAGGGTATCATGAAAAGGAACACAGATAAGTGCAGCAGGTCCAGAACATAGATGCTGCCCAGGAACAGAAACATCAATTGCATGCCTCTTTTTTGCAAACCCAGATATAGATGACCCGCACCTGGAAAAGCAGATAAAAGGGTTGCAAGCACTTTGCTGCGTCGTCCGGCTACTCTGCCCATCTCCAATTCCTCGAATAACGTCCGATCCTGCAGTACCTCTCCAGCCTGCTTACGGTGGACATGCTGCACCGCATCAAACATGCAGTATACCCATATTACAGGCAGAATGAGCAGAAACATTAGAAACACCGATTCATTGGTGATTGAAGCCACAAAAACCATCATGGCAAATGAACCAAAAAACGCCATCAGGAACGACAACCCGCGATGCAACAATCCCAGATGAAGATGTCCCAATCCAGGAACAAATGAAAGCAAAATGGTGAAGAACCGTTCACCCTCACTGCCTTTTCGGTACATGGGTTGACCATAGGGCCCCTCGGGCACACCATACACTCCACCATGATCCTGATGTGGCTCCTCCTGATCCATCTGTCCGAGAGGCTCTTCCTGGCCAGCATATGCTTTCTGGTAAGCGGCGCCTTGATGGAGACCACCGTAATGTGTCCCATAACCTTGGTAATGAACTTCGTGCAATGAAGAGGCACGGAGTAGAACGATAATCATATCCAGCATGCTGATACACCAGAAGAATATGGCTCCCAGGAACCCGACAATCATCAATTCCTTTTCATCAGTCAACAACGCCAACATGATGAAGCCAATGCCTGTTCCAAAAAAGAGTAATGGATAGACCACAGCTCTGGTAGGCCGTCCCCAATACATAAAACCGAGACCTGGTATCAGGTTTAATAGAAATGCGAGTAGTTTGTTACGATCTGAGTGCACAGTCGTCATCCTTTCTTTTCAGGCAATGCGAAACTATTTATGGTTTAGGCTTGAAGTTATCCAGCCATGTAGTGGCTGCCTCCGTCCATTTCTCGGAAAAAGACCCTCTGTGATCGCCATCCTGGAACTTGTGATATGGTGCTACCTTGTCAAAAAGTCCAGACGAGAGGAAGATCAATGTCAAACAGGCGGCTACCGCGTAATGGAACACTTTATGATCAAGCCAGCGCCGGTTTCGTCCAGCACAGGATTTGCGTTGTACCTTGGGTGATTGAATGCCCTCAATCCGATGCATGACTGAATCCGCAAACCCTGTTGGGTCATGTAGCGGAGGCAGTTCTCCGTGGATACCAAGCGCTTCCAGATAGATGTCCATCGCATCCGGATCTTCCATCAGAAGCTGTTCCATTTGGTTCGCTTGAGTTTCACTCATATGGCCTTCAATATAATCAGTCCATTGCCCAGCGGTATACTTCTCCTGTTTACTCACGCCATTCATCCTCCTTCCAATGTTTTCGGATCCACTGCCGTGCACGATACAAGCGGGATTCCACGGTCTTCACAGCCACCTGTGCATCACTGGCAATCTGCTCATAATTTTTTTCGCTTAGATAATACGCAGTGATAATGTCACGATGCTGAGCAGGCAACTGATTAATTCGTTCGCGAAGTTTATCCTGACGTTCTTCACGAACGAGACGGGTAAGAACGTCTTCATCCCGTCCGGGCAAATTAATTATTTTTTCTCCTCCACCCAGGTCCTCAGCAGTTCGTCTGCCCAGCTTGCGTTTGGCATCAATCGCTTTGTGAAAAGCAATTCGGGTTAACCACGTTTTGAAACCTTCAGAACGGTAGTCGGGGAGAGACTTATACATCTGTATGAACGCCTCCTGAGCTGCATCCTGTGCTTCCTGATCGTTCCTGAGTACGGAATAGGCAACATGGTATACATGCTGGCTATACTTATCAATCAGAGTACGCATCTGGGATGTATCTCCTTGACGGATTTGTTCGATTACGCGCGCTTCATCAATAACTCTCCCCTCCTCTCCAATACAATAGACGACAGCTTGTGTGTTAGCCCCTGCGTGATCTATAAATTTTTTTAAAAAATTTGCCTGAAAGGTTGATGTCGCTGATCACTCATCTATTCTATAATCCAAAAAAAACAGGCACAGAATGACTTCTGGCCTGTTTCTTGTGTCTTGCCTACACTTGAATCAACGTCCACCATTACGAAACCGCTGCGTGTATGCCTTCGCGTCTTGAACGGTCTTGACACGATTACGGCTCCACTCAAGCAGTATTCGATCGATATACCGGAAATGTACTTTGCCTGCAAAAACCGCTTCCTTCAGAGCCATTAGAATCAATTCCTCTTGGTAACGGTCCTGATCCAACCAGCTGGATATCGTCTCACACTCCATTGGAGAGAGCGGACGTCCGAATTCTTTTTCAAAGATGGAGAACATGTTCCGTTCATCCTCTTCTTTTTGAACACTGTTCGAATCTTGACGTGCTGTACTGCTGCTCAGCTGCTCCGCACGGAATGCGGCTACTTCTTTCGCAGTGCACGCTGCAAGCTTGGCATATAATCCATGTAAGTCATATCGCTCGTACTGGATGTCACGTTCCTCGTCACGATGCTCGTCAATAGCGATGTATCCGTCCCTCATCAGACGTTGCAACATTCTGGCAATACCTTCAGGTGCAAGTCCCATACGCCCCGCAAGCTCTTCAAGCGTCGGAAACTCATTGAACTCCGCCTGACGGAACCCTAGCAATTGAATCAGAAGAAGCACTTCTGCATCTGATAGGCCAAGCTGGTGATAATAACGTAACAAGGCATAAGGCAGATGGGCTGTACCCGAAGTCATGCCATAAGCTGCTCCATCCAACCAGGCTTTGGATGTGGTATCTTCCATAGACGCTCCTCGGTTAAGCATTAAGGGTACAGACGATAGAGCATACGTGGGAATGCGATTGTTTCACGCACATGATCCAATCCACAGATCCATGCTACCGTCCGCTCCAATCCCAGACCGAAACCGGAGTGAGGAACCGATCCGTATTTACGCAAATCCAAATACCATTGGTAAGCTTCATCCGAGAGATTGTGCTCCTCAAAACGTTGTTGCATCAATTCCGGATCATCAATACGCTGAGAACCGCCAATAATCTCTCCGTAGCCTTCTGGTGCAATCATATCAGCACAGAGAACAACTTCTGGACGATTCGGATCTGGTTTCATATAGAAAGCTTTGATTCCTGCAGGGTAATGCGTGATAAAGACTGGTGTATTGTACTTCTCAGCAATCGCTGTTTCGTGCGGTGCACCGAAGTCTTCTCCCCAAGGAATATCAAAGCCTTGTCCATGCAGGAATTCAATCGCTTCATCATACGTAATGCGCGGGAATGGCGCTACGATGCCTTCGAGCTTGGATACATCACGACCGATGGATTCCAGTTCTGCACGGCAGTTTTTCACCACGGATTGAACGACATGAGCGATAAATTTCTCTTGTACGCGCAGACTTTCCTCGTGATCTACAAATGCCATTTCCGGCTCAATCATCCAGAACTCAATCAGATGGCGACGTGTTTTGGATTTCTCAGCACGAAATGTAGGACCAAAGGAATATACTTTGCCCAGCGCCATGGCTGCTGCTTCCATATACAATTGACCACTTTGCGTCAGATAAGCATCTTCATCAAAGTATTTGATGTGGAACAGGTTTGTCGTTCCTTCCGCAGACGACGGTGTCAAAATCGGAGGATCAACTTGTGTGAATCCGTTACCATCAAAGAACTGCTGAACAGCACGAATAATCTCTGCACGAATCACCATAACCGCACGTTGCTTCGTAGAACGGAGCCACAGATGACGATGGTCCATCAAGAAATCAACACCATGCTCTTTAGGCGTGATTGGATAGTTTTCAGTCAGATGTATAATTTCGACCCCTGTCACAGTCATCTCGTAACCGGACGCACTGCGAGGTTCTTCACGAATAATCCCTGTAACATACAAAGAACTTTCTTGTGTCAGGCTCTTCGCATTGTTCCAGATCTCTTCGCTAACTTCACTTTTTACAACAACCCCTTGAATATATCCGGTTCCATCACGCAACTGCAAAAACTGAATTTTGCCGCTGGAACGTTTGTTGTTAATCCAGGCACCGATCGTTACGGTCTCGCCCACATGCTCGTTCACATTACGAATTACACAATTCGTATCCATGCCATATCTCCCCTTGGTTCCTGAAATTTGAAAATGCAGCGGACAGGCTGTTGCCTGTCCTCTGCACTTCCTTGCCACTCTATATTTACTTTACAGTTAGATTACTTAGAATTCAATACGATTCGATGCGTATCGCGCGCAATGACCAATTCTTCATTTGTTGGAACAACGAGAACATCCACTTTCGAGTTCGCTGTTGTGATACGACGCGGCTCACCAGAACGGACTGCGTTCAGGGCTTCGTCCAGCTCAACGCCAAGATACGTAAGCTGCTCACATACTTTTTGGCGAAGAACAACGGAGTTCTCACCTACACCAGCCGTGAAGACAATCACGTCTACACCGTTCATTGCAGCTGCATATGATCCGATGTATTTACGCAGACGGTATTCGTACATTTCAAAAGCAAGCGTGGAGTTCGCATCGCCATTCTCCATACCTTCTGTAATCTCACGCATGTCACTGCTGATTCCGGAGATTGCAAGCAATCCACTGTGTTTGTTCAACATGGAGTTCACTTCGCTTACGCTCAGTTCTTCCTTGTTCATGACATAAGGTACGATGGCTGGGTCAAGGTCACCAGAACGCGTTCCCATCATCAGACCTTCAAGCGGAGTCATACCCATCGAAGTATCAACGGATACGCCACCTTTAACTGCTGTTACACTACCACCGTTACCGACGTGACAAGTGATGATTTTCAGATCTTCCACTGGACGATCCAGATATTCAGCAGCTGCCTTGCTTACGAAATCATGGGAAGTACCATGTGCGCCGTAGCGACGTACTTTATATTTTTTGTAAAGTACACGCGGAATAGCATACAGATATGCTTTTTCCGGCATCGTTTGATGGAACGCTGTATCGAAGACCATTACCTGAGGCACACCTGGCATATTTAATTCAGCCGCACGAATCCCCATCATTGCTGCAGGGTTATGAAGTGGAGCCAAGTCGAACAAACGACGAATTTCAGCTTTGGCAGCATCATCTACCAATGCAGATTCTTTAAATGCTTCACCACCGTGAACAACACGGTGTCCAACAGCTTGAATTTCATTTACAGAATCCAGTACACCATTTTCTTTATGAGTCAAAATATCAATGACTTTACGGATCGCTGTTGTATGCTCCAGAATCTCGCTAACTTCTGTAACATCCTCACGGCCTGTCGGTTTGTGTGTCAGAATTGAGGAATCCATTCCGATCCGCTCTACCAGACCTTTAGCCAGGACAGATTCGTCAGTCATATTATACAGTTGATATTTGAGCGAGGAACTCCCCGCATTAATTACGAGTACTTTCACAGTCGGTCACCATCCTTGTCGTACTTGAAGAATCCTTCGCCTGTTTTGACACCCAGGTGTCCTGCACGCACCATTTTCTTCAGGACCGTGGAAGGACGATATTTCAATTCTCCGAATTCACGGAACATTCTTTCGAGTGCAGCTTCAACAGAATCCAATCCGAAACGGTCAGCCATTTCGAGTGGTCCATGTTGGAAGTTGTATCCGATACGCATTGCATCATCGATATCTTCAGCAGATGCAACACCTTCCTGCAATACATGCAACGCTTCGTTAATCAGCAGGCAGATCAAGCGGGAAGTTACGAATCCAGGTGATTCATAGATCATAACTCCTTTTTTGTCTGCCACTTCTTCAACAAAACGTCTGGTCTCTTCGAATGTTGAATCCGACGTTTTCAGTCCACGAATAATCTCTACAAGATCAACCCGGGATACCGGGTGAATAAAGTGCATACCAATAACACGCTCTGGGTATTTGGTCGAGCTTGCAAGCTCGGTCAAACTCAGCGTGGATGTATTACTTGCCAGAATGACATTGCTTGGGCAAACTTGGTCCAGTTGGCTGAATACTGCTTTTTTCGCATCCAGATCCTCTGAAATCGTCTCAATGACCATATCGCAAGTTCCAAGTTCAGCTAAATGAGCTACCTTGGTAATACGGGAAAGAATCAATTTCTTCTCCGCTTTTGTAATCGCCCATTTCTCCAGTTGTTTATCCAGATTGGTTTCGATCATGTCATAGGCATGATCCAGTTTTTGTGTTGTATGCTCCACGAGAAGCACATCAAGTCCTTTGGCTGCGAGCATCTGGGAAATACCTTGCCCCATCGTACCGCCGCCGACAACTCCTATTTTTTTGAAAAACATGGTTCTGCTCCATCCTTTCGGTTCTCTATTTCTCTATTGTACCCTGTTCGCCGAAAATTACAAATTTCGACCCAACATATAATAATATCTTAGCACGAGTGAAATGTAAAAAAAAATAACCAGCATAAAGAAATTATGCTGGTAAACGGGCACTGTCACGAAATTGACAACGAAATTGTTCGCCGGACAAAACTTCCTCTCGAATCAGGATGTCGAGTGAATTGTCGAAAATTGTCCGTTGTTCTTCAAGTAACCGCTTCGTCTGTTCCATGAGTTCTTGCAATATTAATTTGTTCTCTCGCATGAGCTCCTCGGTTGTGACCATATCCATGTTCACAATCCCAAGAGAAGTCAATCCGGAAGCCATCATCGTTTGCACAACATTGGTGGCCTGATCGAAGTCATTGCGTGAACCTGTGGAACGTCCACCGTAATACATTTCCTCCGCAGCGGCTCCTCCGAGTGCAATCATGATCTGCTCTTCCAGAAAACGCTTCGTATAAAGGAATTGTTCCTGTTGCGGGTTATGACGAACATATCCGAGAGCCTGTCCACGTGGACTGAGTGCGACCTGGCTTACACTGCCTGGACGAACAAGTTCAGCCATAATGGCATGTCCCAATTCATGAATGGCAACCCTTTTCTTCTCTTCCACACTGGACTCACGGTCAGTCTTCTCACCCATCATGACTTTGTCAATAGCCAGAGACAAGTGCCGTTGTTCTATGTGCAACAGCCCATCCCGCATGGCGTATATCGCTGCTTCGTTCATCACACTTTCAAGCTGCGCACCGGAGAAACCATACGATTCTTCGGCTGTCTTCTCCAGATTAACTTCTTTCATCAGAGGTTTATTCACCGCATGCAGTTCCAGAATATGCTTTCTGCCCTTCTTGTCAGGCAAGTCCACTTGAATGTGTCGGTCAAAACGTCCTGGACGTGTCAGGGCGCTATCCAGCATTTCCTTGCGGTTTGTTGCAGCGATAACCAGTATTCTTGGCGTATCGGAAGAATAGATTCCATCCATTTCCGTTAAGAGCTGGTTCAGCGTCTGATCATACTCACGCTGTTGTCCGCCCTCACGTTTCCCCCCGATGACATCGATCTCATCGATAAATATAATGGCATTTTCTTTATTTTCCTTGGTGGCACGGGTTCTGGCGTCCTTGAACAAATCCCGAATTCTGCTGGCACCCACACCAACATACATTTCCACAAACTCACTACCCGATGCAGCTACAAAGACAGAATCGGTGTAATGGGCTGCAGCTTTGGCCATCAACGTTTTCCCTGTCCCTGGAGGGCCTGTCAGCAAGATCCCTTTTAACGGGCGAATCCCGAACTTGCGGATCTCTTCATGTTTGATGAGAAAGTCCAGTGCTTCACGCAATTCTTGCTTGGCACTGTCCTGACCACCAATTTCTTCAAAAGTAAGCTTGGAAGGTCCTTTTTTCTTCCGTTTACGTTCCTGTGCAGCGCCTACGGTAATCCCGCCACGCATTTGCATCATGAACAGCAAAGCTCCGACAAACACCGCTGCGATTAGAATCGGAACAATATTAACACCAGTAAAAGCAAGAAAAATAATCAACACGGGGATAAATCCAATGGCAACTTCTTTGGTCCACTTAGGCATTAGGCCACACTCCTATCTGACCGGGCACACGCGGCAGAATAATAAACTTGCTGGCATCTCCGTCTCTGAGACTGACATATACATTGTTGTCATCCATCGCTGTATTTACCTTTATCCCATTCGTCGCCATCTTCGACAACGTTGGTGTAATCTCGGTGTACTGTTTGTTCTCCATCGCCTGAGCTACGGTAAACATCGCATCACCCCACCAACTTTCCAGTGCTTCACTGGAATGATCCACAACATCCAACTTTAGTGAACGAGTTCCAATCAAGGTCTGTCCTTCTTTGTGAATATATTGTACCAGTCTGCCCAAATCAACATCAGGTTGCAGATCCAGTTTCAATTGTACGTCATTGCGGTTAATAGTTAATTGAACGTCATTGACTCCATCGTATTGGGTAACCATCTTTTCAATCGGATTCTGCAAAGCCACCTGACGATACACAAACCAACCTCCAAACAACACAACGGCTGAAATGACGGCAGTTAAAGCAATAGGCAATACTTTTAGCTTCAAGTGAATTACCCCTCCCAGATTTTGGCCTAACCTACTGGCTTATTGGTATATACGAATATGTGCACATTGACTCCTGCGAGAATTTCGACAGGTTTATTTGTTTTGAATGTAACTTTGAGTACATATCTGAGTATATCACATCGTATATACAATTTCGAAGGCGAAAATATGAATAAATTATTAATTTTAATTTTAACTATTTAAATCAAAACTGTTCACAGGCAACACAAAGAACCGGTTCAGTCGGATATCCGTCTGCCGGTTCTTTCATTTCTATGATTCTCTAGCTAAGTTACTCTATTGGTTCTAGCTGTTCGGGAGTGTGTAGACCAAGTCCACCTGTTCTCCATTGCTAAAACGATAAAACCGATAGTGGTTATGCGTACCGTCTTTATAATACACTTGCCACACATATATTCCATTCACAACTCCGGGCATGATTCGTTTAATCTCACCGGCAGGAACTTCGGAACTAAAGCGATTGCGTATCTGTGCTTCGGACATGCCATTCTGCAGCAGTTCACTGTGTACAGCGTTAGCACCTGTAGCAGGTTGATTGTTTGCATCGAATTTAACCCAGACCATTACATCCTGGTTATCCTTGTTTTTGCCGATCAGGGTCCAGTAGATGTTGTCAGAGCCTTCTTTATCTCCCCAGATGTATTTACGCAGTTCATCATAAGATGTAATACCCAGTTTCTGTTGTGCTACCTGTATGGCGAGCGCTTCTTCCTTACGCTGGTCCTGTGTGACATACACGTAATAACGCTGAAGTCCAATCAGAATCAGAACCAGTGCAAGCAGCGAAACCCATATCCACTTCTTTTTTTTCTTCAAAAGCCGAACTTCCTTTCCCTATGATGCTCTTCAATGCAATTAACGAGCAAGCAGACCATCAAATGCCAATTGAGACTCACGCAAAATGCGCTCTTCATCCAGCGTCAGACATTCGCCATGTTTGACCACTTGTTTCCCATCCACCCATACGTGCTCCACATCTTTGGCAGAGGCCGAATAGATCGTATGTGAGATCAGGTCTGTATGTGGGTAGAAGTGTGCCTGTTCAATGTCCAGGGCGATGAAATCAGCCTTCATGCCTACCTGAAGCGCTCCGGTATTGTTCAGGAAGATGGATTTAGCACCATATGAAGTTCCGAGTAGTAACGCTTCGCCCGCTGGCACTGCCGTCGGATCACCAGACACACCTTTGTGGATCAATGCAGCCAGTCTCATTTCCTCAAACATATCCAGATTGTTGTTGCTTGCCGGTCCGTCTGTTCCGAGTGACACGGTAACTCCTGCTTTCAGCAACGCAGGTACCCGCGCAACACCGGAAGCGAGTTTCAGGTTACTTCCCGGGTTATGGGATACAGCCACATCATGGCGGGCCAAAATTTCAATCTCTTCATCATTCAGATGGACCGCATGTGCAACCAGGGATGGACGGGAGAAAAAGCCCAGTTTCTCCAGATGTGCCACAGGACGCAGTCCGTAGTCTGTAACGTTCTGCTCCACTTCACGCAGCGTTTCCGACATATGTGTATGCAGAGGAAGGTTAAGGTCATTTGCGACCTGTACAAGCTTCTCTATGTAGTCAGGAGGGCATGTATATGGTGCGTGTGGCGAGATTACGGTTGTGATGCGACCATCTGCTTGTCCATTCCACTCACGTGCAAACGCTGCCGACTCCTCCAGCTTCCGCAATTGCTCTTCTTCCGAACACAGCCCGATTACACCACGTGCCAGTGCTGCTCTAACGCCGGATTGTTCCACAACTTTGGCAACTTGATCCATGTGATCATACATGTCCAGGAAAGCTGTAGTTCCGCCTTTCAACATTTCAAGCACGGATAGCGAGGTTCCCCAATATACGTCTTGTGAAGTCATTTTCGCTTCCATCGGCCACATTTTTTCTTGCAACCATACTTGCAACGCAAGATCGTCTCCGTGCCCTCTGAGCAACGACATCGCTGCATGACCATGCGTATTGATCAGACCCGGCAGGAAGAACAATCCTTTTCCATCCACTTTGGTACAATTTTCGTCTCCATCCGGCAATGTCTCACCAATATGCACAATCTTGTCATTCTCGACAACCATGTATCCATGAACCACATTCCATGTTGTACCTTCATTAACAGCAAATTTGCCGTTGTGAATTACCCATCTATTTGTTGTCATCTTCCTCGTCGTCCTTTCCAGTCTCCAAGTAATAGGCCAAACTAAGCAGATCCGTTGTAAAGTCAGCATGGTGAATGCGGATATGTGGCGGTGTTTTTAGAATGGTTGGTGCAAAATTAAGAATCGCTTCGATTCCGGATTCAATAAGCTGATCGGCTACATTTTGAGCTTCCGTATCCGGAACTGTAATAATCCCGATGCGGATGTTATCCGTCTTAACCGATTCCGTCAATTCATTCATTGGTTTTACCGTCAAACTGTTGATTTGACTACCAATCTTCGGTCCATATGCATCGAATACAGCAACAATCTTCATGTTGTCTTTCAGATATGCGTTGTAGTTGGACAAGGCCTGTCCGAGGTTACCCGCGCCTACCAGAGCTACATTAATTTGCTGATCAATTTTGAGAATGTGACGAATTTTCTCGATCAAATAGGATACATCATACCCGATCCCTTTTCGACCAAAATCACCGAAGTAAGCCAGGTCTTTTCGAATTTGGGCCGGATTCAGATCCAGCCTCTGTCCAAGCTCTTGAGAAGAAACAGTAGCCACCTCACGCTGATGCAACTCGTTCAAATAGCGCAAGTATACAGGCAGACGTCGTACCACCGCTTCCGAAATTTTATCCGATTTCATTCTTGCTCCCCCTTACCAATGCCACGATAAAATAATAGATGAAAAGATGAGCATTCTGTATAAACTCCAAGATAGACGTGACATTTTATACAGAATGCTCCTTGTAATTTAGGTTATAAGTTCTTACGTGCAACTGCTTTAATCGGAAACGGAAATATCTAATAAAGTTTAACGCCAAACGATAGTGTCATGCAATGATATAACGAACAAAACAACCATTATTCTTGTTCATTAACAGGTTTTTCTAACCACTCGGTAATTCGTGGAACCATCTGCTCCGTGAGCATATGCTCCATTTTGGGACCAGGTAATGAATATAAAAAGAATTTGCCATAGTACGCTTCGATCACACGTGTATCATAAACAATGACAATACCTCTGTCCTTCGCAGTACGCACCAATCGGCCAAATCCTTGCTTGAAACGAATGACCGCTTGCGGCACAGACAGTTTCATGAATGGATTTTTCTTTTGCTCCTGGAGCAACTCACTCTTGGCTTCCACCAACGGATGATTCGGCGGCTGGAAAGGCAGGCGCACAATAGCAAGACAGGTCAGTGCTTCTCCCGGGATATCTACACCCTCCCAGAAGCTGCTTGTGCCCAAGAGTACCGTAGCTTTGGCATCCTGGAACCTACGAGTCAACTTGGAGCGGCTTCCACTGTCCACACCTTGGCCCAACAACGAGATGTCGTTACCAGACAGTGCCTCCTTCAGCGGATCATAGACCTGTCGCAGCATCTTGTATGAAGTAAACAGAACCATCATGCGTCCACGCGTGGCAATTGCGGTCTCTGCGAGTGATTGCACCAGCATATTGACAAAGTGCGCATCACCCACACTGCCTTTCACACTTGGGAAATCACGGGGAATCACTAGAAGTGCCTGATCGCGATAATTGAAAGGTGATGGAAGCATCGACGTTAACAGCCGATTATTCTCGGAGGCTTCCTGTAAGCCAAGCTGCTCAATCATGAACTGGAATGACTTATCTACAGATAGCGTAGCCGAGGTAAGCACAACACTTTTCTTTTTATCAAAGAACAAATCCTTCAGTTGTGCACTTACATCTACAGGTACGGCATACAGTTGAAGAGATTTACTGCGGAACTGACCGCTGGCTTCCATCCAGTACACCGTTTTGGCATCATCCATACGCATGAAGAATCGCAGATTCTCCTTCAATGTGGTCAGATCTTTCAGCAATCCTGTAATGTCCGTAATCAGACTATCCGATTGATAATCATCCTGATCCTCTTTCACCTCAAGCAGCAATTTATCCCCTTTGCGAACCAAATCCCCCAGAGTCACATAGATCTGGTTCTCCAGATCCTGCAACTCCTGCCATTTCGCAGGTTTCTGAGATGCCTTCAGGCGCAGGGAAAATTGCCCTGTCTCTCCCGGTGAAGCATCACTTCGTTCAGGCAACAGACCGAACAAGGCATCGCTCATACGATCCCACAGTTCCTTAACCTCGACAGCTAGCGGGAACATCTGATCCACCATGGAGCCCCATTGCACCGAATTTTCATGCCCGGATAACTGCGAACGAAGCATAGGCAATTGTCCATTACGACTGTCTTTAAACAGACGGGTCAGGGTATGAACCAACGTGAAATATTTCATATGCATTCCAAGATGTTTACCAGCTACATCCTCCAGATGATGGGCCTCATCGATCACAAGACTCTCATAGGCTGGCAACAGCTGATGCGCTGCTTTGACATCCGTAAACAGTTTGGAGTGATTGGTAATTACGATATCAGACAACCCGGCCTCATGTTTGGCGCGATGATAGAAACATTTGCGGAACCATGGGCAGGATCTTCCCAGACAGGACTCGGATTCGCTCTGTACCGTCTCCCAGAAGTCGCCTCCGCGTCCGCTAAGGTTAAGCTCCTCATCATCTCCAGTTTCGGTCTGAGTAAGCCACACGATCATCTGAGCGGCTGTGAAATAATCCTCTTTGGGTGTGGCGAATTCACGTTTATTGATTTTGTGCTCGAATTTGCGCAGGCACAGGTAATGTCCACGTCCCTTGAAGACAGCAGCCTTAAACGGAAACGGAACCACTTGGGTCAGCATTGGAATGTCCCGCTCTCTCAATTGCTCCTGCAGATTGATCGTATGCGTGCTGACCATGACTTTCTGTTCTTGTTTCACACTTTCGTAAATCGCTGGCAACAGATAACCCAGAGATTTACCGGTACCCGTTCCAGCTTCGATCAAGAGATGTTTCTCTTCATCCAGAGCTTGCCTTACACTGCTGAACATCTGAGTCTGCGCTTCACGCTCTTCGTAATGATCCAGCGTATCCTTCAGGTTCTCCCGAACCTGGTCCATAAACTGTTCGAAGCTTACACCATCGAGGGGGTTACCCTCCCGCTCATCACGTGGTGCACCAATATCGGTCCAATCACTTACATTAAGAGCAAGCTGCCGATAATAGGTATGTCCGTCCAGATCCTGAATCGGCTCTGCTTCCTTCTCACTGCGCATCCCGTCCAAGAACCAACCCAAGTCACTGTCTTCTGGTGCGAACAGGTCACTGAGCCGCTGAATCGTTATGAGCGGTAATTCCTCTAACTCATCCAGACACTTGAGCAGCACATAGGCTGTCGCCAGTGCGTCACTGTCGGCCTGATGAGGGCGATCATGTTGAAATCCAAATTCAGAAGACACATAACCGAGTTGATAAGAACCCAGTGATGGGAACGTAATCTTCAGAAAATCAATTGTATCCAGAATACGTCCAGTGAACGGCAGATAACCACAACGGTCAAGTGCATTCTGCAAAAAGTGAAAATCAAAAGCTACGTTGTGTCCAACAAGAACCACATCGTTAAGCAGCGGAACCATCTCCATCATCATCTCTTCGAGTGAAGGAGCGTCCGCCACATCTTCATCGGTAATACCCGTTAACCCCGAAATAAACGGAGGAATCGGGACACCAGGGTTCACATAAGAACTATATATTTGAGTTATGCTGAAGTCATGATCTATGATGGCAAGTCCGGCTTGTATAATCTCACCGTCGGACTGCGTGCCGGTTGTTTCGAAATCCAATACGGCAAATTTCATTGCAATATACGGTCCCTTCCATTCCAGTCTATGTTACAGCATAGCAAAAAAAAGGGGATTTGAAAATTAACTGACAAAAAAGCGGTGTCCCCGCCGCTATGCCAAAGGAGGGAACACCGTTTTTTGTCGCCGAATTCCCCGCTTAATGAAGGGTCGTCAGCTGATTAGCATATTGCAATTTTCCCCTGTTCAACCTGCATGCTTCCATGTTGTACAGTGGTTCGGTCAATGTCGGGTCATACTGAAGGGCCTGTGCAAAGAGTGAACATGCAGCCTCCGGATTCGCAAGCTTGGCTTGAATACAGCCCAGGGCATTACATACAAGCCCCTTCAAGCGAGGTGAACCCTCAAGGTACATGATCTGCTGCAAATGTGTCCCTGCTTCCGCCATTTGTTCCAGATTCAGATATGCGAGTGCCAGGTAAAAACGAGTCAATGCACTCTCCGGATGGTCGGTCACAACCCGGGAGAACTGCAAGATCGCCTGCGGATACATCTGTAATTTGAAATAGCCCTGTCCTCGACTGAAACATTCCAGATGGAGTTCAGGCAGAGCGGTAACAGCTTCCTGTTCCGGTTCAAGGGAAGCAGGCTTATACATCTCCCGCTCCCTCACCTGACTCATCTTTTCTTCAAACATCAGCCATTCATCCAGCATTCCGTCACTCATCCGCTTAAGCAAGTTCCACTTTTGCAGCAATTCTTGTTTGTTCAGACCTTCAGCGGAAGGATAGCTCTTGATAATTTCATCTAACATGTCGTTCATTTCTGCGAAAACATGCTGGAACATCGTTGCATCCCCACCCTTGAAAAAATGGATTAGTGCAGTGACCTGTACTCATTTTTTGCTTCAAGGGCCGATTTCATTCTCCTTACCAGTCGATTACATAATTGTTGCGTGGACTTCCTGCTTCATGGTTTGTACCGGCTTATTCTGTCCATCTACAAATACAACGGTTGGTTTGTGAGTATTTGCCTCTTCTTGCGACATCATGGCATAAGAAATGATAATGACGTTGTCTCCAGGTTGCACCAGGCGTGCAGCTGCGCCGTTTAGACAGATAACCCCGCTTCCGCGCGGTCCTGGAATCACATAAGTTTCCAGACGTGCACCATTGTTGTTGTTCACAATTTGCACTTTCTCGTTTTCCATCAAGTCGGATGTTTCCATCAAGTCTTCATCTATGGTAATGCTACCCACATAGTTCAAGTTGGCTTCCGTTACCGTAGCCCGGTGAATTTTGGATTTCATAAGTGTTCTAAACATGGGACAGTACCTCCGATTTTTGCAACCTTATATTGTCAATCAATCTTGTTTTTCCGAATTTCACCGCAAGTGCAATGAGCAGATCGTCACGTCCTTGAACTTCTTCCTGATCTGCGAGCGGCTCCAGACTTGGAAAAGCCTGAATCTCAGCGTAGTCGATCACTGCAAGCGATGAGGTTGCAATCTGCTCGCGCAGAATACGACGGATATCTGCGGCGTTTATAGCTATACCCGTATCTGCGGCTTCCTGAGCTGCGCGCAGTGCCTTCGACAGAACCAACGCCTGTGTACGCTGTTCTGCGCTAAGATAGACATTACGTGAACTGAGAGCAAGACCATCCTCTTCGCGAACAATCGGACAGGGAACAATTTCTACAGGCATATTCAAATCATTCACCATCTGTTGAATGACCGCAACCTGCTGAGCGTCTTTCATACCAAAAAATGCACGCTGTGGCTGTACGATGTTGAAAAGCTTGGAGACTACAGTCGTTACTCCGTTAAAATGTCCTGGCCGGGAAGCGCCACATAGGCGCTCAGTCAATTGTGAAACAGATACCGTTGTCTGCGTTGCCTGTGGATACATCTCTTCAACTGAGGGAATAAATACGATATCCACTCCTTGTGAGCGTGCTGTTTCCACATCTCTGGCTTCATCCCGCGGATAACTGTCAAAATCTTCATTAGGGCCAAATTGAATCGGATTAACGAATATGCTTAATACCACGATATCGCTCTGTTGTCTGGCTGCTTGCATCAAGCTTGCATGACCTTGATGTAGATAACCCATTGTCGGTACCAGACCTACAACGGACGCATTGGATCGAATCACTTGACGCTTCAAGCTTAGCTCCTGTCTTAACTCTGCGATTGTCCGTAATACTTTCATGAGTTACTTCCCACCTTTTCCTTGCGTTGTCCATACAATTGATCCAGAACACCATCCGCAGCATTGAATACATGCTCTTCGGCCGGGAACGAACGATCTTTAACTTCTTTCACGTAAGCTTCGATGCTGGTTCTGATTAATGTACCCACATCTCCATAGGTTTTGACAAAACGTTTGGGCGTATACGGAGAGGCGTACTGAACCACATCGTGGAATACCAGTACCTGACCGTCACAGCCTCGTCCTGCACCAATCCCGATGGTAGGGATGGACAGTTCCTCCGAGATCGCCCGTGCAACTTCTTCCGTAACCAGTTCAAGCACAATGCCGAACGCGCCTGCAGCTTCCAAAGCTTTGGCTTCGTCCATCAGACGTTTCGCATCCGCTGCATCCTTGCCCTGAATGCGGTAACCACCAATCTGATTAACCGATTGAGGTGTCAGACCGATATGTCCAAGAACAGGCACGCCTGCTTGCACAACGGCTCTGACGGTGTCCGCAATCTCGACTCCGCCTTCCATTTTAACCGCATGGGCATGCCCCTCTTGCATCAGTCGACGTACGCCCTTAAGCGTCTCATCCACACTGCCATGATAAGTCATAAAAGGCATATCAGCCACGATAAACGTTTTCTCAGCCCCGCGCACTACGGAACGTGTATGGTACACCATGTCGTCGATGGTCACCGGAAGCGTTGAGTTATAACCCAGCACTACATTGCCAAGTGAATCGCCAACCAGGATCAGATCGATACCTGCTTCCTCTGCGAGGAGCGCAGTAGGATAATCGTAAGCCGTGATCATGCTAAGCGGCACGCCATCCTGCTTGTATTTTTTCATTTTCACAATATTCATCGCTTGTTTGTTCGCCATTTTCTCTCATGGCTCCTTTCTTCTTTTCAAATAAAACGCAACAAAAAAACCTTTTAGTTTTCCACTAAAAAGTCCCGAAAAGTCAAAAAAGAGTCACTTGCGATCGTCCCTTCTGTCTCGGTCCTCTTCGGCTCAGAGCAGAATCCAACAACTCACTTAAACGTATTTCATTCTTGCACAGCGGTCTGCTTATATAAAACACATCAAAGCAGAACAAAGGTTACTGTTACGGGAGTGCAATTCGGTCTGCATTAGCCGATATCGCCTCACGAACACAGTATACCAAAGTTCTGCTCAAACTTCACGTCTTATGTTCATCTTACCAGTAAAATTCGACAAATTGTTTACGATTTCCAGGAAATCTCACCAGAGATGACTAGTGCATGTTCTCCATCGTGTTTCTCCACAAGGAGTGCTCCTGAAGGGTCCAGACCGATTGCCTTCCCCTCAATGACACCCTGAGGATTCGTCACTGTAATCTCTCGATTTAACGATACGGACAGGGCCTCCCATAGAGCTGAGATCACACCGAATCCTTCTTTTTGATACAAAAAATATAACTGTTCCAGCTCGGTTAAAATGGCAGCAGTGAGCTTGGTACGATCAACGGGTTGCCCCGTCTCCATCTTGAGCGAAGTAGCTATCGTTGTCAGATCTTCCGGATAATCCTCGGGATCAAAATTCACGTCAACGCCTATACCTGCAATACAGTATCTGACTTCATGATCTTCCACCGTGGATTCAAGCAATATGCCACATACCTTGCGTCCATCAATCAACAGATCATTGGGCCATTTGATGCCTGCATCAGCGCCTGTACAAGTTCGAACGGCACGACATACAGCCACTCCTGTTAATAAAGTGAGCTGTGGCGTATGCTGAAGCGGTAGATCAGGACGCAACAGGACACTCATCCAGATTCCTTTACCCGGAGGAGAGAACCACTGTCGACCGAAACGGCCTCGTCCTCCTGTTTGTTCTTCCGCAATGACCACAGCACCTTCAGCTTGCCCCTGTTCAGCCAGCTTCAGAACATCCCCTTGCGTAGACAAGGTCGAGGTCAACAGAACAGCCTTACGGCCAAATATGGTTGTATCCAGTGCCAATTGGAGGGCAGTGGCGTCAATGCTGTCCGGCTTCGTTACCAGACGGTATCCTTTGCGGGATACAGCTTCAAACTCATATCCCATGTCTCGCAACTTGTTCACATGTTTCCACACAGCAGTCCGACTGATGGACAGATTACGACTAATCTCTTCACCCGATACGAATCGTCCTTCTGCATTTAATAACATATGTAACAGATCTTCATGCTTGGTCATCTTGAACCACCCGCTTCACTTCTGCACTTAGCGCTTCATGCTGATTCGCTATCGTTCCAATCGCCGTTTCTCTTAACAAATGTTTCATCAGTTGACCCAGCCAAGGCCCGCCTTTGCGCTGCACCATTTGTAACACTTGTTCCCCTGTGATGTCCAATTCTTTCAAGTCATGCACAGGGATTGATTGACTCCATTCGACTGCCAGTTCTTGAACCAAAACAACCTGCATTTCTGCCTGTTCGGGCTGGTTCCGCCAGCCTGTTGGCAGTAGGGACTGTATTCGAAGCCAATCATCCGCAGCCTGAACACCACATGCCAGAACAGTAACGATCCAATCGGAACGGAGACTAACCGTATCCTTCTGCTCCTGAACGGAAGTATGAATCAACTGCTCCACCTGAAGGACCCCTGTTATATGAGAACGATGTTCATTAGAGAATGTCCACTGACGTAATAATACGTCTGCTTCGTCCTTGCTATAACCGCCAGCAATCAGAATGAGTGACCAACGGAGCAACACATGCTCACCTGACAGCTGTTCCAGATTAGATAACAACATCTTGTTGAATCGGGCCGAGCTTACCGGCGCTTTGATATGCGCAAGCGCATTACTTCTGTATAACAGTTCCAGCCCTCTTAATGGATGGGGTCCCGACATCATTTTTACCATCTCGGTCCGTACCCGTTCCATCGCTATATGTTGAAGCAGGTCCTTCTGCCTTACTAGACCTTTCCACGTATTATGAGCAATTTCGAAATCGAATACCGATGCAAACCGGACACAGCGGAGCATCCGGAGTGCATCTTCACCAAATCGTTCCATCGCAGAACCTACACATCTGACTCGCTCTTCCTTGATATCTGTCTGTCCACCGAACGGGTCAACGATTGTCCCAGTGACGTCCATGGCAAGAGCGTTCATCGTGAAGTCACGCCGCTGTAAATCTTCCTTGATATCCTGAACAAATTGAACCGCAGCAGGTCTGCGGTTATCCTGATATTCGGATTCTGTTCGAAACGTGGTAACTTCAAAGTAATAACCGCCTGAACGAACAGTAACCGTTCCGTGTTGCAAACCTGTAGGAATGCAGTCGTCGAACAATTCCATGACTTGCTGGGGAGAAGCAGATGTCGTGATATCCATATCGTCTACAACTCGTTCCAGTAATTCGTCACGAACACAACCGCCTACCCAATATGCCTTGTAGCCATGTTTGTTTAAAGTTGTGAGTACATTCTCACTTTGAATTGCCATTTCACGATCAACCTGTGTCCATTGAACCACCACATATCACCTCTTCTCTTGCCTGTCGTGGTATGCACAGTATAATTTCTTCAAACCAATTTGATTAACCGCAAACCGGCTTCAAGTTCGGAACTTCCCTTCCCAGCACCCGGTAATAAATCTGTTCATATTCATGCCGAATGGCATCATTGCAAAAGTCATGATGTGCGCGCTGAAGACACGCTTCCCTGAACTCCGCAGCCAAACGATCATCTGTTAACAAACGGATGGTGTTCTCGGCCATCGATTGTGTATCCCCGATCGCGGATAAGAATCCCGTCTTACCATGTAAGACCAATTCCGGAATTCCTCCGGCCTGTGAACCGATCGTGGGTACGCCGCAAGCCATTGCTTCGAGCGCCACAAGTCCGAAACTTTCCTTCTCCGATGGAAGCATCAACACGTCAGCCATGGAGATCACCTGGGCAATATCATCCTGCTTACCAAGGAAATGAACCTTATCATTTAAGCCGAGATCATTAATCTTCCATTGCATCTTCGGCAAATCAGGCCCTTCTCCTACAAATAGCAGTTTCGCCGGAACCTGCTCCTGTACCTGACGGAATACCTCCACCACATCCTGAGTTCTCTTCACCGGTCGGAAGTTGGAAATGTGCATTAATATTTTTTCTTCGGGCGCAGCAAAGTCTCTTCGCAGACTGGCTGCATCCCGCGGATAATATATTCGTTTGTCAATAAAATTATAGGTTAGATCGATTGGACGCTGAATATCCAGCAATTCGACCGTTTCCCGAATCAAATCTTTGGATACCGCAGTGACCGCGTCACTTTCGTTAATGGCAAGTCGAATAAGATCCTTCAGAGATTCATCCTGAGCCAGAACCGTAATATCCGTTCCATGTAACGTCGTAACTACTTTCAGGCCGTCCCCTACCATCTGTTTCGCGAGAAAGGCACATACCGCGTGTGGTACGGCATAATGAACATGCAGCAGATCCAGCTGCTGAGACTTGGCCACCTGAGCCATCTTCGTTGCCAATGACAGATCATACGGAGGGTAACGGAAAACATAATAATCATTGACTTCAACTTCGTGATAAAAAATATTCTTCTGGAACGTACCCAGTCTGAACGGAATACTGTTGGCAATAAAATGAACCTGATGCCCCTGTTCGGCAAGCAATTTGCCCAGCTCCGTTGCAACAACGCCAGACCCGCCGAGGGACGGATAACAGGTGATGCCGATTTTTAGCTTTTTATCCATCCGATGGACGCTCCTTTGATCTCCCGCTTCATGCAGGTTGATATAATGAAACATGTTAATGAAACGATTACTCTCATTAACACGTAAAAAATGAAATCGTTTATTGGGCACTCGGGCCAAATTGATGAACCACGTAAGGTGTAATTGTAGCAAAACCTTCTGCAAACGGGATGAGACTGCGTTGTCCGAGCAAGGAATCACGGGCTCTTACACGTTCAATATACCCCTGATTCAATGGCGTCGAGACCGCTCCATCTCCCAGTTCGAATTGGGAACGATAAGATAGCAATGAAGTTTCTTTTTGCTCATAGTGTTCCGTAATATCTACAATCAAATCCGTAGGTCCAATGTCATTAATAAAGTAAAAATAAAGTTCCTTCACCTGCACAGCAGGCATATCCGGCATATAGTTCCGAAGCTTGGCATTAAAAACAGCCTCCTGCACAAGCTTACTGCAATTGACATGATCCGGATGACGATCTTCCCAATAGGGAGCAAATACCATTCGAGGGGCATGACGCCGGATCTCAGCCGTTACTGCCTGTACATGTTCAGGAGTAAGATACAAACCACGGTCAGGAAGCCCCAGATTCGTGCGACACGAAAGACCGAGGACGCGGGAGGCTTGCTCCGCTTCCTCGGTTCTGCGCTCTACTGTTCCGTTGGAAGACATCTCAGCACGAGTCAGATCACACACGCCTACTTTCAAGCCAGCAGCGGTATGTTTGGCAATCGTTCCACCCATACCAATCTCCGCATCGTCCGCATGTGCTCCAAAGATGAGAATATCCAGACTCATTCGGAATCACCCGAATTCAATCCAGCCTCCGGCTTGTATTTATGTACGAGCTCTCTCCAAGCAAAATCGCCACGATCCAGAGCCTTAACCAAAATTTCAGCGGTTGCGATATTCGTAGCAAGGGGAATTCCCTGCACATCACAAAGGCGTAACAACGCATTGATATCCGGCTCATGAGGTTGTGCCATCAGTGGATCTCGCAGGAAAATAATCAGATCCATCTCATTTTGCGCAACCAAAGCTCCAATCTGCTGATCTCCGCCCAATGGGCCTGATTCGAATCGATGAATCTTCAGAGATGTTCCTTCCATAATACGAAGGCCTGTCGTTCCTGTAGAATATAATTGATGGTCCGTAAAAACAGGCTCATATGCCGTCACGAAATTAACCATCTCTTCTTTTTTACGATCATGGGCGATAAATGCTATTTTCAACATGACAATCTCCTTTAGTCGATAAAGTGGTCAAATCCGTAGATCATTCCTGTATATTCCATAACCTTTTGCACACCAATCTTAACACCAGGCATATAACCTGCTCGCTCGTAGGAGTCATGCCGAATTTTGAGTGACTGTCCATAGTCACCGAAAACTACTTCCTGCTGCGCGAATACGCCAGGCAATCGTACACTGTGAATTCGGAAGCCGTTGTAATAACCGCCGCGTGATCCTTCTATGGTTTCTTCCTCATTCGGGTTACCCTGACGAAGTTCTTCCCGATTGGCAGCAATCAGTTCAGCCGTTTTGATCGCTGTTCCGGAAGGAGCATCCAGCTTCTGATCCCCGTGATATTCGATAATCTCCACATTCGGCATATGTTTGGCAGCCTGTGCTGCGAATCGCATCATCAGAATGGCACCGATCGAGAAGTTAGGGGCAATAAGCCCTCCAATTCCTTTGTCCTGGCATTGCTTGTCCAACTGTTCAATCTGCTCCGGCGTAAAGCCGGTAACACCCATGACAGGTCTAACTCCATGACGAATCGCGATCTCGGTATGTGTAAACGCATATTGCGGCACTGTAAAATCAACCATAACCTGAGGTTTTGTTTCGGCAAACGCCATTTCGATATCATCAGTCACCAGCACCCCACACTCTGGTAAACCAACAAGGGTTCCTGCATCCGTGCCTGCTCCGGAGCGGTTGACAGCCGCTGCAAGCTCCAATTCCGGGTCCTGAAGTACCAATTTCACAACTTCACGGCCCATTCGGCCAGCCGCTCCGATCACGGCAACTCTGATTACTTCACTCATATTGACTGCATCTCCTCGCTATGTTGGTTCATATCGTTGAATCCATTTCAACTAGAATGAAATCTTTCCAAAATGAATTCTTATTGAATGGATTTCATACGTTGCTTGATTTCCTGTAACATTTGATGCAGTTGCCCATTCTGCGGGTCCAGCAAGATTGCCTCACGCAGCGCCTGAATTGCATAGTCAAATTCATTCAAATCACTATATGCCAGCGCAAGCATAACATGCGCTTCCACGGAGAGCGGATCAAGTTTGACCGCTTCTTGCAGAATCGTTGACGCTTCCACATAGCGCTCCTGTGTTGCAATACCCGCCTGCTCCAACAGCAACTTCGCTCTGGAGGTCAATTGTTTCGCTTCCAAAGTCTGCAGATGTAAAATATACTCTTCTGTTCCTGGCGACAATTCAACCGCCTTACGTGCATATTCTAGCGCCGGAACAAGATGTTTGCTGCGGGCGTGGGTAATGGAACAGCGATAATATAACTCCGCATGTTTGGGATGAGCGTGAATGGCTGACTCGAACCAACGAATCGCCTGCTCAAAATCATTTTGCAATATACAGCGGTAAGCCTGCTGCATATATTCTTCCGGTTTCATCATTAAGCTGACCCTCCCCGATCGGGTGATGGTACAGCATATGTAATCTACGCCTAATCGGTGTTTTTGGGAGTCCACCGATTGGCATCGCGGGTGTTAAATTTATGCATGACTTTGTCGTGCGCCTCAGCCAAATCAATACCGAGTGAGTTCGCAAAACAAATCGTGATAAATAAAATATCTCCAAGCTCAAGTTCAATGGAATTGGCTGCTTCGGAAGATTTCTTCGGCTTCTCGCCGAACTCATGATTCACTTCCCTGGCAAGCTCCCCAACCTCTTCAGACATCCGGGCCAACATGGCCAGAGGACTGAAATATCCCTCCTTGAACTGGGAGATATACTGATCAACCTCACGCTGCATTTCTGCGATGCTTTTCTCCATGAGAACGGATTCTCCTTTTGAAATGATGTCGTATTTGTTCCTAATAATATCAGTTATTTAGATTCACTTCCACCATCATCAGCGACAAATCATTTTTAAAGAATCAATAAACAGGTATACTAGGATGGGAATGATTGCTTCTTCATTCTAATTTATATACAGCGAGGGATCTTATGAGCACTGCCAAAACCTGGGTTCAAGTTAAACTGGTACTTCCCATCCTGCTGGGTACAGCCTTATATGCCTTTGGGCTCCTCTATTTCATTATCCCTAACCAACTTATGGAAGGTGGCCTCACCGGGGTTACCGTGCTGATTAATTATGCCTTCGGCATCTCACCTTCACTAACGACCTTGATTCTTAATGTCCCCCTATTTCTGATCGGGCTCAAAATTTTGGGCGGCAGACAGATGATCTATACAGGTATCGGAATCGGGGCATTGACCGTTTTTCTATGGTTGTTTGAGAAGTTGATTCATCTGGGCTGGATTGAACCATTACATACCGAGAATGACCTCCTGTTAGCAGCATTATATGCAGGTGTTACCCTTGGAGCCGGTCTTGGCATCGTATTTCGTTGGGGTGGAACGACGGGCGGTTCAGACATCATTGCTCGTATTCTCAATCGCAAGTATGGGTGGAGTATGGGGCGAGTATTACTGGGCATCGATTTTGTCATTATCGGGCTCTCTCTCATCTACATCCCCAAAGAAAAAATTCTGTACACGCTCGTAGCTGTATTCATCGCTTCCAAAGTCATCGACTTTATTCAGGAAGGTGCATATTCTGCCCGGGCATTTATGATCATTAGTGACCATGCACCCGAGATTGCGGATCAGATCACACGGGATATGGATCGTGGCGTTACTCTCATTCCAGCTATTGGCGCGTACTCTAAACAGGCCAAACACATGGCCTACTGTGTGATATCCAGGCAAGAGTTCAGGCGTCTGCAGACCATTGTACGTTCCATTGACCCCAGAGCTTTTGTCATCATCAGCGATGTTCACGATGTACATGGCGAAGGTTTCAAAGAAAGCTGACGTACTACACAACTACAAGAAAACCTCTTTCCACATGAAGAGCCGTTACCGTGGCTGTTTATGCGAAAGAGGTCTTTTTTTTAAAAAAAATATACCACGATCACGTTTATATCCAATTAGCGCCGAAAAGGAAAAATTCCCTGCTGCTGTGCACGATATTTACGATATCCGGCGTAACTTAGCGTGGCCACAATGACCGAACTTATGAGCAGCCCGGCTGCCCTGCGGTCAGGGCCTTGTACAAACGGTACAAAGGCACTCTCGTCCTTCTCGCGACCAAATAACTGGTTCACCAGTTCCTCCCCATGACCCACCATGCTCCTTAACTGAGCCAGATCAGGCTGCTTTGCAGCGGTAAGCCCTTTGGTATGTGATAACCAAGCGTCCATCTGAGCAATTTCATACGGTTCACGGCGAATCAGTGCCGCAGGACGAATCGTCTCATAATGCTCCTCCAGAACGGTGTAGCGATTTGCCAGTACGGCCGCAGTTTGCCCTTGATCTGTAGCAGCAGATAAAGCGTCCAGATCGTTTTTCACGATTTTATAATACTGAAGCCATAAAGGCTTGGTTGGATTTGCGAGACTATCTGCTGCAAGTCTGAGTTTGGCAGAGGACTGCTGAAGAGAAGCATCGTCATTTTTCACCTTCACAACGGCTTGTTTCACTTCAACTACGGTTTCGGACAAGGCGTGAATGCCCTCGACTGTTGTTTGTCCCTCAAAGGAAATATGCTCCAAACTTTTACTGATGCGCAGAATGCTTCCTCGCACTTCTTCAATATTGTTCTCGAGCGCCTGACGATACAATATGGCTGCTTCCTCATTAAGTTGTGCAATTGAATTGCTTGTGGACACTTGTTGATCTGACATCGAATCCAGTCCTTCACTTTGCGCGGTTACACGATATGCTAAGTTCGTCCAAAGCAGCAGAGCCATGAACGATACCACCAATAAGCCAGTTTTGATCCCCAACGTTCTCTTCATGGACATCCCTCCCACCACCAATGTATGGCGGGGGACAGTTCGTTAGAACAAGCAGAAGAGGATTCCGTACCCTACTCGACTTGTGACAGTTCATTTAGAAAACGATACCTAAACCTGTTACATTATTTCCGCTTTTTTTGAATGGAATAGTTCATACTCTGCCCATCGAAAAAATTCGATCTTCACATTCATTTTGCAATCCAGAATCGAGCTGTCAAACGCATCTTTCAAAAGGGTGAATGTTCCATCCGCATAGTCAGCTGTCGTTTCTAACATAAACAGCAGAATGTGAACACATTTTGGACACAAAAAAAGCCGCTACAATAGCGACTTTTCATGAAACGAGTTATTATTTCTCCAAAGTATGAGATCAGGTACGTCTTGCCTGTCTTAAGGCTAGCCACGCGCACAGAATGCTCACCAGTGTTAGTCCGAATGTGAAATTACGTACACCATCTACATGATCATAGAGGGAACCGGGTAACCAAGGGTAAATATCATATGTATAATCCATTGTATCGTTCAACAGCGTCCAGAGACCTGCAACGACAAGGGCAGCCCATCGGAAGCCGAAAAAGCGTACATATATAAGAGCTTCAATCGCCATTGCACTATGCGAAGCAATCAACATCCAGTCTTGCCAGTGCTGTGTGCCGCCTTGCATCCAGCCAGCGAAAATAATGGATACGGCCCACACGCCATATTTCACAGATGTGACCACAGCAAGCGCCTGAATCACATGTCCGATCCGTTTGATAACAATGGACCGTGGTGGGTACAAGATCCATAGCAATGCTAAAGTAAAAAACAAACTCGCTGTTGGACTATCTGGCACAAATACGATCTGCCACACCGGCTGCTCAGCCAGCGTCAATTTCATTTGCTCTCCGTACCAGATGTATCCGTATACCGTTCCTACCGCATTACACCAAAATAATAGCCACAGGAAATAACGATTGGTCAGAAATTCCCTGCTCCAGAAATACGATAAAGCCACATTCCCTGCCCCTTCCTTCATCATATATTGCGCACGATACAGTGCTGTCCAAAAAACACTTCAAAAAAACCTGACCGCATAAACGATCAGGTTTCATTGGTTATTTCGATTTTACTGTTCTGCTTTCTGTTTCGCAAGCCATTCGGTCAGATGAGTAATCTCTTCATCCGTTACACCTTGAGCAATCGCTTGATCGTACATCGCAGGCATCTCGTTGTAGCCTTCTTTGATAATAGTCAGAATCTCTTCCTGACTGTGCTTGTCACCTACACCCCGAAGTGAAGGTCCACTTGCGCCCTTCATATCAGCCGCATGGCAGCCAATACATCCAGCCTTTTTGTACGTTTCCATTGCAGGATCATCCTGTTCCACGATCGCAACTTCTTCTTGCTGTCCAGGTGCATTGGAAACTGGTGGGAGCCCCGCTTCACGCCTCTCCAGCGCTTCTTCTTCACGTTGAATATGTTCAGGCTTCTGTCCACTTGCTTCCAACTCATGCTCGTAGTGTGTCCACGCTACATTCGTCAGGTAGAATACAGAAATGACCGACAAAATCATCAGTGATGAAGCAATGGGGCGCTTATAGAAACGCCGCTCCTTGCCTGTGTCCAGGAATGGTGCCAGCAGCAAAGCTCCAAAAGCGACTCCGCTGACCCCCAGTACCCCGAGCAAAACGTAATCGCCCGATGCGTATGGATACTTCAAGTACTGATATAGAAAAAGGAAGTACCAGTCCGGCATGGGAATAACGGATGCGCTTGGATTGGCCGGATATCCCAAAGGTGCAGGTTCTGAGATCGTTAGTACCAGAATCCCCACCAATACAACGACACCAACCATCCATTCTTTCAGCAGGAAGTTAGGAATAAAGGCTTCTGATTTGCCGGGATACGCCGTGTAATCAGGAGGGGTAATGAATCCCGCCCCTTTACGAACCCGTGAATCACCGACAAAGATAACCTTTTCCTCATCATCCTTCTTATGTCCGTGAGCCATTGCAATTCCTCCCTTCTCAGTTTATAGTGGTCCCGAAATGCCCTGTCTGCGGATCATGATAAAGTGTCCGACCAGAAGCACCAGAAGCACAGCGGGGAGGAAGAATACGTGCAGGGCAAAGAATCGGGTTAGTGTCTGTGCACCAACAATCGTACCGCCTTGCAGGAATTCTTTAATAATCGGTCCCAACCAAGGAACCGTATTGGCAATCTCCAGTGTTACTTTTGTTGCAAAATAGGCTTTGTTATCCCATGGCAACAAGTACCCTGTCAGACCCAGGCCCAACATGATGAAAAAGATCAGCATGCCGACAACCCAGTTCATTTCACGCGGTGCCTTGTAAGAGCCTGTAAAGAACACACGCATCGTATGTAAGAACATCATTACGATAACCAGACTGGCTCCCCAGTGGTGCATGCCGCGAACAATTTGGCCGAAGGCTACTTTGGTCTGCAGATACTCCACACTTGCGTAGGCATTGATAATATCAGGTACGTAATACATGGTCAGGAACATGCCTGACAGAATCTGAATAACAGTAATAAAGAACGTCAATCCACCAAAGCAGTACACGAATGCGGAAAAGTGATGAGCCGGATTTACATGCTCTGGAACTTCATGATCCGCAACGTCCCGCCAGATTGGCGTGATGTCAAGACGCTCGTCAATCCAGTCATAGACATTTTTAAACATCTGCGTTCACGCCTCCTAATTCACTCGGGTGTTCGGAACAATGTCGCCCAGATATACCCAACCCTGCTCTTCCTTGACTACGTACTCATCCAGCGGTTTGGGGGCTACGGCAAGATTCTTCCCTTCCTTGTCATAGTGCGCGCCATGGCAGGGGCAATGATACTCGTCAGGGTACTGCTTGTCACTATTCCAGCCTACTGTACATCCCAGATGTTTACAGATAGGTGAGAGTGCATAAATTTTACCCTGCTCGTCTTTGCGAATCCACGCCACTAACGATGCATTACTCAGATACCAACCATCCTGTTGTTTAAGTTCAAAGGTGAATTCTTGAGGCTCATTCGTAATTTTGCTGATTTCAGCTACTTTGACAGAGGTGCCTTCTCCCTTATGTTGCAAAATCGGGTCCACCGCAAAACGGACCATAGGAAGGATTGCACCGGCGGCCATGTAGGCTGTAGCTCCACCAAGCGTGTAGGTCAAAAACTGCCTGCGTGACATCTCCATGCGGCTTGGCAATTTCAATGAAGCTTCGTGGTGGTCATGCTCACTGCTCATACTGTCTCCAACCCCCTTTTTCAGCCAACTCTCTCAAACGTTTTCATTTTCATAAATTCCACGACTTACTAGAACATACATAATCATATAGTAGCCCTAGAACACCGTCAAGAATTTGTCACACATTTTTAAGGTTCAATTGTAAGCGTTATTAAAAAAAATGTTGGTAAATTGTCACATTTGTCGTCAAAAACTATTTTTTCCACAACTCTCGTATCTTTTCCCCTACAAATCTCGCAATCCCCTCTTCTCCGACCTCATGAGTTAACACGGACCGACTCAAAACCAGATCAGCATATGGAATGTCCACTTCATTCAAATGACCATCTGATGACATCATAACCACATATTTGAATCCTGAAGATTTAAGCTGTGCGGACAAGGAATTTAATGTCATTGACAATTCCGAATTGGCATAATGTAAGGCTGGATAAGTCATGATTCGCCCTTTGAAAGGAATTTCGACCATGTCCAGAAAATCTCTCAGCCGCTCCAATGCCTCGGTAACTTCAACTGGCGACTGCTCGCCGCTAAGAGCTGTGTATGGAATAAGGCATGTATCCAGATAGAGTTGCAGTTCAGCCCAGCTGTCTTGAGTCATCTCACTGAATTTCAATTCCCTATATCCCCTCTCTATCCATTTTATTCCCATATTATATATGACCATATCTTATAAATCCAGACATTCATTTCGGAATTTCACATATCAAAAAAGGAAACACGCATCTGCGCATTCCCTTTTATCTCAGAAAGGATCTATTTTGTCTATCAGTTTATGGTCCTCAGTTCATCCGTCAGACTCCGGAAAGCTACTTCGTCTCCGGTAGCTAACGCTTTATCGATTTCCAAATAGAGCTTCTCGCTGCGCTGTTTGCGAAGCGCTTCGTCCCACACCATCTCAGCTGCCAGCCCCAACATGACTTCATACGTAACTTTCATTTTATCCAATAGGATGCACCTCCAAAACGGATTTAAGAGCTCCTATATTCGTTTCCTTTGGTGACATAACCCAGTGAAGTTCTGGACATCCGCTCCAGATCGGCATCAGTCAGCTCACGTATCACTTTGGCAGGTGTCCCCAAAGCAAGAGTATAGGGCGGAATTTTACTATTCTCAGTAACAACAGAACCGGCTCCAATCAGTGTATATTCACCAATGTCGGCTCCATTCAGCAGAATGGCTCCCATGCCGATTAATGATCCAGTTCCAATCTGACAACCATGAATGATCGCTGTATGTCCTACGGAAACATCATCTCCCACAATCAAAGGTTGATCCGTATTGACATGCCCGACAACGTTATCTTGAATATTACAGCGCTTTCCAATGATAATAGGAGCCAAATCAGCCCGTAGGACCGCATTGAACCAGACGGAAGACTCTTCTCCCATTCTTAAATCACCGATTAGTTTTGCACCTTCAGCCACATATACCGAAGAGTGTAACTGAGGTTGTAAACCTTTGTATGGAATTATCATTATTATCACTCCTTAATTTGGGAGTGATTTTAGCAACTTGTCCTTCACTTGTCAAACATAATAGGTGTAATGTCTCCTGAAATGGAGCGACAGGATGCAGCAAGACGTGAGCCCCAGGCTGTCATTTGTATCGTCCGGCCTTCCTCATGTTCCCCAATACGGACCATGCCAAGATGCAACATCATTTTAACAATTCTGTTATCATAGATGGCCTCGGCCGTATCATAATAGAACGGCTGAATGAATGGACCGATCTGACGAAACAGCGACTCGGCGGTCGACCATTCCAAGGCACATTCGCCTGTCCAATACACAATAGAGGACAGATTGGGAATAGCACCTTTATACAATCTTAACCAAAACCTAAATAGCTGTATCATTTCGGCTGTTTTCTCAGCCCCTAGCTTGTCTTCTCCAGCTGGTGACAGCTTCAGCATGCCTTGCTCCTCACGAACCAGCCGATGGTGAAATGCATAGTCGTAGAGAAGTGCGAAACGATCCGGGTAATCCTTGAACGAACGGCCATATCCGAATCTCCATCCACCTTTGCCCACCAATTCCTCACTAATGTGTAGATGATCCATAATCTGCTGTTGAGAGCGCCGGTACATCATGCCCTCAGCGTTAAGGGCAATTTCGTGCTGCTGGACAAACTGTAGGAACAACTTGAGATCATCCGCTAAGAGATGATACTCATCCCGATACATGGGTGGTTCCGTCGTTTTTGTAATCCCTGCTCGCAGATGTGTGGATAACACATCCCTGAATCTTAATTTCAGATCCTGTGGCACCTGATACAAATACCTGGTCTGCTGCGTTGTCCCATTGAACAACCATCCACTCTTATTGAAGCGAACGATGAGATCACGTGGACTGGCGCCAGCCTCACTCTCCTTTTTGTCCATCGATTGACGGGCTATGGCAATGAGTTCTTCCATACCATAATATTGGCGAGGATCAAACAACAAGTTGTTCAAAAAGCGCTGATCTGCTTGATTCAGTTGACGTACCTGCTGCTCAAAAAAGGGTCTGCTGCCCAATGTAGTGAGAATACTCTGGATGAGTTCATGTTTGGAGTTGGGCTTGCATTCACATTGGTAATAGTCTGCTATTCGATTAAGCTGGCCAATATCGGCAAAAGTAAGCATATCCGCTAGATTCATGGGTCCATCGCCTCGCCCGTTAACTACTTCGGCTGCTGATTCGGAGCCTGAAATAGTTTGGTTTTGTAAACATCGTTGACGGAATTCCCATAATCTAAACCTCTTTTTGGAAATCTTTTATGTTTTAAATCATACTATGCCCCAAGTCGGACAATCAGAAGAAAAATGAGAGGTTTGAAATCATATAAAGGCTTTATTTCCCCATAAAATGCAAAAAAAACAACCCAAGTGGATTACTCAGGTTGTTTTGCTGTGTCCAAAGACAGATGTCGTGTGCAATTATATAACAGCGGACTCCAGTCATCACGTTCCTTTTCCAGGATCGTCAGTGACAGGTTTCCAATCCGCTGCGTATACCGATCTTTAAACAAGGCTGTTAACAGGTTCGCCAGAAAAGCTCCATGAGTAACAATGAGTACGTTTTGGTCCGGGTAGGCAGACCATAGATCTTCCAGAAACGCCAGTGCACGAATCTGGATATCCGCAATCTGCTCCTGTCCCAAGTCCAATGTCTCCCACGATTGACCCCAGCGGGCAACCCGTTCTTCTGAAGTCAGACCTTCGATCTGACCAAAAGCCCTTTCTTTCAACCGTGCGTCCGGCTCAAGCAAAGGTACATTCAACAGTTCAGAGATAATCTCCCCTGTTTCCTGTGCCCGCGATAACCCACTTGTGATGATATAGTCCCACTGGTATTCTTCCGTCAACAGACGTCTTCCCAGTCGCTCTGCCTGATCACGACCTTCTCCATTCAGAGGTATATCAGTCTGCCCCTGTATACGGCCCGCCGCATTCCAGTCTGTAAGACCGTGACGAATAAGCCCGATTCGCACTTACATCCCTCATTTCTCCACACGGCGAACGAAAGGTTATTACCTATGCACTCGCACCTTGTTTACGTTTATTCGTTGTTCGATGCATACGTCCAAGAGAAAATAACGCCATTCCAATTGCAAGTAAAGACAGGGCCATCCAATACTGCGGATAAGCAGGTCCCATACTCACTACAAATGGTTCAATTATGCTTCCTCTATCCGCTCCAGTCATGTCGTACTGATACAATCCAGATGACGAAGGTGCGCTTCCGGCAACCCCTGTCTCAAGAATACCCGTAGCAACAACTTGGGTTTGCTCAGCTTCTGATACATCTGGCTTAAACATTGCCATGTACAGAAAGCTGCATAAAAAAATAGCCAGGAACGCGGCAATCCACAAAGACATATGCTTGCGAATCACAGCAGAGAAACGATTAACCTTTGCCTCCTCCGGCAATAACCATGGAGACTCCGCATAGATCCGGTCCATAACGTTACGGTTTACTCTCTCTGCCTGTTGTTCTGTCACTGGAACCGGGATGCTGTGCAGCAAGATCTGGGCTTCTTCCCAGACCTCAAACTGCTCGGAGCACTCTTCACAGCCAGCGAGATGAGCATGAAATGCAATCCGCTGAGGATGAGTTTCCGGCAAGTCCCAGACCAGTGCAAACAGTTCCTGGGCTTCATTGCAATTCATCGGTTCTTCATCCCTTCATATGGCTCGTACACCGGTTCGAAGAAATAAGGTTCCAATTGAGTTTTTACGCTTGATCTTGCTCTGAATAATAGCGATTTCACAGAACTGACGCTCTGCCCAAGAATATTCGCAATCTCCTGGTAGTCTAGTTGATCATACTCGCGGAGTATAATCGCAGAACGTTGCTTCTCCGGCAAGTTGTTAATCGCATCTCTAACCAGCATCACCCGCTCGCTGCGCAGTACAGCATACTCCGGTGCATTCTCCGAAGGAGCAACGGGAACAATCCCGCTCTCTTCAAGTGGGACATTTCCGCTGCGCTGTTTGCGAAGCTCACTCAGTACCGTATTTCTCGCAATGGTATATAACCAGGTTGAGAATGAGGCATCCACCTCACGGAAAGAGTGCAGACTGCGGAACGCCTTATAGAAAGTCTCAGAACAGAGATCTTCCGCAAGCAGCTCCATATTGGAACTTTTCAACATATGATATACGAAAGCCAGTATTTTACGCTGATAACGACTCATCAGCTCGGAATATAACTCCAGGTTACCTTCCTTGATCTCTCGAATCAACTGGGAATCCGTCATTTGAGTGCGACCCCTCCTCGCCCATCCATGTGCTTCTCCCCGTTCGACTCTATCCATGTATTACCGAACAGGCACAAAAAAGTTGCGGTTCTCACCGCATATAAACAGCGTTCAGCACCATAACTGGCCTTCCCGCCAAATTCCCCTATGTAATGGCAATTTCCCCAACGTTTCTACATTAACAGTATTTATTGTACAACGGTCTGCATCATCCTGGCAAATCCATTGCTGTCCACAGAACCCGACCTGTCATTCATATGCAGTCATTTTCACGTTCATGACTTCATTTTGAGCCTTTTTGGTAAGCCTTTCTTATATAGACGGACGATGTACTGAAAAGGTTACAAAAATGTGATATTTTTTTGATCTAAGCACTCTAAAAAAGGAGTTATTATCCTGAAATTTCCGATAGATATAATTAATTCAAACAATTTTAGTTAAAGTGTTGACAAAATGAAAACGTATACATATAATAAGGGTACAGTATGGTTTCTCTCCACTCCTATCCAATAACTGTATTGCTCCACGTGAGCAATGGCCGCTTTTGTAAGCGGTCTTTTTTTTGTCTTTAAAAAGGGATTAACTCTAGTTTATATGTTAACATTTACATTCATCTTGTATGTATTCCCCCTCTTTGATCAGTGACGTGAATCACATAACAACTCCAATATGACCTCACAAAAAAGAGGGCTTTCGCCCCCTTTCACGTATTATATCCAGACCTGATAGCCTAAAGAATCCAATAATGTCTTGGCTCGTTCCATATCCTCTTCCTGACGGAAAGACAGACGCATAATGCCCGGCACATCCACCCGGTTTTCGATAATCTCCAAGTTGCTCAGGTTGATGTCATTCGCCCCAAGCTCAGTTGCGATTTTACCGATCATACCCGGAGCATCCTGGACATCGGTGTACAGATCAAATAACGGTGAAATCATGCCTTTACGTCGTTCGGGCAATACACTGCGGAACTCACGGGCCTGACGGAATGCTTCCTCGATGCCTTCACCGTTCTTATGCTCCAGCATATCCGTAAAGGCCGTCATCTGGCTATTCCAGTCCTTAAGCAAGCCCAGTAGGACATCACGGTTGCTAAGCAAGATATCTCTCCATACAATCGCATCACTGGACGCAATTCGGGTAATATCCCGGAAACCACCTGCAGCCAGCATTTTATACAGCGGATTCGACTCATTATATTCACGCACCTGATTTACCAACGCAACAGCAATAACATGTGGCAGATGACTAATTGCCCCCACGATGTCATCGTGCAGCAGAGGCTCCACACGCACGATCTGTGCACGCGTATACGCAAGCAGCTCAGACAACCTGCTGTAGGCTTCCTCAGGTACATGTTCTGAAGGGGTTAAGACATAGTATGCATTCTCAAACAACACGGCTGAGGCCGCATCCACGCCTGCACGCTCCGAACCTGCCATAGGATGACCACCAATGAAGTAAGCGTCAGTCAGCCGCACATGCTCGGCACAAGCGGCAATGGAAGCCTTAGTGCTTCCTACGTCCGTGATGATACATCCTTTTTTCAATGGCAGCCTGGAGAGCTTCTCAAAATAGGATTCGAGCAAACCTACGGGAACGCACAAAAAAATAAAGTCGGCATCCTCTACCGCTTCTTCCAGAGAGAGCGTAGCATCATCCACTACACCGCTCGCTATGTACTTGTCCTTCAGTTCATCCATATGGGCGTAGCCCATCACGGTTACACCTGGCTTGCCTTTGAAGCAGAGCGCAAGTGAACCGCCGATAAGTCCTACACCAATCATTGCAATTTTTAGTTTCATGGGTCCTCACTCTTTCATCGCCAGTATTAAGGGCGTGCTACCGCCTTCTCAGCTAGCGTGTTCTCCAGTGCCGTGACAAATGCACGGTTCTGTTCTGATGTTCCGACGGACACACGAATGTAAGTTGGGTATACGTGGAATCCTGGGCGAACGATAATGCCTTGTTTGAGCAAGGATTGGAACGCCGTTGCCGAAGGCATGTTCAGATCAACCATAATGAAATTACCCTGTGAAGGGAAATACGACAACCCCAACCGTGTAAATTCATTTTGCAGGAAATCCCGATCCGTTGCATTTCGCTTCGAGCACTCTTGAACAAAATCCTGATCCAGTAGTGCAGCCGTTGCCGCAACCTGTGCAAATCGGGAAGTGTTAAACGGCTCACGTACACGGTTTATCAAATCAATAATTTCGGGACGTGCAATGCCGTACCCGACCCGGAGCGAAGCCAAACCGTAAATTTTAGAGAATGTCCGCAGAATGACCAAGTTTGGATACCGTTCGATCAATGGTATGCTTTGCGGATATGCTTCATCGGTTACAAATTCATAATAAGCTTCGTCCAGTATGACCATCACATGAGCAGGCACGCGGTCCATAAAGGCTGTAAGTTCCTGCTCGGAGATAATCGTACCTGTCGGATTGTTCGGATTACATACCCACACTGCTTTTGTTTTGTCATTGATCTGTGCGAGCATGGCACTCAGATCATGCGTTCCATCTTTAAGAGGAACTTCGATGGTAACGGCACCCTCAATATCGGCATTACTTTTGTATACGGAGAATGTCTGATCTGCCATAATGGTCTCGTCACCCGGCAAGAAAAAAGCTCTCGTGATCAAAGCAATAATCTCATCGGAACCACAACCAAATATTAAATTGTTCCGTTCAACACCAAGATGCTTAGCAAGAACTCCCGTCAGCTCAACCGAGCTACCGTCTGGGTATATGCTTATGTTAGTCATTTCTCTCGTAATGGCTTCCAGGGCGGCAGGAGAACTGCCGTATGGGTTTTCGTTGGAGGCCAGCTTGATGACTTGTTCAAGCCCCAGTTCACGTTTCACTTCTTCAATCGGTTTGCCTGGCTGGTACACAGGCAGATTGACAATCTGGGATTTCGGTTTCAACCCAACCGCCTCCTGTTATTGAAATAATGTTAGACACGAATCAGCGTGTACCTCATGTGTCCAAAGGATGTACTTTCAGGACATCTCTATCCCTTTAATTGTGCCACAAAGTTGCGAATTTGCAACAGTCCCGCTGCACGCGTATCCGGATTTTCAAGCAGAGGAATCGCATCTTCCACCTGACGAACAATGGCACTACCTACAACAACACCATCGCAGATGCGGGAGAAATGTGCCACCTGCTCATGACTAGAGATACCGAAACCTACCGCTACAGGGATATCTGTCAGACTTTTCACCGTCTCAATGAAGCTTTCCACGCCATCAAAGAAAGATGCTCTTTCTCCGGTTACCCCAAGGGAAGATACACAGTAGATAAAGCCACTTGCTCCATTCACAATACGCTCAATCCGTGCATTAGATGTAGGTGCAACAAGAGGCACCAGATGTACACCCGCACGATTAGCACGTTGTCGCATCTCTTCCGCTTCCTCAATTGGCAGGTCCGGAATGATCATGCCACTGATATCGTGTTTGACCAATTCTTCAAAGAATACATCCAATCCGGTCTGCAATACCGGATTATAATAGGTGAACAGCACAAATGGCAGTTTCACGCCTGCGTTACGAGCTTTTGCCGCGGTTTCCATAACCGTACGAATAGTAATCTGGCTTTTCAGCGCACGTTCGGAAGCACGCTGAATGACTGGGCCATCTGCAAGTGGATCGGAATAAGGAACACCCAGTTCCAAAATATCCGCTCCGGCCTGCTCAAGCTCTTTGATGATATCGATCGTTGTATCCACATCCGGGTCTCCCACGGTTAAGAATGGAATAAGTGCCGTGCGATTCTGTTGCTTCAATTGCTGGAAGGTCTGGTCCATCAGATTCATCCCAAGTCGCCTCCCGTGTATTTCATGATCGATTCAACGTCCTTATCTCCACGTCCCGACAGACAAATGACTACAATATCATCTGCTGTGAGTTCAGGCGCCAGTTTGACAACTTGGGCAACCGCGTGTGCAGACTCCAGAGCAGGAATAATTCCTTCCGTCCGACATAGGAGTTGCAGGGCATCAAGTGCTTCCTGATCCGTGATCGGTACATATTTTGCCCGTTCAATATCCTTGAGATAGGAATGCTCCGGACCAACACCCGGATAATCAAGTCCGGCCGAGATGGAATGCGCTGGCTGAACCTGTCCATACTCATCCTGCAACAGGTAACTCATAGATCCCTGGAATACACCATGCGTACCTTTGGTCATCGTCGCAGCGTGATACTCGGTATCGACCCCTTTGCCTGCGGCTTCAACGCCAACAAGCTTCACATCCTGGTCACCGATAAATGGATAGAACATCCCGATCGCATTACTACCTCCACCGACAGCTGCTACAATTACATCCGGCAAACGTCCTTCGATCTCCTGAATCTGACGACGGGTCTCATCACCAATCACTCGTTGGAAATTTCGCACCATCATCGGATATGGATGAGGTCCAACCACTGATCCGAGCACATAGAATGTATCCTCCACATTGCTGACCCAGTAGCGAAGCGCTTCATTACCAGCATCCTTCAGGGTCCGTGTTCCGGACGTAACCGGAATCACTTCTGCTCCGAGCAGCTTCATTCGAAATACGTTTAACTGCTGACGCTCTGTATCTTCTTCGCCCATAAATACTTTGCATTCCAGTCCAAGCAATGCGGCTACGGTTGCCGTTGCAACGCCATGTTGACCTGCACCCGTTTCGGCAATAACTTTCTTTTTGCCCATCCGTTTGGCAAGCAAACCTTGTCCAATGGCGTTATTAATTTTGTGCGCGCCTGTATGGTTGAGATCTTCACGTTTCAGATAAATTTTCGGTCCGCCCAAGCGGCGTGACAATTGCTCTGCATGATACAATGGCGTTTCACGTCCAGAATACTCGCTCAGCAGATAGTTCAGTTCCTTGTTGAATTCCTCATCTTCAGAGAAGTGGCTATATGCCTCCTCCAACTCAATAAGTGCGTTCATTAGTGTCTCAGGTACAAAGCGGCCTCCGAAGTGACCGAAACGCCCATGTTGATCCGGCAATTGATGTGTCATGCCTGCTTCACCCTTTCTACGAATGCTGTAATTTTGGCAATATCCTTCACACCTTCAGTCTCAACGCCGCTGGATACATCGACGCCGAAAGGTGCATATGTCTGTATTAGTTCTTGTACATTGTCCGGCTGCAAACCTCCTGCAACGAACAGAGCAATTTCGCGACTTTTCGCCCATTCAGCATAGGCAGGGATTCGCTCCCAGGCAAACGTTTTCCCGGAGCCCCCTCCATATAGAGGATCATGGGTATCGAGCAATATCGCATCCACGAATTTATCGTAAGCATCAAGAGCCCTTATGGCTGCATCATCAGCTTCCGGACCCGTTTCATCTTTGGGAAAAGAAAAAACTTTGAACACTGCGGCATCCCACCGCTGTTTCACCTGCTGGCAAAATTCCGCAGTCTCCTGTCCATGCAGTTGAATAACATCCAGGTGAGCAATCTCCATAATGTGTTCCAACTCTTTGAGCGTTGGATTCACAAATACACCCGCAAGCTTCGGCCGATCATAGGCAGACCATTCGAACAACACCGTTCTTAGTGCAGCAGCCTGCTCGGGTTCGATTCGGCGGCGTGACTTGGCAAAAACAACACCAATGTAATCCACAGGCAAGTTTATCATCGATTTTAGCACTTCAACGTCCTGAAGTCCACATATTTTTACGGCCGCTGGCAGCGGGTTTCTCAGTTCTGACATACTGTCGCCTGTGCCATCGTGTATGGAAGTATTCATCATTTGGGTCCCATTAGATCATATACAGCCGCCTCGACATCATCCTTGCGCATGAGATGCTCACCTACGAGAATACCATGAATACCAGCCTGGATCAGAGGTACTGTTGATTCTGGTCCATCAATACCACTTTCGCTAATCAAGGTGACGCCACTTGGAATCAATTCCATCAAATCCAGTGTCGTGTTCAGACTGGTTTCGAATGTTTTCAAATTACGATTATTAATGCCCACAAGTGTGGCCTGCGGAATCTCCAATACCTGCTCCAGTTCTGTTCGATCGTGGACTTCAATCAAGGCATCCAGCCCCAAACTTTTGGCAAATTCCAGATATTGACGAATCTGTTCAGGTGTCAGAATACTGGCAATCAGCAGTATCGCATCCGCACCCAGTAATCTTGCCTCGGCAATCTGTCGTTCATCTATAATAAAATCCTTGCGTAATAGCGGAATATTCACCGCTTGATGGATCGCTTGTAAGTACTCATTGCTCCCTTGAAAATACGACACATCCGTTAATACGGAGATGCAGTCTGCACCCGCTCGCTCATAAGCAGCAGCAATCTCTACCGGATGAAAATCAGGGCGAATTAACCCTTTGGATGGCGAAGCCTTCTTCACTTCAGCAATAAGGCCGAGTTTGCGATTACGTCCGCTTGATAGTGCTTGTTCAAACCCACGGGTTGCGGGTAGTTGTTCGATTTTTTGGATAGCCTCATCCATTCGAAATGTCTGTGCCAATACTTCTACTTCTTTATGTTTGGTTGCAACGATTCGATCAAGATACATGACTGTACGCCTCCGTTGTATGAATTAACTGTTCAAGCTTCCCGGCAGCTTTGCCCGAATCTACCGCTTCAGCGGCAAGTGTTACTCCTTCAGCAATGCTATCTGCAAGACCGGAAACATAGATGCACGCTCCCGCGTTCAACAGAACGACATCACGGTAGGCACTCTGCTCACCCTGGAAGATCCTCTTAATAATTTCGGCATTCTGTGCCGCATCTCCTCCAAGCACCGCTTCGAGCGGATGCAAAGACAAGCCCATATCACATGGATCAATATCGTAGGTGTGCACTTCACCATTGCGAAGTTCAGATACCTGAGTTGGCGCCGAGATGCTGATTTCATCCAGACCATCATGACTGGCCACGACCAACGCTCTTTTGAGACCAAGACGATTCAGTACTTCAGCGATCATCGGCGTCCGGGAACGATCATACAGGCCGAGCAATTGACGATCTGCTCCCGCAGGATTGGTTAATGGTCCGAGCATATTGAAAATGGTACGAACACCCAGCTCTTTTCTTGGTCCTGCCGCATGACGCATGGAAGGGTGATATACCTGGGCAAAACAGAAGCAAATTCCGATATCATCCAGACATTGTCTGGCCTGTTCCCCGTTCAGATGGATATTTACACCGAGTGCCTCTAATACATCTGCACTACCTGCTTTGCCTGAAGCTGAACGGTTGCCATGTTTGGCGACCCGAACCGAGACGGCGGAAGCAATAATGGCAGATGCCGTGGAAATGTTGAATTTGTGAATTCCCGATCCGCCTGTTCCACAAGTGTCCAGCAAGCCGCTGCCATCCGTGAGAATCCGTCCGCCCTGACCACGCATCGCTTCAGCAAAACCAGTGATCTCATCCACCGTTTCCCCCTTCATGCGCAGCGCCATTAACAAACCTCCAATTTGAGCCGGCGTTGCCTCACCTCTCATAATCGAGTACATCAAATCTCGTGCTTCGGCTTGCTCCAGATGACTACCCTCCAAAATCTTTGCTAATCCATTCTTCATACCATCCTCGTGAGTCATCTCAGCAATTGGGGTTACAGGGTTTTCATTCATTATCGGGTTTATGTTCATCTCCGGTCTCTCCTCTCTCAGTTTTTAGCGGCCGCTGGTGTGACAAAGTAATCTGCATTCGCCAATCTCAACGTGCTGTCTTTTTCTTTGGAAGGAAACATGGCTTCTGCTGTTCGAATCGCCTTGAGCAATGCTTTGGCTTTGTTAACCGTTTCTACATATTCATTCTCAGGTACAGAATCCCACACGATTCCCGCCCCGGCCTGTACATATGCTTTTCCTTTTTTGAAAATAATCGTACGAATCGTAATACAGGAGTCCATGTTACCCGAGAAACCGAGGTATCCGATCGCTCCTGCGTAGGCACCGCGTGCCTCTTTCTCCAGTTCCGCGATGATCTCCATTGCACGCAGTTTCGGTGCACCAGATACGGTACCCGCTGGCAAGCATGAGAGGAACGCATCGAAGAAATCCTTATCTTCTCTTAGCTCACCGGTAACGTTGGATACCATGTGCATCACATGAGAATACCGTTCAATCTCCATGAACATGTCACACTTCACACTGCCGAAGCTGGATACCCGACCCAGATCGTTACGGCCCAAATCAACCAGCATCAGATGCTCCGCACGTTCCTTCTCATCCTGGAGCAGATCAGCAGCGAGTGCACGATCTTCCGCTTCGGTTGCCCCCCTTGGACGTGTGCCTGCAATCGGACGTGTCTCCACACGATTTCCATCCACCTTAACCAGTGCTTCAGGCGAAGTACCCACGATTATCTCATCATCCATTTTGAGGTAGTACATATAAGGTGATGGATTCAGGGTCCGAAGCACGCGATACACGTGAAGCGGAGAAACCTCCGTATCAATGTGAAACCGCTGGGATAATACCACTTGAAAAATATCACCTGCGCGAATGTACTCTTTGGCTTGCTCCACATTACCTATAAATTGTTCCTTCGTAAGGTTGGAGCGAATATCCCCCAGTTCCACGTCTCCCGGAATGGAACGCGGATTCAGGTTTTCCCCTGGTCCTTGCTGCTGCAACCGTTCAGCGGCCTGCTCCAGCTTCTCCGAAGTCACTGCATACGCTTGCCGTATCTCATCATCCGTTGCACCATCCTTGACGTGTACATTACCGACGAGTAGCATCTGCTGCTTCACATGGTCAAACACGATAATCTGGTCACAGAACATAAAACGTATGTCATCCATATTCAGATCATCCAGCGCGTGAGCTGGAAGCTTCTCATAATAGGACAGCAGATCATATCCGAAGAAACCAATTGCCCCACCTGTGAATGGTGGAAGTTCATCATCTTTTGGGCTGCGGTACTTACGCAGCAGTGCTTTCAGTTCTTCAATCGGTTTGCCTGGCAATTCACGAGTCTGCCCCGCTTCTTCCACTACAATCCGGCCCTTCTTGGCCGAAATCATCAGGAACGGATCTGTACCGATGAACGAGTATCTCGCCCATTGGATCCCCCCCTCTACACTTTCCAACAGGAATGCCCGGTCGTTGTCAGCAAAACGGCGGAATATTCGAATCGGAGTCTCCATATCCGCCAAAATCCGTTTGACTACCGGAATCAGATTATACTCATTTGACATTTTCAGTACTTGATTAACGTTTGGCGTTATCATCAAATCACGTCCTTTCAGATTTATATAAGTTTAACTAGAGAGGTTTACACTGAACACTCCGATGACAGAACAACCTTCCGATCGCTGTTATCCCCAGATTTTTTTGACTCCCTTTCTAAAGGGAAAATCCGGTGATAAAGGCGAACGCTCCGCTTCATCAGGTTATTTCTGTCCTCTCCGTTTGTGTAAAAAGTTTAGTTGAACCTATAAGGGTAGAAGAAAAATAATATGTACAAAAAAACCTCTACCATCAGGTAGAGGTTTGGTTATAAGCTGTATTTAACAGGGTGATGCTTCATAAATAACAAGTCCCTATACTTCGCTCTCGGATTATTACAGGTCGCTGAATTGATGCATCTCACATCATCCAATGCGGCGGGAAAATAAATCAGTTATAACACATCAACTACTCATTCCAATATTTCGTAAAATATGGGAGAGTACATTGTAAGTGTTGTACCGATATATATCTAAACAAAAGGTATCCTACGACACATTTGCTTCCCTGTTCCTGTTAAAAATTCCGTAGCACGACGTACCGTGAATCAGTTGACCGGTTTCTGTTGCCCCGGTTACCACCCACTGGACTCTGCTATATACTCCACTAGCTCAGCTGCTCTCAGCTCAATCTCAACTCTACTCAACTGGTTCTCACTATACATCATTATGATCGGTTTGACAACCTGCTTCTTTAAGATCCAGAAGGTGCTGCCAGATCCGGACGCAATGCCTGTGCACCGTTCAGATACACATGATGGATTTCGTTCTGAGCTTTGTTTGTATTGACATGTACCATGAATCGAATGCATTGTGGCAAGGCACCTTTAACCGGAACTTCCAGCGCACACATCAGTGGTACGAGTTCCCAACCATCCAGTTGGCGGATAGCTTTTGCCGGGAAAGCAGCATCCAGATCCCCAGTTAACGTAATCCACACACTACAGATATCTTCCGGTTGGATCTCATTGCGATCCACGATCTCCTGCAGCAATACAGCCGTTTCTTTCAAAATCTGTTCTTCGTTGTTCTGCGTGACTGTTGTAGCCCCGCGAATTCCCCGTGTGACCATTGCTGTTATTCTCCCTTCCTGAGCATTTCAATGACGTCCCGAACTGCCGACACAGGTACGTCCTTCACAATTCTTGCTGCCCCAATCCGATCAGGGATGATGAACACCATATGACCTTCACGGAATTTTTTGTCATGCATCATCGCTTCCATTAATGCATCCGTGTCCAGATGAGCAGGCATCGTTGTTGGAAGGCGAAGTGAACGCAACATGCGGACCGTATCTTCATAGAGTCCTGCTGGAGCACCAAGCTTCTCACCAAGCAATGCCGATCCAGCCATACCGATGGATATCGCTTCTCCGTGCAGGAATTCTCCATATCCGGCAATCGCTTCAATGGCATGACCAATCGTATGTCCAAGGTTCAACACTGCACGCTCTCCATTTTCACGTTCGTCTCTGGATACTATCTCTGCCTTAATGCCACAACCTCGCTCCAGGCCATATCCCAACGCTTCGGGATTGAGCGCTAGCAACTCCTCTGCATGTTCCTCACACCAGTGTGCGAAAGCCTCATCACGGATCAGCCCGTGCTTTAGCATCTCTGACAAACCTGCCGAAACATCTCGAGGCGGCAAGGATTGAAGTGTGTCCACATCATAGAGTACTAGCTCCGGCTGGTGGAATGCACCGATCATATTTTTGGCCAGCGGATGATTGACAGCCACCTTGCCACCTACACTGCTGTCATGCGCCAAAATCGTTGTAGGTACTTGAACAAACTTGATTCCACGCATATATGTAGCGGCAACAAAGCCAGCCAGATCACCTACTACACCACCACCTAGGGCCAGAATCGCAGAACTCCGATCCAGTTTGCCTTCGATAGCGACGGTCATCATATCCTGGTACACCGAAAGGGATTTCGATGTTTCACCAGAGGGTACAACCGCCGATACGACTGTATAACCAGCCGTACGCAGCGTTTGCTCCAAACCTGACAAGTATTTGGGAGCCACATTTTCATCTGTAATGATGAGTAACGGACTTTTTTTGGTTAGGCCATATTGTTCAAAATATTGAGGGGCTTGTGCCAATAGGCCGCTACCAATCAGAATCGGATATGAGCGTTCCTCCAACTGTACCGTCAGCTGACGCATATTAGTAATTCTCCAGTTGAGAATTATAGTTAGCAACATTAGCACGGATCTCTTCCATGGAATCCCCGCCGAATTTCTCCAGGAATGCCTTGGCAATTTCCCACGCTACAACATGCTCCATCACCACACTTGCTGCTGGTACAGCACAAGCGTCCGAGCGCTCAACTTGAGCCGTAAATGCTTCTTTCGTATCAATGTCCACACTTTGCAGCGGCTTGTACAACGTTGGGATTGGCTTCATCACACCGCGTACAACCACTGGCATACCGTTCGTCATCCCGCCTTCGAATCCGCCCAGACGGTTGGTCGCCCGGTGGTAGCCGCGCTCATCCGTATGCATGATTTCATCATGCACCTGTGATCCACGAATGACTCCGGCTTCGAATCCGATACCAATCTCTACACCTTTGAATGCATTAATGGACATTACGCCTTGAGCGATTCGTGCATCCAGCTTGCGATCGTATTGAACATAACTGCCAAGACCAATTGGCACCCCTTCAACGATACATTCCACGATTCCTCCGATGGAATCGCCTTCTTGTTTAATCTGGTCGATGTAGGCTTCCATCTTCTTCTCTGTCTCAGCATCTGTGACACGTACAGAGGAAGCTTCTGTCACTGCGATCAATTCATCAATCGGCAGGTCCTGATATGGAGCTTCGATCTCTCCAATACGAAGTACACGTCCAGCTACCTTGATTCCAAATTCGGCCAGGAATTGACGTGCAATGGCACCACATGCCACACGTACCGTTGTCTCACGTGCACTGGAGCGCTCCAGTACGTTACGCAAGTCTTTGAGATTATACTTGAGTCCACCGTTCAGATCAGCGTGTCCGGGACGAGGACGATGAACGCGACGTTTCTCTTCGTCACTGCCTTCGATCGGCTCAATATTCATAATATTCTGCCAATGTTTCCAGTCATTATTTTGAACAACCAGCGCTACCGGAGCACCTGTTGTATATCCGTGACGGATACCACCAACGAAATTCGCCTGATCTTTCTCGATCTGCATCCGGCGTCCACGACCATATCCCTTTTGGCGGCGGTGAAGTTGGAAATTCAGTTCTTCAAAATCAATCGTCAAATTACTTGGCAATCCTTCAATAATAGCGGTCAATTGGGGTCCGTGCGTCTCCCCTGCGGTTAAATAGCGTAAACTCATAATACGTTCCCCCTTTAAACTGTTAAACTTCACATTGCTAAAATCCCATAATTTCTTTGCTTATTATAGTATAGCTGACCGGCTTTGACAAGAAAGTCGGCTCTTTCTTGTACTTGGTATACAAATAACCGCCTGAACACATGTACATGTGCTTCAGACGGCTGAACAACCATTATCATTATTTTTTCCGATAGAAAAATGTTTCTGCTGTCTCCAGACCATATTGTCCCGGGGAGAAGATCTGCTCCGTACTGCCCACAAATAAAATACCGCCAGGACGCAAACTTGCTGCAAATTTGTGATACAACAGGTTTTTGGCTTCCTCGGTAAAATAGATCATGACATTTCGGCACACAATCAGATCGTACCCATCATCAAAACGGTCCACCAGCAAATTTTGTTTCATGAACTTGATCGAATTTTTGAGTTGCTCATCAATACGGTATACCAAGCCATCCTGCTTGAAGTAACGGTTCGCCGTTTCCTTTGGCACATCCTTAAGTGAGCGTTCCATATAACGCCCTTCTTTGGCTTTGGCCAATGCACCTTCATCCAGATCACTTGCCGTAATCGAGCTGTCCTTCAAAATGCCCATCGTGTCCAAAATCATAGCGAGTGTGTAAGGTTCTTCACCTGTTGAACAGGCTGCACTCCAGACTTTGACACGACGCTTGGACCCCAGCAGCTCAGGCAGGATCTCGTCCCGCAGCACTTCCCAACGATTGGGATTACGCCAGAATTCAGACACGTTAATGGTCATGCGATCAAGGAACTCGTAGAACAATGATTTATCTTTCTGCATAGCATCAAAAAAGTTAGAAAATGTATGAAACCCGTTTTTGTTGCGAAGTGTGGTCAGCCTTCTTTTCATCTGGCCTTCCTTGTATTGAGCAAGATCAATGCCTGTGCTCTCTTTGATTTTACGAATGAATCCGGTGTAATCCGGGTCTAGTAGTTGTTCTTGCTCCAGCATCGTGTATCACCCTTTTGGCTAATAATTACAACCAGGCTGCGATGCTCTTGTCGTATACCACCAATTCATCTGAAGCAAAGAAATTTGCTGCTTCACGGGAAGCACTTTCCGGTGAATCTGCCCCATGAATCAGATTATGTGGTGTGTGGCTGGCGAAGTCTCCGCGAATGGTACCCGGAGCTGCTTCCTTCACATTGGTTTTTCCGATGACGATGCGCGCAAGCGCCACAATATCGTCCCCTTCCCACACCATGGCAAATACAGGCCCAGATGTGATAAAACGAACCAAATCATCGAAAAACGGTTTGCCCTCATGTTCAGCATAATGGCGTTTTGCCTGATCCTCAGACATCTGCACCAATTTGCCTGCCACCAACTTAAATCCTTTGTCTTCCAGACGGCTAATAATTCGACCGATCAATCCACGCTGCACACCATCCGGCTTCACCATCAAAAATGTACGATCCATCAGCTCACTCCTCACTCACGGTTCAAAGTTAATCACTATGTAAACGCAATCCCTCTGATTGTAACATACATGTCCAAATCCTCCCAATGAGGAATATCACAAGTCTGTTCATCTTTGGGTATGAGCGATCTGAGAGTTGAAGGTCATACAACATTTAATGCGTACGTTTAACCACAAAATGAGCGATGTCACGCAGGTTTTTGGTCGTCTTGATGTTAGGTAGCTGATCGAGAGCATCGAGCGCTTTCTTCATATATCGGTCAGCAAGGGCTTCTGCTTTAGCGATTCCTTGACTTTGGCGAATCATTCCAATTGCATCCGATGCACTTGCCCGTCCTTCTTCATGCTGGACACGGGAAATCTCCTTAAGCAAAGGTTCCCGCAGATCGGATTCTTCTAGGGCATAAAGTACAGGAAGAGTAATATTTCCTTGCTTCATATCACTGCCTGGTGGCTTGCCAAGTTGTTTCTCGGTACCTACCAGATCAAGTACATCATCTTGAATCTGGAAAGCCATCCCCACATTGTATCCGTATGTATACAGCAGGGAAGATACATGCTCAGGCGCGCGTGTGGCCAATGCCCCTAACTGACAGCTAACTGCAATCAGAAGTGCTGTTTTACGGCGAATCCGCAGCAGATAGTTACGAACACTTTGTCCCGTATTGAAAAAGTCGCGAATTTGCTCCATTTCACCAATGGACATCTGTACCATGGCTTTGGCAAGAATACGATGAATAGCTGGATCGGATAATCCGGCAGTCATTTCAAGTGCCTTACCGTAGATATAGTCTCCAGTGTACATCGCAATCCGATTATCCCATTTTGACTTCACCGTGGGTTTGCCTCGGCGTGTCTCCGCATTATCAATCACATCATCGTGAACGAGGGACGCGGAATGAATCAGTTCCAGCGGAACCGCGACCAGCTTCAGACGTTCAATGTCATATGTACCAAATTTCCCGCCAAGTAACACAAAAACGGGCCGCAACCGTTTTCCTCCTGCTTTGAGCAAATGAAGTGACGTTTCACTCAGCAGCTTCTGTTCTCCTCGAACACTGCGATACAGTTCTTTCTCAATGTAATCCATGTCCTTTTTTAACAACCCGAAAATATCCAATAGTTTCATTCGTTCACCCGTATCAGCGTATTGTCAGTCCACAAATCCATGCTTACCTTCCCCTCCAGCAAGTCGGGCCTGCAGGCATTACGAAAAACCCGGCTTACCGTTCTTGCTTGTGTTTTTCCATAAGGATCTAACGTATTCTTCTTCTCCGAATGTCATGGCCGACACCCGGGAATTAAACTCTGCGACTTGTTCTGAAACAAAATACAGAAGTTGCCGGAGCATGGGTCAAGACTGTGGTCATGAAGACTCACCATCAGCACTCACCAATACCCCGGGATTCGGGGGACAAATAAACCGAGCAACACCTTGGCAAAAAAACTGCCTTGTATCGAACTCAGTCATTATCCCCGTTCATCCGGTTCTCCCCATCTTGTAAACAGTTGATGTGGGATGCGCAAGCTATCCAGCACTTTACCCACCAAAAACAGAATCAACTCATCCATAGTCTGAGGTTTATAATAAAAAGCAGGCATAGCCGGTATCATACGCACACCAAGACGTGAAAGCTTCAGCATGTTCTCCAGATGGATTGCATGAAGAGGCGTCTCACGTGGTACGAGGATCAATGTTCTTCCCTCTTTCATCATCACATCAGCTGCACGGGACATCAGATTATCCGACGCCCCCTGTGCGATGGAAGAAAGAGTTCCCATCGAACATGGCATGATAATCATGCCGTCGGCCAGATAAGAACCACTTGCAATGGAGGCCCCTATATCACTCACAGGATGATAGATCAGAGAACCGGCACGGCTGCCGAATTTTTCGTCCAGCACCGCGTCCCGATTCGTCACATCCCAGTCCAATTCTTCTTTTAGTACACGCCACCCTGCATTGGATATGACCAGATGAACGTTATATTCCAAATCAAGCAGCGTTTCAATTAATCGAATGCCATATATGCTGCCACTCGCTCCGGTAATTCCGACAACCAGTCGTTTATTGTCCGGCTGCTGCACCATTTATTTCACCGCCAGATCAATCAGAGTGAACGTAAATACGATTAAGCTAAGCAAACTGTTCATGGTAAAAAATGCCGTTTGAACACGACTCATATCATTAGGCGATACAATATAGTGTTGATAGAAAAGAATTCCATACGTTACCAACATGCCTGCACCATACCACCAACTCAGATCTGTTATCAACAATAAAACAAGAAAACCAATTGCAGTAATCACATGGAAGAACTTAGCGATCTGCAATGATTTGACTAGGCCAAAACGGGAAGGTATGGAATGAAGACCTTCTCCCTGATCGAATTCCAGGTCCTGACATGCGTAGATAATATCAAAGCCTGCTGTCCAGAACACAATCGTAACGTACAGCACAATTGCTGTCCAATCCATCGTACCTGTGACGGCCACCCAACCACCAAGCGGAGCCAAACCAATCGTCATTCCAAGAACGACGTGGCATAACCATGTGAATCGTTTGGTGTATGAATACAGTACCAGCATAAACACAGCAATGGGTAACAACTGCATGGACAATACATTAAGATTCGATGAGGCCCAGAATAACAATATAAATGAGATAATGACAAATATAACAACTTCCCCATTTTTCAACAGTCCTGCCGGGATGGCTCTCATCGCGGTACGTGGATTTTTGCCATCAATCGCTTGGTCAATAATCCGGTTCAAACCGAATGCTGCACTACGTGCACCGACCATCGCAAGCAACACCCACATGATCTGCATCCAGCTTGGGAAGGTATCATTCACTACCATGGAGCCTAGAATGGCCCCCATAAATGCGAAGGGTAAAGCAAAAAGCGTGTGTTCAATCTTGATCATTTCTAAAAAGATGCGAATTTTCCTAAACATGCTGATTCTCCTTGGTTCCAATGTGCAGTGCCGCGATACCTCCGGTTAGAGGGTAGGCCTGCACTTCTTGTAATCCTGTTTCTGCAAAAATGTCTGCCAGTTCCTTCCTTCCCGGGAAAATTGCCAGAGAGTCCGGCAGCCATTTGTACTGCTCAAAACTTTTAGCAAACACTTTGGCAAGATTCGGTAAGACCTTCTCAAAATAAAAATAATAAATGCCTTTGAACGGCTGCCATGTTGGCTTGGACAATTCCAGACACACAACCATACCGCCCGGTTTGACCACACGTTTCATTTCAGACAACACTTGTCTGAGATCAGGTACATTGCGAAGCCCGAACCCGATTGTCACATAATCAAATGAATTGTCTTCAAAAGGAAGTGACATGGCATTTCCCTGTGTCAGGGTAATCTGCTTCTGACGCTGCACCGCATTGATCTTCGTCTGGCCGACCTCCAACATGTTGCTGCTGAAATCAAGTCCGTGCATGTGCCCCGTTTCACTTGCTTCTGCCATAGCGAGCGTCCAGTCACATGTGCCGCAGCACAAATCAAGACCGGTGTCGCCTTTGGACATATTCATCTTTTTCATGGTGAATTTGCGCCAAGCCTTATGCCTGCGGAAACTTAGAATATCATTCATGACATCATATTTTCCGGCTATACTCTGAAAAACCGAATGGACATATTCTTCTTTCGGTTTGGTCTCTCCGCTCCCCATTCGTCTGTCTCCCCCTCAATCTTCCCTTACTGCCGCATGTGAAGGCTGCAAATATGCCAAGTAAGGCTCAAGAATTGCATGTATCTCATGCAAACCCATCCGCCCTTCCTCGTCTTGCAACAACAGTTGAATGCGGTGTGTACACTCCCGAAGCTTGTCCAGCAAAACTTCGCCAACCCTATGCTTCAGCACCATAGCGTTCCATGCACGTGAATCCGGTTCAGACTGACGCAGCACATTGCGCTCATCGTCATTACCATGCTCGTATATGTGCCAGTATGCATAGCTGTGAAGATATTGTTTTTCGTCATTCATCCGCTTCAGTTCTTCCACGATCGTTTCGCAGGAGCTGAATTCGGTCAACAAGCTGTTCCATAGTGACTCTTCGTTATCCTGAATCATGCCTGTAAATGAAAGAAACAGCTGCATCCTCAGCTGTACCGTTTCACGCAAGTATTCGTCAGCCGAAACGAGAAGCTTCTTCATCCGTTCATACAGCGTCATCTTGCGTGCGTTCACTCCGGATACAGCACCACTGAGTTTGCCAATCATTTCAATTCTGCCCGCTTGGGCAAGTAATTGATAAAAACGGCTACTTAAATAATCCCCGGCGAGTACATTCAACTGGCGTGAACGCATCTCCTGCTCTCTCCGCTCACCGGAAATGGTATCGATTCGATCATGCGTATCCATGGCCAACTGAACGAGCGAAGTTGCAAGAGCATATAACTCCTGATGCACCTTTTCGTCTGTGCGGCCCACAAATACCTGCAGCAGACGTGCCCGGCTATCCGGAAATGATGGGATTTCCGTATGTTGTCGAATCATGTCGTAATCCGTATATTTCTTTGCTAGTTGGGGTACGCGATATGAATTCATTCTCAGCCTCCGAGCCTTAACATTGTTAAACCATTTCTGCACTACAATCTTATATATTATAGCATATGTTGATCGGGCACGCACTGAATCCTGCTATTCTATTACCCCTGACTTGTCATTTCGAATTGCTTCTTCCAGAGTTCCGTCTCCATCAGATGAAACCAGTCCTTCAATTCCTCTGAAAAGGCCGCACTTTTCCAGTTCCGTAATGTGTCAATCGCATACAGGGGCCACTCCCCACGCCGAATATCAGCAGCAAGCAACAGATGTCGTTTATGCATCCATTCATCTTCTGCCATCACACGCAGCAGCACCTGATCCACGTTGTCCAGAGTACGAAAGCCCAGATCCGCAACAGCTGCCATGTTCTCATAGATTTCAGTGTAACTTGTACCCTTTCCTTTAACTTTGAGGTCCAGTGTCAAAATGGATTGTTTCCATTCCACTCTTGCAATGGGTGTAGATAGTTGCATGGAGCTTAACACATCAACCAGATTGTCATTCGTTAGCTGAACGGGATGATGTGATGCAGAGGCAGGTTGTACGTTTTCCCCGCCCCATGTACGCATATGTAAGGTTTGTATCGCAACAAGCAGAAAGACCGCCGCAACCGTTGCCAGCATTGAAGCAGTAACAATCATCCGCGGATTCATATACGCCTCCTTGCCTTTACCTGTTAGTGTAGTCTGTCCAGTAAAGGCTCATACCTCATTGTACAATGAAAAAAAGCAGGCTATGCCTGCAATCTTCATTTGATTGTATTCAATCTGTCCATTACTCCGATTCAATCTGTCCATGCTTGGTAATCAGCGTGGCTTTGCCCCGGATTTTAATAGCTGAAGTATGGGTGGTAAATTGGGCAAACATCACTTCACCCTTGTCCAATTTCTCGGTGTGGTGAAAACGTGTATCCTGACCTCGGGTTAATCCGATCACCTGGACACCATTTTCCTCTGCCTTAATTACAATATAATCATTGCCGGTTGGATGATCCATCACGCATGTCCCCTTCTTTAGTTCGATAGCGTTAATGATGATTAAGATTGTTTCATTTGTCAACCTGCGCCTTATATGAATTTACCGCAAGAATCAGCTACCCTCGGGTCATACTACAGTTGTACAGCCACAGAAAGGAGAATCTGCATGAAGTACACCCCTGCCGCACTTACAGACGAGCATATTCAACAGTTAAAAGAAATCGAACAGCATCTGTCTGCAGCTGCTGGCGAAGAACTGATTCTCGTTGCTTATACCGGGCAAAAGGATGCTCCTGAGTACTCGGATAGCCACAAGGATCATCGTTAAAGGGCAAAAGAAAAGGCCGTGAACAAGTCACGGTCTTTTTGTCGACATATGGAATATGTAGAAATCTTATTTAATTCCGTCTTTGAGCGCTTTACCTGGTTTGAATGCAGGAATTTTGCTCGCAGGAATTTCGATTTCTTCACCTGTTTGCGGGTTGCGTCCTTTACGTGCAGAGCGCTCGCGAACTTCGAAGTTCCCAAAACCAACCAATTGTACTTTATCTCCGCTTTGAAGAGCCTCAGAGATTGCTTCGAATACGGCATCAACCGCTTTCGTTACATCTTTCTTGGACAATTCAGTTGCTTCAGATACGTGTGTAATCAAGTCTGATTTGTTCATTTGTTTTTCACCTCCTGTATCAATGTCCTGAATGTTATACTGTGTTTCCGTTTTATAGCGAAATATACGTTCATACGCAAAAAATCTACGTACATCTTGAGCGATGAACACAAATCTCCGCCTGCGGTCAACAGTCATTTTCGGCAGAATGTCGTCTGAAACCACGGGCATTTCAGACGCCGAACAAATTTCATACTAATACAGACAGCCCACAATTTCAAGTCCGGTTGCGGTTTAAGACGTAAAATGTAACCGCCAGGGCAAGCACGAGAACCCCACCTTTTACAATATCATGGGTGAAATACTGTACGTTCATCATCGTTAACCCGTTCACAAGAACACCAATCAGAACCGAACCGATGAAGGTTCCGATGACATTCGGTTTACCCGCGCCGAACACAGAGAAACCGACAAATACTGCAGCTACGGATTCCATTAACAACGGAGATCCCGCATCAATTTGCCCAGATCCCACTTTGGAAGCATAGATGATACCACCGATTGCTGCAAACACTCCAGCAGCTACATAAGCGAGTGTACGCACCTTTTTCACCTTGATTCCAGACAAACGTGCAGCTTCCTCATTACCGCCTGTAATGTACATCTGGCGCCCGTATTTCGTATACGTCAAAAAGATATGCACACCTATTACCGCAATAAGCAGCAGGATAACCGATATCGGCATACCGAGCCATTTCCCCTGCCCTATGAGCAGGAATGTCGGGTCCATCTCTCCCGCAGCTTTGCTCCCATCAGGGAACTGCATATGATTGTAAATGGTATATCCCTGTGCATACGTTTTGTGAATACCTCCGATGATGTACATCGTGGCAAGGGTTGCCAGCAAATCCGGAATACGCAATTTTACAATGAGCAAAGCGTTCAATAAACCAATAACAGCCCCGATAATCAGTGGCACGATAATTACAATCGCCAGTGGTTGTTGATACCAAATCATTAACGAAGCAGTAACGACGGTGGTCAATGAGACAGTCGCCCCTACCGAGAGATCAAATCCATCAACAATGAGAGATAACGTAACACCGATCGCTACAAACGTAACGATAGAGATCGAGCCCAAAATATCGGTCAAGTTACTGTACGTAAAGAAATAAGGCAATTTAATGCCGAAAAATGCGATAACACCTATAATGACTATAATCGCCCCGTAACGGAACGCAAAATCCAGTGATTTATCCTTCATGATTGCACCTCTTGTCCACCGCTTGCATAGTATAGCAGCTGTTCTTGATTAGTCTCGCCTCGTTTGAACTCTTTCACGATAACACCCTCGCACATGACAGCGATTCGGTCGCCAATTCCCATGCCTTCATCCAGTTCACAGGTGAAATAGATGACGCCCTTGCCGGCCAAAGCCAGTTCATTGATGATGCGGAAAATGTCACTTTTCGCCCCAATATCTACGCCTTTGGTTGGCTCATCAAATATAAATACGTCGGCATCCGCATTAAGCCATTTACCAATGGCCACCTTCTGCTGATTACCACCGCTTAGATATTTCACTTCCTGCTTCACTGACGATGTTTTAATCCCAAGCTGTTTCACCAATGACTCCGCATTCAGACGTTCCCGTTTGCGGCTTACGAAACCTAATGTACTGAGACGGCTTAGCAAAGGCAGACTTAGATTCCGTTCCACGTTCTCCTGAATCAGGATTCCTTGTTTACGTCGCTCCTCCGGTACAGAAACAATCCCCAGAGCCGCCGCATCCGCAGGCTGAGACAGACGGAGATTACGGTTGTTAAGCCGGATCTCGCCTCCCTCCAGCCGATCTGCACCAATCAGCAAACGAGAGCTTTCCGTTTTACCCGCTCCTACCAGACCTACCACAGCGAGGACTTCACCTCGGCGTACAGAAAGGTCGACACCTTTGACTTTCACTCCACGACGAAGTCCACGCGCTTCCAACAGCAGCTCCCCCACGGGTGCTTCCGTCTTAGGAAACTCTTCTTCAAATGGTTTGCCTAACATCTGAGTAACCAAATCATTGATTGTCAGTCCCTTTGCTTCACCGGTAAATACATGTTGTCCATCCCTCATAACCGTAACGCGATCACAGTGACCCGTCACTTCAGCAAGACGATGGGTAATGAAAATGCAGGCTACGCCCCGTTCCTTCAACAGATGAACAATTCGGAAAAATGCATCCGTTTCTTCCTGACTCAGCGGTGCAGTAGGTTCGTCAAAAATGATGACCTTGGCATCCTGAATCAAAATCCGCGCCAGCAGTATCATCTGTTTTTCTGCAAGCGTCAGATCAGCCACTTTTTGGTGAACGGATATGTCCGCCCCTAATTGTTTCAACGCCTCAACCGCACGCTGTTGTAGCTTCCGAGGACTTTTCCACCAACCCCCGGCAGGTGAAGCCAGCTGATCCAACATAATGTTCTCCGCAGCCGTCAGCTGTGGCACCAGTGCCGCATCCACTTCCTGATAGACACAGTGAATCCCGCTTGCCTTCGCGTCTCCCGGAGAACTTAAATGAAGCGCTTGTCCACTCAGCTGAATCGTACCCTGATCCAGTGGGTAAGCACCGGACAAAATCTTCATTAACGTGCTCTTCCCGGCACCATTGGCACCCAGCAGCGCATGAATCTCCCCGCCTTTTACAGAGAAATCCACATCCTTCAGTGCAGGTATACCTGAAAACTGCTTGTGGATGTGTTCCATTTGAAGCAGAATCGGTGCAGTGCTCATGATGTTAACCTCCAATCGTTCCCTTCCGGGAGCATCCCTTTTTTCATCCAGACCATACATATCTTCATTATGTTTGAAAAAAGCGCGCCTTGCGGCGCGCTTCCCATACGCTGCTTATTTAGCAGTAATTCCGTATTCGCTCATCCAGTCTTTGATTCCTTGTGTGCTGCCACCCCATCCTTCAACAAACTCTGACAGCTCCGAAGTGGAGATTTGTTTATCTGGCAGAGCTTCACGTTGAACATAGACCGGGTTAAGCACAACTGAATCTTCTGTCTCGTCCCCGTTCAGTTTCTGATAAGCATAACGTACTTGGACGCGACCAATATCCGTTGGATCAACAGCAGCAGAAGCAACCCAAGGATTTTTCGGGTCCTGAATCATTTGCAGATCCTCGTCACTCATATCGATACCATACACTTTGATCTCGTCACGTCCAGCTTGTTGAATCGCACGCGCTGCACCTTTGGCGAACTCATCCCATGCAGTCCATACAGCTGTAATCTCACCTTTTGGATATTGCTTGAGAATAGCTTCCATTTTGGCTTGAGTATCCAGCGCCGGGTTCTGTGCAGAACCGAATGTAGCTATTTCCTTGATGTCCGGATTTGCTTTCATGAATTCACCGTATGCTATCTGACGGCGTTCCATCGGTGCAAAACCAGCTACCCATACTTTGACAATATTTCCTTGTCCATTGATATCTTTTTTCATTTGCTCCAGTGTCAGCTCAGCCATCTTCTGGTCATCCTGTGACAGGACTGTAGCTCCCGGAACGCTAATAGCTGCGTCGAATACAACTACTGGGATGTTCTGTTCTACTGCCTTTTTCACGCCTGGCTCTAATAGGGAATCGCCGTGATCCGTGAGAATGGCATCGAATTTCTGGTTAATTGCGCTATCAAGCAAGGATACCATCTTCGCTTTGTCATTATCGGCAACAAACGTCGTCAGTTCTCCACCGAATTTTTCGATTTCTTCTTTGACACCTTGTACATATTGCTGCGAGAAGGTACCTGTATTAAATTCCATAATAAGTGCAATTCGTTTACCGCTTAGAGGGCCTGTAACTGCTTCCGTTTTTGGCGTATCATCTGATGCACCTGAAGCTGGAGTTGCTGCCGGTTCTTTTTTGATTCCGCAAGCGGACAGCGCCAATGTAAATACTAATAACACACTCAACCATACCCATTTTGTCTCTTTTCTTTTCATCTCTGCCTCCCCCTGTCCACTCTCTGTGATCTCGATCACAATAGTTGAATATTAATATAACGGCTAATCCCTAGTATGTAAATGGGTTTTAGCAATTTAAAGCTAAAAATCGCTAAGTTTTTTCGAAAGTACTATTCTTCTCATCCATTTCATCCAAAATAAAGAAATCACATAAAAAAGACCGCAAGGGAATACCCCTTACGGTCTTTTGGCGTCTTACAGAATGATAGCGATCAAGCCACCTGAACCTTCGTTAATGATTCTTCCCAGCGTCTCTTGCAGTTTGTATCTTGCATTATCCGGCATCATAGCAATCTTGCCCTGAATCCCTTCTCGCACGATAGAGTGCAGTGAACGGCCGAACATATCTGAATCCCATACCTTGATCGGATCGTTCTCGAAGTCCTGCATCAGGTATCTCACTAGTTCCTCACTTTGCTTCTCCGTACCGATAATTGGAGCGAACTCCGATTCCACATCGACCCGGATCATATGAATGGACGGTGCCGTAGCTTTCAGGCGTACGCCAAATTTGGTGCCCTGACGAATGAGCTCAGGTTCATCCAGGGCCATCTCGGCGAGAGATGGAGCAGCAATGCCGTATCCGGTCGTTTTGACCATCTCCAGCGCTTCTGCGAAGCGGTCGTATTCTCTCTTCGCATGCGAGAATTCCTGCATCAATTGCAGCAGATGATCCTTACCGCGAATCTCGATGCCAACCACTTCCACGAGAATCTGATCATACAGTTCATCCGGCGCATACAGGTCAATTTCGGCTACACCCTGCCCCATGTTCATACCACTCAGGCCTGCGCGATCAATGAATTCATATTCCATGAACTGAGCGACAACCCGATCCACATCACGAAGTCTGCGAATATCCTTCACGGTATCCCGTACAGAATTTTCGTAGTTGCTGCGCAGCCAGTGAGTCTCGTTCAGTACCATAACCCAGCTCGGCAAGTTTACATTCACTTCATGCACAGGGAACTCATAGAGCACTTCACGAAGTACACCCGTCACATCATCTTCTGTCATCGTGGCTGCACTAAGTGTCATGACCGGAATGTCGTATTTGGCCGCAAGCTCACTACGCAATTGCAGGGCTTCTTCACTGCGTGGGCGAGTGGAGTTGATGACCAGGACAAACGGTTTACCGACTTCTTTCAATTCCGCAATAACCCGTTCTTCGGATTCCACATAGGAACTGCGGGCAATTTCGGCAATAGTGCCATCTGTTGTGACCACAACACCCAGTGTAGAATGCTCCTGAATGACTTTGCGAGTCCCAATCTCTGCGGCTTCCTGGAACGGAATAGGCTCTTCGAACCAAGGTGTGGAGATCATGCGCGGACCATTCTCATCCTCGTACCCCTTGGCTCCTTCCACCGCGTAACCCACACAATCCACCAAACGTACATTGACATCCAGCCCTTCGGCCACCTTGATCTGGACTGCGTTATTCGGTACAAATTTTGGCTCGGTTGTCATGATGGTTTTGCCTGCCGCACTTTGTGGAAGTTCATCCACTGCACGGGCACGATCAGCCTCGCTTGTGATGTTAGGCAATACGATCGTTTCCATGAATCGTTTAATAAATGTTGATTTACCCGTCCGGACTGCGCCGACAACCCCGAGATAAATATCCCCTCCGGTCCGCTCAGCTATGTCCTTAAAAATGTCCACTTTCTCCAATGAAATCCCCTCCCTAAATTACTCCGAAGGAAAAATGCTAAAGAGCATCCGCTTCGTTTTTTCAATCAGAAGACTGAAATCCCTGCAACGGTAGAGCCGCCTTTGTGAGTGCCCGGAAGTCGTCCGCCGCCGAACGTTGCATTCTGATGAAACCGGCGAGAGCGGCGTTAACTCGTACATGCAATTGGACTAGTATCATCTTATGTATCCGTATGCGGCAATATGACGCGTAATTTTGTTTTTTTTATCTTATGGTGATGACATTAGGAGAATCCCCCGATCTCGGACTGCGCGTCTTTATTTCAATCTACTTTATGTGATCCGTGAAGCTTTTATGACGGTTATTGCTCATACGGACAAAAGAAAAAAGAGATATTCCTGATTTGGAATATCTCTTTTTGAACCATTAGAAGCATGGGGGGCATACAGTTAGACCATATGAATGGCAACCAGGCTTATTTTATTGGCTGTGCAACTGGTGCATTATTTTGCCAAGTGTATAAAACAGATTTTACAGGTACGAAGTAGGAGTGCTCCAACAGAAAATCCCGAACATCTTCAGTCTCTGCTGGAGACATATCAGACTTTTCCACTGCCTGCATAATGTCAAAAGCATAATCTACATAGACCTTGCCTTCGTCATCCATCATAAAAGGTAATGCCTGACCTGAATATACACTGTTCAATGTAATGGAAGGAGTGCCTGCCTGTGCAGCCTGAACCATATCCACAGCATATAACCCCGGATACAGTTCTTCCCCGCTCGGCAGCTTATTGTTATGTACGGACTTATATTGATTAACCATTCGCTGCACATCGTTGACTTTCTGAACGGTCAGGAGGTCCATCACTTTAACGGTGGGATTCACTTCTTCATCCTGGATAAGGAAGTAAGCGCTACCACCACTTTCAAAAGCGGTTCCCGGTATTTCATCCAGATACCCTAGCTGCTTCAACTTGGGCAGATCCACTCTAAATTTTTCATATTTTGGCGTTTCCATATCTGCATTGATGATTGGTAGAATCCCCTCATCTTGCTGGAATGCATCAACCGCACTCTGGATACGGCTCACGCTTTCCCGATAGGCTATTTTAGGGTCCGAATTGCTCTTCGATGGATACATACAACCACTTGCTGTAAAAGCAAACAACAGGAATAACAGCAGACCGCTCATCTGATGCATCAGACGCTGCCGTCCGCTTCCTTCAACACATTTTGGCTTGTTCCTAATCATCCGTGTCCTCCTAGAATAACGCTTATCTCAGAACCAGTCGTCTTCCTGTTGCTGACGTTCCAGTTGTTTCCGTATGGCTGCCTTCAGCGGGTCCTCTGGAACATGAACCGATAGAGAACCACACACCTTGGCCTGACAGGACAGTCGTGTACCTGCTTCCAACAATGAACCCAGCTTGCGCTTTTCTGCATCCGTTGGCGGATACAGTTCCGCCCGATATTCTTCGTCTACGTTCACCTTGCACATCAAGCAAGCCGCTTTACCATCACATCGGGTCGTAATCTTGACTCCGGCACGTCGTGCTGCATGCAGAAGTGTTGCCCCTGGTTTGAGCACGATTGATTTGTTCATGGGTAAAAAAGTAACTTTGTAGTCCATTATGTTCCTCCCTACTGTGACCATGCAAAGCCAACAAGTTCTTCCACTTCGGCTCTGAAGCGGCTTGTCCATACATTCTGTTGACTTAAAAGCATCATTATAGGTTGATGGGCATGTGGTTGCTGTCGCATCTGTGACGCAATGGGTACATAACGATCTTCTCGACCTCGCAGCATATTAAACAACAGCTCATGCGCAAGCGGCATCAGTCGCAGGGTATATGAACCCACTTGTGCTACTGGTGCATGCGGAGCAAGTACATGTTCAATCTCAATACGGTACCAACTTTTGCGAGCCCATATTTCGAAGCCACCAACCAGTTCCAGCGCACATTCACCAACCTGATAGTGGCTTAGCAGAGAAGCATAAGGTCCTGTTTTATCCACTGTAGGCTCGTCAAGGATTTCCCCTGGAGCACTACGGTGAAGTTCCTTAGCAGCAGCAACATCCGCATAAATATCAATATCTCTGGGAGCCTGTTGCAACTCTACTCCCTGAAGCAGCAAACCACAGCTTCCTCCAAGTAACCATGTCTGTGGCTGTGTGTTCCAGGCTTTGGCCGTTTCCAGCAAAGCCGCGTGTAATTCCGGATAACGCTCTGTCCGACCCTCCGTATCATGCGGCCCCATAGGCTCACACTCCCCTCATCCGTGTTCATTGTGTCAGTTCTTATGATGTGCTTATGCGGATGTTAACCTTCAGGCATAGGAAATCAGGTCAGAGAAGCGATTCCACCGAAAAAGCCAATCAGCATAATCAAAAATGCAATTAAGGAAAGAATTCCCCGTACAATACCTTTTGTTTTGGCACGAGCAAACGTAATCAGGAATACAGATAGTCCCATAATGAGGATGGCGACCAATGACAGCCACATCTTGTCCATTGCGCTCATAATCCAGCAGTCTCCCCTTCAGTCCGATATTCATCACTGACACTGTGACAATTGCAACCATTATAACACGAAATTCAGCTCAACTTTCCAAAAAAAAGACAAAAAAGCAAGCCGACAGGAGCCGACTCGTCTTTTTGTCTTACTGGATCACCTGCACAAGCAGGTGTGATCTATTATTTTTTCATCATCATTTTCATTAACGATTCCATACTGCTCGGATTCAATCCGCTTTTCTTGACCGCACTCACAATATCCTTAACCGTATCCTCAGATACCGGAACTTTCGCCATGGCGGATACTTGTTTGATCAGTTGGCGCAACTGAGCTTCATTCTGAATCGTCGTTGGTTTCACCGTGCTTGCCAATTTCTTGACGGCACCTTCTGTGATCGTTTTACCCGTTTTCTTGTTGATTGCATTCAGCGCATCTTTGGAAATGTTGTTACCCATTCGTCTCCCCTCCTCCGGCAATACTCATGTGTATAGTATGAGTCCGCAACAGAAAAGGTGAATAAGCTTCTCATTTCACAAATAGGTTTAGGCTGATTACAATCAGGAATGCCATTGCTCCCAGGTTTCGAGCTTCATGACTTCCATTTCAGTCTTCGGGTCACGTCCCATCAAGGCTTCAACTGCATCACGCGGCTGTCTCTCCTGGAATAAAACATGATACAACTGATCCGCAATCGGCATTTGCACACCATATTTTTGCGAGATGAAATAGGCAGCTTGCGTAGTTCGAATGCCTTCTACCACCATGCCCATGGACTTCAGAACATCATCCAGCTTCTGTCCCTGGCCCAACATCGAACCTGCTCTCCAGTTCCGGCTATGCTGACTTGTAGCCGTTACAACCAGATCTCCGATTCCGGCAAGTCCCGAAAACGTTAGCGGATTCGCTCCCATCTCTACACCAATACGTGTGATCTCTGCCAGACCACGTGTTAGCAAAGCGGCTTTGGCATTATCACCAAATTGAAGACCATCGGACATTCCTGCACCAAGAGCAATGATGTTTTTGAATGCGCCTGCCAGCTCAACACCGAGCATATCCCGATTCGTATAAACCCGGAAATAGGCATTCATAAACAAAGCTTGAGCAGCCTCGGCAGATGACTTATCCAATGAAGCTACAACCACAGTAGTCGGACAACGCTTCACCACTTCTTCCGCATGGCTTGGGCCAGAAAGAACAATAACACGGCCTTCTTCACATTCAAGTTCTTCTGAAATGACTGTGGACATCCGTTTGAGGCTTTCTGTCTCAAAACCTTTGGTTGCATGAATGACTAACATCTCAGGCTTATAATAAGCCTTAAGCTGGTTCGTAACTGCACGCATGGCTGAAGAAGGCGCAACAATTAACACAGCTATAGCGCCTTCTACAGCAGTTTCCATATCACTTGTTGCTTGAATTCGTGGTGAAAGCTCCGCATCCGGAAGATAGCGAGCATTGGTGTGCTTGCTATTGATTTCATTAGCCTGGTCTTCACCACGTGTCCACATCATCACGTCCAACTGATTGGCGGCAAGTACACTGGCCAGAGCCGTTCCCCAGCTCCCAGCGACCAGAACAGCAACTTTTTTAGACAACTCGTTTACCCCCTCCAGGGTTTTTCGATCCCAATTTATTTTCCTGTCCTTTGGCGAGCTTCGCAATATTGGTACGATGTCTCCAGAACGCAAACAGACAAATAATTAGACTCCCCCAGAAGATATTCATTGAATATCCGGGTAATACCAAGATAAAGATGGGTGTAAATGCTACAAAAATCAGAGACCCCAATGAAACATAGCGGGTCAATACAATAGACAGAATAGCGATCACCCCAGCACATAACGCAGGTAGGAAAGCAAGACTCACCAGAACACCAATGGCCGTGGCAATCCCTTTTCCTCCACGAAAATGGAAGTAAAGAGGCCAGTTATGTCCTGCAATAGCTGCTATACCACAGAGTGCAGGAATCCAGGCAGAACCGTCACTCAGCCAGATTCCAATCCATACAGCTGCAACACCCTTAAGTACATCAAGTAGCAGAACAGCGATTGCCGGTCCTTTACCCAAAATACGCAACGTATTGGTAGCTCCTGCGTTTCCGCTTCCGTGCTGACGAATATCGATCCCCCGTATCGCTTTTGCAAGGAGGACACTAAAGCTGATCGAACCGAGCAGATAACTCAGCACAATCGCTGAGATTTGTAAAATCACACACTTCTCCCCTAACCTTCGTCGGACTTCCTCCGAGTAAATATACGGATTGGTGTACCTTCAAAGTTAAACGCTGCACGGATTTTGTTCTCCAGATAGCGCTCGTATGAGAAGTGCATCAATTCCGGATCGTTCACAAAAACAACCATGGTCGGTGGCTTAACGGCAACCTGAGTCACATAGTTGATTCTCATTCTCCGTCCTTTATCTGTTGGCGGAGGGTTAATAGCTACCGCATCCGATACGACATCGTTAAGCAGATGCGTCTGAACACGCAACGAGTGTTGTTCCGCTACATGTTTTACAACCGGCAATAATTTTTGTAAGCGTTGTTTTGTCAGGGCTGACAAAAATACGACTGGAGCATACGTCATAAACAGGAAGTGATCCCGAATTTTCGTCTCAAACTCTTTCATCGTTTTGTCATGCTTCTCGACTACATCCCATTTGTTCACGACAAACAAAGACGCCTTGCCCGCTTCAAATGCATATCCAGCAATATGCTTGTCCTGCTCAATAATACCTTCTTCACCATTAATGACAATCAGAACGACATCCGCACGCTCGATCGCACGCATAGCACGCATTACGCTGTATTTCTCAGTTGTTTCATATACTTTACCACGCTTACGCATACCTGCTGTATCAATCAGCACGTAACGTTGGCCGTCTTTTTCAAAAGGTGTATCAATCGCATCCCGGGTCGTTCCAGCCACATCACTTACAATGACACGCTCTTCCCCCAGAATAGCGTTCACCAGTGAAGATTTACCCACATTAGGACGTCCGATCAGAGCTACACGAATGACATCTTCATCGTAAGTCTCTTCCTCAAGTTCTGGCAACTTCTCCACAATAGCATCAAGCAAATCACCTACACCTGTACCGTGACTTCCGGATACGCCGATGGGATCACCGAAACCGAATCCATAAAACTCATAAATGAGCTCACTTCGTCCGATATTATCCACTTTGTTGACAGCTACAACAATAGGCTTGCCTGAGCGGTAAAGCATTTCTGCTACCTCTTCATCCGATTGCGTAATACCTGCTTTTGCATCACACATGAATACAATAACATCCGCTTCTTCAATAGCGAGCTCTGCTTGCATCCGAATCGATTTTAAGATTACATCTTCACCATCAATTTCGATACCACCTGTATCAATAATACTAAATGGTTTACCGTTCCATTCACCGATTCCATATATACGGTCACGGGTAATGCCCGGCTTGTCTTCCACAATGGCCAGTCTGTCGCCGATGATCCGATTGAAAATGGTGGATTTACCCACGTTCGGTCGTCCGACAATTGCCACAACGGGTCTTGCCATACAGTCCACTCCTCCTGTCCATACTTACGATAATCATCATAGCAAAAAAGATAAGTCTTGGCTAACGTTTCATGCCAAATTACTTGCAATAAAAACAATCGGCGAACCCGCCTAGGGCTCGCCGATCTTGCTTTTATTATTCAGCAAAATATGCAGTATATAACTTAGAACCATGCATTGTTAACTTATTTGAATTTGCTGAGTTTGTCACCAAACAGTTCGCCGAGCGTAGTGCTCATACCTTGATTGTTCAAGGAAACGTTTGGATTGTTGATTTCTTCACGTGGAGCGTTGTTTCTTGCTGGACGCTCTGATTTTTGTGGTTGAGCAGGAGCTTCTTCAGTTTCTTTGATGCTCAAGCTTACACGTTGCTCAGAAGGGTTCATGTCCAAGATTTTAACTTGAACTTCCTGTCCTTCTTTCAGCACTTCATGAGGAGTGCCGATGTGTTTGTGGGAGATTTGCGAAATATGCACAAGTCCCTCAACACCAGGAGCGATTTCAACAAATGCACCGAAGTCGACCAGACGTTTTACAACACCTGTTACGATATCGCTGGAATTGAATTTTTCGCTTGCAGTTTCCCAAGGACCTGGTTGAACTGCTTTCATGCTCAGGCTGATTTTGCCTTTTTCAGGGTCAACTTTCAGCACTTTCACACTAACTTTATCGCCTTCAGACAGAACGTCGGATGGTTTTTCAACGTGTGTCCAAGCCAGCTCGGATACGTGAACCAAACCGTCAACTCCGCCCACATCAACAAATGCGCCGAATTGAGTCAAACGTTGTACTGTACCTTCGATCACTTGACCTTCTTGCAAACCAGCCATAACCGTTGCTTTGTTTGCTTCGAATTCTTGCTCCAGTACGTCTTTTTGGGAAAGGATCACTTTGTTGTTCTCACGGTCGATCTCTTTCACTTTAACACGCAGTGTGCGTCCTTTGTAGTCGCTGAAGTCTTCAACGAAATGGCGTTCAACCATGGATGCCGGGATAAATCCACGTACGCCCACGTCTGCTACCAGACCACCTTTAACAACATCACCTACAACAACTTCGAATACGTCTTGGTCTTCAAAATGCTTTTGCAATTGATCCCAAGCGTTTTCGCTGTCGATTGCACGTTTGGACAAAACGAGTTTTTCTTTCTCGTCGTCGATGCTAAGAACTTTAGCTTCAACTTCTTGTCCAACTTCTACTGCATCAGACGCGCTGTCCACATGTAATGAAGACAGTTCACGAATTGGAATGACACCGTCATATTTATATCCAATGCTCACATAGGCTTGGTTATCTTCCAATTTGACGATGGTTCCTTTTACGGTATCTCCTTTTTTCAAGGAAACGAATTGATCCAACTCATCTTGGGTTGCTTCTTGATTTTTCATTTCTTCCGACATGTCAAATACCCTCCTCAATTCAAAAACCCCATTATATTCAAACCTGCCTGTAGCAGAGTTCAAAACACTTTCATCACTGAGTACTCAAGCTTTAGTCTCCCTCAAAAATATGGAAACATGCACTCAGCTACCGACGAAGCCATTACTTGCTTGGCACGCCCGTTTGCACCATTTCATTAATCTTGGACATAATCTTTTCAGTCGCCTTCTCCAGAGCTTCTCCGGAGGGGTCTTCCTTGAACTCGTCCAAACTTACTGGTGCTCCATATACAACTTTCATCTTACGAAAAACTTTGTAGTTACCGATAATAGCAGTAGGAATAACTGTAGCGCCACTACGGAGAGCAAAACTCGCTGCTCCTTTTTTGCCGATACCTCCATCATTGTGACGGCTTCCCGAGGGGAAGATCCCAAGCACTTGACCATCACGCAAAATATTGAGTGAGGTTTTGATGGATTCCTTGCTGACACCTCCACGTTTAACAGGGAAAGCGCCCACGGCTTTGATAATTCGGCCGAGTACCGGAATTTCAAACAATTCGCTTTTGGCCATGAAACGCACCTGACGGCGAATTTTGATACCAACAGTTGGAGGATCGAAATTACTAATATGATTGGAACATAAAAGTACGCCGCCTTCTTCCGGAATATTCTCCCGTCCAACGGCCTCCAAGCGGAAAAGAATGGTGTAAATGATCCGCAGTAATGTGCTGCAAAATGTGTAAATCATAGACCGATCTCTCCTCTGACCATTGTGCAATAAGATACGATTTTGTCAACCACTTCATGAATGTTCATCTTTGTTGTATCCAGGACGATAGCATCCTCAGCACAACGCAGTGGGGAAATTTCCCGATTCTCATCCAATCTGTCACGGGTGGCAATGTCTCGCTCCAGCTGTTGCAACGTCAGTCCTTCAGAGGGGTCCAGTTCTTTGAAGCGGCGAAGCGCACGCTCCTCCACACTGGCAGTCATAAAGATTTTCACTTCCGCATCGGGCAATACTGTCGTTCCGATATCGCGTCCATCCATAACGACGCCCTTGCGCAAAGCCATTTGCCGCTGAGTATCCACTAATTGCGTACGCAGCCCCTCGATTTGCGCATATCGGGACACGATTCCCGTCACTTCACGGGAGCGGATTTCCGAGGTTACTTCTTCCCCATTACAGAACACTTTCTGTCCGTCGGGATCCGGTTGTAAATCAATGACCAGCTTTTGGGCTTCCTGAAGTACCTGTGTCACTTCTTCTGGCGCAATATCTTTCCGAAGCATGTGCAAGGTTACCGCACGGTACATTGCGCCTGTATCGACGTATACATACGCGAGCGCCTCTGCAACCAATCGGGCCACCGTGCTTTTCCCGGCACCGGCAGGTCCGTCAATTGCAACGTTCATTTTCCCGTTCTCTGATGTGTTCTGGCTTGCCAACGGGGCATTCCTCCTCAAACGATAAACCTCAATAAAAAAACAGGCATTGCCTGCATCGTGAAAATTATACCACACTCTACACATGGATGCAAAAACAGACAAATCAACGCTGCTCGTACTCATTAACCGTTTGCAATTGAATTGGCGTTCCTTCCAGACGGTCAATCGTGGTCAAATTCTTTTTGAAGTCTGGTACCAACAGCAGTAATTGATACACCACAAGCAGGATCAAAAGGGCTGTAATCAGAATCGTAACCCTTCGTTCCATTCGTCTGGAGAAAACATAATAAAGTCGTTCATATCTGCGGGTTGCATGACGATGATCCATGGCAATTCCTCCGTTTTTTACATTACGGTGCCCGCAGTTCCCTCTATTTATGCCACAACATTCCTATTTCGTGCGATAGTCCAGTTGCCGTTCGAAACAAAACTTGATAATTTTCTGGCGCTCCGAATCTGAGATCTGCACAAATTTCAGCATGCATAGCTGTCTGCCGGTTTCCAGGGTTTTGATCCGCACAACTTCAGCTTCAAAATTCACATGTTCAATGATTGAATTCCGGTAGGGAACAAGCAACCAGCATTTCAATTTTTGACCTTCAGCTATTGAAAACCCTGTTTCGCCGTAGATGGACAATCCACCGCCACCAATATCTTCAGTCAATCCGACGGCACGGGTCAGATCTTCACTCTGGATGGCCAATTCGAGGTTTGCATGAACACGAAGAAAGCTACGACGTTGTATTTTGGAAATATCACTCGGAAGAGGTTTACGGATACGAACAAGACGAACCACATCTTCTTCAAATCCTGTAACAAAGGTATTAAAATAATGCCGGACTCCATCCTCCGTAATATATGAAATAGACAATTCCTCTCCGAAAAAGAGCCTTTTCAGACGGCTGCTTCCTTGTTGCATCGGGACCTCGATCAGAAAACTGCTTTCATCCATATCTGCAATGCGTGATTTGTACTCTTTGTGTTCCTCTTTTTCATCTGCAGAAGCAATCTGGATGTATAAAATTTCATTTATTTTAGGAAACAAGCTGTTCACCGCCACTTTATGTATTTATCTTCGTATGTACAAGGACTATTATACCATGACCTTTCTCACATTGAACAAGAAAAAAACAGACCACATCGTGGTCTGCCGCAATTATTCGCTCAACTTAAAATTGAGATTATCCATCTTTTTATGAGGTTGCATTGACGGGTTTGATCTCTTCTACCGCTTCTTCTATTCCTGTATTCGCATTAATGTATATCCGGTAACGAGAACCGTTAATTTTCCCTCCGAATTCATAACACAATACTTCTTTGCTGTAATCATTCTCAATCAGGGATTTGCGTACATAATTTTCTTCAAAGTCCGAGTTGAGTTTTTGACGTGCCTGTTGCTCCGTAAGTGTTGCTTTCGGAATTTTGCGCTTGTCATTATGTTCGTAGACAAAGTCACTCGCCTGAAATCCGGTTACTTCTCCTGTGTCCAGTCCTACACGAACTGACATTTTCTCAGGATAGATCAGGGTGTCCCCTTGCTTACGCACATAAGTAAGGTTACCCAAATTACCAAATTCATCGTAATTGACGGCCTTCATATCTTTGTAGCCTTTATTCGTTAGAAATTGATCTGCTTTTGCCATGGCATCCTGACGAGATACTTTTTTGGTTCCAATCGGACGTGTATCACTGTAAGAGATAAGCATCCCCCCATTACGGGTGAAATCCATCATCAGTTTGCCATTGTTGGCATGATCGACCGTCGCAGTATACGATTCCCAGTCTGTTCCTTTACCGTTTTCCTGCACTTTGATTTTGCTGCTGTCCGCATCAGAGAATTTTGCAGCCTTGCTCTGAATCTGTTCTTTGGTCACCGGCATGCCGTCCAGTTTCTTGACTGTTCGTTTTGCATAGATATTGGATACGGAAGGACCCCAATCAAGCTCCGGGTATTCCTGCACCTTTTTGTTCACAGTACGAAAACCATCAACGATCGTGTTATCCATTGTTTGTTCTTGTGTTGCCATGGCAGTCTCCGCGTCCATCCAGCGCAAACGGTCCGTCAGAACTTTCTGCTGTACATCCTGCAGATTCTTGGTGATTTCGGATGAATTCTGATACAGCTTTTTCAAGTTGCCCATTTCCTTCTCACTTAGCGGTTCGTTCGTCAAGTCACGCATCGACGCCCGATAGGCAAAGTTGGAAATACGAGATAGAAATTCCTCTGTCTCGTTAAATGGCAGCATGGTGAGTGGCAGTTGGTTAATCTCATTCTGCGCTTCACTGGTGAGTCGCCATACATTCATCAAACCTTTGCGATGCATCCCCTGCGATGTGGAATGAACTGCCAAAGTGTTGCCAATCTCCGAATGCAATTTATCCATATGAAAAGATAAATCGTGAAAGGCACGCTGATATTGATTCTCTGCCTTGATCAGAATTGCATTCTTCTCCTGGTTCTCCTGATAGCCCCACACGAGCGCACCGACCAGCAGAACCGCAAATATCGGAAACATAACTGAACTTAAACGTTTATACATCGGTAGAGTCTCCTTTCTTCTAAACCACTACCTCTATTGTGGATCGAAGAAAGATCTCTTATGCATGCGATTTCCAGTCCTTACACAAGCAGGCTGCTGAAGTACCGTCTGGGTCCTCCTTTTAATTCAACTGAACCCCAGTAACCATGCCCTCTTCTTCAATTTCGAACTGGTCTCTGTTATCACAGAGGCACTGCTTGAATCCCGTCTCGATCCGGCCCCGTTCCTTTTTGCCCCGTAATGTAAAACGTTCACCGCATTGTTTACATCTGATTTTAATTTTAATTCTCATCACAGTTGATCTCCGTTTCTATTGGTCATTCCCCGGGAGTTTATCCGTAAAAAACAAAAACACACCGGAGCCATAGGCGCAATATGCGCTTTATGTCCACCAGTGTGTCCGAATTTTTATAATTTAACCTCTTCCTCCCGCTTCACAAAACGAAAAGGAGAACGGTTATTGGCACGTGTGATTTTACCCATCGCCCCATACCACAGGCCCGCCATTAGCGGCGCTATAAACCACAACCAATGATTCACCATGGTGTTCATGATGACATCGTACAATGCATGCCAGAAAAAAGGTAACACAAGGGAAAGAACCAGGTACCACCGCTTTTTCTTGCCACCGATAAACTTGGCTTTGCCCATGTAATAGCCCATGATTACCGCAAACATAGCATGCCCTGAAACAGGGAGCAGCGCCCGGAGGAACATGGCTGAGACGGATGCATTCCCCGCAAAGGCATACAACACGTTCTCAACTGTGGCAAATCCAAGTGAAACAGCAACTGCATATAAGATCCCGTCATACGGTTCATCAAATTCGGTGTGATTGTAGATGATATGATAAAGCACGAACCATTTGACGAATTCTTCCACGCCACCTGAGATCACAATGGCCTCAAGATAAGGATTATCCCCGAGCCACATCATCATGCCACGCTGAATAATCATCACAGGCAATACCATCAGAATCCCCATGAGGAAAACTCGCAGTACCATATGAAGTGGCTCATAATCATAACGGTCTTTCAGGTAAAAGTATGTTAACAAGGCGAGACCCGGAGCAACTGCTGCCGCTAAGACCGAAAACAAAAGCACCGAAATTCCCTCCTCTGACTAAAGACGCGATTACAACTAGAGATTAATCCTGGCGTTTGAAGTGGGTGCAGATAACATCAATCGCTTGTGCAGGAATAACAACCTTACCATACTCTTCCATAACTGCAGGAGTCACTGAGGAGCCTTCGCCAAATTCAGCAAGCAAGGCAATCAATGCCGCATGTTTGGTGGAATCAACCTCATCTGGCTCCAAATGCAAGAACCACTTGTCTTTATAAGAATAAAGTCTCCCAGCATCCGTAACATGCTGACGCAACATATGTGCAGCTTCAATGAGCACTTCAAAGTCCTTGAACGCATAAACGATGGAATCGCTTTGCTCGAGTGTAACTTCCATTTCATATACTTCTTCAGGAAGATCATCTTCATGACCTGAACCATATTGTTGCGGATCATATTTCCCACGTGTGACAATGACAACCATCCCTTGAGCGGGAAGTGCGAATACTTCGACAGCGAGTGGACCTGTGGCATCAAATCCAAGTTCGGAATAGGCCTGATCCATCATTTCAGTGAACAGTTCATGAACCTTAGGTATTTCCTGCCACATATCTTCTTTTTGTATTCCGCGCTCGCTCAGATCGTCAAAGGTCAGGAAAATCCGTATCTTATCGTGACTTAGTCGTTCTATTTTCATACAGGATCTCCCCTTTATAAGCAAGTCTTATAACAGATTATGAAGCACAAAACAATATGTGCTGAAAATAAATCTATGTAGTTATGTTATCATTTTATACCTCTAAATGCACGAAGTAAAATCGACAAAAAAAGAATCATTCCACAGCCAATCCAGACTGTGGATGATTCTAATTGGAGGTTTTGGTTTATAAACCCGGTACTGTTGTGTTTGTTTGGCTTAAAATTTGCTCAACTTCATGCTTCACATCCGGATTAGTGCGAATAAAATCTTTGAGCATGCTCATATTCGCTTCTTTTTCCTGCGGTGTGATCGCTCTTGCGCTCTTTGCCACTGGACTTTTGTGTGATTCACCATGTTGATTTTGCTTGCTTGTGAACCCATCCATACCCGGGAAAGTCATCTCCATCATCTTATGTTTTGCCTGATCCATCATGTTTCGTGATGAACCCGATGACATCATGGGCAATTTGCCTTTGGACAGCCATGAACTGGCTGCAACACCAATCACAATGCCCCAAAAAAAGGATGACGTCTTCATTACACCAACCTCCTTCAAGTGTTAAAATCATATTTAGTGTTTGCGGTAGTGAGCAATCTCATTCCGTATAAATACAGGAAAGCGAGTTGAAATCATGTTTAGACATACAGCCTCACTGATTATTGCTGCAAGTTTGCTGCTGTCAGCCTGTGGGGTAGCCGAAGAAAAAACATCAGAAAATCCCACACCAGCGGGCAAACCCACCACGATTCAAGAAGAGCAAAGTAATTCTAACCCAACTGAAACAGGAGAACCCGGAACCAGTGACCCAGAATCTTCAACGAACGATACAACTGTGACAGAAGAAGAACCTGAATCTTCGGGGAAGGTTTCTACAGAAGAGAAAGTGGAAAAGACGTATCATATGAATGAAAATTATTATATTAAACCGAACGATGATACAAGCCAAAGCAAAGTGGTCTTGTTAACTTTTGATGACGGACCCAAAGAAGAAAAAATGATTACTTCACTAATCGACACTTTAGATAAACACAACGCCAAAGCGATATTTTTCGTCAATGGATATCGGGTGAAAAGTCACCCGGAATTGCTCAAACTCATCCATGAGCGGGGTCAGATTGTAGGCAATCATGCCTGGGATCATGAGGATCTCAAAAAAATGTCTAACGCTGAAGCGGCAAAACAGGTTACAGATGTCCAAAAAATAGTGAGGGATACCATTGGTGAGGAACCGCAATTTTTCCGTCCACCTTTTGGATCGGGTAATGATGCACTGAAGGCTACTGTGAAGAAAAATGGCATGTTATATATGACATGGTCTAATGGTTCCCTTGATTGGGATAAAAGCACCAAAGACAAACCGGAAAAAGTCATTCAAAATGTACTGGACCAGTTAAATCCAGGAAGCAATATTTTAATGCATGAATTGCCATGGACGGTTGAAGCATTGGATGAGTTACTGACCAAGCTCGAAAAGAAAGGCTACTCCTTTGTTGATCCGCGTGCAATAGAATTGGAAGCTCGTTAAATCCTTATTTCTCGCATCAAAAGTTAAACAGCCTTGATCCAATGGATCAAGGCTGTTTCTCTGTGAGTGCTTTTTCCGCGGGCACTCTTAATGTGATGATATGCATCTCCGCAGGACAACCTAGTCGGAGAGGAAGATGATTCGTACCGTATCCTCTGCTGACCAGCATTTTGCCTTCTTGATGAACGTCCTCCGGATTGCGCTTCAGGGAGTACCACCCATTCGATATGGGACGATACGCTTTACTAAGGAACACAGGTCCGAAAAATGGTAATACCAATTGTCCGCCATGTGTGTGACCACTTAAAATAAGATCTGCATTCTGTTCCAAACGAAGGGCCTGCAAAGGATCATGAATGATCGCAATTTTGCAAAAACTATCGCCGATCTGCTGTAGCAATTCATCACCCTGTTTGGAACGATAATCTATACCGATCAGGCTCAATCGTTCGTTGCCCCGTTGCAGATATTCCACATTATCCTGCAGGAGCTGAACGCCCGATTCCTGAAGAATTCGAGCAAGTTGAGCGGTACCAGCTCGCTTGTCATGGTTGCCATACACCGTAAAAGAAGGAGCAATGTTCGATAAGAGTTTCATATTATGTCTAACCAGAGACCATGAGATCCCTTTTTCCGCAACGTCTCCACCGATTAGAACCCAGTCCACTTTGTTTTTAAAGTTTTCCAGATCCTTCTGCTTTAGCTTGCGCTTATGAGTGTCGGATACGTACAAAATCATGGCCCCGTCAAAGGATGTTGGCAGATGAGGAACTTCAACCTCTTCTTCAATCATTTGATGAGCATGGGCTTCACGCCACATATGAAAGAGAAGCAAAACTCCCATCAAAATGACTAATCCTGCAAGTAATAACATTACCACGGCAAGGGAAGGAACGTGTTCAGAGCGGGGGCCCCTTTTACTCCCCACCAAACCAGGCTAATCGTTAACATGACAAAAATAAAAATGAGTGAATTGACAAACCTCTTGCTCAATTTTAAACGACGTGAAGGATGTAATTCTGTCCGTGTAGGAAGCGAACCCGCTTCGGGGATCGATTCTTCTGTTGATTTTGGCGTTTTTTTGGAGCGTGATGGTGCCCTTTGAGGAAGTACTGGACTTTCCAGTTTTTCTGTATAAGGCTTGCGCTGTGATCTAGGTAAAGTAACGGAAGTAATTGGTGTAATTCCGCCAACCTCAGCAGCTGCTGCTGTCTCAGCAACTATGCTTACTTGAGAAGCCACCTCTCGCTCGGATGTCTCTTTTTTATCCGATTGACGATGGCGCTGACTGCCATATGTCTTCATTCTACTTAATGGCTGATTCATGATCCCCTCCGAAAACGTATCGCTAATCCGGACACCAAATCAATAATAAAATGACATAATATAGGCGCCCATAATGTGCCGGATTGCATGTAAATCCAACCCAATCCATAACTTGAGACAAACACCCAGCCTGTTGGAATCCAGTGACGCAGATAACGAATGTGGATAACTGCAAATAAAATACTTGTCCAGTAAGGACCGATGGCATGTTGGATGGCTCCACGGAATAATAATTCCTCACACACAGCAACAATGGCTGCTATACATACAATGTGCCAGATCGGACGCCCACGGAACAGCATCTCGTTAATTCCACCGTCATCCATGCTTTCCTGAGGTATAACATACGACAGTACCAAGTCCATAACAAGCATAATGCCAGCAAGACCAAGACCCCACCATACAAATTGGTAATTGTCAGGCCATGCGAGTACATCTAACAAGTTTCGTTTTTGCAACAAGATCCACACAACTCCGATAATCAGTGTCAGACCTTGTGTAAAGTATAGATTGATTAAAAGCAAACGCTCGGTAAGCTGCTGTGGCTCAGCCTTCTGAATCTTGAACTTGGGAAACTTGAATTTTTTCATCGGATGCGTCTGTCCTCTTGAGTTAAATTTGATGGATAACAATTACGTTGTCCAATCGGATAGTATACTAAATGATAGCCAAAAAACCAAATAGGTTCAAGGCCTGCCCCAAGTCCTGGTTTTGTGTCAGTGCCATTACTTCATTAAAGCAGTAAAATCCGGTTCATCAAACAGCTTATATTCCATCTTCTTGTTGTAGGTACAGTAAGGATTGTATTGCTTATGGTGACTTTGTTTACGTATGAACTGAAAGACATCTGCAAAACAATTTAAAACATTTAAGCCTATTGACATGCTCATGTCAGCCATGATACATTATGAAAAAATTAGTCACGTTAAACACGATGATGGAAAAAAGACGTTGCTTCGTCTTACAGAGAGCCGATGGTTGGTGTGAATCGGTGGCAGGCAAATGGTCTTGAGCGCTCCTGAGTTATTGCATTGAAATTGGAGTAGGTGCAATCGGTTTAGACCCGTTATCCTCTTCGGTCTTCATTGACCGCTAAGACTGTCGTTGCGAAACGGCGGTGAATTAGGGTGGTACCACGACAACTCTCGTCCCTTATTGCGCAAGCAGTATGTGGATTGAGAGTTTTTTGATTTATTTTAAAGGATATCTGTGGAATCACTCTATTTGCTTCACCTTCCCCCTCTGCTGCGACACCGCGTTGTTGGGCGGAAGAATCAACCTGGTTTTAAGGAATACCTCTTCCCTGAGGTCAAACCTTGACGATATAGATACACATACCTAAGGAGGAAGAAACCATGTACAAAGTGTTAGTGTCGGACCCAATCAGTGATCTCGGTATCCAGCAACTGGTGGATGCAAATGATGTTGTTGTTGAGAAGAAAACCGGTCTTAGTGAAGATGAACTTGTTGCCATTATTGGTGATTATGATGCCCTCTTGGTTCGTAGCCAGACTCGTGTTACAGATCGTATTATGACGGCGGGTACCAACCTTAAAGTGATCGGACGTGCAGGTGTTGGTGTAGATAATATTGATCTAGAAGCTGCTACACAGCGTGGTATTATCGTTATTAACGCACCTGATGGCAATACCATCACAACCTGTGAGCACACGTTTGCCATGATGATGGCATTGGCACGACACATTCCTCAGGCATATGCCAAGACTATTCAGGGTACGTGGGATCGTAAAACCTTCCTGGGTGTGGAATTAAGAAATAAAACGCTGGGTGTGCTAGGAATGGGACGGATCGGTAGTGAAGTTGCCAAGCGCGCCAAAGCATTCGGAATGGACATTCTTGCTTACGACCCGTTCCTCACGGAGGAGCGTGCCGAGAAGCTGCAAGTGAAGCTCGCTAGTGTAGATGATATCATTCGCAATGCGGACTTCATGACCGTTCATACGCCATTAACACCAGAAACACGGCACATGATTTCACGTCCACAATTCGAAGTTATGAAAAAAGGCATGCGTATCATCAACTGTGCTCGTGGTGGTGTAGTTGACGAGATGGCACTTGTGGAAGCAATTGACGAAGGCATTGTTGCCGGAGCAGCATTTGATGTATTTGAAAGTGAACCCCCTGCTCAGGACCATCCATTCCTGAATCACCCTAGCATCATCGTCACACCTCACCTTGGTGCATCCACTGTTGAGGCACAAGAAAACGTAGCGATTGACGTATCCGAACAAGTTCTTCATATTTTGCGCAATGAACCATTCAAGAACGCAGTTAACATGCCAGCTGTTGCACCAACCGTAATGAACAAATTGCAGCCTTATTTCAAATTGGGTGAAACGTTGGGGAGTTTTGCAGCACAGATTACACAAAATGCAGTGCAGGAGATCCGAATCGACTATGCTGGCGAACTTTCTGAAGTAGATACTTCTCCTCTCACGCGTTACATTGTGAAGGGTATTCTCGCCAGACATTTGGGTGGGGAAGCCAACATCGTCAACTCGATGCATCTGGCCAAAATCCGTGATCTGAATGTGGTTGTAAGCCAAACCTCGGCAACCAAAGGATTCACTAACCTGATTACCGTAACTTTGGTTACAACTCAGGATGCTGAGGAACGCCGTGTAGCGGGTACATTGCTTGCTGGTTATGGAGAACGTATCGTTCGTCTGGACAAATTCCCGGTAGATATCGCTCCGGAAAGTCATCAAATCTTGATCTCACATAACGATAAACCCGGTATTATCGGTCGTGTAGGTACACTGCTTGGACAAAACGATGTCAACATCGCATCCATGCAGGTTGGACGTAAAATTATTGGTGGTGCAGCGATCATGATTCTGACCGTAGATAAAGCTGTTCCAAAAGATGTGCTTGTGCAGCTTGCTGCGCTGCCTGAGATTAATACTGCTGTTGAAATCGTACTGGAATAATCATACGTATTGTAAATGTATAAGAAAAGACGGGACCCTCGTGGTTTCGTCTTTTTTTGTCGCGAAGTAAATTACGTATTCATTTCAATTTTAAAGTAATTCTAATGATGGTGAGTGATACTTCTGGCCGCGCGGAACTTACTCTTTCGGTCGCCCCAAGCACCTAATATTTGATTGACCCACTATCTGGAAAGAAAGAGAAACCCAAGATCTAAAAATGATCTGGGTTTCTCGACAATCTGATGCACTAATCCCATAAGAGTTCCATTTCATTTGCCCATTAGGGAAATAGTCTTAATACGTTATCGAACTATTAACTTAACTGAATAATGTTTAGTGTAGATCCCGGAGGAGAAAGAATAGCTGTGCCAACAAGCCCGAATAATTGTAACTGTATTGTTGAACCAGCGGTAACGGTAACCATAAAGTCAGACTGCAGCTGACTGAGAGAAAGTACTGGAGATACTACACTCGCTGGAATAGCTGTACCGTTAAGTAAAACCCGAGATTGGATAGCAAGTGCAGCTGTCAGATTTATTCTGTATGAGATATAGTAACGACCTGCATTGGCAAGCGTGAAGGTGTCATTTGTCCCATTGACGGTTATACCTGTGCCAATATTTTGGTTATTCGGTAATGGAACGAGTGTACCACCCAATATTACAACAATCGTACCATTAGTGTTCTCAGCAAAAGCCGAGTTAGATGTTACAGATGTTCCCGTTGCTCCTGTAACTCCAGTTGTCCCTGTTGCCCCCGTACTTCCCGTTACGCCAACTCCTGTGGCTCCGGTTATACCTGTTGCTCCTGTTTCACCAGTGGCACCAGTTGCTCCGGTACTTCCTGTTACGCCGACTCCCGTGGCTCCGGTTATACCTGTCGCTCCTGTTCCCCCAGTCACACCCGTTGACCCGGTACTTCCCGTTACGCCGACTCCCGTGGCTCCGGTTATACCTGTCGCTCCTGTTCCCCCAGTCACACCCGTTGACCCGGTACTTCCCGTTACGCCGACCCCCGTGGTCCCGGTTATGCCTGTCGCTCCTGTTTCACCAGTCGCACCAGTTGCCCCGGTACTTCCCGTTATGCCGACTCCTGTGGCCCCGGTTATACCTGTAGCTCCTGTTTCACCAGTGACACCCGTTGACCCGGTACTTCCCGTTATGCCGACTCCCGTGGCTCCGGTTATGCCTGTCTCTCCTGTTTCACCAGTGGCACCAGTGAATCCGGTACTTCCCGTTACGCCGACTCCCGTGGTCCCGGTTATGCCTGTCGCTCCTGTTTCTCCAGTCGCACCAGTTGCCCCAGTACTTCCCGTTATGCCGACTCCTGTGGCCCCGGTTATACCTGTAGCTCCTGTTTCACCAGTCACACCAGTAACTCCGGTACTTCCCGTTATGCCGACTCCCGTGGCCCCAGTTATGCCTGTAGCTCCTGTTCCCCCAGTCACACCAGTTGCCCCGGTACTTCCTGTTACGCCGACTCCTGTGGCTCCGGTTATACCTGTCGCTCCTGTTTCACCAGTGACACCCGTTGACCCGGTACTTCCCGTTATGCCGACTCCTGTTGCTCCGGTTAACCCTGCCGCACCCATCGCTCCCGTTTCACCTGTCAATCCCGTACTTCCGGTCACGCCGACTCCGGTTGCTCCTGTAACCCCAGTCGCTCCGGTCAACCCTGCAAGACCCGTCGCTCCCGTTTCACCCGTTGCACCTGTTAATCCGGTACTGCCGGTTACGCCAACTCCAGTTGCTCCTGTAACTCCCGTTGCTCCTGCGCCCGCAAGCAATGTGTAATCTGGTGAAGTCCCCGGCGTTCCCGTTGGCGAGGCGACATTTGCAATATACGTGCTGCCGTTGAACGTTACAACTTGACCCGCTGGGTAGGTTGGAGCTACAGCTGGATCAAATGGTACGATTCCACTCAAACCTGCACCTGTCGCTCCTGTTACACCGGATGCCCCTGTGACTCCGGTACTTCCTGTCACTCCAACGCCAGTTGCTCCCGTCACACCCGTCGCTCCTGCGCCCGCAAGCAATGTGTAATCTAGTGAAGTCCCCGGCGTTCCCGTTGGTGAGGCCACATTTGCAATATACGTGCTGCCGTTGAACGTTACAACTTGGCCGGCTGGATACGTTGGGGCTACGGCTGGATCAAATGGCACGAGGCCACTTAAACCTGCACCTGTCGCTCCTGTTACACCGGAGATTCCTGTAGCTCCTGTCACTCCAACGCCAGTTGCTCCTGTAACTCCCGTTGCTCCTGCGCCCGCAAGCAATGTGTAATCTGGTGAAGTCCCCGGCGTTCCCGTTGGCGAGGCGACATTTGCAATATACGTGCTGCCGTTAAACGTTACAACTTGACCCGCTGGATACGTTGGGGCTACAGCTGGATCAAATGGCACGAGGCCACTCAAACCTGCACCTGTCGCTCCCGTTACACCGGGTGCCCCTGTGACTCCGGTACTTCCCGTTACTCCGACTCCCGTTGCCCCCGTCACACCCGTGGCTCCTGCGCCCGCAAGCAACGTATAATCTGGGGATGTGCCCGGCGTTCCACTTGGTGAGGCGACATTTGCAATATACGTGCTGCCGTTGAACGTTACAACTTGACCCGCTGGATACGTTGGGGCTACAGCTGGATCAAATGGCACGAGGCCACTTAAACCTGCCCCGGTTACTCCCGTTACACCAGTTGAACCCGTGGCTCCTGTAGGCCCTGCACCTGCGAGCAATGTATAATCCGGCGAAGCACCTGGAGTACCTGTAGGAGAAGCCACATTCGCTATATAGGTACTGCCGTTAAACGTTACAACTTGACCCGCTGGATATGTCGGAGCTACTGCTGGGTCAAACGGAACTGCACCATTGAGGCCGATGCCTGTAGCACCAGTCGAACCTGTAACTCCTGATCCTGCTAGCTGTGTATAGTCTGGGGAACTTCCGGGTGTACCTGTTGGTGATGCTACATTCGTAATGTAGGTACTTCCTCCAAAGGTGACGATCTGTCCAGCGGGATATGTTGGTGCTAATGCCGGATCGAATGGCACGATACCACTTAAACCTACGCCTGTTGCCCCGGTTGCCCCTGTCGTTCCTGCACCTGTGGCTCCCGCAGCCGCAAGCAGCGTGTAATCCGATGAACTTCCTGGCACTCCTCCTGGACTTGCAACATTCGTAATATAAGTACTCCCGTTATAAGTAACGATCTGACCTGCTGAATATGTCGGGGACTGCGCTGGATCAAAAGGAGTTATTCCAGTTAGGCCTACACCAGTTGCACCTGTAGCCCCCGCAGCAGCAATTAATGTGTAATCCGATGAAGATCCCGGTGTTCCTAAAGGACTAGCTACACTTGTAATGTAAGTACTCCCGTTATACGTAATTATCTGACCTGCAGGATAACCTGGGGCAAGCGCTGGATCAAATGCCAATGCACCCGTTAAACCAGCTCCGGTTGCTCCTGTAGCTCCGGTCGTTCCTCCCGCCAACAAAAGTGTGTAATCTGGGGAACTCCCGGGTGTACCCACGGGCCCGTTTACATTGGCAACATAAAGACTCCCCTCATAACTAACGACTTGGCCTTGAGCATATGTCGGTCCAAGTGCTGGATCATATCCGGTAATATTGTTTAAACCTACACCAGGTGCCCCTGCCGGACCTTGTGCTCCCTGTGGCCCAACTGGGCCTACTGGGCCTTCTGGACCTACTGGGCCTACTGGTCCAACTCCTCCTGCCGGTCCAGTAGCACCTTTCACCCCAGGAACTCCTGGAACACCAGGTACGCCTGGAACTCCTGGAACTCCCTGTGGGCCAGCCGGTCCGGTAACCCCTCCTGTTCCGAAAGTCGTCGTCGCCCGACTTAGGGATAACGATATCGAACGGATTAACCCCACAAGTTTATCTTTTTCTGCAGGTGGCACTTCGAGAAGTAACGTCACACTCAACAAATCATCTAGTAAATTTTGCAAGTTACCTGCGAGATTAATTAGAGGAACAGGAACAATCTCTGAGCCTGCAATCGTTAATTCCAGTACTGCTTGTAATTCTGCTTTTACCCCGGCACGAAACTCTGATTGATTCACAAATGTAAGTAACTGTCGTAATCCATTCTGTAATGCCAGTATATTGGCTGAAGTTGGCTGACTGATTGCAGCTGGAATAGTCACAGCGAGAGAACGCAGTATGGATTCAAACTGCTCCAGTTCTTTTGTGCTTATGGGAATAAACGGAGAGCCCGCCCTAAAAGATCTGCCTTCCAGAAAAGCTTTAATATTGACCCTTTTTCGATCATCGGACATGCTTAGCTCAATCCTCCTCTATCCTGCTTGTTTTTCAAGCTTATGTAACATAAGAAGGAAAATTATCTTGGACACTCTTATTAGTCAAAATAAAAAAAGAATTTATGTTCCACGTTGAACAAGATTAAACGGTACTCTTCAACAAAAAAACACCCTCCATCAGAGGGTGTTTCCGCACTTTTTGTATGAAATCAGGCTATTTCGATGAATCCAAGGGAAATTGCAAAATAAACTCTGTTCCTTCGCCAAGCACACTATTGACGGTAATCATGCCTTGATGCGCATCAACAATATTTTTCACAATCGCTAAACCAAGCCCTGTACCTACACTTTCACCCCGAACACGAGCCTTGTCTGCTTTGTAGAATCGTTCGAAAATAAATGGCAAGTCGGATGAAGGGATACCTACACCCTGATCCTTCACAGAAACTCTGACAAATGGAGCACGAAGATAAGTGACCCGCTCGGCTAAGATCATTACATTTTTGCCAGTAGGTGTATGCCTGAATGCATTATCCAGCAAATTCGTAAAGACTTGCTCAAGTCGATCCTCATCTGCCTGTTGAAGTTCAATGGTTGGCTGTTCGCACTCGAAGTGCAGTTGAATTCCCTGTTCTTTCGAACGCACCGAGAACTTCCGATATACACGTTCAAGTAGTTCTCCGAGGTCAACTTCCTTCATCACCATGTCCGTGTGTCCAGCTTCCATCCGGGCAAGATCAAGCAAGTCTTTGACCAGTCTTCCCATCCGCAGGGACTCATCATGAATGACCTGGATAAGTTCTTCGCTCTCTTCCGGTGAGGTTGCCATACCGTCCAGAAGGGCTTCACTGTAACCTTGCATCATGGATAGCGGAGTTCGTATCTCATGAGATACGTTAGCCACGAAATCACGCCGCATCTTCTCCAGACGCACTTCTTCTGTTACATCTCTCAAGACAGCCACTGCCCCTCTGACAACACTGTCAGCATACAACGGTGCCATCTGGACAGACCAGACACCTTGCTGTACATGAACATTGGAATTCTGGTCCCTACCTTGCTCCATCACCATTCTGAACAAGGGGAGGAGGGGCTCAGGTACATCACGTGAAGACTTGTCAGACTGTTCAGAATCTTTTCCTTCGTCCATTTTTGCCCAATCCAGATCATACCAAGTCTGCATGATCTTCTCTCCTGGCGGATTCGTGAGAATAACTTTGCCTTCACCATCAAATGTAACCACCGCATCGGTCATGCTTCGGAGCACACTCGCCAAATGTTCCTTCTCATGGTTAAGGTTTCGAATATTATCTTCCAGTTGGGCAGCCATATGATTAAATGTGTTAGCCAGTTCACCAATCTCGTCACTCGTTACCAGGGAGAGACGTGTACCGTAATTCCCTTTGCGAATCGCATTGGCTGCCTGAATTAATTGCTGCATGGGCTGCGTTATTTTGGTGAATAGGAACAATGCAAAAAACGTGGTTAGACTGAATCCGATAATACAGATATAGGTGAACAACCGCTTAATATCTCTGGATTCGGATTCTGCAAAATTCGTATCAATGTAAGGCAGCAAAAAAAGACCCAGCGCTATAAGTACACAACCCACAAGGCAGATAATAGTGATCCATAACTTCCCGACCAGCGATCTCCAGAAATTAAAACTACTTCGGTACTTCCAGTTTATAACCGACACCCCACACCGTCGTAATCATGGCCGCCGATTCTGGCGATACCTTGTTAAGTTTCTCGCGAAGACGCTTCACGTGCGTATCCACGGTACGAAGATCGCCAAAGAATTCGTAATTCCATACATCTTTGAGCAATTCTTCTCTGGAGAAAACTTTGTCGGGAGATGTTGCCAGGTAGTGCAGCAATTCATATTCTTTTGGTGTAAGGCTTATCTCTTCACCGCCAGCGGTTACCCGGTGGGCATCATGCTCAATAACCAAATGCGGAAATACGATGTTGTTACTCGAATTGCTCTCCTTCGAGAGATATGCTGTCGCTGAAGATCGACGCAAAATCGCTTTGACACGATAAATCACTTCACGTGGGCTGAATGGTTTTACTACATAGTCATCAGCGCCAACTTCGAAGCCTTGAACCCGGTTAATCTCTTCACCTTTTGCAGTAAGCATCAAAACCGGCGTTGATTTCACCTGACGAAGACGGGTACACACTTCAACTCCATCCATACCTGGTAACATCACATCAAGCAAAATCAGTCCGTAGTCCCCTGCTGTTGCTTTACGCAGAGCAGTTTCCCCATCTTCGGCTTCATCGATTTCATAACCTTCTTTTTCAAGATACATTTTTAAAAGCCTGCGGATTCTCTCTTCGTCATCCACGACCAGTATTCGATTCTCATGTTCAGCCATGCCTCTCCAGCCCCTTTGCAATAACTCCTCATCACTTCTATTATGTTCGATCTGGCGAACAATATTTGAATACCCTTCAAAAAAAAGGTACGTTTGTGTTTCCCGCTTCTAAACCCAACCTTTGCAAGACGAGTCTGTCCTAGTCCGCTCCAGCGTATGAATGTAATCCGGCAATAATCAGATTCACCCCAACCAGCGTAAACATGACAACCAGGAAACCAAGAACTGCAAGCCATGCAGACTTTTGACCTTGCCAACCTCTGGATAAACGCAAATGTAGATACACACTATAATACAGCCATGTAATTAACGCCCACACCTCTTTGGGGTCCCAACCCCAAAAACGACTCCAGGCAATCTGAGCCCAGATCATGGCAAAGATTAATGCTCCCAGCGTAAATATCGGAAAACCGATGGCAATCGCCCGATAACTTATCTCATCCAGATCATCGGCATCAATTCCATCCATCATTGGCTGTAACGCTTGTCCAAGTGGTCTGCGTACAAGAAGTCGTACAATTCCATACAGGATCAGACCTACAATAAGTGACCAAACCACCGTGTTCAGCTTACGCCCGGCATTTACGCCGTTCATCCAGGAAGGCGTCTCAAGTAAAGGTTTTTTCATGCCAAGAAACGGTGTCATGCTCTCCACTTCACTATTATATGGAGCAAAAATCGGAGGCATGCGATAATTCACTTTCTCTATTGTACTATTTTCCTGTACCTCCGTGTCAATGCTGACCGTTTTCTGCACAAAAACTGCCTCATAACCAGCTGCACGAAAGGCAAATACCGTCCCGATAAATCCGATAACGACGACGATCGTAACTAGGGTGAATTCAACCCATCCTCGTTGCCGTCTTGAAGACTTGTCTTTACCACTGAAATCAACGGTACGGAGCAGATACATGAACCCTGCGGCAAACCCTACGGCGAAGAATGCTTCGCCAAGAGCGGCCAACGTCACGTGAATTTTCAGCCAGATGGACTGAAGTGCCGGAATTAACGGCTGTACCTCCTGAGGAAATACAGCAGCGTAAGCCATTATAATGATGGTAAGTGGTAAGGCAAACAAACCCAGTAGCGACTTCCGATATATGGCGTATACAACGATAAATGCAACCATGATCATCATGGACAGAAAAGACATGAACTCGTACATGTTACTAACCGGGATATGCCCAGCCCCAGCCCATCGGGTTGCAAAGAATACAAGATGTGCTGCCAAAGCGACAGTCGAGGCAATGAAAGCTCGTTTACCCCAGCGATTCATATGGTCCAGAGGATCACGATTGCTCCATTTTTTGCCCATTACCGCAACACCATATAAAAAGAATGCGGCACAATAGAGAAAGAATGCTACGATAAATGCGTCGCTGCTGAAATCCAATAAATTCATGCTTGGTTCCCCCCGTTATCCAACGACTTCTCTTCCACTTCCAAATTCATTTGTTTCAAAACAGCCGCCACTTCACGCCTGAAGCCAAACCAGTTTTTGTTGGTATGTCCACCCAAGGTAAGTTGTTGATCATCAAAACGAATCCAGATACGGCGATGATGCCAATAAAAACCCATGACCAGACCCAACATAACAATGCCGGCTCCTACCCACACAAAAGGCATTGCTTTATCCACGCGTATATTGAGATAACTTACGGATTGAATAATATCAACCTTGTCCATGCTGTCTACTTCCAACTGTAAAGGAATCTCTGTTCCAATTAGCTGTTGGTTAATTGCATCCTGCTGAAACCGTTGTTTATCAATCTGCTTCGCAAAATAAAGATATTGTATCCCCTCTTCCGGCAGATTCGGTCCCTTAATGAGAAAGAGAAAAGCAGGTGCATTAGGTGAAGGCGATTTTGATTTGGGCTGTCCATTCTCATCCAATCCAAAGTCCATGAACTTTTCCTTTACGGTCAGTTCATAAGGACCCGCTTCAAATGTTTTTTGGGTATCGACCATATCAATCTTAATCGCCCCATATACTTCACCAGTCTTTGTATTGACCAGATCCGGCGTTACGGACCGAATGGTGGGTGTTAGATCATAATCAAACTGATATGCTTTCAGACCGTTATAATTTAATGGATGATTCACACGAACATCATGTCTGGCCACCTCAGCTAATTGAGGTTTTTTCGAAAGATCCGAACAATCTGCTGTACATTCATATAAAACAACTTTTGTTTCGAACAGTTTTGGAACGGTCTTATTCAGGTTACGGAATTGCTCAGGTACTTCTTCCTCACTGTAAAATTCAACATTAAACTGTTCATTTTTCAGATACATCGACGTATTCGGGATCTTTTTGATCTCACCTTCCGGAAAAGCAACATGCTCATCCAGATTCAGGCCAGGTAGCCCTCGTGCGAGCACCGCCAGCAGAAATATAATGAGTCCAATATGGATGACATATGGGCCCCATCGACTGAATCGCTGTTTCTCGGCGAGCAAAGCATCACCCTGGGTGTGCACCCGGTAGCCTCTCTTTTTAAGTGGCGTAACCGCTTTCTTAATCCAGTCTTCTGGTGCCTCTTCGATAGATCCTTGGTACACCAGACGCTGCCTCGTCAGAAATTGCGTATGTTTACGTATTTTCTGTTTATTCAGTGCTTTGTAGAGCGGTAGGACGCGATCCAGACTGCATATCACCAGTGATGCACCAATCAGCACCAACAGCAAGATAAACCACCAGGATTCGTATGTATGGGATAAACCCAACAGATAATAGATATGACCCAACTGACCGTATGTTTCTTTGTAATACACGGAAGGATCAATATTTAAAAATGTACTTTCTTGCGGATAGACCGTACCAAGCATAGAGCCTACAAGCGTGAAAACAATCATATAGACGGCAATTTTGACGGATGAAAAAAAGTTCCATATGCGGTCAATGATGTTGGGATTACTGCGCTGTGAACGGCGCGCCATGCCATCATAACGCATTTCCAGCACTTCATTCGATTTAGCTTCAGACTCTAGTATCGGTTTCCCACATGCTTCACATAGTACAGTGCCAACCGGATTCTGGTGTCCGCACTCACATTTGGTATTTTGGAACACGAATAGACCTCCTGTCAGGGCTGCTTCGCCAGTTGCGAAATTTGAGCGTCAAGTGTGTCCAAATCAAGTTGCCCGATATGAATGGTAGAGATTTTGCCCGTGTCGGATACAAAGAATGTTGTTGGCATCGGAGAGATCCCGAAATCACGAACCGAGTTTTTCTCACGGTCTAACATGATTGGAAATGTAACCCCAACCTGCCGAACAAAATTATCCACGGTCATCTGGTCTTCTCCAACATTAATTCCGACAAACTGTACTCCTTGGTCCTTCCATTTGTCCGCTTGCGCCTGAAGTGCAGGCATCTCTTTAACACAAGGTTCACACCAGGTGCCCCAAAAATTGATCACCATTGCTTTTCCTTTGTACTCATCAGACGTATGAACTTGACCATCCAGGCCCAGCAGTTCAAAAGAAGGAGACTTGTCCCCTTCCTTTGGCTTGCCATTCGAGCCGGATACCGATGTGGTAATCGCATATCCGCCCAACACCAGGATCAATAACAAAATGACGATTTGCACCGTTCTTCTTGATTTCCCCATGTGCTGCTCCCCTTTTTAGTGACTCTAACACTCGCATATCATTGAACTAAGGACAACTGTGAACATCCTATGAACAATTATAGCGAATTTCGTCACAAAACTGCGGCGGTTTTATGAAAATTATGTGTCCTCACATTACCTTTTTTTCATTTTTCTGGCTGGTTCTGATTGTGCGAGGGTAATCAGGTTGTTAACTTCTTCTTTGGTCAGATTACGCGTCAAACCACGTTTCAGGTTTTGTAGCAAAATCCCACCAAATGAAATCCGTTTCAACCGGGTTACCGGATGGTTGATCGCCTCGAACATACGTCTAACCTGACGGTTACGCCCTTCATAGATCGTAATGGAGATCACCGACTCATTGGCCGCTGTATCCACATCTTTGTACTCCACCTCTGCAGGAGCCGTCATGCCGTCATCCAGCATAATGCCTGTCTTCAACTTCTCCAGAGCTGTACCATGCGGCACACCTTTAACCGTTGCGTGATACGTTTTGGGTACGTGATGCTTCGGATGCGTCAACAAATGTGCAAACTCACCATCATTGGTCAGAATCAATAAGCCCTCTGTGTCATAGTCCAGACGACCCACAGGGTATACACGTTCCTTAACACCTTTCAGGTAGTCGGATACAATTTTCCGACCTTCCGGGTCAGATGCACTTGTGATTACACCTTTTGGCTTGTTCAACATCAAGTACACTTTTTTCTCACTGCGGATCGGTTTTCCATTAACCGTAATCATATCCTCTTCGGGGTTCGCTTTCGTACCCAGTTCGGTTACGACCTCCCCGTTAACTTCTACTTTGCCGGACAGGATTAGTTCCTCGCTCTTGCGGCGGGATGCAATGCCTGCCTGTGCGATAATTTTTTGTAATCTTTCCATGTTTGTCATGTCACCTCACACTAATGATACCCATCACGCAAGGAAATCACAAGGATAATCCAAGGATTTTGTAAACTGACGACACGAATCTCCATTTTAGGCTGCCTTCCCCTTGGAGACTGACGCAAAAAAAGCCTACCTTTACACGACCTGTTCAACACAGATGGCGTAAAGATAAGCCTTTACCTCAAACCATTTAATTGGAAACTTTGCCGGCAACTGCAACCTGTTTTTTGGCAGGCGTACCGCTCTCTTTAATGAAAGACTGCAATGTTTTGGAAGTAATATAATAGGTACGTCCACCGTACACAAATGTCATCATACCAATGACCCGGTTGTTCTGATCCAGAACAGGGCCACCTGAATTACCTTGTGCCATGGATTTCACAATACTGCCGATTCCCTTTTTACCCGGAACATCCGAGGCTTGGGAACTGAACACTCTGCTTTTGGCTATCGTATTGTAGGTTGAAGGAAAATCTTCATCCAGGATGACCAGATCACCAGCAGGATTTTTGGGGAATCCAATCGTATAGACAACCTGGTTATCCCTCGCGTTTGCAAATGTGACCGGTTGGGCGTCTATTTCCTTGTCCAGCTTCAACAGCGCCATGTCTGTCACCGGATCTGTCTTAATAATCTTTGCCTTTACAGGCTTACCTAAGGAACCTGGACTCGCAACAGTCAGTGTGCCTTCATCACCATCAGACAGTTCAGCAAAACTCTGAACCACATGGTAATTCGTGAGCACTTCATCCTTCGAGATCAGTATCGAGGTACCAACATCATAATATACCATATCGGGTTCATCCTGCTTGATCAAACGTACATTCACGACTGGAAAAGAATCCGCTGTGACTGCCATTTGTGCACGCAGCTGTTTGTCGAAGTAACCTGTAAAATGTATCGTCTGAACGGCTTGAGCCGCCGCCAGCCCCGTTGACCCTGCGAGCATTGCAATGGCAAGCACGCCTGACATTCCGACACGGAGCATTCGTCTCCAACTCTTCTGCATGTCTCACTCTCCTCCGCTATTATTCTAGCATATCTAATATATCGGAAGGAAAGGAGATATCTTTTAACCAAAAACGAGCAAACAAATGGCGAGGGCAGCAATAAAACCAACGACATCGGAAAACAACCCTACTTTGAGTGCGTACCGACCATTCCTTATGCCTACAGCCCCAAAATAGACAGTTAGCACATATAACGTGGTATCTGTACTTCCCTGAATTGTAGATGCCATGCGTCCAATCATGGAGTCAGGGCCATGGGTTTTGATCAGATCGGTTGTAAACGCCAGGGAGCCTGTCCCAGTCAAAGGACGCAGTATTCCGAGTGGCAATACTTCGCCTGGAACACCCATCCAGGATACCAACGGAGCTAATAAGCTTATCACAAAATCCAGTGCACCCGAGGCACGAAATACGCTGATTGCGACCATCATGCCCACGAGATGCGGAATAATACTGATTGCAGTAGAGAATCCATCCTTGGCCCCATCAACAAAGGATTCGTAAACCGGGACCTTTTTGGTAAACGCATATAATGGAACAAACGCGATAATAACCGGGATGGCCCAGACGGAGATCCAGTTGATGAAGGTTAACAAGGGTGCTCATCCTTTCATGCCGGGATTGCCACTTTTCTGTATACGCGGCGGTTTATGTAAAGCCCTATTCCGATACCAGCGATCGGCGATTATAGCAGCAAGTGTAGCGATAATGGTAGCCATCAATGTTGTTCCCACGATCTCTGTAGCATTGGCGGAATGATAGTTTAAGCGGATGGCAATCAGCGTTGTCGGAATAATGGTAATGCTGGCCGTATTCAGAGCCAGTAAGGTGCACATGGCTGGAGAAGCTGTCTGTTTATCCGGATTAAGCTCCTGCAGCTGTTGCATGGCTTTGATTCCCATCGGTGTAGCCGCATTTCCTAGCCCCAGCAGATTGGCACTCATATTGGAGAGAATATAACCCATCGCCGGATGATTTTTGGGCACATCGGGGAACAGGAAGCCCACAATCGGACCGAGCAGCTTAGCAATCCGAGCTAGAAGACCGGCATCCTCAGCCATTTTCATCATGCCCATCCAGAACACAAGCACACTGATCAGTCCAAAACAGACCGTGACTCCCGTTGCCGCGCCATCAAAAGCGGCTTGCGTGACCACTTCAATATTGCCGTTGATGGCTGCAAAAGCAAATCCGATTAAGATCATAAGCAGCCAAATTAAATTGATCAATGGTTATACCCTCCCTTCAACGATGGTTCAACTAAGGAGACAACAGGTGACTTAATACGGCACGCCACGCAGCTGCCCAGGAAGAGACTTCTCCGATGCCACCCAGCGTTGACTCGGCTGTCTTCGGTTCCGGAGGAATAAAACTACCTTTGCGATACACCGGAATCGAGCCAACAAGTTTACCATCAAGTTGCATATCGATGCGTCCTGCCAATCCAAACGTAGGGTCTGTCGATTGTTTATTCCCTTCCGTTTCCGATTGGGCGCGATTTTCGTGCAGAATCAACTTTTTGGTCAATGAACTTTTCTCACTCTCAGCAAGTGGATACCAAAATCCCCGACCTGTAACGACATCTGTATTTTGCACAGGCTGCTCTTGCTTGGCAATCTCTACCAATGGGAAATATTCAAACCCAAAATCAAGCATTCGAGCATGATCGTTCCAATCATTTCCATCATTCAGCGTTACCGCGGCGAGCTGTTGTCCATTGCGTGTAGCCGAGCTGACCAAACATCTGAAAGCTTTCTTTGTATAGCCGGTTTTGACACCATCTGCACCTTCATACATCCGCAGCATTTTATTTTTGTTGTGCCAGGAGTATTCCCAGCTTTCATTGGGGTTCGGTGCGGATTTATCCTCCGTGGCTACGATGCGTTTGAACACCGGATTGTGCAACGCATATGCCGTTAATCTGGCCAAGTCATTGGCTGTTGAATAATGACCTTCTGCATCAAGTCCATGAGGGTTCATAAAGTGGGAATGTGTCAGACCAATTTGCTCTGCCTTTTTGTTCATTAATAGTACAAATCCTTCTTCCGAACCCCCCACATGCTCCGCGATCGCAGAAGCCGCGTCATTGCCTGAACGGAGCATTAGCCCGTACAACATGTTCTCGAGTGTCATCTCTTCACCTAACTTCAGATAGAGAGACGATCCTTCTTTGGCAAAAGCCGTGGGAGACACTTTCACTTTCTCATCCAGCTTGCTGTGTTCGATCGCTACGATCGCCGTCATGATTTTGGTCAAGCTGGCAATTCGCAGTTCCTTATCCCCATCCTTGCTGTATAAGATCCGGCCTGATGTAACATCAATGAGTGCAGCGCTTTGCGCATGTGTAGACGGACCTTGAATTGTTGCCTGGGCTTGAGTAACCCCTAAGGAAGACAGCAAGAAGACAGGGATAAGCATACATGCAAGGACTTTCGTTATTTTTCGCATCAATTCATTCCTCCGGGTCACTTGGAATCTTGTACTATCTTATGTTCGGACAACTTGGAGTATGTCCCATAGGGCAAAAACAACAAAAATCCCTCACGCTTGGAAGCGGGAGGGACGTTATGTATGAGACGTTATATAAAATATCAAGGGCTGGTACGACGATCACGCCTAATCCGGTTTATTCAGCATTTTAGCTACTTTTCGCATAATTCTAGAGACTCTCATCTGGCTAATATCTTCCATATCTGCGGTCTGAGTTTGATTAAATCCTTCTACACGATGCTTCAGTACCGTCACTTCTTTCTCACTAAGCTTGCGCTTAACCGAATCAATGACCGCATCAACATATAGCTTGTCCAGAATACCTTCTTCAATGTTCTCCCCACTATAGATGGTATCCATCAACGTGACGGATTGAGTTTGTTGATCATCAGCACCTACAGGCTCATCCAGGTACTTCACGCCTTTACCCACTTGAAGTGCTTTGTTGATCTTATCTTCTTCCTCATCCAACAGCAATGCGATTTCATGTGCTGGTGGCAGGTAGCCCATATCGTGTTCAAGTCGATTGATTCGGTTGATTAATTCCGTAGCTGTGCGAGTTGGACGAATAATGCTTGCACTATCTCTTAGAAAACATCGAATTTCTCTGACAATCGCAGTGACAGCAAACGAACTAAATTTCACGCCACGCCCCGTATCAAATGCCCTAATCGCTTTGATGAATCCCAGACGGCCCAGTTGAAGAATATCATCCTTCTCTACACAATGATTCTTAATAATCATTTCGGGCTTTCCAATATACTTATGAACGGAATGCCAAATCAGGTTCTCATTGACAAGAATACAATCCCCGAGGAAATGTTCATCGAGCTTACAACGTTCAATATTTGCTACGTCATCCATTGTGTAGTGCTTCTTATCTACCTGCAAATTCGTATTAATATGCTCTCGAAATTTTCCCATTTGGATCTCCCTATGTAAAATTGATAAACGATACTATGGTATTCAAATTCTATTGTTAACTGATGTTTATTGACCTTTTTTGATTATTTCAAGCATTTTGTTATGGTGTTCCTTCACTTGATTGTAGTACCAGGGGTGAGCCTTTCCCTTAGCAACATTGCCTTCTCCCTGATTGTACGCAATGGTTGCTGTACGAAGATTTCCATCGTACTTATCCATAAGATATTCCAAGTAGGTAATGCTTGTCCTGATATTCGTTTCAGGCTGATGTAGCTCCTGTTGGCTCACTCCAAACGATTTCGCTGTGCTAGGAAGAATCTGAAGTAAACCAATCGCTCCATGGGATGATACACTTTCCTCTAACATCCGGCTTTCTTGCCACATCATTGCGAGAATCCAGACGGAATCGATATCCGTGTCCTTCGTATATTGGAATACCCACTTCACATACTTCAACAGCTTTGCTCGGCTCACTGTTTTCTCATGGTGGAGTTCTATATACTGCTCAAGCATATCTGTCATTTGTATGTGCGCAGGAGTTACCGATTTAACTTGTTGTTCTTCTTGTTTTTCTTGTTTCGTTGGCTTTACTTGCTTTACTTGCTCTTCTTGTGTTACTTCCTTTAATCTCTTGGAGCCAACTATTTCTTCGTCGACCCGTTTGTAATTTCCTGATGCTGATAGACTCCCGTATTGCGAAGATAATATTACAACAGCAATAACAATGCCTATTACTCTTTCTAGAGTGAGCAACAGTTTCGCCCACCTCCTTACTGAAAACCTTTATATTATAGAAGGAATAATCTCTACATAAGTTAGGATTGGTCTTGTTCACTCGGCTGATATACGATGATTGCTGCAAATTCCAACCTGCTGCTGAGTGGATCAACGGTGGAGGTAAACTCCAGTCCGGTAACAAATGTGTGTGGTTTGGATAACATCCATGCATTGATCAATTCTTCCACACCTTCAGCGCTAGTGGACACAAACGTTTTTACAGCTAAATCCGAAGCGTAGTTCAACACCTTCATCGCTCTTCACCAGGGGAGTCTTGTTCTTCTTCCTTTTTCTCTTCAATGAGTTGATTAAACTCCTCTTCGGTAAGTTCATGAATTTCCAATTCGTAAGCACTTGTCAGAATGTACCCCATACCATCCGTTAAATGAACGTTATAAAATGTTTGTGGTTCTTCATGAAAGGTACCCTCTTCGTAGTTGAATCCAATAACGGCTTTTTCGTAACCCGCTACACTGCCAGCAAACCATACGTTAGCCTGGGTTGTTGCGCCGGTTGGCGTCTGGACCTTATGCATGTTGGTTGGTGCGTGGATATACTTTCCAATCATACTTGCTACGATTTCTTCCGTTAATTTATCTTCTTTTGCTTTGATCATATGTGTCATCGGATTTTTCCTCCATTAAGTAAAGTTTAACGAATATGCTTGCCCTTACATTCTCTATACGTGTTATCAGAGCGGCAGTTAAATTGGAGCCGAAGATGAAGGATTGGTTCCGCTGCTTAAGACCAAATAGTTCGTCCGCATATGGAGTACAGCCGTGTCCAGATCAGTCACTCGTTTGGAGACAAAATCTTCGATAACAGGCTCCAATGGCCTAAAACCTACACCCAAGATCGGTTTTTTATGTATATAAGCAAGATGCATGATCACAATATCAGTAGAGGTCAAATGATCCGTATCCAAATTAACCAAGACGGCATCAGCCTGTACAACTACTTTCTCAATGATCAAGGCATACTCCCTGTTGCTTAAATCAGAAGCTGTCGACGAATCATGACTTGCCCAAGCAATATCCGAATATCCCTCTAGACGTTCCACAGTAAATCCTAAAACCACCACACTAAGCATCTTGTTCCGCCTTTCTTTCTGTACTAATCTCTCTATACGACATAAAAAAGCACCCAGTTAAGGGTGCTCTCTCTGTTCTATGTAGGTTACTGAATCTATCTTCATCAAACTTAGGCTATTAATTGCCACTTATGACTACAATGCTTCGTATTTCTCACGAATCGCTTTCCATAACTGGGATATACGTGCCTTGGATACACCTAGCATTCCTGCAATCTCTACAAATTCATACCCCGAAGTCCGAAGTTTAAAGATTTGCTTCTCACGTTCGTTCAGCCTCATATTTTCCATAATATCTGTTACAAACTCAAAATTCTCATAAGCAAACCCAGCATGACCAAGCGCTAATGCAATATCTGAGCTTTCCGATTCATCGCCACCACTCTGATCCGTGCACATGATCTGTACAGCGTTAACCACACTGAGATTTTTCTCAGACATGCACTTACGGTACATGTCCTTGATTTTATTTTCGATAAGATGATCAACAAACGTCGACATTTTCGCTTTTTCTGAGTCATACTTGTCCAAGGAGTTAACTAATTTGATCATAATCTCCTGGGTCACATCTTCTTTCTCTATCCCTGCAAATGTTTTCCCTCTAAGCTTGTGACGACACTTCTCCTGAGCTTTATTCAGGAACATGTCTATATCCCCAATCTCAAATAAATCATCAAAACCCATAGCAGTTGTAGCAGACATAATACATTTCCCCCATTAACTTTTAATTATCGTCGTTCGTATACTTTCTTCACATTCTAGTTACTATCCAGCGTGATTTTACTATACAGACCCGCTATTGCTCCCGAAATCTCACATACCATATGTAGTCTTGTTACACACAATTGAAGCTAATAAGCCTAATTACATACAAACGATCAAGAAATCTCCCTTTGATCCGCCTCCCCATTCCCATCCTATTACATTCAGAATAACAAATACGAACTAATGTTCGCAACATTTATTTATTACGTTCGCTTATATGCCTTTTACTGACTATATACGAAGTATACGGTGGAAGGTAAAGCAGCATTTTTTACAAACAAAAAGACCAACACAGAGCGCACCACTGGAAAATACCAAAATGGTGGAATGTGTCGGTCTTGGTCTGACATCTATTTCGTCCCAATTACCGAAGATATGGCCTTCAAGTTCATTAACAAGGTTATAGGCTTCGTCAAGATTATTAATCTATTCAATCGCCATAAGGGTAGTATAAGGAAATATGTAGGATATTGTCAACAACAAAAATTAGTTCCTAAGAACCTGTCCAGTATTCAAACGTTAGCACATAGGTCTTAAGGCATGTTTATCTCATCATTTTTCAGCAGCACTTCAACATCCTTGTTCATCTTGAAGACTGTAATCTGCTCTGCAAAATCATGACCAAAAAATGTTGTTTCGATGTCTTCGATCTTCAGACCCATGTTGATATAAGAGAAAACGGGGTTAAAATCTTCTCTCATCATATATGCTAGCTTCATCTTGTATTCGGCGAAAATTTGACTTGAGTGTGATTGCATATGTTCCAACATGAATGCTTCAGGCTTGGTGAATTTTGCTGTAAACTTTAAGATGATAAAATGATTCATGATAGAGACTCTGGTATCAACCGGCCCGCGTTCAGTAAAATCTTTTCTTATTCTGGATGCCAGCTTTGCGAGCTCTCTTTCCAAGTCTTTTATCTCAATGTCCCATCCCTCCTTGCCAATCATCCTGACCCCTTCTACTGCCCTTGAACATATGAATTCAACCTAGTTTAATCAAAACTACTTGTACAAGACAAGTTTCAATGGATGCATTAAATCAAGTCACTATCAACTTTTCATGAAAAAGGAATAGACCCCAGAACTAGGCTTGGGGTATATCACTTTATTAACTATATTTTATAATTATTCAAATAAATTAGAAGTTGATGCTGAAAAGCTAACATTAGTTAGCGCAAACGCTTAATTTATCATTTCATTGGTAATCTCTATTTTGAGCAGGCTAAACGCAACCAGGTTCAAAGCGACATTGGCACCATAGTCTCTTTCGATCAAATCGAATGCTTCTTCCGTTGCTCCAACCAGATCCTCCTTATCCGAGGTCATCTCGGTAGTGACAATTTCCTCATCATTCAGTGCAAAGGTCAGCCTGTACAGCATCTGTATTCCCCTCCTTAGAGGTCAATTCAATATTCCGCACATCGGTAAGATCAATGATATGAACCACACCGTCTGTATCTTCCAACGTGATCGATTTCCCCTCGTTCTTGTGTTTGGTGAATAGTCGGCGATATTCTTGCTTAACCTCATCCCCAGTTAACGGAATTTCACGTACGACCTTATCCGAATCTTTCTCTTTCTGTTGCAACCTGGGGTTATCTTCCATCCAGTTCACCGTTTTCTTCTTCCCACTTCCTTTGAAAAAGAAATGAGCAGTAAGTTCAATATTCATCGTACATTACCTCCCGGAATAATTACGTTCTCATCCTACTTTCTCTATACGTCATGATCTGTTAAATGTTAATGCTAATCTTCATATGTCGATGTGGGTTTCACAAACTAATCTGTTGGTAAAAGAAAAAAAGGACAGCACATGCTATCCTTCCATTTTAGTATTTCTTAACTGCTATACGATTGCCGTATGAGTCATATATATATTTGAAGTTGGTTTGAATAGGTGTTGTTCCCACCCTGGTTATGGACTTGTCCACCAGTCTTCCCTCATCATCATACTGATAAATGACATCAACCAAGGTAGGAAGCTGCACAAAGTCCAGACCGTCATATCGATAAATCTCACCAATTGAAATGACCAAGAAGGAATCATCCTGTGCGTAACCTTCTGGAGAAGCCGGCATGGTCAGTACAGGTTCTCTAACAAGCTGCTCGGTGTAGTTGTCTGTAACGACTTGTCGAATAACTCTTCCCTGCACGTCAAAAGCAAAATAAGTAACCACATCTGTATAATCCACCAAATCGCTGATCGATTCCCACGGATCCATGACATTCAGGCGTTTTCGTTCACCCCAAGTCATGCTCACATGTGTGTCTCCATCGCTAATCATATCGGCACTATGGAAATCTGGATGTTCATATACCATGACCTCCAACCCGTTAACTGTTAGGATGCCATTGGATTTATAGCTGACATCAGATCCCATAAGACGCGTATATTCTTCGCCATACATATATAATGTTGGCATACTTTGATTACTTTCATCCGCGAGTACGGCATAAATAGCTTCCGGTTTCCCTTGTGGGGGAAGGTCTGTTTTTGCATTTACTGTTGTAATCGTACCTAATGCAATCTTGTCCAATCGAGAATCTAGAGTCCCGCTATCTTCTCTGGCTTCCTTGATCTCGTTTGAAAGCTTGACCACTTTACCATAAGTAATGATATCCATGATCGTTGTCTCCTATCTGACCGTCAAACCCGTAACTTCAATGGTAAAACCTGAAGGCACGGAACTTGGATTAATGATTTCAAAATGGAAATGGGATGTACCATCCTTATCGTCATAAGGTAAATCCACATTGTCGTATATCCCATCTATGAAGTTGCCTGTACTGAATTCAGCTGTATTAAAGTATAAAATTTGGGCTTTCATTTTGTCTGCACTATCAAGTATGTGAAGCTCCACATTCGTTTCCTTTGTTGGGATAACACGTACCGTCTTAATCAGAAAACGCGGACTTTCCATGGGGAGCGAAACGATTAATGTTTCTCCCCCACCGTTTAGTGCTTCAACTACATGAGACAATTCTACCTGTTTGTACACGTCTTTCAGCTCCTGCATAATTCGCCATGTTTTGTTCATTTCTCACTCCTCCTGCGATTTGGAATATAGGTAGCAGGGTACCTTCGTGGCAATACCATGGTTGGTACCACTGGATCTATGTTGCCTCCTTGACCAGAAAGATAGCCTTGAAACTCATTCATTTCGTCTTTGTAAATGTGCTTTAAAATATATCGAATTTTTGCACCCTCTGATGAGACCGGGGTTCTCTGACCTACAATAATTGATCGAATAACTCCCTTGAATGAATCCTTTGAAGGCAAAACAATCTTGGTAACATGTACCCAGCGACCATTTGCTTGTTTCGTTAAAGAGCCCAGATAACCTGCCATACCAAGGTTACCTGTGAATCGAGTTTCTGGCGTGTTGTGTAATGGAAGATAACCCAAACTATCGTAAATGCTTATCTCTTTGGTTTGGCTTATTATGACACCATGGGTGTCAGTCAATATGAAACGGCCTGTATAATACTGAGGGAGATCCTCCTGATCATACCCCCAAATGGAATAAATATTTTGCTCCGATGGGTTCTCTGAAGTGAGATGATGAAGCTTTCCAACCGTGTACTTGTACTGGACTCCATTGAGCTTCAGTTGCCCCGTTTTACCAGAGCTTTTGCTCGTATACAGGGACAAAGATTGCGTCGCACTGGAACGATATGGACCCTGAGCGTATGTGTAAAGTACTCCTGAATTATGTTGTTGGCCTGCCCTCTCAGGATCATAGTAAGAGCTCGCCTTGGTTCTATTGGAATAATAAATACTGCTTAGATATGTATAAAGCACACCCGTGTTTCGTTTTATTACTGATTGTTGAGGCGTGTAAATGGATTTTTCCGTTCCTGCTACAGCCATAGTTCTCCTCCCCTACTGCATCAATACAGCTACAGTGTTACCCGGTAGGAAGCTTGAACCTCCTGTGGTCAGAGAATATACCTTGTATGTCTTATTGGCCACTGTAATCTCATCTCCGTGGCTTACACCTGCTGCAGGTGCAAAATAAATATCATGCAGTTCGCCTCGCGGACCTTCTGCGTTATTTGCCATAATACATGGCGAGAGGTGGTAAAGAGCGCCCCAACCCGGATTGGTCGGTACCATCGCGGAGTAGGATTTGTACACGTTATTGGTCTGAATATTATCCAGATCCTTAACTGTACGAATACCATTGAATCCCTGGTAGCTCACTCCAATTCCTTGAGCACCCGAGTGATTTTCTTGAGAATAACGATACATCAGACCGAAATACCCCAAATTGGATATCCCTGTTACCGAATTCACATCCCCCGCCAACCACATAATTACACGATCTGCTGTAACCGATACCTGGTAGTCTGTTAAGAGATTGGAATCTACGATAGATGTATGGCAGTAAAAATTCCGTGTAGTAAACATTTTCCCTTCCGGAATACTCCCGTCAACAAGTAATACATCTTCTGCTGAAGTTACCGTGATGTAGTTGCCGTTTAATTCCTTGGTATTTCCTTTCTCAAACTTAATAAATAATTTATCTTTTCCTGTTGAGCCCACTGATTTAATGACGAGGATATCCGATGTTTCAAAATAGATCGACCAAGGCGAGGATGCAATTCCCTTGAAGCCATTAATTAATGCTTGAAACAACAGATTCATTTTGACTTTACCACTGAAAAATGACATGTATAGAAAACCTCCTTATATCTTAAATAGAATGACTCGTTGCCCACCCATGACGTTGTTGCTACCGAAGAAGCAAGGAACGCAGTAGCGTATGCCCCCTAATGAGGTGTACCATCGAGTATAATTCGTGTTATACGGCATCTGTTGATCCACGACATGAAATACGTAATATTTGTTTTCACCCAAATCTAGAATTGAACCATCCGGGTGCTGAGAAGCATCCTTCAGGCAAGTAGCATATACATCTAGAAATTTCCCCCTAACTCCTTCTGCTGGATTGAATACCATAAAGGGGTTAACATAGTATCTCCCCCCTACACCAGGAGAAGTAAGTTGAGCGTCAGTAGTAAAATTATAATATTCGTACTTAGTTCCATTTCGGGACTTTCGTACAATCCCTCTACCAACATTATTGTCACCATATGTAGCTGCACTGTTATTACTCACATTGGAAGGCATGTGTGTGAATATCCCAACAAAATCATTTGCAATTGCTGGATCTTCAGGCTCTAGTGGAGCAAGTCTACCCATATAGATACGAACTGGGTAGGCATAATTAATGTTACTTTGATACTCTCCATGGATAAAAATCCCATCTTTTGTAGTGAATAAAGTCCATTTGTAGGTTATGTTGTAGTTACCCGCATCACAAGAAAATGGGGTATCCGTCATCTGCTTATCCTGAGAATCCAAATGAACATCCGCTCTTGGTGATAAATTGCTGTTGATACCCCATCGAATCGTAGCACCATTATTGGTTTGGATCGCCATCGTCAATTCAAGGCTTCGATCAATCAAATTCGTAAAAACTACATTTCCCCAATTACCACCACCGCTAACTGCTCCAGCAGCATATTTTTTCACTTCCCACCATGAGTCCCCTGCCATCTGTAACTCAGCGGTGTTTGAAAACTCGGATATCGTACTCACCCATGAATATCGTTTAGGTACTGCCATTACTTAGACCCCTCCGTTGGTAATTCGAATAAAATTGCTCTCTGTCCATCTCCCAAGAGCGTGTTGCTGTCAAAGAAGTAGGGTTGAATATATCTAGTCTGACCTGAGATGTCGACCCAATATTTGTAACTTGTCGGTTGTTGTTGATCGGTAACGTGAAATACATGGTACCTTTTACCATCCAGATCAATCATGGATCCGTCTGGATGTTGGTTAGCATCTTTAAATACTGCAGACCTCATTTGTTGAAATTCACCTCGTACTCCTTCCTTAGGTTGAAACACATACCAAGGGGAAAAAAAATAGCGATTTCCTGAACCAGGAGATGTAGCTTGGGCACTAGTACAAAAGTTATATAATTCGTACTTTTTGTTATTACGGGAAGTTCTGACTACCCCTCTACCAACACTGTATAAATTATTATTTGCCCAGTTAGTATCATTTCCAATAGGTGCATGAGAGAATATACCAACAAAATCATTCTTTATAGCTGGGTCTTCTGTTTCATAAGATGCAACATTTCCCATATATAACCTAAACGGATAAGCATTCCCTATATTTGTAATAGCTTCTCCAAAAATAAATATAGCTTCTTTCAAGGGGAACACTGTCCATTTATATGTGATATTCAAAGTTACATTATTAGACGAAGTATGGAAGGGGATATTACTTTCTTCTCCAATAGCAAGTGAAACATCTGGGTAAGGCTCCTCTCCAACAGAGGGACGGTTTAAACCACACCTTAATTGGTAACCAAAAGTAGTCCATCCATACGAAACAGAAAGGTTTAGACTTAAAGTGAAAAATAGCGAAGCATCATTTATATTCTCAAGTGTCACCGCACCCAGAGGATTAGAATATGGCTGATTCTGTGAATTGTAGGCCTTCGGCTGAGAATACGGATCTTTAGGATAATAAGTCACTTTCCAGTTGACATCCTCATATGGATAAGTGTTCATCTCTCTTGCCAAAGTGCTTAAGAAATTGGTCACGGTGCTCGTAAATTCATATCTCCTAAACCCCTGTACCACTGTAGCTGTCATGCGCTCACCTCCTTAAATGCCATATCGAACTTTCAATTCCTGAAGCATCGACTCTTTCATTGCTGTGAGAAACACGGTGCGGATCTGCATCTGTCGATCTTGCTCTTGACGTTGTGTATCCTGATCCACTAGCTCTTGGTTAATTTCGTCCGTTAACTTAAGAGGAACCAACTGTTCTAAAGCTTCCAGCATGGGAAGGTACTGTTGTCCCGTACCATCAAAGATAATATCACTCCGCAACATAAACTTCAGGAGCTCCACCTCTTCCTCTGTAATTGGCGTTAGGTTCGTACCTACCATTTTGTCGAATAAAGGACGAAACCCGGTTTTTATTTTTGTCATGGAAAAGTGTGTAACCATCTTATCAGCCTACCTTTCTTTTTTGGACGCCAAGGATATTTCCATGCGAATCGTACTTATATTTTTTTACTATTTTCGAACCATTAAAGTCGACCATCTCGGTATCCACACTACCATCAGAGTTATAATTGTATTCAATAATCTTTATAACTAATGGTTTTATGTCGTTGTTATATGTAATCTCCTTAATAATCAGGCCGCTTAGAGCGTCATACTCAAAATAAACGTCCTGTTCTTCCATATCTTCAAGCACAGACACACGTTTCTTGATAGGCCGATCATCATAGGCCGAACTGCCTTGTAAGTAAAAGTACATTGCCCCATTGTTCAACTTGCGCCTAATTCTTCCTTCTTCCCGTTCGTAGGTGATCGTCTTAACTTGCCCGTCACTCTCCGTAATGAGTTCTGCTATAAGATTCCCCTCAAGATCGTACTCATAATCGATAATGCGGTTAATGCCTCCGGTGATAATCTCACGCTTCATTCTGCCTTTGGAGTCATACTCATACTCTGATGTTGAAGACGTATTGATGATCGACCCTCGGCTAAGCAGTGTGACACGTGAATCTATCGGAATATCATAGAGAAAACGAATTTCCGTATCCGTATATTCGATATAATCATCCCCAGGAGTTACCCTAATGCCATCCAGAAGTACCTCTACACTGTCAGAACCAATACTGTACTTTGGACAATAAAAGCTCTTTTGTTCTGAAAGCCTTATATCAGGTGGGTACTCAATACGAAAAATCGATTGATTTTCCATCGTCCCCCTAGATGCAGCAAGCTCCAGCTTGGATTGCATATGGTTTAAACGATCCGGCAGTTTATCAAATTCAAAGCCATCTTTGTCTGTTCTAGCATCTGAAACTTCAGCCTTAGTTTCACCCAAACCTTCAACTTGTTTGGACAAGTCTTCGGTATGATCAATCCACCTGAACACTTCGTCGTCCAACTCATTGATCTGAGATTGAGCATCTGTGATTCTTTCCTGAAGATCTTGAAAATCTTCTGTAGACACCGTTTTGGTTAGATAATATCGTTGGTCTTTAAGATATACCGCATCGAAGGTCGCACCAGTCGTTACAGATCCCAGAATCATACCGTTATCGGGTTCATCAGGAATCACCTGATGTACGAAGGTTCCATCATTCTTTAGAAATATATAGTATCGAGTATCTTGCTCAGCTATGAATGAATAGAAAGACTCCTCTTTTTGAACAAGTGTACTGTTAATGCTTGCATAACCACCGTTGATCTGAACCTTAAGCAGACCATTAGAATCCATAGTTGCCGCGCTTATTGCCAAATCAGATAATGGGATCGTTTTTAGAATATCAATGGAATGCTCTATATCCGATATAACATCTGCAAGTGATTCACGATTCCCCCGAGTATCTCCTAATTCATTTTCCAAACTCTCCAACCGTTCATTTTGTTCATGAACATCCATGCTGATATCCATTAGGTTTTTCTCAACTTCACCCAACTTGGATTTCTGGTCTTCCAATAATATTCCCTGATTCAATACCCGAGGTTCCAGATCAGCAATACGCAATTCATGACCGGCTATCCCTGTTTCATTCTGTTTGCCTACAAGTTCCATCTGATCCAACCGCTCAGGGAGACTGACATAGCTGCTTCTGGCTTCCTCCATTTCTGAAAGATGCTCATCAATTTCTTGGTGGGATCGGGTCCCTTTGTTCAGCAAACTATTGTGGTCAAGCAACTTGCCATTGTTCGTCCCTGAACTTGTCCCGCTAAAGCGGACAGACATATTCTCACCTCCAACTCAACCCTTATTGAATCTATACGTGGTCGAGCACATAAAGTTTAGAGCTATATATACGTTGAAGAAACTTTGATCCCGAACGTGACCTGGGCTTCATAATTGGTACTGGTATCCAGCCTTTCTACTCTCACCCAGAATTGATAAGGGCTTTCTGGAGTTATCTCGGCTGCGTTCACTTGCATACTCCAGGCTCCTGGTTCGCCCTCAACATCGGGCGCTAACCGAACTACATTTTGATACTGATCTCCCCGATAAGAGGCAAGCTCGAAGTTAACATTTTGAAAAACACCTTGGTTCAATGAATTTTTAGCAATAAACAATACATTCTCCGTTACGGATTGACCAGAGGACATATAACCAAGGAAACGTTCCTGGTTGTCTTGTAACCGTATGTCAAGGAATTCACCATTGTCGCTATACTCACGATAGTAAAGATCCACTCTAGGTTCAAAGTAATATGTATCGCCACCATATATACTTAATATGTCCGACGATTCAAATCTATTGTGGTCAGGCAAAGTCACAGCAAAGCTTCCCGTAAGCGGATATCCATATCGTTGAAGGTCAAACATGACTGATGTATTCTCATATTTACATATTTTCTTTTCAAGAGTTTTTCCTGCCTGATCCCGGAGTTCAACCTGATAACCTTGTTTCAGATTATCTATCTTCACTCTGGCACTTCTTTGAATTCGAATATGATTAATGAGTAGTGGTTCACCTTCTGTTCCTGATTCTAAGAAAAGCCCAATCTTAGGTACAGAGGAGATGACTTCCTGATTACCAATAAACCGCCATATCTTCCCGTCCTCTGACCAATATGCGGAATACACATTAAAACTTCGTACCAGACGGATCCATGGATAGCTTCTTGCTATCCCTTTCTCCACATCAAAATACTCTTCAAGTTTCACCACATTCTCATCGTCCGCATATACAATAAGTCCCCCGGAGTCTCCCTCAACAGTTGGATTATACTCATTCTTGACATCCAACACGAACTCTTCAATTACGGTCAACTCCGTGAAAAACATATATATTGGAGACTCTCCATGCCTTAGTTCCAGTACTCCATGATCAGCATTGTACCTTCCAGGATCGTCAGTCAATACTTCCCACCCTGAATCAAGTTCGGATTTATTGAATTCATCAAAATAGATTAGCCCTTTTTCCTGACGTTTCACAATTCCCATACAGCTCCTCCTTTCTTTACGTGAATAACCAGATGCGTTTACCGATTACACACATCTTAGGCCTTGCTTTCCAAACTTCCAGCAGGCATTTAATAAGAGCTTCAACACACTTGTCTCCCCCACCACCTTCGCAGTAAGGAATGACATAGACGTCATCACAGATCCAGTTGGTCAGTTCCATCCAGTCCAGATTAGCGTATTCGTAACTACGCGTACCCACTTCCTGAAGCGAGGTGAACACCCATTTGAATTCATGTTTGCCCTTGGGCACTGGATGTGAAAATGTATAGTATCCACCCTCCTGGGTGAATGTTTTGATCAGCTCATTGTCAATGAAGAAATCCAGCTGACAATCAAACGGTTCTGGTATCCACACCCATCGTTCGTAGGCTTTGAAGTCATGCACCCGGAAGGTGGTCAGATATCGTTTTCCTGTCCAGCCGCTGATCTGCCCCTTCTGATCTGTTGTAATCTCCACCTTATACTTGCTATAAGGCTTGGGAGCCAGATCATTCAGTTCGAAGCCACGATACCCGTCCCCGTAATACTTTTCATCCCATAACACTTTTCCGTCCTCACGTGTAATTTTTACGCGCATATTACTGTTATCGCAGCCGCCCATCCAGATGGGTTTGTTATTCCACACTTCGAAGTGGGTCACTTCTGCCCAGGATGGATCAACTTTAATAATGTCATCAATATTAAGTTTACCTCCCCAGATCATGGCGCCATCTCCAGGACAATCTTGTACAAAACGAACTTGAACTTCATACTTCCGCTTCTCATCTGAGGTATTTTCCACTTCAATTGTAACCAATGTGTCATCTTGATTCGTCAAATCTCGGGAATGAAGAAATTTCCCTTCTTCGAAGGTTTCAATAACGATTTTCGTCCCAGAACACGCTCTGCTGTTATTTTTGTATAGACGAATAACATCTAGCCAAGCATGACTCCCACCATCTGGTGTTGTAGTGTCTGGTGGATTCGATGGCTCCTTGCCTGGGTGAGGGGAATTGCCTTCAGGGAACATGTTTCCACTTGCATCAATACAGTAGTTAGGCCATCTCTCGGAAAAACTACCTTCACTTAATGTAAATCCACCTGCATCAAGACCTGTCGCGTTGGTTGAGGTTTTATCTTTAATAAGTGTGTAAACCACTTTATATTTGTGCCCGGGTATTAATGAGGGAGGGCTGTTAATGAAATCGCTAACTTTTTTACCATTTTCAACGGATACTTTAATAGGATTAAATTTGTTCTTTTCGTCTGTTAAATCAAACCACTGCACATTCACATAAGTTGATCGATCCACCAAGACTGGATTTAGCAGTTTATTTTGATTCACACCATCAGGATCATCCGTGCGAACCACAAGATCTTTGATGGCTGCATAATAGTAATTACCTTCTTTTCCTCTTTCCCGCCCATTATAAGTATCAGTAAGACCTATAATTAATGTATATTTTCCAGGTTTCTCAACTGTAATTGGAATAGAAAACTTTTCTGCTTTTTTCCATTTTGTTTCATCAATACTTTTGCTATTATATCCTTTTTGATCTCCAAAATTATCGTTACAATCAAGAATTGTTACCGCTTGACTTGCTTTATCTTTAGGATAATAAGCAACCCTAAGTCGCCCGGCTTGAATTGAATCTTGTAACAGGTAACACAAATATTTAAATTTAATATCAAATGATTCAACACAATAGAATTCAAAAGTTATCTTCTTGGTATCTGAGCCAAATAAACTATATTCAGGACTTTGAGGGTTGTTTCCAGAAACATCCAAAGAGTAATAGTCCACTGTACCATTTGATTTGTTAATAGTTTCAGCACGATCATATTGAGCACTCTTATTATTTAGTTCTCTTTTCACAAAGACTCTTCTCTTTGTTACTGGATAGACTGTCAACAATTCAGAGTAATTGAAACTTCCAATCTTAGGGGCAGTAAACGTACGAACAATTGTCGAATTTTGCTTAGTAACACCCAATGCGTACGCTTGACCAGAGGATGAGTAAACTTCACCACTATTGGTTGCATCAAACTTAGCAGCACGTGGCGAGTGCCCTCCATATGATTTTTGCGCGTACTGGATGTTATTCGTTTTTGAATCTCCTGTATAACACTTCACTCCATATGGATCTTTCGTTGTATCGTCTTGCTGATCTGTTCCCGTACCTGGTCCAGTAGAATCTTCCGAACCACTTTCTCCGTTACCTGGCGTATATTTTTTACCGTCACGGTATCTCCATCGGAATTGATGATTCCCCGAAGGTAGAGGATACATACAATTGGTCCCTTCTCTGTCATTCGACTGACTCCCTGTCCATACAGAGATACCATCAATTTGTAGTTCCAATTTTTCTCCCGGATCAAATTGCCCTCCATATTGCCAACAGATGTAACCAGAATTATCTAAATGAGCTTCAAAATCACATATAAAATCCTGATCATGCCCCTGTGCCCACATGACCCCATCGCCGTTCACAATTTTTTTCCACACCCAATTTCCAGAGAATCTTAATGCTTCATGATACTTGCCTTCCTCATTAAACAATTCTTCAAAAACGTTAAAATCTCTTGTTATCCCCTTGTCTGGATCGTATGACGAGTCCATCGCTGGATAGATACGCATATGCTCTTTAATACTGAACTTAGCTCCTGGATTTAACTCTGCATTATATCTAATTGTATCACCAGACTTTTCTGTTCTAGCTCCTGCATCTGTTACATCCCATCCACGAGTCACATCAACATACGAACCTAGATCAGTTACAGTTCGATATGTATTGCCAGTATTGTTCCCGTACGTGAATAATTTTTCTATGTTATCGATGAAAGGCTGCTCAGTGTAATAATCTCGAATATAGAATTGGATAATATTTAAACCTTCCTCTAGCGGAATTCGTATCTGCTCCCCCTGGCTATGCATCGTTGAATAGTATTCAAGCATGCCATTTACAGTCACCTCGAACGATTCCGTAGCTCGTAATTGATGAGAATAACTAAACAAAAACCAACCCTCATCTTGCAAGTTCACTTCGGTTTGAGCAATCATATCCCCTTCTATAGGTTCATCCAGTCTTAATACATTCCCTGATCTTACCCATGGCGGACTGCCCGACATCTGCCACTGATAACTCCCAATCCCTTGACCATGAAGCGATGGTTGCCAATGATCAATCTCATAGGTTGGACATATAACTTCAACCACACCTCTTAAATCTACAGTCGTCTCAGGACCTGCTATAATTTCGTATTCAATCTTGTCTTGATTAGCTGTTGTTTCTGAATATTCCTCATTGATATTCCACTCTGCACCGTGTAAAGATTGAGCATGGCTACCATGCCTGCTTTCTCCATGCTGAGTTCTGGATTCAAAAATGTCATCAAAAAACAATTCATAATCTTTAGTTGGATATGATTCTTTATCTACTCCCATGAAGTAAGCAAAAGAAACTGTACCGTCACATTCATTATCCAAATCCATTTTCATCGTTTTACTTCGATCTTCATCTGTAATGAACTGAGCTTGAAAATGGGCTTGTGCAATGCTTTTTGAAGACTTTACATACCAATCACTATCACTTCCCTCCCCATCCAGATCAATATCCAAAGGAGCAGGCGGTTTGCGTGTATCCACAATCTCAACGACTTCAACATCCTTGATATAGATACCATTGTTCTGCCATACTTCAGGTCTCATTTTGCGAATTAACCAGTCGAACTTGTACATCTGTCCTGGCTGCAACGTAAATGCAGCTTCTTGCCATCCGCTATTCTCGCTCCATTCGCCTCCAACTTGCTGCCCATTAATGTAGAACAGCATGCCATTACCACGCTTGGCACTAGCCAGGTACTTGAACCTGATCTGTCCATAACGCTTCACACGCCAGTTAAATGTGATTTTGGATGAGTTGCCAATCTCCAGAAGCCCTAGGTCCAGTTTTAAGATCATCTCTGATCCAGATTGTTCATTTCGGCCTACGGAGTGGACAGCTACCCATTCCTGATCCTCCGTCGATGATACATATCTGAAGAAATCAGGGAATTTATCCGAGAACGGGACGTCCTTTTTCATTGAAAAGAGCGGAATCTCATATACGGTTGCATCAAAATGATTAAAGTAATTCCCACTAAAATGATGGTAGTAGGGTGCTGGACAAACGGGCAATGATACACCATGATGACTACCACCAGGCTTCTGAGCATTTTCAAGAATCTTGTGAATACAATCTTTAATCATCTGCAGTACTCGCTGATATTGTGTTTTGTCTGGAGGCTGCTGTTGTTCTACCCACCATTCAATCCTGCGGTACATATTCCACAGTGCTTCACGGCATCGTACACTCGCATACCACGACTTATCTTTCAGATATTGCTCAATGATTTGATCAATACTGTTTTCCAGTGCATCCAATTGAACCGTCTGCCATCGTCCGATCTGACCGTAACCTGGATCACCCAGAATAGGATTATCTTCTTCGCCGTGCCGGTCCGTTTCACTCCTCGGTGCATTGGGACTCTCCGGGAGATGCTGTGGATGATTAGGATTGGTATAATCGTCTTTATCAGCTATCTTAGCTCTCATATTGGCGAACAACACGCCTTTCTGAGACATTGTAAACAATCCAAATGTATGACCCATAAAATCACCTCGTACTCGCTATATACGAAAAAAAGAACACTGAGTTAATCAGTGCCCGTTAAATCGTATTGTAGTTTGGAATCGGTATAGATTTGTAATTTACCTTTCATAATAGATACTGAGATTGTGTACCATCGATCCCTCTCCCATTTAAAAGGTTGCATCGGAGAACCTACAGACTCTTTTCTACCCGCGACGACATGATACAGCTGCATCGGTGTCCTCATATCTAGAGAATTTGTAGAATCACCACCATTGACCATGAACATCCAATAGTTATTGGTATCTTGCATTTTGAAAATAATTCCAACGCCATCGTCACCCTTCTCGTTCTCATCTACCTTGAAATCAACGGAGAATTTATACTGATCTCCCAGAAAATTATTCCGGTACCATCCGTTGATTTGAGAAGTTTCATTTTTACTGTAAAACTTGCCGAGGAGCTCATCCCGTTTCCAATCGCCGCCGCCGAATTGAACCCAATCATCCGCCTGAACAAGTTCAAGTGCATCCATCTCTTTGGAGTATGGAAAATAAACGTTAAACGGGTCATGAGGATCATACTCTTCGGGCACGCCAAAACCACCCTCCCAGTCTTCGGGATTCATTCCGTGGTCCAACAGATTATCGGTATAATCGAAAACAAGTCCCTGCGCGGTAGTATCCATAAGAGGCAGATATCCCTCAGTAATCCGATCCCGATAAGCCAACACCGAATCGACTTCAACATCAGAAGCCCGTCCTTCCACTTTCGCTTCGTGATAGATCTTCATAAGATGCGCTGTTCGTTCAGGCAAAAATGCAAAAAGCTGTTCCAAATACTCTGCACGCATCTCAGGTCGTTCAGCGAAAATAAAGCCAGTGATCACCTGCGTACATCGTTCCTCAAAGGTTGCGAATGTATCCTCCGGATTCTGCAATTCAGACAAACGAGCATTCGCAAATGTTGCCTCTCGTGTCTGGTTTTCCAGATGAGATATTCGTTCATCCTCTCGTTCTGCAGTGATGACATCCTGTTGAACAAGCGCCACTCTGCCCTCAAAATCTGCATATGAAAAATCATCCACTTCTTGTCCAGATCCACTTAACTTGATTGACATGTTAGTATCTTCTGTATTTAATTCACCATTAAGAGTATTCTTAAATGCAGTCGTTATTTCGTATTGCCCCGTAGAATCAAGTGGTCCGGTTTCACCGGATAATTCTGCCCCAACATTAGCGTGGTGCGCTGAGTTCGTGCCTGTCCATGTATAATCGATGAATTCACCATCCACATGTCCTTTCTTTCCTTCTGAACCATCTAGAAGAGAAGCACCTTGTTCAAACTTGTCAGCATTCAATTGCTCTCCCACATGTCCATGCTGTTGAATTTTTAATGCTTCAGATATAGTAACAATTGAAGAATAATTGCTCGCTTTGTCACTCACTAAAGATTGCTCCCAATCAGCCTGGGAATTACCTTTTGTGCTTAACAAACCGGATTCAAATGTAGCCCGAAGAGGTTTTAGAATTCCCGCTATATCTTCCTCAAGACTTGTCTTTCGCTCGCTCTTTGATCCGTTCCGTTGTTCCTCAACATACGAATCTCTTGCACGTTTATCTCCGTTGTTGGTAAAGTGATATTCGGAACTTTTACCACCCTTAGTCGCGAGAAGATTTTCTTCCAAATTGCCATATTGAGGCTTGGTAGAAAACAGCATTTCTTCAATTTGTCCATACTGAGGTTTAATTCCGAGTAGCTGCTCTTCCAAGTTCCCATACCGGTATTTAGTTGCCTGCAACTCCTCTTCAATCTGCCCATATTTGAGTGGCAAACCTCCAATGGATTCTACTGGCACGTCTGCGTACTTAGGTTTATCCCCGCTGTCAAGATATTGATCCATCAAACCATATTGATATTTGGTAGCAACCCACTGGCTCTCCAGATTTCCCTGTTGCGGCTTATCAGCTATCCACTGCTGTTCCAGGTTACCAAGTTTGTATACCTGACCCAAAAAATCTTCATTCACCCATGAATCTTTCAATTGAGTAGCATGTTCAACCCGACCTGATTGCTCTGACAATCGTTCTGAGTTCATGGCCAATTGCATTCCGTCATTCATGTTTACCTGTTTTAATTCCATATAACTATAAAATGATCCTTCTACTGTTACACCCAGTCGATGATTCGTTTCCCCCATATAACCATCATCGCATTGCATTTCACGCAAATCCTGATATCCAAGGCCACAGCCTTCACTAGATAGACCTTGGCGTAAAAGTGGATCTCCTAATTCATATCCCTCACTTGTATTTGCTTGACGAACTCCAGAAGTGCTGGAAGTATACAACTGAATGACCTGTGCTTTTCTCATTTGTGAAGAAGCTCCTGAGACTATCTCTCCAGTCTGTTGAAGCTCACGGTTAACAGGACTGCCTAATTTATATTCCTCACTCACATCCGCTTGTTGACTGAAACGGGCACCAATGGAGTACTCTTCGCTAATATGCAGTTCTCGCAGATCTGTCGAACCCGCAACGTATGTATTAGAGTGCTCGCCTGACCGAAGGATAGATTCTCCTGTAGCATAATCTTGATCGTTAAATAATCCATCTCGATTATGATTAGAACCATCGACTTTTTCATTCACCATACCTAACTTTTCCTGTGAGTGAGCAGCGTTCATTTCTGATAGATCCTCATCAAAAACTCCTGGGGATGAATCGACATATCCAAGTGGAGTATCAAAATTAAAAGTGATCGGTTTGGCATCCCAATCTGCATAAGTCACCTCGATGGTTTCTCCGCGCCGATCAAACTTTGAACCCGTATTTTGCTCATTCAGCAACCCTACTTGATTATACTCACTGTCTTTTTCCTTGATGGACTCAGACATTTTATCCTCTACATTCCCATGACGGGAGAGGTGATCTGCATCTAGATGTGGTGTGTCTGTCCATGCATCATCGGGCTCTTGATATGCTTCTGGCATGTCCATGTCGATAATAACTTGTTTTAATTCTCTAATCCCCTCTGAACTGAACGTAACGAGTCCATTATTACTTTTCTTATTTGAACACAAGATGCCCACTTCAATTAATGCATCGATTCTCTCTCGAATTCCAGTAAGAAGGTTTTCATCCATAAAAGCAACATCATCGGTCTGATACACCGCATCAATCATCATCTCCAGCACAAGCGCAGGGCGATCTAATAATTCAGCTGCCAGCAATGAATCTTCCAGATGACCCGGATATAACTTGTTTCCGATCGTTCCACCATCACTGATGAACTTTTTCAGTAAGTCATCCAAGTAAACCATATGCTTCTGCGTCATATTTTTTAGGGATTGCCACAATTTCTCTACATTGAGCTCTTTACTGCCTTTAAGTGCTACATACATCTCATCGTCAAGAAAAAGGTTTTTACTCTCCCTACTCTTCAGCGCCTCGTAAACCGTATCTTCAATCGTCAATGTCTTATCTTCACGTTCTCCACGGAGCGCCTGGGGTAACCAGATTCCTTGCTCAGTAATGCGGTTACCCGCACTTGAGGATTTGAATTCTATCTCATATGTATCCGTTCGCTCGGCATGCACTTCTGTTTTGGGAATATACATGGCTCGCGGACCAACATGACCCGCATCGAATTGGAAAGATACAAATGATTCAAATTTGTCGACCCTGCGTCCTTCTGAATATTCTCGAAGGAGATGTGCAGCTTCTTTATCTACCCGAGTGCCTTCAGGTTTATCCCTCTCAACATTAGCGAATTCTACTGTCTCTCGATGTGCTTCGGGTTTATTTCGCAAGACATTTCCGAACTCCGTAGCATCCCTTGATGCAAGAATTTGCTTATTCGTGTCCTCAACCGCTCCAAGTACAACAATAAGTCGGTGAGCCTTGATTTGCGTATTCACACTTTCAATATAAGTAGGATCATGATCTATGATTCTTTTGCCCCATGGAAATTCCTGATCTATTGTTGCCGGATTATGACCTATAATACGTTGTCCTCTTGGAAAAGCATTTTGGATCACCCAGGGATCACTACGAATATCTCTTAACGCAGATGCAGGGTGATACCTATTGGCTGAAGATCTGTCCATATAGGTGTGCACACCTTTAGCCATACTTCCCCATAGACCTTCCTTATTAATCAAGGTAGGTGCTGTCAGTCGGCTCCGATCCAAATTTATGATCTCGTTTAAAGAAATAATATCATGTTCTGCGCTTCGTCTATATAACTGTGTTTCCGCTAAAAGTAGTTCTTTATTCGTATCTCTTTCCATTCGGAGAGACCGATGTACCACACTTGGGAATTGGCGTGTTTTCAGTTTAGCCAGCACAGGTGGACGCATGACTAACCCGTTTTCGAAATCTTTGCGTTGCCCCCATTGTTGTACATACTGCATCTGCGTTTCAAAATCAATATTCCGCAAGGCTTGATTGAACTGAGCCAGTTGCCCTTCGACCTGGAGATTTCTTTCACCCTGATCTGGCTTATGAACACTGATTTCTCTCGTATGATCTATTGAAGAGAGAATTTGCTCATGTACAATTTTCATATATTCTTCTTGTAGGGAACGTGAAGAATTCCCTATTCGTATGTCATGATCTATGCTTGAATCCCGTTTATAGGAACGCTGGGAGTTACTCATAAGCTCCTTGGAAGTGTTCCGATGATGAGCTATTACAGCTTTTAGCATGTTTCCATATGAAACCTCTAGTTCACGCCGAGTCATGGATGAAGCCAAGTCTAGCTTGGATATCGCAGTATCTTTCAATTTCTCTTTAACACTGTCAAATACTCTAACTACGATACTGCGTCGCTCAGTTTCTTTCAAAGCACCATCCATCACCATTTGCTCCGTGAGCATCGATACGGTCCGATCGGCTATCGCTAATATCTCAAGCCGGGTATGCTTCTGGTGATCTCTGGCTGACGCCATGATTCGTTCAACAACGGTTTCAACTACATCATCTCGTTCGTAATCTCCAAGATAATCAAGAATAACATCCTGATCCGAGAAACGAACACCCCATTGGGATGGATGAATTTTGTCCAGATTTTTCAGCAAATTACGTGTCACTGTAACATTCTTGAATATTCTTAACTCTTTGTTATTATCAACACGCCATGCTGCATCTTCCGTATGCAACTGTCCCTGATGCAGCCACTGCATTCGATCAGCAGCCTTTTGTTCAGAGTCATCCATAAGATCGCTATCTCGAAGAGATGTTCGAATTCCTTCAATTGGTTCTAATGACTCATCAGCACCTAATCGATTACGCATAGCCTTAATGCCTTGTTCGATCTCGCTTTGTACCGTATTTCGTTTGTCTCCAATAGGTATCTCGTTTATCGATACATGATTCCTTGCTCTTCCATCAGACAGAACGATAAATTGTTCTTCTCCTTCCAAATCTCTTTTGATGGAGTCAATCAATTCGTCTTTTATCGTATCATCAGCAGCATTCCTTGCCATGTAGAAATCCAGCATCAATATGCTGGCATAGCGACTATAAGGAATATATACAAACATATAGTCCAAAGGCCTGCTTCCTGTACTGCCTATCCTGAGCAAATATCCCTGTGATGTCTGAACAATATCCCGGATGCTGAAATAGTATTCGTTTGTTGTGAGCACTGCATCACCCCCTCCAAATAAAAAGGGAACTCCTGAGCGGAGTCAGGGTTCCCTCTACTGAATCTATACGATTCAGGTCTATGCTTGTTTACTTGAGTAACGTACCTCTTTCAGAATCGCTACGCCCATACGTTGATTAGCTGATAAGTTCATGAAGTTCTGCTGTGTATCTGTATCGAAATAACGATAAACCTCTTGATGCCAAGGCTTTCCTTCCACGTCAATAATCAACTCATCCAAGTGAAGGATATTATGTTTCGTTACCGCAATGCAATTGTCGAACTGCCCGCGATATCCCTCATAGGGGTGGACAACATAAATTGGAGACAAGTGATATTTGGACGTCCATTTGGATGCCTGGAAACCCTGTGGTTCCAGTTCAAGTCCCGTATCCCCAAGTTCAGGATCAATAAAGGCTTTGCCTACTGGTGGTGCTTGTGTAATGAAAGAAGGATAATGGCTCTGGAATTCAATACCTGATTTGGTCTTTAGCATCTGCAATGTGTTGTTACCTGCAGAAGTATACTGTCCATAGTAGTATGTACCGTCTTTGGCGATTGTTGCGATATCCGGTTCATCAATAACCGCCCCTGCCGTCAGCATAACGTTTCCGTCTACATCATTGAGGTTGTATTTAAATGGCTTCAGCGCACCTACATAGAGGAATGATTTTTTGTAATCCAGGAAATTGACAGCCGGATCTGCAACCAGAACCATGGCCAGACGATTATTCATCACATTGATATACATGTAAACCGGCTTTTCTTTGTTTCGATCCGTTGGCGTATGACTCTCCAGTGCCCACTGGTACAGAACAGGGTGACCTGTTAATTTGAATGTTGGCAGTGTCTTCACTGGCAAAGCAGCAGGCTCTTCTCCTTCCAGTCCTTCAAGCAATTGGACCGTCAAAGTACTATGCTCTACATATTTAGGTGTTGGTGTGATCACTCGTGGAACGATCGCGTGATTCGTGTACTGTACATAATATTTTTTGGTGATTGGTTTTTCTGTTGTTCCGATCGTCATGGTGCCTTGAAGAATCAACAGACTGATACGATTTTCAGCATCCTTTTCCTCATAAAACACCTTCCATGAGTTATTCTCAGCTGTTTCACCCGCTGTTGATTCGAAAGGGAATTTCTCAAAAGCCGTAATCTCCTCCTTCAACTTGTTCAGAAGATCCTGGGATGTTGTAATGGTTTCTACATATTTGAAATTTGCCATGTAATGTTAATCCTCCTTATTTAATTTCCTTAAGTATTGCAATCGTTACCAGGTCAGGCGCTGGCGACTGCTTGAAAAAATTCATCGGTGATTTGATACTGAAGAATTTGTACACTTCTGTCCAATTACCAGCTGCAGGGTTATTATTATCTTTGGGAATCTCCGTATCTACAATCAGTTCGTCCAGATTAACGAGATTCTGATCATATATCGCGACAACCCCATCCATATACCCCCGATAACCTTCCGCCTGGTGCACCAGATAGACTGGACTTGCATGGTATTTCCCAGTCCATAATGACTTTTGGAAACCATCCTTGTCTAAGACTAGTTTAGACAGTTCTTTCGGGATACTCCCAACATCGGGATAATTCGGCAGTTGGGTAATAAATGCTGGATAATGAGCCTGATACAATACGTTACCTCGAGTTCGGAGAAGAGATACCGAATCCATCCCGTTCGAAGTATACTCTCCATATTGCGCATACTTGTCCGGATTTAAATCCGTTCGAATATCATTTTTGGTATATCCTGTTAGATCCTGTTTCAAATCTCCCATACCTACGGTTAAACCAAAGTTTCCAATGTGATCATGATCATTAAAAGGTACGATTTTTCCAAAATAACCGAAACTTCGATAATATCCATGAATATTTGGAGAAGGATCTCCTTCAATGACAACCGCAGCTCGATCGTTATTGACTGAAATATGGTAGGCTACCAGATAATCCGGTCTCCGTTTTTTGTTTGGCAACCATTTTACGGTAGAGTTACGACCATAAAAGAAATGGGAAGCCGGACTGATCAGTTCAGTAACTCCATCAAAATCCTTATCCCATGTGATGGTTGGCGGTGTGTACAGTTTAGTTGCTTCAGGAACATTCCACTGCTCGTACATCGCTTCTGCTGCTGTCTGATCCACTACCACGGGGGTTGACCCAGGTGAGACGGTTGAAGGACTGCAGATACCTTTGTATGTAGCTGACGGATCACCCTTGCTTAATTCGCCTACAAATCCTACGCCATGCTGGCAATCAAAGTAATTATAATCTCCGCCCGCAAAGTTCTGAGGTTGAGTAAACATGATGAAGTAATCTCGAGAGGAAATCCCCTCTGGTACATCTGGTGTAGCTTTCAACACAACCTTTGGTGTAGTGTAGTTGGTTGGTTCAGCGATATAGTATCGTTCGGTGAAAGTGTATTTTGTTGCGAGTACGGGTTCGGTTGTATAGTAACTATAGTTACCACCACTGTTTATAAATCTTTCATACTCTAACCTTATTTTGTATCCAGACTTGTTTAAAGCGTATGCCCAGTCGTTCGGCATTTCCGTCAATAAATCAAATTCATTCCAATCTGAATTATTTATCTTATTTCCATCTTTTCTATTATGGATCTGTTTAACAAAATAGGCTCTTACTCCTTGAGGAGATGATTCATCAGGTATCATTACAACTAGTGCTCCAGGAATATTAATATTTATTGTTTCTCCATTATTGCTAATGTATTGATGATTGGTTACAAGAATTTTTTTACCTGTTATAACATTAGGTGTATTATAAACCTCATTTAAATAACCATCCTCATTCATTAACGCTCTTCCATCTTTTGCTGCAGAGATGCTCTGCAAATTGCTCGCCAATTTCAATACATCATACAACTTACCATCAGTATGCTTATACTTTCCTTGTACGCCTGAACGGGTCATCTCTTTGTAAGTCACCCATACATCTGACATGGACTCGTAGACCTTTTTCCATTTGTTTTCCACATTTGAACCATTAGCGGATGGAATCTTCGCGCCTACAATGGCATCGGCCAGATTGAAAATAATATCCTCTGCTTTACTTTCACCTGACACGAATCCACTGAACTTGGTTAATGGTATTGTCTGTGCCATCGTCACCCTCCTTATCTCAAAAATTTGATGTTGTACCAGACCGACTTGGCTTCAGCCACCGCGTTGAAAAAGTCAAACGTGATGGTCGTTCCAGCCGGAATCGGGTAGACAATTCCGAAACTGTTACCCATGGAAACCGACTCGGGAAGTTCCTTCGCATAAATAGTGCGGCACACCTTTTCAGTCCCGATCGTCAGTTCCCAGTAATCGCCGACACAGTAGTGGCTCGCAGCAAACGCAATGCTCAGAAACTCTGTGTCATACGCCAAGGTGAACGTATCAGACTTGGTGGTCTTCGCCGCCGGAATGTCCAACATCTGTCCCCGAATGAACGGGATCGTCTTTTTACTGAAGTGTGGGTACGGCAGCTCGCGCACTTTGTCGATGACGCCACCCGCGATGTAAGATACATTAAATGCCATGGAACCACCTCCTACATGTTATATACGACTTACGCTCGTTCCAGTTAAGCGTCCTTCGTCATCATAATTTAGAGCAATATTGTAAGTGAACATGGACTCTCCAGCTGGATCATATGTACGGGCCGTCACCTGCGTTAACCTGAAATACTTGTAATAATCATAATCCGGGTGGGAGTAGCCCACCCCGGAAGGAAAGTCTTCCTCATCCTCTGAGCCAAACTTCATCCAGATCGAAACCTTCCATGCCGATTCATACAAGAGGTCTGCTCCAGTCACCCGGTCCGGGTCCTGCATGTGCTCCCGATATAATGTAACGGAAGGCTCACCTTCAAGAGGAGAAACATTCGAATTGGAGATACTGCTATATTTGCGAAGCTCCCGGTGGATGAGATCCAGCACGGGAAAAACAATATTTTCATTCACAATGCCGGCCATTACACCATCACTCCCTTTCTTGCCCACATCATATCAATGACCTGTAACATGCCACGGTCGACTGAATAACTGGTTTTAATACTTTTAATCGTATATACAGCTCGTGTGGTGGTCGTTTTATCCGTCACAATGACGTTGTCGAGCAGATCAAGCGCAGGATTCGCTGGTATGGACACCTGTAGCGTACGACACATGCGTTTCATGTCAAAAAAAGCTCGCTCTGCCACCTGTCTTTTGGCTTCAACCGTCTTCGCCCAAGGAACGGCCAGCACCATGGTTCGGATCTCTCCTTTGAGTTCGAGCAAAATCTCCTTGTCCACGAAACTGCTCTGACTGCTATTCGAGTCGATAACAACGATGTGACTTCTTCCTCTGGACCAATCCGTGGATTTGGTAATGGAGATCAGATTGTCATTCTCGGAAAACTCTGCTGCGACCGGTTTGTCATAATTCAGGCGCTCCAATCGGTATGTACCATAACGGTCACAGTAGCTTCGATACGGAATCTCCGATATAACCTCCTGAACGGCTTCCGTAACTTTGCCTGACCATTGCTCAAACGTCCTGCCATACTCCTCAATAAATGGATTAAGCCATCCGTTCGGTGTCAGCACAGTGCTTGCGTCCTTGACTTCAAACTCACCTTCCTGACCAGGTACGGGAACAATGACCCTGCCCGTCTTCTGATTCACCTCAATTAGATAGGTCTCGTCAATCGCATAGTCTGGATAAGAGCGATCCTCACTGGTTGCCCTCCAACCCACCATACCTGCATGTTTAACGAGATCTAGTACAACGGTTGATTTGACCCAAGCCGGCTTTTCAAATTCCACAGGCTGGGCGGGTGTTGGTGTAACTGCAGGAGTGGAGGTTGCTGTAATAGTCCAGCTTGCCGGGTCTGCGAGCATCTCCTGATAATAGGTCCATACCTTGTCCACCCAATTCTCCCGATCCTGACTCCAGGTCATCGGAGCAATGTCTCCACCATTATGGAAATAAAGTACATCCGCCTTGGAACTCACTTTTTTCCCTCTGGAAGCCAGTGCCTTGGACATCCGTTCTGCTCCGCGCTTCATTTGCTCCTGAATTCCCTTGTAAAGTGGATTGCAAGCACTTGTACTAGGACAGCCATATCCAAGAATGAAGCTGCCGTTCTCTTCTTTGCCCTTCCCCTGTGTTCCAAGAACGGTCTCGTGCCTGCATATCGCAAGCAAAAACTTATGATCAGGCACACCATACGCTGCAGCTTGGGCCTGTGCGGCCTGAATGATGGATGATGTCCGGTCCGTGCCAACTGCTGCAGGCGGCACCGGATCTGGCACATTATCAATCTCATCCACTTCTGGATAGGCTTTTTTCTCGGAAATGACTTTCTCGATAATACGCTTGTACATATCTCGAGCCGTGATTTCCAGTGTGGAGCCTTCGCCATTGATGTCCACCTTGTCAATCAGTCCCGTAAATACCCGCATCATGTGCTGACCATATCCCATATATATGCGTATCGGTGTGTTTTCACTCAGAACCCCGATATGGAATCCGTTTGCGAAATAAGACCATGGAGACGGTACGCCCCCAAGCTCAGGAAAATGAGCAGGATTATAATCGGGGGAGAAGAACCCTCTCGGATTGGAGATCGTCAGCCGTGCCTCCCGGGCTTCAGAATCAAACTGATCATCGATTTCGGCACTAATGATATTGGGCAGAACCTGTGTGTCCATATAGACAAAAGACCCGACCTGAATAACATCCGTCTCGATCCTTCTATTATTGATAAAATCTGTGTAGCTGTTCGTTTGATAATATCCTTTAGATGGATCGAGCCCTTCTTCACTCTTTTGATTCTTCAACGGAGCAGGCAACAACTCTTGTATGCGAATATAATCAATGGCGAATTTTTTATACTTCTTACTCGAAGCAGGAACAGACCCGGTTGGGACAGTGGGGTTTTGTTTGCCCCCATAGGTCACCTTAATCTTAATACTCTTGGCTTTTGCAGGGATCACAATATTATTCAATTCCGTGAGTTTGGTCAGATCATATGCCCCGTTAAACTTATTGACAAAGGCATACGTTTTGCCATCAATCACCACAGCGAAAGAATCCCCTTCCGCATCACTGAAATTAGTCCCCATTCCAATACTAAGCAGCCCTTGCGTAGGCATACTCAGTTTCGTAACGTTAATCTCAAATTCAGCTACGGCGGCTTTGCCTTCAAACGTATACAGCAACTTGCCTCCTGAATCAAACATAGTCCAGCCCGATTCAATCTTGGCATAATCCGAAAATTTCAATCCGGTTGTATAAACGTCTTTCTCATGCCAATTTCGCTTGTCGAACTTCTCATTCAGTTTGATCTCTCCGGGATATCCCTCGACTTGAACCGGCTTTACATCAGTAAACGTTGTTTTCGCATCTCCGTGCATTTTACGCTTTCCGCTCAGATATAATCGGGGATCGACCGCCTTACCGCCCTCTCCAGTCTTGGACGTTGGACTAACCCCTTCCCAAATTTCAAAATGTAGATGTCTTCCTCTGCCAGCGGCACGTTCAGCAGCTGAGACCTTGTGACCATTGGTGTACACTCCCCCTGTGTTACCCAGAGTACCAATCACTGCTCCCTGGGCCACTTGATCATCCACAGAACAGAGAATATCTTTCAGATGAAAATACTTTGTAAGTAAACCATTGGCATGCCTGATCGTTACGGCATTACCCGCGCCCTTTGTTTTATTGCGAGCTGTATGTACGACCTTACCAGCCCAAGCAGCCAAAATCGGTGTTCCGATCTCATCCCACAAATCAATGCCTCGATGACTTCGAGCCCCCCCATCTCGGGCTGCACCAAATTTATCTGTAACTGTAATGCTATCGATCGTTTTACCCTTGACAGGAAAAAAAATTTCCTGAGCATTCGCTTGAGTCGAACCATTATATGTACCATTGCTCGACTCATCCACCCAAACGGATTCTGTACTAATGATGGGTACCTGCTCGGTTACGAAATGCCTGAACTCTTCCGTCCGTCCCGGGATAAAAGCCAGCCGATCTATTTCGACGCGGATATTGGGAAGCGCTCCTTCCCCCAGTTTCAGACGTTGGGACAGCACATTCATAACCTCATCCGAAATTGGAATCATATTGTAATCTCCCCCTTACTTGAATCGCTCGATGGTCCATTTCATGAATCGGTCCAGGAAAGCTGCGGCTTCAGCCCGTGTCATAGCGGAATTTCCAAGGAACCATATCTCTTCCTCGTCCGTACCACCTACAGGTCTTCCCATATCCGTGACTTCCGCTGCACCATCCATCTTTTTCTTGATAGGAATGCCATTAATTAGTGGATCATTGTTGGCAAATGTTTCGTCTTCCATTTCCGAGACGGCTATTTTCCAGAAGGCATCTTTGGATTGTTCTACCCGCTCCTTTCTGTCCCGATAATAAATCGCCGAATCTTTGCCAACGTCTGCGAACCTCTCGCTCACATCTTTGAGATAATAGAACGTCACTTCGTCGCCTTCTGAAAAAGGTTGATTAAATACAACCGTGTGGTTGTCAATTTCCGAATAAGTCGGTGTTTCTTGGACTTTATCTTTTTTTTCGTCTTTAAATTTCACTGTAATTTTAAGTTTCTTTTTACCTGCCGGATAATTGCCGTTAAGTCTAAACACCCGTTGACCCTGAAATGCCGTAATAGGCTGATTAATCTCCGTCGTTGGTGCTTTCATGTCCGTAAATCTGGCATAGAACACCTTGCGCAACTTGTTAATCAGATGAAAGGCTTCTCCCCGCTGTATAATGGCATTAGGAAAAAAACAATTGTTGTATGCTGGTTTGAGGGTTGTTGCTTTGATATTTTCACTCATGAACTTGTTATTCTTCGTCCAATAATTGAACTTGCAGGTAACACCGTTCAGATTAAAAGGAAGAAACACCGAGCCCCCAGGGCTGACACAATATACATCCGTTCGGTAACCAATCGCCTTTGTTGCAATTTTGGTTACCGCCTCTGCGTCTCCCATGGTGTCTGCCCATACCTCGGAAGGAATACTGAGTCTGCGAAGCGGTTGGCCTGCTGCATATAAATATTCCTGATGATTACGACTGAATGGATCGTAGAAATAGGTCGTCGCTGCACTAAGTACAGCTCTGGGCAGATCTCCAGTCCAGGACACCGGTGGCCTTTTCCAAGCACTGTCCAGCAACGGTTCACCATAACTACAGAAGGACACCACCTGTCCTGCTTTTACACCGGTATACAACTCCACATCGGTTAATCCCTTACTATTGGTTTCAGCCGTTTGGTAGATGGTTTGAACACCGTCAATAAACACATAAAGTGGGTTGTCATCTGTTGGTTTAATCAGCACAGGCAGACTGAATGAGGTTTGCCCCGCTTGCCCCTTGATTTCTTCATATACAAAAGGTTTGCCTTCCTCAAACTTGTTGTAGTTGATCCCGGCAACAAAGACTTCACCATCATCCAAAACCATATTCGTGGCTTCCATAACATCGTTATAGAACCAGTCCCCTTCGTTTACATCAACCCATTTTCGTATGATAAACACCTCCTATCTTTAGAATAGACAGAAAAGAGAGTAGGTCACCCTACTCTCGAATTGTTCGTTCCAGCAGACGCTTGGTACGCATCAGAAAAGTAACAAACTCTGCTCTGGTTATGAAGTTTTCCGGTCTGAAATATAAAATGGGTGTGCCATCCAATTGTGTTACAACCGTCAGTCCCAAATCAGCCAAGCGTTCAATGGAATCTCTTGCCCAGTGGTCCTTGCCTTCTGTCGTCTGTAAATCCTGAAACTGTATTGCACTCTTACGGTCATAACCATCTTTTTTGATCAGGGTCATGGTCAATTCGACCTTGTACCCCTTCTGATCCTTATCCATCGTATCCTGATGGTAGAAAATTGGGTCAACTTTGATGGACTCTACAACACCAACATAGATATTGCCCTTCTCATCATAAAATTTGTGTGTCCAGCCTACGTACATGACGTAGTCGTGATAGGATTGCTTATCTTTAAACAGGATGTTAATGATCGCCTTGTACGAAGACACACCCATCTGATGAAAATGTGAGGGAGCATTAATCATTTTAATTTCCCTTACTTGCGGATTGGGCGAAGGTGAAGAGTACGGATCAATAATTCTTCCGTTTACTGGCTCGAACTTCATGCCTGTATCTACATACAGCTTTCTTTTATACCGGTCATTAACTAAGCCAAACGGATTTTGCTGAGTCATATCAGAGTTCCTCCTTATCTACTATATCTAGGGATATGATTCGTTCCCATTCCCGCACCAACATTGCCGGACATTCGGTTTGCAATACCAGGACTGTTCTGCCGCAGTGTCTTGTCCAACGTAGATGTCAGTCTCTCCACATCTTTTGTGCTACCTGTCATATTATCGATGTTCACATGAACCGTAACATCACCCGAACCAACCATCACACTTTTATGTGTATTATTCGTGGTCATGTAATCAAAGTAATCCATGACCTTAAGACCTGCTGGAATATTGAATGAGGATATCGGTTTATCCATTTTCTTGCTAATTTCAGCCAGATTTTTGGACTGTTCTACGCCCAAGGACTGGATCTGTTTAAAAATCTCCATATATTCATTGGACCCTGGTTTAAACACACCGCTACTCAGTAGATTCTTCCACTCTTGCTTGATCGAACTTATCTGTGAGTTCATTTCGGATGCGCGGGATTTGTTCAATGCAATTAATTCTGGCGCATCTTCCTTACCCCCATTAGCTGCAAGGAGATCATACATTCGTTTATCATAATCCAACTCCGTCAACTCAAGCTGATCATTCATTTTGCGTCTAAGCTCATCAATTTGGCTGTTTTTGACACCATTCAGTTCAAGCTCTGATTGTGCCTTTTGCTGTTTCTTCTCATTAATCTCCATGCCCAGTTCATCTTTTTCCTTACCTTCAGCCATCTTGTCGTACGTCTTCTGTAAACTTGCAATGGCCTTATCAAAGAACTTGATATTCTCTTGCAAATATTTCTCCATTAGCGCACGCATCTGACCAGAATCTTCGCGAACACCACTAATCAACAAACGGGATCGTGTGACTTGGTAATTGGTTTCGTTGTCACTTGTCGATTTGTTAAGCTGCCGATTAATTTTGGCGATCATTTCATCAATGCCATTGCTTTGCGGTTGAGGCTTATACCCATTAGCCATGGCCCCTATTCCGCCCGCAGCAGGAATGTACTGCATTTGGGGTTGAATGTATTGTATCTGCGGTTGTTGTTGAGCGTTATCGCCAGGTGGCTTTCCTGACTCTTTATCCATTTGAATCTGGGCTTCTTTTTTCTCCTGCTTGTAGTTGTATTCCTTGCCCAGTTTCTTCTCAACTGCATCTCCGCCGTCTTCGCTCCATACCGCCTTAAATCCCTTCCAGTAATCCCCGAACTTATTATTGGTAGCATTGTTACCAAATAGGCTGCTGATTCCTCCCTTAACAACTGCATCCATTCCAAGGTTAAGGCCTTTCCACACTTTACCTACAACTGAAGACTGCTCCATATCTTTAAAATCCTTGGCCAGTTCCTCTTTATTTGTTGCACGAATACTTTGCTTTTCCGCTTCTGACTTACCCATATTACTCAGCGGATCAACAAGACCGGAGACTACATCCACAGCAGTCATGGCAGCACCAATATAAGGAACGGCTTTTAGGGGTTTCAGTATAGACTTACCGAACTTGCCGAGCTTTGCTAATTTCCCTGGAATGTCTCCTTTTTTCTTACGCTCGCTTGTAATATCACGTTGGGTAAGGATATCTCCAGGGGTTCCATCAGGTTTATCCGGACCTCTTAGTACATTCCCGTCCTTGTCACGAATAGGTGCATGACCGTTAAAAAATGCTTTTTTACTGCCGACTTCTTTCATATCTTCGAATCTCTGTTTAATCCCTCGTCGCTTAGGCTTGTCCTTCTTCTTCTTGTCTGAACCAAAATCCATAACTTCCTCAATCTTTGATTTAGCCATATCCTTAATTACGTCATTGATAAAATCTTGATGTCTCTCTAAAAAAGGTTTATTTGCTGAATCTTCCTTGTCATCCTTAACAGGGGATCCAACGCTTCCTGCACCTTGAGTAACTAGCAATCCTCCTGGACCACTCATCATACTCGCGAGTTGAACTTGTTCAAGTTCCTTCAGTTTGGATATGTATGCTGTAGCATCGATCATTCCCTGTCTAAAAGACGCATTTAACTCATTGACTTCGGTTCTCAGTGTGGAGAGAACATCATTCAATAGCGTTGACTGCTTACGCAGCTTCTGAATCTCGGATTCGTACCGCTGAACATCGGTTGAACCGTATGTAAACTCAGCATTAAGGAAATACAATTTGTTTCGTAGTTCAACTGCATCCAGGTCCATGTCATCCATCGCCATCATTAGTACTCTAGCTTGGTGTTCAAATTGCATCATGGCTCTACTCGTGTCATCCAGCTCTCGGCTTAGAAACTCAAGACTTCGCTTCGTCTTTGCAATCTGAATATCGAGTGAATGCATTTCTTCTCGCAACAGAAGAAGTTCTCGACTATACGTTTTGACTCGCTTCTCAGCTTCGTCACGTTCTTCTGCATGAATGGAAGAAGCCGCTGTATCCCCATCTTGTATAGCCTGATTGTACATATCATGTTGATGATCTCGGGTTGTCCGAGCCTGAAGTACCTCATCTTGCTTAACTGCGGCCCTACTTTGAATTTCTGTTCTGCGATGATCCAGAGTCTGTAGACGACTCTGCTGTCTGCCCATTTCTTGTGCTACACCAGCACGTTGCACATCCGTGATTCCAAGTCGTTCGGGAACATCGCTCCCCGTTTTTTCGACTTTCCCTGGATCCGCATTCGTAGCACCGTATCGTTTCTGATCGCCTTCATTCATCACTTCACCGAACTTATCCCACGCAACCTGAACACCGACTTCATCCATAATTCGGTTAAGCAGTTCCATATGATCAACAATGCCACCCGTACGATCACCAATTAACCGCATGACTGCGATCAGATAATCGCCCAGCTCGGCAAATTCCTTTTTCAATCCTTGCATCGCCTCATGCGTTGCAATCTGAAATGCGATCTCGATCTCTCTTTGTCGGAATTGAAGGTTGTCTCTACTTCCGGTGCGCTGATGAATCGACGTGTTTGCATCCGTAGCCTTCAATTGTTCAGCAAGAAGATCGAATCTAACTCGATTCGATGCAAAAGCCTGCTGCGGAATCATATCTCCTTTGTCCTGAACCGCCAATGCAGCCTTGCTAATCCAGTTGGCTAATGCATCCTCCTGTGCAAGCGTTCCGTCAGGGTTACCAACCAATGGAAGGGTCTGACGCATCATATCTATCAAGTCCTGAACGCCAATATCCAACAGTGTTGAAGCCCTCATCATCATGTCTGTGACTTGGGACAGATCAAAGATACTGCTTCCCCATGCAGAAGTAACAGCTTCCAGCCCTGTTGCCGTCTGTTCTACATCCGTATTGCCCACTGAGTTCAGCTTGGCTACTTCTTCAGCAAACGCGACTGCTTCAGATGCTTGATCATAATTACGAGAACCAATCCGATAGGCAAGACCTACATCTTCCTGATCCATACCATGTTGCAGTGCAATTCTTTGCAGGTTTTTGACAGTTCCGGTTTGTGTGTATTGCCCACTGTCATTCGTTGACCCAGAAGATCTAAGCTCGAAATTCTGGTCGGCCCGGATCATCTGCTGATCTATCTGCTGCGACGAGTCAAGGGATTTCTTGAGTATTGTTGTCGAATACCCCTTGGTTTCACCTGCTGAAATATATTTCATCGTATTCATCACGGAGTCTAACAACTCCTGTGATCCAGCTGCAGACACATTCTTCAATTCCCTGAACGCTCCACGATAAAAAAGCTCCAAATCGGTAGTCAGCGTTTCAATCATTTGCGACTGCATATCACTTCTGATCGTCTCCACACGTCTAACCAGCGTGCTAACACCTGATAGGTAGCTCCCTTTCAGTGCTGCCTTTTGTCCATTTAATTGATCTCTATCCATTAACATTTCTTGTGTTAAGGAGTGTTTGTCTCCTTGTCCTTCTGTTTCAGTCAATAGAATCACCGCCTTTATGCATAAATCCCGTTCTACCTTCATTTAGGCAAAACGGGATGTCTCTCTCTTATCCTCCGAGCGCTTGTGCAAGCATACCTATATCATCTTCTGATATCTCCGTGTAATCCTCGTCATTGAAGGTTCTTTTACGTCTGACGGTCCCATCTTCTTCGACTTCCTCGCCCCCACCGCCACCGAACATACGAAGAGGTGCTGTCATAAGTTCAATCTCAAATTGAATATATTTCTCGGCTGACTTGCACAGCTCCGCAACCTGAGGGAGTGTGTACTCCCAAATCTCCCACTTGTTCAGCCCACAGTGTTTATGGAGGGTGAAGAAAATCTCTCCCCAGTGAACGGGTTCCTGTGTTTCCGTATCACGGATTTCGGTTCCCTCCAAAGACTCCCCCTCGGTGCGTTCTACTTTTTTAGACCGTTGAGTCCAATGAGCATATCAATGACTTTACGAGCTGTGTTCAGATCAAGGTACTCATCCAGATATTCTCGATTGATGATATACTCACCATGCTCATCTTTGGTCACGATATGTGGATAGTTTTTGAATGCCATTGCCAATACATCAAATAAATCCTGCTGCCGCTTTTCGTCCAGTTCATCATTCTCAGTCGGAATGAAATTAAGAATAATAGCATCAATATTCACCGTTTTCAGCAACTTCATCAGACGGCGGGCATCCTTCAGGTTACATGGCGGAATACGATATTTCCGTCGATCCCGCAGCGTAATAATCTCATCATCTTCAAAGAATGCACGCTCAGCAGCTTCCACTTCCTCCGGAGTCATCCGTTTGTTTTCCGGATCATCTTTGATTCGTTTCGCCGCTTCCTCATTTAGCTTTTCCGCAAGTTCACGCTCAGCTTTTTCTTGTTCTGTTTCCATGAATTTAAAGACCTCCCCAGGACATTCTCCCCCATATAATAAAAAACCTGGCAAGGCAAGGCGTTGTGAAGGGGAGGACACAGATGCCATTTGATACCTTGCCAGGAGCAATCAACCTTATTTAGATATTAGATCTTGCTTGGTGCACTGAAGCGTTTGATACTGCCAATTTTTCCATCAGCACGTTCCGGATCAAGAATCTGCAAGGAGATGGCAGATGCAGAAGCGGCAGCACGCTGGGCATTGATGCTGAATGTTCCTTTTGCACGGCACATGTACAGTTCAGTTTCAACACCTGCATACGAACCATCTTTTTGCTGGAACGTACCATGATGAATGACAGAGATCGGGAATGGGACTTCATCAACCAACAGATCAACCATGTCTACAATCTGATCTCGCTTGTAGTTCAACACAATCTCTTTACCGATATGGACCGCATTCAGGATGACTACACCATTCACTTCGTCGTAGAAGAACTCATTCGGTTCCACGGCCGTTCCCTTTAAAGTGAGTTGTTTCAACAACGTGTTGGAATCCTTGAGACGAACCGTGATGCCACCGTTGCTTCCATAGATTTCACTTGCATGCTTCGGTTTGGCTTCAGCAAATCCAGAATTGGATACGCCCGCAGCCACTGTAGACTGCTCATTCAGCACCCATACATAAGACTTCACTTGCTCTTGTACCGTTGAACCCATCATCAGCTGGATCGCATCCAGATCGAATTTGGCATCTGTTGCCGATACTTCGATCGATTTCGACTTCACCAGTACATCAATGGCGAACAGACCGTCACCACCAAAGATGTCCTCAAGCTCCACGTTAAGGTCAATTTTCAGATCTTGCAGGGTACCCAGGGTAACTACCTCAATTTCGCCCATTGGATCTTTTGGAAGGCGTTTAGCCATAAACGTACCTACACCTTTGATAATCATTTTTTTAGCCATTGAATAGTCCACTCCTTAGGATAATTATGTAATTTTAGCTACGGAGACTTGCTTAAGCCGGGATCAAGTTAAATGACTTATTGATCGGGAGATCCTTCGTTAACCTGTCTGGCTATTGGCCGTCTCTGCTTTTTATAGTGTAGAACGCTATCTTCAATCCCTAACGATAATGTCAACGAAATATATTGAAGCCCGAATTGCCCTGTACCACTTGCAAAAGGAATAGTCCCATATATGATCAAAGAAAAGACCCCTACATCAGAGGGGCCGTTCTGTTTGGCAAAGCATCTATAATTTGCGCTACCTGTTCTGCACGTTCTTTGATCTCAAATTCATCGGCAGTAACCAGATGAACATGCGAGCAATATTTGCCATGCTCATAGATTCTCTCGGGAGTAATAAAGACAACGTCAGCAACAGCTTCCATCTTGTGCTTGTGCTTCTCATATTGATTCGGATCGGTCAACGAATCGAATACGACCAGATCAGGATATGCTGTCTCGACCGAACTTGCCAGCCGACTATCGTTCACCCAATAGATTACGCGATCCCCCTGAAACAGCGTACGGACATTCTGGCCCACACGGGCTACGACAAAGTTTGGAAGCTCCGGATGAGGATACTCCAAGGCATCTACCTGATAGAACTCATCACTGGAGTTGATATATATTACATTGTAGCCTACTTCCGCGAGTGCTTTTAACAGCCGCTGTGGTCGACGCCCGAATCGTTCACTATGGAAATCGATCGCAGGCAGATATACAATCGTTGTATTCGTGTTTGGGGTGTATGTCGTAACATTGAACTCCATCGCATCAATCTCTATTTTTGGAAGCTCCATTGGCGGAGTCGTTGATTGACTACCAAACAATCGTTTAAATATCTTTTTCATGATTTCTGCCTCCCATCACCTGATTAATCATCCTCACGGCATCCACTGCCCTGCCATCCCAGCTATTAGACTTAGCCACTTTTACTCGCGCAGCAATTCTGGAAGCACTATTCTCACGAATGGCTTTCTCCAACATCACTCCGCAATTATGCTGATTCATAAAGTAAGTTACATCGCTGTATTTATGAACAATTTCCTCCATACGCGTCGTTAACACAGGCTTGCCCGCAGATAAATATTCGTAATACTTGATTGGATCGCAGCCACGGATCATCTCTGTCAGCTTGAATGGCACGATACAGACGTCGAATTGAGCAATGTAGGCTGGAAGCACTTTATAATCTTTGTGCGGAAGACAAGTCACATTGGGATGCACAATATTTTTTTGATAAAGGGCATTGTTTCCAATCAAAACGACACGATAACCTTTATCTGCAATAGCGGTAATCAGCGAATAATCTACCCACGATGCCATTGCCCCATGGAAACCCACCACCTTCTGCCCATCATGAACTTCGGGGAAGTCCGCCGGTTTCGGCAGATCCGCTCGCGCTTTCTCAAAATGATGAACATCTGCCCCATTGGGGCACATAAAGATTGGTTTGCCATCATGTTTATGGGCTTCATACATCACCTTGGCAGTTGTAGCGATCAGATCTGCACGGTCAAAACATTTCGGGATGTAGGATTTCCACACAGCAAACTCATCAGCTGAATTATCGAGGTAATCAAATACGGTAAAATCAAACTTCCGCCCATCCGAATAATTGTACTGGCCTGGATTCGAGAACCAGAGTACCCTCTTCCCTTTGACCAAGTGATCGTAGTTCACGCCTTTTTGCACAAGGAACAGATCCTCATTTAACTTTTCAATCGGGCGGCTCTGCTTTTTGTACGTTTCTTCATTGATAAAGATAGCCCGTACACCTGGAATATTGGAGAAGGCGGTCATCAATTGCTGAGGACGTTGGAACAAGAGGTTCCAGTCAAGTGCAGGCGGGTAGACGATGGTCATTTCCATACTTTCAAAACCCGGATTTTCTCGTTGCTTTCTACGAAGCAGCCAATTGAGCAATCAACTCCACTCCTTCCGCATAGGCATGAATGGGGCGCAACCGAGTATCTACAAACAGTTCAAACCCCAATCTTCGTGCGTGCTCACAGAATGGTGCATCTTCACCTGTTGGATGAGAACCATATCGAACGCCTGCTTCGATCACTTCACGCTTAATCAAATATACGGCACCTGTGAGATCTACCGGGAACAAAGCCGCTTTGAATTCAGGTATATGTTTTCCGCCAATCATGGCATTATGAGCCTTCAACTTTGGATGATTCCGTATAAGCATGGAACATACATCCTTGTCATTATCCATTAACTGCTGTAGGCTACCCTCGGGAATGATGATATCCGTATCAATCGAGAACAGATAATCACAGTCTGATTTAAGAAACTCATCCAGAAGCATATTTCTCAACAACGCCAGGTTGTGATAGGAATATTGTCCACGTATATGTCCATATGTTCTCCCCAGATTGTGAGTCAGATAAGGAATGTGGTGACGATCAAGGATATGCATCGTCTGATCTTCAATATCATTCAGGATGTACATATACTGCTTCTGCACATCTTGTTGCTCAAGTGATTGCAAGTGCCTTTCCATAATCCAAGCCCGGTTTCGCACAGGACTACCTATAAATACGTTTTTCACAGTCCATCCCCTCTCCCTTTTTATCTAGTCTAGACTGTTCCTCAATAACCTTCGCACGTTGAAAAAAAATCATGATTCCTCAAAAGAAGAGAGAGAACGAAGCATTTTTCCTATTCTAGTACAGAAGGAGTTGATGAATATGTATACCAAAGAAACCATTATTCACACATGGGAAGAAGGTGACATGCATGCTGGGGAGTGTAGATTTGATCCGCAACTGGTTCCAAATGGCCTCTGATGGAGAAGCCCATGCTTCTGTACGATTTGGGGATGCTTCCAACACCATTCTGGCCCACGATACCGTTCTGACTATGGATTTTATCAAGTCTCATTACGGCTGGTTGAACGATCCTACCTATTGCGGGATAACCTTACCTAATGCGAGTGCGAGAGAAATTATCGTACACTGCCTGCGACAAGCGGATTACGTCGGGCATCTGATTCAGACAGATCACTGGTATTTCAAACCGTTATTTGATATGTGCCTTGCCTATTACAAGGTTGAACCCAGGGAAACTTTCTATGCTTTTGAGAATAATTACATCGCCCGATTCAAGTTATTCTATGAAACATTCAAGAACATGCCTATTCTAATCTGCGGAGCCAAGGCCGAGCAATATCGAGAAGTTCTGGAGCGGAGATATGGGTGGACAAGCATTGTGGGAACGGTGGACTGCCCCTCATGGTCTCATGTGAGCACAGCTTCCAAACAAATGGAACATATCTACCAACAGACACCGTGGAAGCTTGCTCTGGTATGTGCAGGTGCACCCGGCAAGGTACTGGCGATTAAGGCCAAAGAACTGCAAACCGTAGGAGTTGACTTGGGTTCCGGAGCAGATGTTGCCATTCAAGCCGACAACGAAAATCTCAACGCTTGGGATTACAACGGATTCCCTGATTATTGGGAAGGCAGACCCAAAAAATGACCCTCTCCGGGTCTTTTTTACTGGATAAAACGGTGATTCAAATCCAATTTTATTGACTTAGTGGCTGTTGATAAATTAAACTATCTGCCTTATTATTGTTAAGATAACTCCTTATCTAACCTGGTTTAAACTTGCATGAAGAGGAGCTCTGCTAAGATATTCGAACCGTTGGAGGGAAATGTAATGGCGTACTCGCAGTCAAAGACCGAAATAGTAGCAACGCATTTAAGAACAAGATTTATGGAAGGTAACGTGGAGGGACATGAGATCGTTGTTGCCTTGATCAGTATGGTCAAAGCTGAGAAGATTAATCTAGATGAGGTTGCACCTATTCTCTCTGCGGTCTTTTTTGAACAACCGCAAGGTATTCTGTTGGCACTCGAAAAAGCTAGCACTCTGATTGATGATGAATTAATCGATTCCATTCTCCACGAAGTAAACGAAAAAGCTTAATCTTACATATAAGGGGAGAGCTTATCATCAGATTTTAATTACATCAACCAATTATTCTCTCCACACTTTTAGATTAAATAGATTAACCACTGAGAAATTGGACTTTCTCGTTATTTTCCGTCCTCCTCCGCTTATTCTAGTAGTATTACGAAGGAGGGGACACCGATCGAGACAGTGAATAAGGCCATTTTATTTTTAGCAGTTATTGAAACCTTGCTTGAAGCGCTACACCATACTGAAGTAGATCAGACAGAACTTGTGGATTCGCTTGTTATGTTGGGCTTTGATCCCATTGAGATGTTGTACGAGACAAATACGATTAGATCTTTCCAAAAGATATGCAGGGCTTTCGCAGAACTCCATCTTACAGATGAGGCCCTAGACAAGTTCTCAAAAGAATAATTACATAAGCAGAACCCCACATCACATTCGACGTGGGGTTCTGCTTTTATATATATTTATGAAATTCTGAACCAATTTTGAATCGAATCAACATAATCTTCTCTATCCTGCCTCGTATAAGTCATCTAGGGACCATGGACCTCTCCATCGCCCCTGTTGACTATGCTCCATTAGACGAAAGGATGGTTATATGAACCTCCCCACACCCAAACATGTAATTGAAACGAATCAATTCGCTGTTATCGGAGTCATCAATGCATCCTCGATTCAGACCGAATATGAACTCGAATATCCTGATCATATCGTGATTATACAACATTTTTATTTTTTGAAGGATCCGGTTCACTTTAGCGCTTGGTTAACAAGCAGGCAGGCATAGCCCCTAATCAAGAGCCTTAATTAGGCTTTTTTTTGCGTCTACGCTCATCAATCAAGACCTTTAGTAATAGCAACTCTCCATACGTTAACTTCTTCTTGCGCACCTTCTCTACCCAAGCCCAATCATCGATTACTTTGTCGTTATAGGCATCTCCAATGTACTGATCAAGTTCATTCCAGGCCCATTGTGCGTAGTCCAAAACGGTATTCATGTCATCATCCTCCGTGACTGCTATTTGTTGTAGCGGGTTTAATTTTGTATGTACTGCTTGTTTAAATCTTTCATATTCACCAGGTTGTTTAATCCATGGCAGTGGGCATTCCTTCCATCCAACCACTTCCTTATGTGTGAAGAAGACGGGAGGGAAGCCCCGTTCCCTGATGAGGTATACCGCGAGATCCACAACGTTATTGAATGTATCTTCATGGATACTGCCATCCTTTTCAATGCACATCTCAATGCCCACTGTACTATTGTTCGGATATGTCCCGAGTTTGGCTAGAGCTTCCTTCGTGTATGTTGCGCTCCCGCAATGGTAGGCCAGTTCATCATCCGGCAGACTGTTATATATCGAAGTTCGATCTACCGAGTAATGTGCACTTGCATAACGAACCTTCACTGCTTTATTGGGATCTTGCTGTGCCAAACTCGCAAAGTATTTGCTAATATTCTTGGCGGGCGCTCCGGGAGAAGCTGTATAATGCATCACAATTCCACGTTTCGCTTTTAATTTCAGTCCGGCTCGGCTGTATTTATTAACCGGGATGTAGTCTTTCGTGATCTGTATCATGACATCTTCCCCTCGTCTTCAACTTGATCTTCATTGCCTCGAAGCTTAAAGAGAGCTGAGGTGATAAACTTTGGTACAGGCAGGCCCAGTTTCCCCAGGTTCTCCAATATACTGATTCCTTCTGTACCGATAATGAACATTAACATCGCATCTCTCATAAAATCATTGGAGTTGCCTGCAACCATATCCAGTTGATGTGCAATAATGACAAAAACAAATGTCAATGACTTACGAGCAAGCCCCCACCATCCAACCCTGCTGGATAACTCCTTCCTATACCATGCTGACAGCACCCCTGTGATGTAATCCAGCCCCACAAAGATGGTCACTGCAATAAACAGGTGATCAATCCCTCCTACCAAATACACGACTGCCGATAGCAGCCAGCCAAACAAAACCATAAAAACGGTATCTCTGTGCATTAACGTTCCCCCTTCAATAACCTATTTCATGTCTAGGTTAGGCGGATCATAGACATAAGTCTCATGCAATACAAAAACCTTCAAAAAACCACTCACCATTTACCAAACAAACAGCAAAAATCCCTCACGCTTGGAGCGAGAGGGATCATGACCAACTAATTCAGCTATAGGTTGAAGGATCTGGTGTAACCGGTACATCTGTTGTATTCGTTGGTGTTGTATTACGTTGGAACATGCCTTGAATTCGATCAAGAACATAAGGCGTAGAGTCAATGAGTTTCTCAAACAGATGTGTGGAGTTATCGAGTGGCACAATGTGTACCCCCTGTTTACCTACCACCAGGAACGCAATAGGACGTATGGATACACCGCCGCCGCTACCGCCACCAAATGGAGAAGCCACTTTTGCTGAACTGGCATGTTCAGTAGAAGTACCCGTGGTACCACTTTTGCCATTACTTTCTCCATTGACGTGAAAATCACTACCACCGGCAGCAAATCCGAATCCCACTTTACTGATTGGCAGAATCACGGTACCATCCGGTGTTTCGACTGCATCGCCAACAATTGTATTGACATCCACCATGGCCTTGATATTCTCCATAGCGGTTTCCATTAAGCCTTGAATTGGATGATCTGACATTTTAATTCCCTCCAGTTTCAATGTAAGCTAGGTTTGATCTAACCATATCATCCCCAAACTTGAAGGGACTTATGTAAATAAGCAATTTAAGTACAATCAGTGAACTCCAGCCTCATACTCCCAAAATCAAACCGACTAAGATGGACCTCTACAGTGCTGTCCCACTAATTTTTTTCTTTTGCTTTCGCTTCTCCTTACGCTTACGGCGTTGTTCTCGAAGAAGCTTGAGCCACATCCGCCATCCGCCTTCGACTTGGAGCACACGGGTTAGCAGTGTAACTCCAGCGATCAAAAGAGCTGTAATCCGAATCTTTACCCTGCAATCGAGCTCTGTTCTGAACTCCATTTCGTCTGACCACACCGGCATCACCTGAAGCACGGGTGTATCATCGAAACGAATCTGATAGGTGAGAAAACCAACAATAATGGACTTGATACTCCACACCCAGCCCGTCAGCACCGCGGTGTATGCTGCATCGCCAACGCCGATGTGGGTAGACCAGGACAGTTGTGTCATATGCACATGCATGAGTGTTTGCTTGAGCCACAGCTTGAGTGCATCGGTCGCTCTTAGCATAACCTTTACATCTTTGGCCCACTTTTTGACTTTACGTTTGTTCACCCGCTCACTACCTAGGGCTTCCCCTCTGGAATGATTCATGGACTGTTCAGTCTTGACCAGAAAACCTTCCTTCATATTGCGAAAAACAATACTCGGGATCTCATAGTTAATCCGCACAATTCCATAGAGAATACGAACATTAATATTGGCGTAATCATCACTTTTATGCTTACTGAATGTAAAATGTACATGAACATTTGAGATGAGGACTGCGGCAATCAGCAATGCGAACAATAAACCGATTCCTCCAAGCCAAATCCACACAGGCCTTACCTCCAAGCCCTCAATTCTTTTCTCGTCTAGTATGGCACTCTGGATAGGAAAAAATTCACGTCTGACCTAAAAATCCCATTTCATATTTGTTTGGAACTTATCTATTCGCCTTTTTCTAAAAATAAATGCAGAAAAACCGACCCCACTATCGGTGTCGGTTAATATGAACTTGCAAATTAAAGTGAAGAGTCCGAATGATCGTCTTCATTGTCGATATGACTTAGATCATCCGCCGGATCAGCACTTTCTGGTTCCAGTTGTTGCAAATCCAGTTTGTTGAATAACAGTTGTGTCTCTTCCTCCAGGTTTTCCGAATCTTCGAACAAGCCTGGTTCCGGAAGGTCTTTGATTGAAGCCAGTCCGAAATAATCCAGAAATGACTTGGTCGTTCCGTACAAAATGGGGCGTCCAATTGCCTCCGCTCGTCCCACTTCAATGATCAGATCCTTATTCACAAGTGTATGAATAGCACGCTCCGATTTTACACCGCGAATCTCCTCAATCTCAACCCGGGTAATCGGCTGCCTGTACGCCACGATGGCCAACGTCTCCAGAGCCGCCTGGGATAAGGAGGTTCGTGCTGGAGAATACGCCAGTTTCTCAAAATACACAGCATGCTCAGGCAAGGTGCCCAGCTGAACTACGCCAGCGATCTTTAGAATCTGTACGCCTCGACTCTGCTGTGAAAATTCACGAATCATCTCCTCAATCGCGTCCGTTACAAGTTCCACTCGCTGGTCCACGATCTCGGCAATTTGTTTGATACTTAGACCCTCTTCTCCGGACAAAAACAGCAGGCCTTCAATAATCGATTTCAATTTCGGAAAATCCATGATTCTTTGTTTCCCCTCTCCATTCCATAACGATATCCTCAAACATCCGTTCCTGATAACAGACAATCTGCTTCATCTTCATCAGTTCCAGCACCGCCAGAAAAGTGACAACAATCTCATGACGATAGATATGCTCATCCATCAATTTGGAGAATAACAGTCTTCCTCCCGGCCCCATACTTTCCAAAGCGCCGATGACATCCCTTATCCGGTCCTTAACCGAAATCTCATCCCGTTTGATCCGGGTTACGGTTGTACGCTTCTCAGCCTTGCGTAGAGCCTTCTGAAATGCTGCAATCAGGTCAGAGGTGTGTAATCCTTCAACCGGGTTCGATTGGGCTTCTACGGGCATATAGGGGCGCAGATCCTCGGGCTCTTTGGAAAATATAAGGCTGCGTTCCCACTCCCGTTCATGAAGATGTCGCGCAATTCCCTTGTACTTGCGATATTCTATCAGACGTGCAATGAGCTCTGCACGTGGATCATAATCTTCTTCTTCCATAAAATCATAATCCTCGAAGTCTTCAATTACCGGTGGTTTGGGCAGTAAAAGTTTGCTCTTGATCGACAGCAGTGTAGCTGCCATGACCAGAAATTCACTCGTAATATCCAGTTCCAGTTCCTGCATCGAATGCAAATACGCCATGTATTGATCGGTAATATCGCTGATGGGAATATCCTGGATATGAATTTCAGCCTTATCAATCAGATGAAGCAGCAGATCCAAAGGCCCTTCAAAAGTCTCCAGTTTGTATGTAACTACCGTCACTAGACGAATCCTCCCGCCAGAAAAATACAAAACCCTGCCAAGCCGTCCGAATTCGGTCTCCCGTCTTCGTCTGCGCATAGCAGGGCACTACTATTAAATAAGCACTATTTTAGCTGTTTCGTCAAGTTCGCCATCTCAATTGCCGCCGTAGCTGCATCCCAACCTTTGTTACCCGCCTTGGTTCCGGCACGTTCAATCGCTTGTTCAATATTTTCTGTCGTAACCAATCCGAAGATCGTAGGCACGCCAGTTTTCAGGTTAATTGCTGCTACCCCTTTAGCCATCTCGTTGCACACATAATCGTAATGCGTAGTTGATCCACGAATAACTGTTCCCAGGGTAATCACCGCATCATATTTGCCGCTCTCCGCCATTTTCTGCGCAACCAAAGGGATTTCGAACGCTCCTGGAACCCAGGCTACATCCACTTCATCATCCTGCACACCGTGACGTTTGAATGCATCGAGCGCTGCGCTAAGCAATTTACTGGTGATAAATTCGTTGAAACGTCCAACGACAACTCCATATCTGGATCCTTCTGATACTAAATGTCCTTCAAAAAATTGTGGCATTCAAGTCATCTCCCTAACGATATAATGTAATGTAAGTAACGGAAATCCCTAATCAATCTCTTCCATAAATTACATGGTGAACGTTGTTCATCTAAAATATATTTACTGTTCGTTCTGCTCGATATCATCAAACTTGAGCATATGTCCCAGCTTGGCTTGCTTCGTATGAAGATACACCGTATTGTCCTCGTTCTCTTCCATCTGGATCGCAACACGCTCTACGACTTCAAGTCCATATCCTTCAAGACCTTTAATTTTACGAGGATTGTTCGTTAACAGTCTGATCTGACGAACCCCAAGGTCTTTCAGAATTTGGGCGCCAATCCCGTAATCACGCAAGTCGGCAGCAAATCCCAGCTTCAGGTTTGCATCCACGGTATCCAGACCTTCCTCTTGCAGCTTGTAGGCTTTGAGTTTGTTGATTAGACCAATGCCCCGACCTTCCTGTCTCATATAGAGCAGTACGCCGTTTCCTTCCTCGTGAATCTGTTTGAGTGCCGCATCAAACTGAGGACCACAGTCACAACGATGGGAATGGAATACATCGCCTGTCAGACATTCAGAGTGTACACGTACAAGTACGGGTTTGGAACCATCAATCTCACCTTTAACCAGAGCCACATGCTCCTTGTTGTCTACAGCGTTTGTATAGGCCACTGCTTGAAACTCGCCAAAGTCCGTTGGCATACGTACAGCCACTTCACGTTGAACCAGCTGCTCTTTTTCGTTACGGTAACGAATCATGTCTTGAATACTGATCAGCTTCAGATCATGTTTGCGGGCAATCTCCTGCAGATCCGGAAGTCTGGCCATTGTGCCATCTTCCTTAATCACTTCACAGATAACGCCTGCGGGATACGAACCACACATAATGGCCAAATCTACTGCCGCTTCTGTGTGCCCGGCACGACGAAGTACGCCGCCGTCTTTTGCAATGAGCGGGAACATGTGACCAGGCTTACGGAAGTCCCCGGCTCTCGCCTCAGGATCGATCAGACCTTTCACGGTTATAGAGCGTTCATGTGCCGAGATACCTGTGGTCGTATCTTTGTGGTCCACAGAGACGGTGAAAGCTGTTCCATGGAAATCCGTATTTTGTTGAACCATCGGTTTCAGGTTAAGTTCGTCCGCACGTTGTTGTGTAATCGGAACACACACCAGCCCTCTACCTTCAGTAATCATGAAATTAATGACTTCAGGTGTCGCCTTTTCGGCCAAAGCGATAAAATCGCCTTCATTCTCCCGATCTTCATCATCCACAACAATGACAGGTTTGCCACGCATGAGATCATATATGGCTTCTTCTATTGTGTTCAGAATGGATTGTTCTGACATTGGTCCACCTCCAGTTTATTTCTGTTCTCTTTCTATGCAAATCCGTGATTGGAGAGGAAATCTTCACTGATACTGCGCGGTTTGCCAGCACCAGTCTCCCGATGTCCTCTCCCATACTGGAGCAGATGATCCACATATTTACCCAAAATATCGCATTCGATATTAATGGTATCCCCTGTCTTTTTCACATTTAGTACAGTTTCACCAATGGTATGCGGGATAATGGAAACCGTGAATGAGGTATCCGATGTATGGACAACGGTCAAGCTAATGCCATCCAGTGTAACCGATCCTTTGGGGATCAGATATTTGAACAACTGGTGATCATCCGGCTTGATCTCAAACACAATCGCATTCTGATCACGTGTTATACTGCCAATCACTCCAGTACCATCGACGTGGCCCTGAACGATATGTCCACCAAAACGACCGCCTGATTGCATGGCCCGCTCCAGATTAACTTTACTGCCAGATTGCAGCTGACTGAGATTGGTATGGCGATACGTTTCAGGCATTACATCGGCGGTAAAACCTCCACCTTCCAGCGTTGTCGCAGTTAAACATACTCCGTTCACTGCTACACTATCACCAATCTTCAGATCGTCCATGATGGCGGAAGCTCCGATATTCAGGACCATCGCTTCGCCTTTCCGACTAATACGCCGGATCTGACCAACTTCTTCCACCAAACCGGTAAACATGCTGCCGCCTCCCTTGTTTAATATATATAGAACCAACTTACTATTTTAAAATCCATTTATTTATTCAGGCCACACCGGAATACCGCCAATGCTGATATTATCTCCAACTTGTTCGATCTCCAACTGATTCAATTGAATTGCCTGATTCATACGTTCCACACCCTCGAAGCGGAAGCTGCCAGGTGTATCATAACCGCCTACAATCTTAGGAGCGATAAACATGAGCAGTCGATCGACCAACCGTGCCTCCAGCATGGCTCCATTCAAGGTGCCCCCACCTTCAAGCAAAATCGAACCAATCTCACGCTCACCCAACTTGCTAAGTCCGCTTAACAGATCCACACGTGGTCCAGGACCACAGCGGATAATTTCAACACCATAGGCTTCCAAACGTTCAGCAGCTTCAGGACTCGCTTCGTCTGTTGTCAATACCCATGTTGGAGCTAGTCCATCCTTAACCATTTTTGCACCTACTGGGAGACGCAACTTGGAATCCACCACGATACGTACCGGGCTGATGCCTTCCACTTGCAAGCGGGTTGTAAGCTCCGGATTATCCGCGATCACCGTGTCGACGCCAACCATAATGCCTTGGTGACGATGACGAAGGGCATGCACAATCTCACGAGCGGACTCGTTGGAGATCCACTTGCTGTCTCCGCTGCGAGTAGCAATTTTCCCATCCAAGGTAGTAGCCGTCTTCAGTGTCACGAAAGGAAGGCCGGTTGTAATAAATTTAATGAATTTTTCATTCATGCGTCTTCCACGCTCACGCAGTACGCCAACTTCAACTTCAATGCCTTGTTGACGAAGCATGCTTATGCCTCTGCCGGATACTTGCGGATTTGGATCTTCACAACATACCACAACACGTTTTACCTTTTCATGAATCAGGCGTTCACTGCAAGGTGGCGTCTTCCCATAATGACTGCAGGGCTCAAGTGTAACGTATACCGTACTGCCTTCTGCATCGCTGCCTGCCATGTTCAGCGCATGCACCTCCGCATGACCAGTTCCACGTTTCAGATGGCTCCCCAGACCTACAATACGACCCTCTTTCACAACTACACATCCAACAACCGGATTAATTCCCGTCTGTCCTTGTGCTCGTTCCGCCATATCTAGTGCTAGTGCCATATAAAATTCATCATTGATCATTTCCAAATCCGTTCACCCCGCGGTTTAAAGTCTTGTTTATTAAAAAATCCCCGTCGAACAACCGTTCGATGGGGATGATGAGAGACAAATGTCAACAACAGGAGTCAAATGGATACAGCACGCCAACACTTTGCCCAAAACTTCATTTCGGGCAAGTGAAAATAGACACATACCTTAATGAACATCAATTACAGGTAAAGAGCTTTTATAGTGTGGCATATGTATGGAACTGTCCGGCGTAACCGGATCTTCCCTGCACAGTGCAAGACATTACAAATCATGACTGTACAGCAATACTCCTGCTGAATGCAAACCTGTTAGGTCTGCACCTCTCCTTCTCCCATCCAGACTATACTGTCGGTTCTGGAATTACACCAGATCAGCCATCTGCCACAGGCAGACAGGTCACGGACTTTGCATCAAGTGCTGGACATGTGTCCTTACACTTCCTGCATCACCGCCGGTAGGGAATTGCACCCTGCCCTGAAGGATTGCTTTCGTTATTAATTGGATGTTAGCACTTTAATGCCAAAAAATCAATTGTTTTTTGTTCCTTTTTGTCACATACTAACTTTTAATAAGCTAAGGAATACCAAAAACCGCTACTCACAAAGAGAACGGTTTTTGGTAAGATCCATCTCATATCCACCGCATCATTCTACAATTCTGGAAAACACCAGCTCGCCATATGCTTCAATTCTTTGGCATTATGAAAGGGAATGCGGTCAGGTTCTTGCAGGGGCGAAGCAGGAATCGGGAACTCTCTTGCCACCCTTCTGACCCAACTTGTGGAATCAATCGCGATAGCTGAGCATTGCCAGCGTCCATTCGTTCGTGGTCGAAACGTCCCATGCAAATCTGATTTTCCCGGCATCTCGGGAAAGACACCATCCAGATATTCAACGATGACACGTTTGTCTCTGACTTCATGACAATATACTGTCACCCATACGCCTTCCCGGACCCGAACAGCATACACATCTCCAGACTGTACCTCCCCGGTACCTGCATCAGGAGATGCCTTGGGAACTTTGCCACGAACACTCCTCTTTTTCTCCAATGCCCCTAAGATTGTGTCCTTTACAGTTGGATTCTCTTCAGGCTTATCCGCAAGAGATATATTCGTCAGATCAAAATCATGGAATATCTTGTTCAGGTTGTTCTCATTGATTCCGACAGATGAGTCCCACCACGCCAGAGGCGCCTGTACCTCAACCCGCACATTGGGGCGCTCGTCACGCTGTATGTAAGTAGTGTATTCTGTTATCATTCCGGGATGTTCCGACGTATCCAGTATGCCAATCAGAGCTAATGTCTCAAGCAAGTCACGGTATGCATATTCCTTCTGTGTAGGCAAAAGACGTTCCTTCTTGTGTGCTATTGCTGCTTTGCTGTAGCGTGTTTTCGGAGGTAATTCGCGCAGCACCGTTAACACCGCACGGAGTGTCCAGCGGTCGTACTCATTTGGTATTGGAAGCTCCTGCGCGGCAGCTAGCTCTCGAAGTGCCAGTACTTGTCCAAAAGGATCACCATCCAAAGGTGTTCCATTGGTCATGCGCCAATACCATTGCAACGTCGTGTCGGTTGCTTGGTCTACGCTTAATCCACAGATCTTACAAGTACTCGAAGATGGATATGGCGTGTGTTCATGGCTTGGCATACCGCTTGCAATAAGCTTGCCCGTAAGCAGCGAGCGCCAGATCATGGGTGCTGACCACAAAGAAGAAACAAAGGCCTGTGCTGCTTCATTAATCGTCCATTGATTTGCAAGTTGTTTCAGCTCAGTGATTGTTTCATCATGTTGCGGACGTACAAATCGGTTCGGTTCATGCCCTGCTGCCTCAAGCCCTTCTCGCTCCTGTGCGGATATACTCTGAGAAACATCATGTCGGGATGCCTGTAGTTTTTCGTCCCACCGTGTGGGTCCGCTATAGACCTGTTTTAACAAACGTAATTGATCCACTGTATCCAAAGGTTCTTCATCCTCCCTTGTCGCTTCGTCTAACGCCAGAATAAACCCAGGCCAGAACTTTCGCCAGATCCATTATGCTCATTTTGCAGTATTTCATGATGAAAATAAAAAAAGTGCTTCTATAAAAGAAGCACTCCGAGTTTAAATCAAGTAAGTCAAAGTTACAAAGCTTATTAAGCTTCTACAACTTCAACAGTTTCCATTTTGTCTTTACCTTCCAAAGCGTCCACGAACTCCATACCTTTAGTTACTTTACCAAATACAGTATGTTGTCCATCCAAATGTGGTTGCGGTTGGTAGCAGATGTAGAACTGGCTTCCACCTGTGTTACGGCCAGCATGTGCCATAGCAAGTGTTCCGCGCTCATGTTTGTTCGGGTTAATTTCACAGTTGATTGTGTAACCTGGGCCACCTGCACCGGTACCGTTAGGGCATCCGCCTTGAGCTACGAAGCCCGGGATAACGCGGTGGAATGTAAGACCATTGTAGAAACCAGAGTTAGCCAGTTTCTCAAAGTTTGCTACTGTGTTTGGAGCTTCTTGATCGAACAGATCGATCAGAACTTCTCCGCCGTTTGCCAATTTAATTTTCGCTTGTTTCGCCATATGTAAATGACTCCTTTCGTATTGACCATCGTTAATGGTGCCAAAACGCATGACCCTGGGTCAAGCATTACAGCACTTTTCTTAGTGTACACCGAAAATGACTGGATCGCAAAAAAAACGGCAACTTTTTTCACAATTTAGTCCGAATACGTAAAAAGCAGACGAAAAAGGAAGTTCCCTTTTCATCTGCTTCAACTATAGAATCCCTATATCCTGAATAATGCAGAAACGCATTATCATTTGACGAATTAGCGAGTTACTGGCTGTTTGCCAATGCGCGCTGGTACCAGGTCATTCTGGATGATATCTTGATACGTCTCACGGCGTACTACGACATCTCCTTGACCGTCTTTGACAAACACAACAGCCGGACGACGAATCCGGTTGTAGTTGCTAGCCATGGAGTAGTTATACGCGCCTGTGCAAGCTACAGCGAGCAGATCACCACTTTCCACTTTTGGCAGATCCAGATCCCAGATCAACATATCGCCACTCTCACAGCATTTACCCGCAACAGATACTGTTTCCTGAGCAGCCTCATTCGCACGGTTGGCTAGCACAGCTTCGTACTTGGATTCATACAAAGCAGGACGTGGGTTATCAGTCATACCACCATCAACGGCAACGTATTTACGCACGCCCGGAATGTCTTTGCTTGTTCCAACGGTATACAGCGTTGTTCCCGCTTCACCCACGATGCTACGGCCTGGTTCAACCCAGATCTCAGGTACGGCATAGCCGATTTGGGCAAAATGATTTTTAACTGCGTCTGTAATAGCCTTCACGTATTGCGCAACTTCAAGCGGCGTATCTCCGTCGATATAACGGATTCCGAATCCACCACCAAGGTTAACCACTTTGAAAGCAACGTTAAGACGTTCATATACGCTTGCTGCAAATTCAGCAACACGTTGAACAGCCATCTGGAAGCCTTCAACTTCAAAGATCTGGGAACCGATGTGGGAATGCACACCGAGCAATACCAGGTTAGACTGCTTGGAAGCCAAGTCAATCGCTTCAAATGCTGTACCATTACCGATATCGAATCCAAATTTGGAATCCGTTTGGCCTGTGGAGATATATTCATGCGTATGGGCTTCAACACCAGGCGTCACACGAAGCAGAATGTTTACTTTACGATTTTTGTCTGCTGCTACAGCCTGCAACAGATGCAATTCATTGAAGTTATCGACAACAAAGCATCCAATCTCTGCATCAAGAGCCATTTCGATTTCTTCCAGCGTCTTGTTGTTACCGTGGAAATGAATGCGCTCAGCCGGGAATCCTGCTTGCAGTGCAGTGAACAGTTCACCATCAGATACAACATCCAGGGAAAGCCCTTCTTCAGCTGCAAGGGCACACATCGCCATTACACAGAATGCTTTACTTGCATATGCAACTTGGAAACCCAATCCGGAAGCACGGAATGCTTCCATGTACTCTCTGCAACGCTCGCGAACCAATTGCTCGTCCACAACATAAAGGGGGGTTCCAAATTGTTCTTTCAGATCTGTTGCATCAACTCCGCCAATCTCCAGATGCCCTTGCGCATTTATTTTACTTGTACCATGTAAATACATAATCTGCATTCCTCACTTTTTATATACTGGAACAGTTGCTATTCCAATGATTTTACACCAGTATATCAAATTAGGCAGCGAGATGAATGGATTTTTCGGAAGATCATTTGTGTTTTTTACTTTTTCGCAGTTCACCGTCCGGATCATCGGACATTTTGGTGTTGTCACGTGTTTTGTTGAATGATGGACGTTTTTTATTTTCCAGTAAAGGAAGCCGGAATAAAAAGTTGCCCAAGGCCTTTGCATTAAACGGTATAAAAGGCCAGAGATACGATGAATTATACGACCGGTGAACCGTGAGCGCCAATATGAGCAATGTACAGCCAACGACCAATCCCGGAACTTTGAATATCGCTACTGCTATGAGCAAAAACAGTCTGACCAACCTGTTGGCGAGCCCCAGCTCGTAACTTGGTGTGGCAAACATTCCAATAGCTGCGATGGCCATATAGAGTACAACCTCATTGACAAAGTATCCCGTTTTCACGGCGATATCTCCAACGAGAATGGCCGCGATTAAACCCATGGCCGATGCCAGAGGTGTAGGCGTATGAACCGCAGCCATCCGCAATAGATCGACACCAAGTTCTATGAGAAGAAACTGCAGAATCAGGGGCAACTTTACATTTTCCTGTGGACCAATGAAGTCAAGTCCCATCGGTTTGAGCGAAGGTTCTATAACCATGAGAAGCCATAGTGGCAGCAAAAACAGCGATATGAGAATCCCTGCAAAACGCACCCAACGTAAATACGTTCCCATCAATGCCGTCTGTCTATTTTCCTCTGCATGTTCACACAGGTCGAAGAACGTCGTTGGCAAAATCATTACACTGGGGGAAGTATCTACAAAAATGACGACTCTGCCCTCCAGCAGATGGGATGCTGTAACATCCGGCCGTTCCGAATAACGAACGAGCGGGAATGGGTTCCATCCCTTGTTAATAATCGCTTCCTCCAGCTGTTTATCTGCGGCGGGAATACCATCGATATCCACCCGCTGAATTTTCTCACGGACTGAGTCCACCTGCACTTTATCCACAATATCATCAATGTACACCACGCAGACATCGGTTTGTGTTCTCCGACCCACCTGCATGATCTCAAACTTCAGTCCAGGGTCGCGAATTCTGCGGCGCACCAACGTTACGTTGGTCAGGAGCGTTTCGGTAAAGCCATCTCTGGAACCGCGGACTACCCTTTCCAGTGAAGGTTCTTCCGGTGAACGAACCGGGTAACTCCGGGTATCCATTACTAAGACAGAGCGATCCCCTTCAACGAACAGTGCACTCATACCAGTTAAAACCTTGTTGATGACCGCACTCATCTTCTCGACTTTTTCCACCTGTATATGGGGAATGTAAGAGTCGAAATAAGATTTTAGAGCGTGCTCGGATACCTGATCAGGCGTAAGATATGTTAACCTTTTTAATACTTCCAGTAGGATCTCATCCTTGGCAAAACCCGTTAAAAGAAGCAATCCCACTTGTTTGCCACCGAGCACCATCTCTCTCATATCCACGTCAAAGGATTCCCCAAGTCCGAGAACTTGCTTGAGCGTATTTTTGTTTTCACTCATCCGCGGGGAAATATCATCATTTTCCTGCCAATACTGCACGGATTCCTCGATGCTATCAGACATCTCATTTTGTTTTTTCTTATTGTACGCCTTCTCCTCTTCTTCCTTCTGAATCTCATAAGCAGACTTGTGTAACATCTCTTCCGTTATACCTTCACTATTTTCCTGGCCTGTGTGCTCCGTTTGTTCATCCATCTTCCATCCTCCTATGGCCACGAGTTACCGCTGATATATAAAAAAATCAAACAGGGAACCTGTCATTTTGCCCAAAATCATGGCGAGCAGTAAGCCAAAAAGATAAGGCTTCATGCCCAGCCGTTTGGCTAGCACGGGCAGTACATTAAGCACCTCGGTGAGTGCTGCGGCCAGCAGACCGATGAACACGCCACAGAACAAACCAACAATCGGGCTGAGCAGTAGCACCCCATGCATTTTCCAGTGCCAGAAATCCGCCACCGTCCCGAGCAGTGAACCACCGATTAGCGCCCCTTCGTACCAGTGAGTCTTGTCATACGATTGCGTAAGTTGAGCCAACCTGGGAATCATGTCGAGCACCAGAATGAGCGCAATTACGCCACTTCCTACGGCAATTCCCCCTGCAATACCCCATACAATGCTGATTGCTCCATTAAGAACGCTCATCCGCATTCATCTCCCTGCGTTCCTGCTCATGCATCCGTTCGCTTTCTTCAATCACCACATATTTATCTACATTTTGCTGGTATAGGAACATCTCCACTTCCAGCGGGGTAGGCTCCTCATTCCACTTTTTCTTGAACAAGTGATTAAAAAATACCGCCATTCCGAATCCAATCCCAATCGAATACGCCACTTGAAACAGATAGGGATGTTCGTCTCGATGCCCAGTGAGCATCTCCACAATTCGAATCTGTACTTCCTGCATGTTCACATCGGCATGAAAATTCATAATGGTTAAGGCTGATCCGAAGAAAAGCAGTAGCCAAACCAGAATGAACAGGGACTTGGAAGGTTGACCATTTCCCGCGATGACTTCAACCAACGTATGACCTGATCCCATCAGTTCCACACTTACCTCCGGCAAGATGTGCCGAATTTGGGGAATAATCTGTAATATATCAATGAGGATCAGATTGCCATCCTCCGGTCCAGGACGCAAAAGTTCAAGCTCCAGTAGCCTGCTCTCCTGGTCTTCAGAAGAGGTCAGTACATGTGCAATGTCTCCAAGCTTGACTGCTCTGCCCCTCTGGATGCGAATGCGGCTGCGCAGTCTAACGTAGACCATTGGAGTGGGTGTCTGAGACATCCATAACACTCCTTTACTGCGTAATTTAGGTTAGTATTTGAAGAATGTGCAAATTTATTACAAACGGGTTGGAAAAAGATCGTGAGGGTGGGGGGCGCTGCGGGATGGATCGGTCATTGGTCGCTGTTGCTCGGGGGAGGATACACGCAGACACTCCGACGGCAGACCGACCTTCTGATCGCTGTTGTCTCCAAATTCTTCTGATTGATTTCTAAGTGTTAGAAATTTGGAGACAAAGGCGAACGCTTCGCTCCTTTTGACCGATTCCATCCCTCCGCTACCCATCGTCCTCTCGTTTCCAAAAGTTTGAAATAAATATGTTGGGGAGGTGGCAGGGAGGGAATTGAAAGATGAGCTTTTGTGGTTATATTGTTCAAAAATTCAATGACTCTTGAAGTTGTCTTCTGGAACCGTCTTAGGTTACAGCTGTGTAGAAATTTTGAGATCGGCCTTTTATACGCTCTGCTTGTGACCGATTTGAGGTGCAACTGAATGTGGAGCATTATTTTTGCATATCAAAAAAGTCGCCGTATGGGCGACTCTTGGGTGTTGGTTTTTATAAGGTCAACAATATCAAAAATTATTACCTTTTTTTCTTTTACTCAGTGCCCTTCTGAATCGTAAAGGGGTTGAATTCATTGTTTTGCGGAACTGGTTAATGTAATAACTTGTGCTGTTAAAACCGACCTCATAAGCAATTTCGGTGATGCTGCGCTCGGAGAGTTGCAATAGATCAATGCTTCTTTGGATGCGGTACTCGATCACATATTGCATGGGTGTATTTCTAAGAATTTGCTTGAAATAACGACATGTCTCCGATCGACTTAACTGTCCGACCTTTGCAATATCCTCTAACCTAATCGGATTGGCATAGTTGAGATGAATCCATTGCAACATGTCTTTCATTCGCTTGTTTCTACTCATCTCCGATGGATCATGTTCCAGGGAATATCCGTTCATAATCAGCAGTTTCCACATATTCAACACCGCAGAAGCAACCTTCACTTCATAAAAAGGAACTTGGTCCACTAGCTCCTTTCTAATCCGTGCAATAGCATCCAGGATCTGTTCTCCCCAAGTGTTAGCTCTTTCGATATACAGAAAAGGCAAATTAGTTGCTGTTACATATGGATGTACGTACTTTATATACAAATCCGAGGGCATAACAGCATGCGGGGACAAATTCAGACATAAGTAGATGCAGTTCTCGCTCACCCCGTGATCTTCGGCCATATGCATTATTCCACTGTTGATAAAAATCCCGTCACCTTTGGACAAAATTATCTTTTGATCGTTGATATGGAACAACGCCGTTCCCTGAAGAACGGCAACAAACTGCAATTCATCATGCCAGTGGAGAGGAATATGTCCGTGAACATGTTGAACAATAGTTGTCTCATAACAGGCTACGGATAATGTATCGGTACGGTGTTCCGTCATTTCTTTCAAATGGTGATCAATGATAAATTCGATATTTTGCATGGCCCTCATCTCAATATAGTTATATTTTCAAGTGTGATATTGATATTAATGTACCGCATTTCTCCTTAATATAACACTATTCTTATATTTAAGGTGAGGCGATAAAGGATGACAATTGCAAAATCCAAAATTTCGGGTATCGTACTCGTTCTGACGGGAGCCATATGCTGGGGAGTTGGAGGTACGGTATCTCAAAAACTCTTTCAACTGGATGGAATTGAGGTCAATTGGTATGTCACTATACGATTGTTGATCGCTGGGCTACTCCTTCTGGTTATTCAGTCGTTTACACGTGGGCGAGTTCAGATTTTTGATGTGTGGAGAAATAAAAAAACAGCTGCACAACTGATTATTTTTGGATTGGCAGGTATGCTTGCCGTTCAGTATACGTATATGACATCGATTAAACACGGTAATTCAGCGGTAGCTACCCTTCTGCAGTATCTGTCCCCTGTCATGATCATGATATACATCGCACTTCGGAAGCAGTCTACCCTTACACGCAATGATCTTTCATGCGCCATCCTGGCTCTCGGCGGCTGCTTTCTCTTGCTTACGAATGGCTCGCTTACGCAGTTATCTGTCTCCTGGCTCGCAGTCATGTGGGGTCTGTTATCCGGGGTTTCAGCTGCATTTTATACGCTATATGCCGTGCAACTGATTAAAAAGTTTGATTCACTTGTTGTGGTCGGCTGGGCTATGATCATCGGTGGTATGGGAATGAGTTTTATTCACCCGCCTTGGAAAATGGATTTTGCCAGCATCCCGCTCGAAACTAACGGGTATTTGGTATTTACAATCATTTTTGGGACCATGATTGCTTTTTGGTTTTATATTGCGAGTCTTAAAAGTCTTACCCCCAAAGAAACGAGTCTGCTCGGGAGCGCAGAACCCCTTGCTGCTGTTGGAACAACCGTTATATGGCTCCATGAACCTTTTGGTATCTATCAATGGATGGGTACGGCATGTATTCTTGGTATGATGCTGGTCATGCAGTCCAGTCGTTCAGGATCTATCCGTATGAACAACAAATAACCTTCCTCGCCATAATGCGCGATAGAAGGTTGTTAGTTGTCGTATATTGGTGCATAAGCACCAATTATGTTGTCGCAATCCCCGAATCACTGCGCGATCTGGTCGCGGATGGATTGCAGTATTTTTTTCTCCAGACGTGATACCTGCACCTGGGATATACCCAGCCTGCTGGCAACCTCGGACTGGGTCTGATCCCGGTAATACCTTAGATAGACGATTAACCGCTCCCGTTCGCTGAGACCACCGATGGCTTCGTTCAGCGCCAGTTTGTCAAACCAACGTTCCTGAGACTCGTCGGCAATCTGATCCATTAACGTAATGGGATCACCATCATTCTCGAATACCGTCTCATGGATAGAGGTCGGCGGTTTGTTGGCTTCCTGGGCAAATACGACTTCCTCCGGGGTTACTCCCAGCTCTGCGGCAACTTCCTTAATCGTTGGCAGACGATCCAGATGTTTGGACAGTTCGTCCCTTTTTTTGCGGACTTTATTCGCCATCTCTTTCAGTGAACGACTGACCTTCAGGGTACCGTCATCCCGCAGGAATCGCTGGATTTCTCCGATGATCATCGGTACCGCGTAGGTTGAGAACTTCACGTCATAACTGAGATCGAATTTGTCTACTGACTTGAGCAGACCGATACAACCAATCTGGAACAGATCTTCCGGATCATATCCCCTGTTCATAAAACGCTGTACGACGGACCAGACGAGTCTGATGTTGCAGTTCACCAGCGTATCCCGTGAAACATGGTCACCCGACTGACTGAGCGCAATCAGCCGTTTGACCTCGGCATCGTCCAAATAGGTCTGTGAAGATGGTTTCACTTCAGCATCCATAAGAACACCAACCCCTAATTATACAATGCTTTCTTGGATTCAATCCTTTTTTTCATCTTGATGGAGGTGCCTCTGCCGGGCTCACTGCTGACTTCGAATTCATCCATGAAGTTTTCCATAATGGTGAAGCCCATGCCCGACCGCTCAAGTTCGGGTTTGGACGTATATAGCGGCTGCTTCGCCAGTTCAAGATCTTCGATACCTTCACCGCGGTCTTCCACAATAATCGTGATCATGTCTTCCCGAATCTCGGCCTGGATGGACACAACACCTTCGGAGTTGTTGTTGTATCCGTGGATGATGCTGTTGGTCACGGCTTCCGAAATGACCGTCTTCAGGTCACTGAGCTCGTCCATCGTTGGATCAAGCTGGGAGATAAACGCAGCAACGGTTACCCGTGCAAACGACTCATTCTCTGACTTGGCCGCGAATTGCAGATTCATGAAATTTGTCCCTGTTCCTTCATTCATGAGACGACCTCCAGACCTGAGAGAGCAGTTCCCTCATTTTCGTATATCGGCATAATCTTGAACAAACCCGACATTTCCAGCAAACGGTACACCGGCGAATTGACGTCACAGACCACCATCTTGCCGCCTTTATTCTTAATGAGCTTGTATCTTCCCAAAATAACACCCAGACCCGAACTGTCCATAAATTGCAGATCTTTCAGGCTGAGTACCAGATGCTCGCTTTGTCTCCGCTGGATGGCTTCATCCATCTGCATCCGTACCATGTCAGCTGTATGGTGATCCAGCTCCCCGGATAATCGTACAATCAGAATCCCGCGATGGTGTTCCATTTCCACATGCAAGTTCACGTTTGCTCACTCTCCTCCCTGTCTTGAACAAGGATTTCTACGCTTCCGAAGGCTTTTCCTGCCCCCCGACAAAACTAGAAGAAAACCCCTATTTAACTACAAAATCTGTTCGAAGGATGCATGCAACTCGCAGAAATCGCCTTTTAGTCAAACAGGTTGGACGTTGTCCGCTTAAACAGCTTCCACCAGCCAGCCTTATTCACATCCTGCGGAGCCTGAATGTCGAACTCCTTAATCACGTCGTTGCCTTGATAAACCACAAGTTTTCCTATACTTTGCCCGGCTTTGATCGGGGCTTTCAGTTCTTTGGCAACTAACAATTCATGCCGGATGTCATTGGATTTGGCTCCTTTGCGCATCAGTACACTGTAATTTTGTGTGGCATTCAGCGGCAACTCGGCAACTTCACCTTTTTCAATTTTCAGACTACCCAGCAGATCCCCTGCCTTGTAGAGCGCCTTCATCGTATATTGACTAAAAGCATAGTCAAACATCGAAGACACTTCGCTATTCCGTGTTTTGGTATTTGGTTCACCGAGTACCACGGAAACGACACGCAGTCCATCCTTGGATGCTGTTGCAGACAAACAGAATTTCGCTTCGGATGTGTAACCTGTTTTCAAACCGTCTGCCCCTTTATAAAAACGAACCAGCTTGTTCGTGTTTACCAGCCAGAATGGCTTTTCCGTATCTTTGCGAAGGTAATCCTGATATGCACCGGTGTACTTCGTAATTCCGGAATGTTTCAGCAGTTCACGGCTCATGACGGCAATGTCGTGGGCGGAAGAATAATGATTATCGACCGGCAGACCGTTACAGTTGGCAAAATGAGTATCCTTCATGCCAAGCGCCTTCGCACGCTCATTCATTAGCTGCACAAAGGCTTCCTCCGAGCCAGCAATCTTCTCGGCCATAGCCACCGAGGCATCATTGCCTGAAGCCATCGCGATCCCTTTTAACATGTCATCGACTGTCATCTCTTCCCCAGGCTCCAGGAAGATCTGAGAACCGCCCATGGAAGCGGCATATTCACTCGTTCTCACTTTGTCCGTCAGCTTCAGCTTACCCGAGTCGATCGCTTCAATTGTAAGCAGCATGGTCATAATTTTTGTAATGCTCGCCGGAGGCAGCTGATCATGACTGTTTTTCTCATATATGACGGTTCCCGTGTCCGCATCCATTAAGATCGCAGAGCGTGCCGACGGGGCCAGATCAGTTCCTCCCGCTGCCTTCGGTTTTTCTTCAGCTAATGCCGTTGATGCCATAAGGGACAGCAGGATACAAAGGGTCATGAACGATGCCATTATTCTTTTCTTCACAAGGTTACCTCCTCAAATGACTTGCTTACTGCATGTGCCATGCATGTACTGCTAATCATTGTCGGCCCGTTTCCAGTAAATTATTCCATGTAAAGCATGATTTCCCGAACTTTTATTGAAAATGTGATCAAAGCAAAAAACGCACTGCACTTAACGAATGAGTAAGCGTACGTTCAACAACAACAAAAAAAGGTTACCCCCGATGATTTCTCATTCGAAGAGGTAACCTTTTTTACTCAAATCTTGCTTACATTTGTGGAATAACAGCCAATACCAACGCCAGGAACGACTCACGAACACGCTCTGTCGTTTCCATCACCTCATCATGTGACAGCGGCTGGTCCAGAATTCCGGCAGCCATGTTGCTGATACAGGAAATACCGAGCACTTCCAGGCCTGCATGGCGTGCCACGATCACTTCAGATACAGTGGACATGCCCACTGCGTCTGCGCCCAATGTACGCAGCATTTTGATCTCTGCAGGTGTCTCGTAGTTCGGACCAAGCATACCCGCGTATACCCCTTCACGTACGTTAAAACCTTGTGATGCGGCCGTATCCTTCGCCAGCGCACGCAAACGGCGGCTATAGGCTTCGGACAGATCAGGGAAACGTACGCCCAGTGCAGCGTCATTTGGTCCGATCAGTGGATTTTTGCCTGTAAGATTCAAGTGATCAGAGATCAGCATCAAGTCTCCAGCTTCATACGACGTATTCACGCCGCCCGCAGCATTGGTTACAAGCAAGCTAGTTACACCCAGTTCTTTCATAACCCGTACCGGGAAAGCTGTCAATTCCGGACCATATCCTTCGTACATGTGGAAGCGGCCTTTCATCATCACAACTGGACGACCTTTAATGGTACCGACCAATAGTTCACCTTCATGTCCTTCTACTGTGGACACTGGAAAATGTGGAATATCCTGATACGCGATGCTTACGCCATCTTCAATCAGTTCTGCCAGTACGCCAAGACCCGAACCCAAAATCAAACCGACTTCCGGCTTGATGGAGCTTTTGCTTTGAATATAAGATGCTGCTTCCGAAATCATTTGTTGGTTTAATGCTGTCATGCGATGTATGTTCCTCCTTGAGTTGAAACGATCCGTCTTATGTATAACGGCGTTTGGATGTATTCAATTTATTTTATCCTAAATCGGCCCGATGTTCCGCATTTATTTGTGAATGCCATGCGTCAAAATCTATCTTGCCCTCGGATGATGGGTTTCATAGATTTCCTTCATGGTTTTGCGACCATGGTTGCCATATTGTTGTCCAGGCTGCTCTACGTGACCCAGCATGTCTTGAACCGCACGTGTATCCGCCCCATTGGCAATCAGGTGTGCCGCAAAAGAATGACGCAGCGTATGCGGCGTAATTTCGTCCGAGATTCCTGCGTCCACTGCCGCTTTTTTGAGCAGCTTCCAGAAGCCCTGCCGGGTTAAACGTCTGCCAGATACATTCACGAACAGTGCTTGCTCGTCCGAATCGGTTTTGAGCAACTTGTTGCGGAATTCCTCCACATATACACTTGCCCAATGTGCAGCGGGTGCACCGATGGGAAGGATGCGTTCCTTGCCCGCCCCACCACATCGTATAAAGCGCATGCCTGGCTGTACATCCCGAATGTCAAGCGCAATCAGTTCCGAGACCCGAATACCTGTAGCATATAACAGTTCAAGCATCGCTCGATCTCTCACACCCTGCGGTGAACGAACATCAGGCGCTGTCAGCAGTTGTTCGATCTCCTGTATGCTTAATACCTGCGGTGGCGACTTGTCCGCCTTGGGAGCTTCCACATCAAACGTAGGGTCCTGTATAATTTCCCCCCGCCGCATTAAAAAATGAAAGTAGGAGCGCAGAGATACGATGCTGCGGGCAATGGTCGCATTGGCACGTCCTGCCTGTTTGAGCTGTCCTGCAAACAGGACGACGTGCGTGCGTCTGACCTGATCGGCTTCGCGTATGCCAAATTCCTTATCTGCAAATTCAATGAACTTGTCCACGTCTCGGAGATACGATTCAAGCGTGCTGCTCGACATCCCTTTATCATCTTCCAAGTATAAGGCATAGGCGTGTATCGTCTGTTTCATGTACAACGCTCCTCAACTGACAGATCTGCCGCTCTGGCAGACTGCTCCCGTATTTGCATCCCTGGCTGTTCGAAGCTACTCCCCGTACCAATAGAACAAACGGAGACGCTCTGCCATCGTAGGACGTCCTTCTCCATTACCCGGCCAATCCGTTTCCTGAAATACTTTGATTGCATTGCCAGTCGGCATCTGATACTGGTCCACAGGTGAGATCCAGCCATTGAACAGATCCAGAACATGATAGAACAGATAGACTAGTGCAGCAAAAAATATAATAAATCGAATAAAACGGAGCCCTCTCCGCACTGATATAATCATGGGTATATCCCCCTTCTGATTCAAATCCGGTAATGTCCTTGAATCAGGGTATGTCCATAAACACAAGTTTATGCCATTCGGGGTAAACTCCAGATCACGTCCGGTGCCAAAAAAGCTCTCCCGTCAAAACCGCCGGTGAGAGCTTGAAGATATGCTATGTTATTCTTCATCTTTGGGTTTCTGTTCATTTTTAGCTTTGCAACGATAACAAATTCCATGAAAGTCCAGTCGGTGATCTACTACCGAAAAGTTGAATTCCCGCTCCAAACGTTCTTCAAGCGGTCCAAGCCAGTCTTCACGTATTTCATCCATACTTCCGCATTGAACACAGATTAAGTGATGATGGTGATGCTTGGATGTATCTCCGCGCAGATCATAACGCGCTACACCGTCGCCGAAGTTGATTTTCTCTACAACATGCAGCTCACTCAGCAGTTCGAGGGTACGGTACACGGTTGCCAGACCGATTTCGGGAGCCTTTTCTTTAACGAGCATGAATACGTCTTCTGCGCTCAGATGATCTTCTTCATTCTCAAGAAGTACTCTTAAGGTGGCTTCCCGCTGGGGCGTTAATTTATATCCTTGGGACTGTAGTTGCTGCTTAATTTTATCAATCCGTGCTTCCATTTTCTCCCTCCCCCTAGGAAATCACTGCACACTGCAACTTAACCCACTCTTTTCATTATAGGGGGAGTGCGTAATTAAAGTCAACATTTTACACTATGCGGTACACGTTAGGCCGGTAGTAGCATTGGCGTGACCCAGCGCATCATCGCAGGTGTAACCCATGTTTCAAAAGACGCCACGCCGAGCAGCATTGCAGCCATAACCAAAGTTAACACTATATATGAAGCAAAAGGCCTTTGTCGACCAGGTGTTCGCTGCATCAAAACACGATTGCGAATGATGTATAACGAGAACGTCATCGCCGCCACACTGCAGATCAGAAGGATTGGAATGACAAATAGATTATGTGGTGCCACGGAAACCAGTGCAAACAGCAGCCCTTTCCAGGAGTACTGCCCAACCAGGTAACCCACAGTGAATCCAATGAGCACACCTTTCAGAAAATCCAGAACCAGTATACCGGGCAGTCCAACGACCGATAAACCCAGAATAAAGATCAAACCTACCCATTTTAGATGAAGCATGGCGATGTCCCAATAGGCCCCGGTCTCTGTCAGCTGTGCACTGTGCTGCACGGTCATGAAGAAATTGCCGAGATAACCCTCCAAATCTTGGCGTTGATCAAGAGACAATGCGTTCACCATAAGCGCGCCAAAAATGACGCCGACCAGAAACAAGACAGCCACGAATACATATAACGAAGTCTGACCTTTAAATGTAAAGTAGGAAGAGCGCATACAGGTACGAGTCCCCTTTCCGGTATCATGCTGCAAGGATTCTCAGTTACATCCTCATAGTCATTCTTATGAACCGGAATGCACCTGTATGACTTCTTGTCCAGATTGGTTATCTGTATAGCGAAAGCTATGTGAGTTGAACCTCAGAATATTACTACAGAATATTTACACGAGTCACTCCGAGACTCTTTCCTGAACAGCAACTTTACCGTACGTTCCTCCACCTCCGGAGGACAATTCCAGTTTTCCATTCCGTGCAGCCACGATCAGGCCAGCCAGCACAGGTCCAACAACCACAGCAAGTTCTTCCTCACGCGTACGATGAAGTACGTTCATTTCTGTACCAAAATGGTCCAGTAACTGGCGCAATTTGGCTTTGCCAAGTCCAGGGATAAATTCCAGTGGTACCTGATAATGATAGGCGGGCCTGTTAGCAGGAACATGAGGATTCTCCCGATCAGAGATGGCCAGAATGCGGTCCAACACCCCCTGAACCAGCTTCAGACTGCCACAGTGAGGACAGCGCTCTGCCGACAGCGCTTGCTCGTCCATAATACTGCCACACGCTGCACAGTAGGTACGGTGATACTTGCCCAACCTTGGATTCAGTCCATAATTGGCAGCAATGCTCCTTCCGGCTTCTCCTTGAAGTGCCATACGGAATTCATCAAAAGAAGGGGTAGCAACTTGCAGTTCGTTATACTCCCGACCAATCTTACCAAGTGAATGTGCATCCGAATTGGTCAGGAACGGTACATGATCCAACTCTCGGATATAACTGGCCATGGATGAGTCCGAGCTTAACCCCAGCTCTACCGCATCCACAAGACGGGTATCCAGCACTTCACCCATACGGGGGGCTGTACTGCCATAGATACCTTTATGCGGTGTAAATACATGTGCAGGCACAATTAATCCACCACGTGCCTTAATCTCGGCCTGCATCTCTAGAGCGGGCACGTATACCCGCTGAGAACTGAGATTCACATTTTTCATATAACGTTTCATCCAGTCCGTGAAGGACTTCATCGTTTTCAGATCACGGAAGTATGCGAGCATATGGAACTCACGCATTTCAGGCTCGCGCAACTCAATCTCTGTTCCCAGCAGAATGGTGGTGTCCTGGTAGGCAATACCGCCCCCCTCAATCTCGGACATCGTACCGTTCTCCAGCAATTGCTCGATATCCATCTGTACAACCGGCGAATGACAATCAATAACACCCAGCAAATGAATTCCTTTGCGATCCGATGCTTCCCGGGCAATATTCTCAAATGTCAGATCGCGACTGCCGCTGATTTTTACGGCCTCGCCGCGAGAGGTTCGTCCGATGTGAATATGCAGGTCTGTATAACAGGGCTCCCACATCGTGGACGTTTCCAGTTGGTCATTCATCCCTAGAACCGTCCTGTCGTTCTGTAGAGGTCCCACGCGTACACAGCCATCATCGTTTTAGCATCGCTAATCCGGTGATCGTCCATGAGTGCGTAAGCTTCCTCCAGTGTGATCTCGGATACTTCAAGAAATTCATCTTCGTCCAGTTCCATATCTCCGGCTTCTAACTCTTCAGCGATGTATAGATGAATGATCTCATCTGCGAATCCTGGTGACGTGTAGAACGAACGCAGATGACGCAGCGACTTGGCCACATATCCCGTCTCTTCTCGCAATTCACGTGCGGCCGCCACTTCCGGCTCTTCTCCCGGGTCCAGTTTTCCCGCAGGAATCTCCACTTCGGTGCGTCCCATTGCCTGACGATACTGATCCACTACAAGCATGCGATCCCCGTTCAGAGCGAGTACAGCTACTGCTCCAGGGTGCCGGATTATTTCTCGTGTAGCCGTCTCACCGTTCGGAAGTTTAACGGTATCGACCTGTAGTGAAATTACTTTCCCCTCGAAGATTGGCTTGGTGGATACGGTCACTTCATCCAACTTCGGATTGGCAGGTTGCGCTGCATGGATGGATTGGGCAGATTGGTTTGGTTTCATTCGTTCTTCAACTCCATATCGTTGGATTATATATTCGGTTAATGTATAAATTTCTGATTTGGGGCATATGGTGAGCGTATAGAAGTCTCACAGCAAATATAAACAAATCAGGGGGAATTTTGATGAACAGTTATTTGACACCTAAATCCGTACACGTGGTAGGACAAGCCCGGCAAGTACAGCTCATACTCAAGCAATGGTTGCACGAGTGGGGACCGGATGCCAAATTAAGTGATCTGCTCGCTGGACGGAAATCAATGGAGCATTGATCTATTAAGCCATGGATCGATTTTCATCCAATATTACCGAGTCTTCTCCCTTGAAATATAACATGAATTCGCAAAAAGTCCGAATCCGATACAGACCGGGTTCGGACTTTTGTCTAAGAATTACATGTTATTTCTTGTCTGTTGCCGTTTCCTGAATAATAGCGACAACCACCTCGGACAACTTTACAATGTCTTCGGCACGAATGCGTTCTTTGGTTGTATGAATATCCTCATACCCTACCGCCAGATTCACTGTTGGAATGTCGAATCCGTTAAAAATATTGGCATCACTGCCCCCACCAGAAGCAAACGTATGAGTCTCCAGACCAATACTGCGGATGGCACGCTGTGCAAGCTGTACAACTTCGTGTTCATCATGGAAACCAAATGCGGGATACAGGATCTCACTTCTGAATTCAGCTGTTGCACCGTATTTGCGACATGTCGTTTCCAGCGCATCGCGCATCTGTGCAACCTGCAACTCAACTTTCTCCTGCACAATACTGCGAGCTTCCGCTTCAAGCTGTACAAAGTCACATACCACGTTGAGTGCTGATCCACCCTGGAATTTGCCAATGTTTGCTGTTGTCTCATCATCAATTCTGCCCAGTGTCATCGCTGCAATTGCTTTGGCCGCAACCTGAATGGCGCTGATCCCGTCTTCCGGGTTCACTCCCGCGTGTGCGGACTTACCATAGATGCTCATTTGAATTTCAGCTCTGGCCGGTGCAGCAACACAGATCGTACCTACAGCTCCATTAGAATCCAGCGCATAACCGAACTCGGCATCGATATCCTGCGGATTCATGGCACGTGCGCCCACCAGGCCGGACTCTTCGCCAACCGTAATGACAAATTGAATTTTACCATGTGGAATCTTGTTTTCCTGAATCACACGAATCGCTTCGAACAGTGCCGCAATCCCTGCCTTGTCATCTGCTCCCAGGATCGTTGTTCCATCACTGCGAATCCAGCCATCTTCACCGAGTTCAGGCTTAATTCCCTGTCCCGGCGTTACGGTGTCCATATGACATGTGAAAAAGATCGGTGCAACTCCATCTGTTCCTTCGGCTTCCCAAGTAATAACGAGATTTCCGGCGCCATGTCCGGTTTGCTCCATGGTGTCGTCCTCATAGACATGTAGACCGAGGTCTGCAAACTGCTCTTTTAACACCTTCGAAATGTTCTGTTCATTTTTCGTTTCACTATCAATCTGTACCAGTTCCATGAACTGATCGATAACACGTTGTTGTTTAATCATAGGACTTTCCTCCCTCTCGTGGATACGGTACAATATAATTACTATGGCTTGTTTACTTTTTGTTGAAAGGAGTTCTCTCATCATGCAAAAAAAGAAATGGTTCAAAATCATCATCTATCTCATGCTGATCGCCATGATCGGGTCCACCCTTTTCATAGCTCTCGAACCGTTGCTGTTTGGATAGCAACATGAAGCCTTTCGACGAACTGTTTACAGCCGTTGAAGGGCTTCTTTTTCGCTAATCCAATTGATTTGATATGGAAAAATGCGATTAAAGTACGGAACAATATCGCGTGCTACCTGCTCCACTGTATAAGACTTGCCCGTTATATCCTCCAGTGAGGTAACGCCATACTGCTCAATTCCACAAGGAACAATCCCCTGAAACCCAGCATGTTGAATGCCTGAACTGATGTTAAAAGCAAACCCGTGACTGGTCACGAAACCGCGGCGGTGTTTGCAGCGATTAAACTTGATGCCGATCGCAGCAATCTTCATATCGCCAATCCACACACCCGTATAACCCTCTTTGCGTCCAGCTTCGATGCCCTGGTCTGCGAGATAATCCATAAGTACCTGTTCAAGTTTCCGTAAATATCCGTGTAAATCCAAGTCTTCATCCCGACCAAGAATCAATAACGGGTAACCTACCAACTGACCTGGGCCATGATAAGTAATATCACCGCCGCGGTCAATTTGAAATAAAGAAATCCCTTGCTCACGCAACTCTTCCGGACTGAGAAGCAGATGCTCCGGATGATTTTGTGAACCAATTGTATACGTTGGCGGGTGCTGTAACAGCAGCATCTGCTCCGCTCCCTCACCCTCGTCCAATCGCTGCACAATCGCTTTCTGGCGGTTCCAAGCCTCTTCATAATCAAGCATCGGTAGGTATGCAACATCCAGTGGCTTGCTCATGATTCCCCACACCCTTCTGCTTCAGGTTCAATGTACAATTGAGCATTTGTCCATAGACAGCAGGAAAAGTGCACGGCCTCCGGCACATACACTTTCCCATCAACTATTTACTTAATACACCGTGCTCTCCATGGTATATCCTTCAAGGTTTTCTTTGACACGTTGCAAGAAACGTCCGCTGATTACACCATCCAGGATTCGGTGATCCAGCGACAGACACAGATTAGCCATCGAACGAACAGCGATCATATCATTAATAACCACGGGCTTCTTGACAATCGACTCGAATGTAAGAATCGCTGCCTGCGGATAGTTAATGATTGGCTGGGACAGGATCGAACCGAATGAGCCCGTGTTGTTTACCGTGAACGTACCACCTTGCATATGGTCCAGCTTCAGCGTACCTTCACGTGTTTTGCGAGCCAGTTCATCCACTTCACGGGCCAGACCTGCAATATTTCGCTGGTCGGCATGTTTGATTACGGGTGTAAGTACGGAATCTTCGGTTCCTACCGCCATGGACAGGTTAATGTCCCGTTTGACGATAATTTTGTCCACTGCCCATACCGAGTTCATGATTGGATAGTCTTTAATCGCGTTAACGACACCCTTCATCATGAATGACAGATATGTCAGATTGATGCCTTCCTTGCGCTTGAACTCATCCTTGAGTTTATTGCGCAGCATCACGAGATTCGTTACGTCAACTTCGATCATTGTCCATGCATGCGGGATTTCCGATACGCTTTGACGCATATTCCGGGCAATCGCATTACGCACAGGTGTAACATCAATGAAATACTCCGATCTTCCCTGGCCGCCACCTTCTACTTCAATCTGTGGGATTTTCGGGCTTTCGGTTAGATGAATGCCTGAATGTCTCACAGGAACGCCTGCATCGGACGCTGAGATCGCTTCTCCAGCGGTTAAACCCATTTCTCCATTTCCACGATTTACGCCACTAAATGGAGAAGCAGACGGCACACCAGAAGGTGTATGCTGTGCTGCTGGTGATGATGCTGGTGCAGACGATCCAGCAGCATTGCCTCCCTGTGCAACAAATGCCAGCACATCTTTGCGGGTAATACGACCACCTGCTCCAGTACCTTGGATGCTTTGCAAGTTCAAACCATGCTCTGCTGCCAAGGATTGAACTGCCGGGGAATACCGATTACGCATCGGCTGGTTGGGATCATGTCCTGCTGTATTTGAGGCGGCAACAGGAGTATGGCTTACATGTTGCTGCACATGCTCCTGTTGCTGCGATACTTGTGTTACTTGCTCAGCTGCTTCTTCGTCAGAAGCTGCGACCTGCATGCGGCAGATTGCTTCACCAACAGCAATCGTTGTGCCCTCTTCCACCAAAAGGTCACCCATAATTCCATCCACAGTGGATGGAATCTCGGCATTGACTTTATCCGTGATTACTTCACAGATCGGCTCGTACTGTTCCACACGGTCGCCCGGTTTTTTCAACCATTTGCCTATGGTAGCCGAGACCAGCGATTCCGCCAATTGCGGCATAATGACCTCGATCCATTTCATACGTTCAGCCATTTGATTATCACTCCAAACTTTACTATTAAACGATCCAAAAAAACGAAATTAAAACTCGGCAAGTGTACGCATTGCTGCTTTGGCTTTGTCCTTGCTCAGCATGTAGAATTTCTCCAATGTTGGGCTAATTGGCATGGCCGGCACGTCAGGTCCACAGAGACGCTGAATCGGTGCATCCAGTTCAAACAGACATTCCTCGCTAATAATCGCGGCAACTTCGGCACCTACACCACCTGTTTTGTTATCTTCGTGTACGATCAGCACTTTGCCTGTCAGACGAGCGGAAGCAATAATCGCTTCACGATCCAACGGTTGCAATGTGCGCAGATCCAGAACGTGTGCTGTAATGCCTTCTTCACGTTCCAGCTCCTCAGCAGCCTGCATTACAAAATGCAGCGGCTGGCTGTAGCCGATCACCGTAATATCCGCACCCTCACGAAGTACGTTGGCTTTACCGATCGGAACGATGTAATCATCTTCAGGCACATCTTCCTTGATGAGCTTGTAGCATTTTTTATTTTCAAAAAAGAGTACCGGGTCCGGGTCGCGAATGGCCGCTTTGAGCAGTCCCTTGGCATCGTATGCTGAGTAGGGCGCTATAATTTTCAGACCAGGTGTACCAAAGAAAATCGATTCCGGACATTGGGAGTGATACAACCCACCGAAGATTCCGCCACCAATCGGCGCACGAATGACAATCGGACAACTCCAGTCATTGTTGGAACGATAGCGGATTTTGGCCGCTTCGCTAATGATCTGGTTTGTTGCTGGCAACATGAAGTCCGAATATTGCATCTCGGCAATCGGCTTCATGCCATACATTGCTGCACCAATGGCAACACCTGCAATAGCTGATTCGGACAACGGAGTGTCCATGACACGCATCTCGCCAAACTGATCCTGCAACCCTTTGGTTGTGGTGAACACACCACCTTTGACCCCTACATCTTCACCGAGGATAAAGACATTTTCATCCCGCTCCATCTCTTCTTTCATCGCGAGACGGATTGCATCAATATATTCCATCACTGCCATACTTACCGTCCCCCTTCTTCGCTGTCCGCATAAACGTGCGTCAGAGTGTCCTCAGGTTTCGGATATGGCGCGTTGTCTGCATATTCAGTTGCTTCTTTCATTTCCAGCGCAAGCTGGGAAGCCAGATCCGCATCCCGGGCTTCGTCCCAGATGCCGCAATCAATCAGATAGTTCTTCATGCGAAGCACGCCGTCCTTCTTCCAGTTCTCTTCGACTTCTTCCTTAGTCCGGTAAGCCAGATCATTGTCGGAAGTGGAGTGAGGAGAGAGACGATACATCATCGCTTCAATCAGTGTGGGTCCTTCGCCTGCTATGGCACGTTGACGTGCTTCCTTCACAGCAGCGTATACTTCGAGCGCATCGTTACCATCTACACGCAGTCCGGGGAAACCGTAACCGAGTGCACGATCCGATATTTTACCGCTAAGCTGCTTGTGAATTGGAACCGAAATCGCATACTGGTTGTTCTCGCACATAATAATGACAGGCAACTTGTGTACACCTGCAAAGTTGGCTCCCTCATGGAAGTCACCCTGATTGCTTGATCCTTCACCAAACGTAACAAAAGAAACAAATTTTTGCTTCTTCATTTTGGCAGCCAGCGCAAACCCAACAGCGTGCGGAACCTGTGTTGTAACCGGGCTGGAGCCCGTCACAATCCGCAGCTTTTTGTGACCGAAGTGACCCGGCATTTGCCGGCCGCCACTATTCGGATCTTCCGCTTTTGCAAAAGCAGACAGCATCAACTCACGCGGAGTCATGCCTACCGCCAGTACAAAACCATAATCGCGGTAATACGGTAAATAATAATCGTGATCCCGATCCAGACCAAAAGCGGCGCCCACTTGAGCAGCTTCCTGTCCTACACCGGATACGTGAAAGTTAATTTTGCCAGCCCGTTGCAAGAGCAAGCAACGCTCGTCAAACTTGCGTGCGAGCAGCATGTATTTGTACATATCCAATACTTCACCATCGCTAAGTCCCAGCTGTTGATGCCGATGGACCGCGTCTGCAGTACCTTGTGAACTCATATGAGGTACCTCCTTTTAATCAGAGCCTGTGCCACTCTTACTACCCGATCTTATAACCTGGTACTAAGACTTGGCTTAACCTTATTATAATCCCTTTTACCCAAAAAAGGAAAGAACCTTTCTCATAAGCCTGTTTGGCTTACATTCCAATGGCCTTTCCATCAACCGCCAGCATGGCTTCACCCATGATTTCCGACAGAGAAGGGTGTGGATGAATGGTTTGTCCGACTTCCCAAGGTGTAGCATCCAGCATCTGAGCCAGTGAAGCCTCAGCGATCAATTCTGTCACGTGGGTGCCAATCATATGTACCCCCAATATATCATTCGTCTTGGCATCTGCGATCACCTTCACGAATCCATCACGACTTCCGTGAATGAGCGATTTGCCAATCGCCTGAAACGGGAACTTGCCTGTTTTGATTTCATAGCCACGTTCTTTGGCTTCACGCTCGGTGAATCCAATGCTGGCTGCTTCCGGACGTGTGTACACACAACGCGGAATACGGTGGGATTCAACGGCATGTACCGTTTCCCCTGCCAAATGATTGACAGCGAGAATGCCTTCATGACTTGCCGCGTGCGCAAGCTGCAGACCACCAATGCAGTCGCCAATGGCGTAGATGTGACCTTCACCGGTCTGTAACTGTTTGTTCACGGCGATGAACCCACGTTCCAGTTTGATATCCGTATTTTCGAGTCCGATATTTTCGACATTGGCCTGGCGACCAACTGACACGAGCATTTTCTCCGCTTTCAGCGTTTCCTGCTTATCGTCACCGAGTTGCACATCAATCTGGATGCCCTCTGTATTCGTGCTATACGTTTCTGTTAGAACCTTGGCCCCTGTCAGGAAACGAACACCACGCTTGCCAAGCAATCGTTGCATCTCTCTGGCAACATCCTCATCCTCGGCAGGTAACACATGAGCAGCTGCTTCAACCACCGTGATGTCTACACCAAAGTCATTCAGCATGGATGCCCACTCCAGTCCAATCACACCACCACCGACAATAATGAGTGATGCAGGAAGCTCATCCATTCGTAATGCTTCGTCACTGCTCATAATAAACTGGCCATCCGGTTCCAGCCCTGGCAGCACACGTGGACGTGAACCAGTCGCAATAATGAGATTGGTCGGCACAACTGTATCCATCTCCCCATCTTCGAACTCTACAGCGACCGCTCCGCTCTGCGGGGAAAAGATGGAAGGTCCGATAACGCGACCGTTCGCGTGTACGACCTGGATTTTATTTTTTTTCATCAAATATTGAACGCCCTGATGGAGCTGCTCCACAATCGCATCCTTACGTGCCTGTACTTTGGGAAATACAAGTGTGGCTCCAGCTGTCTCAATACCATACGTCTCGCTCTCCTGAATCTCGGCGTACACTTCCGCGCTTTTCAGCAAAGCTTTACTCGGAATACAGCCACGATGCAGACAGGTTCCGCCGAGCTTGTCTTTCTCAATGATAACGACCTGTTTACCCAGTTGTGCAGCCCGGATTGCAGCTACATATCCACCGGTTCCTCCTCCAAGAATTGCAACATCACATGTAATTGGCATCTCTCATGCTCTCCTCTATGAATCAAATTTCAGTATCATTTATGATGGCTTGAATCATGGTTTGGCTTATACCCTCTATATGCCATTGTACTCTCCTTAAGCAGTCAACTCAAAGTTTGAAGCAATCACACATGGACAGCCCATGCATTCCAAGCTATGATGGAATCAGGTATGATCTGTAAGCGTAACCTTTATTTAATGTCGAATTTGGCAGAAGGGGTATAATGCTCATGAATACAAGATTGGTCTTTGCGCGATTTTTGGCGATTATTGTTCTGGTCATCCCCGGTTTAATGGCAATGAAGGGTTTTCTGATGATGAAAGATGCCCTGTTCCTATATTATGCCGAGCACGGGAACGAACTGATTTCACCAGGATTCCAGTGGCTTTCCTTTGGCGGTGGACTTGTCCTTTTTGCCGCAGGTATGAGTTTTCTGGGAGGCTGGATTCTGTTCCGTGACCGCAAGCGTAATTATGTAGGTCCCCGTTTCCGGTCCAAAAGTGTACCCGAAAAAGCAGAGACGCCCGGAGGGACTCCTTGAGTCCGGGCTTTTTGTGTGTTTATACAACACACCGCCTACTTTACAATAGACAGGATGGATCATCATGGTATCATTTTTAATCACGTTGCAACGACTTCTTAAAGGCATTTTCCATGCGTTCAAGGACCCCAAGTTTCTGGCTTTGTTCGCGTTAACGGCAGCAACGTTGCTCTCAGGCACTTTGTTTTACACTCGTGTTGAAGGTTTGCACTGGATCGATGCGTTATACTTCTGTGCGGTTACCCTGACTACGGTGGGACATCCTGAATTTGTGCCATCTACCGGATTTAGCAAAGCTTTTACCGTGATCTACATGTTTGCAGGCATTGGTCTCACCTTTGCCATGATTGCCAGAATTACAGCAGGTATTCTATTCCCTCGCAAATTAAAGACAGAAGAGGACCCGGAGTAATCTCCGGGTCATTCGTATAAGGCATCCCGCAGTTTGGTAGACATACGCGATTCTTTGGAAGAAGACTTCAAGATCGTTCTGCGAAGCGTCAGGTTACTTGCCTGCAGTCGCTCCGCTTCTGCGAATAGTTCTGCAAATAAGGCCTGCGCCGCTTCATCCAGGGATGCCTGTTCTTTCAAGCTTTCATATCGTTCTTGAAGTGATGTTAATACTTCACTCATCGTAAACACCTCTTTTCCATAACTCCTAGTAACAGCTGCCGGAACCAACGGCTTAACATTCCATATAGTAACACAAAGCTGCACAGATTAGTTCTGGCTCTTACCAAAGATTTTGTGGTACTCTGTAATGGTCGCTTTTTTTGTTGAATCCCGTATGTGAGAGGAGTAGCAGCACCGTGCAAACAGGACGTATTACCGTAATTACTGGACCCATGTTCAGTGAAAAGTCCGGTGAACTCATTCGCCGTTGTCAGAAATTAATTCAATTTGGCCGTAAAAAGGTTGTGGCCTACAAACCAGCCGAGGATGATCGGTTTGCCCAGGATGAGATCGTGAGCCGAATTGGTTATCGACTTCCTGCCCATTCCATTCCCCGGCAATTAACCCCGGAATCCGTAGAAATGATCCTGAATCAAACCATAGATGCTGATGTTGTTGCATTTGATGAAGTACAATTTTTCAGCAGTGCCATCATGGAACTTGTCTCGGAGCTAGCTTATTGTGGCAAACATGTTATTGTGGACGGACTTAATATGGATTACCGTGGTAAGGAATTCGGATATGTCGGCGGTTTGCTTGCCATGGCAGATGACATTGAGAAACTCTCGGCTTTCTGTGCCGTATGTGGCAGCCCGGATGCTGCCTTTACGCAACGTATCGTCAATGGGGAGCCCGTTACATTGGGTCCGGTTGTCATGATTGGCGATTCAGAAGCTTACGAGCCACGCTGTCGTTGTTGCTTCATTCCTCCTCACAAAGTTGAATGCTCCTCATAATTTCTAAGTGATCTCTGAGATCCTCCAAAAAGCCCTTTTGGGCTTTTTTTGTTTGTCGCGGCGAACATTTGCACAAAAAAGCATCGCTTTGCAGCGATGCTTACAGGATCACTTCCCGCTAGTCCCGGGAAACAAAATATTTGTTGGTCATGTAGTAAGCGTCACCACGCGACGTTTCCACCATTCCTTTTTTAGCATCCAAAAATACAATCTCTTTACACTTCGTGCAGTACCATTTCGTGCGCTTGTATGGAGATTCCGTCACGTAAGCCGTGCCGCATTTACAATCAATCTTCATTAATAACTCCGTTGATTTATAAGCACTGGACAGGCGTTCCAGGTTATCCTGTTGCTGTGTAGGCATAATGGTCTGCTGATAATCCGATAAATGATTCTGAACCTTAAAGTCTGCTACCAATCCTGCATTCAATCCAAAAAACTCCTTGCCGATTTCGGTCACGAAGCGCTTCTCATTTCTGTAGCAATCCAGCCACTCAATAATCTGCTTATTAGACAGTGGAACCGTACCCTTGATACCGCTGTTTAAGGTGTAGGTCATGATGTATAAAGTATCGTCTTGTCTACCTGAGTACATTAGAATCCTCCTTCGAATACATTTGCTAATGTACTACAAAAACGCGCATAAATCAAAAAATTCTTATTTCCTGAGCGCATCTCTTCTTATTAAATGGGAAACATTCCTCTTTCATCCGCCAAAGACTTACAAGAACTGCATACACCTGAAACATTTCCCTGTGGTGCCGCATAATGCACGACCGATTTGACGTTTTTCTTACATATGGAACAGTAGTGCCTCCTTTCCTTTTTTGGGGTATAGTCCGATAGCTTCACTACATTTTGGTTCAGTCGGAATCGGTGTAAGAAGCCCGGCCATTTCATCTCGCTTCACTCTCTCTTGTTCGCCTACTTCGTAGTCGTTTTTTCGCTTTTGGCTAAAAATCATCGCGCCTTCTGTTATGTATACGATTCCAAGTTGTGCATGCCTATCTCATAATCTATTCGACGTTTTGGGCGTTTTTCCTGTTTTTAATCTCTACACATATAAAAAAAACCGACATAACCTGCTTTCCTTCCTTTCGGAAGAACAGCATTTCAGTCGGTTCCTACCTTATTTATAAAAAGTTCCCAGAACGTCCAGCTCTGGTGAGCGCTCAATTCGAAATGGGTAGATATACCCCTGATTCATTCGGGTAAATTTGCGACTCCACAGATCCAGTCCGGATGTGAACTGATAGGCCTGATATATAAACTTGGAACAGTAATTACGCTCAATACTGCGAAGATTGGTCTGCAATCGGTAGAATTTCACCTGCTTGTAATGGTCCTGTACCCAACCGGCTGCTTTCATGCCTGCCTCACTCAGTCTGGAACGGAATACAATGAAGCGATCCCCTTCATAGAACCGCGTGAGATACCACTCTAATGAATCAGCAAATACAGGCCCATAAGGGTGTACATGATACACTTTGCCATCGAGACCGATAATGCCCATATGCCCGGCGTAATACGTTGATTCCGAGCTTGGCGTGTACACAATATCCCCTGGCTCTAGCTTCATCTCACCCAACGCGTTAATGGGCAAGTCCTGATGCAGCCGTTTGGTTGCTGAACGTTCACGCCGCCCTTCAACCAACAAGCGATGGAGCGCACCGGCAAGTGCGAGATACATTTCTGACCATTTGATCTTTTTTTTATCAGATCGTTTGAACCACCGCTGGATGAAGGTGAAACCTCGTTGTGACTGCGATCCCTTTTTCATACGCTGCACTCCACTCTGATCTATTTATGGTATCTATATAAGTTGAATTAAAGTTTATTTACACTGGCACTACGATGACAGAACAATCTTCCAATCGCTGTTATCCCCAGATTTTTTCGATTCCCTTTTTCTCAAGGGAAAATCCGAGGATAGCGTATGCTTCCGATGTAGCTTTCTTTCAGAAAGCTTTTAGGCGCCCGCTACGCTTTTTCAGATTTTTTCTGTCCTCCGTTGTCGTGTAAATTATTATTTCAATATATATAGTTGTTATTCTAATGTTTCTCTGGCTTATTATAGACAATTGGTAGTACATGTTCAATTCGGGGCCTGCTCTATCTTGTGCCATTATGCCTTCTTATTACCCATTTTATGCAAAAAAGATGACTTCGGGATTAACCCGAAATCATCTTGCTCGATCCAAACGTATTCATCTATTCTTCCACGACACCAAGAGCTTTATTTTTCTCCTTAAAGCGACTGTTATGGGAAGAAACATAAGCCACTTTTTCCGCTTCAGGGTCCATGTAAAGCTTCGCACTGTTCACCGCAAGGGCAGCATCAGTGAAGGTACCCGCAATCAGATAGAGTTTGCTACCATAATCTACAAAATCACCTGCGGCAAAAACACCAGGAATATTGGTTTGCAATCTCTCCGTTGTGGTGACGTGCCATTCGCCAAGATCAAGTCCCCAATCCCGAATTGGACCAAAGTCACTCTTCATGCCATGGTTCACAATGACAGCATCTACTTCAAGCAGTTCAGTTTCGCCTGTGTCCACATGTGAGATGGTCACCTGTTCAATCACATCACCACTCATACTATGCAAGGTCTCTACGGCGTATGGTGTACGGACATCGACAGAGGATTCTCTCATGCGCAGTACATTACGTTCCAGCCCGCCAAAGCGGTCACGACGATGCACAACCGTAACTTGCTCCGCCAGTGCTTCCAATTCATTCGCCCAGTCCACAGCAGAGTCGCCTCCACCCGAGATCAGCACGCGTTTACCGCGGAATGGCTCCAGTTCTTGCACGGTATAGTGCAGATTACTAACCTCATAACGGTCTGCACCTTCAAGCTCCAGCTTGGCCATTTTATATATACCATATCCGATTGCCATAATAACGGTACGTGTCCAGTGTTGTTCACCCGTTGCAGAAGTTAACAGAATTGTGCCATCAGGTTGACGTTCAAATCCTTCGATTTGTTGTTCAAATACAAGGGTTGGCTCGAAAGTTCGTGCCTGTTCTTCCAATTGTTTGATCAGATCTTCACACAGAATTGGCGTCACACCCCCGACATCCCAGATCATTTTCTCCGGATAAAATAACATGCGACCACCCAATCTGTCACGTGCCTCAATTAACTTGGTCTTCATGTCCCGCATGCCGCTATAAAAGGCAGAGTACATGCCCGCAGGGCCACCGCCGATAATGGTTACATCATAGAGTTCCAACTGCTGATTCATATTAAAAATACCTCCGTTAATTCGATCCAGAACATCGAGTATTTGATATCGATTCTCATTATCACTTAAATCCTAGTGTAATGGTAATCTTATCAAAATACAATGGCTAAAAAACAAACATTTCTTGTACAAAACATTTTCGAACTACTCTGCACTTTACTATTCTTTACTAATTCGCTCTTGGAGCCGCCAACAGCTTTTCCACGACAAAATCAAGTTGTTTATTGACTGAATAGATATCTGAATAATAGAAGAAATCAAAATCAATCTCAATTAGGCGACCTTCTTTCACAGCCGGTATGCTACTCCATATTGGATCATTCGTAAGGTTATCTGCCCCTTCATACACCGAACGAAACACGTAATCCCCTATATATTCAGGCAGTACTTCCATGGATAGATTGGAGCCTCCCGCTTCCGATACTACATCAATTTTTTTTTGTACTACTTCAGGTGCTTTCATCCCCAAGTATTCATATAGCGCCTGAGATCCTCTGCCATATTGCTTGCTCTCTACAACAACCATACCTTTCAAGCCGCCCTCCACAATGGATACCGTTTTGTCCAATATGCCTGCATCTGCAAGAGTCTTCTTACTCTCTTCGACTTTGTTGTTGAGATTGGTGATTAACGTCTCGGCTTCCTGTTCTTTGCCAAAAATACTCGCTATACTCTGGAGTCTTTCTTCTGTTGTCATTTTCTCGTACGGAATATATACCGTAGGTGCGATATCCTTTAACAACGTATATGTCTCTTCGGAAGGAACAATGATTAGATCCGGGTCAAGATCAATGACAGCTTCAGGATTCGGTTCGAACCAGGTGCCTAGTGAATTAACACCTTCAAGCTCACTCTTGTAGGCAGCCCCGTTGAATACTTCAGATGTAGCTATGGGCTTAATTCCAAGCGCAACGACGTCTCCCTGGAGATATAATACAACAACCCGTTTAGGATTCGCTGGAACAACCACATCACCCTTAACCGTTGAGACCGTTCGTGTTTCATTGTCTTTGTTCGCTTGGCTTCCTGTGTCTGATGACACTGCCGTACTGCTGTTATTGGAACTGGCACCCGTGCCTTCGCCAGCTATTGGTGTTGTTGCTGTACCTGAAGAGCAGGCTGCGAGCAGCATCGTGATGCTCAATAATGCAACCATAATCATACTGGAACTTGTTTTTCTTCTTTTCATCCGTGTAGACCCTCCGTCTATATATTGATAATGATTCTCATAATCAATATATCCCGACTTCCACTTCCGGCCAATGGACGATTCAGAGATATGCAATGGACAATCGTCTGTTCGCCCCTCTTCTCTCATCTTCCGTTGATATAATATCGGAGAGATTCCCACATGTTTTTTGAAGATGCGACTAAAATAATACACATCCGAATAACCCACTTCTACTGCAATTTCACTCAGTGTTGCATCAGATTGTACAAGCAGATGACGAGCCTTGGCGATTCTAGTCTGAATTAAATAATCAATAGGGCTGTAACCCGTTTTTCGTTTGAATTGCATGGATAAATGACGAGAGCTGTAATTGAATTGTTCAGCCAGAGAATCAAGCGTGACCTGTTCCCTGTAATGGGTCTGTATGTAACGAAGGGTTTGTTTCACCGGGTCAGCAAGCTCTGTTTTGATCTCTTGCTCTGTTAGCTGAACCATCATTTCATGAATGAATTGGTAAAATAAACTTTTCGTATGAAGCAGATCCAGACTGCCGGACTGTGCCCATGCATCCTCAAGCTCATCCAGGTAACGTAACAGTCCAAGCGGACTATTTGGCGTAAATCCATATTGCAAAGAAAACGGGGCAACCTCAGGCTGTGCCAATAACCACTTTTTGCGATAACCAGGAAAGGCAAGGAATGCTCTGTAATAGAGCAGAATATATTCCAAATCTTCGTTGGTTTGGATATCCAGTGAAGATCCTTTTGCCCCATGAAGCATGTGAAATCGCTCTGCCTTGTATGTTTGTCCATCCAACTGAAGCACAGCCGATCCTCGAATCGTATATATATAACCATTTGCCGGAAGTGTATAGGAACTCAGTTGTTCCCCTGCCCCCATAACGATCCGGCGTATATCCAGAACCTTAACAGCGGCAAGATTCCAGCATTTCATCTGTTCATCTAATTGCATTGAATACTCTCCAATCCCAGCCTCATCTGGACCAAAGACCTTACAAGGTCATCGTTCTGCCACACGTCCAATAACATATACATAGCCGAGGTTCACTAATATACCTCCATTATAAATGATAATAATTTTCATTATCAACTGAAATCTAGAGTGGAATTGGATTTCATCTCATCCAACACTTGTTACGTTTATTTTAGTTCAGAGATCTTCGTAAACCACGCGGCCAATTCCTCTGTTTGATCCAATGTTGCAATCGGGTCAAAGTACCATGAACGATCCTTGCTCCAGATAAACACTCGATCATTCTTAACCGCATCCAGTGAACTCCAGACTGGTTTCAATTTCAACTCTTCCAGGGTCAGATTATCTGCTGTTAGAATAATGTAATCTCCGGCAAACTCAGGAATCGCTTCCGATGATACTTCAACAAGTTGATCTTTCATTAAGATCTCTTTTTTATCTGCAGGAGGATTCAAACCAAGCGCGTTGTAGACTGCCTGACCTCCCCGACCAAAATTATCACCAAAGGCCAACGGTGCTTTATCATAGAACTGCATGACCGACACCTCAGCTGCTGGATCAATCGCCTCACTGACATGCTTCTTGGCATCTGCGATTCTTGCGTCATAATCGGCTAACCAAGCCTCGGATTCTTTTTCTTTATTCAGCACTTCTCCAAAGTAAGCGATCTCTTCGTGGGTGTTTTTCAATTCGCCATAAGGAACAACCAGAGTAGGTGCAATTTTGCTAAAGGAATCAAACAAATCAGGATTACCTGTCACAATCAAATCCGGTTCAAGTTCCAACACCTTCTCGAGAGAAATGGTTTCATATTCACCAATATTTTGCACACCCTCAAGTGATTCGATAAAATAAGGATTCTTCAGATTCATCTCCGGTGTACCCACAGGCTTGAAACCCAGAGCAATCAGGCTTCCCAGGTACAAGTCAACGACAATCCGTTTAGGTTCAGCGGGGATTGTAATATCTCCTTTAACTGTTGAGATTGTACGTGGTTCCGATGTTTTGCTTTGATTCTCCGCTGGTACTGTCTTCGTGGAACTTGACGTACGATTGCTGCCGGATGCATCCCCGCTCGAATTACTGGCAGCACCTGTAGTGCAGGCACTTAGCAGTAACGTAAGACTTAGTAGAATACTCAGCAGCATTCCCGTTCTTGTCTGTCTGTTCATATTTATTGACCCTCCATGCTTATATTGATAATGATTATCACCATCAGTATAAACATACCTTCCACTTCCACCTCTGAAAATGTCATTTCGCGCCATGTCTGATGTCAGATCAGGCCAATATAGGGGTGCTGAGCTTTTTTCTTTGAATTGCAAAGGAGAAAGACCTGTATGTTTCTTGAACATACGTCCCAAATAATATCCATCCGGATAACCGATGCCGGCTGCAATCTCCTCCAACGTGGCGTCCGTTTGCAGCAACATCTCCTTGGCTTTGAACAACCGAAACTGAATCAGATAATCGATGGGACTGGTTCCCGTCGACTGCTTGAACTTGCGTGACAAACTTCTTGGGCTGGTGCCGATCATGTCTGCCAAAACATGAAGCGTAAGTGGCTGGGTATAGGAAGACTCTACAATTTCAATGACTTTGCTGACCTGATCCATAATACTTGGATAGCGATTGGACACAAGAGGAACCTGTGACGATATCTGCTCCACAAATGCATAGAACAAACTCTTGACCTGAAAGTGCTGAATGGGGTTCTTTTGATCCCACAAAAAGTGCATCTGTTTCAATTGCTCATATAGAATGGTTGGCATATCGGGGGTAAAGCCATAGTTCAATTGGAACGGATTGATACGCTCCATTAACCTTCCCAGATCGTTTCTCCCTCCACGAGGCAGGTTTGCTTTGTACATCAAGTAATATAAGCGCAATCCGGATTCGCCTGCTTGAATCACCAACTTACTCCCTTTTCCCCCATGGAGAATATAAAAGCGACTCACTTCATACGTTTGTTTTTCAATCGTTACGCCAGCATCACCCTGAATGGTGAGTACAAAGGTACTTGTTGGAAATTTGTAATTCATCTCTTCATAGGCCTCTAATTCCATGTAACGTATATCTGCTATACTCACCGCAGCATAGTTCCAGAGGATATAATAATCGTTCCACATTTTGCTAACCCAACTCCGTCTGCATGTATTATTTCTAGACTTCCACCCACTTATTGATAACCATTATCAATTATTATGATGAAGTACACAATACAACCGATGTAAATGAAACCATCCTGACGACAAAAAAAAGCTATTCAAATCCTTCTCTTAACAACCGATATATGTAAATAGAACCATGATTAAGAGTAGAAGGAGTACAGAGGATATGAATTCAATCTCATCTGCAACCAAAAGCAGTTTCACTCCCGGGAATCAAGTCTCCAATCGGGATAAAGAAATCCAGGGACTCATGCAGCAGAAGATCCGGCTCAATGAAGAAATGCAAGGGGTAAAAACCAATGACGAGTTGGATACCAAAACCAAAGCTCAGCGGATTAAATCCTTAACGAGCTCCATTTCCCAGATCGATAGCCAGATCGCTAAAATTAAATCAGAGGAATTGCAGGAAAAGAACAAATTAAGACAGCCCGAAAAAACTCAACAGCAACCACCCAAACCTTCCGAAGAGACACAAGCCCCTTCACTGGATCATCTAATTAAGCATAGTCAGACTTATGATCAATTGGGTAAGCTGGTCGGTTTGCGTGATCGCATGCAGGGCTCCATTCAGACCACTGAAGGAGAGACCCGCTTCGACCGACTCGTTCTGGAGATTAATCCTCCGGGAAACGCTCTCGATCTGGGCAAATCCATGATGTTGGAAAATTCAGAGCGCACCGTCTTTCAGGCAAAACGAGAGGTTGTTCAAGACATCAATTCTCAGCTTAGCAAGGTCAATCAAAAGATTGGGGATCTAGTGAAAGAGATCCATCAGCCCACACCTAAAGAAACAACACAACCACCTGTCTCTGCAACATCTGGAGAAGAAGATCAGGAAGTAAGTGAAGGAAAGAAAACGGAAAGTAAGGAGCCATCAGATGGGGGCGCCACGAATCAGGAATCCGGAAACGGCCCGCAAACTCCGGCTTCCGCCTCTCAGGCTACGTCATATCCATCCGTCGATATTCGAATCTGAGTACTTTTGCTCAAACATACTTATATGTATACATATTGAGGTTGAGGTGTTTTCTTTTCACAACACAGTTCTCAACTCGCATGATAGAAAAACCACTATTACAGGTGACTATCTCCTGATAAGTAGTGGTTTTTCTGCATTTCTGCATTTTACTGTTTTGGGTATAAAGGCGAACGCTCCACTTCTTAAGGTTCATTCTCTCCTCTACGTTTCTCGTATAGTTGTATATTTCCATTTATATCGTATGTGTACTTTTTATTTCTAACATGGATTGCTGGCGGTATCATTTGCACAGATGATGCTGCCGGCAATCGCTTTACAACCTTTTTTGATGCGTGTGGCCTCATCAATGATCTGATCTATATTTTCATATTTTTGCTTGCTATTGGTCACAACGGCGATCGATACCGACACGAGAGGGATGGGTCGATTCAGCCCGGAGCGTCCTTCCCCCAGAACATATTGGTGATGCCAATCATGTTCGTTGTAGAACGTCTTTTTCATTTTCTCAAAACCCGAGATGACTTCCTCACTAATGTGCTTGTAGTCATGGTGATTGAGAATCGCAATAAAATCATCACCACCGATATGTCCAAGAAAAGCTTCAGGAAGAACAAAAAGCTTGCGAAGCAAATTAGCTGTCGCCTGAATAAGCTGATCCCCCATTTTGAAGCCGTAGCTATCATTGTAGGATTTGAATTGATCGAGATCAACGTACAATACGCTAAAATGGTCCATCTGAAGAGCCTGAGATAGCCTTTCATCTATGATATGGTTACCTGGAAGGCCAGTCAGGGGGTTCATAAAAATCGCCATTTCAGCCCGTACATCAGCAACAGCAAGCAGCAAACGGCGAATACTCACAGCTCCAAAGAAACTTTCCCCTGAGGTGACCAGCACAAGGTCATATATTTCCCCTTCATCTCGGTCCATGGCGAGAACACTGACATCCGTAATCTGTTCCGAATAATCCACGACCAGTGCCTGCGTGTTCATCACTAGTTCTACAGGACGTCCCATATACAGGTTGTAGCCATACTGGGTGCCAATCTGCTGAAAGAATTGAGGGCGCATCATCAATGACACCCCCTTCTCCCCCATAACAGCTATACCTTCCAGACTGGGATTGGACTTGAAAAGATGATAGACGATATCACATTTTGTATCAAATTGTACTACAGGAATTGGTTCAGCAATCTCGCCTATTTGCGTAAACATACGATTCTACTCCTCTGTTCGTAGCATCTAATCCGAACTTTCCAAAATATATATGTAGGTCTTTGTCAATGGTCACATCGTACCACTTTCTACTTGAAAAAGCGTTAACTGAAGGTAAAAGTTTATGAAATATTTCCTTTTACTAAATCTAACTAAATCGCATTACTCTAATGCTCAATCTAAAATGTTGGAAATAATTCGTACACAGATCAATTTCATCCTCTTGATTCATATAGTCGTAAAGCAAAAACACCGTCATTTACTGGATGTACTAAATCCAATAAATGACGGTATTCGTTAGCATACATCCCAGCGGTTTATCGCCAAGATATGTGCTAATTCAGGTTGTTTATCGCCAAATTCATCTGGCTGGAAACTATTCTGAATACAAGTTTTGTAGCGGATCACTACTCCTGACCCTTTCAGCTCACCTTATGCTCAATTCTCAGCTTGTCAGCAACCATCGCGATGAACTCGCTATTTGTTGGTTTCGACTTGCTGATGTTGATCGTGTAGCCAAACAGGTGGCTGATGCTGTCGATGTTACCACGCGTCCATGCCACTTCAATCGCATGACGGATGGCACGTTCGACGCGGGACGGCGTGGTTTTGAATTTTTCGGCAATGGCCGGATACAATGTTTTGGTGATAGCTCCCAAAATTTCGATATTGTTATACACCATCGTAATGGCTTCGCGCAAATATTGATATCCCTTAATATGCGCAGGTACACCGATTTCATGTATGATGGACGTAATGCTAGCATCCAGATTTTTGTGTTTGCCCATTGGCACGACATTGGATTTCATGAACATGGATGATCCGCTGCTTGTGGACATCGCCGTCTGTGTTCCCACCAGTTGACGCACACGATTCGCAAGCACTTCCATGTCAAACGGCTTGAGAATGTAATAGGAAGCTCCGAGTTGCACGGCACGCTGTGTGATATTCTCTTGTCCGAATGCCGTAAGCATAATGACTTTAGGCTGTGGAGACAGGTTCAGGTCGCGCAAGCGCTCAAGCACACCCAGACCGTCCAGATGAGGCATGATAATATCCAGAATCAATACATCCGGCACATCCCGAGTTTGCTCCAGCAATTGCAATACTTCTTCTCCATTGTATGCAATACCGGTTACTTCCATATCTTCCTGCTCAGATATATATTCGGCAAGCAAATTCGTAAATTCACGATTATCATCGGCCAGCAATACCTCAATTTTTTGCAAAACGGTATCCTCCTTTAAATTAAACATCGTTTCGTACATTTCCTTACAGGTTAAATTTTCGACACAGCAAGTTAAATTCCTCCTGTCGAAAATTATTTTTCTTTATTTTTTTTTCTCAATCCTATATAATAAATAATTTATTTCATTATCCGATATATTATGTTTCCTTTCGACAAAAAAGAACCTCAGGGCTTTTTATCCAGCCTTGAGGTTCTTCGTGTTTTCCTTTTTCATCATAACGCCAGCATCTTGTAACATCCATTCGATGAAGCAACCATAACCCGATTTAGGATCATTGACGAATACATGAGTAACTGCACCGATCAACTTACCATTTTGTACGATGGGGCTGCCACTCATACCTTGAACGATGCCTCCGGTCTTATCCAGCAGTTTCGGGTCCGTGATGCGAAGTACTAGACCTTTCGTTGCTGGCTCCGTTTGATCTGCCACATGGACAATGTCAATGGAGAAGCGTTCAACTTGTTGACCGTCAACCACGGTAAGTATTTCGGCCGGTCCTTCTTTGACTTCATGTGAGAAAGCGACGGGAATTCCTTTTGAATACAAACTGTGCTCAGGATTTCCGGACATTTTACCAAAGATACCAAAAGCCGTATTGCGTTCAATATTGCCCAAAATTTTGCTTTCCTTGAGGAAATGAGCACGTTTTTCACCCGGATCACCGGTCTCACTTTTCGAAATGGACGTCACATTGGACTGAACGATCTGACCACTACCCACAACAATAGATGTTTGTGTATTCATATCTGTAATGACATGGCCCAGTGCGCCGTATACGCCCTGATCGGGAGCATAGAAGGTAAGTGTGCCAACGCCGGCTGCAGAATCACGAATGTATAAACCAAGCCTCCACGCTTGATCCTCGGAGTCATAAGCCGGAGTCAATCGAGTCTTGACCGTTTCCTTACCACGCTTCAACACAACATCAATACCTTTTTTACTTTTGCCTGCAAGTTCAACGGCTTCAGAGACACCTGCCACGCCATCCAGGCGTTTACCATCCATATGCGTGATCAGATCTCCGAGCTTAATGCCTGCGTTTTCTCCTGGCGATACACGCTCATCCTGCCCAGAATGGACTAGATGATGGCCAACCACCAGAATGCCCGCCGATTTAACTTTGACGCCAATCGTTTGACCCCCGGGTACAACACGCAAATCCGGTATCACATTCACATGGACTGTTTTGACCGGAATTTTACCCCACAACTTCAACGTTAATTTGGCATGTCCCGTCTGTTGAGGGTTAAGATGCAAAGGTTGTTGACTCGTAACATGCATCGCTGCCTGATCATCCAAGCCAACAATATCAGGACGATCTACAACGGCGCTTGAAGCAGCAGGTACAGCGAGCCGGACATCTGCTTGCCTGCCAGCAAACACCTGCAATTCATCCGGCAGTGAAGCATAACTTTGCACAGGCTGAATGGCCTGGCTAATCACACAAAGAAAGAAGGCAAATAAAAGACCTAGCAATTTCTTCCTGAGGGGGGAATTCAATGGCTGTCACACTCCCTTTGCTTCTTTCGCTTGACGAAAGGTGGTCGCCAATTGCGTACCTTTAAGATAACCTTGCCCCCAGGCTTTTATTACTGTCAATCATTACGCCAGCCGTTCGTTTCACCCTTTTTTGGCTTCCGCCAAATTCAGCATTTCCTGTGCGTGATGCAGTGTTTTTTCTGTAATTTCCACGCCGCCCAACATACGTGCCAATTCCTTCACTCTGCCTTCGTCTGACAGCGATTCCACTTGCGTCATCGTCCGTCCATCGTAGACATGTTTCTCAATGAGATACTGATGATCTGCCATACAAGCCACTTGTGGCAAGTGAGTTATTGAGAAAACCTGACAAGTCGAAGACAGGCGGAACAATTTTTCAGCGATGGATTGTGCCGCTCTACCGCTAACACCTGTATCAACCTCATCAAAAATTAACACAGGTATCCGGTCATGCCGTGCAAAGATACTCTTCATCGCCAGCATCATTCTCGACAACTCACCACCTGAAGCAATCTTGCCAAGTGGTCTTAATGGCTCACCCGGGTTCGGTGAGATCAGGAATTCTGCATTGTCCGCACCCTGACGATTCAGACGAATACGGCGTCCATTCCATTCTATGCCCTTCGGATCTTCAAATGGGGTAATCTGAACACGCAGTGTGGTCCGCTCCATCTGCAGATCTTTGAGCTCACTTTCCACCTGTGCAGCAAGTTCCTCGGCGCATTGTTTGCGAACCTTGCTGAGTTCTTCAGCAGACTCCATCACAAGGTTAAGCATTTTGTCACGTTCAGCTCGCAATTTCTCCAGCCGTTCGTCCTTGTTCTCCAGTTGGTCGGTTTCATGGCTAATCTGATCATAATAACTCAGAATAAGTTCAACACTGTCCCCGTATTTCCGTCTGAGGCCAGAAATCAGATTCAGCCTTTGCTCCACTTCTTCCAGTCTCGCCGGATTAAATTCAATCTTCTCCCGATAATCCCTTAACTGGAATGTCGCATCTTCCAATTGATAAAATGCGGATTGCAGCTGCTCCACAATGGGTTGTAGTCCTTTGCTGTCATATCCAGAAATGTCTTCAATTCTTGAAAGAGCAATGCTCACAGCTTCAAGCCCGCGTTGACCACTGAGCAGATCATATGCACCAGCAACACTGTCCATCATTTTCTCACTATGGGATAGTTTGACCCGTTCTTCCCCGAGTAATTCATCCTCGCCACGTGTAAGGCTTGCTGCTGCGATCTCCTCAAGCTGAAAGCGATACATGTCCAAGAGTTGATATGCCCGCTGACTCGACTCCTGAAGCGCACGCAGTTCTTTTTCCGCCGTGATAAACTTGCTGTAGCGCTCTTGGTACTTTGCTTTGACAGGTCCGATTACTTCCGAGCCATAGGTATCGAGAAGCCCCAGATGGCTCTCTGCACGCAGCAAACTCTGATGTTCATGTTGACCATGGATATTAATTAATTTCTCGCCTACTTCACGTAGCATGGTCAGATTGACCAATTGCCCATTAATGCGGGACGTACTTTTCCCCTGAGTATTCAACTCACGCCGAATAACCAAATGCTCTTCAGGCTCACAATGGATACCAAGCTTCTCTAACGTCTGCCAGACAGGATGACTTGGTTCCATCTCAAAGAGGGCTTCCATCTCTGCCTTTTCACATCCGTACCGGATCAGATCAGCTGAACTTCGTCCACCTGCAATTAAGCCAAGAGCATCTATAATAATCGACTTCCCTGCACCCGTTTCCCCTGAAAGTACATGGAATCCCGGATGAAATACAACGTCCACTTCTTCCACCACAGCCAGATTGCGAATCGATAACGTAACTAACATCTGCAAAAACACCTCCGGATGACTAACTCAGATATTATGTTTTTGAAACATTGATTCAAGAGGTTGTTCAAAAAGTCCGCTTTTGATTACGAAGGATGCCCGGTGGAATCATCAGCATCGAAGTTGGAATTCAGCCGAAATAAGTGGAATGCTTACGAAGGTTGTTTCCTTCGGAAACATTGCAGTTGCTCACGTAGTTTCCCTACGCTCCGCTACTCCATTTCTAGCTTCATCACATCTTCTCGGTACTGAAAATCAATCTTTTTGAACACGCACTTTAAGCAATGTAACCCATGATGCGTTCAATAACGGTCACACTGTTACCCTCAGTCCGGCAGATAATAAGAATGGTGTCATCTCCACAGATTGTGCCCATGACTTCATTCCACTCAATATTATCAAGCAAAGCTGCAATGGAGTTGGCTGTTCCTGGCAGACATTTCATCACAACCAGATTGTTCGTGTGATCAATGTGCAAGAAATTATCAACGAGTGCACGCTTCAACTTTTGAATCGGATTATATCGTTGATCTGTCGGCAAAGAATATTTATACCGTCCGTCATCCATCGGAATCTTGATTAACAGCAGTTCCTTGATATCCCGGGATACCGTCGCCTGAGTCACCTGAAAACCTGATTTGCGCAGTGCTTCAACCAGATCATCCTGGGTCTCAATTTCATTTTGACTAATAATTTCACGAATCTTGATGTGCCTTTGTCCTTTCATACATGCCTCCAGTTAAATGTATTGCAATAAAGCAGCAATTGTAAATCCGCCGCAGACTTTGCCCTGCAATGTTCATTCTTTTATATTAGTCAAGATCATCCCCATCATAAACATCTTCCTGATAGTCCATGAGCCTGATTAACTTAATATCGGAATCCTCCAAATCAACATACAGCAATCCTTCACAGCCAGGATATAACAACAGATAATTGAGGAAGCGATCCCTTAGCGCAGGGCCGGTCATTTCAAGTGGCTGTCTGCGACGTGATGTTTTCACCAGGTATCTGAGATCCTCACGTTCTGCAACATAATCAATAAATAATCTGCTGTAATAAACGGATTCATTGGCCTCAAAAGCCAGAGGGACTTTCATTTTGCCACCGATGACTTCGTAACCCTGTGCTTCAAGCAAATCCAAGGCAGGGGAATCCTGAATCTTCACGTTCAGTTGCATTCCAGACAAGCTTACCGGCATCGGTCGGTTCACCCAATTACGCAAGCCGAAGAACAGCCACAAGATCAAACAGACAGCAAGTACACCTATAACGATTGTGTCATATTGACCATCCATTATCGCTCACCTCGAAGACATATTCGAGGTTCATTCACGATTTCCCTTTACACCAATCATCTTTCCAGCGAAAAGAAACCCATCTTATGATGAGTTTCCCGTAAATGTATGAGCTGCTTCCTTGGCAACTTGCTCCGCAAGTGCATCAAGTGAAGCTGGATCGTTCTCTGGTTGTGATGCCTCTGGTTCTTCCAGACGCCAATGTGCGAGAAATTCTATATTACCTTCTCCACCGGTTATCGGGGAAAAAGTTAAACTCTGCAGATGCAAACCAAGTTGACTGGCAAAATGAAGCATCGTCTGCAAAACATCCTTGTGAACCTTCGTATCACGTACCACACCGGACTTGCCTACTTTTTCACGCCCTGCCTCAAATTGAGGTTTAATCAATGCAACGATATCTGCAGGTTGTTTCAAAAGAGCCAGAAGCGGCGGTAATATGATTCGCAGTGAAATGAAAGACACATCAATGCTCGCAAAGTTCGGCACTGGTCCCGTCAGATCTTCAGGCGTCACATAGCGAAAGTTGGTTCGTTCCATAACAGTAACCCGCTCATCATTACGCAAAGACCAGTCAAGCTGATTATAACCCACATCAATAGCGTAAACGTGAGACGCACCATGCTGTAGTGCACAATCCGTAAATCCACCAGTGGAGGAACCAATGTCGAGCATGACAAGTCCATTCATATCAAGGCCGAAATGACGGATCGCTTTTTCGAGCTTCAATCCGCCTCTGCCGACGTAGGGATGTACCGAGCCTTTAACTTTCAGCTCGGCTTCCCTTGGAATTTTCATGCCCGCCTTTTCGATCGGCTCATTATTGGCGTACACCAGTCCAGCCATGATTGCAGCTTTTGCCTTCTCACGACTTTCATAATAGCCCTGCTCAACCAGCAGAACATCAATTCGTTCTTTCGGGAGTGACATGTATATCTCCTATCATGTAGATTTACGAAGGAAAACGTGTTTTGGGTATGCCGTAAGATGATTGAACAGCCATCTTGCGTAGCTCAGCACATACATTCTCAACGGTAAGACCCACTTCCTCACGTTGTTCCTTAATACTGCCATGCTCAATGAAGCGATCCGGAATCCCCATTAATTGTACATGAACATCATGCAATCCCTGTTCGGCATAAAACTCCAGTACTGCACTACCCATGCTACCTGCTTGGGATGCTTCTTCAAGTACAATCAATTTGGTTCCTCGAACAGCCAGATCACGCAGCATCTGCTCGTCAAGAGGTTTGAGGAAGCGAGCGTTGATTACGCCTGCTGTGATACCTTCCCGCTTCACCAACTCCGCTGCTTCTTCAGCGAGTTGTACCATCGATCCTGAAGCGATGACAGCATATCCCTCCGATGGACGCAGTTGCTCCCATGATCCGATTGGAATCGGAACAAGTACATCATCCAGAGGTACACCGACCACATTGTTTCGCGGATAACGGTAAGCAATTGGACCTTCATTATAATCAAGCGCCGTTTTCATCATATGGCGCAATTCATTTTCGTCTTTTGGCATCATCAGAACGATATTTGGAATATGGCGCATAAATGCCACATCGTATACACCTTGATGTGTTTCCCCGTCCGGTCCAACAAACCCGGCACGGTCAATGGCAAACATCACGTTGGCGTTATGTCGGCAAATATCATGCACAATCTGATCATATGCACGTTGCATGAATGTGGAATACACCGCGAAGACCGGTTTCAAGCCTTCCATAGCAAGTGCAGCACACATGGTGGCCGCATGCTGTTCTGCTATCCCTACGTCAATCATGCGATCAGGAAATTCCTTGCTAAAAGGAATGAGACCTGATCCCGTAGGCATTGCAGGTGTTACCGCTACAATCCGCTTATCCTGCTTCGCAAGATCAATCAACGTTTGACCGAACACTTCCGTGTACATCGGTTTTCCGACTGCTTTCAGCACTTGCCCGGATTCAATTTTGTACGGAGAAATTCCGTGCCACTTGTGCGAATCGGCTTCCGCTGGCTGATAGCCTTTGCCTTTGGTTGTAAGTACATGGACCATGACTGGACCATCCACATTATCCGCCTGTTTGAATGTTTCAATCAATTTGGGAATATCGTGCCCATCAATCGGGCCCAAATATGTGAAGCCCAGTTCTTCAAAAAGAACACCTGGTACCATCATATATTTGACACTGTCTTTGATCCAGCTTGCCGATTTGGCCAAACGATCTCCAATAGCAGGAATTTTTTTAAGCATCCCCTCGACATCATCTTTCGCTTTCAGATAATGACGATCCGAACGAATTTTGCTCAAATATTTATGCATGGCCCCAACGTTTGGAGCAATGGACATTTCATTATCATTCAGAATAACCATCAGTTTTCTCTGCTCATGACCGATATGATTGAGAGCCTCAAAAGCCATACCACCTGTAAGCGCTCCATCACCAATCATCGCGATAACTTGGTTGTCCTCACCCTTCAGATCACGTGCAAGAGCCATCCCCATCGCAGCGGACAATGAAGTACTGCTGTGTCCAGCTTCCCATACATCATGTTCACTTTCGTTGCGTTTGACAAACCCGCATAGGCCGTTATGTTGACGCAATGTATCAAAGCGGTCCATACGTCCTGTCAGAACTTTGTGCACATAAGCCTGATGCCCTACATCAAAAATCATTTTGTCTGCCGGACTGTTATAGCAGTAATGCAGGGCTACCGTGAGCTCAACCACGCCTAAGTTAGGTGCGAGATGCCCCCCTGTAACGGACAGTTTCTCAATCAGAAACTGCCGGATCTCTGCCGACAAAAGGGCAAGATCATCCTGAGACATCGACTTTAGATCACTGGGTTGTTTAATTTGTGGAAGCAGCACGAGAATCTCCCCGCTTTCCTAGATTGTTTAGTTTATTGTTGTAAATCGATATATACATTATGAATCAAATGACATTAAATCATTATAACATAAAAGAATAAGAATCATAATTTCCTGCACTATACTCCCGATAACGAGCATTCTCGCCAGCAAGTTATTTAGAATCCTTCTCCATATGTATTCCCGCATCCACTCGGGACAGACTTTTTTCATCCACTCAGAAAAAGGACATTACATTTATTACACGGTTATACAGGTTTTGAAACAGCGCGCTCTGTCAGAATCTAATGGTCTCGACTCATCAGATAATCTGCAATCTCTAGCAATCTGGATGAATCAGGTAACTCGGCTCTTTCAAGTGCGTCTTTTGCAGATTGAGTAAGGGATTTCACTTCGTCTACAGAAGCCTCCATACCAATAAAATAAGGGTACGTTACCTTCTGCTGATTCACATCGCTTTGTGTTTTCTTGCCCATCTTCTGCTCGTCGCCCGTCAGGTCGAGAATATCATCCTGAATCTGGAACGCCAGGCCGAGATCACGGCCAAACACACGCAAGGCTTCCAATTGTCCTTCCGTCGCTCCACCAATTCGTGCTCCGGCAATGAGGGCAAAAACAATCAGGTCACCCGTTTTGTGCAAATGAATATATTGAAGCTGTGCAAGATCAGTCATGCCTTGTTCGCCTTCCATATCCGCAACTTGGCCGCCAACCATGCCTCTTGCTCCAGCGAGTTCGGACATGTCCTCCACGATGGACAGCAACGCATCTGCTGCCACACCACTACGGCGTCCAGCTTGAACAATGCTATAAAAAGCATGAGTTAGCAGTGCATCGCCTGCCAATATGGCTGTTGCTTCACCATAAACCTTATGATTCGTTAATTTTCCCCTGCGGTAATCATCATTATCCATAGCGGGCAGGTCGTCGTGGATCAGCGAATAGGTATGAACCATCTCCACGGCGCAGGCTACCGGCATTGCAGCTGTACGCTGTGCACCGAAGGCTTCCGCCGCAGCAACGACCAGAAGAGGACGAAGGCGCTTGCCTCCGGCCATAAGTGAATACTGCATCGCATCTGCCAGCGACTGGGGTACATCCCAGTGGTCGGGAAGCGTCTGTTTCAACGCTTCTGTCACCTCAGCTGTGACCTCTTCGAGATATGCTTGAAACGAAGGACGATTACTCATGGACTTCACCGCTCTCATCGTCAGCAGTTCCGAAAGGCTTCTTGCGAAGCTCTCCATCTTCTTCTACGATCATCTCGATCTTACGTTCCACTTGTTCCAGCTTCAGACCGCAAAGTTGCGATAGTTTCATTCCGCGCTGAAACAGATCGATGGCCTGTTCCAACGGAACATCACCATGTTCAAGCTGACCTACGATATCTTCCAATGCCGCCATTGCTTCTTCAAAATTCAATTCCGGTTCATTCGCCATGGGTATTGTCGTCCTCCTTCATTCCCCAAACCTGACAGTCCAGCTGTCCGTCTGTTAATTTAATCTTAATCGAATCTCCAGGTTGTACATCCTTTGTCGACTTGATCAATCGCTGTTCCTGCTCGTCATAGACAAGGCTGTATCCTCGTGACATGACTTTAAGCGGGCTAAGCGCATCCAGATGCCGCACAGATGATTTCCACTGTTGCTGCTTCGATCTGGTTATGGATCTGATCGCAAGTTCCAGTTGTCTGCGTGCTGCCGCATTCTCACGGCGTGCTGCATTGACCTGGTCACGAGGATTGAATCGTTGCAGTGCCGCCCGAAGACGCTCCTGTTTCTCTCCCGTCCATTTCATACGCGTATCCACTGTTCTCAATAGCCGTTGATGGATCATATCCAGTCGTTCCGTGTGCTGCATCAAGGTACGTCTTGGATGAACAAGCACCGGCGAACGCTGTAACCTCGCGAGCCGTTCACGATTATGTACAGCACGCTGACGCAAGCTGTGTTGTAACTGGCGCTGACGTTGTGCAATCTGATCGAGCAGCTCAGCTCGATTAGGTACTGCCAGCTCCGCAGCAGCTGTTGGCGTCGCCGCACGCAAATCAGCCGAAAAATCGGCAATCGTAAAGTCCGTTTCGTGCCCAACTGCAGAAATAACAGGTATATCCGAAGCGACTATCGCTCTTGCCACAATCTCCTCGTTAAAAGCCCACAATTCCTCCAGGGAACCGCCTCCGCGTCCAACGATGAGTACGTCGGCTTCTCCCATCCGGTTCAAGTTGCCAATCGCCTTAACAATGGAAGGCGCAGCACCTTTGCCTTGGACCAGCACAGGATATAAAACCACTTTAGCAGATGGATATCTGCGCTGGAGTGTAATCATGATGTCCCGTACCGCTGCTCCCGTCGGTGAAGTTATAACACCAATAGTCTGTGGATAACGCGGGATCTCTCTTTTGCGCGAAGGTGAAAATAACCCTTCATCCTCCAGCTTTTTCTTCAGCTGTTCGTAAGCGAGATATAGACTTCCGATCCCGTCCGGCTGCATATGAGTAGCGTAGAATTGATACTGCCCATCCCGTTCATACACCGAGACATTACCACGGGCAATAACCCTTGCACCCTCCTTCGGTACAAAGGGTAATCGCTGGTTATGGGACGCAAACATAATCGACTTAATCCGGCTGTCCTTGTCCTTCAATGTAAAATACATATGGCCGCTGGAGTGATGTGTGAAATTGGATATCTCCCCGCGTAGCCAAACGTCCGACAGGACCTGATCCGATTCCAGTTTCATTCGAATGTATCGGTTCAGGTCTTTGATGGAGTAAATCTTTTGATCTGCCACAGACAGAGCCCTAGGCCAATCCGTGAGCGCGTTTGGCTGCGATCAGTGTATTTTGCATCAGCATTGTGATTGTCATTGGACCTACACCACCAGGAACCGGTGTAATTGGACCAGATACTGCCTTCACGCTCTCAAAGTCAACATCTCCTGCCAGTTTGCCGTTCTCCAAACGGTTCATGCCGACATCGATAACCACAGCACCCGGTTTGACAAAATCAGCATCCACAAAGTTTGCACGACCGATAGCTACCACCAAAATATCAGCCTGACGCGTGATTTCTTTCATGTTTGCTGTACGGGAGTGACACATGGTTACCGTTGCATTCTCGCGTTGGAGCAACAGTGATACCGGTTTGCCAACGATGTTGCTTCTTCCGATAACCACCGCATGTTTACCGGACAATTCGAGTCCAGTACGTTTGATCAGTTCAATGACACCTGCTGGTGTACATGGAAGCAGACTATCGTCTCCAATGACGAGATTACCAACATTGACTGGATGGAATCCATCTACGTCTTTATCCACGGCAATCGCATCAATGACTGCTTTCTCTTCGATATGTTTTGGCAGTGGGAGTTGAACCAAGATACCATTAATGGATTGCTGATTGTTCAGCTTGTCCACCAGGGCAAGCAGGTCTTCTTGAGACGTATTTGCATCCAAACGATGCACTTCGGAGTAGAAGCCGAGGTCGTGACATGCTTTTTCTTTATTACGCACATATACTTGGGATGCCGGATCTTCCCCGACGAGCACAACAGCCAGACCAGGTACTACCCCCTGTTCGCTAAGCTGTTTTACTTCTGTTGTCATGCTTGCGCGGATCTCTTGGGATACTTCTTTACCGTTAATAATAGATGCTGTCATTGTACTCTCTCCCTTATATGAATATAAATTTAGAGGTTGTTCAAAAAAACCGCTTTTGATTAAGAGTGGTTCTGAAAACCGGTCCTTTTGAACACGCACTATAGTTAATCATAACTTAAGACAATTTTGCTTTAATGGCGTCAACTTCCTGAATCATGCGTCCAAGTACGCCATTGACAAACTTGCCGGATTCTTCTGTACCAAAATATTTGGACAGTTCAATCGCTTCATTGACGGATACCTTTGCCGGAATGTCATCACGGAACACCATTTCATACGTAGACAGTCTTAGAATCTGGCGATCTACACGCGACAGACGGCTAATCTGCCAACCTTTCAAATAATCCACGAGCAATCCGTCGATCGCTTCCTTATTATTCCAAGCTCCTTGTACAATCTCAGTAACATAAGTACGCATTACATCTGCATCACGAATAACCACTTCGGTTTCATTATCTTCAGCGGCTTCATTGATCAACATGTTTACAGCTTCTGCTGCACCCACCTCATTCATTTCCATCTGATACAGACTTTGTACTGCAATTTCCCTTGCCAAACGTCTTTTCATGTCCTGCCTCCTGCAGCGCTCCTTCTGGAGCGTCATCATGCTTATTTTATAATCCATGCAACCATCTGATCCAATCCCTCAAGGGATTGATCGATGGCTTCCACGGTATTGTTATTGTTATCCCTTTTCACAAAAAAACCTGCAATACGTTTCCTCCAAAAAACGGGCAACCTAAACTACAGCTCTATTTTCGGAAGAAACATATTGCAGGGTTCAGGTAGGTCACTTAAACGGACGCCAGCGATCGCCCAGCCATTGTCCCCACTCCCTCCAGGGAATGGACGAACCCAGCTTCGAATCGCTTCGTCTGCCTAACGTATAACCGATGAACACCAAGAGTGCAAAGAACAACATATCCCAAAAACCGATCCATACATAAAGAAATCCAAAAAAGATGCCGCCGATAATTCCGGTAATTCGGCCTCTGTGACTATCCCAAATCTCTTTCCACAGCATCAGTGAAACTCACCTCATTCCACTCGACTCTTGTAGTTAGGCGACTGGGTTACATTCGCGATATACACCGTGACAAAAGAAACCGGGATGCCCGTAATCTCTTGTACATGATCATGTATCGCCTTTTGCAGATCAGAAGTCAGCGCAGGAATAGGTGTTTCACCATCCACTACCGCACGAATCATAATCTCCAGTCCTGACTCAACCACGCGTATGCGTGCCTTGACATCACGTACTCCCCGGAAACGGGAAGTCGCCTTCAAACAGAGATTCTCAATCGTCTCCATCGAAATCTGTACATCACCAAACTCAGTACGTTGATCTACAGACGGCAACGATGCACGCTCACGCCGAACCGAGATGTAGAAAAACCGCAAACTCAGGATAAACAAAATCGCTGCTGCAATAACCGACGCAACAATAACGTTTTGTTCCTGCTGATAATTCAATTCGTAAGGCAGCACACCGCTGATCAGAAGAATGACGGCTGCCGATATTGCTCCAACGCTTATGCTGTATATAAACAACAGAAGCCGATCCAGTATTTTAGCCACGAACTGCACAGCCTCCCTTGCTCACTAACATGACTTAACCTGTTCACTAGCAAAAAATCAGATCGTCATTTAGCTTTCACTAAAATGAAGACCTGTCCAAGACGGGGATAACCCCCGGCAGAAGATGCCGGGGGAATCTGTCTTCTTTTATTTTACGCGCTGACTGTTCAGGTCGATCTCTTCCACTTTCTCGGTGGTCTTGAACTGAACGTCATGAATGTGCACATTCACTTCATTCACATTCAATCCTGTCATGTTCTCAATAGAACGTTTCACGTTCTGTTGAATCTCCGTAGCCACCTGTGGCAGACGGTATCCATACTCGATAATTACGGAAACATCAACTGCAGCTTCACGTTGGCCCACTTCAACTTTAACGCCTTTGGAAAGGTTTTTGCGACCAAGCAATTCAGCAAATCCACCAGCGAATCCGCCACTCATGCCTGCAACACCTTTCACTTCAAGGGTTGCCAATCCAGCAATCACTTCAATAACTTCAGGTGCGATCTGGATTTCACCGATATCCGTTCGTTCAAATTCAGTCGGTAGTGCACTCATAACTGTTCAACACACCTTTCGCGAGATAAGTTTGCGGCCATCCGTCAGGGCGCTGGACTCAGGTTAAACAACCTTCAGAACCCTTCCGGTCCGGCTTTACCGGAACTCCTGCAAACATCCGCGAGGTGCGGGCTTATCCTTTGCAGGAGACATGCGCTCTTATTATTACATACTATATCATTTGGGCTACATTATGACAAACAAGCCCAATATACCTTTTAAATCTCGTTTTCCTCAAGAAATTTGATATCAAAGTCACCACGAATGAACGTTGGGTGCTCCAGCAATTTCTGATGGAAAGGAATGGTTGTAGATATGCCTTCAATCGCAAATTCCCCAAGCGCACGCTTCATTTTCGCAATTGCCTCTTCACGATTCGCTCCCCACACGATCAATTTTGCGATCATGGAGTCGTAGAAAGGTGAAATGGTATAACCAGGATAAGCAGCACTATCTACACGAACGCCAGGTCCTCCCGGTGCAAGGTAGAATCCGATTTTGCCTGGTGATGGCATAAAGTTACGGTCTGGATCTTCTGCATTGATACGACATTCAATGGCCCAGCCATTAATGACTACGTCTTCCTGACGGAATGAAAGTGGATTGCCTTCAGCTACCGAGATCATCTCACGGATCAGATCCACGCCAGTAACCATCTCGGTTACCGGGTGCTCTACCTGAATACGCGTATTCATCTCCATGAAATAGAACTCGCCATTCGGGCTGAGCAGGAACTCCAATGTGCCAGCTCCCGAGTAATCCACAGCAAGGGCTGCCCGTACTGCGGCTTCGCCCATCAGTGTGCGCACATCTTCGGAGAGAATCGGACACGGAGCTTCTTCTACCAATTTCTGGCGACGACGCTGAACCGAGCAATCACGCTCTCCCAAATGTGCTGCATTGCCGTGTTTATCGGCAATGATCTGAATTTCCACGTGTTTCATGCCTGTCAGGAATTTCTCCAGATACACACCCGCATTGCCAAATGCCTTTTGTGCTTCCTGCTGAGCAGCGGTAATCTGCTTAATCAGCGTTTCTTCATCTTCGGCAATACGAATTCCCTTACCTCCGCCACCAGCAGTAGCTTTGATAATGATAGGATATCCGATATCTCTAGCAATCATGATGGCTTCATCCATATTTTCAACGAGGCCGTCTGAACCAGGAATAACAGGCACTCCAGCATCTTTCATCGTCTGTTTGGCAACAGCCTTGTCACCCATTTTGGTGATGGCTTCAGGAGAAGGTCCAATAAACGTAATATTGCAAGACTCACAAATTTCTGCAAAGTCAGCATTCTCCGCCAAAAAACCATAACCAGGGTGGATTGCATCACATTCCGTCAGCGTAGCTACACTCATCAGGTTTGTAAAGTTGAGGTAACTGTCCTTAGACAGTGTCGGTCCGATACAATAAGCCTCATCTGCAAGACGAACATGCAGAGAATCCTTGTCCGCTTCCGAATAGACGGCTACCGTTGAGATGCCGATTTCACGGCAGGCACGAATAATACGTACCGCAATCTCTCCACGGTTCGCAATCAGTATTTTTTGAAATTTCATTTCGTTTTGTCCTCCTTCGAAGCTCATGCGGTTAGCTGTTAACCAGCTATAACGGTTATTCCGGTTTCACCAGGAAAAGGGGCTGCCCATACTCGACCAGCTGTCCGTTCTCAACCAGCACTTCAACGATTTCTCCCTTGATGTCAGCATCAAGCTCGTTCATCAGCTTCATGGCTTCGATGATACATACCGTTGTTTTCTCAACAACTTTATCACCCGCGCTCACAAAAGGACCCGATTCCGGCGAGGAAGCTCTGTAAAAAGTACCTACCATCGGAGATACAATTTTATGTAAATGACTTGTAGTATCGACCTGCGGTGCAGCTTCACTTACCACTGCTGCCGGCTGTACTTGCGGAGCAGCAATCATTTGCGGTTGCACAGCAGCTGCTTGAACATACTCCGTTTTGCCCGGTTTACGGATCGATAACCGTGATCCTTCATTTTCAATTTCCAACTCTTGAACGGAACTTTCATCAACCAGTTTAATCAGTTCTTTAATCTCACTCAATTTAAACATTTCCATTATTCACTCCTTCGGCATCATGCCAGTCTCACTAGGACGGTCATATGGCTTTATGTATTATATCATAATCATTAAAAATGGAAAGAGCCCGAGAGTGGAACCAGCTCCCGGGACTGCTTTTCCATGATTTGGATTACTGCTCTGTGACATATTGCACGCTGATTTTGTTCTGTGAAACGGCCAATTCTTTCATCACCAGATCGACAATGGATACCGCCTGTTTTACATCCAGTTTGTCACTAAGGACCACAACTTTATACTTGTCGGCGTCTTCCTGAACGATCGCATTGGCGAACTGTTGGGAGAGAGTCTCCTCAATGCCTGTGATTTTGGCTTCTTTTTCTTCCAGTGTACGGAGCTGCTCCGTTGCTTTAGCATTCTCCTCTGGTGTTTTACTCAAGTCGCCTGCCACAGTCATCAGTTCCTCATACTTGCGATTGTTGCTCTCTTCACGCTGCCATTGGTAGTTCTGGAACTGGCTGCTCGCAGAAGCTGTCGTATTCTGCTCTTCCATCTCCTTGAGGACTTCCTCATCTGTCTTGGTTGCAGTGCCCCCAGCCTGACCATCTGTCTCAGGTGTGGTTGCTGCCCCTTTGTCGGTCTCTTTGCCTGCTTCACCCTTATTCTCTTCCGGTTCGACAGCAGGTGTTTTCTCTGTATTTCCAGCTTCTTTGCCTTCCGTAGCCGCCGGTTCTTCCACAGCGCCTGCCGGACTTGGATCACTTTCAACTTCGCCGCTACTTACTACTTCATTCACAACCAATCCTTCTGTAGGATCAAGAATGCCTGCCGTCTCCTTCGCTTCCCCTTGCTTGATTCCATCGACTTGCTGACTGTCAGCCACCGGCGCGTTGATTGGACCGGAATCTTCAGTGAACAGATAATACGCGGACAAAATGACCATCAGACTCAGCATGGAAACGAGCCATACCGTTTGACGTTTGTTATTCATTAGAACTTCCTCCTCAAATTGGCTTCAATCTTATGAGAATTGAATCTTGTGATTCAACAAACCAAATTAGTCTTGTTTGCGCGGTACAACCGAGATCCGGTAGGCTGCCACATTCAGTCCTTTTTCTACAGCATCGGTTATCAGGTCCTTCACAACCTTGTTCTCTGCCCCCCTCGCAACCACAAGCACACCACGGATCTGCGGTTTGAGCTTTTTGGTTACTATAGGTGTCTGATCCCCTGATATTTCGTACGTAATAATCTCGCCATCACGGGTATATTGCGTCATATGTCGTTTGCCCCCGCTAGCATCCGTTTCTTCGGTAAGTTGCTGAGAATCCTTCACGTTCCGCTGAACGACCAGTTCTTCTGTGGAATCCACGGTAACCATCACATCAACCGTCCCCACACCAACAATGTTTTCCAACACACCTTTGATTTTGTCTTCAAATGCAATTTCGATCGCCTGAAAAGGATTCTGTTCGGACGGATCACTCTGTATGGATGCCATGGATGTTGCCGGGTCCGGTGGTTCCCGACCGATATTTTCGGAATCAATTTTTTTGACATTGACGAAGGAGTTGAACAGCATGATTCCCACCCCGATCAACCCAAGGATAATCAGCCAGCGGAAGGTTTGACTCCGCCTTGCCCCACCCTCTCCGCCACCCATCCAGGTCTCCATCTTTCTAAACCATTGTTTCATCGGACACCCTCCTTCTCAGAACACTTCAGCACTTTTCGGTTCTTTCACTTGAACTTTGTTCGCATCAACATCCCACTTTTCAGTCAACAAGGTAATAATCTGCACCGCATGTTCGGACCTTGTGGATGTCTCACCTTGCTGCTTAGTCTCATCTGCCTGATCACGTATAACAGGCTCGGAAGACGCTCCATTTCCATCACGTTGCCCGTTACTCACATCAATCTGTACATCAGGCACTTCAACCTGTCCGATCTGGATGGGCTGCTGTATTTGAGATGATTCAGCCTTGTCGGTTGCTGTGTCTGTTCCGAATATGGGTTGTGTATTTGCAGCGACTTCTTGCTGCGTAGCCTTCACTTTGCTTCCTGCATCCTCTCCTGCCATCTCGACCAACACACGCTGGATCACAGGCAGTTCGACGGATGAGGCAGCTTCCATCTCGGTTTCATATTTACTCATTGCTAGCTGTACCTCTACGGATCGAACCCTCGCTCCTGTTGTTTCTTCAATTTGGCTTTTCATGACATTAGCCAGTTCTTTCGCTGTCCATTGCAGGGATTGTTCCTGTTCATTGGATTGCAGCCGTTTGCCCTGAGCCAAAATCTGTTCGAGTGTTGCATTCCCATCCGATGGAGCATCCATTGCCGACATTGCTCGTTTCAGTTCGCCAACCGGATCACTTTTGAGTAGCTTGGTTATGGGTGATAAAAGGGTCAGCAGGATGAGAAGGCTCAGCACAAGCTTGACATAACGTTCCATGGATCGATTCGGCAATAGCATATCCACGAAAGTCGCCAGCAGAACGATCATTATCAATTCCTGGAGCCAGTTGCTCAGCCACCCCATCCTTTCCATCCCCTTTCTTGCCAACATACATTCAGCGCATCATGACAGTCAGATTTCCCGCGGTCAGCAGGATGGTAATTGCCAGGAAAAACATCAGCCCGACGGCTGCGAGCGCCGCAAATACGTAAATCATGCTCTTGCCGATGGCCTGCAGGCATCCTACAATCGGGGTGTCTCCTAGCGGTTGCATAATGGCTCCGGTTACGTTGTATATCAAGGCAAGAGCCAGGATCTTGAGTGCCGGAAAGGCACATAGAAACAAAATGATGATTACCCCAGTGAGTCCAATTGCATTTTTGACAAGTAGAGAAGCTGTAATTACCGTATCTGTCGCATCCGCAAATGTTCTGCCCACGACAGGGACAAAATTGCCTGCGATGTACTTGGCGGCCTTCAGGCTGACTCCATCCGCTACGGAGCCCGATGCCCCCTGAACCGAGATTACACCCAAAAACATCGTCAGCAGAATACCCAGCAGTGCCACACTAATATTGCGCAGGAGGTCTGCCAGCTGTGTCAGCTTGTACTTGTCAGACAATGAACTGACGAGATGCAGAACAGCTGAGAAGAAGAGTAGCGGGAATACCAGCAAGTGAATCAATGTACTCACCAGATGAATCATGAAAATGATGAGTGGATGTGTCACGGAGACGGTGATGACATTACCCATGGACGCGAGCAGTGTGAATAATAAGGGAACCATGGCCATCATGAAGTTGATCATGCCGGTTATCGCATCTTTGGCGTACCCAATCGCCACACTGAAGCTGTTGATCGCAATGATGATGATGACCATATAACAGATGGAATAAGCGATTTTGCTAATATTATTTTTCTCAAATGCGGTCTGAAGAGTCTCCAGAATCATGCTGAGCACGCTTAACATCACAATCGTGACCAGAAGCTTGCCATTATATAAAATTTCATGCAGCATGAAGGTTCCTATGGCTACAAACACCGATTTCAGGCTGAACCCTTCATTGCCGGGGATTAACATATCCATGAAGGAAGGGGTCTTCCCATCCGGGAAGAAACCACCGTATTGTTGCATCAGTTGATCCCAGTATTTCTCCACCTGATCCTTGGGAAGCTGATCCGCCTGCTGCTCCATCCACTCACCGGAAGGCGAGCTTGCAGTAACCTGTCCCAGGATACCGAACAGAAAACAGAGCATCAGCACAACCGTAAGGCGCCACTGCGGCTTATGATGCATTGATTTCATATGAAGTCCGCACGCCCCTTCTACACCGGCATCAGCTTCATGACGGTTTCGATAATAATGCTGATGATCGGTATAGCAAGTACAAGGATCAATACCTTACCAGCCAGTTCAATCTTGGACGCAATGCTCTCCTGACCTGCATCCCTGACAATCTGCGCGCCGAATTCAGCAATGTACGCTATGCCAATAATTTTCAGCACCGTTTTCAGATAAATGCTTTCCATGCCTGAATTCTCGGCAAGCCGCTTCAACACTTCGATGACTGCACCGATTTTGCCAATCAACAACATGAAGATGACAATGCCGGTCGCGGCTGCAATCAGAAAGGCAAACATCGGTTTCTGTTCCTTAATGACCAGAATGAGTACTGTTGCAATGAGCGCCAAACCTACAACTTGTATAATTTCCACAGGTCACCACCATCCGGCTTTATGACCGTTTTTCATTGAAAAAGAAATATCGATTTGATCTCTTGTAGCAGGCTGTCCAGCATACGGACCACCATGAACAATACAACGACAAATCCGATTACGGTCACCCAGTGAGCCATATCTTCCTTTCCCATTTGTTTCAGTACCGTGTGAATCATGGCAATGATGATTCCGATACCCGCAATTTGAAAGATTGCGTTCACTTCTAGATTCATGACCTTGGCACCTCACTATCCCGGCTATTTCAGAAGATCAGAATGACGATTAACGCTCCGACAAGCATCCCGAGGCTTCGGCTCATTCGTTCATATTTCATTTGATCGGCCTGGGCACGGGATTCCTCATGCATTAGTTGTTGAATGGCTAACGATATATGTTTGGTCTGATCCTGACGGTCACTTGTGCCAAGGCTGAAGCTTAATTGCAGCATGACTTCCCGCTCGTCAGCCTTCATGGCCGATCTTCCCCATGCCATATCCACGCCCGACTGCAGACTTTCCCGGGCAGTGAGTCCATGGGGAGGTTCCATCTGTGTGGCTGCATGAAGGAACAGCGTCTTAACAGGTTCTTTGGTCTGGGCTCCCATCTTGCCCATGGCATCGGGAAGGGGAGTGAGCCCATAGTTAATCTCCGTCATTAGTCGCTGGAGGGCTGCAATGAGTTCTCGCAACTGTCTCGGTCTTAATGCATACTGTCTTGCCTTGTAAAAACCGGCGAGGGTGCTGGCTAACAGAATGATTACCGCACCAAGCATGTTAACCAAAGCCTTCACCTCCTGCCCCGCTTTGCTGCAACCCACGCATTTTGCCATCAGCCAGCCGAAAGGTCATGCCCCGGCTCGTCCGTTGCAGCTGGACATATCGTTGAAACATCTGCTCTGTAATTAAGGTTCTAAGGGCAGGTCTGGCCGACAGCTCCGATAGGTCACGGCCATGAGCAGTCGCGATTACAGAGACTCCTGCATGCAGGGCTTCCATCACCGCCTCAGCATCCTCCGGGCGGCCAATCTCGTCCACAATCAGGACATCGGGCGACATGGAGCGAAGCATCATCATCATGCCCTCAGCCTTCGGACAACCGTCCATCACATCTGTTCGGGGACCTACGTCGAATCCAGGTACTCCTTTGTAGCTACCAGCAATTTCGGACCTTTCATCCACAATGCCCACTTTCAGACGCGGACGTATGCCTTGAACCAGTTCAGTGCCCCCTGTAAGCTTTGTACCACTGCTAATTTGTCTCGCCAGATCTCGCAGCAATGTCGTCTTTCCTTGTTGTGGTGGCGAAAGGATTAACGTGTGCAGGACCTGCCCGCTCTTCATATCGAGAAGATAAGGAAGGATACGATCAGCCACTCCATGTACCTCACGGGCTATCCGAACGTTAAACCCGTTGATGTCGCGCAGGTATTCGACACGCCCACCGCTTAGTACCGTCCGGCCAGCAAGTCCGATTCGATGTCCGCCAGGTATGGTGATAAACCCTTTGCGCAGTTCCTCTTCCAATGTATAAAGTGAATGATTACTGATCAGATCCAGCAACCTGTGCGTCACTTCTTTCTGAGGAACATATGCTTCTTCAGGATTCCCGGTCGGACAACCTTGAGGTGTCAGGAAGTGGTATGTGTTGTCTGCATTAATCTCCAGGGGTCTGCCTTCACGAATACGTACTTCCTCCACTTGTTCCAATAGAGCGGGTGGCATCCTTCCGAGAATGGTTCGGATCGGTTCCGGAAAAAGTTCCTTCCAGTTCACCTTCATGAGTAGGCTCCTCCAACCTTGAGATCATTTGGTTCACGCTTCTGGCGCTTGTTCATATCTCAAGTTTATGCCTGTACATTTAATTTATGACGCTGAAATCTATCAATTCTTCAGAATACGGTTGAGAGTTGAAAGCATAGATCCACCTTCTGTTCTAGGCACCCGTCTAGATGTGCATGCATATATTAATTGCAGATAGGTAAGTTCCATTCCGGTTCGAAACAGAACTACCGATCCCCAGATACAGAAAGGAGCTGTGGGGAGTGCGAGTCGATGTTGTTGGCAATGTGAATGAAGTACGTACCATTGATATTGCAGGGCGAAGTGCAGTTGTCATTGATGTATTGTGTACGACCAGTACAATTGTTACGGCTCTGGCGTATGACGCTTCGGCTGTGATTGCCGTAGAGACGGTTCCACAAGCCAAACAAATGGAAGTGAAAGATTGCATTCGAGGCGGAGAGCGTTTTGACAAAAAAATTACCGGATTTGAGGTGGGGAATTCCCCCTATGAATATATGACCGCAGGCATTGCAGATAAAACCATTATCCTAACCACAACCGATGGTACCCGAGCTTTGATCAAGGCTTCTAAGGGCAAACATGTATTCGCTGGTTCATTCCTCAATGTGCAGGCTGTTGCAGCAGTTCTATGTGAACTTCAACGGGATGTATTGCTGTTATGTGCGGGGAACCAGGATGAATTTGCTCTGGAGGACGGCTTGTGTGCTGGATGTATCATTGACGAACTGCACCGCCAATCCTTTTCTCCCCTCCAACTAAACGATCTCGGCACAGTGCTTCATCAAGCCGTATCCCAAAGTCAGGAGAGTATTCCGGATCTGGTGCAAAGATCTGTTAGCGGGCGGAGGCTTGAAAAGTTAGGCAGGCTACATGATATTTCATATTGCTCTCAATTAAATCTGCTGGATTGTGTTCCCGAGATGGGGGAGGGCAACCGCATGCAACCTTATAGAGGCATACGCGGGGGAAAGATGTTCAAATTGATGTGAGAATGGCTATGAAAAAACAAAAAAAGGTGTACTGCTGCCCATTGGCAACAGTACACCTTTACTATTATACATACACAGAAAAACCTTATCTGCGATCTTGTGGTCCACCAATAACGGCTTGCTCAGCAGTATCAAGATCGTATGCTGTATGCAATGCCTTGATGACCTCATGCAGCTTATCACCATCAATGACACAAGATACTTTGATCTCGGAAGTACTCACCATCTTGATGCTCACGCCTTCAGCGGAAATAACTTTGAACATCTTCGCAGCTACTCCAGGATGGCTAACCATGCCTGCGCCAACAATCGAGATTTTAACGAGATTCTCTTCAGATGTGACTTCACGGTATGGCAAGCGGCTGTGAAGGCCTTCAATGACACGCAATGCGTTCTCACGATCAGACAGTGCAACAGAGAATGAGAAGTCCGCTTTACCATCCATCACTCCGCTCTGAACGATAATGTCCACATCCAGCTGATTGGATGCAAGCGCACCAAACACTTCAGCCAGAACTCCTGGTACATCCGGCACACCCAAAATACTGATGCGAGCCACGTTTTTGTCATAGGCAATACCACTAACCACTACGCCTTGTTCCATTGCTGCTTCCTCCTTCACAACCGTTCCTTCATTATGGTTAAAGCTGGATCTTACAATTAAAGGTACACCGGAATGCTTCGCGTACTCTACTGCACGCGGATGCAGCACCGCTGCTCCCAAATTAGCGAGTTCCAGCATTTCGTCATACGATATTTCCTTCAGCTTGCGCGCAACCTTAACGATCCGCGGGTCTGTAGAATAGATACCGTCTACATCCGTATAGATCTCGCATGCATCAGCCTTAATGGCTGCGGCTAGCGCTACAGCTGTTGTATCCGAACCACCACGACCCAGCGTTGTGATCTCGCCATCTTCCGTCATGCCCTGGAAACCTGCCACAATAACAATATTGCCTTCGGCAAGCGCTGCATTTACACGGTCAGGTTGAATATCATGAATACGTGCTTTTCCGTGAACCGGCTCTGTGCGAAATCCTGCTTGCCAGCCCGTAAACGATACTGCCTTACGTCCAAGCGCTTGAATAGCCATCGATAACAAAGAGATCGAAATCTGTTCTCCTGTTGTCAATAACATATCCATCTCACGGGCAGGCAGTTCACTATTCAGTTGTTTTGCCTGATCAATCAAATCATCTGTTGTATCCCCCATGGCCGAAACCACGACTACACACTGATGTCCTTCATCAGCTTTTTCTACAACACGTCCGGCTACACGCTTCATGCGTTCTGTATCTCCGACCGAGCTGCCCCCAAATTTCATGACGTACAATGACAACGCAAATCCACTCCCTACCTTGTGCAGTATGCATAATTGATGTCCATCGTCATTATTCTCTACGAGAAATGACTTTAACCCAGTATATTACGAAAGCGCCTGATAGGCTAATCTTTTTTCGAAAAAACCCTCTGCCAAAGGAATGGCAAAGGGTTGTTAATACCGTTTATTAGCTTACAGCTTGTGAAAGTTACGCACGGGAAGAGTATTTGCCTTCACGTGTGTCAATCAGGAGAACGTCACCTTCGTTAATGAACAAAGGAACCTGTACGTTCAAGCCTGTTTCCACTTTTGCATTTTTGGTAGCACCTTGTGCAGTGTTACCTTTAACGCTTGGCTCAGTTTCGATAACTTTCAACTCAACGCTTGTTGGCAAGTCGATTCCGAGGATTTCACCTTGGTAGCTAACGATTTTAACGACCATGTTTTCTTTCAGGAAGTTCAATTCCCATTCCAGTTGATCACTAGTCAGTGTGAACTGATCATAAGTTTCGTTATCCATGAACGTGTGCTCTGTACCGCTTGCATACAGGTAGGATACGCCACGGTTTTCGATGATAGCACGACCAATGGTTTCGCCTGCACGGAATGTTTTTTCAACTGTGTTACCATTACGAAGGTTTTTCAATTTGGAACGTACGAAAGCAGCGCCTTTACCTGGTTTAACGTGTTGGAAATCAAGCACGGTATAGATATCGTTGTCTACTTGCACGGTCAAGCCTGTTTTAAAATCGTTTACTGAAATCACAAAAAATCCCTCCTGATATGGTTGAAAAATAGGTGATATAAGACGATGGGTTAATATAAAGGTGAGTTCATCTACTTGGTGACTCTGTGCGACATGACCGTTTCGGGTTCGGATCGTTCTTCCGATCGCTGTTGTCTCCCCATTTTCTTGATTGAACTGGAATATGGTTGAAAATAGGGAGACAAAGGCGAACGCTTCGCTTCTTCAGAATCGATTCCGTCCCCTTCACTGTGTTTGCGCTCGCATAGAATCAATCGTAGATGTACACCTCTATATTAAAAATCGTCTTATATCCCTTGTGGCTGTAATTTAGCCGATTACGGTGAACTTCTTGTCCGACTTCGTGAGAATATGAATACCCGTCTCGGTAATCACTACGTCATCCTCGATACGCACGCCGCCAAGCCCATCAATATATATACCCGGTTCAACGGTAACAACCATACCTGGTTTCAATACATCGTCGCTAAGCTTGGACAAGCGAGGAGCTTCGTGAACTTCCATACCCAGACCGTGGCCTGTGCTGTGTCCGAATTGATCTCCGTATCCGTGACTTGCAATGATATCACGAGCCAATGCATCTGCTTCCCGTCCGGTCATGCCCGGTTTCAGGTTCTCCAGCGTATGTAACTGAGCTTCCAGTACAATGTCATAAATTTTGCGCAGTTCAGGTACAGGTGTACCTGTAGCAATGGTACGTGTCAGATCTGAACAGTATCCGTCCAAAAGTGCACCAAAGTCAAATGTAATTAACTCATTTTGCCCGATGACCTTGCTGCTCGCTACACCGTGAGGCATAGCAGAACGTTCACCCGATGCTACAATGGTGTCAAACGAAGAGGACGTTGCTCCATGTTTGCGCATGAAAAACTCCATCTCCAGATCCACTTCACGCTCCGTCATGCCTGGTTTTGCAAACTGCAAAACGTGGCTGAACGTGGCATCCGCCAGATCTGCTGCTCTCTGCATGACCGCGATCTCGTCTTCATCCTTGAACATGCGAAGTTGTTCCACGATCCCGGATACAGCTTTCAGTTCAATAGACTGAAGTGCTTCAGCATAAGCAGAGTGCGTGCCGAATGTAACACTATCCTGCTCGAAGCCTACTTCTTTGATATTCGCGGATGAAAGCAGTTCGCGCACCGTATCCATCGGCTTAGCTCCGTGCTCCACAACGGTGAATCCTTTGGCTTGCTGAGGCGCTTGAGCCATGTAACGGAAATCAGTCAACAAGAAAGCATCCTGTTCCGTAATCAGCACATATCCCGCCGAGCCTGTAAAACCCGTCATATAACGACGGTTAATCGGGTTTGTAATCAGCATTGCTCTGAGTTCACGCTCACGCATGGCTTCACGCAATTTATTAACTCGTTTGTTTTCCATCGGTAACCCTTCTTTCTCTCACATTCCCGGGTTCCCGGCTCAGGTTTGTTTGTCCAGATGACGCACAAGAGCCAGCAATCCCAGTTCATAGCTTACTTCGCCAAATCCGGCAATCTGCCCGATTGTTTCCGCTGCAATCACTGAATGATGTCTGAACGCTTCGCGTGCATGAATGTTGGATAGATGTACTTCCACTGTAGGGACTTTTACAGCATTGATTGCATCACGTATAGCATAGCTATAATGAGTAAATGCTCCGGCATTCAATATCAGTCCGTCTGCTTCACCCATCGCTGCATGAATACGGTCAATGATATCCCCTTCATGGTTCGATTGATAAAAAGCGATGGAGACGCCAAGTTCATCAGCCTGTCTGCGAATTTTGTCCTCAATATCCTTCAGACTAAGCGTTCCATAGATGCCTGGCTCGCGTACTCCAAGCATGTTCAGGTTCGGACCATTGATCACAATAATTCGTTTCATCGCTGCTCCACCCTCTCTGCAAATAACCATCTGCTATTTTAACACAGGCATTGCCGGATTGAGAAGCTTTTTTGCGCTATGCCCCCGCTCGCTCTGGCTCGCGTTTGCGTTCATCCGTGTACTCCATGGCTACCGTGTATCCAATGAACAGCCCCCATAGCAAAAAGAAGCAGAGTTCCGTGATGATGGAATCCCATGTTAAACCTTTCAAAGGCTTCATCATCCCCAGTTTTGGTCCGACCAGTACAAAGAGAATCAGCCACCAGACAATTCCATACACCATGCCGGGTAACGGCCCTTTCAATTTTCTAATCGTGAACGTGTAGAGCAAGGAAGCCAGGACGGAAAAGACTATAAAAAACAGCCAGCCTGTCAAATGCCCTGCTGCGGTATATATATATTGATGTTTGAAAAAAGGCTCTGCGAGAAATCCTACAGGCACAATCGTAAAATGCAGCAGGTAGAATAGCCAGTGTAGCCCTCCCCAGATTAGACCTGCAAAGAAACCAAGCTCCAATGCAAAGGAAAATGGCTTGGTATAGTAGTGCGCTTGACCTTGCTTCTGGGTAGGGCGCCTGCCCCTGTCTTTTGGCTGCCGTTCTTTCGGTCGTTGACCTTCAGGAGGTGATGTATCTTCATGCTTACGTTCTGTCATCGATATTCTCCTTCATTCAGTTGATAATCCCGGATTATGCCCGAATTTCCTGTCTGATTCTACGAGGTAGTATGTTCAAAACAGGACAATCTTAACAACATCCTTCAAGGTTTGACTCACAAACTAGAAATTGGTCTTAAAATTCGATACAATAGGGTTATTAAACTGCCTTTGATTGCGAAGGCCTAGAACAGAATAGGAAGGTGAATAATTTGCCTCAACAATCCAAGCCTGTCAGCTATGGGGGGCAAGCTGTCATTGAAGGCGTAATGTTCGGTGGGAAACATGTCAACGTTACAGCTGTTCGTAGAAAAGACGGCGAAATTACGTATCTGGAAGTTCCCAAGCAAGACAAGTCCTGGGTCACGAAATTGCGGCGGATTCCTTTATTACGCGGAATTGTCAGCATTATAGATTCAAGTGTCAAAGGTAGCAGACATCTCAATTATTCTGCTGACGCCTATGCTGATGATGAACTGGAACCGGAAGAGAAAGCCAAGCAAAAAGAGAAAGAAGGTTCGGGCTGGAGCCTTAGCATGATCATCGGTGTAACCGCCGTAGCCATCCTTTCATTCCTTTTTGGTAAAGTTGTGCTCACGTTGCTTCCTGTTGTTATCGAGAATTTTCTATTCAAAAATGCATTCGACAATCAGTTTTTGCATAATTTACTGGAAGGCGGCATTAAGCTGATTTTGTTACTGGCCTATCTGTGGTTAATCTCACAGACGCCGATGATTAAACGTCTCTTCCAGTATCATGGAGCGGAGCACAAAGTCATCAGCGCACATGAAGCTGGTGAAGAACTGACACCGGAGAACGTGCAAAAGTACAGCCGGTTGCACTACCGCTGCGGAAGCAGCTTCATTATGTTGACTGTCATTATCGGAGTGTTTCTATACTCCCTCTTCACGTACGATAACCTCTGGGAACGTATGGGTCAGCGTCTGTTGTTATTGCCAGTTGTGCTAGGCATTTCTTTTGAACTGTTAAAGCTCACGAATTCGGTACGTGATATTCCTGTACTGCGTTATCTCGGCTATCCGGGATTGTGGCTGCAATTGCTGACAACAAAAGAACCGACCAACGAACAGGTAGAAGTATCCATTGCTTCGTTTAACCGGATGCGTGAGTTGGATGCCAAGCTTGCCAATGTCTCTGCTACATCAGAAGTACCTGTTGCAACACTCGATCCTGTGAAAGGGTGAATGATATGAACAAGCAGGCAATCTTATTTTGGACGTTCATCGCACTAGCTGCTGTTGGAGTCTTGACTTGGCTGGGAAATGCTAGTCCATCCAGGATCATTATTCCTCTGGTCGTGTTCGGAGCTGTATTCCTGCTGTACAAATATCCGCCTCGTCGCTGGGCAAGCAAAGCCAAATCACCAAAGATTAAGCCATCGGCACGAACCATGGCGAAAGTCAATGCTCAGTCCAGTGCCAGAAAGAGCAGCGGCTCTTCAAAGAAACGCAAGGATTATCCTTTCCAGGTAATTCAGGGACAAAAGGGTAAAAGCGATGAAGATATACCGAAATTTCACTAAAAGTTACTGAATATACAAAAAAGCAGTTCTCCCAATGCGGAGAATTGCTTTTTTCACGTTTATACAGGAATCAGAGGCGGAGCTTCTGCTTGTTTCTTGCGCAATTCTTTTCTTTGTTTGTCCAGCTGTTCATCATACATTTTCATATTCCACCCGTTGAAAAATTCGCTCCCCGCGGTAGCACCTGAACGATATAATGCCGTGCTGTCCTGTAACGATAAATGAAATTGCGTCGGTTTAATCCCAAGCGTTGGTATCTTCACGGTACGAAACCGGTTAATCTGTTCGATGTAGCGTTCATCATGTGCTGTGAGCATCGTCTCCACAAGGGCCTGAAGCATGCTTAGCGGTCCTTTGATGCGGGCAGGTTCCACTTCCGTCTTGCCCACCATTTTGAACCCGACAACCGGAATAACATCTCCCCCTCGTTCCGAACGATCACCATCGAAAAGCCACAGCGGAAAATTACTAAGCAATCCACCATCCACTACATACACGAACTGATCTTGAAAAGGAAGTCCTTTGGAGAATACTGGCGATTTGCGTATGACAACCGGATCGAAAAAATACGGAATACTGCAACTCATGCGTACCGCTTTTGCAACATCCAGCTTGGCAGGATCAATGCCGAACCGCCGAATATCGTCTGGCAGCACCAGAATGGTCCCATTGGATATATCGGATGCGGTAATAAGCAACTTGCCTTGCGGCAAGTCGGCGAATGTGCGAATCCCTTTTTGCTCCAGCATCTTGCGAATCCATGATTCCAGCGCTTCTCCTGAATACAGCCCTTTCTTCAAAAACAGCCTTGCTGCGGGTCCAATCCATCGGGTATTAAATATGGGGGAACGACGCAGCAATGAAACAAAGGGTGTATTCTCGATAATGACTTTCATCTCTTCAGCCCGGTAACCCGCCGCTAGCAGAGCAGCTACAATGGAGCCAGATGATGTGCCAGCCACCCGATTGAACTGAATGCCACAATCTTGAGCACCCTGCACAGCACCCGCAAGCGAGATGCCTTTGACGCCTCCACCTTCAAACACCGCGTTAATTAACACAACAAAACCCCCGTTCTCCAGGCAGCCACGTTTCTACTGCCACTCTATGAGAACAAGGGTTTGTCTTATAACTGTATCGTTAAAATGTTTTAGAGACCATAGTACGCTTTTAATTTGGCAATTATGCCGAGAGGATTCTTCGTCAGGTGTTGTGAACTAAAGAAAATATCTCCTTTGATCGAACCATACTTTTTGTTGTAGTTCAACTGATCGATGATCTCCTGTGATGTCTGCCAGCCAATCTCCGGTGTACCTAACTTATAAGGAGAGTGGCCGATATACAATTTCACATTGGTATTAGCCACTTCATTCGCCCACCAGTCTACAACTTTGTCGTAACGTGCAGCACTCAGGGTCATGCTCCAATACACCTGAGGGGCAACATAGTCGATCCATTCCTGATTAATCCAAGTCCGAACATCTGCATTCATGCTGTCATACGCGGTTACTCCCGCTTTGGTATCAGAGCCCGTCAGATCAACGGATTTGTTACGCCATACACCAAATGGACTAATTCCATATTCAACGTTACCTTTCACCCTGTGAATGCTCTGTCCGAGCTGCTTGACGAACTGGTTAATATTGTCACGACGCCATTCAGCACGGTCTTTGGTATTCAATGTGTTATAGGTTTTGAAGGCTGCATCATCATTAAAAGTCACATTCGATGGATAGAAATAATCATCCAGGTGTACACCATCAATATCATACTGATTGACCACTTCCATGATTGTATCAATAATATGCTGTCTGGCTTCCGGGATGCCCGGGTTGATGTACATTTTACCGGATGCATTCACAATCCAGTCGGGATGAAGCTTGGAGATGTGGTTTGCAGCCAGGTTCGTTGTACTCGCTGAGTTGGTCGCTCTAAACGGATTAAACCAGGCATGGAACTCCAGGCCCCGCTTGTGAGCTTCCTCAATCATGAAGGCGAGGGGATCATAACCTGGATCTTTACCCTGTGTCCCTGTCAGCACACTGTTCCAAGGTACCAGACCCGAAGGATAGATGGCATCCCCGTTGGCTCTCACTTGGACAAATACGGCGTTAATGCCCATGCCTTGTAATGTATCAAGCTGTTTCGTGTATTCCTGCTTTTGCTTCTCTACATTTCCCTTGGCCCCGGATGAAGGCCAGTCTCCATTCACAGTGGAGATCCATGCTCCCCGCATCTCTTCAGATGCCGGTACATTGCCTGTGCCTCCAGGCTCTGCCGGGGTTACCGGAGTTGGTTCAGGTGTCGGTGTTGAAACGTCTCCTGTGTACAGATCAATGGTCTGGGTTGATTGGTTCCAATTCACCCGAATGCCAAGGTTCTCACTGACAAATCGAATGGGTACCATGACCCGACCCTGTTTCAATTCTACCGATGCATCCAGACCAACTACAGCGTTATCCACGGTCGCCTGTTGGCGTCCACTCGTCATCGTGATGACCGAATCGGACTTCTGGATGGTCACGGTACGAGTAGCTTGAGACCATAGAACAGATGCACCCAGTCCTTCACTAATGACACGTAGAGGTACCATCGTTACATTTAACTTGGGCAAGATGTATGGTGATACATCCGATTCCAAGCGGTTGCCGTCCAGAAAAATAGCAATCTCCTTCTGTGTGGCTGCTTGTGCCGTCATGCCTGCTGTCTGTAATCCAAGTACAAAAATGAGCAGCAGCATCAATCCTTTACGAACATTCATTAGTGCAGTCCTCCAAAATCATTATAAATTTGCGGTAAATTCTACTAGTTTAATAGACGCTCCTACCGTTCGTTTAGTTGCGAAAAATCACCAAATTATGGTGTCAAACCAAATAAAAAATGCTTCCTGCCATTAAAACGGCAAGAAGCATCCTTTGATCACAGGATACAAATTCATTGTATATTACTTTGTTTAATGTACTGCTGGAACTCAAGACTCCGTATTACTCATGACGTCCTGAAGATTTTTGAGGTCACGTAACCGACTCTCATCCTGACGGAAGTATTCAACCAAGGACTCAATACATGTAATGGAGTCCCAGCTCAGGTGATGTTCAATGCCTTCCACATCATTGTAAATATTTTCTTCCTGAACACCAATCGTTGTTAAAAATTGTTCAAGCAGATGATGGCGCTCCATCAAACGTTTGCCCATCTTTTTGCCTTTTGGCGTAAGCACCAGTCCGCGGTACTTCTCATAGATCAGGTACTCGTCTTTGTCCAGCTTTTGGATCATCTTCGTCACCGATGAAGGATGCACTTCCAGTCCTTCAGCTATATCAGACACACGAGCATAGCCCTTTTCATCAATTAATTTGTATATACGCTCCAAATAATCTTCCATACTGGGCGTTGGCATCTGCTTCCCTCTTTTCTCTCTGACCGGCCCCTATTCGTGCCTGGTCCCTATCTTATAATGATACATGTTATCAATACGCATTGGCAAGTCCTGCACATTTCGTAGCGCACGGTACACAAGTAATTGGCAGGCGTGACTTTTCACCATACGAGGCAAACTAAGCTAAGTTCCGCATTGAAAGGAGTGATTTCGTGAGTACAAGTGTAGCTCAACCGCCAGTTCGCAAAGCAAAAGGTACTAAACCCTTTATTCCCGATTTGGTGTACTTTGAACCCGGTGCGCTGGAATATGATAAAGGTAAACGTATTATGGAGTGGGTGACTTCCAAAAACATCCCTTATCAGATGACCACATCGCATAACCGGATCACGAATCTGCCAGGTGAAACCGAACAAGAAAAGTACCGGATGGCGAAGCGTACTCTGGTCGTTGGTGTGCGCAAAACACTCAAGTTCGACCAGTCGAAACCTTCAGCGGAATATGCTATCCCTATCTCTACAGGCTGTATGGGACACTGCCATTATTGTTATCTTCAAACTACACTTGGTGCCAAACCTTATGTCCGCGTCTACGTCAATACCGAGGAGATCATTCAGGCTGCAAAAGGATACATCGAAGAACGCGCGCCAGAAATCACGCGATTTGAAGCCGCCTGTACGTCTGATCCCGTAGGACTCGAGCATATCACGGAGAATTTAAGTGACTTGATCCGTTTTATGGCGGAAGAAGACTATGGACGCTTGCGATTCGTAACCAAATATCATCACGTTGATCCGTTGCTGAACATTAAGCATAATGGGCACACCCGTATCCGGTTTAGTGTTAATTCGGATTATGTCATCAAAAACTTTGAACCGGCTACCTCCAGATTTGAGGAACGCATAGAAGCTGCTGGCAAAATTGCACACGCAGGTTACCCTCTCGGCTTCATTATCGCTCCTATTATGTGGTATGAGGGCTGGGAAGAAGGATATTCCGAGCTGTTGCAGAAGCTGGCAGATACGCTTCCAGAGGAAGCAACCAAGGATCTTACATTTGAAATGATCCAGCACCGTTTTACCAAAACGGCCAAAGCGACCATTGAAAAGCGTTATCCTAAAACCAAGCTGGAGATGGATATCGAGAAACGCAAGATGAAATGGGGCCGCTGGGGCCAGTACAAGTATGTGTATAAAGATGATCAGCAAGATGCGCTGCGCGAATTCATTACAGAACGGATCTTTGAACATTTTCCACTAGCCAATATTGATTACTTCACCTAAACGAAAAAACACTGCCCTGCACGAATAGTGATGCTGGTATAAACATTCATACCAAACGATTAAAAAGCAGGTTACATGACCCAGAGTGACTCTGGTTAACATGTAGCCTGCTTTATCATGCATAATAAAAATCTAATTTCAGTTCATCCGTTTAAATAATCATCCAGTCTGGTGTAATCTGCTGCAACCAGATCGTAATCTTCGTCATTTGATCTGTAAAAAGCAATATCCCAAGGAACAGCATCAATGCTCCCCCGATTTTCATCATGACATTGGAATACCGTAAGATCCAGCGTGTCGAACCAATGAAAAACGCCAAAATGAAGAACGGGATGGCAAACCCTGCGGTATAACCTGTAATTAGTGCCAGCCAGGTTGTGGGCTCACTCGCAGCCATTGCAATAATCGCTGTTAGAATGGGACCAATACAAGGCGACCATCCTGCTGAGAAACCGATACCAAATATGAAAGAGCCCAGATAGCCAGCTGGTTTCCACTTCATATCCAGCTTTCGTTCCTTCATTAGAAACTGCGGCTTGAACACACCTAGCAAAAATAAGCCCATAAGCATAATCAAAATCGCAGACAATTGCCGAATCAGTCCGCGGTTATCATTGAAGAATTGGCCAAACAGTCCGGCACCCAGGCCCAATGAATAAAACACAGCCGAGAAGCCCAGAATAAACGCCAGCGTGTGCGTCATGGTCTTAAAGCGGACTTCTCGCTGATTGCGGTCATCCTTCAATTGTTGCACCGTCATCCCTGTAATGTAGGAGAGGTATGACGGGTACAGTGGAAGACAACATGGTGATATAAATGAGACCAAACCTGCTACAAAAGCCATCCATACATTAACATCAGGCATGAAGCGGATGTCTCCCTTCCCCGGGCTCACGTGCTTGCTCGTTCAGTCGTCAGGCTCGGAACCCTTTTTTTCCAATCATCGTCAGAATCAGCATCATGATCAGCAATAATACGATCGTTGCTCCAGGTGCGAGGTTCCAGATGCCTGCAACAACCAATCCAAGGACTACGGCAATTTCACCGATCACGACGGACAGAATTATCGCGGATTTGAAACTTCGAGCCATCAACAGGCTGACCGCTACCGGAATGGTCAATAGCGCTGACACCAGAAGTGCGCCGACAATCTTGATCGCCGTACTAATAACGAGTGCTGTCATCACAGTAATTAACATGTTCAGAATTCTCACAGGCAATCCTGTAACCGCTGCTGCATCTTCCTCAAAGCTGAGCAGGAAAAATTCCTTATGTAACAATGCCACTACAATTACCACGATCAGCGTAACCACACCTACCAGCTTCAGATCCGTAGCGTCTAAGGTATATATACTACCGAACAAATAACTCATGACATCTGCATTATATCCTTTGCCCAGCGTGAAGAACAAGGATGCAAGAGCCACTCCACCGGACATGATAATGGCAATCGATAATTCGGCGTAACTCTTGTACGCTTTGCGCAATTTCTCTATCGCAAATGAAGCCAGCACGGCAAATATCAAGCCTACCGCAATGGGATACACTTCAATCAGGAATCCAAGTGCAACCCCGGCAATGGTCACATGAGACAAGGTGTCTCCGATCATGGATAACCGCCGCAAGACCAGGAACAGTCCGATTAACGGAGCGGTAATGCCGATTAGCAACCCACCCGCCAGCGCACGCTGAAAAAAATCACTCATTAATATTTCCAAAACAAACACGACTCCTTCGGCCTTACTCTAATCTAATGCGCCATAAATACGGCTAGCGTACCTGTGCGGTGGTATGTTGCAGATTGGTCTCAGCACAATCCTGTACCTCATGCGAATGACGGACATGGAAATTAATTTTGCCATTCGTTACCGCAGCTTCAGAACCCAGATAACTCTCCATCCGATCCATATCATGAGACACCATCAGAAAAGTCATGCGGTGATGTTCATGCATATGGGTAATCAGTTCAAAGAAACTGGCCTGTGATTCAGCATCAATACCTACTGTGGGTTCATCCAGAATCAACAGATCCGGGTGATTGATAAGCGCTCGTGCCAAAAATACACGTTGCTGCTGTCCACCGGACAATTGACCAATTCGTTTGTTCGCCAGATCTTCAATCCGCATAACCTGCATCGCATCTGTGCACTGTTGCTGACATTTGCGAGACATACGACGGAACATGTTTTTGTTATTGTACAAACCGGACATGACCACTTCACGAACGGTCGCAGGGAATAACGGGTTAAATGCATTCTTTTGTGGCACATATCCAATTCGGTCCCAGTCCTTGAACTTGCGGATCGACTGTCCGAATAGTTTAATATCTCCCTGCGCAGGAGGAAGAAGTCCTACCAGCATACGCAGCAATGTCGTTTTACCCGCCCCATTGGAACCGATAATCCCGACAAAGTCCCGTTCCTGGGCCATAAAATCGAGATTCTCAATCACTCGCTGGTCCCCGTAGGAAAATGATAGTTTCTCGATCTCTATAATTGGATCATGACATAGTGGCATGATTTGCTGCATGGCAAAGCCGCCCTTCATTATATATAAGGATTGCATAGCGTCCTAAGAGCCTTCACCGCGAACGGTAAAGACTCTTTGATCTGAATCCTTCATTCTATCTTATTTTAATGCGATCAGCAGATTTTGCAAATTTTTCTCCATCAGGGTGAAATAATCATCCCCGTTGGTTGCCTGCTCCTTGGTCAATCCCTCAACTGGATTAAGGACCATGGTCTCCACTCCTGCTTCACTTGCCAGTGTTTTCGCCAATTTGTCAGATACCAGCTCTTCGAAGAAAATGTACTTAATGCCTTCATCTTTAACCAGTTTCGCAAGTTTCACAATATCCTGCCCTGTCGGTTCAGCATCCGGGGAAAGTCCCATAATAGCATGCTGAGTTAGTCCATAATCACGTGCAAGGTAGCCGAACGCTTGGTGCGATACCACAATTTCCTTGTTTGGCACTTTAGCCAATTCATCTGTAAAATGCTGATCCAGCGTCTCAAGCTTGGTACGAAGCTCTTCATAACGTTGTTCGTAACCTGCTGTGTGATCAGGATCTGCCTCGACCAGACTATTTTTGATGTTCTCAGCCATGATCATAGCAGATTTCGGACTAACCCACGTATGTGGATCAATATGATGATCAGCGACATCTTCTTCACTGGTAGCCTCATCTGCATGTTCGTCTTCATGCTCTTCGCCGTGACCGTGCCCATCGTCACCCTCAGCGGTCAACAGCTTCACACCTTCGCTGACGGCAACAGACTTCACCTGTGTATCGCTATTCAGCGACTTCAGGAAATTCGGAACCCATCCTTCCAGTCCAGCTCCATTATAGAAAAACAACTGTGCCTTGGACGTATTGACAATATCCTGACTCTTTGGAGTCCAGTCATGTGGTTCTACTCCTGTTGGCAGCAGGTTAATGACATTGGCATCTTCACCACCAATTGCAGCCGTAAAAGCATATACAGGATAAAATGTCGTCACAACGTTTACCTTACCTTCCACAATCGTCGCACTATTGGAGTTATCCTGCCCACACGCAGACAATACCAGTAAACTGAGAATAAGGAAACCCGTCCACAGTAACTTGATGTTGCCTCTTTTGCTCGTCTTCCCTGTCCGGTTATCCGGAACTTGATGTTGCATTTTATAAAATGTCATTATGATTCACTCCGCATCTCTTAATCGTAAACATTACTGAAAGAATTATAGGTAACCTGACCCTACTTGTCAAGCTATCACGTCCTATTCATTCTTTCCTGAACTACGGAGTTATAACAGTATATGCTTGTTCTCTTCCAGTCAGGTACGAAATTATATCGACAAAAAAAGGGACCCGAATTACTTCGGGCCACCTTGAGTCATAGTTACGACAGTATTTGAATCAATTTCATAACTCATAAAAAAGGATTTTTAATATCTACCCTTGATTGAAGCAGCTAAAGGTATTATGAAATTGATTCTTTTTATTTCACTTGTGCGCCATTAGGCATGTTGTCTGGTACTGTAGCAAGTGTAAGCTGGTCGCCATGGGACGCTGCAAGGATCATACCTTGAGACAGTTCACCACGAAGTTTCACCGGTTTGAGGTTAGTTACACAGATGACTTTGCGTCCAACCATCTCTTCTGGTGAATAGAACTTCGCGATTCCAGAGACGACTTGGCGCTGCTCATAACCCAGATCGAGCTGCAATTTCAGCAACTTATCCGCTTTTTTGACCGGTTCGCAGGAGATGACTTGAGCCACACGCAGTTCAACCTTGGCAAAATCATCAATCCCGATCTCTTCCGTACCTTCTGGTGCTGTTACCGGTTCAACAGCTGCTGAAGCTCCAGCATCTGCTTGACTTGCTTCAGGCTCTGCTGCTTTTTGGCCACCAGTCATTGCTTCGGAGATATAAGCAATTTCCTGTTCGGAGTCCAAACGCGGGAAGATTGGATCACCTTTTTGCAATGCGTTTCCAGCTGGAACCAGACCCCATTGCTTAGCTGTATCCCAAGCCGTAAGTTCACCTTCCTGAATGCCGAGCTGTGCCCAAATTTTATGAGGAGCACGAGTCAGGAACGGTTGCAACAGAATCGAAGCAATTCGCAAGCTTTCGATCAGGTGAGCCATAACGGATGCCAATTCATCGCGTTTCGCTTCATCACGAGCCAGCGCCCATGGCTGCGTCTCATCAATATATTTATTGGTGCGGCTGACAAACTGGCTGATCGCTGTCAGTGCTACGGAAAACTGCAGGTTTTCCATCGCCTGTTCCACTTTTTCCACCGTAGCATGGCCTGCTTCTTCCAGAGAAGCATCAAATTCCGTTACATTCGAAGCAAACGCAGGGGCTTTGCCTTCAAAATATTTGTCTACCATGGCAACTGTACGGTTCAACAGATTACCCAGATCGTTTGCGAGGTCGGAGTTGACACGCTCTACAAAGCTCTCTGGTGTGAACGTACCATCGGAACCAAACGGTACTTCACGCAGCAGGTAATAACGCAGTGCATCAAGACCATAGCGGTCAATCAGAGTCACTGGATCAACCACATTGCCTTTAGATTTGGACATCTTGCCATCCTTCATCAACAACCAGCCATGTGCGAACACTTTCTTCGGCAAAGGCAGATCCAATGCCATCAACATAATTGGCCAGTAGATCGTATGGAAACGAACAATTTCTTTACCTACCAGATGTACATCTGCAGGCCAGAACTTGTTATACAGGGATGCATCGGATGAACCGTAGCCCAGAGCTGTAATATAGTTGGACAATGCATCAATCCACACGTAGACCACGTGTTTTGGATCGCCTTTAACTTTGACGCCCCATTCAAATGTAGTACGGGATACAGCCAAATCTTCAAGACCCGGCTTGATGAAGTTGTTGATCATCTCGTTCTTACGAGATTCCGGCTGAATAAAGCCCGGGTTCTCTTCATAATATTTCAACAAACGATCTGCATATTTGCTCATACGGAAGAAGTAGGATTCTTCTTTGACCAATTCAACGGGGTGTCCGCTATCCGGGCTCTTGGCTGAGATAATCTCGCCCTTCTCATTCTTCTCTACATCCACCAGTTGAGTCTCCGTGTAATACGTCTCATCCGGAATGCTGTACCAGCCTTCATACTCACCTTTGTAGATATCTCCCTGTTTCAGCAAACGGTCAAAGATATCCTGAACGACGGTTTTGTGACGCTCTTCGGTTGTACGGATAAAGTCGTCATTGGAAATGTCCAGCTTGTTCCACAGTTCTTTGATCCCCACAACGATATCATCGATAAAAGCTTGCGGAGTCTGTCCTTTCTCCTGTGCCTTGCGCTCAATCTTCTGGCCATGTTCATCGGTTCCTGTCAGATAATGAGCATCATAACCGCGTAGACGCTTGTAACGAACCATCGCATCTCCCGCCACAGTTGTATACGCATGCCCAATATGCAATTTGTCACTCGGATAATAAATCGGGGTTGTCAGATAAAATGTTTTTTGGTCAGCCATGAATGACTTCTCCTCCTTCGAATGTTCCTGCTTCATGTGATCCCTTCGTCCAAAACAACTAAAAAAGAACACAAAAAACTCCCGCCCCTATGGGACGAGAGTTGCTCTCACGTGTTACCACCCAAATTCCCCATGTTTTTTGCAAAACATAGGCTCTGTCGGTCCTTCGACCGCCCATTAACGCTGGATCACGCCTCAGCCTTACGACAGCAGCTCTGAAATCACTGTCTGCACGCTCGAAAGAGGTTCCTCCGGGACCATGTTCCATCCTCCTCCCAGACCGGTTCTCAGCTCATCCGGCTCTCTGCACTGGGGGTGTGTCTGTACTTATCCCTTCACTGGAAATCATATAGGAAAAATATACTGAAATGCGGGCCCCTTTGTCAAGTGGACAGCATCCTCAAATTCAATCCCGGCCTGCTTACAGGCCACCGAATACTTCAGGCATAAACGTTACTCTGATACCAGAGTAGACTTCTCCGTCTTCGGTGGCACCAGATCTACACCACCTGGATGAAACGGGTGACATTTGGCAATACGTTTCGCTGTTAACAACGAGCCTTTGAGGGCACCGTGCAATTCAATCGCCTCCATGGCGTAAGCCGAACAGCTTGGATAGAACCTACATGTTGGCGGCGTTAATGGAGATATATAGTTGCGGTACACACGAATGGGTGCCTGAGCGATTCTGCGTGATAACTTCATCGTCAATGCTTCCCGTGAGCGTGATGATGTCCCGACGCCGTTTTGGCCGGAGCATGCTCAGCACAGTCCTTGCAATATCCAAACACCTCGAACTTGTGGTCCACAACCTGAAATTGCTCAGGGGCATCCGCAAGCTGCATTGGGCAAAAAATAATAGGATAAGTCTTCTGACACTTCAGACAGATCATATGATGGTGATGATGATCTTCACTACAGTGTGCTTTGAATTTAACGCCATCTTCGAAGATGACCTGTTCCAGTACACCCAGTTCCTGCATCACCCGCAAATTCCGATATACTGTGTCAAAACTCAGTCCGCTGTAAGTTTTACCCATATATTCATAGACGTCCTTGGGTGTAAGATACCCGGGGGACTCGGCAAATAACCGGGCCAGTGTTTTCCGCTGATCTGTAATGCGGAGCCCCTGTGAGGACATAGTCGAAATAATCTGTTCTGTCGACAGCATGATCTAAAGCACCTCCTGTCTTACAAGCATTTTGCCTCTTCTGTATACATCTAATAATGCATCAAATTACGATTAGAGTCAACGAAGACACCGGGTTAGGTCATTCCAACAACACATAAAAAGGACTCCATACACATGCATTGCCATTACGTTTAGCTTTGAGCTAATGACATTACATATTGATGGAGTCCCTTCCTGACGGTTCAGATGATCAATCGTTCGGGCGACTTTTGGGGTGAACGGGTATATATGATATAAGCTTTCACTCCAAACCGTCCGTGCATGTTCATGATATTACTTTTCAGCCGGAAGCGGCGTGAACAGCAGGTTAACAGGCAAGTTACTTCCTGGTGCCGCCGAGAAGAGAATGGTTACACTCTCGCCGTATGAACCTGTGCGATACATTACGCTTTGCTCATTAGGTGCGGTTACAGATTTACCTGTGGAAATCTGAACAACTTGTCCGTTCACGAGTGCCACACCTGAGTATCTGCCTCCACGAGGGTTGAATGAAATCAACGTGCGCGGAGCAACATTATTCAATGTAATTTTGTACAATACACCGAAGTTACCTGCGTTGGAAGCTTCTGTGTAAGCCATAGGGTCCGTTCCCACAAGGTTCGGATCACTTGCATTGTCTCCAAGTGGAAGACGTGCAGGCTTCGATCCTATTTCCTGATCATACGTAATGATCCGTGTTGCATTCGGGTACGTTCCGCGGTTGTGAACACCATCACGATCCAGAACTGGCAGGCTCGACAACACTTCCATCGGGTCCTTGTTTTCTTCGATCATGATAATGTTGTAATCCAGTTCATAGTCACTGAATACATCCGAATACAAGGAGATGACTTGTCCCTGTTTCATCGGGAGAACACTCAGATCATTGAGAATCAGCTTGCTCTCTCCTGGTTGGATGTACACTTTCTTTTGTCCTGTACCATTCTGCATGGATTGGAACCAACGGTCGATGGACAACTTTCCAGCTACCGTTGCAAAAGGAGACGGTCCTGCAAAGCCCATGTTTTGCTGGTCAATGGACGCCGTGTATGCATTGTTGTTTGTCGCTACAACATACATTTTCACATTTTTGCCCGTGTTGTTCACATGGTGAATCATGAAACGTGTCTGTCCAAAGGAAGATTCCTTGTACACAATGCCTTCCGTATTCACGGTTTCTGGGCTGTTACTGCGGATCAGCAGACTTGGTTCATCATAATAAGTGAAAGGAACTTTCTCCAATGCCGGTACTCCACCACCGTCGAAGGTGAACTTCTCACCGACTGGTGTAAACAATTGATTGAAGTCAGTCAAACTGTATAGCGTTTCTCCCGTAACATTGATCATCTTGGTGTAGCTATCGCTAGCACCATGTTTATCGGTAACTGTAATCGTTACGGTCTTCGGTCCTGGAACAAAGAATGCAAGTGCATTGTTATCCCATTCTGTTTTTACAATGGCATTCTCATCATCTGTGCTTTGATCAATATAAGTGATTTTCTCACCCATTTTGTATTCTTCTTTATCTGTCGTAAACATCGCGACAGGTGGCAGATTCGGTCTTTCAACCTTAATCGTAACCGAATATGGATCACTCCATTGACCACTTGAATCTTGGACCGCATAGGTTACTGTGTATACACCTGGTTGGTCGAATGAATCCTGACGACCTGTCCAACGCTCATCTACAATGCTAAGTCCCTTGGGAGAGCTGGATCTGGTTGTGTAGGTTACCTGGTCTCCGGCAAAGACCTCTTTTTGTACCGTGAAGCTCGCTACCGGTTTGGTACTCAGATTCAATACAACCGTTTTGGCAGATTGATTTACTTTATACGTAATGTTCAGAGCCTGTGTTATTGAAGTCAACGGCACCATGAACGTATTTTTTTGTTGATATGCCGCGCCCTTCATCGTTCTGGACACACCATTAACGGTATAGATTTTGCTGTTTGTTTTGAAACGCAGCTCATCTTCACCACTAATAATGATCGTTTCTTTGGTTGTGTTATCATATTTGACATCATAGCCAACCCGATCAACGAGAGCACGGATGGCTACATAGGATACACCATTTTTAACAGCCATTGGCTGTCCGGCAAGATATGTTTTGCCATCTTGCATCATTTTATTACTGTTCATATAAAGAGTGAGGTCTCCACCCCCGCCTCCAGCAACAGATGAACTCCCTGTAGACGGTTGCTCTACTTCTGCTGGTGCAGGTGTTGGTGTTTCCTCAGCTGTACCTTCTTCGTCCGTCGGTTCCTCTACCGGATCAACTGGAGTAACATCTGTTCCTGTAGGAACATTGGTTTCGGGATTCACTTCTTCAGTTGTTTCATTATTTGATGTTGGCGTGTTTGTTTCGGATTTCACTTCGGATTCCGCGATGGTTTGTTCTTTCTTCACAACCTCCACGGATTTAACTTTGGCTGTATTCACTGGTGTAGTATCGCTCTTAACTGCTGATTGCGCATTGGCAGGAATCACTGCAAACGCCTGAAAAACAGCAAAAGCGGTAAGTATGGACAATTTCTTCTTCAAATTCATTCTTTGTCTTTGGCTCCTTCTGCTCCCATTTTATAAATATCCCCCTCAAAAAGTCATATTATTAGACGCTTGCAACCGGGAAAAGTTGCTAAAAAGTTAAGAGGAGAATTGTAAACTTTTAATAGAAGGAAAATACTATGAAAATAGTTATCTATCCATTATCTTTTAGTCATCAGATCCCAAAATTCCCCATTGACAACTTCCAACAAAAAAATCTCTCTGCGATATGGTCAATCAGCACCATATCGCAGAGAGATGTATAGATTAAATAGGTCTAGCTCAAACGGACAGGCAGACGGCCTGTTGGCTGCAGTTCACCGGTTAACACATGGGACAGTGCCCGGACGACTGCAGGTGTATTCTCATAGGTACACACATAACTTCCCGGCCTCGAAATCTCCAGCAGATCATATGGATTGCGCAGAGCAATGACAATCAGCGAATGATTCTCACTCAGCTTTTCAACCAAATACTGTTGCCCTTTTGGAAGATGACCTGCAGATGTGTACGTACACACGATAACTTGCTCACTTTCCAACACTTCACCCAATATCCGATCCGCTTGATCATAGGTGGGCTGAGTTGTAATGTTGTGTTCACGAACTCTGCCTCGCAGTTGCGATAACGCTATACCAAGCGATTCTGTATGGGACCATGGTTCATCCACCTCTGTCCGCTGCACAACCTCAGGCCAGATGACATGCACGTCCTTCTCTGGGTCCAACGGCAGTAGTCCATCATTATGAACGATGGTAATGCTGCTTGAAGCAATCTTGAACAGCGTCGATTCGTTTAATTCACTGGGATCACTGGGTTCAGTGGATTCATTGTAATTAACAGGTTCAACATCGGTTGCTTCGATCGTTTCACTTGCTTTAGGCGAATCAAGACCAGTGTCCGGGTACCCGCAGCGCGCTGCCTTCCATGTAATAATACGTTCCAGTGCCTTGTTAATGATATCTTCCGTAATTCGCCCTGTTCGAACGGCTTGAACAATGGCTTCCACAGCAGCGACCTGATCTTGAAGGGTATGACTCACTAGAATTAGATCTGCTCCTGCCTCTACAGCACGAATGGCAGCTTCAGCTACCCCATACGGCTTGGATATGGCATGCATTTCTAGACAGTCTGTAATAATAATGCCCTTAAAGCCCATCTCTTCGCGTAACAGACCGGTTAAAACTTTACGCGACAACGTTGCCGGAATGGGCTCGGGCTCAATTGAAGGGAACATCACATGAGCTGTCATAATAGCATCGACCCCAGCCTCAATCGCCCGGCGAAACGGTAGCAGCTCCATCTGTTCCAGCCTGTTTCGATCATGAGGTACCGTAACCATACCAAGATGAGAATCTACGGCGGTATCTCCGTGTCCGGGAAAATGTTTGGCAGTAGCAGCAATGCCCTGTGACTGGTATCCTGTGATGGCTGCTACGCCATGAGCGGCCACACTTTCAGCATGTTCACCATACGAACGCACACCGATTACCGGGTTAAGCGGGTTGTTATTCACGTCAACCACTGGTGCAAGGTTCATATCGATACCGATGCCTTTTAACTCACGCCCCAGAATTTGGGTACACTCCAGGGTATATTCCGGATTCCCTGTCGCACCAAGTGCCATATTACCCGGCACTTGAGTCATTCCCTCTTTGTCAATCCGTGCAACCATGCCACCTTCTTGATCCACCGAAATCATGAGTGGTATTGCCCCCGCTGCAGCAGCCATATTTTGCAGTTCGGCGGACAGCCTTGTCAATTGATCTACACTTTGCACATTGCGCCGGAAATAAATGACGCCCCCAATATGATAGTCACGGATTAAGTGAGTAATCTGTTCATCTGCTTGCTGACCGTGAAATCCACACATCAACAATTGGCCTACCTTTTGCTCCAACGTCAGCTCATTCAAGGGTCTCATTCGACCTCTCCTCCCGTTTACCTTACCACTACGAACCCAGTCGTTTGCTCTGCCTGTACTCCGAAGGTTTCATGTGGAAGTGTTTATGAAACACCTTGGAGAAGTAACGGCGCTCCTTGAAACCGGTTGCTTCCCCAATTGCTGTAATGCTCCATTCGGTTGTACTCAACAACAAAGCAGCACTTTCCATCCGTTTCTGCGTCATATATTCCACAAAAGTAACACCCATTTGGGTTTTAAATAGTTGGCAGAAGTATCCTGGGCTAATTCCGAGCCAATCGGAGACTTCATCTATTCCCAAGTCCTGTTGCAGCCGTGCATCCATATACTCACATGCAGATAGGATCAGTTCCGATACAGAGGGACGTGGCTGCGTTTGTTTGCCTTGAGAGGCATGGGTAACGACTTCTGCAAGTTCAAGGAGTTCCCTCATGGATACAGCCCCTTGCAGTGCATTCCAATAATTCACTTCGTGCTCTTCAGCGATGGCCTGTACTTCGCGCAGTTCCCGAAGCATGTGTACAAGCATAAACCGAAGATTGGTTTCATCTATTCTGTTGAAGGATTGTCCTGAATTCCCCATCCGCTGTTTAAGCCGACCCAACACATCGCGCAACCCCTGCTTGTTCCCTTGACGAATCCACCGAGTAACCAACTCCAGATCTTCTCTTGTAATCCATGAGTTAGCCCCTTTGGAGGCCGCTTGATCATACGATAAAGTGCTTTCGGGACAACTCGAACTCAGCACCCTGTCTTCACTCTCCGAATGGGACATCAGTATTTTTTGACAATGCCGGTATCGCTCCAGAATTTGACTTTCCAGGTTCACGGGCACATCATCCTGAACAACCCTGACCTTCACACTTGAATTCAAGGATACGATCGCATTCAATTCGTGACACAGTTGATGGGCTAGTTCCTCTGAGCGACATTTCCACTCACCCGATGCCTCCAGCAGGATGCACCACTCACCTTTGCGAGTCGAAAGAATCTGACAGTCCCCCGTCATGCTCTCTGCCACTTCCCTAAGTCTGGAACTGACGGTCTCATGCCATCGCTCATGCTGAAGCTCGGACCAGCCGATAGAATGGCGAAAATAACCGACCGCATCCACCAGCAGCAACGTATACGGTGCAGCAGTTGTTATGAATTCAGGAACAGAGGCAGGATAGGCAATTTTCAACGGTGCTTCTCCCCGCAACAGGTCAATCAAATGTTTGTGTCTGATCCAGCTTTCCATCTCTTGGCTGCGATAACGTTGCGATTCGTTTTCCATACGTCTCTTCTGGATCTGTCCGGCAAGCTCACGCAGTTTATATTCCAGATTCAAATAATCGATGGGCTTACATATGTATTCATGCACGTTATATTGAATAGCGGTCCGAGCATACTCAAACTGCTGATACCCAGTCAGCAAAATAATTTCACACGTTTCACCCTGCTCTCGCAGCAACCGAATGAGTTCCAATCCATCCATGGACGGCATCCGAATATCGCATAAGATAATGTCAGGATGACATTCTGTCACTTTATCCAGTGCTTCTAGGCCACTTCTCGCTGTACCCGTTACTTCAATGCCCATCTCTTTCCATGGTAAAATGTAATTCAGATTCTCCAGAATCGGCAGCTCATCGTCAACCAGCATTGCAGTCAGATTCATCCGGCTTCCTCCTGCTCATATAATGGAATGATGCATCGAATAACTGTGCCATACCCCGGTGCTGAACATATAAATATGCCATACCCGGCCCCGTATTGAATACGAATTCGATCTGCCACACTTCGTAATCCCAATCCCCGGCGTTCCGTTATGGACGATAATGATTCCGCCCCTTTCACCAACATGTCTTCCGGCGGATCTGCTGCCATGTACTCAAATCGTGCGAGCATTTCCTGGGGAATACCGATCCCATTATCCTCAACACATAACACAAGTTGATCCCGTTCTGCATATGCGCTTATCCGCAGTACACCTGGATAGGTGATTCCCTCAAATCCATGTTGAATGCTATTTTCCACCAGAGGCTGGAGCGTCAGCTTGAGAAGGATTGAACTGTATAGATGGGGTGGTATGTCAATCTCATAGGTGAACAAATCACTGAACCTGTACTGTTGAATCTCCAGATAACTCTGCAAATGCCTTATTTCCTCACTCAGCGGAATTTCCTCCTGATCCTGAATGCTGATACGAAGCATATTGCCCAACCTGGTCACCATCTCGCTTACTTTGCGGCCCTCTCCGCGCAATGCCAATCCATTGATCGATTCCAATGTGTTGAACAGGAAATGAGGTTTGATCTGGGCTTGTAGCACACGTAGTTCCGCTTGGGCCTTCTGCTCCTGCTCTGCCCGAACACGACGGAATAATCCCCCAATACGATCCAACAGCTCATTGAACCCTTGCGCAAGCAGCTGCATTTCGTCAAAGCCTTTTCCTTCGACCCTCGCATTAAAATCACCATCATCAACTCGGCGCATAAATCTTACAAGTACAGCAATGTTGCCCGTAATGCGATTCATAAAAAAAAGATTGAAGATCATCGCTGCGAGCAGGCAGAATAGAATAATGATGACAGACCAACCTGCAAAAGCATTTGTTTCCGCAGATAAGGCTTCCCATGAAGTCACACTGACGAGACTCCAATTATAGTTCTTCAGATGATATTGCGAAATGATGCTCTCCTTGCCGTCAAAGACCATTCTGACGCTGCTAAAGCCGGGACCGTAACTGCCGGATTCAGCACCAAGGTTTTGCATGTTCTCACCGTTATAACGCCCTGCAGGATCATAGACGATCAGCCCTTCTTCGTTAATTAACAGGAATGATGTATCCTGTGCCGAATCACTGATTTGCAGGTGACGGAAGATCCGGTCGATCTCTCCTTTTTTGATCTGAACAACAAGCACGCCGATATTTTGAAAATAACTGAGTTCCTTGACCAGCCTGATCTGAGTGAAGACAGGTTCTACCCCGGTCAATTCGGGATACTCCAGAGGTGCGAGCCATTTGGGCACGCCATTAAGTTGCTGAATTTCGTTAAATAAGGGATGCACTTTAAATTGCTGAAAAGGAAGGGCTTGAAAATTTTCTTTGGTGAAAATGGAGACAATCTGGTTGTTCTCGGAAGAACGCAAATCATATAAAAAGGCATAACTGATGAACGGATAATTATATAGAAGGGAACGGAAATTGCGCTGGCTGGCATTCAGGGATAATTGATTACCGGTGCCCAGATCCTGCTTGGTCGGATCTTTGGCGTTCAATGCCATCTGGAAAACAGATGTCGCTATCCCGTTGTCGGTAACATTATTAATCTGCTGAAATACATTCTCGATATTGTAACTAATAGCCTGAAGCGCATATTCGGCCTGTTGATTGTATTTTTTCTCAATCGTATGTGATGTGACCAGAAACATGCCAATGCCCAGCGCACACATCGGTACAATGATCAGCAGTAGAAATGCCAAGGCCAGCTTCATTCGCAAGTTCATATCCCGTTCTCCCTATTCACTGGTTCATGGTATTAACCTTTGACACCACCTGCAGTTACTCCTTCTATAATTTTCTCCTGGAGTATAGCGTAGATCACAAGTACAGGTACAACACTGTATACAATACCTGCCGACATCTGAGCATAGTTCATCTGATATTGATCCCGAAACTGGACCATGCCCACGGGCAGCGTGCGCAATTTATCGGTGGATAAGAAATAGTTGGCGAGTAAAAATTCGTTCCAGTTGCCGAGGAAATTAACGATAAAAACGGTAACAATAGCCGGAACCGTAAGAGGTATCACTATTTTAGCAAAGATACCCGGGGCCCTCAAGCCGTCCATGACCGCCGCTTCCTCAATTTCGCCAGGCAGAGATCTCATAAAAGCCGCCAGTATAATAATGGTAAAGGGGATCGCATTCGCCACATAAGGCACGATCAATGCCAGATGTGAATCCAATATGCCCATTTTGCGTACAAGCAGATAGATCGGCAGCATGAGTGCATTGTTGGGAATAAGCATGCCCGCCAGAATCAGGCTGTACAGAAACAGACTCCATTTCCGGTGTCTCATCCGGGTTACGGCAAAAGCAAACATGGCACCGAGTGCAATTGTGCACGCCGAAGACAGAATTGAAATGTATAGGCTGTTCCAGAAATACGTGCCAATCTTTGCATTCACCCAGGCCTCCACATAATTGTTAAACTCCCATGTTGTCGGCAGACCGAATGGATTCAAGGCGATCTCATTGTTATCCTGCTTAAAGGACGAGAAAATCACAAATAAAAAGGGAAACAAAATCGCGATTAAATACAACATTAACAACACATGAGGTATACTGCTTTTTATGTTTTTCGCCATCAATATTCCACCTTCTCGCTCTTTCTCGCCACCAGCAGTTGATACACCGCGGTAAGCACAAGCGTCAGAGCAAAGATCAGTACCGCAATGGTATTGCCATAACCATATTTGAAATTGGTAATCGCATATTTGATCATGTATGTCGCCAGAACCTCGGTGGACCCAGCGGGCCCACCTTTGGTCATGACAATCACGATGTCAGCTGCTTTCATAGCACCTGCAATGGACAACATGATAACGACGGAAATGATCGGGCGAATCAGCGGCAATGTTATGCGCATTGCACGTTGTACCGCCGTTGCGCCATCAATTGCAGCTGCTTCATCCAAATCACGGGGAATCGCCAGTATGGCCGCCAGCACCATGACAATGTAAAATCCCGTCCACTGCCAAGCATTAGTTACCAAAATGGACAACATGGCGAATCGGTTATCTGATAACCAGTAGATTGGATCGATGCCCAGCACATGAAGTATTTTGTTTAATAATCCGATATTCGGCTCATAGATGAACCCCCATAAGATACCGATCACGGCTGTCGACATAATGGATGGTAAAAAAACAGCTGTTTTATACAGACCTTTCAGCCTTTTCACATTGGCAATCAGAAGCGAAAACAGGACGATTAGAGGTACCTGAATAAGAACCGAAAATCCGATGAAAAAGCCGTTATTCCGTGTGGAAATCCAAAATCGTTCATCAGTCAGTGCCTTCACATAGTTGGATAAACCCACAAAACGTGGCTCAGCGGATACCCCATTCCAACTCGTCAGGCTGTAATATAAGGAGCTGCCAATAGGATATAGAAAGAACATTACAAATAGAATTAGGGCCGGCATTACAAACAGCGTATAGATTAACGGGCTGCGGAGTGAAGTATTCATGGTCAGCCTCCTTAAGTCACTTCAACGATCGCAGTTTCAACTGGATTGATTTATTCCACTGAAGCGTTTGCTTCCTCCTGTACCTTTTGCAGCTCTTCTGTCATTTTCTCTGGCGTGGTCTGCCCACCGATCAACTTCTGAATCTGCAGATTACTGATCTCTGTCGTCACATCAGCCTGAACGAGTGCATCAAATGCCGGGAACGACGTCTTCGACGCATTAAGCACGGCCACAATTTCTTTCATCAGATCATCGGTAATGCTATCGGTTAACACTTTCTCATCGAGCTTCATTGCAGGCAACACACCATCTTCCACAAGGCCGCGAACCTGCATATCTTCATTGTAGAAATTTTTGATAAATGCTTTAACAGCTTCCAGCTTCTGAGGATCATCCGCCACGGCTGCCGAGAATCCATATCCATTGTTCACATCCCGCATCAAGGACGTCTGATCACCTGCTCCGTTCTCTACCGGAGGCATATTAAAGAATCCAACCTTGCCAATGAGCGATTCACCGCTCTGGCCTTCCTTGAATACAGATGATTTCCATGTTCCGTCATACATTAATACCGCTTCTCCGCTGGTAAATTGCGTGGTGTATTCGGCATACTCGAAGCCCAGCTCACCTTTTTTGAAATAACCCTTATCAACCCATTCCTTATGTTTGGCAAAACCTTGGACAACACCCGGGTCGGTCCACTTCGCTTCACCTGTTGCAAACTTTGCGGTAATCTCCGGCCCGGCATACCGGGACCACAGGTGGTTGGTTAACATAAGCGGAACCCAGCCTGCCTTGGATGCAGAAGCAAGCGGTACTTTGCCATCAGCCTTAATCTCGGCTAACATATTGTCCAGTTCAGCCATGGTGGTTGGGGCTTTCCATCCTTTTTGTTCAAAGTACTCTTTATTATAGAAAAAGCCTTCGCCAGATCCGCCAATTGGCAATCCATATACTTTGTCTTCATACGTAAACGGCTCAAGGGATGTAAATTGGTCCTGAATGCCCAGCTCTTGCAGGATTGGAGTCAGATCAAGCAGCATCCCTTCCTTGGCATAAACTTTGGAATCCGGGCTGCCGAACAGTTCAAAAATATCCGGCGGGTTACCTGCCGCCATCTCCCCCCGAAGCTTCTCCTTACGATTCACATCGGATTCGACACCATCCAGCGTAAAGGTCAGATTGGGTATCTCACCCTCCACTTTGTCCACAACATCCTGCAGAATGGCCAATCTTTTTTGTTTGTCGGCACCCACCTGCGTGTGGCGAAGAAGCATCTCAACTGGTTCCTTACTTGTCTCCTCCACAGGTGTATTGCCTGCGCCCTGCTGTGGCTCGTTACTTGAGCCTGCACATCCCGCCAAAGTCCATGAAGTGATAAGCAATAATGAAAGCAGCAATGTCATTCTTTTTTTCATCGGGTTGACCCTCCTCAAGATATTGAGCATTTGGCTTTACACTCTGATTATAAAAAGCCGGAGCTTACATCGTAAGGATGACAATTCATCAATGGAGGGATAAAATCCTTCACTGGACAAAAAACAGCCCCTGCGAAGTGTATTCGCAAGGGCTGCTTGGTTGGTATATACGTAGTACTTAAGAATATTTACACTTGCCACTTCGATGACAGAACAACCTTCTGATCGCTGTTATCCCCCGATTTTTTTGATCCACTTTTACAAAGGTGAAAATCTGGGGATAGCATATGCTTCCGATGTAGCTTTCTTTTAGAAAGCTTTTAGGCGAACGCTCCGCTTCTTCAGCTTATTTCTGTCCTCTTCGTTCTCGTGTAAATGGTTAGTTCAAATTATATACATCCTGCATATAAAGGTAGATTATTTACCGGAACAAGCCACGCCAGCCGTTTCCTGGCGACCTTGTTCGATTAGGCGATACGCCCGCTCCACTTCTTCTTCACTTGGTGAAGGAACGCCATCCAGTGGATATATTTTGCCGAGTGCTTCCCATTTGTAGATCCCCATCTGATGGTATGGAAGAATTTCGAACTTCTCGACGCCATTTAATGTTCCAATAAACCGTCCGAGGTTAAGAAGATCCTCTTCCTCGTTATGAATACCAGGCACATACACGTGGCGTATCCACATTTTCCGACCTTGCTCCGATAACCACTTGGCCGTTTTCAACGTTCTCTCGTTGGATTTACCTGTCAGCTTGATATGTTTCTCGTCATCAATATGTTTGAGATCCAGCAGAACCAGGTCTGTGTGATCCAACAGATCGTGAATCCGTTCCGGTTCGTTAAATCCGTTGCTGTCCAGTGTCGTATGCAATCCCCAGCGACGTTTCACTTCTTTGAAGATTTCGCCTACAAAGTGAGCCTGCAACGTTGGTTCTCCGCCAGATATCGTGAGTCCGCCTCCGGAGCTGCGGTAATAGGATAGATATGGCTCAATTTCAGCCAATACCTCCTCCAGCGTCATTTCTTTTCCACCATCCAGCGCCCATGTATCAGGGTTATGGCAGTACTGACACTTGAGTAGACATCCTTGCATAAAAAGCACGAAGCGGATGCCTGGGCCGTCAACCGTCCCGAAAGTTTCGAGTGAATGAATATGTCCGTTAACCATGTTGCCTCTTCCTTTCTGTATCCGCATCCGCTGTGCGTTTAATATGATTTGGAATGCCCTGCTCTAGCGGTCTTCTACTTACATATCACTTACATCGAACCATGGAACGTACGGTTGATGACATCCAGCTGTTGTTCACGAGTCAATTTAATGAAGTTAACCGCATATCCGGATACCCGTACAGTCAGTTGCGGATAGTTTTCCGGGTGATCCATCGCATCAATCAGTTGCTGACGATCAAATACGTTAACGTTCAGGTGATGAGCGTTTTGACCGAAGTAACCATCCATCATCGCAGTCAGATTGGATTTACGTGTAGTCTCCTCTTTACCCAATGCTTTTGGCACGATGGAGAAGGTATTGGAAATTCCGTCAAGACTGTGTTCATAAGGCAATTTGGCTACAGAGCCAAGGGATGCCAGGGCACCTTTTTTGTCACGACCATGCATTGGGTTCGCACCTGGAGCAAATGGTTCACCTGCTTTACGACCGTCCGGTGTAGTCCCTGTTTTCTTACCGTAAACCACGTTGGATGTGATCGTAAGAACGGATTGTGTTGGTATTGCGTTACGGTATGCTTTGTGTTTGCGAATCATGCCCATGAAGCTCTCAACCAGTTCAACAGCAATGCTGTCCACGCTATCTTCATTGTTACCGTAACAAGGGAAGTCTCCTTCGATTTCGAAATCAACCGCGATGCCTTGTTCGTTACGGATTGGTTTTACTTTGGCATATTTGATTGCACTCAGTGAATCTGCTGTAACCGAGAGACCCGCGATACCACAAGCCATCGTACGTACAATGTCACGGTCATGTAATGCCATTTCGATACGCTCATAGCTGTATTTATCGTGCATGTAGTGAATGACGTTGAGGGTGTTCATATACAACTTCGCGAGCCACTCCATCATTGGTTTGAAACGTTTCATGACCTCATTGTAATCCAGTACTTCGCTTGTAATGGCAGGATACTCCGGTCCGACCTGTGCTCCGGATTTCTCGTCACGACCACCGTTGATCGCATAGAGGAGAGCTTTTGCCAAGTTGGCACGAGCACCGAAGAATTGCATTTGTTTCCCGATCTTCATAGCCGATACACAGCAAGCAATACCGTAATCGTCACCGTAGATCGGACGCATCAGGTCATCATTTTCATACTGGATTGAACTTGTTTCAATCGATACTTTACTGCAATAATCTTTGAACGCTTCCGGAAGTTTCGTGGACCATAGTACAGTCAGGTTCGGCTCTGGTGCAGGTCCCAGGTTGTGCAGCGTATGCAGGAAACGGAAGCTGTTTTTGGTTACGCGTGTTTCACCATTTACAGACATACCACCGATGGACTCCGTTACCCACGTTGGATCTCCACTGAACAGTTCGTTGTAATCCGGTGTACGCAGGAATTTGACAATCCGCAGTTTCATTACGAAATGGTCAACGAGTTCCTGAGCCTGTTCTTCGGACAGAATGCCTTCTTGCAGGTCACGTTCAATGTAGATATCCAGGAAAGAAGATACACGTCCCAGGGACATCGCAGCACCGTTCTGCTCTTTGATGGCAGCGAGATAACCGAAGTACAACCATTGGAATGCTTCTTTCGCTGTAGTCGCTGGCAAGGAAATATCGAACCCGTGCATTTCGCCCAATTGCTTCAATTCTTGCAATGCACGAATCTGCTCAGACAATTCTTCCCGCAGACGAATGACATCTTCATCAATGACATCAACTTCAAGTGCGTTCAATTCGCCTTTTTTGTTACGGATCAGGAAGTCTACCCCGTACAAAGCTACACGACGATAGTCACCGATGATCCGGCCACGGCCGTAAGCATCTGGCAGACCTGTAATAATTCCTGCTTTACGCGCTGCACGCATATCGGAAGTATAAGCATCGAATACACCCTGGTTATGTGTTTTGCGAATGTTCGTAAATATATCAATGACGCCTTGAGGCAATTCGAAGCCATATGCTTCACATGCATCAATCATCATCCGGATTCCGCCTGTTGGTTGAATGGAACGTTTGAACGGAGCATCGGTCTGAACGCCGACGATCTGCTCTTTGGATTGATCCAGATAACCTGGTTGGTGAGAAACAATAGTCGCTGGTGTGTTCACATCAACGTCAAGGACACCGCCGTTATCCCGTTCTTTTTTGGTCAGATCAGATACGATCTCCCACAATTCTTTGGTATTCTGGGTTGCATCTGCGAGAAATGCTTCATCACCGTAATACGGAGACAAGTTGTGTGCCAGAAAATCATTCACATCTACGGATTTGGTCCATGTTCCTTTGGTAAAGTTTCTCCAGCCTGTTTGTTGTTTGACATCTTTTTCAATCACCGACATCGTAATCCCTCCACTAATTTGGATTTCTGGACACATAACATCTTGCTTCATTCGTATCATTGTGTGCCCAGAGCCGCGATTAATGTGAATTGTTTCACATAAACCGGAACATGTTCTCTCTACTTGGGAACCGGAACCGCGGAATGAATGTTTTTCTTACATTTTCAGTATACGACTTGGGGCTTTCATCATCTGTGATTTTTGTCACAAAGTCAGTGAACTAACTCACTCCACCTGCGCTGTGTCCTATTGAACCCTCTTTAGATTCACACTTAGCCACTGCGCGGGCAGAACAACTTCCGATCGCTGTTATCCCCGGATTTTTTCAATGTTATATTTCAAAGGGGAAAATCCGGGGATAAAGGCGAACGCTCCGCTTCTTCAGTTTTTTCTGCCCTCTCCGTTATTGTGTGAACATCTGGATCAAACAACCTCATCACGGATTCCGTGTAACCTCTTTAGGACCATTGCTCCCTTAAACTCGGAGCAAACAAGGACTTTGATCATTTCCTGAAAAACAGGTGCTTCGCTCTTCTGTTTTTCTGCCCTCTCCGTTATTGTGTGAACATCTGGCTCAAACAGCCACGTCACGGATTCCATGCCACCTCTTTAGAACCCTTTGCTCCTCTATGCTCGGAGCAAACAAGGACTTAGGACCATTTCCTGAAAAACAGATACTCGCTCTTCTGTTTTTCTGCCCTCTCGTTATTGTGCGAACATCTGACTCAAACAGCCACGTCACGGATTCCATGCCATCTCTTTAGAGCCCTTTGCTCCTCTATGCTCGGAGCAAACTAAATCTTAGAATAAAACCTGAAAAACAGGTGCTTCACTCTTCTGTTTTTCTGCCCTCTCATTATGTGTGAAAGACGGCAATCGGGGCTCCCCTCTCGGGGAACCCTGATCTTCTTGCCGTAAGTCACGCTTCGTTCTAGATTTGTTATTCAAACTTTCCGTAGAAAGCGTTGCGGTATACATCAGCCAGTTCAGTTACCAACGGCAACTTCGGATTGGCGGTTGTACATTGGTCTTCGAAGGCACGGTCAGCCAGATAATCTACATGTGCTTCAAAGTCTTTGGCATCAAATCCGATTTCCTGGAACGATTCTTCAATGCCCAATGTTTTGTTCAGTTTGCGAATGGCATTGATAAGACTGGTTACGCCTTCTTCTGTTGTGCGAGCAGGCAATCCCAAGATGCGGGCAATTTCGGCATACCGCTCATCCGCTATAAAGTGCGAATATTTCGGGAACGATGCAAATTTGGTCGGTTTTTTCGCGTTGTAACGAATAACGTGCGGCATCAGGATCGCATTGGTGCGTCCGTGTGCGGTGTGGTACTGACCGCCCCATTTATGCGCCAAGCTGTGGTTAATGCCCAGGAATGCGTTGGCAAACGCCATACCGGCAATCGTGGAAGCATTATGCATTTTCTCACGTGCCAGTTTATCTCCTTGCAGTGCAGATTGCTCCAGGTATTGGAATACCAGTTGGATTGCTTTGATCGCAAGTCCATCCGTGTAATCATTTGCCATAACAGATACATAAGCTTCAATCGCATGAGTCAGTACGTCCATACCTGTATCTGCAACGGCTGTTCTAGGCAGGGAGTATACGAACTCCGGATCGACAATCGCTACGTCTGGTGTCAGCTCATAATCTGCCAATGGATATTTGGTGTTACCTTGATTTTTATCCGTAATAACCGCGAACGATGTTACTTCAGAACCTGTACCTGATGTGGTTGGGATCGCTACAAATTTCGCTTTTACGCCGAGACGTGGATATTTGTAGATCCGTTTGCGGATATCCATGAATTTTTGTTTCAGATCGTTGAAGTCCGTGTCCGGATATTCATAGAACAACCACATGGCTTTGGCAGCATCCATCGGTGATCCACCGCCGAGTGCGATAATGCAGTCTGGTTGGAAGCGGCGCATCATTTCGGTTCCGCGATCTACTGTTGTTGTGGATGGATCTGGCTCAACATCGGAGAATACTTCGATCGCTACTGGCATTTGGCGTTGACGCAGATAGTGTTCTACCTTTTCAACATATCCAAGTTTCACCATCATGGCATCCGTAATAATCGCCACACGTGTGATATCAGGCATTTTGGCAAGATACTGTGTTGCCCCTTTTTCGAAGTAGACTTTGTTCGGCACTTTGAACCATTGCATATTCACGGTACGGCGAGCCACCCTTTTCACATTGATTAAGTTCACAGCGGTTACGTTAGAAGAAGTCGAGTTACGTCCGTATGATCCGCATCCCAGTGTCAATGATGGCATATTTGTGTTGTAGATATCCCCGATGGCACCGTGTGTGGATGGTGAGTTCACAATAATCCGTCCAGTTTGTAGACGATCTGCGAATTTGCCAATCACTTCTTCATTTGTGGAATGGATAACCGAGGAGTGACCCATGCCGCCAAAAGCAACCACTTCTGCTGCACGTTCAATTCCCTCTGCTGCCGTTTTAACTTTGTAACAAGCGAGTACCGGACTTAATTTCTCAGCCGACAATGGGAATTTTGTACCTACCCCTTCAATCTCGGCCACGAGAATTTTGGTGCCTGCTGGAACTTCAATACCACACAACTTCGCAATGCTCACCGCAGATTGACCAACAATCGCCGGGTTCACCGCACATTTCTCGGCATTAATCGCACCTGCTGTCAATTTTGCTGCTTCATCTTTGTTAACAAAGTAACAGCCATTTGCAATCATTTTTTTCTTCACTTGATCAAAGATCGGTTCTTCAATGATGACCGCTTGCTCGGAAGCACAGATCATGCCGTTGTCGAAAGACTTGGACAGGATCAAATCCGTTACTGCCTGATTGATATCCGCGCTTTTCTCGATGAAACAAGGTACGTTACCTGGTCCTACGCCCAGTGCAGGTTTACCACAGCTGTACGCTGCACGTACCATGCCTGATCCGCCTGTTGCCAGAATGAGAGCCACATCATTGTGATTCATCAGTTCGTTTGTACGATCCATGGAAGGATCATCAATCCATTGAATACAATCTGCTGGTGCACCATGTTTCACAGCCGCTTCCAGCAGGATTTTGGCAGCTTCCCGGCTACAATTCTGTGCAGATGGGTGGAAACCAAAGATGATCGGGTTACGCGTCTTGATGGAGATCAGTGCTTTAAACATCGTCGTTGATGTTGGATTGGTAACTGGTGTAATCCCCATGATGATGCCGACCGGCTCAGCAATTTTCTGGAAGCTCTCATATTCGTTATCTTCAATCACACCTACGGTTTTGTCATACTTGATGCTGTGGTACACATATTCTGTTGCAAATATATTTTTGGTGATTTTATCCTCATATACTCCGCGGCCTGTTTCTTCTACGGCCATCTTGGCGAGCATCATGTGTTTATCCAGACCCGCAAGCGCCATCGCTTGCACAATCCGGTCAATCTGCTTCTGATCCATCTTCATGAATGCGGCGTGTGCTTTATTCGCTTTGTCGATTAACGTTTGAATATACTGACCTGCTGTCGGTTCTTTTGCTGGGGCGACTTCGTTCTTTACAGCCATCTCCCTCATCCTCCTAAAGGTTCGTATTGGTTTGTCTCTCTTCTTTACATTCACATCGTAACATGACCATAAACTTAATTATGTGATTTTTTTCACAAAGTATAACGAATTTAATTTAAGTTTTGTAGTGTCCTTCATCCAACCATTTTCACTTCCTATTAAAAATATAGGGCTGTAAAATTCATGCTCTCCATTAAAAGTGAATTTTATCACAATGTTTGAAATTTCGTCATTTTTGCCCCCTTTCCTTCCCCCTCAAACGGTAAGATTAGGTATATACTGAACTTAAAAATTGAACCACCGCAATTTGTACCGTCCTTCCTCCCGGCCGAGATGACCCTGATCAGGACGGCAACGGTTTGCGGCAAACCTCGGAGGCTACTGCAAGCTACAGGAGTCCATCCGACGGACACAAAGGGGAGATAGACTTATGATAGAACTAACGACTGTACTGGAAAAACGCGGCAATACCAACTGTTTCTCGGAAGCGAATTTCAACCATCTGCTGGTTACCATGAAAGATAGAACCTATCCGGAAGGTACACATCTGTACTGGGAAGGAGACGTCTCTGACAAACTTTATTATATGAAACGGGGCCGTGCCCAGATCACCAAATCCACGGATGAAGGCAAGGAATTGATCATGTACATGTATCAGTCCGGTGATATGATTGGGCAGGCTGATCCGTTTTTCGGATCGAAACACAGCTTCTCGGCGGAAGTGCTGGAGGATAGTGAGATTGGTGTACTGGAGCATAAAGACCTGGAGATGCTGATCTGCCAACACTGTGACTTTGCGATCGACTTTATGAAATGGATGGGCATCCACCATCGGTTGACACAAACCAAGTTCCGGGATCTCATGTTATATGGCAAACCGGGTGCACTCTGCTCCACCCTCATTCGTTTGTCGAATTCATATGGTGAGCCTCATGGTGAGCATGTCATTATTCACAAAAAAATTACCCACACGGACCTATCCAATATGATTGGAGCCACCCGTGAAAGTGTAAACCGCATGTTAAGCGATCTGCGCAAGAAAGATGCGATTGAATATGATAATGGCATGATTGTCATCAAAGATCTGAAGATGCTGCAAGGGATCTGTCACTGTGAACTTTGCCCGAACGAGATCTGTCGTATCTAATATTTGACTATGTTATCGGATGTTGCTTATATATTTTAATGAAAAAAAGCCCAGTTCTCTGAATAGAGATTGGGCTTCTTGGTATGCTTAGGATGCATTGGTCAATTCAAGCTTCACCGCATCACGTGGATTCAATTTCATGTCCAAACCATTTTCCATTAGTTCTTTGTCATTCACCATAATGACCCACCGCTCATTCATGCGGGGTGTGACATTCTCGACCGAAACGACAAATTTGTTATTCTCCGACATTCTTACAATCCCGCTGGACTTCAACACATCGCGAACTGTACACTCTTGAACGTAGACTCCGGCATATTGACGATTGAGGGTTGGCATAATGTTTCCACCGCTCACCTTGAGTAACGTTGTCTGATATGCAACGCCATCCCCCCCACTGTCAGCGGCTTTCACGTAAATGATCACTTCATCTTTGGCATGAAGCTCCATGTCCCAATCTTCCTGCTCAATATCCTTGCCATTCAATTTGACAGCCCAGCTAAGCGAAGAATCCAGAGAAACTTCACCAACGGATTGAATCCGTTTGCCATCTGCCGTAAAATCAACCAGTCCGCTATTGAGTAATGCTTTTTTGAGTGTCAATCCCTCGCTAAAATCTCGCTTTATGGACTTTGTTGCATCAGGCAAAAACGTACTGCCATCTACAGCCACTGTAATCGTATTCGCTGTTTCTGTCTCTTTGACAATTGGCTGCTCAGAAGGCTGTGTCTCACTACAACCAGCCAAGATCGCCAGTAGGAGCAAACATACACCTATGTAACCGGGGATTTTCTTCATCATGTAGGTAACACCACCCTGCGTAAAATCATTCACCCTGTTGTCCATAACCTCTATTATGGCACAACCTTCAGCAAAAAAAAGTGTCAAAGCCGTTACTTTTATAGGGTGCCCCCTCCAGATAAGGCTTGTACAAGAAAGAGAGCCTGCACACAGGCTCTCCAATCTGAATCATTTTTCCGATCTCATCGGTTACGCTGTTACTGGACACAAGCCTGCATGTATGTCCGTCCTCCATCTCCATCTTTCAGATATGGATTAAGTCCGAAGAACTGTTCCTCAGACACATATACACCTGTCAGCAATCGCCCTTCAAGCAATCCACCGTCCACCTGCACGCAACATGAAGGTGCGTCTACATACTCCTGATACAACGGAATCTGTCCATATTGTTGATGTACCTTGAAGACCTTGCCTTGCTCATGCAAAGGCCGTTCCGAGAAATAGGTAGGTACAATATAACGGGCAATGACATCCAATTCCTGAACGCTATAAAAGGGTTCATCCCCAAGCCATGGTGCAAACATTCGAATCTTCTCATATTGAGACCAGACAACCGCCTGAATCAGCATTTCTGCCTGAGCCAACCGGCCTACGCCCACATCCAGAATCAACTGCTTACCCTGAATTGTTTCTTCCATCTGAGACATCGTTGAATCAGGTTGGCTCAGTTCACATCCGATACACTTCCAGCCCCTGGACGTTTGAATCCATTTTTGCAGCACCGCCGGAGCTAATCTCGGACCATCGCTGTTCACAGAATGCGTATTCACTTCGGCTAAATCGTCCTTAACCGATTGGGAATATGCTGTGCGCTTGAATAACTCTGCAGCTTTTTTGTAGATTAGATGGACCTGGATGGATGCGCTCTCAAGTTCTGCAATATCTTTCTTGCCGTAGCGTACTTCGCGGGATAAGCTTTCTTCTCTCATGACAAGTGGGCCTCCTTCGCTCCGGCCGTCTGTGGCCATTTTCTATAGATTATACTACAACTCATGACAACATGTGCATAGCCCAAGAGAAAAACGACGATCCACGTTATACTTAAGACAAAAACCCCTGATTTCCACAGAAATCAGGAGTCTATGTCTTTCATGCAACGAAAGTGGGTGATGTTGCTTATACGTTAGTCAACCCACTTCTCAGCCCAATCTTGAATTTGATTCATGACAGGCTGGAGCGCTCTACCTTTATCCGTCAGTTCATATTCAATACGAACCGGCGTCTCAGGATAGACGTGACGAACCAGAATACCTTCACCCTCCAGATCTTTCATCCGTTCGGATAACATCTTATCACTCATAGATGGAATCAGATTGGAGATATCCTTGAATCGCTTCGAACCACTCATCAATGTTTGAATAATTAAACCATTCCAGCGCTTGCCCAAAAAAGAAAACGCCGTCTCAAAACGCGGACACATCCGCAAGTCTTGACCTTCCACATTAATCACCTCTTTAGAGATCACTCAACTTACATTTTGTTAGTATATTTCATAATAACATATTTAAGCATTAAAGAAAACGTCTGCCCCTAAAAAGTTTAAATTTTAGAAGTATAACTTGTTATATCCCAGTATACCTTACAGCCTGCCCCGTAACCATGGGAAATATCGTATAACTTCCCCATAATACTATCTTACCCAAAAAGAACCCAACTGCCACAGTCATCATCGACTTGCAGAAGGGTTCCTTGGTATAGATTATGTCATCCCCAGATTCTTTTGATTTCTTTCTAGGAATAAAGAAAATTATGAATTAAACCAGCACGCCACCAAATGGTCTTACAGGTTCGCTCTTGCCAAATTCCGGCTTAAAGCTGCGGGCAGGATATGCCCATTTTACTGCGTTACTGATTACTCTCAATATTTCCGGCTTGTAATAGGTCGGATACGTCTCATGACCTGGTCGGAAATAGAAGATTTTACCTTCACCACGACGGAACGTACATCCGCTCCGGAATACTTCTCCACCTTGGAAGTTGCTCACAAACACCAGTTCATCCGGTACTGGAATATCAAAGAATTCGCCATACATCTCTTCTTTTTCCAATACAATCTTGCCTTCAATGCCATCTGCAATCGGATGAGATGGATTAACACACCATACAATTTCCTGCTCGTCAGCTACACGCCATTTCAGATCGCAGCTGGTTCCCATTAGCGCTTTGAATGGTTTGGAGAAATGACCTGAATGGAGCACAATCATTCCCATCCCGTTCAGCACTCGTTGCGCGACCTTCTGTGAGATCTCATCGCTTACGCGATCATGTGCCATATGTCCCCACCATATAAGCACATCTGTGGAATTCAGCACTTCATCACTCAATCCGTGTTCAGGCTGATCCAGTGTAGCCGTACGAATAGCAAAGCCTTCGCCGCCAAGTCCGTCAGCCAGTGCTCGATGCAGACCATCCGGGTAGACTTCCCTTACTTCATCGTGAATTTTCTCATGGACAAATTCATTCCAAATGGTGACGTTGATCATATTCAATTTCCCCCTAGTGTAGCTCTAAACCCACCACATATCGCCCAGCGGCTCTTCAATCAATACTTGCTGGAGATTTTGTACGGCTTTAGAGAATCCTTCTTCAACCGACATCAGACCGTCTTCGTGTTCAATACTTACTACGTAATCATATCCGACCAGGCGCAAAGCACTAATAATGTCTGCCCATGTCTTGTTATCATGTCCATAACCGACCGAGCGGAACTGCCAAGCCCGATCCAGCATATTCGTATAATCTTGCATATCCGTTACACCGTGTTTGTTCACGTTTATAGGATCAATCGTTGTGTCTTTTGCATGGAAGTGATGGATCGCTCCTTCACGTCCCAAGATGTGAATCGCCTGCACTGGATCAATACCTTGCCACCACATGTGACTTGGATCCAGGTTGGCCCCAATCACTTCACCTGCTGCTTCACGCAGTCTCAGCAAGGTTGCAGGTGTATGAACAGAGAATCCACCGTGCAGTTCCAATCCAACTTTTACGTTGCGATCTGCTGCAAATTTCCCCCACTCTGTCCAATACGGGATAACTTTGTTCTCCCACTGCCACTTCAGGATCTCCTGGAAATCATTCGGCCATGGTGCAACAGGCCAGTTCGGATATTTGGCATCCTCATGGTCTCCCGGACAACCGGAGAATGTATTCACTACAGGTACTTCCAGCTTCTCAGCCAGTTCTACCGTTTTAACAAAATCATCATGGAATCCCTTCGCAATATCCTTTTGCGGATGAAGCGGGTTACCGTGACAGCTCAGTGCACTAATTGTCAAACCCCGTGATTCCACTGCGTTTTTGAAGTTTTTAAGTGCTGTAGGATTGCTTAACAATTCATCCGGCTTACAATGTGCATTGCCTGGATGTCCGCCTGTTCCGATCTCTACTGCTTTTAATCCCTTGGATGCTACATAATCAAGAGCATCCTCCAATTTACGTCCTCCGAATAGTACCAAAAATACGCCGAGTTTCAAGTGCGATTCCTCCCTGGATTAGATATCGAATTATTGCTGAATTCATGAATATTGAACTGTATACATTTACCGTTCAGATCATATGCCTGTTTGCTTAGTGTGGAAAATCGAGAGTGTTTCTATCCTGAAATTGAACGTAAGAATACTGGTTATTCTCCACCATTCGTATGAGCATCAAGCGTTAACACTTGTTACTCATGCTAGAGCGATTCCACGCTTTCAATCTCAGTTTGAACTGTGCGAGTTACTGCAAAAGCGTCATAGCTGCTCTCCAGATGTATGTGCTTGCCTTCAAGTGAAGAACGCTGGAATGAATGCATGGCTTCCAGTACGTGATAAGCGAGCTTGCCACTGGCTTTGTGTTCGCGTCCGGCACGAATGGATTCGACCATTTCGGTTACGCCGATGCCTCGTTCGTTTTGTCCACTTTCGAAGACTGGTTTGACTGTCTCCCAAGTGTCTTGACCGTATCTGCGAACCTTCACTTCCCCGTTAAAATAGTTGGGGTCCGGTACACTAAGCGTACCTTCTGTACCATAGATTTCGATACGTGGCAGATCCGAAGCTCCGCGAATATCGAAACTGGTAATCATGGTTGCAATGGCACCTTCTGCGAAATCAATGGTTCCTGCCAAGTGGGTAGGCGTCTCTACTTGCAGCGCTGTACCTTCCTTCGGCCCGGAGCCAATCTTGCGATCTGCAATCTGTATGCCTGCCGAGGCGCTAATTCTGCGTATCGGTCCAAGCAGGGTAACCAGAGCGGTCAGGTAGTACGGTCCCATATCAAACATCGGTCCTCCACCTGCAACATAAAAGAACTCCGGATTAGGATGCCAAGCTTCCGGTCCTCCACCCATGAAGAACGAAGTCGCTGCAATCGGCTTGCCAATCAGCCCATCCTCAATCGCTTTACGAGCCGTTTGAATGCCTGAACCAAGGAACGTATCCGGTGCAGAACCAACATACAATCCCTTTTCCTCAGCCAACTCAACAACCTTGCGACCATCTTCAAGAGAAATTGCCAGTGGCTTCTCGGCATACACATGTTTGCCTGCTTCGAGTGCAGCCAGATCGGTCATGGCATGACTGCCAGGAACCGTAAGGTTCAACACAAGTTCAATTTCGTTATTTTGCAGCAACTCATCTACATTGTAAACGTTTGCGATATTAAATTCATCTGCCCGTTCCTGAGCGCGTTCACGAATCAAATCCGCAACAGCCACGACTTCAATGACCGGGTTGTTTTTGAGATTTTCCAAGTAGATGGCGCTGATGTTACCACACCCGATGATGCCTGCTTTCATTTTCTCCACTGTGACGTTCATCTCCTTACGCATGGTGAAACTCTGCGTTTGAATGGTTGAGATACATATGTTTTGTTGGATGTTTCCTGTTCCTTAAATCTAATACTATGGTATTCCGTTTCAGCTTCAATTAAAATGAATAATATGATTGAAACATGAACTATCTGGTCATAATTTTCAAATCGCAAGGAGTATGCCCATGCCGACAGATCAATCCTGCCAAGTTCTTACAGCAGGCTTTTCATTTCATCGTAAACCCTACGCTATGGTGCAGCCTGAAGGGGTGAAGAACTACCTGTTAAGACTGCAAACAGACGGACGTTGCCGTGCACGCATTGACGGGGACATGTCCCTGGTGGATGCGGGCGATCTGCTTCTTTTTGATCCTGACGAGCCCTATGAGCTGAGAATAGACAATGAAACCAATCCGATGGGAGAACGACTGGTGGAGAGTGGCGACTATCACATCTTCTTCAATGGTTCCTGGGTGGATGAGTGGTGGAAGCGTCACAAACGGCCGACACGGATCAAAGTCGAACTGACGGAAAGTCTCTTAGTCCTGTTTCGACAGCTTGTGCTGGAGCAGCGCCGCATCTCCAATCCTTATCCGGAAATTTCAAGTTATTATATGCGAATTTTATGTCTCGAAGTGGATCGTCTGCTTGCGGAGCATCCAACGATAACCAATACCAATTATGTGGCTTATGAGATCAAGAACTACATTGAAGAAAACGCTTCCTCTTTATTCAAGCTGGATGATGTGGCAACACATATTGGCATCAGTGTCTCACGGGGTGTTCATCTCTTCAAAGAGGCATTTGGCAAAAGCATCATGCAATACACGCTTGACGTACGGCTGAACATGGCCAGGGAACGAATTATTTTCAGCCCAATGACCCTGGAGCAAGTGTCCGAGTCTTCTGGCTTCAACAACTATACCTATTTCCATCGGGTATTCCGTTCCCGGTTCGGCATGTCCCCGAAGGAATTCCGCGTCATTCACCGGGAACAGATGTAATCATATTAGTATACGTAAGTTGAACTTATTTGCGCGCGGCTATGGCCTCGGATACAACCATCGCCAGATCTTCATTGCCAAACATGGACAACACGCCAAGTACGGTATCATCCGGGATCTCACCGGCTTCCTCCTTGGATACAATCAGCTTCTGCACCTGCTGCAAACGCTCGTTGCTCTGCTGATTCGGGTAGGCTTGCCGGTACATCTCTTCCGGGTCCAAACCATTATTGACACACCACTGTGCAAATACGAGGATCATCATCTCTTCTTCCTGTTTATAGGTTTCTATAACAGCTTCCTCGATCTGTTTATTACGTTCCTTTTCATATTCATCCATGACTTCTAATCCTCCGTATGTGTATTCTCTAACTATTTGCGAATCAATTGTTCAGCCAGTTCATGACTGTCCATAACATGACTTGCACTGATCAGGCAATCATCAGGCGAGTCCAGACAAGCCAGGAAATTATCAACTGCTCCGCTAAAACCTCTGCGTGCTAACACGGTGTCCCAGCTCCCGAACGTTTCTTTGGTTTCCAGACTCCCCTGTTCCAAGTAGCTGATGGTGTCCATGTTCACCACTTCAACAGAACGTCCACCACCATGCAATTCGATCTTCTCCAGATCTGCCCCAGCTTCACGCACCATATCGAATCGACCGTAGGCTGTTCTGCCCAGCTTGGCCGTTCCGGTTGCATGCAGTAATCTGTCCAGATCATTCTTCCGAATCCATTGATGAAGCAGCTCCACATTATGATCCGAGTACCACAACATCAGATCGAGCATGTGGATGAGATCATCATAGATGGTTTCTGCCGCAGGACGATCCTGAATGCCTGTACGATGTTTGCTCACTGTCAGGGAGTCGAAGCCTTTTCCACCCTGCATCCATTGTTTCGCTTTTTGGTACATCGGTGCGAATCTGCGATTGAAGCCCACTGCCAGCAAGAGACCTTGTGCCTCGGCAAAAGCAGTCATCTCTTCCGACTCTCGAATCGTATAGGATAACGGCTTGTCTACGTACACGGCTAATCCCTGTTCCAGACATTGCATGACAATGTCAAAGTGCGCTTCTGTTGCTGTATGTACAAACACCGCATCCAAGTCCCAGGACAACAGTTCTTTCAGATCCGTTGTTCCCCGTTCTAATCGATACGCCTCCTGAACGACTTTGACCGGCTCCGGAGATCGGTTCATAATGCCTACAATTTCCACGTTCGGATGAGCTGTTAACAGCGGCAAATATACTTTACGTGCAATATCCCCCAGGCCGATAATTGCAATTCGTTTACGTTGGGTTGTTTCCATGATGATCATTCCACCTTCAGTTCGGTTCTATATTTCCACGTCCTATAGTGTAACCCTTCGGACAGCAACTTGCCAGTGATTGCAGCAGACTTCGTACGAATTGTTCAGACCATGGGCGAACGTGGTAAACTTATGAGGAACAGCAGTACAGATCGGGACACGACTAGACCGGCCTGATCTGAAAGGAGCGTTTGGGATTTTGCGAAAATGGTTATGGCTTCTGTTATATGTTTTACTTGCAGGAGTCACGTTTATTTACAGATATGAACTGCTGGCCTGGACCGATCTCCATCAGTCCATCCCGCTGTTACTTGCCATGGCAACATTGTTTGCTCTTGTGCCTGTGATTCCTTATAAGTTTGTTATCATCGCCTTTGGTTACAGCTACGGTACTACCACAGCAGCCTGGATATGCTGGCTTGGTACTACACTTGCTGCCATGCTCGTCTACGGCGGAGCAAGAACTATCTTCAGACATCAGGCGAGATCGTACCTCGAACGCATTCGGGGTCTGAACCGTTTTACCACATGGATGGAAGCACATCCGTTTATGGGTGTTATGTCGATGCGATTGTTGCCGGTCGTGCCTCAGATGGCCGTTAATATCTACGCAGGTATAACGTATACGCCATTCTGGGTTTTCATGGTCGCCACGGCAATTGGCAAAATGCCCGCGATTTTTGTTTTTGCCTATGCAGGTGCACAGGCTGAAACCTCCATCTGGCTGAGCTTGGCCATCCTTGCCGGATACCTGGTGTTCATGACCATTGTATTGCTCTTATTTCGCTTTCGGTCACGCAACAAAGCCTGAATTCAGAATTCGTAAGTCGTTCAGATCCAGTTTGTTTTCAATCCCGCTTGGTTGGCTTGCCAATTCAGGATATAATAGAAGAGCAAGCCCAATGCTTGTGTTAACAGGTTAATAAAAATGGTAGATTGCTGGAGCTCGAACACGAGCGCTAAATCTTCATCAGAAATGGAGTGACTATAGCATGGAACAACATTCAAGTGAGTTAGCAACTTTTGCAGGCGGATGCTTCTGGTGTATGGTATCCCCCTTTGAAGAACTGCCCGGTATTCACAAAATCGTATCGGGTTATACAGGAGGACATACCGAGAATCCAACATATGAAGAGGTCTGCTCGGAGACAACAGGACATGTAGAGGCTGTGCAAATTACGTTCGACCCAGCCATCTTCCCTTATAAGAAACTGGTTGAACTGTTCTGGCAGCAGATTGATCCTACGGATACAGGCGGGCAATTCCATGACCGTGGATCTTCCTATCAGACGGCCATCTTCTATCACAGCGAAGAGCAGCGTCAGATTGCGGAAGCTTCCAAAGCGGAGCTGGGACAAAGCGGGCGTTTTGACAAACCAATCTTCACTCCGATCTTGCCAGCCAAACCGTTCTATGAAGCGGAAGAACATCACCAGAATTATCACCGGAAGAACCCTGCCCACTACAAACGGTACAGCAAAGGTTCTGGACGCGTAGATTTCATCGAACGCAACTGGTCCGGCAACGTGGACAAAGACGGACTGAAAGAGCGTCTGACGCCGCTTCAATATGAAGTGACCCAGAACAGCGCGACCGAGCCTGCATTCCATAACGAATTCTGGGATCACCACGGTGACGGTATCTATGTGGACATCGTATCCGGCGAGCCATTGTTCAGTTCTACCGATAAATATGATTCCGGTTGCGGCTGGCCGAGCTTCACACGTCCATTGCGTGACCACAATGTGAAGGAGAAAACCGATCTCAGCCACTTCATGATTCGTACCGAAGTGAGAAGTCGTGAGGGGGATTCCCATCTGGGTCACTTGTTCAACGATGGTCCTGCCGAAGCAGGTGGAATGCGTTATTGCATCAACTCTGCGGCACTTCGTTTTGTACCCAAAGAAGACTTGCAAAAAGAAGGATACGGTGAGTACGCCGTCCTTTTCCAATAAGTTTGAATACCAAAAGAGCAATGGGATGATCCCGTTGCTCTTTTTTTGTACATTTTTGTTTTTCATAGACGAACTATTGTTGCCCGAGAATGCATTGAGCAGGTTTAGCTCGAGGAGATTTCCGAATTCAATGGGCTGGCAGGAGCCGTCTGATCATTATCAAATTGAATTCGTATCCCTGGAACGATACCCAGGATCATTACGGTAACCGAGATTGCGTAGACGATAAAAATGGATGTGCTATTCATCAATACACCTGACATGGAAGATCCAAGAAGCATCGTTCCGATGAATAAAGGCGTGATGGTGCCATTCACTCTCCCGATCAAATGCTCATCAATCCGGGTAACCAAGTACGTTGAAATGATGACGTTGATAAATGCCAAACTGATTGAGCTCACGAAGGTGATCAAAAGAGTCAGCCAGAACCAACTGGATAACACTTCCCCCATCGTGGTTACAGCCAGACATAGCACACCTACAAGCAGAGTTAAAGTCTGATTCAACTTAGCACTTACAGCAGCCGCAATACCTCCTCCAATCAATAAACCTAATCCGGATGCACCAGACAGGAATTGTACAGACGTTGCTTCAAGCCCCAGACGTTCGGTAATCAGAAATATTCCAAGTGGGCTGATGAGACCCGCAGAAAGCCCTATACAGATGAAAACCAGACTAAGCATTCTTAATGAGCGGGATTGAGCAACATATTGCCAGCCCTCTTTGATATCCGCAAACAATGAGGTATTTATTTCCCGCTGAGTGGCTTCTTTAGGTAGAAATGTGAGTAGAACTGCGGAGATGAGGAATAGAATGAGTAATGCGTACATGGATGCCTGAATTCCCATTGCCGTGTATATAAAAGTTCCGACGATCGGTCCGAGAATTAAGAACAACGATTGACCACTCTGGGTAATAGCAATTGCAGATTGCAAATGTTCTCCCTTTACATTTCGCTTCACAATCTTTAGAGAGGATGGCTGTGAAAACTGGCTAACGATAGAGGATACAAACGTGGCAACATATAAGATCTGCCAATAACCGGAAGATAAAACCCCAATAATCACGACAATGGACAACGTACTCAGAATATCTCCCAGTATCATCGTACGTTTGGGATTCCAGCGATCAGCCAGTGCACCGCCAATGATGGAGAAAACAAAAATCGGAGCATATTCAAGTACGGTAATCAGCGAGACGGCTATTGGACTTCCTTGAGTTTGATCCATCACATAATAGAGGATCGCCATATTCCGGATCCATATCGCCAGATTTTGCAGCAGATCAGACCCTGTAACGATTAAAAAAGCTTTGTTCCTGAACAAAGTGCTCATTCTTCATCTCCCTTTTAAACCGACTGTCCGGTTTATTAAAATTTAAAAAGAAAAACTGACTTTACATCAGCTTTTCATGGTTAACGTTGTTGAATGCCCGCCAATAGACTGGCCATGCCTTTGTGGTAAATACGACGAATATCTGCCAAGTCCTTCTCGTAATAGAGTGTCGTCAATCCGCTAAACAGACCGTAGATAATGTGCATTACATCTTGTGGGTCATCTGGTTTTAACTCCCCGTCCTTCATGCCTTTAGTAATAATGGACTCATATGTTGCATATGGAATTCGAATCAGGGAAAGCATCTCATCGAGCATCTCCTGGCTAACAACCTGGCCCGAGACAAACTCATTAATGGCGTGATTCAGCGGATTAGCCAAATCATCCACATAATGATCAGCAAGTCCATACAGTTTATCTATGGCAGTCTTATACTCGGATTCTTTGTCCAGCCAAGCATCCATCCAATCTTCATTATTAAGCTTGATTAGATACATGAATAGCTCTTCTTTGCTTTTGAAATGATAATAGATGCTGCCTTTACTCCGATTGTTAATCGTACAGATGTCTTCCATGGAAGTTGCACTATATCCCTTCTGGGCAAACAGTTCCTTGGTATTACGCGCTATGTCTTTCTTAATCTGGGTAACATCTTTTCTTCGTTTAACTTCGATTGGAAAAACCCCCATAAACTAAACCGACTATTCGGTCTAATAGTATCACAGCTAAAATACTCCGTCAATTCAATGTGCACCGACACCCTCTCATTGCTTCAGAAGATGTACAAGAGAGTGCCAGGCTACGCTTCAGGAAAGAAGTCGTCACATCATACTTACAATCCAACCAATCCAGTACGCAAATGGAATTAATAACAACTGTGCCACCATTGTACCGAATAAACGGGATACCAGCATACAGCCATAAATCTGATTCATGCGATCCAAACGGATCTCGCCACGTAATGATTTGTCACTGAGCAGGGAAATTCGCGGATCAATCAGGATGGTAAGCAAAATAGTCGCTATGCCGTTAATTAGCCCGGTCGATTGGGATGCAGCTACAGCCTGCCCTGGGTAAAGGTACGCTGCGTACAAGCTGGACAGGACACCCGTGGTGTAGATTGCGGTTACCGCTACATTCAACATCATTAACCGTCTTGGCATCCCATGCTGTACCAATCGTTTGGCCATCTTCCAGGATGGCGGGGTGATGTAATACATTGCATTTCTAATCTTGCTTCGCTTCAGCATACCGCGAACCATCGCAGGAATGGAACCGGCTGCTTCAAAATGCACCACCATTCGGGATGAGAGCTTCACCATGGTTGGGAAACACAAGATGGCTAATGCCGTTCCTATAGTTGCCGCACCCATTAACCAATGCAACTGTGCTGCAAAGTGTGGATTGGCCCCACGTGCTGCGGTATCCACCAGATTACCCACCATCGGACCCTGAGCCATATTGGAAGTTCGAGAAACCAGCAGCAAGATACCTGCCAATGAAATGGCTAGCGCGATTCTGCGCGTACGCAGGCCACCTAGACGAAGTGCATAAGACAGGCTGTCTGCGGCATGAATCAGCATGGTGAACAGCATAGGGATTGCCAGGCTAAGACTAAACATATGTACGTACTCCTTTATCTTCCTCTTATTGAATTTATTTCTTTCATGGACAGCATTATACGCCTCCAGCTTGCAAAAGTATAGGAACGAGATCCTTCTGTATAAAATGAACTAAAGAATAATTACACTGGACACTCCGATGACAGAACAGCCTTCAGATCGCTGTTATCCCCAGATTTTTTTGATTCCTTTTAGAAAGGGGTAAATCCGGGGATAGCGTATGCTTCCGATGTAGCTTTCTTTCAGAAAGCTTTTAGGCGAAGTTTATGCTTACGAAGTAGCTTTCCACAGAAAGCTTTTAGCTCCGCTTCTTCAGGTTCTTTCCGTCTTCTCCGTTTCATGTAAATGTTTATTTCAATTTATATAGATCATCGGTAATTGCATTTACGACCTCGGTGTTCATCGTTTATCCCTTCCCTCAAAGGGTAATATACAACTAATCCATTATTGTACAGGAGGGATTCATATGCCTTGGAACAAACAGGATTATCCGGTATCCATGAAAAATCTGAAGCCACGTGTCAGACATAAGGCGATTGAAATTGCAAATGCCCTGCTTGATGAAGGGTACGAGGAAGGACGCTCGATTGCCATTGCCACAGCAAAGGCGGAAGAGTGGGATGAGAATCATCCCGTGCCGAAAAGTTCGAAATCGAACTCCACATCTTCTTCCGAAAATTCTAATCATAAAGAGTCATCTTCCACGCAGCGTCGGCATTCCGAACCTGTTTCTTCGTCCAAGAGTCATGACAACATCCATGTCGTGCCTATCGACGCTGGCTGGGCAATCAAGGAAGAAGGAAAGTCCACCTATCTGTCTACATTTGAAACGAAAGCTGAAGCTGTGGATGAAGCTAAAAAACGCAGTAGCCATCAGAATATTCGTGCCATTATCCATAATCAGGATGGACAGATTGCATCTTCGATTAAGCCTTGACTGAATTGGACGATACCGGAAAATGACGGTATTCATCGTTGGCTCTTATTCTACAGTTCAGCGAATAATTAACCATGATCTGAGCGAAAACAACAAAATCCCTTTTGCTGCTGAAATGCAGTCAAAAGGGATTTTGTATGAACGTAACCGTCAATCAAGATCTCAACAAGATCCATACAGGTTATCATTATTCTGAAACGTATGATCAATGGGATACCCCTCTAGCCACCGTAGTCCGTTGTGAAACAGCAGCAGCATTAACTGCTTTGGCTGCAGCCGATGGCATCGGCAATTTCACAGCCGAAGTCGTAACCACGGTTCCGCGAGCCGGAACACTAACGACGTACGTAATGACTTTGCTGGCGATCCATACGGCCAGAATCGTATATAAAGTTTCTTTTACCGGAAGAAAGAAAAGCGACAATCCCAATACAAAAGCATCACTGACAAAGAAAACGGTTCCCAGCTTCCATCCCTTCCAGCGGCTAACCAGCACGGCGAGAATATCGTCTCCGCCTGTCGCTCCACCGAATCGAAGCACAATCCCAGCGCCTACTCCAGTCAATACACCGGATAGAACTGCCGGAATCCAGAGATTTCCGTTAAACGACAATACCAGTGTGGAGTATCGTTCAAAGCCGTCATAGAATAGGGAAAATGCAGCGACGCCAAGCAATGCCTGAATCATGAATTTCCAGCCTTTGAGGAACCAGGCCAGGATCATGACCGGAATGTCGAGCAACAACATACCGATGGCAGGTGATAAGCCTGTTGCGTATTTTCCGAGCAGGGCCAGACCGACAAATCCGCCCTCCGATAAATGATTCTGAAAGTTAATGTGATAATAGGCAAAAGCTAAAATAAATGTACCGAGCAGCATAATGGCGAATTTGATCGCCTCTGTTTTAACGTGTTGTAAGGTTAACGATGTTCTCTTCATTCAGGTTCCCTCGCAGTTTGTAGGTTGGTTTTTTAGACCGACCGTACCCTGCAAAAGGCAAGCCTGGAAGAAATCATCGTGTGTGTCCTTCGAATATTCATTCCAATCCCCTCTTTCGCAGAGTCAGCCGTTTTTTTGAACCGGTTGGTGTACTCTACAAGGGGCGCTATGTGTATGAGAGATCGTAACGTTTCCAGATTGTCCTTGGGGAGATTGTCCTTCGGGGACTCATGGTATCCTGATCCTTTCTGTTCTGTTGTGGTTAGCTGTGCTTGGTTAAACATTATACTTTACACTATAACACTTCGATTACAGTACCCTCTTCCGATCGCTGTTATCCACGGATTTTTTTGATCCCATATTTTAAATGGGAAAATCCGTTGATAAAGGCGAGCACTTCGTTTCTTCAGACGGGTTCTGCACTCTTCGTTACCGTGTAAAGATTCCGTTTAAACACCAAAGCTAACTTGCTTGTTCTTCTATTATATAACACCAACGTGACCGGGTCTAAACAGCGGACCCGTCAAATATGCGCATAAAGCAGCATCTGGGCTGCTCCAGCAGTCGTACGGGCACACCAGGATAAGCAATGCTTGCTAATGGTGCAACCTGCTCCTTTATTCTATGACCGAAGCTTCCAAAAATAACTGTCAGTCACCCAACTGTGACAAATTGGGGCCTTTTTTTATTTTCTTGTGCTTTTTAAAGGAATCATTTTCCTTTCACACATACACTATAGCAAACGTAATCGGCTTATGATTTGTCCAGTTCAGACGTTTCCAGACTTACTCTGCTGTTTATGGTATAATATAACAATTGAATCCCACTACCGTTTAAGCGAGGCGGATTGATGAAAACGTTAAAGCCAAGAGTCTTTATTGGCTGCTCGCTGGAAGCGAAGCCGATTGCAGCCGCAGTACACGAAAACTTACGTTTTTCAGCCGAAGTTACCCCTTGGTACTCCGGGGTTTTTAATCCAAGTAGTTATACCATGGACGATCTGGAAGTAGAGGTCCGTACGACTGACTTCGCGATTTTTATTTTTCATCCGGATGATATATCCAAAATTCGCGGGAAGTACTACGCGTCGGTCCGGGATAATACAATGCTTGAAATGGGTCTGTTTATGGGCCGTCTGGGACGAAAGCGTATTTTTTTCATTCTTCCTGAGGATATTACAGACATCAAGGACACGACCAAGGTCGAAGGATTGCGTATGCCCACAGATCTGCTGGGATTAAATCCACTCGTATATGAAATCCGTTCTGACGGAAAGTGGGCACCAGCCGTGTCCGTGGCATGTTCCAAGATTGCAGACAGTATTGAGGAACAAGGACGCTGGAGTGATCCAGAATTGGAGAATATCATTGAGAAGCATAAACGCACTGAGGGTGAAGCAAGGTTACAACTGCTTAAGTTGCTGCGGTTCTTTAGGGAATTGCTGCGTACCCGCAAAGCAGATGCTAAAATGCTGGAGCGAATGAGTGATGCCCTGCGTACTGCCTTTGTCTCTCATCCTCCATTCGCTGTACGTGGCACAGCCATATACCGTACAGATGACAGTGGTTATATTGAGCAATTATGTGGTAATGTTGGAGAACCGGGGAGAAAGTATGACTTGTCCGCTAATGACGACAAACAACCGGATGATCCCAAGCGCATCCTGGTGATTGATTCTTACCGGGAGAACAAGATCAAGATTAACCTGTATGATGATTACCTTGAGAAAGAGTATCTGCTATGCTATCCTGTAGCCAAGAGGTATGTAATCACCGTTCACATTATTGGACATATTGAAGCGGATGAGGCGGTATTTCAGCAGATTGACCTACAGAATCGTCAACTGTTCAACGCCATCAACGATTTGTTAGGAGGCGAACCGGAATGAAACCGGAAACGAAAAAAATAAGCAAGCGCTGGGGCAACGAAAAAAAGGTACGCCTCAGTTCTGCGCCCGAATCATCACGACCGGTTCCGGAACCCAAGGAAGAAGATCGTTTCCACAAGCCGGCCGTACCGCTAACGACCATTGGGCCCTCCCTGAAGGGCAAGGAAAGACCTTATAAGGTCATCCTTGAAAAAGAGGCGTTCTACGAAAAGCCTCAATATCTTGCTTAATTTCTAAACACATCATCAAACCTGCCGCTGAATCGGCAGTATTCCATAGGCCCCGCCGCCCAAGGCAGGGGCTTTTTTGTTGCACATTTTTAGTAGAGTGAACTACTTTCACTTGTTGTTCATAGCGTCATCGTTTTAAGGCAAGCCAGCCTTAGATGATTATTGCAATTGATTGCTTTATTTCATTGCTTGTTATTTACTTCTGTAGCAGACTGCACTGCATAAGGCTTATTTGGTTTATGGCCTTAGGTTTCCTGCAAAACCCATAAATTATACCTAATTTTGGATCGGGCTTGTCCTTAAATCCATAGCCTCATTCACGATCTGTATCCTCAGGAAAATAAGTTAATGCTTGCTTCCAATATTTCTCGGTTGTATTGTGTATCTCCATTACATATATTGATTATAATATAGGAACACATGTTCTGTAAATAAAAAATTCCAATTAAAGGTTAAGGAAGTGAACATATGACATCCTCAACTTCCGCCCCATCCCCTGCGGATGAAGACCATCGTCTAATTAAAGGTTTGGTTGTACGGACACTATTGCTGGATGTACTTGAGCGAGATATTCGAACGTTAGATACACTTATGCTTAAGATGCCTGAAGTCTACATTCTGTCGCTGACCCGTATTCAGAACAATGTGCTCAAGGAGATGTTGGGTCTTCGCAAGCAGATGAGAATTCGCGGTGTCAAAGTTCTGGAAGAGAATCGTGAAGCTGATGGTATCGAAACTCTGTATATGTGCAGGGGGTATTGGCAACGGTTCTATATGCTATGGACGTTCGCACGCAATGAAGTCAAAAAAGAACTCAGTCGGCATCTGCAGATGGACTTGGCACAGAGCTGATGCAACTCTGACCCTATTGAACCGGAGCATAAGCCCTGTTGTTATCCAAACACATATGGATCTGCGTCCATGTATCCGTCATTACGTTTGAATCCAACTCCTACTCGCTTCGTCCGCTTCACTGCTCGTATGATTCCGCGCCCTTCGCTTATTTCAAAACAAGTTGACCACGGAAGGTTATGTTCATTAAGATGGAGGAGAGATACCCAACCATTCCAATAAGGCATGATCTAAATTCAATTCCTATAATAAAAACAAGCTCCTGCCATTCATGGCAGATAGACTTGTACCGTGGGTTTTGATTTCAACTGGATATCTCTCAACGTCTTATCAATCAAGGAGCTGTACTTTATGGATTTGAATACACATTCGATTAAACGAACACCCGCACATACAGGCATTGCCGCAGATGTGACCGAACTAATCGGCCAGACACCTGCCGTTAAACTGAACCGACTCACAGGCAGCGACTCTGCTGACGTATACGTGAAACTGGAATACTTCAACCCCAGCGGCAGCGTCAAAGACCGTGCCGCATATAACCTGATCGTTCAAGCTGAACGTGCAGGACTGCTTCTTCCCGGTGCAACCATTATTGAACCAACCAGTGGCAACACGGGCATCGGTTTGGCTATGAACGCTGCTGCCAAAGGATACAAAGCGATCCTAATCATGCCGGACAATATGTCCAAGGAACGCATCAACATCCTGAAAGCCTACGGCGCAGATGTGGTGCTCACCCCTGCTGCGGAGCGGATGCCAGGTGCAATTCGCAAAGCGAAAGAACTTCAGGCAGATATTCCAGGAAGTTTCATTCCGCAGCAATTCGAGAATCCGGCTAACCCGGATATTCACCGGATCACCACAGCGCCCGAGATTATGCAGCAGATGGATGGCAGGCTGGACGCCTTCATCGCTACGGCGGGAACTGGCGGAACGATTACGGGAACCGGGGAAGAACTGCGTAAGCAGTTGCCCGATATCCGTATCTATGCGGTGGAGCCCAAAGGTTCTCCAGTGTTGTCCGGTGGCGAGCCCGGACCACACAAACTCGTCGGTACAAGTCCGGGGTTCATTCCGGACATCCTGAATACCGACGTATGGGATGCCATCATCCAGGTGTCCGATGAGGACGCACTGGATACGATGCGGCAGCTTGCTGCCCGGGAAGGGCTGCTGCTCGGCCCTTCCTCTGGGGCTTCGGTGTGGGCCTCCCTTCGCATCGCGAAGGAACTGGGGCCGGGGCACCGGGTGCTCTGCATTGCGCCGGATACCGGGGAACGGTATCTGAGCATGGGTATTTTTTAACACAGCTAACATCTGTACACATCAAAAAGGGGCTTCCGTGTCCCATAAGTCATGAGCCCATAAGTTATAAGCTTGACAGAGCCCCCCCTTATGAGCATTCATTTAGTACTCACTCATGTAGTGTTCATTTAGCGCTCATTGCTTCTAATGAACCTGAGACACGCTATTCACTCCTATTCACGCTGGTTGGACATGTACGAATCACAGCGGCGTTATTTCCCCGAATTTGGTTGATTTACGAGCTTAGAAGCTATTTTCGGCAAGATAACGTTACTGAGATTCGTTAGAATTTACATCTCTTCATTATCACCCCAATAAGGTGTGATAGGTTCGTTAGAATTTTGGAGCGATGTGGAGTGAGGGTAAATTCCTCAAAAAAAGAGAATAGAAGTACATTGCAGGAACCATCATAATAAAAAAATAAGCTCTTGCTCACATACGGATGGTGCATCCGCAGAGAACAAGAGCTTTTTTCTGATGGGAGCCATTTCGGCCCGGTTAGAACGCATAATCCAATGCAAATGTAGGATTTAGTACGATTTTGTATGATTTAGAATTCAGTCATTAGTGTGTCAGGGTTGTCCATTCCACACCTTCGGGAAGCAGGGCCGCAATGCGGTCTTTGGCTTCCTTTTTGGTATACAGTGATTCATCGAGAATGACCGCAGAACCGGAATCCGTGCTTGTCCGGATCAGACGTCCAAGACCTTGCTTCACACGCAGGAGCATATACGGAAGATCGATCTCTTCGTATGGTGCAGCCGACGCACTGCGTTTTGCATTGAACACAGGGTCCTGTGGCGGATACGGGAGCGACCAGATCATCACGTTGGATAATGACGGTCCTGGAACGTCCAGCCCTTCCCACAGATTAACGGAGCACAGCACACTCTCCTCATCCTGTTGGAATGCCGCGATCAGATCACTGATCTCCCGATCTCCCTCATACATAAAGCGCAAACCTTCTGCTTCAGGCACATGAACGATATCCTGCTTGAACGCACGCAATTCCTCCATCGTACGGAACAGGATGAGTGCACGTCCTCCACTCTCCTGAAGCATAGACACCGCGTCGCGCATGCGATTTTCATTTTCGGGATGACCCGGTAAAGCTTCATCGGTAATTTTCATCTTCATTTTGTCCGCATAATCATACGGGGAAGCCACCGAGAACGATACAAAATCATCAATGCCCAGGCTGTCCGCCACATAACGGAATGAACTATCCACAGATAACGTTGCAGAGGAGAACACGATTGGAATACCTGTGTTGAACACACGCTCATTCAGCATTTCCTTCACGGTACGCGGCATAATCGATAATGTCGTCTCGTCTTCACTCTCTTCCGCCCAGCAGATATAGCCGTCTTCCTTACGGAATAACGCAAGTGCAGACTGAATCATGTCCAAATGCTCTTCAACGACACGCATCTGGTACCCATCCAGCGAGAACAATCCACTTTCAAATACCAATTCTTCGCCAATGGCATCCAATACGTTGGTCAGACGTTCAATCTCACGCAGAAGTGGTGCTTCTACCCGAACTTCTTTCCGTTCCGATCCCGGAATCGCCACCGTATACGTATCGAGCAACGCAAACAGTCGCTCACTGCTCTCAATCGCTTCATCCACACGCTCGGCTAGGGATTCACGAATCTCTCCTTCAAGCAGGCGAGTCACGAGTTCCTCGAAGATGCGGTGTTTCAGTTTGTAACTCAATGCGTTCAGGGCTGCTTCTTCCAGCAAATGTCCTTCATCAAACACAACCGAGCTGTGGTCAGGCAGCAGAGGCAGTTGGCCCTCGCGTTTACGCGCATCATAAGTCCAGACATGCTCCATGTAGTAATCATGGGAACAGATGATGATGTCTTTGGAACGACGGTAATGGTCACGTGACAGCGTCAGGCCGCAGCGTTGTCTTTTTGGACAAACAAAACAATCCTGGAACGGGTCCCAGTTGATTTTATTCCACTGACGATCATTCAGATGCGGATACTGTTTGCGGTCACCATACGGATGGAAAGCCTGAAGTGTACCCGGCGTGTTCACAAAATCCGGCAAACTCTCGTGTACTTCTTCAATAACAGGCGCATCCTCATCGGCGAATCGCACCGCACTTAATTTGTTCAGACAGACGTATTGGTCCGGGGACTTACCCAGACGTGCGTCCACTTCCAAATCCAGATGTGCAGCCAGCTTCGCAATATCTCCGCCGGGCTTCACAAGCTGTTCAATCAAGGACTCATCGGCACAGGCAATCACCGCCGGTTTGCCCGTATAACGTGCATAACAGACCGCGTAGAGCAGATAGACTAACGTCTTGCCTGTTCCGACACCGGCCTCCGCCATAATGGTCTTTTTATCTCCATAGGCCCGTTCGAGCTGGTACGCCATAAAAATCTGTTCATCCCGTACCTCGAAGCCGGACTCTGGCAAAATATCGTAAAAAACATCGGCAACCCACTCTCCCAGACGGGATACAAAAGGTTCAGCCGGATCATATGCAAAAGGATAACGTTGTGTAGACAATCCTAGGTCAGCCTCCATTCTTAGACGCGGTCCTCTTTCATTTTCCGTTCAAAAAAGGCCGCAGGGCAAAAGTTAATTATCTCATGCGATGAGGCGGGTGACAAGCTTTTTTTTATGAGGAAATCGAAGGACAGTTGATTAGTTTTTTCAAAAGGTAGTTTAGATGTTCGTTGGTTGCCACGATGTATAGAACCTGCCCACAGGGAAAATATATACAGGAATCCAACTTAAGGAAAGGTGGCATTCCACTCCATGGATAACCATTCTTCACAATCCGAGCATTCCTCAGACCAATCAAGCGAGACTTTAACGGACCGACAGGGTCACCCCATCACGGACAATCAGAATGTACGAACTGTGGGCAGCCGTGGACCGACTACGCTGGAGAACTATCATTTTCTCGAAAAGATCACTCACTTCGACCGCGAACGCATTCCGGAACGGGTTGTGCATGCCCGGGGTGCTGGTGCTCATGGCGTATTTGAAGCGTATGGAACGGCCGGGAATGAACCGGTATCCAAATATACAAGAGCACGTCTGTTTCAGGAAAAAGGAAAAGAAACCCCCGTATTCGTTCGATTCTCAACGGTTATTCACGGTGGACACTCTCCCGAGACGCTGCGGGACCCGCGTGGCTTTGCCGTGAAATTTTATACCGAAGATGGCAACTGGGATCTTGTCGGTAACAACCTGAAAATCTTTTTCATTCGTGATCCGCTCAAGTTCCCGGATATGGTACACGCCTTCAAACCCGACCCGTTGACCAACGCACAGGATATGGAGCGGTTTTTCGATTTTGTCTCACTCAGTCCAGAAGCAACCCATATGGTGACGTTCCTCTTCTCCCCTTGGGGTATTCCGGCCAATTACCGTCAGATGCAAGGGTCAGGTGTCAATACATACAAATGGGTCAATGAGGAAGGCACGGGCGTGCTCATCAAATACCACTGGGAACCGCTGAATCAAGGCATACGTAACCTGCTGCAAAAAGATGCTACCGAGATTCAGGGGCAGAATTTCAACCATGCGACGCTGGATCTGTATCATGCCATTGAGCAAGGAGACTATCCCGAATGGGAGCTGTGCGTTCAGGTGATGGAAGATGGCGAGCACCCGGAGCTGGACTTTGACCCGCTGGACCCAACCAAGCTGTGGCCGCAGGAGCAGTTTCCTTTTCTACCCGTTGGCAAAATGACGTTGAACCGTAATCCCGAGGATTATTTCAATGAAGTGGAGCAAGCGGCATTTGGCACCGGTGTATTAGTGGACGGGTTGGATTTCTCAGATGACAAGCTGCTGCAAGGACGCACCTTCTCCTATTCCGATACTCAGCGTCACCGGGTCGGTGCGAACTACCTGCAACTGCCTGTGAATGCGCCGAAGAACCGTGTTGCGACCAATCAGAGCGGCGGGCAGATGCAGTATCAGGTGGATCGTGCACCGGGGCAGAATCCGCATGTGAACTACGAGCCATCCTCCCTTGGCGGGTTAAAAGAAGCTACACCACGCGGCCCGGAACATGAACCGTTGGTGGAAGGCAGGCTAGTGCGTGAGAAGATCGAACGTACGAATGATTTTGGACAAGCCGGGGATACGTACCGGGCGTTCGAGGATTGGGAGCGGGATGAGCTGATCAGCAACATGGTCGATGCTCTGGCCCAATGCAAACCGGATATCCGGGAGCGCATGATCTCTCATTTTACCCAAGCGGATGCCGACTACGGTCGTCGTGTGGCGGAAGGACTGGCGTCAGTGCCAACCGATGATAGTGCGACGGTCCAACCAAAACATGAACCAAGTGTCGAGCAAGCGAAGAAGCGCAGTCGTGAGACGGACGGATATTAAAGTGGGCAGCGTTGTAGAACTCTCGTCTATGCATCGCTTATAATGCATGAGATTGTTCGGACGATAAGTCCCAGCGATGGTTTAATGGAGCATATCGCTTGATTCGATGAGCCTTGCCATGAAGGACAGTGCCTACAATGATCAGATAATGCCGCTTCGAACATCGAACATCGCCCCAATAGTCTCGTTGCCTCTGGCATCCACTATGGGGCTTTTTGTTATGTGTTAATTGCCCCATCATTTCGATAAAGGCCACGAATTATGATTACGCTCCCCAATTGGATGCGTGCTGCTCTTTTTTTGAATATGCGAAGTTCATTTGGGTGGATTGAGGGTGAGTTTCGTGCCTTGAGGGTTGTAAACGCGTGCATCTCTAGGTTCATTTCAGATGATTCATCGTTAAATCAGGGCTACCAACCAATGTCAGGATTACATGTAACCTGTGTAACCCCAGGCAATGGGAGCGACTACGCCTAACCTGCCTGTATCTAGACCTATCTGATCAAATGATTATTGAAGATAACGTTTACAACATTTACCATAAAACTATGCTGTACAGATAGTATTCATTCCATCGCAATGAGCTACTTCATTGATGCATCTGTCCGGCATACCGCAACAGCTCACGCATTCCATTTTCCATTAACCAAGGAGGTCTACTAATGAAATTATTCCCATCCACATCTACTCATGTGTCTGCACGATCTGTACTTTCCCTGAAGGAGCGCTCCCTCAAATCAAAAATGGCCCAGATCTGTCTGAGTGCCGCATTTCCTCTTTTATTGATTGGTGGTGGATCGGTTAGCGCGGCGGATGTAATCCAGAGCAGCTTGCAAAATAATCCATCAGAAGCCGTGGCTACCTCAAGTGTGACACTTGCTACGGGTGATCTCTATGTCTCCCCTAACGGCTCAGCCAGCAATCCGGGGACCATAAATAGTCCAACGTCGCTGGCTAACGCATTGACCCAGATCGCTCCGGGTAAAACGATCTATCTGCGCGGCGGAACCTACAGCTTCTCGCAGACCATAACCATTGAACGTGGTAACAGCGGCACCTCCTCACAACGTAAAAATCTGGTGGCGTATGGATCGGAAAAACCAGTCTTTGATTTCTCCGCTCAAGCCTTCGCTTCCACCAATCGTGGACTGCAGATGTTCGGAGACTACTGGTTCGTCAAAGGTCTTGAGGTGAAAGGTGCGGGTGACAACGGAATCTTCATCGGAGGCAGCTACAACCGCTTGGAGCAGATCGAAGCGCATCACAACCGGGATACGGGGATTCAAATGGGACGTTATGCTTCCACCGCCGCCAAGAGTGAATGGCCTGCTTATAATGAAGTCATTCGTTCCTACTCCCACAACAACTATGACCCGGATGACGGCGAGGATGCAGACGGTTTTGCCGCCAAACTGACCGTTGGCCCGGGCAACGTCTTCGACGGCTGCATTGCGGCCTATAACGTGGACGATGGCTGGGATCTGTATAGCAAAACGGATACAGGCGCCATCGGCGCGGTCACGATCCGCAACAGCATCGCCTACGCCAATGGTGCAACATCAGACGGTACCTCCACCTCCAACAGCGATGGCAACGGCTTCAAGCTTGGCGGCGAAAAGATTGCCGTGAATCATATCGTTGAGAACAATATTGCTTTTAATAATAAAAAGCACGGCTTCACCTACAACAGCAATCCCGGTTCGATCCAGATGAAAAATAACACCTCCTGGAACAACGGGCAAAGCAACTTTGCCTTTGATGTAGGCACCCACATCTTCACTAATAACCTGTCCTTCCAAGGCGGCGCCAGTGACAAAACCAGCGGAACTGACGTCAGCAGCACCAACGTCTGGTGGAAGAACAAAAAAAGCGAGAACGCCAAAGGCCTGCTCGCCAGCGCAGCCGACTTTGTCTCCCTCGTGCCTTCGGTAACGCGCAGCGCGGACGGAACGCCTGTTTTGGGTAATTTCCTGAAGCTTGCGGGTGGTAGTGATCTGATTGGATCAGGTACACCAGCGGGTAAGAATATTGGGGCGCGGTAAGTTGGTTGGTAATAAGATAAAAGAGTAATTTAAAAGCAAAATCCCCTTCCCCTTTCCTCCTAAGCGGTGGTAATGGAGGAGGGGATTTTTGAATTGCTGTGTATTGTCTGCCGCTGGCTTATGAAGTAGGTAGATACTCACGGTTTGGCTAAAACCTCAATCATCAGTTTACCGCCTGTGCGAAAACCTTGCTCAAACGCGGCTTCCACATACATGGACGTGGATTGTCCGATTAAGTCTATCAGTTGTTCCAAGGCATCGTATTCGTTCTCGGTTAGCTGTGTTTTGTAGTCCTGCATCATGTCCGATATTTGACGATTGATCTCCTGATACTCTTCTTGCTCCGGATGAATCGACTCGTCCAACCGCAGGTTCCCGTGAAACAAATCCTCGATCAGGTTTGACATGTTATCCCCACCTAGTCTTTTTACCAACTATTCTCACTATACTTTAGCGGATTTTCCGCTAAAAATCAATAGCGGATAACACGCTAAAGTATGATATTGGTGAGGTGATGAATATGTATGCTCGTATACGCAATTTGCGTGAAGACAAAGATTTATCCCAAACACAAATGGCTACCTATCTTGGCTGTAGCCAACGTGTCTATAGCAACTATGAACGTGGTGAATTGGATATTCCCACAGCTATATTGATAAAGCTGGCTGATTATCATCAGACAAGTACAGATTATCTTTTGAATCGGACGGATGTAAGAAAACCATATCCTTGAACTATCAATCACTTACTATTTTTACTCAAATGTTTAAAAACATCACTATTCTTTATTGAAAAATATAGTGATGTTTTTAAAGAATTCAAGTTATACATAAGTATGACTTGAGTAAGCTATGCACTCAAAGACGGCATCTTTCTGTTTTTAATTAAAGTCCCATTCCCAGCTTGATAAAGCTTCCTCACACTTACGTGGAGAATTGTTATTAGTTACTGTTGTTCAATCTAGAATTATATCTAACTTCATGTATTAGAATATCGTTCTCCGAATTCCCAGTCATTCTATCAATAAGGCTCGGTTTAAGTAAAATGGTATTTGAATTACTATCTATCTCAACTTCATCACTATAGTTACTAACCAATAAACTAGATAATCCACTACTTAATCCGTTTTTTATTAAAGTAATCATATTCTTATTGGTCGTACCATATTTTATTTTCTCATAAAATTCATCTACAAGAATTCCAAGATCATTTATGACTTCGATATATTTAATAAAAGTGTTATCTAAAAAATCTTGTTCCTCTTTGATACGAACAATCGCTAGATTAACACGCTGAACTCGATTCTTATACCTAATATCTGTCCAGAGTTCTCTAAAGCCCTCTCTTTGCTTATCTCCCCATTTTCCTACAAACACATCTGAATCATTTGATTCTTCAACTTTACTCCAGTACCTAAGAAAACTAGTAATCATCTCTTTATATGAAGCATTCCTAATTCTCCAGTTTAGAAACATTTGATAGAATCGACGGGACTCTTTGTATTCTAGTCTATTCAAGTTGTTATACTTTTCTTCAGCTTTAATAAAGGGTAAAAATAAATCTGCAAAAATATTAAAAATATCCTCAACATTATCAACACTTTTCAGGGGAATACCATCAGCTATGTCCTGCATTAAGTTTTCATTCGTGAGAATATCAATTTCTGTTGTGTTATTCATAAAACATAATTTACCAACTTCAGTTTCTGCATGTCCTTTATTATAATTACTAATTATTCCTGGTTCGAAATTTTCTAAAAATTCATCTGCTTCTTCTTTTTGAATAGAGTTATTTTGAGTAATGTTTACATTCTCAAGAAGTACATTCGTAACCTCATCTTTTATTTTTTTATCTACTTTCATACTATTTTTAATAAAATCATTTATATTTGCGTTTGAAGAGAAGTACTCAGATACTACTAAAAATATCTTAGGTTCCAATTTCTCTAATCTTCCACTATTACGATCAAAAATCTCGCTAAACCTGCATATTCTACCAATAAGATTTTTGAATTGTGCTGGTTTTAAATTACCTCTACCCTTTTTATTATCTAACATGAATAACCTTTCAACAGGCAAGTTAACCCCCTCTAACAAAGTTGAACTTGTGATAACAAAATTCATTGTAGCTTCAGCTGAAAAGATGTGCTCAATATAGTTTCTAACATTATCTGGGACGGAACCATGATGATAAATAAATCCTTTTTTTATACAATCTATTAGGAAATAATCAGAATGCAAGTAATCACTCAATTCCTTACAAGCTTTTCGGATTTGATCAGATTTTATATCTTCAATTCTTGACAGTAGTCTAGCAGCTACTTTTTCTATATCAGTAGGTTTATTCAAGTAGATTAGATTTTTTCGGGTTTTATTTTCTAATATAAATTCGATATCGTCCATAAATTTCTTTGTAGTTTCTAATGTGAAAAAATTATCGATATAGTGATCGTAAATCTTTAGTACACTCCCTAATCTGAAATCATAAATGTAAAATTTCTCAGTTTTTATGTATTCTGTTATTCGAAATGATTCTGGAGAATAGTTTGAATACTTCACTTTTAAATTTGTTTCGTCGATTAGAAAAGGAGTTAAAAACTTAAAAATCACATCACTGTTTCTTTTTTCCAATATTGAGATTGTTGCCGCCAAGAGTACACTTCTGTCGTTATCTTCAAGCAAGTTGTGAGCTTCATCAATAAACACCATATCAAATGATAATGCTGGATTTTTACGTAGTAATCTTAGAAGTCTTTCCTGTGTTAAAACTGCTGTAACATTCTCCTCCCCAGCATTATACATTTCAGGATGAGTAATCACTTTCCATAAATTTTTGATTTCAGATTTAATTAATCGTTGTCTAGTCTGGAATAATAACGCTTTTGTAGGTACTACAATACAAACATTTCCTCTTTCCATACTTTTCAAAGTAGATATTATTAGCTCCGATTTTCCGTATGATGTTGGCGCAATTACAGAAACTGTTTGGTTTATGTTTTCATTAAAAAAAGACAGTAATTCTTTTTGTTGCTCACTAAAATAAACAGACTCATTTTTATAATTTTCTCCATAAGATGAAAAAAAAGAATTAAAGAACGAATCTGAAAGATATGCTTTATATTTCTCGCTATTTTCAATTAATTTCACTATGGGAATTAGACCTTCATTTAAAGCAATGTCATATAAAGGCTTATAGTCTTTAGTCAAATTACAATAGAAAACAATTATTCTGTATCCTAGTCTGGATATATCTGTATTCTTCTCATTAATAAATATAACTGCTAACGATAACAATTTTTGATAGTCACTTTGCTTATCTATTTTTCCTACAAGTAATTTCTCATATAAATCTTTGAAATTTGTATTTCTTAATCTCGTAAGTGTAAGTCCTTTCATGACGCTGCCTCCGATCTTAAAAAATCGATTATTCTTTGATAGGTTCTTTTTTGAAATGAGAAAACTATAACATCCCGAAATTTATTCGCTTTTAAAACTTTCTTAGAAAATTTTTGGACTTCATCTATGCCAATTTCATCAGTAAGACATGAAAATAGTGAAGCGACCAAAATAACATTTTTATTGTTGCTTATAGCATTCTCTTCTGCTACATCGTCTTCAAAATCATAAAGTATCTCCATCACTGCATCTTTTACATCTTTCTGGTCTTCTAAGACTGATTTTGCACCATTAATTGCATTCTCCCAAATTGAAATTTCATTCTCATTCAACCTTTTTTGTAAGTCTCTCTTTGCTGTTCCTAAAAGATCTGATAATGTTTCATTAGAATTTTTGTTTTTATGTATTTCTCCAGACTTGACTTCAGTTATCCATAATTCATTATCTCCGCTTGAATAAAGAACTACATCAAATCCTTTTTTTATGCTTCTTTCTTCAAGATTAAAATATGGAGAAACGCAATTAAATTCAGAAAAATAATTAATTACTAAAATGTGTGTCAATAATTCACCAATCATGCCCATTTGGGTGTCAGGAGCTTTAGTCTCGTATCTCTCTAAAAATTCTGTTAACGTTTTCTCGTATGTATAAGCTTTTCTCGTGGATTTCGCCTTAGCTGAACCATAACAAACTGCTGACAATTCTTTACGTAAAACATCCCCCATATCTTGTGAAAAATTATCGATATGGCACACAGCATAACCTTCTTTTCGTTGAAATCTTATCCCATCTATAACTCGCTCTACACCCAAAACTAACCCTCCTTGATTATAGCAAGTATGTTTTGTTAACCGCTTCATTAGAGCTAGACTTTCTAATAGTTGATATTATTCGACTCTTCTCCTGATTTCCCCTTTTTTTGATACTTTTTCTGCTTCCTTTAAATTTTTAGGTTTTACACAAAACGTGGCGCTTGAAACTAGTGTATGTCTCAAACTGTTAGATGATAAGTACATGGTTAAAATGTATTAGATGAACACTCAATACGAAATAAACAGACACAATCGCAGAGAATTCAAGCCCTGATTACACCTGATAAAGAGTCTTATGAATCAATTGATGTAGGACAGAAAGTAAAAATCACTGCTGATTTTAACTAACAAGAATCTTTGCCACCAATTAGGACGGTTGTGAGTATTAAAAAGTTCAATGAGTAAGTTACTCAATAAAGAAAATCGCCCAACGATAACTTTGCAAATTATTAAAACAAGACCATAATAATTTAAAACCGACATCCAAGACTGAAGGGGGATTATTATGGTCCTTTGTACTCGGTAACACACTTTTCTCACCAAGCCGCTGTTCGTTTTCATGATGCGAACACATTCTATATCCACATATATGAACATTCGTTGTTTTCCGCAATGATTTATGTTTCCCGTTAATGTTTAAATATATAGTTCACTTGCCACCCCCTCAAAAAATCCCCCCCCCCCGAAAGCAAGAAAACCAATCTAGGCTTGCCTTGCTTTACGATTCAAATGTTGTTTTATCGGGAAATGGTCCATTTTCTCTATATAGACATCTTGCCAATCTTTGAGCTGCTCTATCGAAATAAAACTTCGACTCGTTTTTAGCGTTTACTACTGGTTCCACTTCTTGAATGGTTTCCTTCTTTTTATGTAGTTCAATCTTTCCCATGAACTGTTCATTTGGACCAAAACGATAAATAACCTTTTCATCATCTTCATAATCTTTCAACAATAATACAAATGAAGCCATTACACTCCCTCCTATGGTCTCGAAATTCATTATTCTCCTCAGGAGGAGCATACATATCCCTATAGTTCATTCTTTGATTTAACAAAGGATATCAAATCATTTTACTGTAACGAGTTACGATGATGTTTGAAAATTTATTTACTTTCAAAATCTTTAACCTGCTCAATCTTTTGTGCAAAGTCACAAGCATCCTGAAAATCTTTTTTTGTATAAAGTTCGGTTAACTCATTCGCCTCTTCCTGCCAATCGGGTCCATACTGTAAAAGGTAATCGGTAAACCATTCATAGTAGGACAGGTTGGACGGATTCAACAGAATCAATCTTTGATACATCTTTATCACACAAGGGATCGGTAGAAAGAAATGCGTAAGCTCATAATTAATGGCTTCTAATAAATAATCTGAGTTGTTCGTATGATCTATCTCAGATAGCAATTCATTGGACAGAGATTCTACAGTCTCTCTCGTTGTTTTTAATTCTGCCTGGTCTAATTTCGACCAATCCTGGTCAATCAACTGATGCAATTCTTCCACTGTCTTCTGTATAGTCAAGGTAAATGTCCCCTTTATTTTTTATTTTGGATAATAGGTAGAGACCCTTAAAGTACCATCAGGCGTTTGTGTTACGGTATAGCCCATCGTTTTCTCATTTACTTGAATCGTTCGCTCTATCGTTTTAGGAGGTCTAGGCAAATCAATATTTGCCTTATTGGCTAATTCCATATCTTTGAGTATAACGGATTCAATCTGATCCATGGTGCCAATATCTTGAGCATTGCCGGTTCGATGGCCACTTCCACGGTAACCATGTCCACTATTAATTTCTACTTTAGTTCCGTCTATCTCAAAGATACGTTTTAGTGCATCACCTTCCCCTTTAGTCCCAAGTGGCTTCAATTTAACTTCTCCGATATCAGGAGCCTGTCCCGTCACCCCAGAACCACTCTTTTGCTCATTTGTTTTCCTTGCTTCAGCCGCTTCCAAATTCTTTTTAATCTTCGCCACAGCTGGATGAGATGAAGGCAACCGAAAAGGCCCTTTGCCGCCCGGCATACTCCCGCGAACTATCTGAAATGCCATGAATAGTTGGCTAAACTTTAGAGAAGTCAACATCATCTGAGCATATTTATCGGATACAGGCTCGCCTGTGAACGGATCAATTCCCATTTCAAAGCCTTTGATCTGCATCGCAAAAATATCTTCCCCTGACGCTTCAGCAGTTACAGCCTGCATTCGATTAATATCCAAATGCCCCTGATCTCTCTCATAAGCTTGGAGTGCAGACTGATCCGTAACTCCATTCTCGTTGACAGGCATCGACATCCACTTTCCAAAAACATTGACTTGTGCCATCCCATAGCCCTTATCATCCGAACCGGCATAATATCTCGAGGTCTCCATCATCGCTACAGCGCCAACAGTACCAACGGCATTACCCAGACTCACCTTCTGAGCATCAGCATTCTCAAACCGTATGGCGATATCCTTGAGTTCCTTGGAGATGCCCACCATACTCTCCAGCGCCTTCTGCAATACAGGACGTGACCGGGCAAACTCATCATAAAAACGCTCCTGCGTCACACCTAGCCACATCTGCTGAAGGAACATGATCTGTCTTGTGAGATCCTCCCGTATATGCTCCAATTGTTGTCTCGCCTGATCCACTTGATTCGATACGTGATGTAACTGTTCAGGGGTAACTTTAATGGTATTCATCCATTTTCACCGCTCATCTAAAATATGATACTACTATGTTAGCAGAAGTTTAATGGCAATTATATCCGGCTAATCTCCTGATTTCACTGCATGAATCCACGCTCAGAATGATTTATATCCGTTCTTCAGCCCCATACGATCTCTATGTAGGTGTATACATATTCCAGAAGGTTTTCTTTTTACGACTACAGGATACTGTGGCATTTTACTACGACAAGCTGAAAACTTTAACAAATCATAGTATTAATGAAGAAACTTGACTGGTGCCGATAATTAGATGTACTATATGTTTATATATATGGAATATATTACAATTTAAATGCTTATTTTGAAATCTTATATTTTTACCATAAGTATCAGGGCACACCACAACTAAAATATCAATACTTTAAAATGAGTTTACCATTTTGTCTGCAACACATAATCATTGGCAGGCATTCATTTTACATATACATTCCTACTTCATAGAGTCTTCTAGCCTGTAGAGTTCTACCTCCTTAATTTCTTTTTCAGTAAAGAAAAAAGGGGAAGAACCATTTTCTTAAGAAAGGAGGGCAAGAGGCTTTAATCTGCAAGCAGGTCTATTTGTCGTTATCCATATTTTTGTAAAAGAATAACCATAACAAGAAAGGTGGAATTTATTACTATGAAAAAGCTGGTTGGTTTAGCTCTTATTCTTGTTCTCGTACTTTCGTTTAATGTAGCTGCCTATGCAGATGGTGATGTGACTCAACCCAAACCGTTAACAAAGGAAGAAATTATTAATTCCAAAGAATTCCGTGAAGCTGTTGAGGCTGCTAAGGCTGAATTTAAAGCCCAGAAGTCTAAAGATACGGGTGGTCCAGTTCTGTTTGCGCCTGCTCCGAACGTATCTCACATTAATGTATATGGTGTTGTATCTCCTAATGGCGGTCAAGAAATTTACGGCTTCAATAACAACCCGCTCTCCACGACCAATGATCATGGTGGGGCTTGGATTCAGTGTATTACTTTCCAGATCGGTTATGACAGCAGTCACTTCGGCAAACTCGCTGGCAATACAATGACAAACAACTGGTCTGAAGCTATTGATTTGGACGGAGATCGTGTCGTAGACGCTTTTGCCCATTCTTGGGTTTATGAATCCCCTAATACAACAGGCGGGCAATTTGTAGGAACGGTCTATTCCATTAACATCCCAACACAGTGGACCGCTTGGATTAATGTTCGCTAACAGGAAGGATGTAATATGAATATTGGAGGAATTGGCTTCAATCCATTAACTGATGCTGATGGTAAAATTGCAGGTTCCTCCTTGCTCTAGCGACATATGGAGATGGAATACAACCTGATGCTTCGTTATGGTGCTAGGGAAGCCCGTATTCGCATGGACAACGTGTTTGCAGACAAAGATTCCGCCAAGTCTTTAATTCTGGTTTGATGGACACGGATTTGTTGCCAGATCAGGCGCAGGGATATACATCCCCTGCGTCTTTTGTCATTGAGACATTAAAGGGCAGACTTTGTACAAGAACCACCCATTGCACAGCAGGCTACTTTCCCCTCTGCTTGTATGAAAACAAACGTACTCTCGTCGGATCGTTCTTCTGAAAAAGCAAAATTCAACCGATCAAAGTTTCTTACGTCCTTCACATCTGTAATCTTGTGCTCTGCCATATAACGTACCATTTCACCTCTGGCCATTTTAGCCCAGGTTGCCTTTTCAACAAGCTTCCCATTGACCATTTGTCCGAATACACAAGTAATGAAACGGGTTTCCTCACTCAGAAAAGGCAGAATATTTTTGCTATACTCTTTGAAGCCAGATTCAGAATGCAGTTGCTTTCCGATTGAAGCTGATCTGGCAGCTTGCTGCCTCAGAATTGATAGAGTGACTTGAAACCCGGACCTTGAGTTCAGCTCTTCTCGCTAGCAGGTGAAATAATAATCCTTACCATGCTGATTCATCCTTTAATTTAACGTTATATTTTAGACTTTTTAAGTCTACAGCAATGGTTTGATGATTTTGTACCGTGGTGCTTCTCAAAGAACTACAAAATGAACAAACCAGCCCACTAGCGGACTGGCTTGTTCATCAAAAATTAAAGAACGCATCATCAATTTATTATTGTTAGCAAATTAATATTTTTTTGAAAAGTTTCAATTCTCTGCAGAGCGATTAAAACAAACCATTCAAAATATTCATTAGCTTAAAACTTGGACATCACCAAACAGGGAGCAATTCAAATGCTGTTTGTCTGTTCACTTAATTTCTTGCGAAGAACCTTCTACAATATCAATCATATAGACCTTATGCATGCCTAACTTTTCGGTAGTGGTAAGCTTGTATAATTCAGGTTTTTCTGTAGGATCTAATACAGCCCACTGCCAATTGGATCCCGGCCCAGTGGTTAAAGCTATTAACTCTTCAGTGTCCAGATCTAATGGAATGGTTTTCTTTTCAGCTTTACCAGAAACATCTTTTACAATTAAATTAACCTGATTATTTCTCTGTGACATGTTAATTAATTCGATATTGTACTGGTACTTCTGATCAGATGTGTAACTAACCGGATCACTTTCTACTTGATCTGATTTCACCGTATTTTGTAATGCAGTTACAAAAGCCGGAGTACAGAATAACAGTATGAAGATGAACACTCCCCCCACAATCATGGTACTTACACTTAACTGAGAACTCCATTTCCTTATCAGAATTACAATCGAAATCATATTAACAATAAGAGAAGGTATTCCATAGAAAAGCATGATCGGCATACCAACCAAATCTAGTGATTTTTGAAAATTAGACGTCGCCTCAACTAAAAACCAAATAAATACTGATAAATTAATTAATGTAGTGGCAATCCATATAAATTTAATCCAAGTCGACACTCTTTCACCTCCCCATCAGTTATGGAACTCAAACTATCACTATCATTTCAATCTTGACTCGATATATTTCTTCCATACATTAACATTACTATGCATAGAAGAATGATTAGCTATCCCTTGTCCCTTCCAATAAAATTCTCTCTCTTTTTTTGGAAGAATGACCTCGATATTCAATGCACTTTCAAAAGTTCTTCTTGCTTTCCCGCTTTTTTTTATGCTACCGCCATTATTTTGAATAATGTCATAACTATTATACACTTGTATGTGTTGACCAACTGTTGTTGATAGTTGGTATTCACGTACTGGAGTAGCTATTGTTACCAGGGTTTCTACATGAACCCCTAACTTAGCCAAATTGTTGGCTATCATTATGGCTACATTCCCTCCATGGCTATGACCTATTAGTCGGATTGGTTCCTTAGGATTAGATAAATAGTATTTGTATATTCTGTCTGTTAGATCTTTCGCTGCTTCTTCACGAGCCGGAACCTTATTTTTCCCACTCCAACTAAGCCTCGTAACTGACTCGTCTAGAACACCTTCAAGATAACTACGAAAATCTTTTGTCCACGTATCCTTGTCACTAAAAGTCCCATGAATTAACCAAGCCACATGCCCACTCGGATCCACATACTTCAACGGATTATTCAACACATACGAATACAAGTTCAAACTCAACGGATCGTTCAGTTCCCCTTCGTACGTGTCCTCACCGATGAAACGTGCCATGCCTGGATCATACCAGCGTGCTCGCAGATATTGCAGACCTACAGTATCATCCCAATATTCTCCGGCATAGCGAAGCATATTCGGTACGGTTTCTTCCGTCGTTAACGGTCCGCCCCAGATATCATAGGTGTAACTGTTCAGCACTTTGCCTGCATCGTCCACGAGGCCAACGACATCGCCATGACCATTCAACTGGTAGTATTCCAGTTTACCTGTTTGCTTGTCCTGGCGAGCCCATAATTGCCCATACAGATCATAGATATAGGCATATGTTAGCTCAGCTTTTCCAGACGTTACAGTGGCCTCAGCCATGAGTTTGGCTTCTTCATCGTAGTAATAACGAATCGTTTGGTCGCCTTCCGTACGTTCATACAACAGTCCATCTCCATTATAGCTGTAGGTTACCGTTTTGCCTTCACCCGTTGCTTTAATCAGACGATTCTGGCTGTCATACGTATACTGTGCATCCTTTAGACCGTATACCTTACCACTTCCGGTACTGTACAGGTTACCATTCGGGTCATAAGTATACGTTTCTTTTTGCGTGCCCGTTTCGGTCTGAATCCGGCTCAATTCATCGTATGTGTATTGATCGGTTTCCCCGTTCTGTGTACGGGACGTGATGTTTTTATTACCATCATATTCATAGGCGAACTGTTGCACCGCAGATGTCCCTTGAGAGATCGTGATTCCCGACAGGTCATAGCCATTGAACTGGTAACTTGTGCTGAGGCCCTTGCCAAACGACAATTTCTCCAGCAAGCTATTGGACGCATAACTGAATGTCATACGATCCACAGGCGTCGTTCCCGATGCTGCGAGTGCAGAAGCCCCTCCTGAACCCGAGGTAATATCCATGGAGGTTACCCGATTCATGGCATCTACTTCGCCGTGAATGCGCAAGGATTGTCCTTTGGCATCCGTTAAGGTATACCCTAGACGTTGCTGAGTATTGTTTTCGTAATCAAGTCGTGTCCCATCCGGGAACGTCAGTCCGTTCAACATCCCATCTGCTGCTCGATAACTGTACGTGGTCTTTCCATGGTCATCGGTCATCGATGTTCTGCGGCCAATCTCGTCGTACGTATAGGATACATTCGTATCCGGTGCTTTCATACCTGTGAGCATGTTGTCACTGTTATACGTATACTCTGTTACTTTCCCAAGTCGATCCTGTTTTTTAATCAGATTACTTTTCTTATCGTAATATAACGTTGTCGCATACCCGGCTGGACTCGGATGCGTCTGTTTAATGAGTCTTCCCAATTCATCATACTGTTTTGTGACTGTTTGCGTATTCGGTGATACGATCTGTGTCACTTGGCCCTGATAACTGTAGAAATAACGACTTGTTTCTTGCTTCGGTGTGGTTACCGTCGTGATTTGTCCAAGCGCATCATACGTATAGGTCGTTCGTTGACCGTTACCATCGATAGATGCAATTACGTTACCATCGATATCATACTCGGTTTGTTGTAACGGAACATATGCACCATTCCGATATTCTTCCACCGCCGTCACTCGACCAAGTAAATCCTTCTTCTCCCGTGTGCGATTATCAGCAGCGTCCTTATAGGTCACCGTTTGACCCACAGCATCAATATTGGTTGTTCCAGTGGTCCCGTCTGGATACTTTGTCTCTATCGCTTGTCCAAACGCGTCGACTACAAATCTCGTCACATTGCCTTCGGCATCCTCAACAGCCGTTACATTACCTTCGTGGTCATAGGCATATTTGTAAGTAGCCTCAGCCGTCTGCTCTTCTACCAAAAGGCCTAGCGGATTATACCGCTCGGTCGTGACAATGCCGTCTGGTGATGTGCTTGTAATGATGTTCTTAACATCATCGTAAGCAGTGGTTGATTGCGTACCATCAGCATGGACGATTTGTAGAAGTCGCCCTCTCTTATCATACTGATACGATTCCTGTTCCCCGGATGCATCGGTTGTCTTTTCCAGTTCGCCAGCATTCGTATATTGATACGATTCCACGAGGGCTTCTGCTTTACCAGCAGCATCATTCACGGTTATGGATCTGGATTCCACCAAATGCCCTGCATTAGCCTGATAACTCAACGTCACTACGCTGTCTTTAGCTAAATAGCCGCCTTTATCTGTGGTGCTGATGACTCTTCCTTTATCATCCAGCTTCACTTCCGATTCAGTGAGCAACTGCCCGCCGTATCCATTTTTAGTTGTGCTCCGCAGAACGGAACCTTGGCTGTTATAGGTTGTTTCGGTGTATCTCTCCAAGGTACTATTAATCTTGCTGGTCGAACGAATAGGTTTGATCCAGTGATATGGAGCCTTACTCGTTTCATACGCATAAGTGGATTCTTGTCCGGTACTGCGCTTTTCTGAAGTCACCATTCCATTGGTATCATAGGTCATGGTCGTGGTTAGCTTCTCGCCTGCACGTCCACCCTCACTAACCCACTCCGTCATTTGAGTCGGAAGGTTTCGCTTCGTCTGGTTATCGTACTGCAACTCCGTGGAATAAGTCACGTCATCTCCAGTTAACGTGTGCTTATCTGCGCGAACCAAATCTGGATGAGCTGCAGCGCTAAACGTTTTGGAAAACGTCCAAGTATCTGCGGTGTTCTCTGCTTTCACTTTTGTTGTCCATGTTGCGGATTGTCCATAGGAGTCCAGATCTTCTCCAGAGTACTCAAAGTTAACCTTGTCCAGAACGCCTTCGCCATCCGTTGTACTAAACTGGCTCTTGCGCTCTCTTACTTTGAATACAAAATGGGAGGAAGCTTCGCCAATCTGCTTCAGCGCTGGAATATATGCATAATCCGTTATAGCTGATGAAGGGCTTGTAATGCGCGATAGCAACGCTGTATGCATCACACCTTGAGCATTTTGGTTACTTTGCAAGTCAGGCAGGAAATTGAATTTGGATTCCGGATAATAGTACGTATACGTCGTTGTCCGATCGAGAGCATCTGTGTATTCTCGCAAAATGCGAATGCCTTCGTCCTCGCGTTGCGTGTATGTTGCTTTCCGATCCGTTCCTGCAAGCTGTACAGTAACCTTCAGGTTGTCATAAGCAAATGTCAGCGCCTGACCTTCACTGTTTTCAATTCTTGCAATGGCTTGGTTTCCATTCAATGTCGTATAGTGAAAATTCACAGTATTTCGGTAGCCATCTGTAATTTGCAACAGTTCTCCGGCTTCATTAAATAGATAATCGTAGCCATTTCGGATGGATAGACGATAACTGCTAGATACGCCATTAACAGTCACGGTCGCATCTCGCTTAACGGTTAAGTCATTCCATACGTAACCTTCCAGTTCCAGGTTCGCGTTTAAGCGGTAATTGCCCACGCCTGGAATCAGAATATACTGATTATCGCCACGCTTTTCCATGAAAGGAATGTCCCAACGCCAGCCTTGCCCCAATCCAGCAGAAAGTTCTTCCTTGCGTGGCGTAACCTTATTGGAATACGTTTTTGTCGTTTCGTCATATTCAATGCCAAGTTGCCCAGTGGCTCTAGCGCTGTCATAGACGCGTGTCAGATCAAACGGAATGAGTCCAGGTAGAGAAAGGTCAGTACTCTGAATCATCATTTCCCCTGTAGCAGTAGAGATGGACTCCGCTCCATAAGACGTCATATATAGCGATGCGTCATCTCGGATATCGACATGGTTAAGTCCAGTTTCGTCCACGGTCGTTCCCGTACCTGGAGTATCCTCATTAAGAGCATTAATCGAGAAGTTGTTTTGCTGTGATGAACCGGAAGGGCGTAGCCCCTCCATTTGAATCGGTTCGCTTATTTCTTGTGCTTCTAGCCATTTTTCAGCAGCCTCGCCGCCTGTGCGATCTGTCTGTAAAGCTTTATACAACTGGTACAACGAATAACCCTGATCTAGTTTCTTCTCGATCCAATCTTCTTTGATACCAAATTGCTCTTTTAAACTATGGATTGTAAGGTAGGTAGCGGAAGGGAGGGAATCCCTACCTTCTGCCGCCGCTGCTGTTTGTCCTCCATATCCAAAAGAACCGAACCCACTAAGAACCAATATGACGCATAACCAAATAATCGTTATTTTCTTAAACACTCCATCACCTCAACCTAAATTTAGACAATCATTAATTAAATGGAAAAATCTTTTTCGTTCGTTTCGTTAAATTACCGTTGCGATCATACTCAAACACAATTTGATCTCCCGTAAATAGGACAACTTTAAGCAGTTGATTGCCATAGCCGTACTCATAGCTGTTGTCATTGCGAATGTTCATCCACGCTGCTTTTATGGCTCCTTGAATCGGTTTTCCTTCTTTTTCACTTAGCTTGAGATAATAATTCTGTCCACCTTCAAGCTCCCATTCAAGAACGGTATATTGCTCACCATATACCTGTTCTTGCTCTATTGAAGCAGCTACCGGAATGCTCAGTTCCTTATCTGAATACAATTCGATCCGAGGTTCAATGGAAAAATCACCTGATTCCTTTATGGCAATCCGATACTTGTCAGAGCTATACGGACTAAAACGGTAGTACACATTCCCTTGCTGAACTGTCGGAAGCGCCGTCTCTGTGTTTTCATACAAAGTCAGAAACTCCACTTCCACTTCCTTGACCGTAAAGTGCCGATAAGCACCTACAAATTTCAGTGTTTGGGATGACACGTTATGCACCTGAATGTCAGACTTTCCAGGTACAAATTGTCCTCCTGTAGCGTTCTTTCCTTCCTTAACAACAGCTTGATTCTGATTTCGAATAACGTAATCATAGGTTCCTCCTTCTGAAGGAGAACCAACGAGTATAGCCTCATAAGGTGAAGTATTTGAGAACAAGAGCGTGTTATTTGGCGTCAAATTCCGCTTGATAAGTGCAGGCTCCTGACTGGAGCTGGCTGTCACAGGAGAGGTATATTGAATCGTTACAGGTTCCGTAGATACTACGGTAACAACAAGCGTTGCACCTGCTGGAATATCCCATGTTGCATGACTCATACCTTCCACGAAATACAATGCTTTATTAGATTTGTCGTAGACCGTATAATCCACAACGGAGTTTACTCCTGCGATTCGTTCAATTTGAGCAGGTTTTGAATCCGGATTCGTAAATACTGCACTCTGTCCTTGATTGACAGTGATTTCTGTTTCTGGTGAAGGGACTTGATCATCTTGTCCACGGAAAACACGGTAAATCCCACCATACGTTATGGGTTGATCCGAGATGTTGGTAACAACAACTTTTTTACCACCTAGGACATATGCCTCGATCGCTGTTGCTGTTCTACTGCTTGACACTGTTCCATCAACGTTGTAAATCGTGTAATCATACACCCGCCCCTCACTGCTGGAAGCATCATTTCGGACCCTTTTCGAATCTGAGCTTATGTTGGTAAAGGCATAGCTCTCGCCTTTGTTCAACGTTACGCGCAGATAAGCTGGTTCCTGGCTATCCACTACTGAGAAATCATCCGTGTATTCAAATGTTACAGGTGTACTTCCACCTACGGTAACGACGGCTTCACCACCAGAAGGAATGGTAGCGAGACTTACATTGCTATTGAATTTGTCACTATGTGCTCTGCCGTCTGCCTTATACACCACAATATCAAACAGTGCACCTAATTTTTTGGCATTACTCCGTATTGGGTTACTGAGTGAGCCTCCATTATGGAATTTTACCGATTGACCCGGTGATACCGTAATCTTAGTTAGTGCTTCATTTGGTCGATCCTCCACATCAAAAATGGTGTAAATCGCACCTATGGTTACAGGTTGAGCAGATACGCCTGTGATTACAGCTTTATTTCCATAGTAAACAACTGGTTCAACCGCTGTTGCTTTTCTTGTACTCCGTTCTGTGCCATCCGGATAATAGGTGACGTAATCAAATATTCGCCCTTGACTGGTGGATGCATCACTGTCGAGATATTCCCGATCGGTACTGTTATTCCAAAATGTCACGCTTTCTCCCTGTTGAAGTGTTACGCGATGGTACGCAGGTTCCATGCTTTCTTCAACCGAGAAATCATCCGTATAACTAAACTCAATTGGGACTTGCCCAACTACGGTCACGACTGCGTAACCTTGTGAGCGAATGATCGGATTAGTATTTTTGTTGAATCCATCCGAATGAACGACGTTTTCTGCTGTATAAAGAACATAGTCAAAAACGGCTCCATTGGTACTGCTTGCATTGTTTTTTATCGGATTAGCCAACGAACCATTATTACTGAAAATCATAGATTCTCCAGGATATACAGTGATTCGAGTAATCGCATCACCACCGGCTTTTTGGACATCAAATGTCCGATAGGGCACACCATATGTTACAGGCGTTGCTGTAACCAAGGTTACAACGGCGGTTCTTCCTGCTGCTACCGTAGGCTTAGTGGTCGTATTCGTCCCTGTAGAACTTTCCGTTCCATCCGGAAGATAAACAACGTAATCATGCTTATCTTTGGTCGTTCCATCCGTTTGGAGTGCATCGGATTTGGAACTGATATTAGTGAACTGGTAGCTATCTCCCTGATATAGCGTTGTACGCGTATAGGCTGGCTCATCGCTCCATTCACCGGTATAGACTTCATAGGGAAAACCAACACTAACAGGCTGCGAGCCCGCTCCAGTAATAATAATTTCGTTCCCTCCTGCAAGTGAAGGTTTCCCCGTCGTTTCAAAATTGGAAGCTACAAGACTACCATCTTCTTTGTAAGAAGCATAGTCTATTTTCCTGTCCTGAGCCGTCGAAGTATCGGCACTTAAAACTCTTGACTGTGTCCCTTCATTAAAGTATCGATAACTCTCTCCTTTGGATAACGTAACCCTAAGCATGGCAGGGTTAGCTGATACACTGTAGGAAAATTCAGAACGAATTGTCACTGTAAAAGGATTCTGACCCGTCGAGGTGATCACAGCTGTATAACCTGAACCTACTGATAAACTACTAGTAGAGTCCATGTTTTCGCCCATGATGCTGCCATCTGGTCTATAAATAACGTAATCGTACGCACTACTTCTCGAGGTCGCCGCATTCGTACTTAACGATCTTGTCGCACTTCCGTTATTCGTGAACGTATAGGAATCCCCAGGACTCATGGTCAAAGTTTCGTCTGCCATGGCCATTGCTTGAGCAGAGAAAGAGTTCTCCCCGTATGTATCATCAGTAACCGTCGGTTCATCTACTGGTTCTTCGATAAATTCGTTTACACCTTCCGGTTCTTCATAGAAATCCGGATCAATATCTTCCAGATATTCGTTGTCTGTTAAAGCTGATTCCTCCATAGGAACATCAACTTTCTCCACGCTACTCTCAGTTGTTATTATGGCATCCGATTGATTCGAAAGCGCATAACCGCTATTCGGATAGATCGTTCCAATCAACAACAAAGCCATCAGAAAAACAATAAAACCTTTTCTTAAACTCATGGAATTCATATTCCTCCTTTATGTTTTTTCTCCATTTCTTACCTTAAAAGATGTATAAATGGAGCGTAATAAATTATTATCGTCATTTCCCTTATTTTAGGACATAGTTAATTAGTCCCTACTTTAAGGGACTTTTTTCCTTTTATATCTCAGATAACAATTTAGAATATAACCTGTAATATCCTGACACGAATAGAATAATAGATTAGATCTATTTCAAATGCTATTTCATTTGAATTAATCGTCTTTCCTATTAGATTAGAACCTAGATTTATTACCTGAAAAATAAAAAAAGCCGCCAGTTGGCGACTTTTGGGGTGAATAAATAGTTAACATTCTGATATATGATCAGCGGACAACAGGCTACTGTCCCTCTGAATATATAAATACATAAGTACTCTCATCCGACTTCTCTTCTGAAAAAACAAAACCTAACCGATCAAAGTCTCTTATATCCTCCACATCTGTAATCTTCCGCTCAGCCATATATCGTACCATCTCACCTCTGGCCATCTTGGCCCGGGTTGCCTTTTCAACAAGTTTTCCATCGACCATTTGTCCGAACACACAAGTGATCATCTGGGTTTCCTCCTTCAGGAAAGGCGTGATGTTCTTGCTATACTCTTTGGAAGCCAAATTCAGAATACAATTGCTTTCAGATTGAAGCTGATCCGCCAACTTGCTGCCCCAGAATTGATAGAGCGATTTGAAACCTGGACCTTGCAGCTTACCCTGCATCTCCAATCGATACGGGGTAACGCCATCCAAAGGCCGCAACATGCCATAAAAACCGGATAATATGCGTAAATGCTGTTGAAGATACGCCAGTTCCTCATTTTGAAAAACACCCGGTGCCATATATTGATACTGAATGCCCTCGTAGGCATAAATGGCTGGCGTAAGATTTGCTTTTATATTCATATTCTGAATCCGCTCCACGTTCTGTTCAGCGATTGCATCGTTACACTTCCACATCACTTTCAGTTCGTCATAGGATAACTTTTGAAGCAGACTCAATAGCTGTTCTGACTCGTTTATAAATTGCGGCATCTGCGCGATAGCCATCAAATCGGTATCGATCTTCATCTTTTTAGCTGGTGATATGATAATTCTCATCGTGCTAATCCATCCTTAATCTACCGTTGTTATTGTCGTTATCCATTGTACAGGATTGGCTAAGTGAATCCAATGGTGAAGCTCACGGTTTTTCCTGCGGTATCTTTAAAAAGACTCAAAAATGAACAAGTCAGCCCAAGATTGGACCGGCTTGTTCATTAGAGTCAATAAATTCAATTGGATGAGAAAGTATTAAGTGCATTTTCAAGCGCTAATTAGGGAGTTACGCTCCCCGCGCCGCTATTTTGCTCTGTTTTTGTAGTCGGCAATTGAATCATTGGCGTGTTGGACCCACTTACATATGGAAGGGCTCCATCCCATTTCTTAATGGTTTCATATTCAACGAGTTGACTCGATAAGGATTGTTGAAGCTCTTTATTGGCTTTAGCTTGACCCTCTGCTTCGATCAATAGTTTGTCTGCATTACCTTGTGCTTCCACGCGCTTGCGTTCTGCTTCTTTCTTGGCGATCTCCAGTTCAGTCGTTTTACGTTCCAGTTCTTGAGAAGCTTCGACACGTTTATCGATGGCTTCCTGAGTCTTAGCGTCAGGTTGAGGAACACCTACGGTAACGTTGGATACGATAAAACCTAACTCTTTAACGTCATCCGAAAACCGTTGTTGCACGTCCACGCCTGCTTCAGATGACTTTTCACCATACACATCAATGACTGTAAACTCGGAAATACCTTTACGAGCTGCATCACGGAAACGTGTTTTGAGATATGTATCCTCAATTTCTTGAATGCTAATTGGCCCAAATGTATTGAATATAGAAGATACTTTACTTGGTTCTACCTGATAGTTGTAAGCAAAATCGATAGTGATGTTTTTTCCGTCAGAAGTTGCAATCTGAATGTCTCTGTATTCCACCGTTTGAATTCGGATCGGATATTTCGTTACTTTATCAAACGCTCCAACCAGTTTCCAACCTTGACTCAGTGTGCTATCTTTTACGCCTCCATTGGGTGAATATACAACCCCGACATATCCATTAGGAATTCGTGTTACAAAGAAAGTCACCAATAATACTCCCACGATAATAACCAATGCAACCGTGATCGCCCCTGTTCTAAACGTCTTTGAATTTTTCATCAACATTCTCCTCTTGTTTGAATTTATTGTATTTCTTCAGAATTCTACTACCTATTTTATTGAATAGCGGGATCATTAATGCCCATAGAATAAATGCTAGGATCAAGATTAAAATGATTCCCCCAATAAATGGCATATTCGTCCTCCCCTCTTTGGATGTAACTTAGCACAAATTTATAAATAGGTACTAATTATATCCTCTTTTATATATAATTTGTAAATTAGTATTCGGTTTCAAGGATATTCAGCGCTTGACCTACTATTAGGTTAAGTAGTGAAGAAAATTGTGAGTGATTGACATCCAGTATACGGTTATTCCTATCAAAAAAGGGATCATCAATTGATCTAGGAATTATGGATCAGGCCATAGTTGTACCCATTGCTTATCTCATTAGGTCTAAACAAATGATATAAATGACACTTTATTATACGTATGTATTTTCACAAGAAACTTGTTCCTATTGCTATAGGATATACAAATCAAAATCAAACTCTGCGTTCAAGTCATAGGCTATACTGATTGCCTTTTGCTCGATAGTAATAGCAGGGGTCTCATTATCCATAATCCTGATCGAGAAGCTAACAGAAAATTCAAATTATGCTTCATTCTCAAGGTTTTCAATTTTCAATATGTGGCTCCAAAAGATTGAGTATGTGGTTCAATTGCTGATTGATATCAAAAGATTCCTGATAGTCCATCTCCAAGAACCAACAGGTTTCTTTTCGATACAAATCTCTATCATCAATCTTTTCTCCTTTTATATAGGTTCCTGATGGTTCGATTCCAATCTGTTCTGTGATTAACTTCGGTTCGAAATGATCTCCTGTAACGATAAATTCAGCCATGATATTCGTTTTTTCCATTAAGGACTCCCGACTTATTCATATTCATATACCAGAAACCACTTGATATATGTTCACTGATTAACTATTCCATTTAATCCAGTGTTTCATCAAGCAGGTCGTTGCTCAACATTTAATGACAAATCCCACACCGCATTTTTTGTTACTTATTCAAATCGCTCGCTAACTTTCGAGGAATAGAAGGAGTGCCTACTGACTTCAAAGTTGATAATGTCTTAGGAAATTGTGTCCCGTCGTATAAGCATATTGATTATTTAAGTTGACTCTTTTCACTGGACTGAAAGATCCCAATTCAATTTTATTGGTTTCAATGAGCTAAACCAGTTAGCCCCCTCACTTATCCATCTAGTTCTATACTCTTCTATGGATTCAAGGATTTTCTTTTGCATCATCATCAAATCCAGATTGAAAGCCACAACAAACACATATTTCGTTACTTGGAAAGCCATGTCTATCCCATTGAGGAAAGCTCAATCATTATAACTACAAACTGAATAAATATAATAAGTTTTGCGGATTAACCTATTAAAGGATTAACACCTCATACCGCCGCATAAAATGAAGCACCCCTCCCTCAACTAATTGTTGAGAAAAGGGTTCCTATAAGATTTTTTATTATTTTGATTTGGCTACAAATCGAAGATGAGTCTCAGTTTCGTTAATAAGCTAGACCGAACTAGTCTTCAAACTGTTCAAATATATATTGGTAGGATTCGTCTATTGTTTTTTCATTATTATAAACATCAGTAAGGGCCTCATTAACAGTCGTATCAAAATTAATATATTCATCTGAGATAGGATACGTTTCTACAGCAGATCCATTGTCCACATCGTATATCATTGATGCATCAAAGTTTTCGTTATAAGACTGATTCAAAATAGAAACTGTATTTTCGTTGTAAAATGTTGGGTATGAGAGCGGGTAGTTACTGAAATGATTATATTCACCCCTAGAATCCAGCATTTTTAAAGTGTACTCTTCACTCAATATATAGTTTATTATTCCTATTAGAGTATCTCTGTAATCACTTTCTTTAACGATTGCTAATGTAGACTGTCTTATATTTTGTATTTTATCACCATCTTTATTAGGTAAGAAAGAAATACTGATAGGGAAATTCGCCTCTATTTTTACTGGAGATTTTGAATTCCAATCTCTATTAAATTCGCTATTAGAATATATCTCCATATTAAATGCGTTGGCAATCATCATCCCATAGTTTCCATTAGAAAAAATATTATCGATAGGGTAAGTCCCATCTTCATATTCTTCATAACCTTTTCCATAATTCTTTACCATGGTGGCAAAAAAGTTATATAGTTCTCGCCATTCTTCATTCATAAGTTGACCATTACTATAAAAAGGCGTTTCTAAATTGTAACCAAACATTCTTAACTGAGTACCAATAAATAACTCGTCATCATCAGTATTTTTAACTGCAAGTGCTATAGGACTATATGAAAGTCCTTTTTTCTTTGAGGAGGACTCCAAAAGATTTAATGTATTTAGAAATTCATTATATGTTGGATACATAGGTATCAAATCAACACCCAGATCATTAAAGATTTCTTCGTTCTGCAAAACAAAATATATTGTTTTTATGACTGGCGAAATATAATATATTCTTCCATTACCTCCCTTCAAACTACTATTAAGTACTCCTGAATGCAAATTTTCTTTATGGTCTATATGATCAGTAATATCTAAAAGTAAATTGTCTTGAACAAGAGGTGCTAATTTATTTGGTGTCAGTCCAGCAATTATATCCAGTTCACCATTTTTTACTTTTTTATATGTATTATCAATAACATCATTCTCTGTTATGGCGTTTTTTTGAGATTCGGGATATAATTCCACGAAGTTCACTTCAACGTCAAATCTCGCCTCTATATCACTTTTAAGCTTTGGATACTGATATATTGGATTTCCCATTTCAGGCACTCCAATTGAAATACTTATCTTACTTCTACTATTCTCATTCTCTTTAGAGAAGATAAAGTAACCCCCAAAAAAAATAGCCGCAACAAAAAATAGTAATAAAGATATAATGAAAGTTATTTTTTTTGATTTGATTTTATTCATTGTAGTAACAACGCCTCTCTTTATTTTAAAAATTAACCAAAACTCAATTATCAGTGAATGAACTGAGCCTATGTTGAGCATGAAAAAAAGATAAGCATCTGCCATCCCTGTGTTTTGTATCAGAAAACCACTGGGATGACAGATGCTGCTACTACAAAGAATTAATAGTTAAAATTACCCGATACGGCTGTATGGTTACCAGTAAAATTGTGCATATATCCATAAACTGCTGTTTGTGACTGTACTTTTGTAGAAATATCTACTTTACCGCTACTTTGAATTCCAGATAAACTTTTACCTGCTAGAGTATTTCCAGTATTAGCATTCAAGGTTTGATATGTAACTTGAACACTTTCTCCGGCATTCAAATTCGCTTGGTAAATACTGCTATAAACCGCATATCCGCTACTATTCAAAGCAAATACTGTCGGCGAAGACGATCCACCTATATACAGGCCTGTGTAAAAACCTGGACTGTTATAGGATTTAACAGATTGTAGACTAATGCCTCGACTTTCGTTTGTGGAAAATTCCTGAACTTTAGCCTCAGTCGAAGCCAAAGTATCCACACCATCAGCGAGTGGAAATCCAGGGGCTGGAGCTGATAAATTTGATGAACTAATCGAAGATGTCGCTAAAGTGTCCACGCCATCAGCAAGCGGAAATCCCGGACCAGGTGAAGATGCAGCTGCTGCACTCACCGAAGTTGCCAATAAAAACGAAGATAACAATAAAGTAGCAATTTTGTTTTTCAAATAAATAACCTCCTTCATGTATTTGACATAATTGTAAATCATATAATTGGATAAATCAAGAAGTTTTTGGATTTTAATATATATTTATGGATAAATTTTATATTTTTTTCTTTTGGAGTTAAAATTTTTTCATAAAACTCCGTTTAATCCACCAAATATCCGCCCTAAAACATTAAAATATATTATGATAAGGGACAATATGATAGATATTGGAAGTACAATTAAAAATTCAAGTCTCCTCTTAGGAACAACGATCAGTAAAATAATGACCATAATTAAGTATATCCCCATAAGTATTGGGATTAGATAGTAATGAGTGTGCTCAGGCAAGTAAGCGTTACGCAATTGATAACCTTCGGAAAGCAAAGCTGTGATTGGAAGGGCCAAAACAGCACTAGATAAGAATCCATTGCCACGTGCATACCACATCACATAAGCACACACCGGAGATACCACTGCACACATTCCCCAAAACACAATTTCTCTCATTGGAAAGAAATTTAGAAAAAAAACGGTATATAGATAATAAATGGTTAGCAGCGACACAAAAAAGGAACATATTTTAAATGCTGCTAGTTTGGGAGAATAACTAAAAATTGCTATAAGTGTTGCAACAAAAATCCACACACCTAAACGCCCACCGATAGCATCAAATATAGGGTTAATCCCCTGATCATCTACAAGCTTAGCCACTAAACCTAAAATCATCCCGATCGTTATCGCGCTTAAAACTGAAAAAAAATTTTGTTTAGTAGTTGATTTTTTTTCAACTCTAATTTCACTTAACTTATTTTGTATTTCCATTTCAGCCCCTCCAATTTCCATAATTACTATATATTCTAACACAATCTATTTTAATTTTGAATTTTTTCCCTTTTTATGAAATTTAGAAATCAATAGTGCTAATTAACCAAATTCCGATCTAAGACCCAACTTTCGCTTTCGATCCGGAACGGATGGTTGATCATTATCTCAATAATTCGTTACGCAACAAATAGCTTAACTACTAATCATCTCCATTTCCTTTATTATAGGATTATAGAAATAAACTCAATTTTCATGGACTATTCTTCTTTTATTCTTGAATAACAACTAAAATGCAATATGTATTTATTCTAAAACTAAATAAAATGATATACTAGATGGTGTTGAGATGCTATTTCAATTGAAGTTAACGGAAGCCCCCCCTTATTCTTCGCCTACACAACCAAAATATAAAACAAACCCCGGTACACGTCTGCATTCAGCAGCGTACAGCCGAGGTTCATCATTATCATTCCAAATATTACACTACCTATCTCAACCTATCTCATCTCGTAAAATCATGCTGCCCAATGGTAAGCAGCGTCGGCCTGCTCTTGCTCCACAGCGAAGTCGCAATCTTCGGATTGTAATAATACAGCGCTCCATTCGTAGGATCCACGCCATTTAATGCTTTGCGTGCTGCCTTATAAGAGGTCGCTGTCGGTTTTGTATTAAATTGCCCATCGTCTATAGCCGTGAACTGACCTTTCTGGAAAATGACCTTCGAGATCGATGACGGGAATAAATCCGAATGCACACGATTCATGACAACCGCTCCTACAGCGACCTGCCCTTCAAAAGATTCTCCGCGTGCTTCGCCATGGATCAGCTTCGCCAACTGGCGCAGCGTCTCGCCTTCGGCTTTGGCCTTTTTATTCAGCCTGTTCAGCGTTGCCGGACCTGCAACACCATCCGCGCTGAGTCCTTGCGCCTGCTGGAACTCGCGGACAGCGCTTTTGGTAATCGAACCGTAATAACCGGTCATTCCCGCGTCAAAATACCCCAGGTCACTTAATTGCTCCTGCAATTGCAGCACATGTTCACTGCGAACGCCTTGTTCCAGCTTCTGTGCTCCCGCAGAAGGCGCTGCTACGGTTAACCCGACAGCCATCGCACAAGTACCGAGAAGCATACCTACTCGTCCTGCTCTTTTGCCTGCCTTTCTCCCTCTCCGATGGGTTACTTTTCGGCTAACGGTGATAGGCTCTATGATGTCAGTACTCAACTGCACATCAGATCCCACATTTGTACTACCAGCTCTAATCCGTACATCCTCACTGCCCGTGTACTCCATATTTTTCGTAATCGTCATGTTATTCATAATATTGGTGACCTCCATCTCTTTCGTAGGTTTACTTTCATCCACAACATACACATCATACATTCCGTTCATCTCACTCAGTTGTTTAATGTTATTATCGCTGTACGTTACATGTATGTTGTTATTCCCATATTCTCGCACCATGTCAATCACGTTGTTGTGGCTTCCATTTATGCTATTCGCTCGAGTCGCTTCACCCATCGTATTGTTCTCATTGAATTCACGCATTTGATCCATTTCACGCTTGGTCTGCATCTTTTCGTTACCCTCCATTTTCTGAATTCAGATCCTACTTCTTTCCCCTGAATCCTCCCGGCTCTACATCCCGAGTGTCATTATAGGATATAGAAAAAGTGCCGTCTATCGGACCGATGGAGCATGTAAAAATGAGTCTTGGACATAACAAAAAAAGGTATGAGCCCATGGTCGTATCAGGGTCACACCTCTTCTTGTATCAACCTTGTACCGCTTGTCCAGCCCCCGTTTCCGTAGGCAGGCAGACCCGTACAAAAGTTGCGCTTGAATATAATGACAATTACTCGGCGAGTTCTTGTCCCTTCGTTTCCCGGCCCCAGAACAGCACAGCCGCTGCGCCAATGAGGATTGTCACGAAGAAAATGGTGAAAATCAGGCTGATTGCCACTTCGCGTTGAACCAGCATACCGACCATCAGTGGAGCAAGTACACCACCGATCCGGCCTACCGATGTGGCAAGGCCAACACCTGTCGAACGAACGGAAGTCGGATACAATTCCGGGCTGTAAGCGTACAGACCACCCCAGGCACCCAGGTTGAAGAACGAGAGGCAGATCCCCGCAGCCAGAATCGTTGCTTCCGTGGTTGCCAGTCCGAACGCAATCGCACTGCATGCAGTCAACGTAAGATACACCACTAGTACGAACTTGCGACCGTAACGTTCGATGAAGTACGCTGCGGTGAAGTAACCTGGCAATTGTGCGATCGTCATGATCAGCACGTATTGGAAGCTTTTGATCAACGTAAATCCTTTGGCCATTACAACCGAAGGCAGCCATAGGAACATTCCATAATAAGAGAAAATGACGGTAAACCACAAAATCCAGAGCATCAACGTTGTACGGCGATGTGGTGCTGACCAGACGGTAGCCACTTTCTCGCGGAACGTGATTTTACGAAGTTTGGCGTGATTCTTATACCGCGGCGGGTCCTGAATGGCACGACGCAGATATAATGCATAGAACGCCGGAAGTGCACCAATGGCAAAAGCAATTCTCCATCCGTACTCCGGAATGACAAAGTTGGCAATGAGCGCCGATACAATCCAGCCCCCTGCCCAGAAACTTTCCAATAATACAACGGCACGTCCACGTTCCGCTGTAGGCATCGACTCCGATACCAGTGTGGATGCCACAGGCAACTCTCCGCCAAGTCCAATACCCGCAACCAGACGTAGTGCACACAATACAGCAAATCCAGTCGCCAATGCAGATAGACCGCTTGCAATCGTAAAGATTAATAAGGTCCACATCAGAATGGCCTTCCGTCCAAAACGGTCTGCAAGTGCACCTGCAAGCAAAGCACCTAATGCCATACCGATCGAGTTAATACTCGTAAGCACGCCGACTTGTCCCGGACTGAGACTCCATTCCTTGGCGAGTGCAGCCACAATAAAGGAGATCATACCCACTTCCATCGCATCAAACAGCCAGCTCATGCCGGCACTGAACAGCAGCTTGCGCTGCTTGGGATTCCGCAATACTTCCAGTTTGCTCATCACTTATAGCTCCCTTGATCTCTATGTAGTCACTCTGACACTAAATCATTATTATGCAGAATGCTCCAGAAATCAATGCAAAATAAGCTTTTCCTTCCGATTTCTACGATACCTCACCCCTTAAGTGAACCCGCTGTCAGACCTGCAACGAAGTAACGCTGGAGTAACAGGAACAGCACAATCATCGGAATAGCAGTGACAAGTACACCCGTGAGCATCATCGGATAGTTGGTTACATACTCCCCACGGAATTGCATCAGTGCTAGTGGTAAAGTCAGCTTGGACTTACTGCTAAGCATGAGCATCGGAATAAGCAAGTCATTCCATACCATGACGAGCAGGAACGTCGCTGTTGCCGCCAGCGAAGGTGCAGCAAGTGGCAGTGCAATCCGGGTGTAGAGCCTCCATTCGCTTGCTCCATCCATACTGCCCGCTTCCAGAATCTCCGAATTGAGCATGCGCATGAAGCCTGTCAGCATAAATACAGAGACAGGCATGAGCATCGCGGCGGATACGACAATCAGGCCCGTCAGATTGTCTGACCACCCGAGTGTACGCGTGAGGGAATAGATTGGCAGCATGCTCACCTGAGAAGGAACAATTAGGCCTGCCACGAACAGCGCAAATACGATTTTGCCTACGCTGCCGCCCCAGCGGACAATGGCGTAAGCAATCATACTGCTCAGCAGCAGCTCAATCGCAACCGTTCCCAGCGTTACGACCATACTGTTTCCGAAGTATTGCCACATCGGCTGATTGCGGAACATACCAATGACGTTATCCCACGTGAACGGGTCAGGCCAGCTGAATGGACTGGTGAAGAAGTTGCTGCTTGTTTTGAACGAAGATACAAATACAAAATACAGCGGAACAAGAATCAGCAGCGCGTACACCAACAGGATCAGTCGATTGAACCATTTTAAAACCATATAAACTCCCTCCCTTCTTTTTTAAGTCTATTAGGTCAACTTCGGTGCCGTTCAGGTTCGCCGTTCGGATGGAACGGAAACGACAAATACTTCTACATCTCATCCAGTCACGGCTCGCATACTCACGAACACGCGTCCAATCTTCAATAGCTTACCCGGTCGGCACGCAGTGCCTTGAACTGCAACAGCGTCAAGAGCGCGAGCAACACCAGGAAGATCATCGAACCGGCAGAAGCCAGACCAAATGAATAACTGCCAAAGGCGGTATGATAAATATATGTGGTCAAAATTTCAGTTGCGTAATTCGGGCCTCCGTCCGTCATGGTGAAAATGAGGTCAAAAGCCTTGAACGATTGAATCGTCGTATAGGCCACAACAATCGTTGCCGAAGGTGCCAGGAGCGGCCAGGTCACGGTACGGAATACCTGCCATTTGCTCCCGCCGTCCATGCGAGCCGCTTCATACAGTTCTGCCGGAATGCCTTGCAGACCTGCGATGAATACAATCATCATCTGGCCGGCATGGGCCCAGACTTGGACCGCAGCGATGGAATAGATGGCGATCTTCGGATCACCAATCCAGTTGCGGGCCATGCTGCTCATTCCCGCCTCATTCAATCCATAGTTGATCAATCCAATGGATGGATCATACATAAATGCCCAGATCAGCCCGACCGATACGGAGGACAGAATCGCAGGCAGGAAATACAATGCCCGAAGCACAATGCGTGTCTTGGTATTACGTACCAGGAGCAAGGCCAGGACAAGTGAAATAAAGGTTTGTGCAATAACAACCGTTAACATGAACTCCACGTTATTGCCAAAGGCTTTGCGAAATACGATGCTGCTGAGACTGTCCTTGTAATTATCCAGCCCTACAAATGCATACGACGGGGATACCCCGTCCCAATCCGTAAAGGAGTAGAACAGCCCCGTCAATGTAGGAAATACGAACAATCCAACGTACAGCAGCAACCCGGGGATCAGAAACAGGGATAGCTGAAGACGGTTTTTCATCGTTTATTTCCCGATATGCTGATCAATGATCGATTGTGCCTGCTGTGCTGCTTCTTCTGGAGAAGTACCGCTCAGCACGGCCTGAATGGAGTTGGTTACTGCTTTTTGATTGTCTCCGTTCAGGATGGTGAACCGTGGCTGGAACACGGTCTTTTTGCTCGCCCATTCTCCGGCTACCTGAAGTTCAGGCGTATCGTACTTCACATCATTCACCGTTACATTCTGTCCCGTCTGGTTGGCGTAGTCGCTTGCTACTTCCGGATTACTCAGGAATTCGATGAACTTCTTCGCTTCTTCCGGATGTTTCGATTTGCTGTTCACTGCGAGCATGAATGTGGTCGTATGCACCCCTTCATACTTCGCTTGATCTGCACTTACCGTAATTGGCGCAAGCAGTTTTTGCTCCAAATTTGGATTCTGCTGCTTATTCTGAGCCAATTGATATGATCCACTTGCCAGCATCGCTGCTTTTTCTTGAATAAACAGTGCGCCAGCCGCAGGGTCCTTCGTACCCAGTGCATCTTGTTGGAAGTAACCTTTATCGTTCAGTTCCTTAATTTGAGTCAATGTTTTCACCCAGAACTCATCTGTGAGTTTGGCTTCGCCCACTTCTACTTTGGTAAAAATGTCGTCACTTGGTGCGTTGTTCATCACCATTGTATTCATGAATTGCCCTGGGCCAATGTCCGCTCCGGCAAAGGCAATCGGAATGATGCCATTGTCTTTCAGCTTCTGGCAAAGGGCCAGGAAGCCTTCCCAATCGGTTGGGGGCGTCAGTCCGTATTTTTCAAACAGTTTCACATTATAGATGGGATCGTTATATACGAGTTGATACGGGATCGCATATTGCTTGCCATCGTGCTGTCCTGCTTCAATCAGCTTCGGATTGTAAGCCGACAGGAACGATGATCCGCTCAGGTCCGTGAACAATCCCGCCTTGGTGAAGGCTTCGAATTGTGCACCCGGGAAGGAAGCAAATACATCCCCTACCGAACCGTCACTGATTTTGGATTGTACAGTGGACTGATATTGATCGGAGGGCAGCGTCTGCATCTCCACGTTGATGTTTGGATTTTCTTTTTCAAATGCGTCAATGGTCTTGTTGAGTGCTTCGGAATCCTCTCCGCGCCAGTGCATGAAGCTGATCGTAACCTTGCCTGAACCTGAGGAACCGTTATCTCCAGAGGACGCGTTATCCCCACCGCCGCAAGCTGACAACAGGATGGACATCACCAGCATACTGACGAGCGGCAGGATTAATTTTTTATTTTTTTTCATGAAAGACGACCTCCTGAAAGATGTTGTATAAGTTGAACGAATGATTTTACACTGGATCACTACGCGTTCAGAACAATCTTCCAATCGCTGTTATCCCCGAATTTCTTTGAATTATTTCTTCAATGGTTAAAATCCGGGGATAAAGGCGATCGCTTCGCTTTTCCAGATTTGTTTTGAACGCTTCGTTATCGTGTAAAAAAGGTTAACTTATTTAGTTAGTAGTAATTGAATGCTGCTTCTGTCTTGTTTTCCATTTCTCGCGAATGATCGGCATCACGGTCCGTCCGAAGATTTCAGCCTCTTCCAGATGTGGGTAGCCGGATAGAATGAACGTCGTAACGCCGAGATCTCCATATTCCATCAAACGTTCTGCGACCTGTTCGGCTGTACCCACAATAAGGATTGCACCGCCGGAACGCACAACGGACAAACCTGTCCACAAGTTGGGACCTACGACAAACTGCTGCTTCTCGGACAGTTCCCGTAACTCGTTCTGTCTGCGTTGGTTGGTTGCATCCGTCTCGGCAAAAGCGGCTTTGGCTTTCTCGATCGCTTCTGGTGGTACTTTGCTAATAATCTCCCACGCTGCTGCCCATGCTTCTTCTTCGGTATCCCGAATGAGTACCTGAGCACGCATGCCGTAACGGAGCTGACGATCTTGTCCCGTTTCCTGTTTTACCTGCTGACGAATGACCTCAATCTCTTCGATCTGCTCCTGAATCCAGTCATGAGGCTCGCCCCACATGAGGAACGTATCTGCATGCTCAACGGCCACCTTCTTGGCAATCGGTGAACTTCCTCCCAGATAGAATGGTGGATGCGGATTTTGGACCGTCTCCGGCATGCCTACCGGTCCTTTGAAGTTGTAATACTGGCCGTTGAATTCAGGATTGGGATCGCTGGGTGCGTTTGTGCCAGAGTTGGACCCAGTTCCAGCAAACTCCGTCAGATTCAGTCCCGTCGATTGCGTCCATGAACGCTTCATCACTTCCATATACTCGCTCGCCCGCACATACCGCTCATCATGCGCATGTGCCAGTGGATCGCCAAGTTCCTCCAGATCGCGAACAGAACTGCCTGTCACCACATTGATCATGGCGCGACCACCAGATAGCTGATCCAATGCCGCTCCCATGCGTGCAGCGAGTACCGGTGTAACCAAACCCGGGCGAATGGCAACAAGGGGACGCAATGTCTTCGTGTGACTCATTACTGCCGAGCCAACCACCCATGCGTCCAGACAGGCTCCCCCTGTCGGAATCAGTACGAATTCGAATCCTGCCTTCTCCGCCGTCTGTGCTACATCGATCAGATAATCCAGACTCGGCTCCCGCTCCGGGGCAACCCCCACATACTTACCATCCCCTGCTGTAGGCAAAAACCATCCAAACTTCATATCTTCCTGTTCGCTCACAAGGTTCAATCCCTTCTATGAATAAATAAAGTCTCATGTTAAAGAGTTACCGTTACGCCTCCTTGACGTTCCGGGTACGAATCGTTCTTCCGATCACTGTTATCCTTGAATTTTTTTTGATTCTCCTTTTTAAAGGTAAAATTTCAAGGGTAGCTTATGCTTCCGATGTAGCTTTCTTTCAGAAAGCTTTCAGGCGACCGCTTCGCTTCTTCAGAATCGATTTCGTCCCCTCCACTACGTTGGCATCTCTTGAAACTTATTTTTAAAGTGCGCCTAATTTCTAATCATTTTATTCGTATGAAAGCTCCAAATACCGATTAATTAACTTGGTTTAATAGGTATGGACATCATATCAATTGATTTGTCTGTGAGCAATGTCATTTCGCGGTAAGTTTATTTTGTCATTTTGTGGTCTTTTCAGAGATTTAGGTCTTGCTGATCTTGAATATGTATAAAACCCACCTGTATAATAGGTTTAAATACGAGTACAAAAAATATGATTTTCCACTTTTGAACAACATCTACAAGCGAAACTTTTAGATCGTATCTACGATACTTATACATTAAAGAGGTGTTCCTGATGACCGAGATTGAACGCATGAAGGAGGACCACCACGAATTTTTGGATATTATATTCTTCACTCCATCTGAATTTGAGAAAGCCGGGGGAGCCTGGCCGATTCGCATTGGCCGTAATATAGCCAAGACCAACTATCATATTGGCCCTCGCACCACACCTTATCACTATTTGTTATTTGTGCTGGAGGGAGAAGGTACATTCATCCAGAACGGACAGCGTCATACCCTTCGAGCCAGGGATGCGTTCTGCCTGTTTCCACATGTAACGCATGAGTACTGGACGGACCCGGAGGACACGTTGCAAAAAAATTTTATCGCCTTTGATGGTGCATACGCAGCCGAACTGTTGTCTCGTATTGGACTTACTCCGGACTCACCGTATCGTTCAGGTGTACTGACGCCGGAGACTGCAAGCGCCATGCGCTCGTTCATGGAGGATGTTCGCAAACCGCAGGATGGAGCGAGCGATCTGGGACGACTCACCCGGTTTCTAAGCCTCTTTGACCGGATAGCCCGTTCCCCTGCAACCAAAGGGTTGCAACCAGATTCTGCCACGTCTTGGCTTCAGAAAGGCAAGGAGTACATGGACATTCATTTTGCAGGCGGCATTTCCGTGGAAGGTGTGTCTGCTCATGCGGGTGTGGATCGGACTCATTTTGCCAAACAGTTCCGCAAAGCCTATGGTCTGTCCCCCGTGCAATATATTCAGCAATTGAAAATGAATCAAGCCAAACGTCTGCTCGTGCAGACGCCGCTAAGTTTAACGGAAGTGGCTCATTCCGTGGGTTATCCCGACTTGTTCTCCTTCTCCAAAGCGTTCAAAAAGCAGGTCGGTTTGCCACCCAATCGTTATCGCACAGCGGAGAGCACGAAAGAGTGAGGGAGCGACCTTTCGCTCCCCAGCCTATAATTCAGCCTCGTGTACCACGCTTGTATGCGGTTGTGTACATTGTGCCCTTTATCAAATTACAGTGGATATTGAGTTTCACTCCTGTATATCGTAGTGCTGCAAAATCCATTGCTTAATCCACCACCAAAAAAGGCAAGCCCCATCTACCCGGGACTTGCCTTCTTTCTATACTATAGTCTTGAGGCACGCATCAGAAACCAGGAACTTCTAACGTTTACTTAACGCTATTCCTTTTTCTCATCCTTACGTGCAAGCGGAATACCGTTCTCCTTCGCATACCATGCTTCATAATGATGCACAGCCACACCTGCAAAAGAGGAATGGGAAGAGCCTAGATCGAACACCTTGGCCATTTCTTCATTCATGTTGCTAACGGGTTTACGGAAAAAGGTCAGGTGATCCCCTTCGTGTGTATCCGCGAGTTCTGCGCCAATCCAGACTTTCTTGCCGAGATCATCCGCTTCGTCCAGTTCTTCCTTGGACAGATCATACATCTGCTGCCCGCTATCCCGATAAGCCATAATCGCCACTGCATCGAAGTGAGAGATGACCCAGCGGCTGAATGTACCCTCACCTTCAGCCGACTGACGGGCATCCAGCCAGAACGGAATGGCAGCGCTCATGTACAATCCGGCGGCCTCTCCCGCTTTCGTCCAAGCCTTCATGTTGTCGCTCCACTCCGCAATGACACTGCTTTCTTCGTCCTCCCAGCGTTTCAGCTGATACGGCTCCACATCCAGTTGAATGCCTTCGAAACGTTCATTCTTGGCAGAAGCTGCATTGTAGGCTCTCACTCGCTCGATAAAAGCAAGTCCTTCATCCCGCTTCTCCTCATAGGCCCAGTCTGCATGGCCGTTAAGTCCATGCACTTCAATCTCAGCCTGCCGGGCAGCAGCAATGAATTTGCGGTATGTTGCATCAGGCACCTCATCCTGGATTTGCAGGAAGATGGTATCCACGCCCTGTTCTTTCGAGAAAGCAATAATCTCAGGTGTCTGTTCTGCAATAATGGACGCGTCCCACAGCCAGGTCGCTTTGTGTTCCTCGGTGGAGAACCACTTAAACATCCAAGACAGAAGCAGCAGGCACAATACCACAGCCAAAATGGCCCATTTCGCCATCCCTACCAGCTTGCCCCGTTGCCTCATATATTTCCTCAGACGAGCAACGCTTCACTTGGTTCAAACACAGGATGCTGAACCGAGTGACCAATTTTGTAGATGTGCGGATGTGTGTACGAACGGAATGCATTACGTGTATCCAGAATCGGCACACCCATCTCGGCAATATCAAAGTAAGGCAAATCGCTGTGGTTGGTGATCAACACGATGCAATCGTACTTCTTGAACTGTTCCAGATTGAATGCTTCGCTGTGTACCGTCTCCCCATGCTTGTCCTGGAAAGAATCGGCATGTGGATCGTAGTAACTTACGTTGGCTCCACTTTCCTTGAACAGTTCATATACTTCCAGTCCTGGTGATTCACGCAGATCGGCAATATTCGGTTTGTATGACATACCGAGCAGCAAGATATTCGATTTACGTACAGATTTCGCGTATTCGTTCAGAATCGTTGATGTTTTGTTCAACACGTAATATGGCATGTTGTCATTGGTCGATTGCGCCAGTTCAATGAATTTGCTATAGAAACGGAAACCTTTGGCTTTCCACGACAGGTACATCGGATCAAGCGGGATGCAGTGTCCACCGATGCCTGGGCCTGGATAGAATGGCATGAAACCAAAGGGTTTCGTTGCTGCCGCATCAATTACTTCCCAGATATCGATGCCCATACGGTCGCACATCATCGCCATTTCATTCACAAAGGCAATGTTTACACTGCGGAATGTGTTCTCCAGCAGTTTGGACATTTCAGCCACTTTTGGCGAAGATACCGGTACTACGGTTTCTACATATTTGCTATATAGCGCTGTTCCAAGTTTCAGGCAAGCTTCAGTTGTGCCCCCGATCACTTTCGGTGTATTAAATGTTGTAAAACGTCCGTTGGACGGGTCCACACGTTCAGGCGAGAAGCAGAGGAAATAGTCTTTACCTGCTTCTTGTCCGATCTTGTCCAGCTGCTGCTGGATCAATTCTTCGGTTGTACCTGGATAAGTGGTGCTCTCCAGTGTAATCAGCATACCTGGTTTCATATGCAGTTTGATCTGATCCACAACCGTCTCGATGTAAGACGTATCCGGGTCCTGATTCTCACTGAGCGGCGTCGGTACACAGATGCTGAGTGCGTCAATGACGCGCAGCATGCTGTAATCTGTCGTTGGTTGGAACCGACCGCTTTGCATTACTTTTTTCAACTCATCGGACGAAATATCGTGAATATAGGAATCCCCTTGATAGATACTCTCTACTTTGGACGCATCCAGATCAATTCCGATTACCGTGAAACCTTGATTGACCATTTCCACGGCAAGTGGAAGTCCTACGTAACCGAGCCCGACAACGCCGAGTACAGCTTCTTTATTTTCAATCGCATTCAGTAATGTGTGGAATTGTTGATTCTCCATGATATTCCCTCCGGGTAGTGTATTTGATGGTTCTTCAAATCCATGTAAATAGATGGTTGTCTGTTGGTCTTTTTTATCTTCTAATGCAGGCAGCGTCTGATTCGGGCATCCAGCTCTACAGGCGAGAACGGTTTGGTCATGTAATCATCGACCCCGCTGCGGAAGCATTGACTGATCGTTTGCTCGACACGTTGCTCGGTCAACACGACAATTTTGGGTGGCTGCTCCATCTCCAGCTTCTGAATATGATGAATGAACGGCAGACCGTCGATGCCATACAGATTCAGCTCGGTGAGTACCAAGTCCGGTGTCACTTTCTCGATCAAGTCCAGTGCAGCCAGTCCATCAACAGCCTCATAGGTTTCGTATCCCTGCATCTTCAACCGTAACTGCAGGAATTCGCGTACCGTAGGATCGTTGTCTACAATCAGAATGCGTTCCGGCTCGTCCGCTGTATTGTCCAGCGTGTAGATATGAATCTCCGACGAATCTACGAGCTTCGAGGATTCAGCCATATGCTGAATGGTTGCTTTCGAAGGCCGCTCTCCCTCTGCGAAACTGGCCAGTGTGATCTGTGGATCGGCACCAGGGACGGTCTCTTGCAGCTCATGCTTGATCCGAAGTCCTTCATAATGAACCTCATCCAGTGACAACCCTGGCAGCAGGACGGCAATCGCCTGGGTGGCCCCATCCTTCCACACCTGGAAGGCAGTCCCGCTCGTCTGCTCCAGATGTGTCCTGACCTGCTGCTCAGGTTGAGAGTTTCCTGCACAATGGATGAACATTAAGCCGCATGTTTCGGCACCCGTTTCCTTTAATCCCTGTTCTACACTTCGGTACACATTAACGGCAGCCTCACGCTGCAATGTCGCCGTATTTGGCATGTTCTTTTCCACCCTTCTCCTCGGTTATCTATACAGGTTGCTGTTACTGTATTGCCATGATCTCTGTACTTAAGCGGCTTCGCTTGGTTTCTTCTCATCCTCGGACCAGCTTTGGCGTGTCATGGTACCCCATGAGTTGTTGTTTTGCATGAACTGCACATGTCCCTGCAATCTCCACAGTACGCCCAGCTGATGATAACCCACGAATTTGAGCGCAGAGTAGACCAGCATTTTGACCAGATCGGAGAGTTTGTTGTAACGCTTGAAAGCAATCTCCTCCAGGACAAGTGCGCCTACACTCAACAGATAACCACTCACGAAGTTCAATAGTCCGAACAGAACCAGAATTGGCCATTGCGTCATATCCAGAAGGACATATCCAGCGAGAGCCAGAAGTCCGGTAATCCGGAAATACGGGTTGAGCGCTTCAAAAAGGACGTTATATGGCATGGTCACCATACCCATAACCTTATATTTGGGATTGAACAGCATGCCTCGATTCTCCAGCATGTTCTTCAGATTCCCGCGGCCCCAGCGCTTGCGCTGACTGGACAGGATCCGGTAGGAATCCGGTGCCTGTGTCCAGCACACCGCCTCAGGGCAGAAGGCAACGCGGTACTTCAATTTGTTTTCCAGCATATACCGGTGGAGCTTGATGATGATGTTCATGTCTTCCCCGGGATAACCATCCCGATATCCACCTACGGCGATAACAGCGTCCTTACGGAACATACCGAATGCACCGGAGACAATGATCAGACCGTTCATGTGACTCCAGCCAATCCGTCCGCCCAGGAAGGCTTTGAGATATTCAATCGACTGGAACATGGGCCAGATCTTGCGCGGCAGCGATACATCTTGCACTGCCCCGTTTTCGATTTTGCATCCATTGGCGATCCGTACATCTCCCCCGATGGCTACTGTCTCTTCTGGATTTTCCATATACATGCGTGCCATACGGATCAGGGCATCCTTCTCCAGCAATGAATCGGCATCAATGGAAGAGATCAGCGGATAATGGGACAAGTTGATCCCGGCATTGAGGGAATCGGCCTTTCCGCCATTTTCCTTGTCAATGACATACAGATCGGGGAACTCCGGATTATGGTAAATCCCGCGAATTTTCTGACAGGCGATCTTGCCCCGAATCTTCGTATTGGGTACCGGCTTCAGACGATATTCATCCAATAAAATCTTCAGTGTGGCATCACTGGAGCCATCATTCACAACAATGACTTCATACGTTGGATAATTCAGCGTCATCAGACAGTTCACATTTTCAATAATCGTCAGTTCCTCGTTGTATGCCGGTACCAGCAGAGAAACCGAAGGCACCAGTTCCGATCCTGACAAGGTATTGTATTTGGAATAATGCGACCGGCGGAAGATCGTCCAGATGTTACGGAACGATAAGGCCAGGATGGAAAAATAGAGCGTATTGACGAAAACAACATAGTAGATTGCGACCATGCCGTAGATTAATAATAGATCCCTAAGCAGTGTAATCCCCTCCTACCGTAGCGACACCTGTGCGTTTCTTACTGGTTCTGTTCTCTCGTATAGGGCCAAAATAACGATCGTACAGCAGTCTTTTCTTGTTATGAGCAATCATCTGCTCTACAGCTCTGTCATCAGTTCTTGTATGCTGCATGGTACTCTCGATCTGCTGCATCGCAATCTCGCGTTCAGCACCTGTACCTTGTACCGCAGCCTGACACAACGCTTCAAATCCCGGTTCGCCAAGCTTGCTCAGACTCTCCGCACTGTTATAACGAACTCTCCAGTCCTCATCCCGCAACGCTTTGCGCAGCAATGGAATGCTACCCGATGCATGCTTCGAACCAAGCGCTTGCACCACTTCGGTACGAACTTCCGGGTCAGTGTCCTGAATCAGCTTCAAAATCGTCTCATCCCGCAGTGCCGGACTTGCGCTGAGATACAGCTTCACCGCCTCGGCACGTACATCCTGATGTTCGGCTCCTACGAGTCTGTCCAGTGCAGGCATTACTTCAGGCACAGCCTGTCCCCACATCGCAACGAGTCCGACTTTGACAAAATCCGGATTCCGATCTTCCAGCAATTCGATTAGAATTCTGCTGGTATCCAGACTTGTTTCAAGCAGGATATCTGCTGCAAGATGATGAATTGACTTGCCTTTGTTCAACAGCAACGCCAGCATGTCTTTTAGTTCCCCTTGCCGGATTGTACATCTTGCGATGGAACGACCAATCATAATAGCCATCGGCCCCGGCTTCTCATCCTTCAGCAATTCCATCAAGCCGGGAACGGCTTCTGGACAACGCATGCCACCCAAGCGATAAGCCGCATCAATCTGGCGACCGTAACGCAGTCGGCCTAATTCCTTCAGATCATGCTCTACAAATCCTGCTTCACGGCATAGTGCGATTAATTTGTCACGATACTCACCTTTGAACTGGTCGATCCATTCAATCAGCCTGTCCTGAATGACTCTGCGTTCCAGCGGAGCCAGCTTGCCTGGTGGCAATCTGAGCGGACTATTCTCGGTTAAGGCCGTTTGCAGATAAGTGAAGTAGTCGCGCTGTTTTAATTCATAGAACGCCGTCTTGCGTCGTTTGCCATTGTGGGACATTTTCATGGCAAACAATAGGATGACGCCTACAACAACGAGTGCGATACAGATGTACAAAAACAGATAGGCCAAAGCCAAACTTGGAAACATGTGAAAAGGCCCTCCTTTATACTCATTTATTCGATCTGAAAACTAGGAATTTTCTCGTAGCTCTTCTTCATTTTTTCGTAGCTAAGCTTCAGCCGTTCACTATACTGCACCTGCTCCCAAGGCTGCCAGCTATATACCGGCAAAGTCTTCAGATCCAGGGTTGTCTGTTCACCCCCAGGCCAAGATACTTTCTTCGTGGCGCGGTCCGTTAACCATGGAATGAGAGTGACACCTTCCACAGCAACTGTGGAGAACTCACGTCCATTCTTGAGCGGTCCATAGTCGATCGCTTGTAGCGAACTCGGATCACCGAACCCCAGTAGCATCCAGGGAATCCGCATCTCCACCTGATTGCCGTTATACTGCCATGCCGTTAATGAATCCGTGTCGGACTGACCGGGAGCCGTCGTTCCCCGTTTCAATGTTCCGACCTTTTCATTCATGAATGGATGAGCAGATCGGGTATCCGGCGGTGTCATCCTCAGGCTGACTGCCAGATTCCATGGATGGAACGGATCTGAGGAGTCTGCCTGCTGACCTGGCAGCATGTCGTATCCTTCCTTGCCGTACAGACGCTGATTAAAGTCATAATCCTGGGCAATCTCCACCTGAGATTCTTCATCCTGCCCCAGTGTAATCACCGTCTCAAGACCATCACTGAGCGTCCGGCCCGGGAGTAACTTGTCAGGCTGACTGCCTCCAGCAAGTGTATCAGTCCCAATTCGTAGCACCGTCTGATCCGGGTCAAAAGGTTGATTCAAGGTCAACCCAATATACAGATAAGCTTCATCATGGGTCATCTTCATTTCCTGAATGCCGTCTACCTGGCCCTGCCAGGTCGTGACTTCTTCATCCTTCAGATCATCCCAGTCATCCAGTGATCCGTCGATGGTCAACTGTTCCTGTTTACCCGGGTCCATGGCAAGCAGACCAAACATCTTCTCGTTTGTCAGCACGTTCAGCCAATATGCACGGCGATCAGCCGGGATTTCCAGTGGCATTGTGTTCCATGTTTTTTTGAACCACTCATCCTGCCACATGAACAAAATGGCTCCCGAGTATCCCTCATCATAGATATCCTGCGTCAATGACGCGTCAATATCTCCCTGCTCTACTTCGTTATGTCCACCCTGATTCCGGCCTCCCATACCCAGATGGGAAATACCAAGAGAAGAAGGTACGCCATACTCTGTAACCATTACAGGCATATCGGAAAACTCGGCTTTTAGTTTGCGCAGATAACTTTTGTACGTGTTGTACTCGCCGTTCTCATCCTTGATTGTTTGGAGCGTTTTATCAATATGGAACAGATCTGGGTAATACGGGTACACATGGTAGGCTGCAAAATAACCTCCCTGCCACCCCTCCGGCTGAATATGACGGGCATCCACACTGACGAGATCCTCTTCATACAGCGGCTCGCCGGGATGATCCAACACATCGGTCGTTACCCAGTTGGTGAAGGTCATCGGATGCTCCCATCCATACTTCTTCTCCAGGACCGCCGTATGATCCAGCAATTCTGCGAGCCAGTTCTCGAACGGTGACGCTTCTGGCGTAGCCGAGAAATGAACTCCCTTGTACTGCGGCACGTCCGCATGTTTCTCGTTTGTGTTGTCAACCATAGCCGGGTCCCATTCCGTACCCACATGCCAGGCCATCAGATATTTTCCTGCATTCGTCTTGTATTTGCCGCTGGACTCTCCCTGCTTGGCCGGAATGTCCGCATCGCCATAGACAGCAGATACTGCCTTTTCAATCTCCTGCTTGAACGTCTGCTCAATATGGGCGGTGTAGGCATCCTGCTTCTCAATCAGCTCTTCCTCAGGTGACCATATGCCTTGTATAAAATATAACGGTTGCTCCCGTCCGCGGTTATATTCGACCAATGCGGAGTAGAAAATCGGTTCGTGAACCGTGTATACCCGAATAACATTGGCTCCCAGATCCTCGATCTGTTGGAACCACCGCAAATAATCCTCTTTGGTCAGCGGAAATTCTCCCGGGTAATGTCCCGGTGATGTTGCGCCCAGATTGACACCTTTGACGAACATCTCCCTCCACGTTCCATCTGGCCCGTATTCCATGAACCGGTCTCCATCAGTTTTGAATTTCATCTCCGTGCCGTTCTCCGCTGTGTACGTAACGAGCTTGGGTTGCATATAATGCCATCCGGCAAATATCCCGCCGCTCACCACCACTGCGCCTGTCAACACCGTTAATAACCAGCGTCTTCGTCTTTGTCTGCTCATGTCGTTAGATTGCTCACCTCTCTAATATCATCCTGCTTCAACATCGAATGGTCCAACATGAAGTTTACGAATCATTCCGCTTCGGATGTCCGCTTGGTAGAGATGTCAGCGGTGTAGTTCTCACTATAGCGCTAAGACTCTGCATTTGTAACTAGGCTGATGGAAGCAAACATGAAATGGAACATTCTGCCCATGATTCGTAAAAAGTGCCATCAACGGGCACCCGAAAGCCTTCAGGGTACATCTGATTCCCGAACACTAATATCTGCTGGAATCGCATGGATTGAAGACCTGCTGATCTTGCAATTCTGGAACCTTTATTGTTATGTGCAACGCGGGTACAGGCAACGTTTGCCGTTAGAACGCATACCCCATTAAACGCGAGTTATATTTTAAAGTTGCGGCCATTTTTACAGTATTAACCATAAAGATTACAAAATTGATACTATAGTCTGATAACGCATCAGCGATATTCCGCGTCACATCAAGGTTTTCTGAAAAGTGCAGAAAATCAAAAAAGGACATCAGTCCCCCTCTATAGGACTGTACCCATTTATAACCCTTTTACAAAAAGCGAAATGAACGCCCGGTCATCACCCTCAAGTCACGGATCTCTCACATTAAATGTAAAAAAGCACATCTTATTTCCTAATTTCTGACTCTAATATGGCCTTAGGGCAATTGTGTCCAATATGCAAAATAATTCCGGTTGCCGCATTTTAGATTGTCAGATATGCTTATAAAACAAGAACACCTGTTCCATACTGTAAATAAACTGTTAAAAAGCGATATTCAAATGAAGATAATCAATGTTGAACAGAGTACCGCATCACGGATAAGGAGAGAAGTCTTATGTCCCGCCAAGACAGACGTGTCATCATGCTGGCTGACTGCCAGTCATTCTACGCCAGTGTGGAGAAGTCTGCACATCCCGAATACAAGGACCGCCCCCTCGTTGTCGCGGGAGATCCGGCGCGCCGTTCGGGTATTATTCTTGCGGCCTGTCCACTCGCCAAGTCCTATGGAATTACAACAGCAGAACGACTGGGCGAAGCGCTCGCCAAATGTCCAGATGTTGTTGTTGTTCGCCCGCGGATGGCCGAGTACATTCGGGTATCCCTACACATTACGCGCATCCTTCAGTCTTTCACCGATTTGGTGGAACCGTATAGTATTGACGAACAGTTTCTCGATGTCACCGGAAGCCTGGATCTGTTCGGCAGTCCCGAGACGATTGCGCGCAGCATACAATCCAGGGTGATGGAGGAGACGGGTGTGTACATTCGGATCGGCATCAGTGATACCAAGGTCGTTAGCAAGATGGCCTGTGACCTGTATGCCAAAAAAGTCCCAGGAGGCATCTGCACGCTGCCTCGCAAAGATCTGTCTTCAACGATCTGGAAGAAGCCTGTACGAGATATGTTCATGGTCGGTTCCCGCATGGCGCAGCATCTCTACAAGATGGGGGTGCATACGATCGGTGATCTGGCCCAGACCCCACTGTCCCGACTAAGAGAACGTTGGGGTGTGAATGGTGAGGTACTATGGCGTATCGCCCGCGGTATGGATGATTCCCCGGTCAAACCCGGGACATATGCTCATCAGCAGCAGGGAATCGGACATCAGATGACGCTGCCCCGGGACTATGACTCGTGGGAAGATATCAAAGTGGTACTGCTTGAACTGGCGGAACTCGTCAGTCGACGTTCCCGGGACAAATCACTTATGGGCCATGTGGTCTCGGTTGCATGTCGCGGACAGGATTATGATCGGCCAACCGGTTTCTCCCGCCAGATAAAGGTGAATGAACCCACCAACATTACGGATGAAGTATACGATGCGGCAGCAGCCCTGTTCCTGCGCCATTGGGACGGATTACCCATCCGCCGCATCAGCGTGTCACTGACCGGACTTGTACCCGATTCCGAAGTTCAGCTGTCCTGGTTTGATGACCGCGAACGCAAAAGAGAACTGGAACGTGCCACGGATGATATTAAGCGCAGATACGGAGATACTGCCATTATGCGGGCATCCTCCCTCTGCTCGTCCGCGCAAGCCCATGAACGTTCTCATAAAATTGGAGGTCATTATAAATGAGTAAAAAATTGCAGCAAAACGGTATCTTTGAGTCCTCACGCATGATGCTCCCCGAACACCGGGAAGCCTATATTCTTCATCAGGAACAACTTGCTCCTCGTATCCGCCCATCTCTGGATGCCCAGGCGGCGGAAGAAATGTCCCGGTTACTCAGCAACTCGATGATGCTTGGAGATAAGGTCACTATTACGTTGTTTCACGAACATGACGATATCCGTTACACCGGTCAAGTGCTTCGGCTGGACCGTCCTGCCCGTACCCTCAGACTACGGATGAAAGACGGTTCCCGGGATATTCAGATGAACCTCATTACAGATGTGGCGCTAGCCAATGACTGAATTAATCACTGAAGGCGAATATACCCACCTCGATGTTGTGGATGTTCCATGATAGATGCAGCATGGTCGTTACCATGCAGGACTGCCTTCCTACACATCCTGGTGAATACCAAAAGCAGCCGACGAAACATACCCGGGCCATTCACTTCGTTCAAAAGAAGCAAAATATCGGATACGTGATTCATCGGCTACATATAAGGGTATGGCTTTTTTCCGAAAACTTTTTAGAAAAAACTCCAATCAAATTCCTTGGACAGACGCTCGAGCAGATGCACGCCGGCAAGGCTGTTACCTTTGCGATTCAGAGCGGGTCCAATCACTCCAATACCGAATTGTCCTGGTACCAGAGTTAGTATCCCACCGGAAACCCCACTTTTGGCGGGCAAGCCAACTTCAATGGCGAATTCACCTGACGCATTATACATCCCACAGGTCGTCATGAAGGTTTTCGCAATCTGTACATACCGACGAGGGATGAGTTCTTCACCCGTAATCGGATCGGTTCCATCATAAGCCAGAACCAGCGCCATGCGTGCCAAGTCCGCACAGGTCACTTCAATGGAACAATGACGGAAATACACGGCAAGTACATCTTCCACGTCATCCTTGATCACACCATTATGCTTCAAAAAATACGCCAGTGAACGATTCAGGTGACCACTCTCGGACTCAGACTGGAATACATCTTCGTTATAGCCCAACTGATCATTATTCGCGAGCCTGCGGAAGAACTCCAGGATGCGCCGTGATTTCTCCTCTTTGCAATCTCCTCCAACGAGGGAGGACACCGTAATCGCGCCGGCATTGATCAACGGATTGAACGGAATTCCGGGTTCAACCAACTCAAGCTTAATCATCGAGTCGTAATCATCGCCTGTAGGTTCTTTTCCTACATTAAAGAAGACTGCTTCTTCGCCATGATCCATCAAGGCCAGAATTAGGGTGAATACTTTGGAGATACTTTGCATTGTAAATGGCACACCGCAATCCCCCGCCGACACATGATTGCCTTCAGCGTCCATGATATGTATACCCAGCTCATCCTGAGAAGCTTTGACAAGCTCCGGGATATAAGAAGCGACTTTACCTTGCCCCGTGTGCAACCGACTGGTCTCCAGCCACTCCGGCAGTAAATCATTCAGACGCTCCATGGTTGTATTGCTCATATGTCATCTCCTCCACATCTCTATATAAGCAAGCCTCTTGCATGAAATGTGCATGGGTGGGCCCAAATAATTAATGAGTAATGAGCTCCATTCATCTCATGCAAGATGCCTCATATATCTGATTACCCGCAGAACAGTTACTTTACCGCTTCATTTGAAGATCTAACTCCAATATCTCACCAGGAAGACCATCGTAATCACCTGTCCAGGTGGATACAAAGTTCTGTCTGGTTAAAATCTGGCGGGAAGCTGCATTAGACGGATCGATAACTGCATAGAGCGATCCAATCCCTGCAGCTTGTGCCTGGATAATCAACCGTGACGCAATGGATGTGCCTTGGCCTTTTCCCCAATGTTCGGGCAGAATCATATAACCTATTTCAGCCCGATTCGGGTCTGTCTGATCTGGAATCAGTTTGGCATAGGCTACTCCCGCACCTTCTTCACTGAATACTCGGTAATGTCCACATGTGGAACGTTCATTAAACTCCAGCATGGATTCGAATTGTGTTCTCGCCTCTTGCTCCGGTATTGCCCGTTCTGTAATCTGTTTCATCACTTCCGTATTGGAAACCAATGCATAATAATCATCAAAATCAGGTTGTGTGTATTTAATGAATTTCATGATATGCCTCCTCTGGGGTACATAACTTGGTCTTGCTGTTGTTGAATTCACCTAGAGTATAACAGAAGCGAATGATGGAATGCACACAGGGCACCACCCTTACAGTAGCCAGATGGTCCATTAGGCTAACAGGCTGGCCAGCAATTTGGCAACAGTAGATACCAAAAAGCGGCCTCATTTGAGACCGCTCTGTTTACTTTGTCTTTAATTTGCTTTTTAAGATCAAGAAATATTCTCTGTTCTGTACTTCCAATACATGTTGTTAGCTTGCCCGTGATGACGGGTTAAGGTTCATCTGTTTGTCACGTTGACGTGCACGACGACCTTGACCTGGAGGGGTAATAATCAGTGCGAGCAACAATGAGATAGCACAGAGTACGGCAATCACGATGAAAGTTAGATGGAATCCGCCCAGCAGGGCGCTGATGAATGATCCTGCCAAAGCACCAAATCCAAATCCCTGATAGATCACGCCATAGTTTTTGCTCTGATTTTTCAGTCCGAAGTAATCAGCCACAATCGCCGGGAATACCGTAATGTTACCACCGAAGCAGAATGCAACGGCAGCCACACAGGCGAAGAAGATCCCGAAGGTCAGTGGAACCAGACTAAGTGTCATGACAGCTACGGCTGTCACCAGCAGCGCACCAGCGATGACTTTCATTCGTCCTACTTTATCTGACAGTGCACCAAGAATAATCCGCCCTGCCGTGTTAAAGATCGCAACCATGGCCACTGCGTTGGCAGCTGTAGCTACATCAAGACCTGCAAGCTGTACACCGATATCTTTGACAATACCGATCAGATACAGACCACTCATACACGCCGTGAAGAAGATAACAAACAGCATATACGCTTCTTTTGTACGCAGCATCTCTTTCACCGTGTAGTCATGACGTGCTACGACTTGTTTTGATCCTTCCTTGCTTGCCGGAGCCTGTTCACGAACAACAGCTTCACGGATCAGGAATGATCCCGCAACCACCAGAACAAGAACGATAATGCCCCAGTACATAAATGCCTGAGCAGGACCAACGGCGCCGATCAATGCCGAGTTCACATATTTGAATAATAGACTACCGGTACCGAAGGCACCTACCGAGATCCCCGAGATCAGACCTTTACGCTCCGGGAACCATTTGATCAGATTAGACAACGACGTAATGTACGCCGTACCATCTGCAAAACCAACGACAAATCCAGCCAAAATGTACAGCAGTGTTAACGAAGTGACTTGGGAACTCAGAATAAGCCCCAGTCCTAGCACAACCCCGGCTACACGGATCAGACGCTGAAGACCCCAACGTTCCTGCAACCGACCTGCAAACAATGTGGCAAATGCCAAAGCAAAACTGGTAATTGAAAAAGTTATCGCGACCGAGCTGACGTCCCATCCGAAACGATCAGACAGCGGTTGATTAAATAAACTCCACGTATAGATGGTTCCAAGACCCATTTGGACAATAATAGTCCCCAAAACAATAAGCCAGCGGTTCATTTTTGTAGGTGTAATTGTTGATGTAGGTACTGATGAAGCGGATGAAATAGCTGCTTTCATCGTGATCTCCCCTTTGCCGATGTCATATACATGAATGCGTTCACAAGCTAATCATACATGAAAGGGGATTCATTACACCGTTTTGAGCATGAGTTGCATCAGATGCGGAATGAAATGCTTCTAGATGCGCATGAGTTGCCTGAACTCTTTGACTTTCCCGCGACTTACGGGTACTTCAGCTTCCAGATCACGCAGGCGAAGCAGATACGTATTATTGAACCAAGGCACAATTTCACGGATTTGCGACAGATTTACAACGTACGAACGGTGGCAGCGAAAGAACGTATCCAGTGGCAGCCGGCTGTGAAAATCCGATATACTCACTGGCATGGTGAACTCCCCATTTTTGGTATATACCTTCGTCACTTTCTCTTGCGCTTCCGCATAGTAGATATCTGCCGTATCCGTAACAATAATATTGTCATTCCGCAGCAGATTAATTCTTCTGTCCGTATGGGAATTCATATCTCGTACCAGTTCACCCTGCGCAGCAGATCCGTCCGCCGTGGGGGTTGGTCCATCCTCAGCATGTTGCTCCATAGGCGTATGGTCACGTTTGAAAGCCATCTCCAGCTTATGGAGCATCGCAGCGATTCTCTTCTCGTCATAAGGCTTCAAAATATAATCGAAAGCCTCCAATTCAAAGGCTTCTGCTGCATGTTCCTTGTACGCCGTAGTAAAAACAATATAGGGCTTTGTTGCAAATTTCCCAATGTGATGGGCCAGCATCATACCGTCCAGCGAGGGAATATTGATATCGAGGAAAATGACGTCCACTTCTTGTTCCTGCAAAAATTTCAGTACATCTAGGCCATCTTCAAGGCGATCCACCACCTCAATCTGGCTATGTTCCTGGATTAAGTAATTCAATTCCTCGCTTGCCAGAATCTCGTCTTCCACAATAAGAGCTCTCATCGATCCATCATCACCTTGTTACGACATCTCCTTTGGGCACATCAAATAAAATATCTGTTCCTTGTTCCAGCCTGGTAATGGTTACACCTTGTCCGTATATAAGCTTGACCCGGCGATGCACATTATACAGCCCGATCTGGTTACCAGGCATACGATCATGGTAGACCCGTTCAATAATATCTGCACTGATACCTGCCCCTGTATCGCTGACACTAATGCGCACAAACTCAGGATAATCCTGTACCCGAATTCGAACAGTACCCGGTCCTTTAACCTTGAGGATGCCATGAATAATTGCATTTTCGACGAGCGGCTGGATGACAAGACTCGGAATATGCACCGCGACCTCATCAATCTCATAGATCACATTCAGTCGGCTGCCGAAGCGAGCTTTCTCAATCTCTACATAATTACGGACCTGCTCCAGTTCCTTATGAATATCAATTAACTCATCCGACAGCTCCAGATTGTAGCGCATGTACCCGGATAGATTCACAATCAGTTCACGCGCACGATCCGGTTTGGTTCGGATGGACGAAGCAATCGCATTTAGCGCATTAAACAGAAAATGAGGATGAATTGTCGTCTGTAATGCGCGCAGCTCTGCTTTGTTGGCAGCAGCCTTGATCTCCTCTACCCGCGATACCTCCATCTGGGTCGAGATGATCTGCGACAGACCTACAGCCATCGTTTGCAAAGGATACGTAATTTTATATGCTTTGCGATAATAGATTTTGAGCGCACCTGTAATGTCTCCTCGTTCTTTGAGCGGAATAATTAAAAGCGAGTGGATATCCGGTGTTTTTTCATCAATGACATCATTACTGATTGTTATCTCCCCGCTGGATATCGTCTTCTTGGTCATCTCACTTATAATTTCATTGCCAATATGATATCGTTCCTCACCAAACCCTACATATGCTAGCACATTCCGGGTATCCGTAATCGCAACGGCATCAGCCTGAATATCCTCCTGAATAATACGGCAGATTTTGCGCAGAGAATCCTCGTCAATGGAACGGAAGTACGGCAAGGTCTTGTTGGCAATCTCCAGCGCCAGTTTCGCCTGACGAGCTGCAATCATTTCCTTTTCCCCTTCAACACTCTGTACTAGGAGCACAATCAGCCCTATGTTGACTTCACCCAGAATCATAGGCAGCGCAATCTTCGAAACAATATCTGCACCCAGAGGATCGGGATAGGAAAATAGCAGAATCAGTAACATCGTGAGCGCTTCACAGATCATACCTGCACCAATACCAATAATCCATCGCTTGGGCTTAGGCGTATACTTATGTATATATCCGGAGACCAGACCTGCCAGAATACTTGTGATCAGACACGGTATGGCTGTGACTCCATCCATATCGATCAAATACCGATGGACCCCGGACACAATCCCCGTAATAATGCCCACAGGCGCCCCGAACAAAATACCACCCGATAGCACCGCTATAATGCGGACATTCACCAGTGAACCTTCAACATTAATGCCCGTATATGTCCCAAAAATGGCAAAAGCACAGAACAACAAGGTAACTGCAATAGACTCCTGCCACCTTAATTTCCCCTTTTGCAGAATCTGCCTGAATCTAGGCACCCTCGACAGAAAGAATAAAAATATAATCAACAGCGCCGCCCGTTCAAATAAACCCAGCAGCATCGTAAACATTTCCAATCGTACTTCCTCCACATCTGTCTGAAAATAAAAGGCATGTCTCATTGTAATGCCAATCCGCCACAACATCTATAAATTAAGTCTGATTCACACAACTAACTTGTATGCAACAGTTTACCCCTCCCCCTGGAGGAAAGCAAAGTACATCCTGTGACAATCAAAAAAGGGAATATGTGAAGATCAACCATCACCTCATATTTCCATAAAATCAACAAATACAGAAATTCCTATGATATAATTAATGACTTGTCATGTTATTCCAATTGGTCAAAAATTAATTACAGAAAGGTGTTTAAGCATGCTTGCCATTATACTCCTAGGTTCACTTCTACTTTTTAGTCTAATATGGCTTATCCTATATGGTGTCTCCAGACGATCGAATGATCCTGATCGCTCAACAAGACTTGTCCTGCAAATGATTTTATTTATTTCTATCCTGGTCTTACTTGTGCAAGACTACATCCTGAAAGAATTGCCTTCCAATAGCATTATCATTGTAGTTTTAATCATAACTTTAATCATCATCAGCTCTTTTCCTGATCAAAGTAAGAGTGCAGCAGATAAAATTACATAATCATTCCATTTAATGCCCAACTAAAACCTCCATCATCCCAACTGCTCTCCACCACAAAAAAAGGGCGTTCCATCATGTCATACATGACTAGTGGAACACCCCTTCCTAAATTACCAAAAAATCATTCATGTAATTTGGTTTTTCTAAAGTACTTTCGTTTACACAACAACGGAGAGGACAGAAATAACCTAAAGAAGCGAAGCGTGCGCCTTTATCCCCGGATTTTACCCTTGGAAAGGGTCAATCAGAAAATCTGGGGATAACAGCGCTCGGAAGGTTATTCTGTCATCGTAGTGCCCCCGTGTAAACAACTCTCTTTAGTTAACCCAACATTACATCGAATCCCTACCTAAACATCCCCCACAGCTTAATCAAATGAAACGTATTGTTCGGATCAATCTTCTGCGCGAGTACAAACGCAACAAACTGCTCCTCCTGCGCCGCAGAAAAATTCTCATTCATAATGACTGCTGAAGACTTGACAAGCCTTCTGACTTTGGCCTTATCTTGCAGATCAGACTTGGTCACTCCATCAATCAACTTTTTGATACGCTCTTTGACAGCGGGATTTTTCATCTTTAGTTTGATCCGCTCCACCAGCTGCGGACTAATTCCATATTGTTGATAACCCAAAACGTATAGCACCTCCCAAAGAATGAACTCACTTCTTATTCATATGTCGGGAGGGCTTGTACACTTGTCTATTTTTACAATGGTAATATGAAAAACCAGCTATCAAGGCAAGCTTTAGTCAATCAGATCGCCCTTGAATACTTGCTGTTGCTGCAGGAAATCACGCAAAGGTGCATAGTCCACAGACGTCCAGAAATTCACTTCCGCAATCAACTGGGATACATCATCTCGGGCTTGTTCCAGCACAGCAAAATCGGCAACCATATCAGCAAGACGGAACTCGGGCAATCCGCTCTGTTTGGTACCAAAGAAATCACCCGGACCACGGAGATCGAGGTCCCGACGAGATACCTCGAATCCATCCTCCGTTTCCGTCATGACCTTCATGCGTTCCTGTCCAACCTCAGTCTTGGGATCAGCAATGAGTACACAATAGGACGCATGGGCACCACGACCAACCCGCCCACGAAGCTGATGCAGCTGGGACAGACCGAATCGGTCCGCGTCCATAATGACCATTAACGTGGCATTGGGCACATCGACCCCGACCTCCACAACGGTGGTGGAGACCAGCAGCTGAATATCATTGCTATAGAAGTCACGCATCATCTCTTCTTTCTCCGCAGCCGTCATCCGTCCATGCAGCAAACCTACACGATATTTCGGAAAATTCTGCTGCATCTGCACATGCAGATCAATCGCATTCTGCACATCCAGCTTCTCCGACTCCTCTATGAGCGGACAGATCAGATAAGCCTGACGCCCCTGATCCACTTCTCTGGAGATAAACCCGAGTACCCGCTCCATCATATCGTGCTTGACCCAATACGTGGAGATCGGAATCCGTCCTTTCGGACGTTCTGAGATCGTGGATACCTCAATATCCCCAAAAGCCGTAATCGCAAGTGTCCGTGGAATTGGCGTAGCCGTCATCGTTAACACATCCGGGTTATATCCTTTGCGTCGTAAAACGCTGCGCTGATTCACACCGAAGCGATGCTGCTCGTCCGTCACCACAAGACCCAGATCACGGAAGAAAACATCTTCCTGAATCAGGGCGTGTGTACCCACCACGATATCAATCATGCCCATTTGCAACGAGGCGATCAGATCTTTACGCTTACGTCCATTTACACTGCCCGTTAACAGCCCTACAGTTACCCCAAACGGTTCAAACAGCTTTTGCAGTGAACGCATATGCTGCTCCGCCAGAATCTCCGTAGGCACCATCAGAGCCCCTTGGAAACCGGATCGAACAGTCGTGTATAGCGCAATTGCCGCAATAACCGTTTTACCCGATCCTACATCACCCTGCAATAACCGATTCATTGCATAAGGCGAACGCATATCATGCAGAATTTCAAGCTCCACCTTTTTCTGAGCGTCTGTCAGTTCAAATGGTAAACTGCGTACAAACTCACGAATCGTTGTATTGTCCGTGGTGTGCACCACACCATCCATACGATTCCGGTTCAACGCACGATACGCCTGCATTTTCAGCTGGAACAGAAACAGTTCTTCATACACCATCCGCTGTCTGGCCTGTTGACCTTCCCGGTTGTCCTGTGGACGATGAATTCCCGCAATCGCCTGCTTACGCGGCATCAAGCTGTATTTCCTCATCAAGGACTGGGGCAGAATCTCGGGAATCATATCCCCGAACTGAATCAATCCCTGATTAATCGTTTTGCGCATCCATTGTTGCGTCAGCTTGCCGGTTACCGAATATACAGGTTGCAGTGTACCTGAACGCCCATCGCCTTTATCGGGAAACTCCGAATCGGTAACTGTCATCTGCATGCGTTTTTGTTCCCACTTCCCCGTAATCACAATCTCACGATTGGGCGTAAGCTGTTCTTTGAGGAAATGGCGATTGAACCATGTAGCTGTAATCATCCACTCTTCCGTCATGATCTTACAGGTGAGACGGGACTTTTTGCCGTATCGTTGTAATACAGGAATACCCATCACCTGTCCCTGGACCGTAATCTTGTCTCCATCCTTCACTTCACTAAGCGAACGCAGACGATAGTCCTCATAACGGAACGGATAGTATTCAAGCAGGTCTTTAACAGTAGAGATGCCAAAGGCGTGAAGCTCTCCCTCTTTGAGAGCACTCACGCCGTTAATTTGCTTAACTGATATTTCTTCCAATTTCATGTCTAATCCCTCATTCCGGAACAGGCCACATAAAGATCGCAATGACACCAGGTCCAACATGACTGCCTATTACGGCTCCAATATTGGTATAGATCACTTCATTCAGTGTAAAATGACCACTCAGCTGCTCTGCACAAGCGATCGCTGATCCCGGGTCAGCGGTATGACCTACCGCCAGATTTACCCGTTTTCCTGCAAGATCCTTCTGGAACAGCTCAATAATGCGTGCCATTGCTTTTTTGTGACCTCTGACTTTCTCAACTGCGTAGATAACGCCTTCTTCATCAATAGACAGGATCGGCTTAATATTAAGCAACGTTCCCAAGATGGCTGAAGCTTTGCCAATCCGACCGCCCTTTTGCAGATACTCAAGAGTATCCACGAGAAAGAACAATTTACGAGATTTTTGCATCCCTTCAATGGCAGCAGCGATTTCGACTGCTGACTTCCCCTGTTCGGCAAGTTCAGCAGCCTGTACTACCATTAGACCGTACCCATACGAAGCTGACTTCGAATCAAACACGGTGATGTCACCCTCACGCTCCAGCAAAGACTTGCCAAGCATGGCCGATTGGTAGGTACCACTCATGCCGGATGACAGGTGGATGGATACAATCGGGCGTTCCGGGTTCTCATCCAGAAGTGATTGATATACATTCATGAAATCAGTTGGAGAAGGCTGTGAAGTTGTAGGCAACACAGAAACCTTCTTCAATTTTTCGTAGAACTGTTCCGAAGTCAGATCAACGCCATCTGCATAAGTCTCTTCACCGAACAGAACGCGCAACGGAACAATGTGAATTCCGTATTTGCGAATGAGTTCTTCTGGAATATCCGCCGTACTGTCTGTTACTATCGCAACCTTGTGGCTCATGACTCTCCTCCTCTTCGCCAGAGTGCTATTGGTACCTGTTCAAAAACTCAACAAGAGACTTTTTTGAACAACCTTTATTAGGACTCTACGGAGAACAAATAATAATACACAGGCTGTCCTCCACGATGTACCTCTACCTCAGCATCAGGATACTCTACTTCAAGCCATGCAGCGAGGGCAGCAGTAACCTCAGGGTCAGCTTCGTCCCCTTCAAGGATCGTCACCACTTCATCTCCGCTCTCCATCATCTGTTTAAGCAGACCTTCACATGCTTGAAGCATGACTTCATCCGTCGCTACAATTTTGGAGTTATGAATACCAATATAGTGTCCCGCCTTGATATCCAATTCATCATATTGCGTATCACGAACCGCATGAGTCACTTGACCGGACTGTACCCGGCTGATGGCCTCCAACATTTGGTCACGGTTCGTTTCCGCAGACTCATCTTCCTGGAAAGCAAAAGCAGCAGCCATTCCCTGTGGAATGGTCTTGCTTGGAATAACCGTAATTCGGCGCTCATCTTCAAGCAACTCACGTGCCTGCTCCGCAGCCAGTACAATATTCGAGTTATTCGGGAGTATGAATACCTGCTCCGCAGCAATGGAGCGAACGGCTTTGACAAAATCCTCAGTGCTCGGATTCATCGTCTGTCCACCGGACAGAACAACATCGACGCCAAGACTTTGGAAAATCTCTGCAATACCGTCACCGGAGGATACCGCAATAAAACCATACGGTGCCATCTCATCTGCAGGAAGCACAGCCTCTTCCATACTTCGTGCTGCCTCAGGTGGAATCTCTGCAAACAATTCAGGTGATGGAGCAATATCCATGCCTGCTGTCAGGAGATCCCGATGCTGTTCACGCATATTGAGAATATGAATCTGTGTAATCTCACCATAATGCAGTGCCAGATTCAACACATCGCCTGGAGTCTTGGAATGGACATGAACTTTGATGACTTCATCATCGGCAATGATAATGATCGAATCCCCGTTAACTGACAACGCTTTCCGGAATGCCTCATCATCAAATGCCACTCCCGCGTTCTCTCCAAGCTCGCGATTAATGAAGAATTCCATATCATACAGGAATTCAATATCCTCCGTTTCCAATCTCGCCTGAGCAGACAATGGCATCTCCGGCGCAATCACCTGCTGATGTGCAGGCTTCTTGATATCCACTTCTGCCGGTGCAGCCGGTTTCAAAGCAGATGCTGCCACGGATGGGGTTACTTCTTTGTTCAGCGAAGTACGATTCACACCGTCACTTTGCAGCAATACTTCCATAAAGCCCTCGTAGATATATACAAGCCCCTGACCACCTGAATCCACAACACCAACCTGTTTCAGTACAGGAAGTAATTCCGGAGTCATGGCCAGTGCTTCTTTTGCTTTTAACAAAACTTCATTCATTAATTCAGTAATATCATTCGTCCGTCTTGCGTAGTAATTGGCATGTTTCGCCGCTTCCTTGGCTACGGTAAGAATGGTCCCTTCAACGGGTTTTACGACTGCTTTGTAAGCTGCGTCAACACCGTTCTGCAGGGCTGCTGCAAATTGGAGCGTATTCAGTTCCTCATAGGGAGCAGCTGAACGACTAAATCCACGGAACAATTGCGACAGAATAACTCCTGAATTCCCCCGTGCGCCCATAAGCAGGCCTTTTGATAGAATACCGGCAGCTTCTCCGATGGAGGCAGAACTTTTTCTTTTAATCTCTGCAACTCCTGCACTCATTGTCAAATTCATGTTCGTTCCCGTGTCACCATCCGGTACAGGGAAAACATTCAGGGAATTGACGTGCTCTGCATGCTGTCCAAGTTGTTCCGCTCCGGCAAGTACCATTGCGGTGAAATCTGTTCCATTTAAAGAACGTATACTCAAGTGAGAATTCCCCTTCCTAGCTTGATACACGAACAACTTGCACCAAGATGTGTCTGGTCTGTTCATGCGCTAACGCGGACTGCGTTATTCTTCGTCCATACCTTGTCCGGCACAGGCATACAATACAACATGTCAGCCGGATTAACGGTCTGGGCGGCCGGGCTACCAATATCCTGCACTCTCTGCACCCCTAACTTCGGGGCATACGGATATGCACCGGTATCAAGAGCCGGCATGAATGCCGCGTGGAGACTGGTGCCAATGATGGAATGCCGCAGCTCACAGCGTTGCCAAAAAGCAGACCACCGACCTCTAGGTACGGTGTATTCTCCGACTTCCTCGCGGCAACAGCCTGTTCACCACTGTATTATGGACTACTCAACATTGTACTATATTAGACAGGAGAAATAAATAAAGTTTTTGGATCAGTTGACGAAGCTTTTTTGATTATGATATTATATTCAAGTATTGTTTTATGCAGGTTAAGTAATGGAAATGATCCGGTCATGCCGGCTTAAACAACGCCATTAGCTACTGAAACCTGATCTTTATGATCAGGAAGAACAATTTAGTCCTTATGGAATGACTTTTCGTTTCTGAAGGCAACTGGTTATTTTAGGATAGGAGGTGTAATCTATGTCTCGCAAATGTTATGTGACAGGTAAGAAACCGGGCACCGGTAACCACGTATCCCACGCTAACAACCGTAACCGTCGTACTTGGGGCGTAAACGTTCAGAAGGTCCGCATTCTCGTTGACGGCAAACCAAAACGTGTATACGTAAGCACCCGTGCACTGAAAGCCGGTAAAGTGACTCGCGTATAATCACGCAAAGCTACTATAAATCGGGTAAGCAAAAAGCACCTTGTTCCTTGCAGGTGCTTTTTTGGTATTCAAAAAAGGGATTCTTGAATACACTCATGAACATGTGAATGGCCGCCGCATGGCGCTTCGCAGGTACGAATTCCAGATTAGCCTGAGCCAAAGCGGCGGTATTCCCTGTTACCTTATCAATCGGATCAGTTCTTTTGAAACGTATTAAGAATCGCCTTTACAAACCCTCCCAAAAACTTCGGCAGTTTGAATGTGTAAAATTTCATAATTCACCCTCCCCATCATGCTCATGCGTCCGCCGTATCCTATGCTTCAGGCCTTCTTTACCTCAAACACGACAAAAAAGGCTACATGAGAAACCTGCTCATGTAACCATATTTATGCGGAACCATCGATCCCTATTCCACAATGACAAGCCCGAAGATCAGGTCATTTACGTTTGGGTAGGAATATATTGATAGGCAGCGATCATGAAAACACTCATTAGATAATACAGTATGCCGAAGATAACAAAAGTAACCCGATGTCCCGTACGATCAAATTTGCGGAAATACATAATGACAACGCCCACCCCGATCAATGACGTAATGGCATTATACGGGGATTGAATAACCGCAAACAGAGCAAGCACAAGTCCCGTTACGAGACTTGCAGCCATCGTCCACAGCGTCTCCTTAAGAGTCATCAATCAGCCTCCGTAGCTACGGCGAATTTCAGTAATCGCAGCAGCACGATCTTCACGTCCGAATACGGCACTTCCGGCAACGAGTACATCCGCTCCAGCTTCAACCACAAGCGGGGCTGTGTCGGCAGCAATTCCGCCATCCACTTCGATATGTACATCATGACGTCCCTTTTCATTCAACCAGGTACGAATTTGCTTGATTTTGTTCATGGTACCTGAGATGAAAGCCTGTCCGCCAAATCCAGGATTTACCGTCATCACAAGAACCATGTCCACATCATCCAGAACTTCAAGAATGGCAGACGCTGGCGTTCCCGGATTAAGGGCAACTCCTGCCTTCACTCCCTGCTCCTTGATCAGATGAATAACCCGGTGCAGATGCACACAAGCCTCAGCATGCACGGTAATTACTGCTGCACCGGCTTTGGCAAATTCCTCAACATAACGTTCAGGATTCTCAATCATCAAGTGCACATCGAGCGGCAAGCTTGTATGTGGTGCAATCGCCTTTACAATCGCAGGTCCAAGCGTAATATTAGGGACAAAGTGACCGTCCATAACGTCAACATGAATCCAGTCTCCTCCTGCAGCTTGGGCTTCGGCAACTTCCGCACCAAGTTGGGCAAAATCAGCTGATAATATCGATGGGGCAATTTTAATCATGTTAATACCTCCGCTTCTTATCTTTCATTTCGGTCAGGAATTGTACATAGTGCTGATATCGACTTTCGGAGATTAGACCTTCCTCCTTGGCCGCAAGCACACGACAACCTGGTTCATGGGTATGGGTACAACCACGGAACTTGCACTGATCTGCAAACTGGGCGAATTCCCGGAAACACGTGGAGAGTTCCTCCACACCGATCTCCAGAAAGTCCAGTTGGCTGAACCCTGGCGTATCCGCCACAAACCCACCATTATCCAAGGGGATGAGTTCTACGTGCCTGGTGGTGTGTTTCCCTCGTCCAAGACGCATGCTGATCGCACTCGTCTCCAGCGTTAGGCCGGGCATCAATGCATTTAACATAGACGACTTGCCTACACCGGATTGACCAGAGAATACGCTAATCTTGCCAGCGAGGCGATCTCTGAGCAGTTCACTGCCTTCACCGGTACGTGAACTTGTGGAAATCACTTCATAACCAACCTGTTCATACAATGCTTTCACTTCAGCAACAGTGTCTTTGGCTGGATCAGCCAAATCCTGTTTGGTCAGCACAATCAGAGCATCCAGACCAGCCTGCTCGATGTGAACAAGGAACTTGTCCAACAGATTCAGATTCATATCCGGTTCTTTCACCGAGAATAACAGAACAGCCAAACTTACGTTGGCCACTGGAGGACGGATGAGTTCCGTCTCACGCTTCCGGATTTCATCAACCGTTCCTTCACCGTTCTCAGTCAACATGTAGCTGACGCGGTCACCTACAAGCGGTGATGTTCCCCGTTTTCTGAAGATACCTCTGGCTCGACATTGAACGGCGGAACCTTCAACCGAAGGAACCCCGTTGTCTTCCACTGGCATGACATAATAGTAACCGCTTAGCGCTTTAACGATGATACCTTCTGGCATAGCTCCGTCGCCCTCCTTTTGATGGTGGTACATTTAATCCAGACGCCAGCATAAGCCGCCCTTATGGACGGCTTGATGCGTTAATGACTTCCTTTTTCTTCTTCTCTTTTTCCTTGCCGTGCTCCTTACCCTTATTCATGGCAGAAGTGTCTTCATCTACGCTGTCACCTTCACCGTCTGCCGGTGTGGACTCAGGCTCACCTTCCTGATTGGGGTCACCACTGCCCTCATCAACACTGCCTTGACCTGGATCAGGCTCATTTTCTGGCGGCGTCTCCGTGCTTGGTTCCGGGTCAATGGAAGGTACATTTACTGTTCCGTTTTTGGCTTCACTGTAAGAGACAAGATACGTATCCAGGAACTGCCCATCACGATATACGGACACAGCCCCATTTTCATTTGGAGCCAGCACAAGCGGAATGGTCAAGGTCTGGGTTGAGTTCACGGTGCGTGTTCCCCATTCCTGATTCTTGCCGCGTGCGTCTTCATATGTGATACGGATTTTACTGTTTTTGCCCTCTTCTTTGGGTGATACAATGATATCAAAATCATATTGCAGCGCTTCAGGTGGATACCCTGAACTAATAAAGATTGTAATCTTATCGCCAGGACGTACGTCTGCGCCCGCTTCCACAGGCCATTGCTGCGTCACTTTTCCTTTTTCCACCGTATAACTGAGTTCTTCCTGCACCTGAGCAAGCACAAGTCCAGCAGATTTCAGTTTTTCTTCGGCTTCACTGCGGGTATTATTTTTCAGATCAGGCATTTTGACCGTTTCGGGACCTTTACTTACGGTTAACTCAATCTGAACGGCCTCTGGATCGAATTCCTCATTGACGCCAGGAGTCTGGGAAATAACAGAACCTGAAGTCACATCATTGGAGAAGTCATCTTTCCGCTGAATCTGATCTTCCTTGATGCCAAGCGCAGTCAGCTTCTTGACAGCCTCATCATAAGTCTCCTGTTTGACATCAATCATCTTCACCAGTTCTTTTTTTGCACCTACACTGATCTGGACCTCAGAACCTTCTTTGACGACATCGCCTTCTTTTCTGCTCTGGTCAAAGACAATACCAGGTTCGACCCCTTCCTGATAGAGACGGATGACCTCATCACTGACGACGAGTCCTTTCTCCTCAAGCATTTCGCGAGCCTTTTCTTCCGTCTGGGTGATCACGTTAGGCACGGTAACTTCAGGTACAACCAGCATACCCTTGACATACCATACAACGCCCACCATGGCGATTAGAATAAGAACGGTTAATGAAATGAGTAGTGCTGGTTTCTTCCAGTTCTTAGCTTTCGCTTTACCCTTGCCTGTCTCTTCGTCAGACCCCATCACTGGCACCGCACCTGTCGATGTAACTCCGCGCGGTTCAGGCTTGATGGCTGGCATAACACGGGTCTGGTCTATATCATCCTCATCCGGAAAATCAATCTTCGTTTCATTACGTCTCTCCGGCATCAGGCAAGTTTCCAGATCGGTCTGCATTTCCTTGGCCGACTGATAACGTTCCTGCGGATTTTTACGCATGGATTTCAAGATGACATTTTCCACACTTTGCGGAATCAACGGATTGAATTTGCGTGGTTCATCGAACTCTTCCTGCAAATGCTTCAATGCAACACTGATTGGACTTTCACCTAGAAACGGAAGTTGCCCAGTAAGCATTTGGTAAAGTACGATCCCAAGAGAATATAAGTCCGATTTCTCACCAGTAACGATGCCTTTGGCATGTTCCGGTGAGAAGTAATGTACAGAACCAACTACGGAACCCGTCTGCGTAATCGTTGTAGATGTAACTGCACGGGCGATCCCGAAGTCCGTTACCTTCACGCGGCCATTCCGGCCAATTAATATATTATGCGGTTTGATATCCCGATGAATGATTTGATTATGATGTGCGTGATCAAGAGCATCTGCAATCTGTGAAGCAATTCGCACGGATTCGTCCACCTGCAGAGGGGCACGCTCTTTAATAATTTCATTCAGGTTTTTGCCTTCCACATACTCCATGACAATATAATGAACGTCATCTTCCTGCCCCACGTCATAAATGCTAACTACATTCGGATGAGACAGTGATGCTGCCGATTGTGCTTCCCTGCGGAAACGGCGAATAAACTCTTCGTCATGCACAAACTGTTGTCTTAGAACTTTAATCGCTACATTCCGGTTCAACAGAAGATCCTGGGCTTTGTACACAAGAGCCATGCCGCCACCGCCGACACGCTCAATCACTTCATAGCGTCCGCCTAGCTGGTGCCCAATCATGACTCACACCCCGTTTCCGTATTCACGGAACCATCCTTCTGCAACTCGAACAAGGCAACCGTGATGTTGTCATCTCCCCCAGCAAGTAAAGCCAACTGAAGCAGTCGGTCTGCACGATCTTCCAATGCCAGTTCCAGATTGCCGGCAACCTGAATAATCTGCTCATTGCTGACCAGGTTACTGAGACCATCACTGCACAGGAGAAGAACTTCGCCTTCCTCCAACTTGACGGTATCCAGGTCTACCTTCACCTCGGCATCTGTTCCAAGCGCACGAGTCAGTACGTTGCGACGTGGATGATGGGACACATCCTCTTTGCTGATCTGACCGTTTTTGAACAATTCATTCACCAGTGTATGGTCCTCGGTTAGCTGGATCACAGCTTTGTTCGCAATTTTGTAGGCTCTGCTATCACCGATGTGTCCAATAACACCTTCCGTATCGTTCAATAATGCCGCAACCACGGTTGTTCCCATGTTGTGATACTTGTCATCTGTGGATGCCGTGCGGAAGATAACTTCGTTGGCATGCAAAATAGCATCGCTTAGAGCTGCAGACAGAGACGCATGCGAAAGACCTGGTTCCAGTGTTCCCAAATCTTGTACCAACGTCTCCACTGCCAGGCGGCTTGCCGTATCCCCTGCAAGATGTCCACCCATGCCATCGGCAACAATACCCAGAATATATCCTGTATCGAGATTACGAATCCAGGCTGAATCTTCATTCACCGAACGCACTCGTCCGATATGGCTCACATGAACTGTTTTGATCAAAACGTTCTCACCTCAACTCCATATGCTTTGCACGAAGCTGACCGCAAGCGGCAGCAATATCATGTCCCTGTTCACGACGAATGGTTACATTAACACCCTGTTCCGAGAGAATCTTCTGAAAATTGAAAATGTCGCTTCTCGATGTTCTTACGTACTTGCGTTCAGGTACATGGTTAACCGGAATCAAGTTCACGTGGCACAACATGTTTTTAAGCACACTTGCCAGTTCTGCTGCATGCTCTGGCTGATCGTTTACTCCACCAATCAGTGCATACTCAAACGTAATTCTCCGACCTGTTTTGGCCAGATAATAACGAAGGGACTCCATTACATCTTCAAAAGGAAAACGACGGTTAACCGGCATCAATTTCGAACGCAGTGCATCATTCGGTGCATGGATCGAAATGGCGAGGTTGATCTGTGTATCTTCATCCGCAAACTTGTAGATGTTCGGAACAATTCCGCTCGTTGATACCGTGATGTGCCGCTGACCAATGTTCAGTCCTTTTTCATGGATCATAATGCGCAGGAAAGTCATCGTTGCTTCATAGTTTTCGAAAGGTTCGCCCGAACCCATGATTACAATGCTGCTGACACGCTCGCCGCGTTCATCCAAAATTTTCTGAGCCTGTACAACCTGGGCAACAATCTCCCCAGCCGTAAGGTTACGTTTGAGTCCACCCAATGTAGATGCACAGAACGTACAACCAATACGACACCCAACTTGTGTGGTTACACAGATGCTGTTCCCGTAGTTATGCTTCATAATTACGGTCTCAATGGCATGATCATCATGAAGACCAAAGAGGAATTTAACCGTTCCATCCTTGGATTCAAATTTTGTAATTTCCTTAAGCGTTACGAATTCAAATTGCTCTGTCAGTTTTTCACGCAATGGCTTGGACAGATTCGTCATTTCACTGAAATCATTCACGCGTTTTACATAAATCCAGTCAAAGATTTGACCACCGCGAAACGCCGGCTCCCCGTTCTCCACAGCCCATTGCTGCAATTGTTCCAGAGAATAATCATATATAAAAGGTTTCATTTTGTTGTCAACACCTATTCCTTCTTTTCTTTTCGTTTGGCTTGCTTCTTTTCGTTCCATTCGTCCTATTCTATCACAAAGACCACGTTACATCCATGTATACCCTTGATATCTGTACTTCATGCATTATAACACCTCAATGCCGCCATCGCACCCTGTCATCACTTTTCTCTGACCATTATGCTGAAGTCCCATCACAAAGAAATCCGCCGAAGTTCCCCTCGGCGGTCATGCTTCCGTGCTCTATTAAACTGTTATTCCGCTATTTTTGTCAACCGTGCGATGAAAAATCCGTCACTGTGAGCGTATTGTGGCAAAATCTGAATGCCTCCGTTCACAACCTTCAAGTTCGCTATCTCCGATTCAGACCAGACGGATGCTTCTGCTGGACTATATTCCGGATGTCGATTCAAGAAGTCTGCAACCATATCTTCATTCTCAGCAGGCTCAATCGTACATGTGCTATAAACCAAAATGCCACCTGGTTTTAACAACGGTGCAACACGATCAAGCAGTTCACGCTGCAAGCCTGCGATATCTTCAATATCTTCTACGGATTTGGTCCATTTCACATCGGGTTTCCGTCGAATAACACCCAGGCCGGAACATGGCGCATCCAGCAAAATGCGATCAAACGAAGCTTCCGGATACCGCTCGTTCAGATCAAGAGCATCTCCAGTTACAGCATCAATGCAGCTCAGACCGAGACGCTCCGCCTGATCCAGGATCAACTGGCGCTTATGAGCATGTACATCGTTAGCGACAATACGACCACGATCGTGCATTTTCTCAGCCATGTGAGCTGTTTTACCACCTGGAGCTGCGCAGCAATCCAATACAAGCTGTTCTTCTTCAGGCGCAACTGCTTCAGCTACGAGCATGGAACTTTCGTCCTGTACAGAGAACAAGCCGTCCCGATACCAGGACGTTAGTGCCATATTCCCACCACTGCGTACAAGAATTCCATCGGAACTCAACTGAGAAGCTTCAACGACTGCACCTGTGCTTGCCATCTCATGCATCAGTTTCTCCCGCGTGGTCATTGTTGTATTGACTCGGACACTCACTGCTGGAGGCTCATTGTTCGCACGACAGATGGCTTCCGCTGTCTCCTCGCCATAATGGGCGATCCAGCGTTCAACCATCCATAACGGGTGGGAATGCTCCAGTGAAATACGTTCGGCAACAGGCAGATGTTCTGGAATACGAAGTTCATCCCGATTGCGAATCATATTGCGCAGTACACCATTCACCATTCCCGAGATTCCCTGATGGCCCAGTTTCTTCGCCAGATTAACCGCTTCGCTCACCACGGCATGCTCCGGAATACGATCCAGGTATATCATCTGATATACGCTGATCCGCAGCAGACTGCGAACCCATGGTTGCAGTTTCGATACTCCTTTGGCGACGTAACGTTCCAGATAATAGTCAAGTGTATTCAATCTAGCGATTGTTCCATACACCAATTCGGTAGCTAGTCCAGCATCCGCAGGGCTCAGCTCAGCCTCTTTCAGACGACGGTTCAACTCCAGATTACTGTATGCCCCATCTTGCTCAACAGCACTCAGAACCTTGACTGCCAATGCACGAGCAGATGTTTTGGGTTTCTGGGAGCGAGATGCACCACCCGACTTTCCCGAATTCGGATGGCGGTTTCCTTCGCGCCCAGATGGATTTCCATTAGCTTTATGACCTTTTCCCGACGAACGACCCGGTGTGTTACCACTCATCGCAGCACCGTTCCAGGTTTCAATGTACCGCCACGGGCAAAGTCAGCGGCCTTCATCACCTTTTTGCCTGCAGGCTGCACCTCAGTCAACCAGAGAGAACCATTGCCTGTACGAACTTCAATCCCGACCTTGTTCAATTGCAGCACCGTTCCCGGCTCTGCTTGTCCAGCATCCGAAGAAGTTTCCAGATCCGCCTGAACGGGTTTAGCCGCAGCCCAGACTTTGAAGACCTGATCTTCCCACATCGTAAATGCACCCGAAAACGGCACAAGGCCGCGGATCTGATTGAACAATTCACGTGAAGTACGACTCCAGTCCATCTTCTCGTCATCCCGAGTCAGATTGCGAGCATACGAAGCCTCGGCATCATCCTGCGGGACGGCCGTTGTCTCGCCTGCAATCAATCGTGGCATTTCTGCCTGAAGCAGTTTGGAACCAGCCTCACTTAATTTATCAAACATCGATCCTGATGTATCTTCATCCGTAATTGGCAGTTCCACACGCGAGATCATATCTCCGGTATCCAGGCCTTCAGCCATATACATCAATGTGACTCCTGTCACGGATTCCCCGTTAATAATGGAACGTTGGATTGGAGCTCCTCCCCGATATTTCGGCAAAAGAGAGCCATGCACGTTCACACAACCGCGAACAGGCATATCCAGCACGGCTTTGGGCAGAATCTGACCAAAAGCGGCAGTCACGATCAGGTCCGGCTTCCATTCAGCCAAGCGGGCTACCGCTTCCGGATCACGCAGTTTAACGGGTTGAAACACAGGCAGACCGTGGCGTTCTGCCGCGGCCTTAACCGGTGTTGGCGTAAGTACTTTTTTGCGTCCCTGCGGTTTATCAGGCTGAGTCACCACACCCACCACATCGTATCCCTCTGCAATCAGCATATCTAGAGAAGGAACTGCAAATTCAGGTGTTCCCATAAAAACAATATTCAAATCGATCACTCCTTAATTACGACGCGGTCCCGTTTGTTCGGCTGCAATTTCGTACACTTTCTCGGCGACATCCGTAAAGAGTACACCATCCAGATGATCAATTTCATGTTGGAATGCACGGGACAGCAAGCCACTACCCGTAATAATCAACTCTTTGCCTTCACGATCCAGACCTTTAACCGTAACGGTCTCAAAACGGCGAACATCACCATTAATTCCAGGGATACTCAGACAACCTTCCGGTCCGAATTGCTCTCCCTCACTTGCAATGATCTCCGGGTTAATCATCTTGATCAGCCCTTGCTCATCACCTGCATCGATAACAATCAGACGTTTCAAAATACCAACTTGCGGCGCAGCTAGACCTACACCCTCCGCATCGTACATAGTATCCGCCATATCATCCAGCAACTTTTGTACATTCGGTGTAATTTTGGTTACTTCTTTGGCTCTCTTGTGGAGCACCTCATCTGGTTCTTGCACGATAATGCGAATCGACATGTTGTAAGCACCTTCCTAATCCTCATCATAATTTCAGGACGATATTCTGTATTTTTGGGGTATTCATTTTAATCTATGTTTATACCGCTTGTTTACATCCGCATTGCTGCAAAATGCTTACATTAACATTTGCGGGTCTACATCCAGACTAATAAGCAATTTTTGCGCCTGAACGTCATCGTCCATACGCCGGGCCGTTGCCAGAGCGAGTCCTATGGCGTCTACATCCCCCCGCCATTTTATCATACATTGGAATCTGTATCTATTCTTGATCCGAGGAATCGGGGACGCTACCGGCCCTAATACATCAAAGGCCTCATTACTGAATCGATCCAGACTGCCGAGCCATCCGGCCGCATTAGCCTTCTCTTTCAGTATCCGCGTGTAGTTCTCGGCAAGACGAATCAATACCGGAAGCTGCTCATGCGAAAAGGTCACCAGAATGAGGCGACAGTATGGCGGATATTGTAAATTGCGACGATGCAGCAGTTCCTCACGTACAAACGACACATAGTCATGCTTACTCGCATGGCCAATAGAGTAGTGCTCCGGCGTATAGGACTGAACAAACACCTCACCAGGCAATTGGTGCCGACCAGCTCGGCCAGCTACCTGTGTTAATAACTGAAACGTTTTTTCGGCAGCACGAAAATCAGGCAAATTCAATGCTGAATCCGCTGTTATCACGCCAACCAGAGTCACATCAGGGAAATCGAGTCCCTTCGCAACCATCTGGGTGCCAAGCAATACGTCAGCCTTTTTCTCACGAAACTGTTTCAGCAGCTTCTCGTGAGCCCCTTTTTCCGTTGTTGTATCCACATCCATCCGTATGACCCGAATACCCGGAAAGAGCTTCGCAAGCTCTTCTTCGACCCTTTGTGTACCTGTACCAAAGTATCGAATATGCTCACTTCCACAATCCGGGCATACTTCCGGAGCCGCTTCCGCATACCCGCAGTAATGACAACGGAGATTATTGGAGCGCTGATGGTACGTCAATGAAATATCACATTCCGGACAACCTGCTACATATCCGCAACTGCGGCACATGACAAAGGTCGAATATCCACGGCGATTCAGCAGAAGCACCGTCTGTTCACCACGCTCCAAGCGCTCCTCCAGCCCTTTGTGCAAAGCTCTGCTGAACATGGAGCGGTTACCATCCTTCAACTCTTCGCGCATGTCAACGATAAGCACCTCGGGTAGCTTGTTACCCAGTGCCCGTGTTGGCATCTCCAGCAAGAGTGGTGCAAAATTATCGTTGCTCTGCGAGCGTGCCGCATAGTAACTTTCCAGCGAAGGTGTCGCTGAACCAAGTACAACCACGGCCTGGTGCTGCTGTGCTCTTTTAACCGCTACATCCCGGGCATGATATTTCGGAGTTTCCTCCTGTTTGTAGGAAGTCTCGTGCTCCTCATCCATAATGATCAACCCAAGCCGACTGAATGGAGCAAATACGGCTGAACGCGCCCCAATCGCAACCTTCACCTGACCTTCACGAATCTTGCGCCATTCATCATAACGTTCACCGCCAGACAGACGACTGTGCATGACCGCAACCTGGTCGCCGAATCGCCCTTTAAAACGTTCCACCATCTGTGGTGTCAATGCAATCTCGGGCACCAGTACGATGGCCTGCCGATCCTGCTCGATGCATTGTTGAATGGTTTGAAGGTAGACTTCCGTCTTGCCGCTGCCTGTGACACCATGTAACAAGAATACCCCGTGGCGTTGTTCCTGCAATCGGCCATTGATACTGTCGTAAACACGCTTTTGCTCATCGGTCAGAAGCAGCGGTTCCGTTGCTTGGAACTTCCTGCCCTGATAAGGGTCACGAAAGACCTCAACGTCCTCGGTGACGATTAATCCCTTTTCCTCAAGTCCCTTAATTGTCGCCGCCGAAACCTGCAGTGTGGATAACACTTCTTTCATCGGCATGGGCAGCAGTTCTTTCATTTCCAGCAAAAAAGCCAGAATCTCCTTCTGCCGCTGTGCTTTCGCCGGGAATGAAGCAAGTGCTTCCTGAGCAGCAGCAATATCTACAGCCAGATCAACGGACTTCATCGTTTTTTTATTCAACTTGTCCTTGATAGCCTGACTCTCCAGCAGCACGCCACCAAGCAATAATTTCTTAATTAGTGCAGCATGATTAGGATATTTTCGACTCAGTTGTTGCAGCGGGACCTGACCCCGACTTTTGACAAAACGGATGATATCCTGCTGCACTTTCTCGGTCGTAGACTCTTCTCCCCAAACAAATAACACCTCATCATCCGGTTGTGCAACCGCCATCTGTCCATCAAGTGCATCTCCCAGCGAGATGTATCGCTCTGCTTTCCCTTTCAATGCGGTCGGCACCATGACCTGCAATGACAGAATCCGGTTACTGGCATAACGCCCACTCATCCATTCGGCCAATTCAACCAAATCCTTTGACAATGGGGGGACAATATCCAATAACTCCTGAATCTGCTTGAGCTTGAATGTTTCCTCTCCGGTACGCGGCACAAGATCAATCACGAATCCCTGCACCGTCCGATGTCCAAAAGGTACACCCACCCGGCTGCCAATCTCGATCCATTCCCTCATCGATTCAGGTACCAGGTAATCAAACGGTCGGTCTGTATCCTTCACGGGAACATCAACAATGACCTTGGCAATCTCCATATCCTAATTCCTCCCGGCAATGCGCTCCGCCGCAATCCGGAGCAACCGATGAGCCACATCGTCCTTGGCCATCACTGGAAGCTCCTCCACCAAACCTTCCCGGTCATAGATATGTACCGCATTGGTGTCTGTTCCAAATCCTGCACCCGTTTGGGTTACGTCATTGGCTACGATCAGATCACAGTTTTTCCGTTCCAATTTCTCACGTGCATACATCTCAACGGACTGAGTCTCCGCAGCAAAACCAATCAAAAACTGATGGGTTTTCTGTTTGCCCAGCGTTTCAAGAATATCTATATTTTTAACAAGTTCGAGCGACAACGTGTCGCCTTTCTTCTTGATCTTCTCGGTGTAAACTTCCTTAAGGCGATAATCGGCAACAGCCGCCGCCTTAACCACGATATCAGCATCGTCCCACTCGCGTGTTACGGCTTCATACATATCCTGTGCTGACTGCACAGGGATCAATTCAACGTTCTCCGGTGGCTTGGCTTGTGTATTGCCCATGACCAATTTCACATTGGCCCCCAGATCACGCGCAGCTGCAGCTATGGCAAATCCCATTTTGCCAGACGAATCGTTCGTAATGTATCGTACTGGGTCAATGCGCTCAATCGTACCTCCAGCCGTAACAACAACCTTCTTGCCTTGTAATAGGGAAGCTTGTTCCTTCCTTGTACGGTCTGCAGATTCGCGCTCTTCAAAGAAACGTTCCACCACATCCACAATGCTCTCCGGTTCTTCCAGACGTCCCTTGCCTACATATCCACACGCAAGCAGACCTTCACCCGGTTCAATCATCATGGCGCCCCGTTCAACAAGCAGGTTCATATTATGCTTTACAGCTGGATGATCATACATATGTACATTCATAGCTGGAGCAATCATGACAGGGGCTGTGGTGGCAAGAAGAGTCGTTGAGAGCATATCATCTGCCATGCCATATGCCATCTTGGCAATCACATTGGCGGTAGCCGGGGCAACCAGAACAAGATCAGCCAGATCAGCCAGATGAATATGAGATACGACTGCTGGCTCACGCTCATCAAATGTATCAGTATATACGGTGTTTCGGGTTAACGTTTGCAGCGTTAATTCGGTAATAAACTGTGTAGCGGAAGCTGTCATAATGACATGAACATCCGCTCCCTTTTGCACCAGTCTGCTGCATAATGTTGCTGCTTTGTAAGCGGCTATGCCGCCTGTTACACCAAGCACGATTTTTTTACCGTTCAACATGTTTATTTCCCCCGATATTTATACGACGTCTAAACAATGAGTTCATTGAAATATGCTTATTCGTAAAAAAATAACAACCTCGCGGTTGTCAATTAATCCGGCTTACGCCGTATGCAGTTGAAGAGCAGCCGCAGGCGGCTTACTCTTCTTCTTCGTCCTGTCCTTTGATGACAACGAGCAGGTCTCCATAGATTTCTTCCAGTGCAACGCCAACTTGTTTATGGGATCTCGCACCTCTTAAATCCGTTTTTTCACCTTCACGTAGCTGTCTAGCCCGGCGGGAAGCAGCAACAACAAGGGAATACTTGCTGTCGACTTTGTTCATCATTTCATCAATAGAAGGATACAGCATATTAACAAACACCTCTTCGCATTAGTATAATCGCAAGTTGCCGCCTGACAGAACTTGTGTGACATGTCTTCTCACCTAGCATTCCCAGAAGGGGTGCTTCAGTACATGATATGACAACTGCCCCACTTATATCGCATTCTGCAGCGGCAAAAGGGATTATTTATTGATCTTACAATGTTCGGCGATTATGATGCTTTCTATTCTCTTGCACGCCAAATCAATTTCATCATTAACAACAGCATAATCATACTGCTCCAGCAGACTGATCTCATCAACCGCCACGGACATCCGGTGATCAATGGTCGCTTGGCTCTCGGTACCACGGCCCTGAATGCGATCTTTCAGCTCGTCCAATGAAGGAGGAAGCAGGAAAACAAAGATGCCTTCCGGGAATTTCTCTTTCACTTTTAACGCGCCTTGAACCTCAATCTCCAGAATGATGTCACGGCCTTCGTTAATCGTTTTCTCTACAAAATCACGCGGTGTTCCGTAATAATTACCGACATACTCCGCATGTTCCAACAATTGATCTTCAGCAATCATGTTCTGGAACTCTTCATGACTTCTGAAGAAATAGTTCACACCATGTTCTTCACCCAGACGAGGCTGACGGGTTGTCGCCGATACGGAATAGATCAATTCCGGCACCCGTTTGCGCAAAGCGCTGCATACAGTACCCTTCCCGACCCCAGATGGGCCGGACAACACTACCAGTAATCCTTTAGACATATTACACTCCATTTTATTCGTCGTTATCATCATCTTTCGAAGAAAGACGATGGGCGACCGTCTCAGGCTGAACTGCAGACAAAATGACATGATCGCTATCCGTAATAATTACGGCACGAGTACGTCTTCCGTACGTTGCATCAATCAGCATGTGACGATCTCTTGCCTCTTGTATAATTCTCTTGATCGGCGCCGATTCCGGACTCACGATGGATATAATCCGGTTCGCCGATACGATGTTACCGAATCCAATGTTAATGAGTTTGATTGCCATAATCAGGTTCTTCCCCCTATACATGCGACTCTTTTGCCGAAATTTGGCCGTTCATTCGATATTCGCAGATTGCTCACGAATCTTCTCCAGCTCCGCCTTCATCTCGACAACACGATTCACCAGAGCCAAATGGTTGGCTTTTGATCCAATCGTATTGACTTCCCGATTCATCTCTTGAATTAGAAAGTCCAACTTACGACCTACAGGCTCATCACTTTTCAGCAGTTCCCTGCTCTGTCCAAAGTGACTCAGTAGACGCGTAAGCTCCTCTTCTATGTTAGAACGATCGGCAAACATTGCAATTTCCATACCCAATTTATGCTCATCAAAAGGGAAAGAGCCTTCTTCCTGCATTTCCGTAAGCCTCTGTCTTAGCTTGTTGCGATAATCACTTACCACAGTCGGTGCAAGATCAAGCATCTCGGTATGCAGTGACTCCAGACGGGTAATACGCCGTTCCAGATCACTGGCCAGATGAAGACCCTCGCGAGCGCGCATCTGTTCAAGGCTGGACAGAGCCTCTTTCAATCCTTCCTGCAGAACTCGCTCCCATTCGTCCTTCTGCTCTTCGGGAATGGAACTTGTCCCATCCGAATGAACCATGACGTCCGGCAGCCCAAGCATATCCACAATACTTGGTTTGCCTTGCATTCCATATTGGGTCTCCAGTTGCTCTGCAGCCTGCAGATAGGCCCTGACCGTCTGTTCATTCAGAACAGCGGGAAGAGCCTGGTCTTCCTCTTTTTCTTTCATTACATAAACATCAATCCGCCCACGTTTCAAACGACTCTGTACGATTTTCCTCAAACCGTCTTCATAATACGTCCACTCTCTTGGCAGACGCATCATCACTTCGCAATAACGATGATTAACAGATTTGATCTCTAATTGTACCTTATAGCCGCCAAAATGAAAGGCGGATTGACCGTATCCGGTCATACTGAATGACATCGGCATCACATCCGTTTTACTATTGTAATTGATTATTAGGGTTGAAACAAGTAGGACATTGATGCTCCGACTTCTCCCATACGTATTGAGTCAGTTCGGCCGTCATGCCGTAGAACATAAACGGTGTCATAAGATAGATGCCTTTGAAATGTGCTGTTGCTACGTCCAGCAGTTCCTTGGCAATTTTTACTCCCATCGCACGGCCCTCTTCGCCTTCCAGACCTGACATACGGGAACGCACTTCATCCGAAAGCTGAATTCCGGGAACTTCGTTGTGCAGATATTCTGCATTCCGTCCACTTGCCAGTGGCATTACACCTACAAAAATAGGCACATCCAGGTGTTTGGTCGCTTCGTGCATTGCCACAATCAACTCCGGGTCATAGACAGGTTGTGTCATGATGTAATCTGCACCAGAGGCAATTTTCTTCTCCAGACGTTGTACAGCTTTATCCAAATATTTCACATTGGGATTAAATGCCGCTCCGATGACAAAGCCAGCTTTTTGCTTCAGCGGTTTACCCGAGAAGGCCACCCCATCGTTCAACTGTTTGATCATGCGTATGATTTCAAAAGAGGTCAGATCGTATACCGAGCTTGAACCAGGCAGATCGCCAAATCTTGCAGGATCACCTGTGACAGCGAGTACATGATTAATGCCCAGAGCATCAAACCCCATCATGTGGGACTGCGTTCCAATCAGATTCCGGTCACGGCAGGCTATATGCACCAATGGACGGAGGCCCGTGCGATCCTGAACGAGGTGACCCAGTGCCATGTTACTCATTCGTGTAACCGCTAAAGAATTATCCGCCAGTGTCAGAGCATCTGCACCTGCTGCTTTTAGTGTCTCGGCACCTTTCATGAACTTGGCAATGTCCAAGTCACGCGGCGGGTCAAGTTCAACAATGACCGTGTGACGCTGCTTGACCAGATCAACAATCGTAGGCTGTCCTCCACGTCCGGAGCGCTCATCCACATGTTCATGCAGCACAATACGCGGTTTGGATTCTGACGGATCAGGCTCCAAAATAGGCAAAGGTACGTAATCTGCAAGCGCCTCTTTCATGGCGGTAATATGATCAGGCGTTGTACCACAGCAACCGCCGATAATACGAGCACCGAGTTCCGCAAATTGCACTGCCGTCTGACCAAAGTACTCCGGAGTCGCACCATAACGGAACTGACCATCCACATAATCTGCTGCACCCGCATTCGGATAGACAGACATTGGAATACCAATACGTCCGGAGACAGTTTCCATGGCACGCATAATTCCGTTTGGACCTGAGCGACAGTTAAAACCGATCACGTCCGCACCCTGCTCCCGCATGATCCGGAATGCTTCGGGCATTGTATATCCGTCCAGTGTGTGTCCTACATCCTCTACCGCGAACTGTCCAATCACGGGTAGATCACTTAGCTTGCGCGCTTGCAAAAGGGCAATATCCATTTCCTCGATATCATAGAAGGTCTCAAGCAGAATACCATCCACGCCTTCATCAAGCAGTGCAAAGATCTGTTGTTGATAAAAGCGTTTCAGTTCACTTGTGGAGACGTTTGTCCGCTTGCCGCCGCGAATAGAGCCTACTGCACCAAGAACATAACCGTTAGCTCCAGCCACTTCTTTGGCAATACGAACGCCGGTCCGGTTCACATCCTCCACCTTGGACTCCAAACCAAACTTGGACAACTTGTCATAGTTGGCAGAGTACGTATTCGTTTCAAATATCTCTGTACCTGCGTCCCGATAACGGCGATGTACTTCCGCCACCACTTCAGGTGAAATCAAGTTTAGCTCTTCATATGAAATCCCTACCGGGAATCCCATTTGGTACAGATACGTTCCCATGGCCCCATCTCCAATGAGAACTCGTTCCTGCATAACTTTGCGCAAATCCGCCTTCATCCCTTTTCCCCCCGCCTAGCTGTGATCATTTTCATACTAATGTAACACAAAAAACGCTAAAAAACGAAGAAAAACACAGGTTTTTGTTGAATATCCAGCTCATAAGGACTTTCTTTCCACATAACACCCAATATGTCTCTGTACAGGAGACACGCACTGTCCTTTAACAAAAAAAGAGGCCCGCAGGCCTCTTGGGTTACACCGTTCTCTTATTATGATGTAATTCCCTTAAAAACAACTTCAGCCGGTCCAGTCATGTACACATGATTGTCAGCTTCATTCCACTCAATGTGGAGATCCCCACCCTTGAGGCTTATAACAGCTGTACGATCTGTATGTCCATTCAGAACAGAGGATACCAGTGTTGCACAAGCTCCAGTTCCACAAGCAAGTGTTGGACCCGCTCCGCGTTCCCATACACGCATGTCCACATATCCACGGTCACGAACCGTTGCGAATTCAACATTGATTTTTTTGGGGAACATGGGATGTACTTCAAGAAGTGGCCCCCAAGTGGTGAGATCAAAATTGACAGCATCATCAACATAGATAACGGCATGTGGGTTACCCATGGATACGGCAGTGAATTTGAACGCATGTCCGTTCGCTTCAATGTAGTGATCAACCACTGGATTGGCATCCACCGTTGTAGGCACTTGAAGACCGTTCAGGATCGGCTCACCCATATCCACACGAACCGTTTCTACTTTACCATCACGAATGTTGAGACTCACAGGTTGTACCCCTGCACCAATGGTTTCAATGGTAATCTGCTCCTGGCTAACATGGCCATGATCGTATACATATTTGGATACACAGCGAATGGCATTACCGCACTGCTCTGCTTCCGAACCATCCGAATTCATGATGCGCATCTGAAAGTCCGCCTTTTCCGAAGGCAGTATATAGACCAAGCCGTCCGCACCGATGCCGAAGAAACGGTTGCACCATTTCACAGCCAATTCTGCAGCATCTGCCGGAAGCTCCTTTTCACCAAATACAACGATAAAATCGTTACCAAGTCCATGCATTTTCGTAAATTCCATCATCTTGCCCACTCCTTTTGGCAGTCTGCTGCCAAAGCTATATTCTTGCTCTTCTACAGGATTACCATAGAAATTCATATTCAATATTTACACAAAAAAAGCTATCCTGCAAAATGCCAAAGCTGCCGCTTCGAATCATTTTGAGGATAGCATAACGAAATAGGTAAGGAAAAGGTATTGATTTTATGCTGAAAACTTTGTACTTTTCGGTACGAAGCGGCCAGAACCACCCATACGGCGGCGGTTACGACGACCACCCCACACGCTGCCCGCGCCCATAAGGAACGTTGGAATGCCTGCAGCAACGATACAGATCGCCCACTCACGCAAGCCCAGCGGTACGGTTTTGAAGATCGGCTGCAACGGTTCAACGTACATCACAACCAGCATCAGTACAACCGATGAAATTACAGCAAGAACCAGATATTTGTTCTGCAATGGATTCCGGTGGAAGATCGACCGCGAACTGCGGCAGTCAAAGACGTGAATGAGCTGCGCCAAGACGAGTGTAGCAAAAGCCACAGACTGTGCCTTGATCAGTTGACCCGGATTATCCGGTGCAGCCTGAAGGGTAAGCCAGAACGCTCCGAGTGTACATAACCCAATCAACACACCCCGGCTGACAATTTTCCAACCCAGTCGGCGGGCAAAAATATTTTCCTTGGCACCACGGGGTTTGTGTTCCATCAGATCCTTTTCCGGCTGATCTACCCCTAGCGCCATTGCAGGCAAACCATCCGTCACCAGGTTAACCCACAGAATCTGAATAGGTACAAGTGGCAGTGGCAAGCCCATCATCATTGCAAAGAACATTGTCAAAATCTCACCCACGTTCGATGCCAGCAAATAACGGATAAACTTGCGAATGTTTTCATAAATGTTACGACCTTCTTCAATGGCAGCCACAATCGTCGAGAAGTTATCATCACTCAGGATAAGCGCCGAAGCTTCCTTCGTGACATCCGTTCCTGTAATGCCCATCGCGATTCCAATGTCAGCCGCTTTAATAGCCGGAGCGTCGTTCACTCCATCACCCGTCATGGCAACGACATGTCCTTTGCGCTGCAATGATTTCACGATGCGAAGCTTATGTTCAGGAGACACTCTTGAGAATACATAGATGCCCTCTACCTGTTTATCCAGCTGCTCATCCGTCATGCCTGCCAGCTGCTGACCACTTAGAGAAGCACCACCGCGTGGAAGAATCCCGAGTTGATGAGCAATGGCTTCTGCCGTTGTACCATGATCACCTGTGATCATGACAGTTCGTATCCCCGCCTTGCGGCATGTTGCAATTGCATCTCGCACTTCACGACGCGGCGGATCAATCATACCTGTAAGCCCTACAAATACAAGCTGACTCTCGGCGGCGTGTTCGTCAGCCACTTTTTCTTCCGGCCGCACTTCACGATAGGCCATTCCGAGGACACGCAGTGCTGCTCCGGCCATGCTTTCATTGGCTGCCATCACTTTCTGCCGCAGCGTTCCAGTGAAAGGTACGACTTTACCTTCCCACAAAATATAACTGCAGTGTCCGATCAACACATCCGGCGCACCTTTGGTGTAGATCATTCGGCCTCCCTGATGATGAACCAGGACCGACATGCGTTTACGCTCCGAGTCAAACGGAAACTCCTGCTCGCGGGCATACAATTCTTTGAGGCCAGCAGGGGTAAGCCCCATTTTGGAGGACAGTGTGACGAGCGCCCCCTCCGTCGGATCTCCCTTTAACTCCCAGAATACATTTTCTCGCTTAACCGTTTCTTCTTTGAAATCATCTTTTTTGGTATTTTTCTTGCCGTCCTTTTTGTTATCCTTGCCCTTTTTCTTGCTTCCCGCCTCGCTTGCAATGGTCTCCACAATACTCGCATTGTTGCAAAGCGCGCTGATCTGAAGCATTCTGCGTAGCGACTGGTCACTTTTTAGTTCCACCATTCGGCCGTTCTCCAGCATCTGCCCTTCAGGTGCATAACCATCCCCGGTAACCTTGATGCTGCGTCCCTCCAGCCATACATCCGTTACCGTCATCTTGTTCTGGGTGAGCGTGCCTGTCTTGTCCGAACAGATTACGGATGCACAGCCAAGGGTTTCGACAGAAGGTAGTTTGCGTACAATGGCTTTACGCTTGATCATACGCTGCACGCCTAGTGCAAGTGCAATGGTTACAATGGCCGGCAGACCCTCCGGTATGGCAGCCACAGCAAGGCTGACCCCTGCCAGGAACATGCCAACGGCTGGTTGTCCGTGCAATATGCCGGCGACGACAACCATAATAGTTAATCCCAATGCGACAAAAATCAGAATTTTGCCCAGTTGTTCCAGCCTGTGCTGTAAGGGTGTTTCCTGCTCCTCCGTATTCTGGATCAGATCGGCGATTTTGCCCATCTCCGTCTCCATCCCCGTACGGATAACCACACCTTTGGCTGTACCACGAGTGACCATGGTGCCCATAAAACCAATATTCTTCTGATCACCAAGTGGAACGTCCTCATCGGCAATCGGAAGGCAATGTTTGCTTACCGGAACCGATTCCCCGGTTAGGGCCGACTCCTCCACATCCAGACTGTTTGTTTGCAGCCAACGCACATCAGCGGGTATGCGGTCCCCACTCTCCACCATGACAATATCCCCAGGGACAAGTTGTTTGGCTGCAAGGTGTACTTCTTGGCCTGAACGAAGCACTTTAGCAAGAGGTGCAGACAACTGTTTTAATGCACGAAGTGATCGTTCAGCCCGGAATTCCTGTACAAACCCCAGAATGGCATTCAGTACGATAATGGCCACAATCGTTACCGCATCCAGATACTCACCCAGTAATCCGGATACCAACGTTGCTCCCATCAACACCAGCACCATAAAATCCTTGAACTGATTCAAGAGCAATGTAATCGGAGATATACGTTTCCCCTCACTCAGCTCATTCGAACCGACCACTTTCCTCTTCTCTGCTACAGCTTCATCCGTCAATCCTTCCTGCGGGCTGACGCCAAGAGTGTTACGAAGCTCTTCATCACTAAGTTGATGCCACTTGGTATGTTCCATGCTTCAAGTTTCCCTCCCAGTCTGTATTTCATCTGCTAAATAAGCTCACATGCTTCACCGGCGTGCTGGTCGACAGGCTGTACACTATGCCGGACAAACTACCTGCTCTATATGTATTCGGACAGGTCTGTGATTAGCACCCGGAAGGTGAATCCTTTCCCTGATGGACAGAATAGGCTAAAATAAAAGTCTGCGATGTTCTGCGCAGTACCGATTCCAGCGTTCAACAGGCAAGCAACGAAGAATCTGCATCCAGTCCTTGTTTTTTTACATATCTGGTTGCACGTTTCAGTTATATAGATGAAGCATTGCGCATGATAAATGCAGGTGCTCGATAGAGAGAGGAAGTGGAAAAAATGGCATTGGACGGCATCGTAACACGGGCCATTGTTCATGAACTGCAAGGCTGCATTGGTGGACGTATTAGCAAAATCCATCAGCCGAATGGTCATGACGTAGTTCTCACACTGCGTGCTCAGCGCGGTAATAGTAAATTGCTTGTTTCGGCAAGCCCAACATATCCCCGTGTGCATTTTACGGAAAAAACATTCCTTAATCCTACGGAAGCACCCATGTTCTGCATGCTGCTCCGCAAGCACTGTGAAGGTGCAATCATTGAGGAGATCCGTCAGATTGGCATGGAACGTATCATCCACATCGATGTGCGCCAGCGCGACGAACTCGGGGATGTTTCGGTTAAACGGATCATCATCGAATTAATGGGACGTCACAGTAACATTATTTTGCTTGATCCCGTTACAGGAACGATTCTGGATGGCATTCATCATGTGACTCCGTCCATCAGCAGCTACCGGGTAATCATGCCCGGATTCGCGTATACTGCCCCACCTGAGCAACATAAGAGTAATCCGCTCGAAGTGAGCCGTACAGTATTCGAGGACAGCTACCATGCCGTTGAAGAAGAGGCATCACGCTGGCTTGTGAACTCCTTTAGCGGTCTTAGCCCGTTAATTGCAGGAGAGATTGCTGCCCGTGGGATTGCTGCTGAAGGCACAGGGAGCACTCCGGCTGTGGTTGAGGGTGAGAGCCGAGTTGAGGTTGATGCACTCTGGAACGCTTTTGAAGCCGTGATGGGTCCTGTCAGAGATCATCTCTACACGCCTGTAACCGGAATGAACGCCAAAGGCAAAATGATTTTCTCTGCCGTTCATCTTGAGAGCATTCAAGACTTGGAGAAAACGTATGACACAATGAGCAAGTGCATGGAAGATTATTACGGAGACAAGGCTGAACGGGACACGGTTAAACAGAGAGTAAGTGATCTGCTCCGTTTTCTGCAGAATGAGCGAAGCAAGAATATCAAAAAGCTGGACAATCTGAACAAGGATCTGCTGGAAGCCGATGATGCAGACAAGTTCAGACTATGGGGTGAGTTGCTGTTTGCCTCCCTGCATCAGGTCCACAAAGGGGACAAGAGTGTGGAGCTTGTGAACTTCTACGATGAAGACCAAGCCAACATTACCATTCAGCTTGATCCGCTGCTCACACCGTCTGACAACGCACAACGTTATTTCAAGCGGTATAACAAATACAAGAACAGTCTGGCTGTCATTCATGAGCAGCTCGGCAAAACCAAAGACGAAATTGACTATCTGGATAACCTGTTACAGCAGCTATCCATTGCATCCATGAACGATATTGAGGAAATACGGGACGAGCTTGTGCAGCAAGGATACCTTCGTGATCGCAATAAAAAGGGTAAAAAGAAGAAGAAAAGTGACCGTCCGACCGTACACCAGTTTACCTCCTCTGAGGGAATTGACATTCTTGTGGGCAAAAACAACCTGCAGAACGAGTATGTGACGAATCGTCTCGCTTCTTCCAACGACACCTGGCTGCATACCAAAGACATTCCAGGTTCACATGTCGTTATTCGCAGTACGGACTTTGGTGAAGCTACATTGGAAGAAGCAGCACAGCTTGCTGCCTATTTCAGCCAAGCCAAGGAGTCCAGCAGTGTGCCTGTCGATTATACGTTTATCCGTCATGTACGCAAACCAAGTGGTGCGAAGCCTGGTTTTGTCATCTATGATCATCAGAAGACCTTGTTTGTCACGCCAAATGATGAATTAATCAAGAGTCTGCCATCCACCATTAAAAATGGATAAGGCTATATAAGTAAATTAAAGATTATTTACACTGACACTACGATGACAGAACAACCTTCCAATCGGTGTTATCCCCAGATTTTTTCGATCCCATTTCTCAAGGGAAAATCCGGTGATAAAGGCGCACGCTTATACTTCCGAGGTAGCTCGTTATCGTGTAAATAATTAGTTCAGAGATGTAGCAGCAACCACAAAAAACCCCTGACCAATTAACGGTTCAGGTTTTTTTGTGGATGCCTTACTCGTTTGAATGATATGTGAGATTAAACTTTTTTATCATTTTAATTGAATTTAAATTCATTTATATGTATAATAATTCAATTCTCACGAATAAAACTACTGTTAAGGAAGTGTGCCATGACCATACATATCAGAGAAACTCAACCTGATGATCTACAATCACTGACTGCATTAATGCATGACTATGTGGTGGGGTTCTACAATAATCCCTGGCCCGGTGATCAATCCATCCAGCTTTTGATCAACAACTTGCTTAATCAGCAGATCGGTGCTCAATTCGTGGCAGAACAAGACGGGAAGCTTATCGGATTTTCCACCCTGTTCTTTACTTACAGCACGATGAAAGCAGAGCGTGTCGCCATCATGAATGACCTGTTTGTTACGGAAACATTCAGAGAAGGCGAAGCAGAAGCCAAATTATTTGCACACTGCCAGCAATATACGCGTGAACATGGGTGTGCTTATATGTCCTGGATCACAGCCGTGACTAATGAACGAGCACAGCAATTATTCGAGCGTCTTGGAGCTACACGCGGCGCTTGGGTCAACTATTCGATTACATAGACTCTTTTTGACACAAAAAAAGGACATGAATACATGCAGGTTTATCCCTAGCATGATCCATGTCCTTTGATTCTCAAACGTCCCTAAAATGTACCCCACTAACGGCAGAATTCATTATAGTCATAAGGAGCGTTACCACGTTTAGCTTATACTCCCTTTTGCTGAGGCAGCTGCCTTCAGCCTTTCCAACACATTAACCGTTACGGTCTTGCTACCCAGATCTCCGTGGAAAACGACACCTTGCCTTTCCCCATGATAATCTGATCCGCCAGTCTCGATTAACCCATAACCTTTAGCCATCTCGGCGTATCTGCGCTCATCTTCCGGTTCATGGTCCGAGTGAAACACTTCGAGTCCATCTGGACGGCAGTCCTCAATGATACGTCGTACCAATTCATCATCTTCATAGAGGCCTGGATGGGCAATCACGGCGGCTCCACCCGCGGCTCTGATCCACTCGCACGCATCCTTCGGCGCAACGCGGGGTACAGATACAAAACCAGGCTTGCCTTCAGCGAGATATCGATCGAATGCATCCCGCATGTCGACAGCATATCCCTTCTTCACCAACACATCAGCCATATGAGGTCTGCCGATACTCTCGTCAAGCTCTAGTGGCCGTCCCAGCTCATCCAATACTTCCTGCCAGCTTATACCAAGCCCGAGTTCCTGAAGCTTCGCGATAATCAGATGATTCCGCTCATCTCGCGCTTCTCGTAATTCGCGCAACCGTTGCAGGAATTGCTCATCCTCCGTATTCACATAATACCCGAGCACATGAATATCTTTGCCTCCAGCCCGAGTGCTGATCTCCACTCCGGCAACAACATCAATATCGTACTCTTTTCCCGCTTGCTGTGCTTCCGCTACACCGGCTACTGTATCATGGTCTGTTAGAGCAACCGCAGATAGCCCTTTTTGTTTGGCAAGCTTCACATTATCAGCAGGTGGCTGCATTCCATCTGATGCCTGACTATGCGTATGAAGATCACAGCGTCCTTGGCGCTGATCCATGAACAACAGCTCCTTTGTGTAAAATCGATTATGATTAAATCTTATCTATCATTGATTTCCCCAACGATTACGCCTTTCCCGTCTTGTGTTCCGGCTCAGGTTGCTCCTGTTGACGCAGATAGTTCAGGAAAGCGACTGCCGACAGGGGCAACAAGGACGATTTTAGATGGATGGCATAGAACTGCCGTTTGAATTCGAGTCCTCGGATATCCACAATATGAACAAGTCCCAGAGCCAGTTCATGCTGCACCGAAGAAGGTGATAACATCGTAATGCCTACCCCTGCCTCCACGGCTGATTTTACCGCTCCTGTGCTGCCTAGTTCCATCACAACATTCATATCCTGTGGATCAATCTTTTTCTTTTGCAATTGGTCTTCCATCACCTGACGAGTACCTGAGCCCTTCTCACGCAGCACAAAGGGATAATTCATGACATCCTCAATATTCACTTTGCTACGCTTAGCCAGATCATGCCCGGCAGGTACAATCAGTTTCAGCTCATCCTGCATGACAGGCTCTACAATCATGTCCGGGTGGTGCACTGGCGCTTCAATCAGACCAAAATTAAGCTGGTGCTTTAATATATCATCCATAATTTGCGTTGTATTCATCACTTTCATGACGATTGAAATATCCGGATATTGAAGTGCAAATGGTCCGAGCATGCGTGGAAGCACATATTCCCCGATCGTTAAACTGGCTCCCAGCTGGAGTCTGCCCTGTAACATCTGGGTAAACGCTGACATCGCTTCATCCGTTTGTCTGACCAGCTCTACACTCCGTTTCGCATGAGGTAATAACGTCCGGCCAGCCTCGGATAATTCTATTTTTTTGGTGGAACGATGCAGTAACTTGGTTCCAAAATAGTCCTCCAATGATTGAATCTGCATCGTCACTGCCGGTTGAGTCATATGTAATGCTTGTGCAGCAGCCGAGAAACTCCCCTTCTCTGCTACCGTATAAAAAATATGCAACTGGTGAAAATTCATATCTTCGCCCCTCTTCGATTACACTCTTTATATTGTAGCCGATTTCCCGCTTGGCAACAAAAAAAGCATGCAGCTTGTCTGCATGCGATAATACTTGAATCTATGATTTCAATTCAATCTACTCAGGCTTACTTATGCTTACGGCTATTTTTGACCAGTGTCATTCTTCTTGAATGTCTTAACCATGAATAATATGACTTCAGGTCCCTTAATTCAATGGTCTCCGACATTCGTCCCAGAAACGTAACTACAATCATTTTGTGCAGCGGGTTGCCCGCAATATCATATTCTCCTTCGAGTTCGGAAAATTCGGCGACCACCACCAGATCCTCATCAATCAGGTAGACGTCCTGTTCATTACGGTAGTATGGTGTTATACGGTCCTGCTTCAGACACTCCCATAACCACGCCGCAATATGGTCATCATCACTACGTGCAGGCTCAATACGGTCTGCATACCGCATCTTGGCATGATGGGTAATGACGATGTCGGCCACTTTCTTGTCTCCAAGAGCCACGAAAAACGGCTCGTAGGTGCTCCAACGTTGCATCACCTTATCACGCATGGGAATCACTCTCCACCAGATAGGACTTTCTATCTATTTATTACCAAATATATTACAACATTAGTCCCGCAACCTCAAGGCGTAAGTGTAACTTTTTTTCACTAAAGTCCATTTGTGCATAATTTAAGAAAAGAGCGACCCCAAGGGGTCCCTCCAGTTTCTCGTCTATATTCCGTAAAAGCTCGTTTTGTCCATGGTTTTGCTGGCATACTCGGTTTTGATCTCATTACGATACGAGCGTTCGATCTTGCGCACATAGGAAAGTCGCTTCACATTTTTCATCGTATCTTCTGCCCGTTCTGCATTAACATACATGACCACATAATGCATACGGCGGGAGATATAATGCACGGTGCCATATTTTTCGAGATTACGGGCAGCCTTCAAATCACTGACCCAAATAATGAATCCTGTCCTTTCCGCAAACATCATCGTTCCCCGCCCTTCTATAATGATTACTTAACTGCAACCACACTTGCCGCCACTACCGCAGCCGCCCTTCGGATTCGGATCATTGCTCGGTACCTTAATGGTCGTTGACACTGCGAATGCAATGGTCTCTGACATCTGGAATAACATATCATCCAGGGACTTCTCTGCCTGTTTGAATCGGGCCACCGCCTCGAAATTTTCCAACTCCTGTTCCAGAGCCTTCACCTGGTCTTTCGCTGCATGGTAATCCGGGTGAAAATGACCGAAACGCTGTGTTTCTTCAAACAATTCCTTCTTGGCATTCAGCTTCCGAATCCCCATCTGAATCTCAGGGGAAGTCTCGACTTGCTGCTTCCAATATAAATAATCCGATACTTCGGCAGATTGGTTAATCATGTCGCCCAGTTCATATGCGCCCGTTAACACTTGGGCCATATCGACCGTGTTCATTTCCGCTACGCTCATGAAATATTCATCCTATCTATATATAAAGTTCTACTTAACGTAGACTACCTCATCATAGCATATCCATGAATAGTTAAGAAGAGTTTTTCCTGCAATTAGAAATAGGGAGAGCTCGAAAATTCGCCTTTCAACCTGATATTCACGTAAAATAGTCACGTTATGACATCATCTGGCAGGATAAGACGCATTGTATCCCACTCCGACGGGGAGAATGTACGCCATTCCGTCTCTGATGTATGTTCATTTGAATCCAGCATGCACCAACCGCTTAAAGTCCATTGTTCATGACCCTCTACCTGATCTGGAATGAGGTATTGCGTACGATTTTCCTGCTGTATTCCCAGCTTGGTCTGCCACTCAATGGCTTTGGCAGCAATCTGTCGTGCGGTTGAACTATGATATCGACGCCACTCCTTGTACCAGGTCTCCGGTATCTCCTCCAACCCGAGCAGAGAGAACTTCTTCTCAATCACCGAATGATCACGCTCCAACCCATGCATAAATGCAGGGACATCAACCAGACCTTGATTCTCGGGTGTGTAGAAAGAAGCAGAATATACACCGGTCAACACATCTTTTTCTAATAACTTCGGATCATCTTCGGAACCTGTACTTGCCTCCGTTACCTCCATCTTCCGTTCTACAGTCAACGGTGCAGTATCCGTCTCCCTTCCCCAATCTTCCAACGCAATACGTACATTCTCCGGTATGCCTGTCAGGGCATATTGATCCAGAAACTCCATCATTTCATGAAATATATACCCTCTGGCTATGGCCGAAACGAATCGTTCTCTTGTGATGCGGTAGATGGACATTCGATCACGCGTCACCCGTTCTGCGCATTGCTCCAGCATCCAGATCACATCGGGCCTTGCTTCCGGTGGCACCAACATTTCGAAATCAGGCTGCATGTAAAATCCACACGGTTCCGTCTCACTTACCATCTCTCGTTCTCGATATATTAGGCTCTGCGGGTCGATCAGCCAACGGAATGCCAGATCTCCCGACTGATCCTCTCCAACTTCACCATAACCCCATCCAGCCAGTGCGCAGAGCCAGCCCATGACCCGTGGTTTCAACTCCGAATTCGCTATACGGCACCATATGTTCTTTTCTGGAGCAAGCACTGCCAATTGATAACGGAAATGCTGTAACGCGGGTTCAACTTCTCCGTATCTTTCCATACACGCTTGATATATTTCCCGATGCATCTGTCTCCACGATAGCTTCAACCATTTTTGTAATTGATGATCTTGAATCTGGATTCGGCCATCTGACTTCTGAACCAGATTCAGACTGAGAAGTAGATCAAGGAGAATGGCAACGTGGGTCGGATACAATTCCGAATGTTCATATCGGATACCCAAACCATCAAAATCTGTCGAAGATAACACCGTGATCACACTTAATTTTTGAATACTTTTCTTATGTATAGTGTCTTTACCTGTCAAAGGAAGTCCTTCTCTTCCGATCCAAGCGATCAGATGAAGTAACTCTGCAGCAACATCCGACTTTCCCTCCTGTAGAACATGAGCAAGATTTGTATCCTGTTTGACGGTTATGCCCACTCTTTGCGCATAAGCAATAGTCAATGTCTCCATCAGCGAAACTGGAATATAGAATAATCGCTCCCCCCAACTCTTATGCACAGATTCGATCCATTTTTGCTGCCGAAGGTTGGTGAATGAAGATTTGGCTTCTGCGACACTTAGTCCTTCGATGGCCCATTGTTCTCGCGGCAGGAGGGAGGAAAAAGGCTGACCAGCATGTTTGTGAAAAATTGCACCAAGCACTTTTTGTTCCACCCAAGTAAGCTTTGACCATGAATTAAGGTTCAGTACCACAGGTTCATTTGTTGGTCCAGATGAAGACATATCCCATTCCCTCCTCTTTTCGCGAGTATAAATGAACTATTCGTTCTCATGAACGATGGCATATTCATATCCCTGTTCCACCAAGAACATCTGACGGTTTAATGCAAAATCCTGTTCCTTGCTATCCTCTGATACCAGCGCATAGAAATAGGCTTTATTTTCCCCTGCTTTCGGTCTCAGAATTCGTCCCAACCGCTGTGCTTCTTCCTGCCTTGAACCGAAACTTCCGGATATTTCAAGCGCAACAGCAGCATCGGGCAGATCTACAGCAAAATTGGCAACCTTGGATACAACAATCGTTTTAATCTCTCCACGTCGAAAAGCGGCAAACCATTTGATTCGCTCCTGCTGCGACATGGTTCCCGAGATCAGAGGTGCTTCAATTTCCCGGGCAATCAACTCTAGTTGATCCAGATATTGTCCAATCACAAGCGCAGGTAAATCCCGATGACGTTCCAGCAAACGCTTAACTACAGGTACCTTCGCCGGATTCTCGGCAGCCAATCGAAATTGATGCTTAACCTCAGCTTGCAGATAATTCGATCTTAATTCCGGGGAGAACGGGATACGTATCTCTTGGCATTGTACATCAGCAATCCACCCTTGCTGCTCCAGTTGTTTCCACGGCATATCATAGAGCTTCGGACCAATCAGTGAAAATACATCCTGTTCACAGCCATCCTCTCGAACCAACGTGGCCGTTAATCCCAGTCTTCGCGTAGCTTGAATATCCGCAGTTGCACGAAACACCGGCGCTGGAAGCAAATGCACTTCATCATATATGATCAGCCCCCATTGCCGCTCACTGAGCAGTTTGATATGGGTAAAATCAGCATCTTTTGATTTCCGGTGTGTAAGAATCTGATATGTAGCTACAGTCACAGGTTTCACCTGTTTTTTCTGACCTGAATACTCACCAATCTGTTCGCTGGTAATCGTGGTTTTGTCTTGAATTTCCTGAATCCACTGTCGCACAGACGTTGTATTGGACGTCAAAATAAGGCATTCACATTGAAGCCTCTCCAGCACGGCCATGCCAATGACCGTTTTGCCTGCCCCGCAAGGAAGTACGAGTAAACCACTTCCTCCCATGCCCTCACTGCCTTCGAATGCATCCACGGCCTCTCTCTGGTAAGAACGCAGCGCAAATCGCTCAGAGTGAGTTCCTGGATCATTTTTTCGCCATTCAAATGAAAGCTTGGTTCCCTCCCTATACCCCACGTAATCAAGTACGGGGTAACCCAATCGTGTTAATTCCCTTTTTAATAACCCTCGCTGTTCTCCTGGGAGCATAAGTTGATGCGCGTCCTTGCGTTCCATACGAAAGGCAGCTATCGTTTTCATTCCACTTAATTCATCCAGCAACCGCTCATCCTCACTGTAAAGGCGCATTCTGGTATGATCTGCTTCGGAATGCAGCTTTAATTTGCCATACTGATCCATGATTCTCCGAACATCCTGTATCAGTGCAGCAGGCACGTTCCAGCGCGATACCAGCTCCAGACTTGCGATAACCTGATCTGAATTCCATCCCAGCGCAGCTGCATTCCAGAGCGACAGCGGAGTGATTCGGTAGGTATGAAATGCTGCCGGTGTCTTGACCAGTTCTGAATACATCCCAAGCTGCTCTCTTGCCCTTTCGAATCCAGGGTGGCCAACTTCCAGCAAAACTGTAAAATCTCGCTGAACAATACAAGCATCCGTTCTACCCATATGTTCTGTTTCTTCCATTCGATCCTTCCTCCTATCACAAAAAAAGTCCAGTTCCGGCAGCTTCCGAAAATGAACCTGTATAATTCCGAGTTCAAAAAGTCTAGTTTTCAGTACCGAAAAGTGGACTTTTTGACAACCTCAATAAAAATCCATAAAAAACATCCTGCCCATACCTCGGTATGAACAGGATGCCCAACTGCATCTAAAGTCATTCGGCTGTGTAACCCTTAGCCATGGCGATGAATAATCTCACGGCAGTCTGCATCGCGTCTTCATCAAAATCAAACATCGGATGATGATGCGGATAGATCGCATTTTTATCTGGGTTTCCTGCTCCAACAAACATAAAGCACCCTGGAACCTTCTGCAGATAATACGCAAAATCTTCCGCTGGCATCAGCATCGGGGAGGCTTGCACTCGTTCTGCCCCAAATAATTCTGTAGCTTCCCTGAAGAAACGTGCTGTCTCCTGTTCATCGTTCACCACAGGTGGATATCCCATAATATATTTCACTTGCGTCTCTGCCCCATAGGCTGCCCCTGTCTGGTCTACCATGGTAAGCACACGCTCTTTCATCACGTTTCGGGTCTCTTCATCAAACGTTCTTACCGTACCGCTCATTTTGCATTGCTCTGCAATTACATTTTGAGCCGATCCCGCCTGCATTGTGCCAATGGTCAGCACCGCCGGTTGTAATGGATCCACCGAACGACTGACAACGGTCTGAAGCTGCATCACAAGCGCAGAACCCGCGATTAGACTATCTATCGTGGATTGCGGCATCCCGCCATGTCCGCCTTTACCTTTGATCTCAATGTAAAAATCGTCCGCCGCAGCCATCATTGGCCCTGCTTTACTGGCAACAACACCTACAGGCAGCGGGGTCCACAGATGAATTCCGTATATAACATCCACGCCTTCAAGCGCACCATCCGCAATGACCTGGACTGCACCACCCGGAAGCAGTTCTTCTGCTGGCTGGAACAAAAAGCGAATCTCGCCTCGGATCTCCTGCTTGTGACGGCTGAAATACAATGCCGTACCGAGCAAGATGGAGATATGACCATCATGGCCGCATGCATGCATCGCTCCTGCTTGTTGTGAAGCATACTCGATATTCTTCTCATCCTGAATTGGCAGTGCGTCCATATCAGCTCGCAGCATAACGACAGGACCCGGCTTATCCCCACGGATTGTACCAATGACCCCATGACCACCAACATGACGCCTCACTTCAACGCCAAAGCTCTCCAACATATCCGCTACAAAAGAGGATGTCTTCTCCTCATGAAAGGAAACCTCTGGATTGCGATGAAGGTGACGCCGCCATTCCACCATGTGGATCTGCAGATCTTCCCACCATATATTATTAGTCATGTCTCTCCACCCTTTCAATCTTGAACGGGACTTATATCAAGCCCGAACCTTCCTCTTCAAACCTATTGCTGTATATTGTAGCAGAATTGGAAGAAAACCGATACGAAACGCCCTTGGAAAGCTTGCACGGGAAGGGGAAACATACTATCATGAACTAGAGAAATACTCGAGGAATTATACTCGGAAGCTTATGAGGAGGATCAAACGCTTATGATTTTTGAGAATACAGGCTTGGATGGCTTGAAGAGCGACTTGGCATACCTGGATGAGAGCGCCGAGAAAGTCGGATTTGTCCGGTGGCAATGGGAATATTACCGTGCTACATACGACTACAAAATTGAAGATGAACAAACCAAATCAGAATACTTTGTACGCATTAATACCCGCGCAGTGGAAGGCAAATTGGAAAAACCGGATACCGTTCTTGCTGTTGAAGCAGTGTACCTCGGCAAAGCCACCTTCCCTCACGGCCTGGACTATGACTCTTCCGTTCCGCAACCAGTCGTGAAGCTGGCAGCCCAAAAATTACAGCAGCTTAAAGAACTGCTGGAAGCATAGGCTGGGCCAAACGATGAAACAACAAACGGCCCAAACGAAAACGAAGAGAGGCACGCCGGATTTTCAACTGCTAATCCTCACTTTATTGTTGGTGGGCTTCGGACTGGTGATGGTATTCAGCTCCAGTTCCAGCATTGCAATCGCAAGCGACAGATTTAACAATGATGCCCTTTACTTCACGAAAAAACAACTTATGTGGGCGATTATCGGTCTATTTGGCATGTTCTTTGCCATGAATATCCGCTTCAACAAGTACAAAAAGCTCTATGCACCCTTTTTCCTGATCACTACGGTCATGCTGGTGATTGTTTTGATCTCAGGCGCAGTATTGAACGGTGCACGAAGCTGGATTCACATTTTCGGCTTCAGTCTTCAGCCTGCAGAGTTCGCAAAAATTGCTATCATTCTATATCTCTCTGCTCTGATCACCAAAAAAGGTGAGAAATTCAGAGTTTTCAAGACAGGGTATTTTCCCGTCTTGTTCATCGTTGGATTCATCGCAGGACTGATCATGCTGCAACCAGACTTTGGTACCACCTTCATTCTAGTATCCACTTGTGGTCTCTTGATCTATGCCGGTGGAGCCAGTATGAAACATATTCTGGGTTCGATTCTCTTGGTTGCACTCGGTGGAGCACTGGCGTTCGGAGCGAATTCCCTATTTTCTTCCATGTCTCCCTCCGACACGACGACCGCTACAACAGCAGTCACTGCGGAGCAGAACTACAAGATCGGACGTATCCAAGCTTTTCTGGATCCATTATCCGATATTAATGGTGGAAGTCTTAACCTCTACCGTTCCCTTGTTGCCATTGGTGATGGCGGCATGACAGGTTCCGGGATTGGACAAGGTACGATGAAACTGCACTATCTGCCAAATGCGTATAATGACTTTATTTTCTCCGTGATTGGTGAAGAACTTGGGTTCATCGGAAGTACATTATTCCTGCTCGTTTACCTGTACTTCATCTGGCGAGGAATTATTGTCTCTCTACGCTGTCCCGATCCATTCGGAACATTGGTCGGCATAGGCATCATGGGACTAATCGCGATTCAGGCATTTATCAACATCGGTGGTGTAACTCAGACCATTCCGGTGACGGGCGTTACGCTTCCGTTTATCAGTTATGGGGGTACCTCACTCTTTGTGATGATGGTTGCCATGGGCATTCTGCTCAGTATCTCGCGCACCAACAATCTGGACGTGATCAAGGAAGAGAAAACCAAATCCGTGACTGTACAGACACAGACTCGTACCTCTCCTGCTCTTCGTTCGCGGGAGTCCATCCGTCGGATTCGATAAAAAACAGTACACAAAAAAGCTGCGCACCTAATGGATGCGCAGCCTTTTTGTGTACTCGTTACAGTTCTGTCTATCAAGATGAAGAACAGGTCAATGTAGCCCTGTCCTCCATTGCGGATTGCGATGTCTACAGATCGTCGCCTTTGAAAGATACGCCTTCTACCTTTACATTGACTTCAACCACGCGTAATCCGGTCATGGTCTCTACCGCTTCTCTTACATTCTGCTGAAGCATACGGGAAACTTCATGAATCGGGGTTTCGTACAGGACGATGATGCGCAGGTCAATGGCTGCTTCCAGCTGGCCGACCTCAACGCTCACGCCTTTCTGTACGTTTTTACCGCTGAGTCGCTTCGCCCAGCCCTCTGACAAACCTCCAGACATTGCGGCAATTCCGGGCGTTTCCATTGCAGCCATTCCGGCAATTTTCGCAACCACGTCATCGGCAATCCGGATGTTTCCGCTCTCCAGTTGAAGTTGTTCTGCCATGCCACATCCTCCTTCACTTCGTTACTCGTATTTTAAATCCTTTCCACCCCAAAAAGCAAATTAAACTCAAAAAGATGCGTTTACAACCTACCACCATTTGGTTATATTGAAATATGAAAATAATCTCATAAGCGATTTACAATGCAATTCAAAACAAAATAATTTATAACCGAGGTGTTTGTTGTGAGAAACCGGATTTCATCCATTTTGCTGATTGCGTTCTTTGCACTCAGTGCCATCGCCCACTTCTTGAAATGGGATTCGATTCTACAGTTCGTGATATCAGCCATTTCGGTTATTTTTGTGGCCGGTTTTTTAGGCAAAGCCACCGAAAATGTTGCCCACTATGCCGGACAGCGGCTGGGTGGATTCTTGAACGCGACCTTCGGCAATGCCGCCGAATTGATTATTGCCATTTTCCTCGTTAAAGAGGGACTGTTCGACATGGTCAAAGCAAGTCTGACAGGATCCATCATCGGAAATCTGCTGTTAGTGCTTGGGTTAAGTATTTTTGCCGGGGGACTCAAGTTCAAAATTCAGAATTATAATGTTTCTCTCGCAGGTCTGAATGGATCCCTGATGATTGTTGCCATCATTGCCCTGTTTATTCCGGCAGTCTTTCTCAATACACATTCCATTACACAGAAAGACACCAATACACTTAGTCTCATCGTAGCCGGATTGCTCATTCTCGCATATATTGCCTGGTTATTATTCTCCATGGTGACGCATAAGAACTACCTTGCAGACGTCACTGAGGATCGCGATGAAGAGCTCCCGCATGAACATGCTCCGGCATGGTCCAAGAAAAAATCTATTCTCTACCTGGTGCTCGCAACGGTCATGGTTGCCTTCGTCAGTGAATGGCTGGTGGGCACGCTCGAAGTCTTCACTTCGGAATTTGGACTTAGCGAACTGTTTGTCGGTGCATTCCTTGTGGCCATCATCGGTAATGCGGCCGAACACAGTGCAGCCATCATGCTTGCCATGAAAAATAAAATTGGAGCCGCCGTCGAGATTGCGGTCGGCAGCAGCTTACAGATCGCACTTTTCGTAGCTCCTGTACTGATTTTTGTCAGCTACTTCACAGGCAGAACCATGGATATCGTATTTACAACAATTGAACTGGTCGCCATCGGCGTATCCGTATTTATTGCCAAGTCCATTACCCAAGATGGTTCAACGAATTGGTATGAAGGTTTACTCCTGCTCGTGGTGTATATCATACTCGGTGTATCCTTCTTCCTGGTGTAACCAGGCCTCACGCATCCATCATTAAAATAAACAAGCCACAAGAGGCGGCCCAATGTACATTTGGAGCTGTCTCTTTGCTTGTATACGCCCTCCGGCTGGTTTGCATCCCCATTCTGTTCAGACGCACAAAAAAAGCATGCATAAACGCCTGCATGCCTTCTATTCTGACCCGCGCATTTGCAGGCTATTGCTCATTCTTCTTGTTCAAGGCTTCATATAGAATTGCCAAATTCCGCTCAAGCGCGCTAACCAGCTGCTTACCTGCACCTTCTGGAAGGAGCCCTGCACGAACAGCAAAATCAACTTCCTTGGAGAACCCATACATCTGTGTATCCAATACTTCCTCATAGAGAGGGCAGTAGCGGGTAGCCAGATTCTCCATCTGTACTTCAATAAGCTTCTGTATTTTATCTGCATCTTCTTGAAGAAGACTGATCGCTTTCAAATTCAGCTGGTCCTGCAGATCAGATGAAGTCATGCATTTTTCCCCCCTATGTCCCAAAAATCGCGTAAAGACGTTCTACCTCTAATATTAGACGAAATGAAGAGCTAATACAAGAACCTGACCAAAATAAGAACGCAAAGTTAAGCCTTCTGTTGAAGCTTAATCCTCCTGTTCCAATCCCGTCCAGATGAGTATTTGGGTCATTCCATGCCAAAAAACACCCCTGCCAAAAAAGGCAAAGGTGCTTCTTGATAGCTATTACTCAGATGCGATACTTACATTTAGTCCATGCTTGGCAAATACTTCTGACATGGCTGCTTTTGCTTCAACTGCATCTGGACCATGAACATGCAGTTCATAGCTGTGCGTGCTGATCAGCGTTGTAAACAATCCGAGAATACTTTTCACATCGATATACTTGTTCTCCGAATGAAGCACGATTGAAGAAGTAAACTTGCCTGCTGTTTGAGCAATTTCCACTACAGCCGCGTTATTACTCGACATAGGAATCCCTCCGTCTTTTTACGATTGGTATCATCTATTAATTACCACTACATGATACCGTGAATCCGCTTTCCTAGCAACAGCAAAATCCTGTTCCTAATTCAAACGGTCCGGATTCAGGCATTCCAGCTCAGGAATAACAAAGATACCGTCTTTACGAATCAGCACATCGTCAAAATAAATCTCCCCGCCGCCATAATCCGGACGCTGGATCAACACCAGATCCCAGTGGATGGACGAGCGATTGCCATTGTCTGTTTCTTCGTAAGCCTGACCTGGTGTAAAGTGTAAGCTGCCTGCGATTTTTTCATCGAACAGAATATCTTTCATCGGATGCAGAATGTGCGGGTTAAATCCAATCGCGAATTCACCGATATGACGAGCACCCTCATCCGAATTCAGGATTTCATTCAAACGCTCTGTATCGTTGCTTGTCGCTTCAATGATTTTTCCATTCTCGAATGTGAACTTGATATTTTCAAATGTCACTCCGTTATACAGCGTTGGTGTGTTATAACTAATCGTTCCGTTCACGGAATCACGCACAGGGGCGCTGTACACTTCGCCATCCGGAATATTCTTTTGCCCAGAACATTTCTCTGCACCGATATCTTTGATGGAGAAGCTCAGATCTGTTTCCGGTCCGGTGATACGAACTTTGTCCGTCCGCTTCATCAGGTTAGCGAGCGAGTCCTGCGCTTTGTCCATTTTGGCGTAATCCAGGTTACATACGTCGAAGTAGAAATCTTCAAACGCTTCTGTACTCGTATTGGCGAGTTGCGCCATACTTGCGTTAGGGTAACGAAGCACAACCCATTTCGTATGTTTGACACGTTGTTCACTATGTACCGGGTGGGAGTATAATGAATTGTACATTTTCATTTTTTCTTCCGGCACATCGGACAGATCATTCACATTTTCTCCCGCACGAATACCGATATAACAATCCATCTGCTTCATACGGTTCAGATCAATCTCTGCCCATGTTTTCATCATTTCTTCGGTCGCATTTTTCAGCATAGCACGCTGTACGGTCTTATCGGTCAACTGTACAAAGACGTTACCACCTTTTTTGCCTACCTCTTCAATAATGGCGTTAATCAGATCACGTTCTGATCCAATCATCTCAACCAATACATTTTCACCAGGCTGCACATCTACAGAATAGCCCACCAGGCTTGCTGCAAGCTTTTGAATTCTTGGGTCTTTCATCTTGGTAAAATCCTCCTGTCTTCTGCCATGCTTGAATTGAACAACGGTAAATTACGATACTATTGTAGCACGCGAACAGTCATCCCGTCAGCAGGCAGTCCCTCACTTCGTTTATTGATATGACTTGAAGTTTACATCGGTGACAAGGGCTTCTTTGTTACTTTTACGGTTGTTGTCCGTGTAACTCACCTGACTTTCAGAGGATAAACGAAGAGGCAGACTGCTCTTCCGATCTACGGTGAGATGATATACCGTCTGTACGTTAGCTTGTTCCATCATCTGTTGCATCGTTATTTCACCCTGTTTCCAAACTTTGTCCAGATCCTTCTCAAGCTTCTCTTTACGCGCTCCTTTCACCGTAGCTGCCTTATGCATATATTCTGCCCGAATGGCGTTCATTTCGTCGTTTAGCTGGGCTACAGCCCATGTTTTGGCATCTTCCGGTGCAAGTTCAATTCGTAATGTTCTGGTTCGACGACCGGCCCCATACTCGGATTGAATGGTTTTGTTCATCTTATCAATATTTTCCATTTGCGCAATTGGATTAAAGCGGGAAAGAGAACCACGTAGCGGCTCATGCTGCGCTGTCAATGCCATCCATTGCCCTTGTTTCCGCTCGAAAGAGGCGCTAAACCCACTGGGCTGTCCATTATTATTTACGGCAGTCGTATGAATGCCTGTGCCCGCAGCAGTTACTTCTCCAGGTAATCGGGTCTGAAGGGTCAGACGGTCATGATTCTCCAGCTTTCCTTCGAATTTGAACTGATTCTCGAACAGTCCACTGTTCTCCCGTCGAAGTCCTGCCTCTCCTTCAAAACTCAATGTTTCTTTTCCCGCTATCCCCGATAAAGCCAGGGAAAAAACCTCTTCAGGCGTTCGATCTCGCTGGATGAATCCACAACCCGGGACACCAATCATCAAGATGCTCACTAATAACCATAATGTACGTACTGAATGGCGGTTAAGCATGTCTATCTTCACCCTTCCATGAACTTTCTCCATAGATTGCCCCGCCCGTATACGCTTATACTTCCTTCTATAACACAACTTGATCTCTAATACATAAAAAAAGAGAACGACTCCGCAATTGGAATTGTTCTCTCTTAACGCGTTATATCCTGTTCCTCTACAACAATTCTGTTCCGACCACCATTCTTCGCGCTGTACAAAGCCATATCAGCCCGATAAAACAAGGACTCTACACTAACCTTCTCATCCATCCAATTCCACTCTGCGATGCCACTGGATACCGTGACGAGTGGTCTGGTCTCTTCTGCAACCCTCTTTCGAATCACTTCCGCATAATCTAGCGCCTGCCTTACACTCACCTGTGGCATATAGATCGCCAGTTCTTCTCCACCCCATCTGGCACAGACATCTTCCGGGCGAACAGAGCTGGTGACGATCTCACTCACTTGCTTCAATACTTGATCCCCCGTCTGGTGTCCGAATGTATCATTCACCTGTTTGAACTGATCAATATCCACCACAATGAGGGAGCCACAGAATTCATGAGCCTGTCTCTCGTGAATGACACTATCCAGATAATGCCTCACGTACAGACCTGTCAACATATCCAGATTAGCCAAGCGCCGAACCTCGGCATGCAGCGTGGCATTCGACAGGGCAAGCCCGATATGAATGGATAACATCTGCAAGAGCCGATAGTTATCATATGAAAAATAATGCTCTCTACTATGTCCGAGCAAAATGGCACCCTTCACTTCACCATTTACTCTGATCGGTGATGCAATCAGTGACACGGATCCCGTATCTTCCATGAAAAAAGAGGATACTTTATCATACTGCGCATAATTGGATATAATAAGCGGTTCCTCTGTTCGATACACCAAGCCTGCGATACCGTAGTCTACAGAGAATGATTGGTGAAAGACATCTTTCACGTTAGATGACATGACTTCAAAGTCATTCGTACTATCATTGAGTTGAAGAATACAACACGTTTCAGCCTGAAATATTTCCTTTAACTCTTGCTCGGATAATTGATAGATCTCCGAAAGATGCAGGCTCTTGTTCAAGCGCTGTGTTAGATCATTGATTAGACGAAGTTCCTGAATCAACATATTGGATTGTTCATGCAATTTGGCGTTCTCAAAGGCCGTGCCTGCGGTGTCTACCATCATCGTAATCAACTGCAGATCCGATTCTTCCATGAGCTCTTCATTCATTTCGATATGGAATACACCGTATATGCCTTGTTTTCCTTTCAAAGGAAGACCTACCTCTACGATGCGATTCTCGCCCTCATCTGAACGAGCAACGATCAGCTTGCCTTCCATAAACGAACGCACACATATATCGTCTCCTCGTTCGTGGACAAGCAGTGGTTGAATCCGCGGATTAAAGTTGCTCTGATCCTGAGACATATACAGTTTGATATACGTGGCCGGGTACAAATAGTCCATACTGTCAAATACCTCATCCAATATGGCGTCGACATCCATTTTGTCATGCATTCGCTGAACAATCTGAAAGAGGATAGACCTCCGGTGTTCCTCACGCGCTGTTTGTTCATGAGCATGTAACAGGTCCGTCATAAATATGTATTCAAATCTTCGGTAAAAGCAGGTGTGGTAATGCAATGCCTCAGATCGAACCACAGCTTCAGACGTTTCATATCGATTGGATTCATAGATCACAGCAGTGAATACGGCAAACATATCCTTGTTCGTTCTGGAGAATAAAGGGTGTGTTATCAGGAGATATTCTCCACGGTCGCTAGTCCCTCTGAGAGACAGGGCCTGTCTCTTATCCAAACATTCCAATACAAGCCTGCGTGCATCCAAGCCTGGATCAGCATCATGATTACGATCGTACCCTACACAATCGCCTTCCGTGTTCCATACGCTGTAAAAGGTTGATCTCCTGTCCAGGCCTGAATCTAATTTGGAGTTCCAGTCACTGTATGCCTGCTCTAGCAAGCTGCCCAAATATGAAAAATCAAAAGGTGTGATATCCATTTTTTGCATCCACAACACATGCTCTTCATGAGAACGAGGAGCGGCAACAGATGCGGAATCGCCCGAACTTCGTGAATTCAAGCTGGCAGGTAAACTTCTTAGATGTTCTAACATGTCAGGCGCTCCTTTGCACCGTTTTTGCATCCACCAGGATGCATTAATCTGCAGACGTTATCGCAAACCTGCAAATTCGTTGCGATAACCTTATTACATAAAGATGATTTAAAGTTAAGATACAATCTATTTTACTCTGTTTAAAGCTTTTTTGCATCCATATTTCAGAAAATTGTCCCATTATTTTAGGCCCAATGACCTATCGACAAATTTAGACGTTTTTTTGCTTTTATTCTACGCTTGACTTTGGTTCTCTTAAACTGTAATATAAATTGTTGATGAAGACTACTAATGGGTCTTTAAATTTGGGCATTACCGGTTGTGTCACCCTCATTCTTTTTGTTGCTTTCAGGACAGCGGCTGAACTTTCCTGATCGTTCTATGCGAGGCCAAGCCCGCATCAACAAATTGGAGCGCAAACAGAGCCCTAATATGAACTTTAACTAAAAAGGAGCTACTTTAAACATGGCACGTTACACTGGTCCTAAATTTAAATTGAGCCGTCGCCTCGGCATTTCCCTTAGCGGAACAGGCAAAGAATTGAAACGCCCTTTCCCTCCAGGTCAGCACGGAGCTAACCAACGCAGAAAAATGAGCAACTACGGTATGCAATTGCAAGAAAAACAAAAATTGCGCCACATGTACGGTTTGGGCGAGAAGCAATTCCGCACACTGTTCTCTAAAGCTCAAAAAATGCAAGGTATTGCCGGTGAGAACTTCATGTTCTTGCTTGAGTGCCGCCTTGACAACCTCGTTTACCGCCTTGGGTTTGCTAACTCCCGCGCTGGAGCGCGTCAGTTGGTAGCACACGGTCACGTAACTGTAAACGGCAAAAAAGTCGATATCGCTTCTTACCAAGTAAGCACTGGCGATGTAATCGGCTTGCGTGAGAAGAGCCGCGCTCTTTCTTCCGTTAAAGAAGCTTTGGAAGGCCGTTCGCATCTTCCAGCATACGTTGAATACAACGAAGCAGCTGTAGAAGGTAAATTCATCCGCTTGCCTGAGCGTGCTGAATTGTCCCAAGACATCGATGAAAAACAAATCGTCGAGTTCTACAACCGTTAATCGTTGCAATCACATTAAAGTTTCAATCCAAACAGCTGTCGAGATTTTCTCGGCAGCTGTTTTTCTATGCTTTTTTCTATTTATCTTCATTATAAGACCTTAATTAACGATATAAAATATAGACTCCCTTTAGGAGAAGCACACATCCATACGATCATCACAAGAGTTACATCGAGGGGGATTACACATGTATTTTTTTCGCAATCGCAAGCTCGCTGTTAAACTGGGGCTTTTACTCGGGATCGTATTACTCTGCTGTATTGGAGCCCTGATTGCATTTAACACCAAATCGATTTACGACAAAAGCCTGCAGTACGGCGAAACTGTTGCGGGACAAGCAGCAAATCGTGCTACGAACGAGTTCATGACAGACATGAATCAGGTCAAAAACACATTGGACACCATGAGTATCACGTTATTGGATGCCGCTAAGAACGGCTCACTCAATCGCGAGGAAGTTGTTAGGCTTCTTGAACAGTATCTGAAAAAGGATGAGAAAGTTTTTGGCTTTTATACGGGCTGGGAACCGAATGCCTTTGATGGAAACGATGCGAGTCACGTCAATAAAAATGATTATGATGATGCTACGGGTCGATTTGTTCCATACGCCATACGGGACGGTAACTCTCTGCATTTCGAGCCGCTCACTACCTATGAGGGAAACAGTGAAACCAGTACGTATTATCAGCTGCCCAAGAAAACCAAATCCATCTATTGGTCCGAGCCTGTTACCTACACGGTTGGCGGAAAAGAAACACTACTCGTTTCGATTGTCCTCCCTCTATTAGATGAAAACAAAAATTTTCTGGGCATTGTGGGGGCCGACTTTACCATTAATCGTTTTCAGCAAAATATAGCATCACTTAATCCGGATCAAGGGTATGCCATGCTTATTACTAGCGAAGGACAGATTGCTGCACATGGCTCAAAACCGGAACTGGCTAATGAAGGAGCCGTAATTCCATCTGATATGAAGACGGTCATTCAGCGTATACAATCTGGCGAGTCCCAGTTTTACGCTACAGACCCTGAAGTAGGGGAAGAACTGTTTATTGCCGAGCCCGCCAGGTTACAAGGAACGGATTCAAGCTGGTACCTTGTGTCGGCGCTGCCAAAGAGCCATATCCTTCAACCTTTCTATGACAGCTTGAACTGGTCCATACTGATTGCGGCACTGGCAGTACTTCTGCTTGCAGGTGTGGTTACCTACACTATCGTCTCCATTGTAAGGCAGTTGAATCAAGTCAATATTGTCGCTGGACAGCTCGCTGGCGGGGATTTGACACAAAAGTTACCTGTACGATCCAAAGATGAATTTGGCGTCATGGCGGGTCATATGAATCAGATGATGGATACACTGCGACATACCATATCGGTTATATCCGAACATGCTTTATCTGTCGGCTCCACTTCTCAACAATTGACCGCAGGTGCCGAAGAAACAGGTAAAGCAGCCGAACTGATTGCATTAACAGGAGTCGAAGTTGCAGATAAAGCAGGTAAACAGGTGCAGGAGCTGCAAGAGTCCTCCCGTTCCATGAATGAAATATCTGCAGGGATCGGAAGAATTGCAAAGGCCGCCTCCGATGTATCGGATTCATCGCGAGCTGTGGCTGAGCGAACAACTGTCGGAACCGATAAGATTCAGTCCGCTATGCGTATGGTCGATAGTGCCACCTCTTCTGTGCAGACATCCATGACCGCACTGGAGAATTTCCGTCAACGTTCTGAAGAGATTGGCCATATTACAGGCATGATCACGGAAGTTAGCCGTCAAACCAATCTGCTTGCCCTTAATGCTTCCATTGAAGCATCACGAGCAGGTGAACACGGGCGCGGCTTTGGTGTTGTTGCTTCCGAGATTCGTAATCTGGCTGAACAATCCAGAATATCAGCAGCGCAGATTGCAGCGTTGATTCATAGCGTTCAGCAAGAGGTCCTTTCTCTCGTTGAAAATATGGAACAAGGGAACTCCGAAGTTAGTCACATCGCAGAAGTCATTAATGAAAGTGGTGAACTATTCCTCTCCATTTCATCACAGATTTCAGATGTTAATGAGCAGATTGAGCATGTCTCAGCCATTGCGCAGCAGATGTCAGCTGGATCACAGCAGGTTGATGCCACGTTAGTGCAACTCAAAACCATTGGTCATGAGACAGCAGATCATGCAACTCGTGTTGCTTCTGCCTCTGAAGAACAACTCGCATCCATGGAAGAGATTACGGCGGCATCTGCTTCTCTGGCTAATCTTACCCAAGAACTATTAGAACTGATTCAACGTTTCAAAACCTGATAAAGAAGACCTCCCAAACGACACATCATTCAGGCCACCCTATGCACCTCAGCATGGAGGTGGCCTGCTTATTTTGGCTTACAACTCATGAAATGTGCTTCAATATCGCATGATATATAGCATAATGCATGGCAGAATGGCAAATTTCGACCATTACTTGTATTTCTCAGGCATGCAAACCCGCCTTTTTATGCTATAATAAGTGCTGTTAAAAGGAGGAAGACACTGAATGGTTGATGTTAATAAGAAAAAGCCCGATGAACAGCCTGTACGCAAGCGTAGCTTTGCCCGCAGACTGGGAAGTTTCGTCAGTTGGATGGTTGTCCTTGGATTTATGGGGGCACTATTTGTAGGCGGTGCTTTGATGGGATACGTCAGTTCCATTGTGAAAGACGAGCCTGTCCGTTCAAGGGCCCTGATTGAACAAAAAGTCAGCGAAAACTCCATCACAGGCTTTGCTTACTTTGCCGACGGCAGTCCGATCGGTCAATTACGTACGGAAGAAGACAGGCGTCCGGTCACTACGGACCAGATCCCACAAAAGGTTATTGATGCAGTCATTTCGATTGAAGACAATCATTTTTACGAACATAAAGGTGTAGACATGAGCGGAACACTACGTGCCGTGAAACAAAAAGTGCTGAAAGAATCAGTACAAACCGGCGGTAGTACACTGACTCAGCAATTAGCGCGTCGTGTGTTTTTGAATCTGGATCGCACGGAAGATCGAAAAGTGAAAGAAATCTTGCTCTCACTCCGACTCGAACGTTTCCTTACCAAGGACGAGATCATGACAGCCTATCTGAACAAAGTTCCTTTTGGTAATGGTTCCAGCGGATACAACGTTTACGGAATCAAAGCCGCCGCCAAAGGATTGTTCAATATTAACGATCTAGAAAAAATCAACATTGCTCAGGCGGCTTATCTTGCTGGATTGCCACAACTCCCCTCCTCTTACTCCGCTTTTAACGGTAAAGGTGATTTTGTAGAGGAAAATTTTGACCGCGCAATCAATCGTCAGCATCTGGTATTACGTCGTATGCTTGAACTGGGTAAAATCAATCAATCCCAGTATGATGAAGCTCTTGCTTTTGATATCAAAAGCTCACTCGCTCCGAAGACCATCAAGGCTTACAATACTTATCCATATCTTATGATGGAAACGGAACGACAAGCTGCACAGATTTTGATGAAACAGTTGAATTCCGACACAGCTGAATCTACAGACAAAGGTACGGATGCAGACACACCTCAGAAGGAAAGCAGCGCGTTATTAGAGGAAGCTCAGACGCAACTGCGGACAGGTGGATATCGCATTTACACGACCATCAACAAAAGTATCTACAAAACGATGCGTACCATTGCGGAAGATGACAGCAACTTCTCAGCAGATGATCCTGTCAAAGGAAAAGAACAAACTGCTGCCATGCTGATTAATCACAAAACCGGTGCTATTCTTGGCATGATTGAGGGACGCGATTTCCAGGATGAACAGATGAACTACGCAACGCAGATGATACGTCAGCCAGGTTCAACGATGAAACCAATAGCCGCTTATCTTCCTGCGCTAGATGAAGGTCTTGTTCAGCCTGCTTCAATTATTGATGACTCACCGATCATTTTGAAAAGTGGACCGAGCGGGTACCACATTGCAAAGAACGCTAACAACCGTTACCAAGGACTTGTTACGGCCCGCAGAGCACTGAATTACTCACTTAATATACCGGCTTTAAAATTGTTCAATGAAGAAGTCGGGATCGACAAAGCGTGGGCTTTCGCCAAGAAATTAGGAATCACCACTATTCAGAAGGAAGACTATCAGGCTCAGACCGGTGTTCTCGGAGGTCTCCAATACGGTGTAACCGTTGAAGAACTGACCAGTGCCTATGGTGCCATCGCCAATAATGGTGTATATAATGATTCCTACATGATTAGCAAAATTGTAGATTCCAAAGGCAACATCGTCTACAAACACGATACTGAACCTGTCCAGGCCTTCTCGGAGCAGACAGCATACCTGATGACCGATATGCTGCGGACCGTTATTACAGAGGGAACGGCAGATAAAGTACGTGAGAATTACAAATATTCGAAGAGTGTGCCAATTGTAGGTAAAACGGGTTCCACTCAAAACTATGCAGATGTCTGGTTTGAAGGCTATACACCAGATGTCACACTTGGCGTGTGGGTTGGATACAAACAGCCGGTGAATACGCTGGAAAGCAAATCACAGCGAAAACGTGCGCAGCAACTGTGGTCGAAAATCCTGAATGAAGTGATCGATACGCAAAAAGATCTGTTCGTCACGGATTCGTTCAAAAAACCATCTGGCATCGAAACGCGCACGGTATCGGCTTACAGCGGTAAGTTGCCAACATCCATGACTGACAAATTTGTTACGGATATTTTCAACAGCAAGTTTGTTCCGAAGGATAGCGATGATGGTGTCGCCAAAGCCAAATACATCACTTACAATGGTGTAAACTATATTCCGCGTGATGGAACACCTTCGGACATGTTGAAGGAAAAAACAGTAATCAAGCGTAAAAAGCCAATCTCGGATCTCATCAAAGAATTGCAAAATGCATTCTCACGTATGAGTCGACATGAGTCACTTGCTTATTACCTTCCTGAAGATGCTGATGCAGACATGCCAACACAGATTGATCCAAGAACAGATAATGGCAAAACTCCTGATGCACCAGGTAACGTACGAATCTCAACCTCGGGTGACAGAGCTGTCATTACATTCAATGCCACACCTGAAAATGATGTCGTGGGTTATCGTCTGTATCGTTCTGTAAACGGTGGAGGATTCCAGAACCAAGGTCAGGTTGTCCTTACCGGTGAATCCAGATCATTCTCTGCATATGCAGCTCAAGGCGGCAACTTCGCCTTCTATGTAACCGCAGTGGATGTTGCTGGCAGAGAGTCTTCTCCTAGCGCAACCGTAAATAGTGCTGGAAGTGTAGCTCCTCCTGTGGAAGAAGAGATTAATGAGCCGATTGAAGTTCCAGGTACAGTTGTTACTCCGGGAGAAACACAGACCGATAATACGACAACGACAGCCCCAGGCACACCGGGTCAAGTCAGCGTATCTGCCCTCTCTCAAGGACTGCGCATTCAATGGGCGTCAACTCCAGACGCAGATAGTTATGCTGTATTTTACAGTGAAACAGGCTCGGCTCCATACACCAAAATTGGAACGACAGCGGGAAATACCATGGATTATGGCGTACCCGCATCTACCAGTGGATGGTTCAAGGTATCTGCAAGCAACAGTGCGGGTGAATCCGAACCTTCCGCGGCCGTACATTTTCAACCCTGATTCAGGCATAGCGATCCAAAACAAGCCGCATCCTCAGACCGTATCTGAGGGTGCGGCTTTTTATTTGCACTTGTAGCAGCTAAAGAAGCCTGCTTTATGCTAATGGCATAAAGCAGGCTTTTACAACCGATTCTAATGGTAGAGTCACCGGATTTGGCTTCGTAGAGTATTAACGTTAGTCTTCAATGGTGGATAGATCTCCTGCTGGAAGATCAAGCTCCCAGGCTTTCAGCACACGGCGCATGATTTTGCCAGAACGTGTCTTAGGCAGTTTATCCTTAAACTCGATCTCACGTGGAGCAGCATGGGCAGACAAGCCCTCTTTGACAAAACGATAAATCTCTTCTTTCAGTTCCGGTGTCGCCTCATATCCTTCACGAAGCGCCACAAAGGCCTTGATGATCTCTCCACGTGTCACATCCGGCTTACCGATTACACCCGCCTCTGCTACCGCAGGATGCTCCACGAGCTTACTCTCCACCTCAAAGGGTCCAATGCGCTCGCCTGACGAATTAATCACATCATCAATCCGTCCCTGGAACCAGAAATATCCTTCTTCATCCATATAAGCAGAGTCACCGGATACATACCAGCCCGTAAGCCTGAAATACTCCTCGTATTTCGCAGGGTTATTCCAGATCTTCGCCATCATGGATGGCCAAGGTGCCCGTATGGCCAGATTACCCATACTGTACGGCGGCAATTCCTGCCCGCGATCATCAATAATGGCAGCTTCAATGCCAGGCAACGGACGTCCCATGGAGCCAGGCTTGATCGGCATTCCGGGATAGTTACAGATCAACTGTGCACCTGTTTCCGTCATCCACCATGTATCATGAATTCGCTGACCATAGGCTTTCCATCCCCAACGAACAACCTCCGGATTGAGCGGTTCACCGACAGACATGACATGACGCAGACTGCTCAGATCAAACTGGGCAATGGTCTCTTCTCCAGCTCCCATCAGCATACGGAAGGCCGTTGGTGCACTGTACCAGATCGTGACTTTGTTCTTCTGGATTGTGCTGTACCAATCTTGAGGACTGAAACGACCACCACGTATCACATTGGTCACTCCGTTGAGCCATGGAGCAAAGATACCGTAAGAAGTGCCTGTCACCCAACCAGGGTCAGCAGTGCACCAGTACACATCATCCTCACGTAAATCCAGAACAACCTTACCTGTATAATAGTGCTGAATCATCGCATTTTGAACATGGTACACCCCTTTGGGTTTACCGGTAGAGCCTGAGGTATAATGAATGAGCAAACCATCGTCACGATTCAACCACTCTACTTCCATCTCATCCGAAGCGGCAGACATCTCTGCATCAAAATCGATGAGTCCTTCTTCCGTCTGCACGCCCCCACCCACAATGAATATATGTTTGAGTTCGGGCAACTCGGAACGTTTGATGCGTTTCAGTAATTCCGGAGTTGTGACGAGTGCTACTGCTCCGCTATCCTCCAGCCGATCCTTCACTGCCGTTTCCATAAAAGCTTCGAATAAAGGGCCCGCGATGGCTCCAGCTTTCAATATACCCAGAAGACTGAAATACAGTTCAGGACTTCGAGGCATAAAAATAAACACCCGCTCTCCTTTGGCTATGCCATATTTGCGGAGAACGTTTCCGAACCGACTCGACTGTTCACTCAAGTCAGCAAAAGTATAGGCCTCTTCACGTGAAGCATCGCTATACAATAAAGCGGTTTTACCGCCCCTTCCTTCCAGTACATGACGATCAATCGCTTCATGCGCCATGTTTACTTTTCCGCTGGCGTGCCACGTAAAGTGCCGTTCCACCGATTCCCAATCGAACCGGCTTCTCGCCTCCGTGTAATCGCCCAGATTAGATTCAGACACAACCGTTTGCAGCATCTCACCATGTGCTTGACTCATGCTTGCCAGCCTCCTTCAACTCGACATTTCGATTCCCGTTAGGGGTTAATTCTCATTGCCTTTGTGTTGACTGAACTTCCAGTTAGCGCTTACATTAGTAGAGAGAACTTCTCATCATGTACTTGCTCGGCCAAACAGATGTTAACCATACTGTATTGAATTGTGAACATTTTTTGTCTACGCAATTATAGCAAATCTTTTCAATTGTCGTCTATGGCTTTTCAATTTTTTGGATTTTTGCTATAAATATGTGTTCAAGAAGATCGATTTTCAGTACCAAGAAGATGGGATGAAGCTAGAAATGGAGTAGCGGAGCGTAGGGAAAACTACGTGAGCAACGGACATTTCGGGTGAATGCCATATTCGATGCTGATGATGCCGATAGTCATCCTTCGTAATCAAAAGCGTTCCTTTGTGAACAACCTCTATAAGTAGGAGAGAGAGGAGCATGAACCATGGAACATATCAAAGAACATCATATGCGTTCCATCTTCAAGTCCGGCCACCGAATTACTGTTGAAGGACCCGTGCAGGCCGAGGAGATAACCCGTCTTGCCTTCCATTCGGATCTGGATGCTTTTCGCCGCCCAACGGAGCAGCAGGAAGCTCTGGCCGAGATCGCAGCATTGCCTGAAGGTCGAATTATCATTGCACACGAAAATGAAACGATTATCGGATATGTAACCTTTCACTATGCGGATGATTGTGAACGCTGGTCCGAGGGCAACATGACTGATCTGATTGAGCTTGGAGCAATCGAGGTTGCGGACGACTATCGCTCGCTTGGCATTGGACGTGAAATGTTGCTTACGGCTCTGGAAGATAAATACATGGAGAATTACATTATTTTCACCACAGAATATTATTGGCATTGGGATCTGAAGGGCAGCGGACTAAACGTATGGGATTATCGCAAAATGATGGAGAGGCTGATGCAAACGATTGACATGACTTGGTATGCAACGGACGACCCTGAAATATGTTCACATCCTGCGAACTGTTTGATGGTGCGTATCGGAAGTCAGGTGCCCATCACATCGGAAGAACAGTTTGATCGTGTACGCTTCCGCCATCGGTTCATGTATTAATTCGATGATCTGTTCGAAAAACGATATACATAACAAAAACCGCCTCTCGCAGCGTTGCTCCATACTTCATGGAACAGCTAATCGAAAGGCGGTTTTCTTGGTGCTGCCATTACATATTTTCTAACATATGTTCCACAATACGGTGTGAACGCTGGGAAGATTCCACGGTAAATTCAGCAAAATTGACATGCGCCGAACCATCCGCTTTATCTGACATCCCCCGCAGGACAACAAATGGTACACGATTCATGTAACAAACCTGGGCTACAGCTGCCCCTTCCATCTCAGCACATGCACCGTCCATTTCGGTATATAACATGTTAACGGTATCTTTATTCGCAATAAATTGGTCTCCTGATAATACTTTACCAATCAAATAATGGGCTCCCAGAGCTTTACACGCTTCTTCAGCCAGTGTAATAAGCGAAGCCTCGGCAGGGAATGCAGATGTCTCCTGGTAAGGAATAACCCCGCGTTCGAACCCCAGTGGCGTTACATCCATGTCGTGCTGCACACATACAGACGATATAACCATATCTCCAATGTTCAGTTCTGGGTTAACCGCACCCGCTACACCTGTAAAGATAATGCGATTAACCTGAAAACGATCAATCAAGATCTGTGTCGTAACCGCTGCATTTACTTTTCCTACGCCGGATTTGCACACGACAATTTGCTTGCCCAGCCACTCACCTGCAACGTATGTAATCCCGGTTTGTTTGACCGTCTCAAGCTGCTTCATACCTGCCAGCAAAAGCTCTACTTCCTCATCCATCGCTCCGATAATACCAATCGTTTCATGCATCTTCTGATACCTCCTGTTTTCACTTTTAACCTCATTCAGCACAAAAGCTCCGTCTCCGGAGCTTTCGCATATCCACTATGTAGAGAGAACGACTTCTCTCTGTCCTGTATATAATCCCGATTACACTACATCTGCATGACTTACAGACAGACGAAGAATCGTTTCATGCGGCAAAATAACCCGTGGATTCTCCACATTTTCCTTCTTCATCAGCTTGGTCAGCAAACGCATCGCAACTGCGCCAAGATCGTACATTGGCTGTGCCACTGTCGTCAACTGAGGACGCACCATGGAAGCCATACGGATGTTATCCACACTAATAATGGAGAAGTCATCCGGTACTTTCAGACCGTCATCCTGAATGCTGTGAATGGCACCAATGGCCATTTCATCTGTTGCAGCGAAGATAGCTGATGGTTTTTTCTTGAGTCCAAGGAAATATTTCATTGCTTCCACACCGGATTCATACCGATAGTTACCAATTCGAACAAGATCCTCTTGGTATTCAATACCCGCTGCTTCCAGTGCTTTTTTGTATCCTTGGAAACGGGCATATCCATTCGCCGGATCTTGCAGTGTACCACTGATCATCGCAATTTCCTTGTGTCCATGACGAATCAGGGTGTTTACCGCATCAAACGCAGCCGCTTCATGGTCAATATCCACCGAAGGGAATGTGCCCTTCTCATCACTCGTTGCACAAAGTACGATCGGCACAGCCGCAGACTGGAACGCCTGAATGTGTTCGTCCGTTACTGTTCCGCCCATGAAGAGCAATCCGTCTACTTGTTTTTCGAGCAACGTGTTAATTACACGAATTTCTTTTTCTTTCTTCTTATCTGCATTACACAAAATAATATTGTAGTGATACATATTCGCAATATCTTCAATTCCGCGGGCAATCTCCGCGAAGGTTGAGTTCGAAATATCCGGAATAACGACCCCGACCGTGGTTGTCTTCTTGCTTGCCAGACCTCTGGCTACCGCATTCGGACGATATCCCAACCGTTCGATGGCTTCATATACTTTTTTCCGCGTTTGCGGTTTAACATTAGGGTTATTATTAACTACCCGTGATACCGTTGCCATAGACACTCCAGCTTCACGTGCCACATCATAAATGGTTACCGTCACAGTACTTCTCTCCATTACCAGTAAATTTTCATACCATTTTCATTAAGATTTATATTACGACAAATTTTTGCATTAATCAATTAAAATAGGCTTTAGGACTCACTCAAAACTTTCGTAAGTGTAGCTCTAGTAATATCTGAATGGGAAGTATGCCATACAGGAATTCCCTTTTTAATCAGGATCGCCTGTGGAGATTCGTGCTTAACACCCAGCTTATTTGCTAGTTCATTCGATACTGGGCGATCTTCCACAACATAGATGATGCCATATTTCACTTGTTCATTGGCATTGTTAAGCAAATAATCGTTCATCTCCTGATATGCGTTCGAGCTGATCGGACAGCGCGTGCTGTGCTTAAACAGAAGCAAGGGTTGATCCTCGGTAGCCTCCACTGCGGAGTTTAGCTGTTCAATACTTGTCATTTTAGTCATGTCAGCCATTAGATATACATCCCCCTTTACCAGGAATACCGCTATGTTGAGCGTTTTCACTCTTCGATATCTTAACAAAAAGTGCGCGAAAAAGCCAATTTTCATGAAAACAAGCATTTTGCACGTCAAAATTAGACAGCATTCGAGAAATACTCCTGCCACACAAATCCGGATAACTGACTTAACCTGCGCTCCGTAGTCTCTATCCAAACTGCATCTCCAGACTTCGTTGCGTAACCCATGATGTCCAGCAACAGATTAATACGTTCCTCCACCGCTTGCTGCATCCGATATTGCATCTCCCGATCGGTCGCATCCGGCCAGGCCAGCAGTTGCTCATGAAACAGGTCTGCCAGTTCATTACGTTCACCAAAAGATACGTCTTGCTTCACGGGCTGTTCACCCAACGTACTTATACATTCTGTTAAGTCCGGCTTGACTGGCGGAAGCACTTCGTATGATACACAATCTGTACACGCAAATACGGGTACGTTTCGAATCTCCACTTTTTTGGCGTATACCACGGTTCTTAATTCCAACTCCATAACATGTCCACATCTGCACGACTTGCGCACACCCATCACCTCATTCGTTCTTTACTCTATATAAGTACCATTCGACCTATTTCGGCTCAAATCCTGCTCCAAAAGAAAGGTTGCACAAATTACCACTCCCTCCAGATGAAGGTTGTCGAATGCAGGTAATTACTGACTTGTAATCGCTTCCTCCAGACTGCTTATGCACAACCATGAAGTCCCTAGGAGAATCTGTTACAATTAAAGACGCAACAGTCCTAATTAACGCAAAAAGGAGAGATGAACATGAGATTAACCGGTAAAAAAGTCATCGCTCTGGTCGATGAAGAATTCGAGGATTTGGAATTGTGGTACCCTGTGCATCGTGTTCGTGAAGAAGGTGCAGAAGTGCATCTTGCTGGAGAGAAAAAAGGAAAAACCTATATTGGCAAATATGGTGTGCCTGCTGAAGCCGAATATAGTTTTGATGAACTGGACAGTTCAGATTACGATGGCATTCTCGTGCCAGGCGGCTGGGCGCCAGATAAGCTGCGTCGTTATCCCAAAGTACTGGAACTTGTGAAGGAAATGAATGCAGACCGAAAACCGATTGGACAGATCTGTCATGCGGGCTGGGTGCTGATCTCTGCCAAAATTCTGGAAGGGGTTACGGTAACCTCTACACCAGGCATTCGGGATGACATGGAAAATGCAGGTGCAATCTGGAAAGATGAAGCGGTTGTTGTTGATGGACATATCATCTCGGCACGTCGTCCGCCCGACCTTCCCCCTTATGGCAAGGCATTCTGTGATGCACTCGCTGACAAGTAAAAATAACCCCATTGTGCTCTCATGCACAGTGGGGTTATTTTATATAACAAGTTTTCCAATAATTAATTATCACAAATGTAAATATATTAACTTAAAGGTATTTATATCCATTTATCCCATTCAGGATGCATTCGAACCACTTTGTTCGTCTGGACTTCCCGTGGAGTCATTAAAAACTTGCAGTCGCTCCTCAATATCTCCGCTGGTCCGCAGGGCGAAGCACTTTCGGGCTTCTTCTTTGGCGTCCGATGCTGTTGTGTTCAACACTCTGTGCTTCACACGTAACAGGGATTGCGGGGACATACTCAAGTGGCGAATGCCAAGCTCCAGCCAAAGTGGAATGGCACGCTCGTCCCCTGCCATCTCCCCGCACACACTGACATCAATTCCGGCCGTATGCGCCGCATCGGCTGTGGCACGAAGCATCCGCAGAACAGCAGGATGATAAGGGTGATACATATGAGCGATCTGCTCATTCATTCGATCTACTGCCAGCACATATTGAACCAGATCGTTCGTTCCTATACTGAAGAAATCCGCTTCCTCCGCCAGCAGATCAGCAATCATCACCGCAGCAGGAACTTCAATCATAATCCCCACCTGAATGTGAGGGTCGTATGATAATCCCCGCTCGTCCAGATCGGACATCGCCTCACGAAGAATCTCATTGGCTTGTTGAAGCTCTTCCACCGAAGAGATCATCGGGTACATGATTTTGACATTGCCGGCAGCGCTGGCACGGAGAATGGCTGTAAGCTGTGTTTTGAACAGGTCCTTACGGTCCAGACTAATCCGAATGGCACGATAACCCAGAAACGGATTGTCTTCCTCCGGCAATTCAAAGTAATCCAGTTGCTTGTCACCACCGATATCCAGTGTACGAATGACAACGGATTGACCTGCCGTCTTCTCTGCCACAAGGCGGTACACCTCATACTGCTCCTGCTCACCAGGGAATGTAGCCCGGTCCATATACAAGAACTCTGTCCGGAACAATCCTACACCCTTGGCTCCATGTTTCAAAGCCAGATCCAGTTCTTTCACCGAACTGATATTGGAAGCGAGGTGTAATACGGCCCCGTCTTTGGTTACAGCATCCACCGTAGCAAGCACCTGAAGTTGTTCTTTTTTCTTCAGCTGTTTGCTGCGAAGCATGGTATACCGTTCAATTGTCTTGCGATCCGGGTCGGTAAATACCAAGCCGTTATCACCATCCACCACAAGCATATCACCAGTCTCTACCGGCATGCCAAGACTCGCTTCCAGACCGGAAACGAGAGGAATGCCAAGCGCGCGAGCCATTATTGCAGAATGTGATGTCTTCCCGCCAATCAAGGTTACAATGCCTAGGACATGGCTGGGATTCAGATGCGCTAATTGAGATGGCGATAGTTCTTTGGCAACAAGTACATAAGGCTGGGTATCTGAAGGGAGTGTAATCTCCGGTGCACCAAGCAGATGCTTGAGCAGACGATTACCCACATCCTTGATGTCAATGGCCCGCTCCTTCATATACTCGTCTTCCAGCAAGTCAAACATTGTGACAAAGTGGTCTATGGCTTCTTTGACTGCCACTTCTGCCGCCTTGTACTGACGCTCGATTATGCCGCGAATTTCGTTCATGAATACCGGATCTTCGAGGATTGCCAGATGTGCATCAAAAATACTGGACTCCTCCGGACCAACAACTTCCTTGAACTCATTTTTGATATATTCGATCTCATCCTTTGATGTCCGTATGCCCTCATACAGCCGTTCGAACTCTTGGGCGAGATCTACCGAATCCATCTTCTGATCCGGCAGATCCCATTCCCAACTGGGCAGGACAAATGCTTTGCCGATGGCTATGCCTGCAGCTCCGTTGATGCCTTGTATCTTCATTCTACCCCTCCAACGTTCCTGTCATAGAGCACCACGGACATGACGGATGCCTGACCTTTCTTAACTTGCTTAAATGGAGCAAAGCTCCATGATTTTACTCGATCGGGATTCGTAATTACCATTGGGGTTGTCAGTGACGCCGCTTGCTCGCGAAGTACCGCAAGATCAAACTTGATCAACAACTGCCCTGGCTCCACCGTATCGCCCTCCTGAACAAAAGCTTCAAAATGGCCTTTCAACTGAGAGGTATCGATGCCGATATGCAGTAACACCTCAAGTCCCTCCCGAGTGGAAATCCCCAAAGCATGCATGGTCGGGTACAAGTGCATAATTGTTCCATACACCGGGGATACCAACTCTCCGCGTTCTGGAACAAAAGCTACTCCATCCCCAACAAGCTTGGCTGCAAAGATCTGATCCGGCACCTCTTCAATGGGTAACATTTTTCCCTGAACGGGAGCACAGAACAGAACCTGTTGCAGATCTCTTTCCAGCAGTTTCGCGATCTCTTCCCGAATCAATTCTGAATAGGTACCGAATACCACCTGTACGTTACCGCCACCCAGCTTGATCAGTCCGGCGGACCCCATACTCTTCATGGCACCCGTGTCGATCAGGCGGTCATCATGCACGGTCAGGCGAAGACGTGTAATACACGCTTCAACCTGTACAATGTTACTCTTTCCACCCAATGCTTCAAGGATTAAAGGTGCCTGATAAGGAATGTTACCTACCCAATCTTCCAGCATGGAGCCCTCTTCACGTCCTGGCGTTGGAATCTTGAACGTACGAATCGCCCATCGGAACAGGAAGTAATAAACCAGCCCATATAGTATGCCAATCGGAATGAGCTTCCAAGCATTCTCCGATAGATGGAAATTGAGTATGTAATCAATAATACCTGCGGAGTATGAAAATCCATGCCGGATATCGAGCCAGTAACTGATCCACATGGCAACGCCGGACATCACTGCATGCACGATGAACAGATAAGGTGCTGCGAACAAAAAAGCAAACTCAATCTGTTCCGATACCCCGGTTAGAAAACAAACGAGTGCCGATGTCAGAAAAGTTTTCTTGATTTTCGGTTTCAGATCTTCCCTGGCTTCCTGAATAATAGCAAAGGCTATCGCCGGAATGGCAAACATCATGATGGGAAACAAACCCGCCATAAAGAATCCTGCGGTGGAGTCTCCTGCAAAAAATCGGGGCAAATCCCCTTGCACAATGTTACCATCAGGCGTTTCGAACGTTCCTAACTGGAACCAAAATACATTGTTAAGCAGATGATGAAGTCCAAAAGCGACCAGCACCCTGTATAACACCCCATAGATGAACAATCCAAAACCGCCGAGACTGTATTCCCACGTGGCAATGGCGTTCAATCCATGCTGTAAAATCGGAGCGAGCCATAACATAAAGCAGGAGAACAATGCCGAACAGAGTCCGACTATGAGCAAAACAAACCTTGAACCCCCGAAAAATTGCAAAATTTCAGGTAGTTTAATGCTTTTAAACCGATTATGCATCCCACCGGCAAGCGCGCCGAGTATGATTCCGATTAAGGAAGCAGGCTGAACAGTGCCATCACTGAAGTTGCGAGTCACCTGATCATATATCACGATACCAGCCAGCGCGGCGAGTCCCGCTTGTCCGGCCTGGTTGGAGAGTCCCAGTGCAACACCGACAGCGAACAAATACGGCAAGAAATAAAAAATGCCGTGTCCGGCCACGGTAGACACTTCACCGACAACACTTAATCCCCAGGCGTCCCAAGGCAGACTGCCAACACTGAGCAAAATTGCGGCGGCGGGCAGGACCATTGTAGGCAGCATTACCGCTCTTCCGAGCTGCTGCAAGGATCCGAGCCAATTCATGGCGACCTCTCCTTTCTATCCTAGATGGTAAGCTTTGCGCAACGTTTTGTCAAAGCAAAACAGTAACCCATTGGTCATTTTATAAAGCAAAAATAGAACAGAAAAAATCCCGTCAACTTCAAAGTTAACGGGATCTATCCTGCAATCATTCAATTGGTCAAATCAGGAGATCAATCGATCTCAGGTGAACGGGCCTCTCAGCCGCGTCCAGCGCCGCGCAGAACGATGGAATCCTCTACCTTGATACAACGATTCGTTACCGCTGTCATGCCGTTCTCTGCCGCAATCTGAACCGCCTCATCACTATGGATGCCAAGCTGAAGCCACAGGACATTTGCTTTGATGGCAGCGGCGTCACGTGCTACATCCGCGCAGAACTCATCGCGACGAAACACATTGACGATGTCTACTGGCTCTGGAATATCTGCAAGCGTAGCATATACCGTCTCTCCAAGGATTTCACCTTGCACCTGTGGATTAACCGGAATGATGCGATAGCCTCTGCTTTGCATGGCTTCGGCCACCATATAGGAAGTGCGATCCGATTTGTCTGATAAACCGACGACTGCGATGTTGCCTGCCTTGCGCAAAATTTGTCCAATTTCTTCACGAGTAGGATTGTTAAATTCCATGTTCAAGCACCATCCTTTTCTGATTAAAGTGCGTGTTCAAAAGACTGATTCTCAGTTATTTACTCTTTTACCCATTGAACCGAGGCGCCAAGCGCCTGCAAATGATCGAAATATTGCGGATAAGACTTGGCTACATGGTGTGCATCACGAATACGAAGCGGTTCCTTGGAACGCAGACCAACGACTGTAAGCGCCATAATAACGCGATGATCGAAGTGAGCGTTAATCTCAACGCCGCCTTCAACACCTTCCGGACGTCCGTGTACGATAATCTCAGCTTGACGCTCTTCGACGTTCGCTCCTGCCTTCCGCAGTTCGTTCAAGTAATCGGTGATTCGGTCACATTCCTTGTAACGCAGGTTCTCTACATTATAGAACCGAGACGTGCCTTCCGCAAACACAGCTGCGGCTACCATAGCCAAAACGGCGTCCGTTGCGGCATCCCCGTCGAATTCGATCGCTTTCAGTCTGCCATTACCTTGAACGTGTACGACATCATTCTCATGTGTCAACGGCACTTCCATCATGCGCAGAACGTCAACGATGGCACGTTCGCCCTGTTTGCTCTGCTCCATCAGGCGCAGAATTTTCACATCAGACTGTGTAACCGCTGCTGCTGCAAGAACCGCTGCTGATCCAGGATAATCCCCTTGTACCGTATAAGTCGTTGGCTGGTATGCCTGTCCACCTGGTACATGGAAGGACATGTAATCATCACTTGCATGGATAACGATGCCTGCCTGCTCCAGCACTTCCAGCGTCTGTCCGATAACGACCTTGGACTTCAGGTCATTCAGCACTTCAATGGTGCTGTCTTCTGCAAGCAAAGGCGTAACAAACAACAATGCGCTCAGATATTGGGAGCTGACGGAGCCGGATACACGAATGTGTCCACCCTTGGCATTGCCACCTTTGATGGTAATCGGCAAGCGTCCTTGTTCGTGCTGTACTTCTACACCCAGTTGGCCAAGCGCATCGATCAGGTCATCATGCGGACGTTTGCCCAGCGAATCCGGGTACGTATTTACAAATGTAACGTCAGGGCAGAGCGCTGTAACTCCCATCAGGAAACGAAGTACAGCACCCGCATTCCCCACATTCAACTCACGCACATCACGGGGATGACTGCCGAAGCCCTTGATCACAATCTTGCTGTCGTCTTCTTCAAGTACTGCCCCAAGATCACGAATACATCTGCGCATGGCGTCACTGTCTTCACTGTGTGCCGGGAAATGAATGGTACTTGTGCCTTCGGCCAGCGCAGCAGCCAGCAAATAGCGGGTAGTGTAGTTTTTGGAGGACAGAGCCCCGATTTCCCCGTTCAGAGTGGGGGTTGGTTTAACAATAACGTCCATGGATGAAATTCTCCTTCATTGATTATATTGTGGCCAAATTGACATTCCATGCATCGCTTGGGTATCATTATAGGCGTTAAGTCCATACAGAAAAGAGGACCTGAATATGACACAAATAGCTGAAATTGAAACGTCTGAGCTTCGCCGCCGTTTACAGGCGGGAGAGAAGCTGCAGATGATAGACGTCCGCGAGGACGATGAAGTCGCGCAAGGCATGATCGAAGGAGCCAAGCATATCCCGCTTGGACAGATTCCGGACCGACTGTCTGAGATTGAGAAATCAGGCGAGATCGTGATCATCTGTCGTAGCGGTTACCGCAGTGAGCGTGCATGCGAATATCTGCAGCAACTGGGATATGAAGGCTGTACGAACATGGTCGGCGGTATGCTTCAGTGGCAACAGGAAGACTAGAGTAACCCGGAGAGAAGCGAAATCATTTGTAACCTTTAACTTCTACTCCACTCTTAGAAACGGGCCAAAATGGCCCGTTTTGTTATATCTGCCACCATCTTTCATCCATCAAACTTCGATGATAACAAGCTTAGACGCGGTAATGCGCTAAAATTAAACAAGTCACTTCAGCAGCGGATAACTCGGTTGTATCCACCGTATAATGTGCGAACCGGTATGCGTCTTTCCGTTCTTCCATAATGGCCTTGATGCGTTCCTCTGTATTGCCTGCAAGAAGGGGACGATTGTCACAGCCGCTAACACGTTCCACAATCACTGCCGGATCAGCAGTCAGAGCAACAACCCAACCATTTTCCAACATCACGTCACAATTATCTGAACGCAACACCACGCCACCTCCGGTCGCTATGACCTGTGACTTTTTCTCCAGTACCGAACACAACACACGGCTCTCGGCATCACGGAAATACGTCTCTCCCTTGCCGATGAACAGTTCCGGAATCGTACAGCCTTCCTCTTTTTCCACCGCGGCGTCCACATCAATCAATCGGTAACCAAGCTCACGTGCGAGCATATCAGCGACGGTTGATTTGCCGGTTCCCATCATACCGATGAGAATAATATTGTTAGACTTGCTCAAGGTGTACACTCCTTTAATTCAAGCAATTCGTGAGCACTTTTGTCCTATCATAACACAGCCCTGCGGACTGGGAAAGACCATCTCCCAACCGACTTCCTTTCGACCATCCGTAGGTACTTCCAAGACAGATCAAGTAACTCCCAGCATCTAAGCCTACGTAAGATCTCAACCTCAAACAGTTTTGAGCCCCCAAACTTTTCAATCCGTAACTCTTCAGCAACCTGACGAGCCCCAATAAGCTTATTTACGGTAAAAAAAGAGGCCTAGCGTTAACCGGCAATCACCGGAACGCCAAACCTCTTTTAAGCCTCTTAGCAGGGCAAATCTGCCACTTTAAGGCGCTCAACCCAAATCTCATCGATTCGTATAGGTGGTACTACTCCATCCAGTTGTGGTGGAAGCTGCCTTCTTTGTCCACACGTTTGAACGTGTGAGCACCGAAGTAGTCACGTTGTGCTTGCAGCAAGTTTGCTGGCAAACGCTCTGTACGGTAGCTGTCGTAGTAAGACAATGCACTGGAGAAACCAGGTACTGGAACACCTTGTTTTACAGCAGCCGCTACAACTTCACGCCATGCGCCTTGATAAGACTCAACGATGTTTTGGAAGTAAGGATCCAAGAGCAAGTTTTTCAGAGCTGCGTCCTTATCATAAGCTTCCTTGATGTTTTGCAGGAACTGCGAACGGATGATACAGCCACCGCGGAAGATCATGGCGATGTTGCCGTATTTCAGATCCCAGCCATACTCGTCGGAAGCAGCACGCATCTGTGCAAATCCTTGTGCGTAGGATACGATTTTACTTGCGAAGAGGGCTTTACGCACGCTCTCAATGAACGCTTTTTTGTCGCCAGAGAATGCTTCAGTCGCTGGTCCACTCAGGATTTTGCTAGCTGCTACACGCTCGTCTTTCATCGCAGACAGGAACCGGGAGAATACGGATTCTGTAATCATGGACAATGGAACGCCGAGATCCAGCGCACTTTGGCTTGTCCATTTACCTGTTCCTTTTTGTCCAGCTGCGTCCAGAATAACGTCAACCATTGGTTTGCCTGTTTCTGGATCATATTTGGAGAAGATATCAGCTGTGATTTCGATCAGATAACTATCCAGCTCTCCTTGATTCCATTCCGTAAAGATCGCATGAAGCTCTTCAACGGAAACGTTCAATACGGATTTGAGCAAGTGATACGCTTCACCAATCAACTGCATATCTCCGTACTCAATACCGTTATGCACCATTTTCACATAGTGTCCGGCACCATCAGGTCCAATATATGTACAACATGGATCGTCACCGACTTTGGCCGAGATCGCCGTCAGGATCGGTTCAACCAGTTTATAAGCACTTTCCTGTCCACCAGGCATGATGGAAGGGCCTTTCAGTGCGCCTTCTTCACCACCGGATACACCTGTACCGATGAAGCGAATGCCTTTGTCTTCCAACTCTTTGCTGCGACGTTGCGTGTCAGGGAAGTATGCGTTCCCTCCATCGATGATGATATCACCCTCATCCAGGTGAGGAAGCAGTTGTTCAATGGTAGCGTCGGTCGCTTTGCCGGCTTGTACCATGATCAAAATTTTGCGCGGGGATTCCAAAGATGCTACGAACTCTTCAATGGAGAATGAGCCTGTCAGGTTTTTACCTTCAGCTTCTTTCAGAAGATCATTGGTTTTCTCCGGGGAACGGTTATACACCGATACTGAGAAACCTTTGCTTTCAATGTTAAGGGCCAAATTTTTGCCCATGACAGCCAGGCCAATTACGCCAATTTGTTGTTTTGTCATCTGGTCCTCCATCCTTTGCTCCAATTAATTTTATTGAAATAAATTCTCAACAATACTCCCATTTTAACGGTTTTATGTATAGAAGTGAACCCCGGTGCACAGCTATCCAATGAGAAAACACCCCAATCTGCTGAGGTGTTCATCGTATTTTCATAAATACAGCGGGGATCGCTCTGTCTCATACCAAAGTAATCCAATATTGTACATCTGATGGTATAATCATATCCATTGAACCTGGACTCAAAAAGGAGGAGCATAACACGTGGCATGGGAACAGCTTTCAAAGCAAGAACAATTTTCAATGGATATTCGCAGAACCTTTTTGTTGGGGGCTTATATCAATGAATGGGGTATGCCAGAGCGCAGAACCGTTCTTTCGAAGCCGAACCGAGGCATTCATATCGAAATTTATTATTTCCCTCCCACCGCGCATGCAGACATCGCCAGATTCGCAACGGTCGGATTGTCTCAGGCATGTCGTCCTTCAGGGGAGAAGGTCGCTTCGGAGTGGATGCTCGCGCTGCAATCCAACCTCGGTGGTGAGAATGTGGAGCGTGTGAACACCTATATGGCCGATCTGATCTCCCATCACATCGAAAATGTACCGGATTCAACGGTTCCGCGTGTAATGACACCGAGCGAATTAGCACCCTCCAGTTGGACTGTAACTGCCTTTCTCCTCGATGAATTGCGAGGTGAAAGCGAATCCTTGGAACAGATACACGTAGGCCATGAAACGATTCCGTTACTATGGGCCATCCCCATCACCTCGTATGAAGCCAATCTGCTGCTATCCGCGGGATTGGATGAATTCGATGCCTTCATCGAAAGCTCGGAATACTCTATCATTGATCCATGTCGTCCATAATGCCCTCTACATACAAATAAAGCCCTGGCTTGCGCCAGGGTTTTGATATGAGTTGATGTTATTTTTCGAGAGCAGTTTTCATTCACCTTCAAGCGTTAACTGTTCCTCAACCTTCCAACATTAACAGATGTCCGGACAGTTGTTTTAAGACTTCACGACAAGCATTTGCTTTGTCTACATGATCCATCTGTATGGCAGTGTAGAGGCGCTCCAGTTCATCGTCCACTTCCATGCGCAACAACATGAGTCTTTCCTCGCCTTCACGCGAGAGGAACATTTCTTCCATCTCTTCCGCCGTCGGCGCAGGTTCCTTTTGAAATATCACACGCTGTTTGAAACCGGAAACTTCCACGAGCCGAATCACTTCACCGAATAAAATGTTCTCAACAGTCATCTGCTGATCCTTAAACCGCTTCACAACTGCATGCCCGCGTGTATCTCCAATCAGCTTCTCCAGCCATTCTGCAAGCTTTGCGTCCTTAATGATGTAGTCCCCTGTCATCTTATAGTTCCCCGTGCGTGTCTGTTGAAAGCGGAGCTTTACCAGCTTGCGGCCGGTCCGGACTGACAGTATAAAAAAGGATTCGTCCTCGCTCCAATATAGTGAATATCCCTCACGAATAAGGTCTCTGATCAAATTTTGGATATGCCGACGGTTGAACCGCAGCTCCAGATTGCAATATTCAACTTCATAACTCTTATTCACGGCACTCCCTCCATCTGTACCGGATCTGCTCCGGCCCTCGTCTTCAATCGCTTCTACTCAATCGGCTTACCCTATTTTATACTTCATTTTATGTAAGGGTACTTGGTTATTTGACTATTTTTCACCGAAAGGACCGCAGCATTACAGCTTTCCGCAAGCGCACAGGGGCAAGCCCCCGATTTTCATGTTATAACATTCCAAATGCTGTTAACTTCTATGGCGAGATGGATAAACCACCACATCAAAAAGGGAGCTCCATAACCATTACGGTTGATGGAACTCCCTTTTTTCTATCTTATTTGGCTGGAGCGGTGCGAAACGGATTACGGGATAACACAAAGTGTACTACGGCAAGTCCTGCCATGACGATGGCACTGCCAATGAATGGAGCTGGATGGCTAACGTGGTCCCACAACAATCCAGAAACAATTGGACCTACAACCATGCCTGATCCCTGCAAAGTGAGGAAGAATCCCCAGATCGCTCCGCGCTCCCCTTTGGGAATCAGTGTGGCTACAAAAGCATTCCAGGCGGGCAGAATCATGGCATAACTGACGCCCACCAGCATAACAACACCAAACACTACCGGAATGGATGTTATGGAGGAAAATGCGAACAGACTTGCTGACGCCATCAAAAAACCAACGTTCAGGAACGGTTTCGTACCAAACCTGTCTACCATTTTACCTACAGGCAGTAAGGCAATAACGGTTATTCCACCCCCCGCAATCAACAACAAACTATACAGGTTGGGTGAGATATGCAGGTCTGTGCGGGTATATAGCGTGATTACTGGACTCAGCAGCCCAATGACAAATGACTGCATAAACAAGGCAGGATACACCAGCGGATTAACATTAAGCGTGCTGCGAACCCGCTGCAGTGTGCCCTTCACACTCTTTTGCAGCCGAATGAATGGCGTGAGCAAGTTCGGTTTGGCTGGATATTTCACATCTAGATTCTTCGCCGCTTGCTCGGCATGCTCCTCTCCTTCGATAATGACACGTCCAGGAAGAATCATGGCCACCAGAATAACGAGAATGGCACAACCCATCAACACAAGAAATATGGTGCGATAATCATGATGCGTACGCTCCAGCAACCAGTTCATGCCGACTGGTCCAAGGCCTGTACCGCCCAGAGCGGCCATCTCCAGCGCCCCCATTGCTGTACCATTCTTGTTCTGTGGGCCTGACATCGCAGTCACCCCTGTCATGGCGCAAGGCCATAGCGGTGACGTACCGATGCCAAGAATTAGACAGGCCATGGCCAGTCCAACGGCACTTTTGAGAAAAAGGATCATAATAACAGCGATTAAGGTACAGATTAGTGCTGTGACCATCGTTGCGCGGAACCCGATCCGTTCTGCTGCCCAGCCGGAAGGCGCCCGGAACAGATTATCTCCCAGATATTGAAGAGCAAACGCCACACCAATGACGCCTGCAGACAGACCCAGAATATTGTCCATATACACGGGCAAAACGGCTACCAACAGGGCTCCTTTGATAATTTCAACTAGAAAAAGTGTCAGCCACATCGCGATAAAAAATGGTGATCGCAAAATTTTGGCTGGTTTTGTATCAGTTTGCATTCTTTTTCCCCTTTCGGCGTTCATTTGCCTATTCCCTATCCTTAGTGTAACCGTGGGGAATGTGCCCAAATCTCGGCAATTTAAAAAATTGTCGATTATACTGTTGCATTCGGTTCTTAATTTGCTATACTCATCTTTGTTTACCAATTTTATTAGGAAGGGTTGTGACAGCAATAATGAATCACCACCGTACGCCGCTGTTTACCGCTTTAAAAAATCATGCGGCACTCAATCCGGTACAGTTTCATATTCCGGGCCATAAAAAAGGATTGGGAGCGGATACCGAATTCCGTGAATTTATTGGCGATAATGCCTTCTCCATAGATTTGATTAACATCGCACCGCTGGATGACCTGCATCAGCCAACCGGTGTCATTCAGGAAGCACAGATTTTGGCAGCAGATGCCTTCGGAGCCGATTATACCTATTTTAGTGTACAAGGCACAAGCAGTGCCATTATGACCATGATTCTGTCTGTATGCTCACCGGGTGACAAAATTATTGTACCCCGCAATGTGCATAAATCGGTTCTGTCCGCCATTATTTTCTCAGGCGCCAAACCCGTATTTGTTTCTCCTTCACAAGATGCCAATCTTGGTATTGACCATGGAGTGACTACACAGTCCATCCGTCGTGCACTTGAGCGTCATCCGGATGCCAAGGCATTGCTTGTCATTAACCCGACCTATTACGGTGTGGTTACTGATCTGAAAGAGATTGTTGAGCTGGCACACAGCTATCAAGTCCCTGTGCTTGTTGATGAAGCACATGGCGTACTCATTCATTTCCATGAGGATCTGCCATTGTCTGCGATGGCAGCAGGTGCCGATATGGCTGCAACCAGTGTTCACAAGCTTGGTGGCTCCATGACACAGAGTTCCGTACTCAACCTGAACACGAAGAATGGATTCGTGAATCCACAGCGTGTACAGACGATCCTGAGTCTGCTCACCTCAACATCAACTTCATACATTTTGCTTGCTTCACTTGACACATCCAGACGTAACCTGGCACTCCACGGTCGTGAGATTGCACAGAAGGCGATTGATCTGGCCGATTTTGCCAGACGTTCGATTAACGATATGGATGGACTGTATTGCTTCGGTAAAGAGCTGCTGGGTACAGAAGCAACCTTCAATTACGACCCAACCAAAGTAACCATCCATGTTCGTCATCTGGGCATTACAGGGTATGAGACAGAGAACTGGCTGCGTGAGCATTACAACATCGAGGTCGAACTTAGTGATATGTATAATATTCTGTGTCTCATCACGCCAGGAGATACGGACGACAGCGTGGATATCTTGCTGAACGCTTTGCAGGATCTCTCCCGTACCTATTATCAAGTGAACCCGGCCCATGAACTGGTAGTCAAAGTTCCGGATATTCCACAGTTGATGTTGACTCCACGTGATGCATTCTACGGTGATACCGAAGTGATTCCGTTTAAGGAATCCGCAGGACGTATTATCTCAGAATTCATCTATGTCTATCCGCCAGGAATTCCGATCCTGTTACCGGGTGAGGTTATTACCCAAGAGAACATTGACTACATCATCGATCATGTCGAAGTTGGATTGCCTGTCAAAGGACCCGAAGATCGCAGCGTAACCAACGTTAAAGTGATCGTGGAAGCCGATGCCATTTTCTAAAACCCCTAGCGCTGAGCAGGGATAAACTTGAAGGGCCAAGCCTTACGCTTGGTCTTTTTTTATTTTGTCGGACAATTCATTTTATCGGACAAGTGAGTTTGCATTTTCCCGTCTATTTCGTCGTTCAAACCGATCATACATATGCTCGTCCACCTCTTAAGAACGAACAAAAGGCCCCCTGAAATCAAGGAGCCTTCGTGTTATGTTCCAAAAGAATGACTATTCTTGTGATGCAACGAGTTCGTTGTAAGCCGCTTCAACGCGGTTCCACTCTTCTTCGTCTTCAATATTGTAGAGCACCATTTCCTCGTCTTCTTCTTCCATACGCAGGATGATGCCGTCAGCTTCAGGATTGTTACGTTCCAGCAGGAGCGCATAAACATGCTTCTCCACGTCAAACGTCTCCACCAAAACCATCTCCACGTCTTGGCCGTTCTCGTCTGTTAATGTGAGAAGGACTTCTTCATGCTCGTGGTCGTGGTCGTGGTCTTGCCCGCATCCGCAGCCATCGCCGTGTTCATGTGTGTGATCGCTCATTGAAATACCTCGCTTTATAAATAGAAATTGTGTAACCTTGCATATCGTAACATGTTCAATGACCCAGGTCAATTTAACTCACAGGGTTATTTCCGCTTCAATCATTCAGCGCTGTAATGATTTTCTCCGCTACCAGGACGTAGCTGCTGTTTGCATTTTCTTTAATATGAAAGCCGACTTGATACTTGCCGGCACGACTGAAATCGTACGTAAAATCGTAAGTGCGGAACCAGAAGTTATCCTTCTGTGTCGTAAGCTCCTGTGACTGGATATCCTTCACCTGACCGCTTGGATTGGTAATCGTTACTTTCACCGCAGCTACATCTGCTGTCAGACTGTCCACTTGTGAAAATACATTGAATTTCAACTTCCCTACGTTAACGTTGCCAAATACAGTGTCTCCCTTGAAGAGAAAAATATGTACATTCGGTTTGATCACCGTTACTCTCTTGTTACTGCTATCCCACTTGACGACGCCTCCGGCTTCCCTTACAGGTACATAGGTCGTTCCATCAATGAGATAACCTCCATCAGCTGCTTCCTTGCCGTTAATGAGAACACGAATCTTCTCGTTCACCGAATCTGCAAACAATAGAGACCCGCCGAGCAAGGAGAATACCGTGACACAAAGCAATACTCGTTTCCATTTCATCCCGTCAATATTCCCTCCCCTGCTGCTAGCTGTTGTACATTTATACTGTAGATTCATCCACAAAGTTGCGCTGTTTTTCATCATTTTTCATTTTTTATCCAGAATTTTTTCCACCCCTTGGAATGCACAAATAGAGGCACTCCTCATTAAAGGATGCCTCTGTTCTATTATTGTTATAATTACGGAATTATACGAAGAGTTATGATGAAGTATGGCGGGTCAGGATACAGGGAACGCCCTTGCCTATAGCCCCATCAATTCGCATCCGCGCTGCGTAATCCATGCCTCGTGTACATGGTGTTTTACATCTCTCGCATACATCGGAAGTGACCAACTTCATGGACACCCGAATTTTGTCACTCTTTAATGCGGGAGCTTTCTTTCCCTTTGCTTTTGCCATCCCGGATTCCCCATTTCCCCAAGTGCTTACTGATGTAATGCATCATATGGGGATTTGCCCAGTTGTGTGCCTATTTAAAAAACGTATTTAAATAATAAAAATATGACCAGGAGGATGCCTCCGAGAATGAGCCAGTTGCTGATTTCATACCAAATGCCCTTGCCTCCGGATAGGTATTTCTGTTCATTCTCCTGATGACGCTGACGGTGTGTATCCGTCTCAGAACCATGGGGTGGTTTGCTAAAATCCATCATAAGTTCATTCCCCCTTTCAGCAGTTTTGTTTAATCTTAATACCATTATAACCCATAATTGAGTATGAATTTGATTTTTCTGTATCAAAAGGGCTGTTTGATGCAAATGGTTCTATTGGATAGCAGATAGTTCTTCTTCTGTGACCCATTTGTGGTTTTTTATCGAATCTCCCCCTGTTGTCGGGGTGTAATCTACCATATATACCGTTGTCTGTTCAGCAGACTCAATTGTGGCCTTGGCGCCCTTCATTCCTTTCATGTGATCAGCGCTCAACAGCACCTTAGAACCTACCGCATACGATTGATCCGTATGATCCTGTATTTCCTCATGAATAACCCATTTATGATTCTGCACGGGATCTCCACCTGTGGTTGGGGGATACGTCACTGCATATACCGTGGTCTCATATGCTCCAACGATCTTTGCTTTCGCACCCTTCATGCCCGACATGTGATCAGCACTCATCATCGCCTGGCTTCCTATTGGAAAGGTGGGATTGCTTTTCTCCCGCAGTCCTTCCGGTAGCTCTCCCGATTCAGAATGGTGCATCTCACCTGCGGTGGCTGTATGACTGTCATCGTTACTTTCAATAGTCTGCCGAGTCTCCTTGCCACATCCACCCAAAATCAAACTGCTTGCGATCAATATAGTCGATATAGTCAGTAAGTACTTTTTCATGTTTTGCACTCCTTTAATCTATTTATATCTTCATTATACCCCCTATAGGTATATTACAATCATTATTATTTTTTTCTGGGCAAGGCGCATCTTACAACGGAGCAAAATAATACAAAAAAGCCTCCGATTTCTCGGAAGCTTCTTATCAAGAACAAATCATTTCTGTGATTACGCCTTACGCCAGTTCCACGTTAACATTCACGTTCCCTTTAATTCCTTTGGAATATGGGCAGTAGTCATGAGCAAGTTTCACAAACTTCTGTGCTGTCTCCTCATCCAGACCAAGAATTTTAACTTCCAAATCGACTTGAAGCTTCACACCGTTATCCTCAGGATCCGTCACCAACATGACGGTTGCAGCTACAGTACTTCTTTCAATTTCAACTTTGTGTTTCTTCAATTGAAACTCCAGTGCGGAGTTAAAACATGCACTATACCCTGCTGCAAACAACTGCTCCGGATTCGTAGCTGTCGTCACTTGTCCTCCGAGTTCAGGCGGTGCCGCAACATCCAACATAAACACGTTATCCGGGGATTGTACGATTCCTTGACGTCCACCTGTATTGATGACTGTTGTTTCATATAATGTTTTCATTTGTGAAAACTCCTTTAGTTAATTAGATTTATTTTGACTAAATTTCGATTTCTCTTGTATCGCTAACAATTACATTTTACACAATTTAATTGTGTATGTAAATAGTTATTATTAAAAAATAATACAGTTTAATGCTGCGTTTAAATGAATAGCGATGATGAGGATTATAATTGTAGTCATCAGTAGAGGAGATGTGCCCTTTCTTAACTGTCATCCATCAGATTGCCTAAGTCGAACTTAAGGAGGAATAACACGTTTGGAGAATAATTCATTTCTATCCCCGGACAAGCCCAAACATAAATCCATGACACTCTATGAAGTGTTGGCTGTATCCACCAAACTCGGCCTGACTTCATTTGGAGGACCCATCGCTCATCTTGGTTATTTCCATGAAGAATATGTTCGCCGTAGAAAATGGATGGATGAACGAAGCTATGCAGATTTAGTTGCGCTATGTCAATTTTTGCCTGGACCTGCCAGCAGTCAAGTCGGGATTGGAATTGGTATCATCCGAGGCGGATTGCTGGGGGGACTGATGGCTTGGCTTGGTTTTACACTTCCTTCTGTCATTGCGTTAGTCTTGTTCGCTTTTCTTCTGCAAGGATTTGATATCAGCAGTACTGGCTGGATTCACGGTCTGAAAATTGTTGCTGTAGCTATTGTCGCTCAGGCGATATTGGGCATGGGGCAAAAACTAACTCCTGACCGCTATAGGGCAACCATCGCTATCTTTACTGCAGCGGCGACTCTTGTGTGGCAGACTGCGTTCACTCCAATCCTTTTTATTGTTATTGCAGGCGTGATAGGGATGGTTCATTTTAGTAAAATGACCGAGTTTAAAACAGTAGACTTGTCTGTCCCTGTGAATCGTAACTTGGCAATCGTCTGTTTGGCTACGTTCTTTGGAATCCTGATTCTTCTCCCGTTACTCACACCCTTTGATCGTTCAGGGTGGCTGTTATTCTTTGATAGCTTCTACCGTTCAGGATCACTCGTATTTGGCGGAGGGCATGTTGTACTTCCGTTACTTGAACGTGAATTCGTCCCTGCCGGTATGATCAACAAGTCCGATTTTTTGGCGGGATATGGAGCAGCACAAGCTGTACCCGGACCCTTGTTCACCTTTGCCGGTTATTTAGGAGCGATGATGCGTGGCATTCCAGGAGCTTTGGTTGCAACGATCGCTATCTTTTTGCCAGCTTTCCTTCTGATCGTAGGCGCATTGCCCTTCTGGAATTCTTTATGCAAAAGCTCGAAAACTCAAGGAGCATTACTCGGAATTAATGCAGCCGTTGTAGGTATTTTGTTGGCGTCGTTGTACGATCCGCTTTGGACAACTGCGATCCTGACTCCTGTTGATTTTGCACTGGTATGCATGTTGTTTTTAATGCTCGTTTTTTGGAAAGTGCCACCGTGGATCGTTGTCGTTGCTGGTGCAGCAGGCGGTACAATGATGAACCTTCTCTAAATAAAAAAGGTACCCAAACACTGCACTTCTTTTTCAAAGCGTCCGTGTTTAGGTACCCTATTACTGCCAGTAAGTTATTGACCGATCCATGCAAATCATCTATTTTTTCTCTTTGTCATTCCAATTCAAGTTTCGCAAATCCCAGCTTGGCGTAGTATGTTGCTACTCCCTTCCAATCACGCTCCTTGTTCGTCTTCAGACTTCTCCCCAATTGGATTAGTTACTCCAGATATCCACTTTCATCTGTGCACATTTGAAATACTTGGCCTCAGCCTTGCTTGTGGTGAGTTTCAACAGACATTGCAATTCTCCATGTTGGAACAACCCACCACTCAGGTCAGCAGCAACACCTCCATACTGATCATCCGCACCAAGCCACACGGAAGGTCTTTCGAACCCCGCCGAGAACTGTAACCCGGTGCAGAGCAGCACCGTCAGGTTCTTTCGATTCTGCGCCTCATCTCCCGCCACACCTTGGGTGGTGAAGAAAACCATGTTTTGCTTAAAATCCGTGTACGTTCCATCTGCTTTATAGGCTCGGACCATACCATACTTCTGATTAACGTTATGAAAAAAGGTGATGCCGGCCTTACTATCCTTGGATTTAATGCCAACCTGAACTGATATTCCAATATTCCCGTTTAATTGTAGCGCTTCCAAAGTGATTGCAATTGCTGTTACTTTCGAGCTGTCAATCAGATGTTTCATTTTCAACTCTGCCGTCGCTCCTGCCGTGGCTGGTGTTGTAACTGTTATGGTACCTCTATCGGGCAAAGGCTCAAACGTAGGGGTGCCCACCACCTCCACCCAATCCGGTAACGTTCCGTATAGAAAATCGGCTACAAGCTGTTTGTGGACCTTTCCAAAGGGCACAATCTGACCCGCTGCATCACGTATAATCATCTCTACACCCCCACCGAATAGGCTACACCGATATTATGATCGGTATTGTAATACACGTACACTACACCGTCCATAACGGACACCATCAAGGATTGCATGTTGGTCGTTTCCCAATTCAATGCCGGAAAATATATATCTGAAGGTTTGTCCAACAGTTGACGGAAGTCTGCGCTGATCTTGGCAATGGCAGGCCGAGCTACAGTCGTAACCCCACCTGAAGCATAAGCCGATAACATGCCCAGCCACCACATGCTCCCTTTGTACATAAATACACCGGCATTGGGTCTCGAAATATTTTCTTCCGCTGATAAAGTCGCATCATTACCGCCCATTAATGGTCTTGGATCAGCTAACCAGCTACGTCCGTCATGAGAATGCCAGATACATTTACGGCCAAAGTCACCGCCGCCCATTACCGAGAAACCGATCCATTTGCCACCATTTCTAAAACACGAGAAGTAACCGGTATGACCATCACCTGGGAACCCGGGAGGTTTGTCCAAAATCAAACCCACTCTTGTCCAGTTAATCATGTCTACAGAGGTTGCAAGTGCCGTCGATTGATTGATCCCAAGTCCGTTTTGTTGATAATACATGAAGAATAATTGTTCTTCATCGTTCCAGATCACAAATGGCGTTTCCGTCGAATTCCCAACCACAGTATCAAGGTACACCTGTCCGTGTTTGGTCCATGGTCCTGTCGGGCTGTTGGAATACGCAAGTCCAATTCCACCTATACGATTATGGTTGGTAGAATACGTAGCATAATAATCTGCTTTCGCATCAGGGATAAGCCCCTTCACTTTGATCGCCCGAAACCAATAGATCGATTGCAAACCCGCCATTGCAGCGGTATATATAGGATTGTCCATTTTTTTATCAAATTGAGGCGTGTACATCCGTCTGGATTCTGCATCGCAATAATCATAAGGCGCAATGGCCCTGTTGGCCTTCATCGCTGCATCGAGTGCTGCCTGAGCAATATTTTCAGTCATAGACATGAGAACTCAACTCCTTCGTGAGCAGGGTATTACCATTTACCGGTCGTGAATATAAACCATCCGAAGTGTCCTTTAATAGGATTGAAATATTAACAACATTACCCTCATTCGAAGCTGACTCTCGAGTAACACGAATGATAGGGCGAATAATTCTAGCACTATATGAATACGCTTTCATTTTAATCATTCCTTTATTTCCTTTACCGTTGCAATCAGCCATTGTCCCTTTCATTGGTACGCCCGGATAATGTTGATCCTTCATATTAATCCCTCCTATTGTTTTCTCCCGATAAGTATATTCATGAAGTTACCTTTCTGTTAAAGCATTATGCCCATCTTGCAGCCTATTATTCTAAGTCTGGTTTTCATAACAAGACTAAACAGGCTAACCAATAAGAATTGGCTAACCTGTTTGAAGAAAGAACCTGCACTATAGATGTTTTGTTTTCTTAAGCAAGTTTTCTTGTGGTTTCGCAAGAGATAATATCCTCATATTTCTAAAACCCATTGCTTATTCCTCTGCAAAAAGTGAAGATAAGGGATTGGCTACTTTTTTATCGGATTGCTCCTTGCCTTGGTTATTCAATACATAGAACTGGTAAAAGTCGTTACTGAATCCGATAGACTCCTGTATTTTCGGCTTATAAGCTTCCAATGTTGCATCACTCAGATGATCCTCATTCCAGAAATAATGAAGCATCAATCGATTCTGGTTATAGGGATGTTTGATCACGTATGCACCAGCGGCGAGAGGTTGATTCATGGTATTCTTCCAAGGAAAACCTGTCTGTTTGGTCCGATCGATAATGTTGAATTTTAAAGCTTGTACCAATCCGTTTGAATTGGCATTGCCAATGACAATAAGGTTGCTGTTGCCGATCTCTTTTTTCATTTTTTGCTTCAGTTCCTTGCGATCCCGTACAACGTCGTATCTTATCCCGCTCATATCAAGGAATCCGGTCAACTGATGAACGATATCTTCCTGCTGTTTGGCTGCAAGTTTACTCACCTGATCACTGAGCACAATGGTTAATTCCTCGCCTTGAAGGACTTTGTCCATCAATCGATTCATCACTTCATAAGGCAGATTAGGGATCATACCCATGACAGCCTGATATTGCGCTTGTAAGATATCATGCACATATGCAGCGGTCTCTTCTTTGGATAATTGGAATTCCGGCTTTAAGACAAAATCAGGCTGATATAGGGCTGTTTGCATTTCTGTGCGCACTTCCTTACCAAGCACATCTTCAATGATCTGAAGAAGCCCCTCTATTGTTGCATTTTGATATACGTAGCGTTTGAAATATGTTCTCATCAATTCGTCAAATTCCTCTTCACCGACGGAACGGTATAGCTGATAGATCGCTTGTCGCCCCTTCTGATAATACAGCAGACTAGCCATTTCCCCGACTTCATCGTTTGTTGCCGCAATTGTCATATCTACAGGCCCAATATCAAATTGTATAGATCTGAAACCATTTAGCTTATCTCCCTGTTTCTCAGCAAAATACACCATGGAGAAATCGGCAAAGCCTTCATCCAGGAAGGATTCTGTCTCCGAGTTATTACCGATCAATGCATGGAACCACTGATGTGCTATCTCATGAACAAATGTTGTATCTTCTTCTGGAACCTTACCCGTTTGAATCTGTCCCATCTGAATGAGTCTCGCATACTCCACGGCAACGCCTTGTACATACGTCTCGACAATTCGGAACTCTGGATAAGGATACTTGCCGTATTTCTCACTATAAAAATCAATGACCTTGAATGCCTGATTAATGTACCGGTCAACCATCTTTTTCTTGGATGGATCATTGTTGAAATAATAGTATTCCACCGTCAGACCGTTATGGGTAGCGCGCTCCACTTGAAGATTAGGACTGGCAAAGAAAACAAACTCTCTCGTATTCTCGGCTACGGCAGACACAATCTTACGTCCATGTTCTGTACTATCTTGAGTGGTGATAGAGCCAGGCATGGCTACCTGATACTCCTCAGGCACATTAAATTGAACTTCAAAGTCCGACGAGGTGTAATAATCGCTCTCGAATGTTCGACTATACGGTGCCTTGTTCCACTGATGCTTGACCTCATCGTATACAGACATTACCGGGAACCAGTGTGCACCATTGATAATGTCCTTGTAATAGGAAACTCGCTGTGAGCCATAAGGTATATTCAGATGAAATTCTAGTTGGAATACTACAGATTCGCCTGGTTTAACGGGTTCTTTCAAATGCACGGTCAACGCTTGGTTTTCCTTATGGAAATCCAGCGATTGACTACCTGCTGTTACAGCCTGAATATCGATGCCACCCAGAAAGTCCTCCGGTTTTTTCTCCGGATGATCTTCACTAATCTGTTCATTGTTCTGTTGGTACATGCTCGCCTGTGTAGACTTGGACAGGTTCGCATCAGCATATGTATGCAGGACCAGCTGCTGAAGTGTATCCTTGCTTGTGTTGTGATACGTAACCTTCTCGCTCCCCTGGATCGTCATATCCTTCTCATTCAGCCGAGCTTGGATCTGGTATTGAATTGGGGCATGCTCCAGGGAGTCTTTCTGTGTGTTATGCATATTCGTAGATACAAGTGATGGGACTGCTTCCGCGGCAACAACCCCCATGTTGGCAAGTGGGCTTGTTGTCAGTATTAAGGCCAGTGTACCCGCGATTCCTACTCTCGCTAACTTTGATGTAACTAGACTTGAATAATTCATAAGTTCTCTCCTCTAAGAAGTGTCTGTTGATCTCAGAACCAAGTATAGAAGACGAACCTTACGCTGAATTTATGTTTTATTTAAGTTTTGTTTAAAAATAGGAGAGAAAATGAAGCACTCGGAAACGTATTCATGTTTGTATGTGAAAAAAGAAAAGAAGCCTTACATCGCAAGGCTTCCCGTGTATGATCTGTAGTGGGCTCGAACCACTGACCCCTACCCTGTCAAGATAGTGCTCTCCCAGCTGAGCTAACAGATCATGATATATAATTATTTCCCAATCAAGTAACAGTATCATATCAAGTAACCGTGTTCATTGTCAATGATTTATTTGGTTATAATTCACCCGAAATGGTGCACAATAAAGGAAAGATTACCATTTCTACAACGAGGTGAATTCCCTATGCGAAACTTAACAAAACGGTCAAAATCCAATACACATACATTTACCAAATGCTTCTTTCTCTTCGCTGGGCTTATGATTCTCATGACAACCGTTGCTGGTTGCGGCTTGGAGCGGGATGAACATACGGTTCAATTCCAACAGTTAAAACAACCCAATGAAAATGTTGAATCTCTGCCCGTCTGGCTGGACGTGTACTCCAAATCGGTAATTCAAGATGTATATTCTCCGCGAGGAAGCAGTGAAGTTTTGCCGTAAAGCTTAACAGGTGAATTATTCATCTTCATCCCACTTGCGCGAGTATGCTTTCTTCGTAACGTAATACAACAGAGTAATCATTCCCGCCGACATTAACAATGTAATGACCATGATGCCTGTCATGCCCATCACTACCCCCTCCTCTCCCAATATGTTCCAGACTTCACTATACAGGAAAAACATTTTTTTGTATAATTCAGTCTGATATGTCGCGCAAGAGCAGAAAGAAGGAATGGAATTGGCAGCTGAGATTAGTTATGTAACGACGCAAGAACAATTGGAACAAGCCCTGGGTATTCGCAATCACGTTTTTGTGATCGAGCAACAGGTGCCTGCCGAGATTGAGATTGATCAATATGATGTCATCAGTCCGGATGTGCATCATGTATTGTTAAGTACGGATGGGCAAGCTGTAGCTACAGGACGTCTGATCTATTACAGCAAGGATACGGCCAAAATGCAGCGGATCGCGGTGCTTGAGTCTCATCGTTCATTCGGTTATGGACGCGTGCTTCTGCTCGCGATGGAGGAACTAGCACGTGAACTCGGCTTATCCTATTCCGTACTGGATGCTCAATGTCAGGCGCAGAAATTCTATGAGAAACTGGGCTATGAAGTAATTTCGGAAGAACCTTTTTATGATGCAGATATTCTGCATGTTCGTATGAAAAAGAGTCTGTAAAACTTCGGCATTGGCAAGTCTGATCAGCATATGATGCATACTTCCCATGAATTCGGATAGGCTAATCAGGTAAACAGATTCCTATCTCGTCATATAAGGAGAGTGTGACATCATGGATCAATCGACACGCGAGAGTTTCACAGCCGTACAGAAAAATGGCGACGGTGACCTGACAGCCTTTCAGACTTCAGCAGGACGTGTACTGGATTACCAACAAGCACTTGCAGAAGTAAAGGCTGGCGCTATTGCCGGCGTGAATGTATTTAAAGGCAAAGATGGCGAAATGTATATTCGCGGCGATGCCGACGGTGACCCAACCAACAACTTGGACCAACTTCCCCATTTCTAAAATAGATGCACAGTTCGTACGTGTTACACAGAAGCGCCGATCCGGTTATCCGGGTTGGCGTTTTCTTATGTTCACTAAAGGGTGTCTTCAAACCTACTGAAAGCCGAACTTCAGGCCCCGAGAGGTAACGAATCTGAGGCGTTTTATTCAAGGATTTGAAGCCCCCTTAGAAATCTAAAGAATCTGAGACACGCTATATAAGAATGTTTAGTCTTTTATAGCGTTTTTGTCAGGGGATTTCGGGAGATAACGTGGCTGATGTTCCTTACAATTTAACTAGAAGAGCGGAAGGCTAAATTAAGACGTACTGTGTTCCTTAGAAAATCATCTATTCATTCGCCAGGACCAGCCAACTTGGATTCAAGACTGTTTTGATGCTGACAGCCATCATCGTAAAGCTTGCTTGAGTTTGAAAAGACACCTTAATAGTCCGTAAAATATTTTACGGAGTCCCCGGAAGGCTGGCTTTTGCGAATCGGCTGTTGCACCTGTTCCCATGCCTGCAAAATCTGTATACCTTCGAGAGTAGACCGATTCTCCCACGCGATGTGCCCGGTGCGTTCTAGCTCCAGCAATGACTCATGAATGTAAGCTCTGCTTCGTCCCGTCTTGTTCTCCAGTTCATCCATACGCGGCAACCTGCGCCGTTGTCCTGCATAGTTCACCATAATACGCAAAATCTTGCGTTCAAAGTCGTTCAGCATACTTTACCTCCCCATTCAGATCCGTAACAGGACGCCATGCCAGAATACCTTGCTCCAGAAATGTTCGGGGTGAGCCTTCTTTTCCCGCTGATGCTCTAATCATCCCGCCACGTACACTGTTAATTCGAATCTGTCGCTGCGTAATCTGCCCTGCACGATCCATGTAGACAAGCTCCACCATCTGGCCAATATATTTCCCTAGCATAATCATCCCTCCGATAAGAACGTTTGTTTGTATTTCATATTATATGCGAACATAAGTTCTTTATTCAATAGTAAAAAAAGGATTTTGCAAAATAAAAAAACCAGAATTTCACCTTAATGATCAAGGGAGTCTGGTTCCTCTAATAGCACTGATGATATGACAATATGACTCGTAATACCTGGTTCAGTAACGGATCAGTGTCGATCCGATTCCGAAAATTGTACTTTCTTTAATTGCTGTGTAGATGGATTAAAATCAACATTCACATAGACCGCGAATTGCTTGCCGTCTTTGGCACGAACCCATAACTTGAACTGTTCCCGTGACTGATCCGCTGTTAGAGAGGTACGACCGATGTGCTTATAGTCCAAAATATCCACATTATATTTGGTCTGTGTTTCTTTGACCGCTATAATTCCCCACTTCGCATAATCAGGGATAGAGGCACCTGTTCCTGATGTCATTCCGGCCAAACTCAAGACTACCGACATGACGGTAACGATGAGCATTCTCATTTCACTCACTCCTTGGGACAATATGTTTCTGTTATATTGCCCGTCCGGGTTTCATTTTACACGAATAAACGAAAGATCCAGGCCAGTGGCCGTAGGGAGAAAGGAACCACATGAACAAGCCGGTCCAACGAATCAGGTGGCTCTGTCCGGAAACTCATTCCCCAGTCACCCGAGAAAAAGGGTTGTTGTGTCTTCGGCTCCTCAGGGGGCTCCAACCCGTATTTCTTCTCAAGTAACTGCCTCGTATCTTCATCCACCTGAACCTCGTTCGTACCGGCGTATGCTGTGACAGACTCGCTGCTTATGTACATCAGCATCATCAGAAACATCGGAATCCACACTATTTTCACCCAACGTTTGTTCATCTTTAACTCCTTTATGTACCTTAATTCTCTTGTATCTAGAAGACCCATTTAAAGGTTAGATTATACATAAAATTCACCGTATTGGAAATAACAAAAGGGAGAAGATATGCAGCATGTGATGCAATACTTAAGCCCCATTTGGTTGATTTTATGTTTAAAAAAGGGAATAACCGTGTAATAGGCCATGACAGCCTGACTTTATGGCTAACATTTCTACATGTTCTGCAATACCACTTTGAGGAGGTTACACCCGAATGTTCAAACGCTTGGATGAAATTCTGATTGAGATTCCCAATGTCGAGAAGCCCGATCCGAATGCAGCGGCAGCCATACAGGAACTGCTCGGCGGCAAATTCGGAGAAATGTCAACGTTGAACAACTACCTCTATCAATCGTTTAATTTTCGCTCTAAAGAAAAGTTGAAGCCCTTCTATGACCTGGTCATGAGTATTACGGCCGAAGAATTGGGACATGTTGAGCTGGTGTCTCACGGGATTAACAAATGTCTTAGAGGATCAACCGAGTACAAAGAACCCGACGATACGCCGCTAGGTTCCGTGAAAGATGCTCGTCTGTCTTATCACTATCTGGCAGGTGCACAAGGCGCAATGCCTTTTGACTCTATGGGTAATCCATGGACGGGAGCAAACGTCTTCAACAGCGGAAATCTGGTCGAAGATCTGTTGCACAACTTTTTCCTCGAATGTGGAGCGCGTACGCATAAAATGAAGGTATATGAGATGACAGATCACCCCGCAGCCCGCGAAGTGGTTGGTTTCCTGCTGGTACGTGGCGGCGTGCATGTCGTTGCATATGCAAAAGCACTTGAGATCGCAACTGGCGTCAATGTAACCAAACTCGTTCCTATTCCTTCACTGAACAACAAAGCTTTCAATGAGACTCGTAAATATGAAGAAAAAGGGGTACACACCAAGCTGTACACCTATAGTGATAAAGACTTCAACGCCATTGGTCAGATCTGGAAAGGAACTCACCCCGAAGATGGACAACCTCTGGAAGTAATCCAGGGTATACCAGAAGGTTTCCCGATTCCGGAAGCTCCTGCGGTGGAAGAAGAATTCGCCCCAGGCATTTCGCAAGAAGACTTCAAGGAAATTGCTCGCCGTCTGAAGATGGCGGGGAATATTACGGATTAAGGAACCATTTGTTTGACAGGTTCTTTCCCTATATATATTGTTAACTCCATGCTTAAGTGAAGCCCTCGAACCCTACTGCTGAATGCAGAGAGGATTGGAGGGCTTTGTTATATTAAATGTATGATACAATTTTATGTTGCAAAATGAGTATGTTGTATGAACTTCATTTCCTGAAAATTTAGCTGTAAAAGTAAACCGGATCTCTGCTCACATCGTTAAACTTAGCTAAACTCCAACACCGATTCCTCACACTGACTCATGACTTCAATTAGCATGTTGGCACCCAGACGAAAACCTTGTGCAAACGCTGCTTCAGTATGCATGCCCTCACATCTGCCACACAAGTCAAATAACTGTTCAAGCTCACGGAATTCGTTTTCGCTCAATCGATTCTTCCACTGCTCTGTCAGAGCTGCAATCTGCCGCCCTAACGCTTGGTATTCAGGATGTGTCGGCATCATCATCTCATCCGGTCGAAGTCGTCCATTATATAATGCTTCTAATATCGAATTCATGTGCATCCTCCTGTATATCAATTCGCACCTCACTTGAATGAACGTTCTGCACATGGTAGGATATTTATGCAGTCGCTCATTCAAGTGATTGCGGGGTAGGAAGCAGCGTGTTCTTCGTGGGACTAGCGCTGCTTCCTTTTTATTTTTGGAGCTCGTCGTAAATCTTCTCAATCCCTTTGCGAACGATGTCTGATCGATTCGTATTCAGCTTTTCTGCCGAAATATCGAGCTTGTTCATAATTTCCTCATCAACACGTATCTCAATCGTTCTGCTTTTGGGTTTGTCAGACTTAGGCCGCCCCATCTTTTTGGCGGACATTTGCTTCACCTCTTTTTTTGTCCTGACAACAATATATTATTGCCAGGACAAAAAGTCAATGTAATTATAAAACATACGTTCGTTTTTGTGACAGCAGATTCATAGATAAATGTATAGTCAGTAATCTGTTTGAATGATAAAAAGACAACCTTGAACGGCTAGGCGCTCAAGGTTGTTAGAGTACTATTACTGAGTAATAAATTAAAATTCAGGAGATACGCAGACAGGTAGGGAAAAGAAGTTGGTATTTTAGCATTGTTATCACTACATATTCAATATTTTTATCTCGAAAACCGTTTTACTTGTTCATTGGTTTTCCATATCTCACTAAGACATGCCAGAGTAATTTCAACTCTTGTAGAACTTCTTTGTAGGTTCCTCTATCGCTCCAATGGCTTGGGTTTCGTTTCAAGTCCATAGCTGCAGAACCAATGATATTTGCATCAATAAAATCACTTTTGGCAATTCTTTTGGCTAGTGAAGGCATCGAAGGACCACGAAAATCCATAGGAACGTCATCAACTAATAGTGTAAAGCCCATGTGCCAGTGGAGATCAATGGAATACTTTAAACATATCTGCTCTAAGATTCTTCCTGTATGTGTGCCTTTAAATGATGGGTCGGCAACAAGCATCTTTACATCTTTTTCAAGGGAAATATCACCATGAACCTGAGCTTCGATATAATGGTCCAGATTTCGGTTTGGCTCTTGGCTGAATGGATTTTGGAAGGGTTTCTCAAAATTGACAAGCATATGGCCGATTAACTTTTGGACTGTTAGATATCTTTCACCTATTGCAAAACCACTATAGAATACATCCCTCATGAGAGCAGCCAAAATAAGGTCAAATTCCTCATACGTTCCCTTTTCCTCGGGGTCTTGGTGAGAATCCAAATAGGTATACGTGCAACGTTGAGAGACCTCAGTAGATAAAAGGAAATAACATGATCCAAAACGAGGAGCAGGTCCATCAGGATGTAACATGACATGGAGTGCCCCATATTTGGGCCGTTCGCTATTGGTTGAACCGTTGATTTGGTACGCTCCGCCAAACATTTTATTTTCCCAAACGTCACGTTCACCGCCTGAAAATGCGGATACACTTCCATTCGATAAGAAAGTCTCAAACTGACTTTTATAAACGCCCTGCTCAAGTAGTGCTTCAGCAACGCTTTTCATAGACGGATCTAATCGATCTGGGTGAAAGTGTAACGCGATCCTTGCATGAGATTTTAGTTTGGCGATAGCATCTTCAAATGTCTTCAGCTCGATATTGGACATACGAAGAATTTCCCTAATGGTTTGCTCCGCCTCATTTTTGCGGCTTCTTGCATAATTGGTTACATGCTCTTGAGCAAATTGCTGAGACCTTGATAATTCCATGGCAGATGTGTCCTTTCCCATTTTCTAAAATCATAATGGCGGTTTCCCTGCTTATCATATCAATCTATTTTTCTTGGGATTAGTTCGTTCTCAGGGAAATTCCACCAATTTGATTTCTCATAATAAATTTTTTTTGCCCAATATTCAGGGGGCTCATGAAAAATCAGGTCCTCTTCTGATAAAAAATCATTGCCTTCCCAAAAAGAATTAATTCTAAGAAAGCTTCTTTCTCTGAAATATCAAATAAGTCAATTAACTCTTGTACAATTTCCAAACAGTATATTTCCGAACTCAAACAGGTAGGGAAAAGAAGTTGGTATTTCAGCATGTTTATAACTCCATATTCAATATTTCAGTCTTTCTTAGAAAGTTAATTACCAGTTCCTATGTATGTATCCAAACTTCCATCTCCACTTACCTCTCGTTAGTCTCCCTTCATCTTTTTCAAAAGCTCCACGATAACCTCATCCAACTCCTCAAGTACCTCACTTGGTGTAGGGGACTCTAATATCCTTACTAAGTCGTTCCGTAGCATCCTCAGATGAGATACAGGCAATCGATCAATTAATCCGACCAAAATGAAATATTCCCACGTGGAATCTTGGGTTTGCAATACATCCTTAATATGAGGAATTAAGTCCTCCCCCAGTCTCAATAGCAGATCCTCTACCGGCTTGGAAACGGGCCAGTTCCCATCTTGCAACCACTCCATAAGCTCCGGTATAATGCCATTTAACTCTCCATTACTGAATTCGCTTAACTTGCGCACCGCTTCAAAATCATGTTTGTCGCGGGGAAGACACTCCCTAATATCCATTTAATTTCTCTCCATCCCATATGAATACTTTTACGCTCCCCCATTACTCAACCGGCTCTACATCTTTTACCTTCACTTCAATCTCATCTTGATTATTCATCGTTGACATCGCATCTTTGATGCGAATAACCCACGTTCCTGTATCCTGATCAAATTGTACATACTCTATCACAGGAATACGTACCTTTTCTCCATCTGTTGTGTATAGTCCACCCCGAATTGCGTCCGCCTCACTTAGATGAGCCCCATCTGGAGTATTTGGACAAGATACCGCTATCTTATCTGCTCTGGCCTGCCCGGGATAAGGCTGATTTTCCGGTCTTCCATCTGTCCAGATTTCAACATAGGAGCCGATCTGCGGCTCAGGCGCATTGGAGAACCATTTTGCCGGATAATATCGATCGGCTCCTCTATTGGAACTGTTATCTCGGTAGGCAGGATCAACCACAAGAATGGAATCGTCTTTACGATCAACTACATAACCAGTAAATCCATCTTCACTAGGTGCATTTGCTTGAGACTGCACAGAGTTGCACTCGATATGTCCTGAACATCCCGTAAGACATACGAACAGAATAGAGAGTAATATAAGGACTCGACGAAGATGGGTCACATGTAAATCCCCCTTTAATAACACCTCTTTCTAGATTTAACGTACCCGGTCAGATTATTGTTGCATTCACTTTCTCATATCCCTTTTATACACGTACCTTCCCCAGACCACCAACGCCGCGCATAACAAGACAGCACAGTAGGCCCAGACAAATAACATGGCGAGTCCTAACCCGATGTTGGCATCCAGGCGTTCATCAAAGATCTCTGTGTATAGCGAAAAACCGAGTGGCACGGCGCCAACCATGAAAAGTCCAATGGACCACCCACCCCAGCGTTGGAAACCGGACCCCGCACGAGTACTGGAAAGTTTGCGAATCCCTTGAGACAGAAGCCACCAGATCAGAATAAATAATAGACAGGTTATAAGAATCTTCAGCATATCGTTTAACTGCATATCGTGTACCTCCTACATCTAGCAAGATGATGAATATATCTTATACGTTAAGCGTTCTCTTTACTATATTACCCGTTTCCACATCCATGATCACAGGCAGATAAGAGCACAGTACCCCTGACCCACACTTGATCATAAAAAAGAAAAAAACGCCAACGTCCTGACTCCTTCCAAGTCAAGAACGATGGCGTTACTTCTCATATTTACATTGTTACATCCACATAGGATAGGATAAGTTACGCGCCAAACTGCGCATAGTGAAGGCGGCTGTACACCCCACCTGCTGCGAGTAATTCTTCATGACTTCCCTGCTCCGTAATGCCTTGTTCAGCAACGACAATAATGCGGTCTGCATTTTTGATTGTAGCCAATCGGTGAGCGATGACCAGAGTGGTCCGGCCCTCGGACAGCTCAGCAAGGGATTGCTGAATCGCCGCTTCCGTTTCTGTATCCAGTGCGGATGTTGCTTCGTCCAGGATCAGAATTGGCGGGTTTTTCAGGAACATACGGGCAATGGACAAACGCTGTTTCTGTCCACCGGACAGTTTCACGCCGCGTTCACCAATTAACGTATCCAGTCCTTCTGGCATCGATTGAATCAAAGATTCCATCTGTGCACGTCTGGCAGCCATCCAGATTTCTTCTTCGGATGCATCCAGCTTGCCGTAAGCAATATTCTCGCGAATGGTTCCATCGAAGAGGAATACATCCTGTTGTACAATACCAATATGACTTCGCAAGGAATCCAGCGTCATATTCTGAATCTCCTGTCCATCGATCGTGATGCGACCTTCCAGCACATCATAGAATCGTGGCAGAAGACTGCACAATGTTGTTTTACCCGCGCCGGATGGACCGACAAGAGCGACGGTTTCGCCTGCTTGCACGTTCAGATCGATACCTTTGAGAACAGGCTCCTGATCCGAATATCCAAAGGTCACTTGCTCATAACGAATATCTCCACGCAAATGGGATACCGCAACGGCCCCTGGGCGATCTTCCACATCCGGTTCCATATCGAGCAGCTCCGTATAACGTTTGAAGCCTGCAATCCCTTTGGGATACGTCTCAATAACCGAGTTGATCTTCTGAATTGGTGTCAGGAACACATTGGACAGCATGATAAATGCAATGAACTGACCGTAGGTCATACTGCCTTGAATGACAAACCATGTTCCGCATACCAGAACAAAGAGGGATACCAGCTTCATCAGCATATAACTGACAGAGGAGTTCCAGGCCATGATTTTGTATGCGATCAGTTTGGTTTGACGGAAACGACCGTTGTTCACAGCAAATTGTGCTTTTTCATGCTCTTCATTAGCAAAAGCCTGGACAACACGGATACCTGTAATATTGTTCTCTACGCGAGCATTGAAGTCCGCAATATCTCCGAACATTCGGCTGAATGCCTTGGACATCTTGCTGCCAAAGTAGAGCGAGAGATAAATAATCAGCGGCACGATGATAAAGGTCAACACCGCCAGATTTCCGTTAATGCTCATCATGATGCTGAATGCACCAATCAGCGTCATGACCGCAATAAATACATCCTCTGGACCATGATGGGCAATCTCACCAATATCCATCAGATCGTTAGTCATGCGGGATACGAGGTGTCCTGTCTTGGTATTATCAAAGAAACGGAACGATAACTTCTGCACATGATTAAACAGACTTTTACGCATATCCGTCTCAATGTTAATGCCCAGCTTGTGTCCCCAATAGGTAACTACGAAGTTCAGAAAGGAATTCAGGAAGTAGATGCCGAGCAATGCCAGACACGCCCATAGAATCCAGTCCCAGCGTCCACCTGGCAGCAGATCATCAACTACTCGGTTGACCGCCAGTGGAAAAGCCAGTTCCAGCAGCGCGACCAGAATCGCACAGCTAAAGTCAAGAATAAAGAGCTTTTTGTAAGGCCTGTAATAGGCAAAGAAACGGCGAAGCATGGACTGAAGTCCTCCTTATGCAATCACACAACAATGATTACGTTCTATTTCGTCTTGCTTAAGAGATACAGGAAGTATGGCGCACCAATAATGGCAACCAGAATACCTGCAGGAATTTCCGAAGGCTGCAAGATAACCCGACCCAGGGTATCTGCAACCAGTACGAGCAATGAACCGATCAGGGCAGATGCAGGTAACAGGAATTGATGTTTTGGACCCACCAGACGACGTGCCAAATGAGGCCCGATCAGACCCACAAAACCGATCCCCCCACTCACAGATACACATGAGCCGGCTAGACCTACAGCAGCCGCAAGTAATATCAGTCGCTCACGCTCAACCGGAGTCCCGAGTCCGCTTGCAGTCTGGTCACCCAGGTTCAGCACGTTCAGTACACGTGCCTTATACAGAACAAGCGGTACAAGAATGATAAGAAACGGTAGTAATGCCGTTACAAATTTCCAGTTTGAACCCCAGATGCTGCCTGCCATCCAGGTTGCTACAAATTGATACTTTTCCGGACTAAGCCGTAAGGTAAGCACGATCATGGCAGAACTGATTCCCGCCGCTACCCCGATCCCCGTAAGCAACATACGCGTAGGCAGGATGCCCTCTCCTTTTTTGTAAGAGAGAATGTAGATCAGAAATGCAGCAAAACCAGAACCGATCAGGGCCAGAATCGGCAAAAGAAATACCGGCGCTGCTGTCGTTGTCGGGAAAAAGGAAACAAATAACATGACGACCAGACCGGCACCTGCATTAATTCCGAGGATCCCCGGATCTGCCAGCGCATTCCGAGATACCCCCTGCAAAATACAACCAGATAACGCAAGTCCGGCTCCGACCAGCACCGAAATCACAATACGTGGCAGGCGGAATTCAAACAGGATCAGTTCCTGTTTCGGCGTGCCTCCACCAAACAGGGTACGCATCACTTCAAGCGGCGAAAGCTTGGTAAAGCCCGTATTCATACTCACTACAAAAGCCGTAATAATTAATAGGGCAAGTACAATGAGAACAATCGTACTTTTGGTTCTCTTCTTGCGCTCTGCTCCAACTATTGTTGAGGATTCCATCGTTACAGAGTCCTCCTTTCTTTACGTGCCAGATATAGGAAGAATGGTACCCCGATGAGGGCAACCAATGCGCCAATTGGCGTCTCGTACGGCGGGTTAATCATACGTGCAGCCAGATCCGCAAATACGAGCAACAAACTACCCATCACAGCGGAACACGGAATAATCCAGCGATAATCGACCCCAACCAGCTTCCGCGTAAGATGGGGAATAATGAGTCCGACAAAACCGACCGCACCCACCACAGACACAGCCGTACCCGCAAGAATCAGTACGACAATCAGGCCTATAAGTTTGATCAGCCCCGTACGTTGCCCCAAGCCCACCGCAATATCTTCTCCGAGACTAAGCAGAGTAATGGAACGGGAGATAAGAAGACCTGCGATTAGTGCCGCGAGTACCCATGGGAACATGACCTCAAGTTGAGACCACTTCGTTCCGGCTACACCACCGGCTGTCCAGAAAGCCAGATCTTGTCCAATTCTGAAATACAATGCAATCCCTTCACTGAGTGCCGACAACATCGCTGATACAGCCGCACCTGCAAGTACAAGGCGTAGTGGTGTTAGACCCGATCTGGAAGCTGCACCAAAACCATACACCAACAGGACACCAAGCCCTGCCCCAAGGAAGGAATACATAATGATGTACATAAATGGCAAGCCAGGGAAGAAAGCAAAACAAACTGCAAGCGCAAATCCAGCTCCCGCATTTAGCCCAAGCAGACCTGAATCGGCCAGCGGGTTACGAGTCATGCCCTGCATGATCGCACCAGCTACAGCGAAACATGCACCTACCATTGCTCCTCCAAGGATACGTGGTAACCGAATCTCCCATATGATCTGATGTGGAGTCAGCTCAGGATTGAAATCAAAGATGGCCTTCCAGACTACACTAAGCTTAATATCAGCAGCGCCAAAAGAAATGGACAACGCCATACCCAGAGCGAGTAGCAAAACTCCTCCTGTAAGAATAAGGGTGGCTGCCCACGGACGAGTGTGTATCTTCGCTGTGGGTGAATCCGGATTATGTTTTTCTGGTGAAGCTTGTGAACTCATACGCGCCCACCCTCGTTATGAGTGGAGTTGCTCAAGCCTATGTACATAACAATCACCTCTCTATAAATACCAAACTTTAATGATATTGATTCTCATTCCCATAGACCATTGTAAGTGAATCCATAGACTCTGGCAATGGACAAATAGGACATGTTTATTGCATATATGAAGATTTGCACACAATTTCACACGCAAAAAGGCCGTGCAGGAGCCAAAAAGCTCGAACACAGCCTTATCATTGCCTATGTAGAACATATATAATACAGACTTGTTCAACGGGCAGGTACCGCAATTATGGATGCCAGGACATCCGGAACATCGGTAATGATTCCTTGCACACCCATGTCAATCATGGCCTGCATCTCGGCAGGATCATTCACCGTAAATGGATAGGTAACAATGCCATGTGCCAGTGCAGCAGCAATATCTTCTTGTGTGACTGCCATCTTATAGGGATGAAGGCCGGAAGCTTCGAGTTTGGCGGCATAATCATAGGGACGGTACAATTTTTCCATATATAGAAGTGCAGTACGGATCTCCGGGGCAAGGCGTTTACATCTCACGAGCGAAGCATGATTGAAGCTGGACAGCACAACCTGTTGCTCCAGATTCCAGTCCCGGATCGCCTGTATAACCTTCTCTTCCATCCCCTTATAACTCACAATACCATTTTTTAATTCCAGATTAAGTAATGTTCCTTTCCCCTGTACCAGCCTGAATAACTCCTCCAGAGAAGGAATACGTTCCCCGGTAAAATCAGCATGGAACCAGGACCCGGCATCCCGTGTGCGCAATTGATCGTAAGTTGTATCCTTAACCCAGCCTTCTGCGCCACCAGTTCGGATTAACGTCTCATCATGAATCAGAACCAGTCTGCCATCACTCGTCATCTGCACATCGGTTTCAATACCTGTTGCTCCAAGCTCCAGACTCCGTTCAAAAGCACTCATCGTGTTCTCCGGGCATACGGCAGATGCACCGCGATGGGCAATAATCTCCACGTTCCTCATTCCAGCACCTCCTGTGTTCAAGCTTCACTCTATGATTAACACTATAAACACGGTTTGTTAGACCTGTATTAACGGAGCGTATAATGGGTTGCCTGCTTCGCTAATACTAGCGACCAGGCCCAACATCTAACGGGCTGGGGATTCACTCATTTTTGCGAACTCAATCTGAAAATCGACATAACATAGTATGAACGATGGAAGCACTGAACTCCGTTATAAGGAGGTTGACTATTGAATCCCTCAAAGAAAAAATCGATACCTACGCGTGCTCACACCTCCCAGTTACAGTCGGCTTCCAGGCTTTCCAGATCATCTGTCCATATCAAAAATAAATCCGGCAAGACGGCTAATCAACGTTCTTTTAACTCCACTTCATCCAGGACACTGGATCAGCTGGCTATTGTTGCAGCAATACTCTCCTTAATTGCAGCCGCCATCGGGCTATATATCGCCTGGAAATCGTTAAGTGTTCCGGATCAAACTGCTGTTGTGGTGTAACTGCTTGTTGCGCAGCTAATGGCTCAGGAGGCTCTCTCCTGCTTCTGACCTTATTCAGGGGCAGGTTTTTGCTTTTTCAATTACTTAACGTATTCTGGAAACGTCAAAAAACCGTTCCCCTGAAACGCCGGCATATACCGGCGTCTCTTTGGAAAGGTCATTTTTTATTCGGGCGCTGCCTCTGCAACGTCATCCCCGTCCCAGGGTATTGACCGAATTACAGAATGAATGTGCGTGAGATAATAACCAACAGAATGAACAATACAAGAATTGCACCTGTCGATGTCCATGCTCCACCACCGAAGCCTCCGCAATACCCGTAACCTGTACCTTTGAGTTCGCTCATCAGTGACACTCCCCTCTTCATCAAAGTACACTATAGACTATGTCCGATAGCGCAACTTGCTTGGGCAGATCGAAAATTCTCCCGAGGAACGATTGGGTACAGGCACTCTTCTTATACACTCATTTCCCGTTAAGTTGTGACCACTTCTGAGTTAACTCTGCAGGAATATAGGATGACATTTGCTTGATCAGTTCAGCGGGATCAGATTCCAGACTCCACAGACTGAGATGCGATGTGTTCGAGAATCCCTCCTGTACACTATGTTCTACCATCTTCATCAGCGGTCCATAATATCCGTTAACATTCAATAAGCCAACAGGCTTACGATGAATGCCGATCTGTGCCCAGCACAGTACCTCGAATAGTTCTTCAAATGTACCCATACCTCCGGGAAGCGCAATGAATCCATCGGATAATTCAGCCATCGTAGCCTTCCGTTCATGCATGGTTCCCACTTCAATCAGTTGTGTGAGCCCTCCATGAACAACCTCACCCCGGAATAATCCGGTAGGCATAACGCCAATTACTTCTCCACCTTGCTCAAGAGCAGCATCGGCTACTGCACCCATCAAGCCCATACAAGAACCACCATAGACCAGTGCATAACCACTATCGGCAATCTGTTTGCCCAGTTGAACAGCCTTCTCTGTATAATCGGGGTGATTTCCCGGATTGGAGCCTGCAAAAACAGCTATACGTTTCATTGGGTTTCACTCCTTCTCATGATCTTTTTAGATTGAACTAAAGAATATTTACACTTGCCACTTCGATGACAGAACAACCTTCCGATCGCTGTTATCCCCAGATTTTTTGATTCAATTTTACAAAGGTGAATATCTTGGGATAAAGGCGAACGCTCCACTTCTTCAGGTTATTTCTGCCCTCTACGTTTCTCGTGTAAATGTTTAGTTCAATTTATCTATTTTAATAATATATATCATGAATGTTATGGGTATGTACAACAGGTTAACAGAACCCATGGACAAAAAAATACCCGACCGTTTGCAGCCGGCCGGGCTCCCATTTCAATACACATCAATTTAGAAGGGGTTGTTACTACCTAATATACAGACCAAACATTAAATCCGTATGATTTTTGCATGAAATGAGTATTAAATCTTCGTATATCTAACGTATCCCACGGCGTGAACGTACGACAAACATATGCTTGTCTTTACGAAGAACCCGACCATCTGCAAGTTCAACCTGATCCTCGTCATGACGCAGAATCGTCGTGCATAACGCTACAATTTTGGCCCGGCGCCAGATCATAACCTGTGACTTGAAATAGATCGCATTTTCGAACTGAATTGCCTTTTTCATCACATATCCAACCTTGTGCACCTCAGAACGTGCTTTCTTTAAGGGAAGACTCTCTTCGGGAAGAGGTCTGATCATTGCGATATTGTCAAACGATACCTTGATCCGTTTCGGTCCGATCCGTACACATTCCGCTTCTTCATCCCACTCGACCAGCGTTCCCTTCAATGGCTCCCGTATGCCTGTTGCACGATATACCGCTACTTTTCGTCCTATCCAATGTCGCAATGTTCTCACCTCCATCTGTCTAGTTTTCAGGTATCTTCCAATCGATCGGTTCAATACCTTTGGAGGTCAAGAAATCATTGGCTTTGGAAAAGGGACGACTGCCGAGGAATCCACGATGTGCAGCCAGCGGACTGGGATGTGTAGACTCCAGTACCAGGTGCTTGTCCCTGTTAATAAACGCACCTTTCTTCTGGGCATGACTGCCCCATAGCATATATACCATTGGCTCTGAACGTTCATTCAGCGCGCGAATGACAGCATCCGTAAACGTCTGCCAGCCCAATGCCTGATGGGAGTTCGGCTGACCTTCACGGACCGTGAGAACAGCATTTAATAACAGAACCCCCTGCTGAGCCCAGTGGACCAGAGATCCGTGATTCGGAATTGGCAGGCCCAGATCGGCCTGAAGTTCCTTATATATATTTTTCAGAGAAGGAGGTACGCGTACCCCCGGTCTAACCGAAAAGCTTAATCCATGAGCCTGTCCCGCACCGTGATAAGGGTCCTGACCAATAATAACGGCCTTAACCTGATGATATGGCGTCAGCTTCAGTGCGGAGAACAGGTCTTCTTTGGGCGGAAAGACCGTCTGTGTTTTGTACTCGGCGGCTAGGGTGTAACGAATCTTGTTGAAATACTCGGCTTCTGTCTCTTCCTGAAGCACCTTGTCCCAATCGTTTCCAAACATATGTATAGGCTCCTTTCCCCTGATGAATGCAGTTACGTGTAGCCCAACTACCGGGCTCTTCCTTCTGAGAGCCGCATGTCATGCAACTCATAGACTATCCACCATTTTAACATAACCGGGGGCAGCAGACCAGAATTACGCATCAGGGTATGTTCACCTCGAAATAAAACTTGTTCTTGCTGCATTCCGTGTACTCATCCGAAAAAGCCACCACGCTGTTGCGTGATGACTTGATGACTTTACACTTGAACGGGTACCTCTTCGACTTCTTTTACAAGCACACTACTGATTCTCCGTAATCCTTCCTGAAGGACAGAACGCGGACAAGCCAGATTCAACCGAATACAACCCTCACCATTCGCTACAAACATATGGCCATCTTCCAGAAGCACACCTGCTTGCTCAGCGAAGAATAACGGTAAACTTACATGTTGGGGAGCATAGGCTGAAATGTCAATCCAGGCCAGGTATGTGGCTTCCGGAATATGAAAGACAGCCAGCGGCAGATGTTGCTTCACATATTGTTCTACACAGGCAAAATTGGCGTCGAGATAAGCCTTTAATTGTTTCAGCCATTCATCACCCGTTTCATAAGCTGCTTGAGTGGCAGCAATGCTCAGTGGGTTTTTGAAACCATAATGGCGTGCCTGCCAGATGTCTCGAAGTTCCTTATTCGGAATGATGACATTGGAGAACATCAGTCCAGCCATATTGAATGTTTTGCTCGGGGACATGCATGTAATGATTCGATCCGTATCCGGGAACAGCTTCGCAAGTGGCGTATGTCTTTTGCCAGTCCGCAGCAGATCACAATGAATTTCATCCGAAATGACCCATACATTGTTCCTCAGGCAGATCTCACCCACACGCTGTAACTCTTCCGTTGTCCAGACGCGTCCAGACGGATTATGGGGGTTGCAGAAAATACATACCCTTACCTTCTCATCCTTGGCCTTGGCTTCAAAATCCTCAAAGTCAATCGAGTACCGCCCCTGCTCATTAAGCATATCCGAACATACCAGTTCAAGATCATTATGCTCTGCAGCTGACTTGAAGAAACCATAAGACGGGGTCACGATCAGTACTTTCTCATCCGATTGACAAATATACTCCACCAGTTCATATAAAGCGGGGATGATCCCGTTTGAGGTCTCCAAATGCTCCTTCGGGAAGGACCAATCATAATACCTTTTCATCCAATTCGAGACAGCTTCATAGTATGCCGGATCAAACACCTGGGAGTAACCCATAATTCTGCGGTCCAAACGTTCTTTCACTGCATCCAGAATCTCGGGAGGTGTGGCGAACTCCATATCTGCAATCCACATGCGAATGAATTCTTCGTCCTTAAATGGAAATGTCATATCTTCTGAGGCGTTAAAAATATATTGACGGAATCCATCCGTATTCATGGCATTCGTACCTGTGCGATCTATAATCTCATCAAAGTTATATTTCATAGTAGCTTCTGCTCCTCTGTCTGCTCAACTTTTCATTGTCGGTTCATATCGTATGAGATCTATTATTCCATGACGTAGAAATTGCATCAAATGCAATACAATCTATCCTGACGAAACAAATAAAGTTTATTGTTTCCCCAGAATAGGTTTTTCGGTGAGAAAGTGATATATTTTTCATATAACATCATTTTTATGAATGACTTTCATCATTTTCACGTACTCTCAAGAAACATTGCATAAGGAGAACCAGTTATGAACAATATCAATCAGGAAGTTGGCAAGAAAATACGAAACTTTCGGAAGTGGCGGGGACTGACCATTCAACAGCTTGCGGATCAGATCTTCAAGAGCAAGGGTACCCTGTCCAAATATGAGAGCGGAGATATTACACTTGATCTGGTCACGTTACATCATATTGCGAACGCGCTCAACATTCAGGTGGAGCAACTCTTGTACCAAGAGCCGAGGCATGCATCTCCCCTGATGAATGCGGTCCCGTCCAGCTTTTTCAAGAACTCCACCCGCTTCTATTCCTACTTCTATGATGGGCGTAACAACAGTCTCATTCGATGTGTCATTGACATGATGGCTCAATCGGATGCCAACCGTTATCGCACCGTGATGTATATGAATGTGAAGGATTTTGAGAACTACCAGGAATGCGAGAATATGTATTGGGGCCACACCGAGCATTACGATACACTTACCACGCTAATTTTGAAAAATCAGGCCACGCCGCTGGAGAATCTATATATTAATATTCTGGCATCTTTCCAGGAATCGGAGAAAAAGTGGGGACTGATGGCTGGTGTCTCCTTCAGACCTTTCATGCCGATCGCGCTCAAAATGTTATTCTCCAGAACCCCGCTGCCCGAGAATCAGGAGTTGTATAATGAATTGAAAATCTCAAAGGAAGATCTGCGGACACTGAAAATATACAACATGCTCGCTGTCACTTGAACAACGCAGCGTGTCACCCATTCTCATTATGGGTCGGCGACAGTTGCTCCACATTCCTCCTCATTAAAAAAGGCACTTCTATAAGCTGTTGAAACCAGCTCATAAAGTGCCTTTCGCATTTGACGTTTATTGAATCGAAAATCAGCGAGACTAACGTTTAGTTTTTGATTAAATCCAGCGTCTCGTCAAACATTTGCTTCTGTTCCTCAATCTTGTTCTCATTACCGATCACGCAGCGCTGTTGCTGTTCAAGTACGGCCGATAAGAGCTCAGCAAAACCGATAATGTCGCTTTCCTTCGTGCTTAACACTTCGTCACGTTCCTGTTGCAGATCTGCTTCAGTCACATTCGACAGATAACACTCCAGAGAGAATGCCCCTTCGCCATAAGGTGTTCTCGGCGTATCCAGATCCTGGATCGCACCAATGATATAGCGCGTCATTTCCCGCTCGTCTGCCCGGAAATCGGTTAAATATTGCGGTATCTCTTCATATACTTTGTACGTTTTATCCAGGTTCGGATCACGGTACGATGCAACGTAGCTGTCTCCGTTCCGTCTGAAACCTGACATACAGCCATAAGCTCCGCCTTTGGCGCGGATATTGGTCCACAAGTAATCCAAGGACAGGATGCCCTGCAAGACCCGTAGTGAACCAGTGTATTGATATCCTTTGTCAATATAATTGCCCGTTTGCACCACGTACTGCACTTCTGACGGGGAACGGAATCCTTCCTTATGCGTAGCCCGTGTGAACGTAAACTCTTCCTTGGCAACCTCATGTGTGAACAGCTTCGCTTTCAGATCGGATACCTGTTGCTCCAGTCCTTCATATCCCTGCTCATCGGCAGTGTAACTAACAAGCAAATTCTCCGGTCTGAAAATATAGCCCGTCAACTCTTGCAGGCTGGAAGATAACTCTTCTTTTCTGGCCTCAAAATTCGCCTGAAGATCCTCAAGCCACTGGTAAAAGGCGATACCACTTACCGCTTCTCTGAAATCCGCAACCGCTGAATGTTTGGACGAAGACCGGCCAATTCCCGCAGAGTGTCCGCTGTTGATCAGATTACGTTGCAGATTACCTTTCATCTGAGAGATGATCTCATATAATCGCTTCGAATTATCGAATTGGGATGTGAACACAATTTCTTTGATCATATCAAAGGCAAATCCAAGCTTGTCATATAACACTTTTGCGTTGAACTCATAGGTAGCCTTGAATTCATTGTGCTTATGCGCGTTGGCATAAGATCCAATCCCGCTATGAATTCCGCCCGAATGGATATGAATTTCATTGGACAGTTCATTGAACGAGTAGTTTTGAGTATCCACGTAACCTAGTACATTCTTGAGCAACCCTGCATACGGCAGGAGATGACGTGGGACTTCTTTGATATCAAACAGCAATCTTAGATAACCAATTCCGTTGGTGTAGAGGTTATGGTGGAGAATGGTTGTGCCGTCGACCTGGTTCACCGTTTGATGCAACGTAGAGGCCTTCGGTTCAATATCTTCAATCGATAACGTCGGAATGACCTGCTGCTGCTCTTTGGTTGAAGGTGTATTCTGATATTCGGCGAGTGCTTCCGTTTTCTGAATCAGCGTCTGAACTTCTTCCTCGCTAAGCCCGGCCTGAATGGTTTTCAGACGTGCTTTCAGCGCTTCTTCTTTACGTGAATTCAACCCTTTGTCCGGTGTCAGGGCCACAAAGGAAGTATGTGTGTTTTGCAATAAATACTTTTCAATCAGCTGCTCAAAGTAACCTTCGTTCATTTTTGTCCGCAGCTCAGCAAATACGTCATTGGCCTCCAAATGGGTGAAAGGTGCCTCATCATCATACAGCCAGCTTTGCAGGGAGGAGAATCCGTAGATCAGACCCTTCGGCATTCTGCCATAGTCCGCTTCTCTGTGATTGAACTCATACGAGTTAATTCCAGCAAGCAACGCTTTAGGATCGAAACCTTCTTTCACCACACGTTCAAGCACTTCTTGGACCGTTCCCAGGAAATCCTCTTTGCTCGCCAGATTGCTCTTCTTCAATCCGACGGTGAACACAGGCTGATATAAGCTGTCATCATACGAACCGTAGACGTCCTTGGCAATTCCTTTATCAAGCAAAGCCTGTTTCAATACCGCTCCCGGAGCGTTCAGCAAGGCGTATAACAAAATCTGGAACGAGATGTTCAGTTCCTTGTCCAGACTTGTGCCAATCACCGCATTATAGGTCAAGAAGCTGTTATCCACTTCGGATTCCGTACTTCCCGCAGAGTAAGTCTTAACTGTGTCTACCCGTTCTGCAAAGGCAGGTTGAAGTTGAATGGCCGAATCGATCTCGATTCGATCATATGCATTCAGATAATTCTCATCGAGCCATTGCAGCTTCTCTTCCATATCCATATCCCCGTAGAGATAGATGTAACTGTTGGAAGGATGATAGTATCTCGTGTGGAAATCCAGCAGTCCCTGATACGTTAGATCCAGTATAGCTTCCGGGAACCCGCCAGACTCGGAGGAGTATGTGGTATCCGGGAAAAGGGAGTTCAGCACTTCTCTGCGTACCATTCGTTCCGGTGAAGAAAAGGCACCCTTCATCTCGTTATATACAACTCCGTTGTAGGTTAACTCATCATCGGCCGAGGTCAGGTTGTAGTTCCAGCCCTCTTGCAAAAATATCTTTTCATTCACATAAATATTCGTATTTAATACCGCATCCAGATAAATATCCATCAGGTTATGGAAGTCATGATCATTACGACTCGCGATCGGGTAGATCGTCTTATCCGGATACGTCATGGCGTTAAGGAATGTATTCAATGAACCTTTCAGCAACTCAACAAAAGAATCCTTGGCCGGAAATTTCTTGGACCCACAGAGCACGGAGTGTTCGAGGATATGGGCTACCCCTGTATCATCTTCCGGAGGTGTGCGGAAACCGATACTGAATACTTTGTTGTCGTCCTGATTGGACAAAAGTACAATTTTGGCTCCGGATTTCTGGTGCTCCAACAGATACGCATCCGATTTCAGTTCTTCGATTCTGCGTTCCTGTAACACCTTGTATGGCTTAAGCTGTTTCAACATAAACTTGAGTCCTCCGTCCATAAGATTGTTTTATTGGTTTTGTGACTCTACATAAGTTCAAATATGGTTATTTACACGGGCACTCCGATGACAGAACAACCTTCCGATCGCTGTTATCCCCAGATTTTTTTGATTCCCTTTTGAAAGGGAAAATCCGGGGATAAAGGCGCCCGCTTCGCTTCTTCAGGTTATTTCTGTCCTCTCCGTTATCGTGTAAATGTGTAGTTGAACTTATATCGTTCAGCAAGGTAAAGGTAATATATGCCTATGGATAGTATACACCATTGTTCCGTCTCTTCATAAAAGTCAGATAAATGTACCTTCTGATATGTATTATGCAGCGTTTATGTTTATGAACTGCAGGTGAAGTGGTCAGGTATGATATCACATTCATATTAAAGAACAAAAAAAAGATCGCATGCAGCTTGGTTAACAAGCGTCATGCGATCTTTCTTTTTAAGATGCCGAGGACCGGGATCGAACCGGTACGGTAGTCACCTACCGCAGGATTTTAAGTCCTGTGCGTCTGCCAATTCCGCCACCCCGGCAGGATTATGTATTTCTTGGCGACAAGAAATATCTTACCATGAACTAATTAACTTTGCAACACCTTTTATTAAAAATAATTAAGAAATGAAACAGGCACTGCAAGCGTGAGCTTACAGTGCCTAGAAAGTCCGAGTTGCGGTCCCGGACTTCCGGTAAACCAATCTATATTAAGGGAGGTGTGAGATAAGAATACCTCCCCAACATTAAAGAAACCTAAAATCAGCCTTAAATTAAACTAAAAAAGTAAAATGGGTCGAACACGAGCTGCCTCTTCCTCACTGCACTCCACGATTACCAAGATGTGGTCCTTTAACAGCCAATCTTCATAATACCGTGCGTCTTCTTCCGAGATCCCCGCTTCAGTCAGTGTAAGCACCAAATCATCGGTATCACTCCCGATCTCATTGCCGGCGAGTCTGCGCACTGCTTTCCCGATCGACATCGTCTGATCCATCCGTTTCCCCAGACCAGCCAATATCCCTTTTAGCGCGCCAAAGGCACCATCTGTTCCTGCACCTTTTAATGGTTTGGGCAGCCCCGTCTTCTCGCTCACCAGCTCCAGATTAAGCTGTTCCTTCGCTACCGCTCCCAAATATTTATCCTTAATGCCTTCCTCTTTAGCCTTATTCAGCATAATTATAGCCTCGTTCTCGGTACGGGCCAGCCCAATAATCAATTGTGTCATTCCGTTCCCCTCCTTTTACCCTAATATAACCCCGTAATGACCATTCAAAAACGGATAATCGCCAGCCATGACAAATCACCTAGAACATTGTTTATTTCTCTTCTGGAAATCTACACCTAGTTCTGATAGACTAGATAAAGAAGACAAATTAACCATTGAAAACATTGACATATGGATTTAACATCTCATAATCAGGAGCAATGACTTATGAAAAAAGAGGTAGAAATTGCCATCCGGCGCAAACAACAGATCATGGTTCGTAATACAAGCGGTCAGACAGTAACCGGTTTTCCCGAGCGCACCGCTGATACATCCATTCTCTCCTTACGAACCGTTCACGGAAGTCTGTGGATACCGTTTGATGAGGTTGAACATGTTACGCGTCTGTTAAGCATCCGGTCTCATCATTTAAGCGGAATGCAACTCGTATAGTCGGATCTGTAATCCTAGAAACTCAGTTCCCGTATTAAAAAATACGTTAACTAGAACTATTTATGCCAACACATCATACCAAAAAACCAGACGCATGCACGTCTGGTTTTTCTCTTCTTGTTACTTCACTACAAACTTCACTCGTGTTCCATCCGGATATGTAATTAACTGATTCCCTACCCATGAACCTGCACCGCGATTATCCTTTGGGGTAATGTACTGGATATCTGCACCTGTTCCTCCCTCAGCGCACATCGCCATAGGCCACTCGTCACGATCCTTACCTTTTTTGACCGGAACACCCTTGAGTGATAGATCCCGATTGCCTTCAGCTCCACTACGATCAATGGTGCATACATCCGAATGCCCTGCCTTGATGGCAGCTTTAATATGATTGGCTGTTTCCGGATAGCGCTCTGAAGGGAAAGTAATCGTATGGTCTACACTCTTATTCGTCCCTCCGAATGGATTAGGTATCTCCTCTGGCCATTCTCCCCCTGCCCAGGCGTAGAGGGCTACCAGCAGCATCGCTACCAGCGTCAGTATCTGCTTTTTGAAGCCTTGTTTACTTTTCCGTTTTCGTCCTGTGCGTCTCTTACTCATGCTGTGTCTCCCCCATTCAACACTTGCAATTATAACAGAACGCCCGTTCGTAAAACAATAAAATAAAAAAAACAGCCGAGACCATCCGGCTGTCCTGCTTGTTTGATTATCCCACATTGGGAATGGCATGTTGGCGCAGCAAGGGCAGTGTCACCTCAAACTGTGTACCTATCCCCTCGGTACTCTCCACCGAAATCTGACCATTCATCAGTTCCAGCAGTTCTTTGCAGATGGTCAACCCAAGCCCGCTTCCGCCAAATCGGCGCGCATGGGAGATGTCGGTCTGGGTAAATGCATCAAACAATTGTTCGATCTGATGCGGAGGAATGCCAATTCCCGTATCACGCACAGAGAATACCAAAACTACAGTATCCATGATTTGTTGCCTCACATCCACCTGTAACTGCACTTCACCTTGTTCCGTGAACTTGATCGCATTACTCAGCAAATTATCCAGTACCTGCCGAAGTCTTAGCGGGTCACCAATAAGTACATCAGGAACATTCAGATCCGCATGACAGAGCAAACGTATGTGTTTATTCTGTGCCGCAGGCTCATGTGTCTTTACAATCTGTTGAATCAGCTTCAGAGGTTGAAACTCAATGTTTTCAACATCCATTTTGCCTCTACCCAGCTTCGCCATATCCAGGCTATTGTTAACGATGTTAAGTAGTGCCTCACCCGATTGACGTGCGAGTTCCAGGTATTCTTTCTGTTCATCCGTAGTTTCACCCATGCTGGCAAGTTCGATCATACCCATAATGCCGTTGAGCGGGGTACGAAGCTCGTGATTCAGCTTTCCGATGAATTCCAATTGCCCTCTGCTGTTCATCTCAGCCATGGAAGTTGCGAACTTCAACTGTTGTTCGGCATACTTCCGTTCTGAAATATCGTATTGAATGCCTACAAAATATAAACACTCTCCGGATTCATTAAAGATCGGATCAATATTCAGTTCGTTCCAGAACTTCTGACCACTTTTTGTATAATTTAAGATATCAATCTTAATGGACTGTTGTTTCTTTAATGCATCACGAATCTGCATTACCGTTTCGGGGTCTGTGTCCTGTCCTTGCAAAAATCGGCAATTCTGTCCGACAGACTCTTCATACGTGTATCCTGTCAGCCGGGTAAAGTGTTCGTTTACATACATGAGCGGAAGCTCAGGCAAGGTTGCATCGACCACCGTCACGGAGGATTTCACTTTCGAGATGATAAATTCCCATTGTAATGGGAGTTGATTATGTTGGCTCATGCCTTCCTCCTTCATCTCTCACACGTTAATGTTTATATAGTCTGCATTTGTACATTATATGGAGATACAACTAACCAGATGGTATGTGTTGATATAGAAACAATATATTTTAATTGTAACATAGTTATTCAAGTCGTGTGTTTTATGGGTAATAGTTGATAACTAACATTCGACAATAACCTAACTGTCATCAGGAGGAATACACATGAAATTTCTGTTAATTATCATCATTATTATTTTGATTGTAGTCTTTTTTACCAGACGCAAACGTTAAGATGAGATCCGTTATGTAAGTAAGAAAGGAAGATGGGTATGAGAACCCTCTTTTTTATATTCATGGTACTCTGTATCATCAATTTCTGTTTCCCAAAATTCGGCTGGTATCTGCGCTATGGCTGGATTTTCCGCGGTGAGGCCGAACCCAGCAGGCCTTATATGACGATGGTCAGAACGACCAGCCTGCTGATGTTGCTTATCGCCTTCACACTCACTTTGGCATGAACTATAGCCATTAGAAGATGACTGCCCTGTTGGGCAGTTTCTTTTTTTGTGCTGAAATGATGGGAAAATGATAACTTTGTTTGTGGTGCAATGATGACAATGCCCGTAATATAGATATATCGTTTCGGAAAGGACATCATTGGCATGAACATCGCATTTTATCCCTATTGGGCCGCCAAAACGCTGCTCTCGCTTATTAATGTCATATATATCATGGTCATTACTACGTTTATTTACAGTCACACTGGATCGGTACTCTCTGCTGCAATGTTTCCACTTATTCAGATCATTGCACGTATAACAGCAAGTTTCACTTTGCCATTACTTGTGAACCGTTTCCCATTCTCCAGACTATTGATCAGCATTTCCATAGCCAAAACATTCATCATGACCTGTATAGCCATTTCGTTGAATCACTTGATTTCACAGCTGCCGCTTCTATTGATTGGAGTGGTCATATTATCCTTTTTGGATGGATTGGAATCTCCGCTACTGAATGCTTTAACGCCACGATTGGTTCAGGGAGAAGATCTTGTGAAAGCCAATAGCCTCCTCTCTTTCTCCAATCAGACTGTAACCATTGTCGGGTACGCCATGACGGGATTCGCCGTGATGAACTGGGGGGCGTCACAGACCTTCTGGGCAGCTACAAGCCTGTCCTGGGCCGTTCTAATCTTCCTAATTGCCCTTGGCTCGCTCACACGAGGTGTAGAACAATTCCAGAAATCTACTGTATCGCGTAATGTATTGAGGGAAGGCTGGAGTATGCTTTGGAAGAATCCATCATTACGACTGATCACGCTTATGGACATTGCCCAGACACTTGCGGGTTCGATCTGGATTGGAGCTGTTACGTTGGCCTTTGCAAAAGAAGTTCTGGGACGAGGAGAAGGCTGGTGGGGACTCATGAACTCGAGTTACGCTGCTGGAACCATGCTTGGTGGTATTCTGGCTCTTGCACTGGCCAAACGGATTCAGAAGCATCTAATCGCTAGTATGACCATGGCTTCTCTTCTCTTCAGCCTGTTGACCATCCTTTATGGCCTAAACAACCTGCCATGGCTCGCTCTGGTGTTATGCATACTTATGGGTCCAGTTCATCAGATTCGTGATGCGGCTCAGCAGATAGCGCTTCTGAGAAGCGTGCCGGTCGAATCCCTATCCAGGGTACACGCCGCACATGGCGTCCTGATTTCCACGGTTTTGAGTGTATCCATAGTGATCTTCGGTCTAGTCGCCGATCAACTGGGCGTTCAATGGGTATACCTTATTGGTGGAGCCTTGTTTATTGCGTCTGCGATATGCTCATTATTATTGAGCAGGGTTCACAGGCACCAGTCCATTGCTAAACATACGAAAAATATGTAAATCAAAGAGACGAGCAACCTCTGCTCGTCCCTCACAATCTCAATCTCAATCCAATCGATAATCTGTCAGCGGCTTGCCTTGTTTATAATACAAAGTGGGTGACAATATATTGAAGAAAATATGCACATCCGGCATGTACGCTTCTTCCAGAATAGCCTGCAACGACGATGCAATCCGATTATGAATCTCCTGATCACGTTGAAACATCAGAATCTCTATAGAAGCTGGAGAAGGTGTTAGCGCTTGTACATCATGACGCTCTGCCTTCATTCTCTCCCGTGGAATATGAGTAATTAGGGCCATCTTCTCTGTAATTTGGGGTACAACTTCCTCTAGCTGAGGACCTGTGAATCCTTTAAAGCGAATAAACGGCATTGCTATCCCTTCAATCTCTGTTAATAGTCTCTTATGTGATTTTAAGCACATTGTTTTCAGTTGTCAAATGTCATGGATGGCATAGGTTGCTACTTATAAAAGGGAAAAGCCCCGCTGAAGTCTCAGCGGAGCCATTGCCTGCACGTTTCTATACGTGACTTACAGCCAGAAAGATTTTGTGATGATTACGAGCAGGATGAAAAGTACGAGAATTGCACTTGTAGAAGTCCATCCGCCGAATCCACCAACATTGCCACAACCGTATCCAACTTGACTCATTTGATTGGCCTCCTTTGAATTTCAAGGTATGCCATAACATATGCATATTCCCCGCAAGTGACCGGGCGAATCGGCACGTTCATCAGCCCATTCATCTGGAATTTATTCCTGATGATTTAACCGGATGGGACGATGGAGATTTTCAGTTGTTTTTCTTGGGACTCCTGAGGTAAGCGGTCTGTATTTTCTCTGTCCAGAAGGATTGTACGAGTACGTGTATCACTTCGGGATTCCAGAACAACCTCTCCATCAGGTGTTATACAATAGGCGATCGGAATGGAGATCTCGCTGTCACGGTATGAACCATCCGCATGGCTTGTCCCCATGACAATACATTGATGCTGTAAGGCAATCTTACGTGCTTCTTCAACCCACTCACTGTACTGCTCTTCACTGAACATACCCACACCAATGGAATGCATCACAATGTCAACATTTCCTATATTCTCGTTGCAAAATCCTTGCAGGACAAGCTCATCACACAACAATGTGCTTATTACCCATCCCTGTTCCACAACCGTCTCAGCAGGTGTATATTTAGCTTTTTCCAATACAATCTCTCCAGCCTTACTGATGATGATTGATCGGTCCTTCGGACGTTCGTGCAACCTGCGATGACCTGATACAATCATGGTTCCATATTCAGCCGCCAGGCGGCAAGCGTCTTCGACATTCTGGTTCAGATAACCTTCAGGATAGAATATTATATCCGCATCTGGGTGTTGCTTAAGTTCGGCTTCAAGCTGCAGCAGATGCTGTTCCAGCCTGGGTTGTCCAATAATAATCTTCATTCGGTATCCCCCGTTCAATAATAAAAGCCGGTTCATACCTGAATAAGGTACGAAACCGGCTCAAAGGTTGTACGAACAGTGTTCCCGCGCATCGTACTTCGCTTCAAGAGTAATTGGTGCTCATGTTATTGTTCGATGACACAATTACCTTTACAGTTCAGTGCTATGTAGTTAGGCATTTCTACGTTCAATACTATCATATATAGCCTGCCCATCATAGCTTCGATCTGTAGCGATATCTTTCACAAAGAGGGCGTTGCCTGCGGCACTATTCGCATTAACAGACAGCACGCTAAACGCACCTAAAACCCACATTAATGGATATAATGCAGCGGATAAGGCTTTTTTCATATCTTTGTCTCCTTTTTTGTTGATATAGTTGATTGGTTGAATATCCCATTAATACGATTACAACCCAATTAAGTTTCAATTTTATATACAACCATCACCAACTTTTTACATATAGGAGACAAACTAAAATTGTTCCCTTCAGCTCAACTCAAAACTCTGGAGTAACGCTGTTGCCTCTTCATGATCAGGTTCCAGAGCCAAGACTTTATGGGTATATGACAGGGTTTCTTCTTCCAACTCAAGTTCATAACAGCACACAGCCAAATCGTACAAGACGGCTGGATTATGGTTACTCGGATCTGCAACCAACGATATCTCCAGAAACCGTTTAGCATCCTCATACATATACATTTCATATAATAGCTGCCCTGCCAAAAATGCCAGCCCCCCTTGCTGCTCCATCACATAATAGGACGACCACATTGTATGAATCCCTGACTGAATATCGAGCATTTCCTCATCACTTGCATCAGGAAGAAGACTGGAGATGTGCGTCGCACTGTGAATCAAGAACTCGGCATCATACCCGCCCAGACGCCAAAACGGCAAAATATGCTTCAACTCCATGCTCTCTATCCGCTGGTCTACCCATTGCTTCATGCTGAAAAAATCATCCGGTCCAAAACGTTCCACAAATCGATGATAGGCCAGTCTCGTGTTCACATAACGAATCGGTTCATCCACCATCAACATGCATCCAACATTCAGATCTTTATAATGATGTGTTGTGAATCGAGTATGTGCTCCCTGTTGTTCCAGAACATATTGAATCGCATGGTAGTTGGCTGTTAAAGAAAAACTCCCGTGAAGAACGAATTCAGGCGGCTCTGCGAACTTCCAGTTATCCAGACGATGATCCCCTTTATCAGCGGTAATCAACACATAACCTGACTGCGACAGCTTGTTCAACCGTTCAAGACAGGACAAGCCAATTGCTGGGAAAAGGATGTGTGAATCCTCCAGTTCCTCTTTGTACAACGTAATCAGTTCCGAATACGGATAGTTGTCTGCACTGTATTCAGGGGCTTTGCGATACTCATAACTCAGCGTCATGTTCTTCAACATCTCAGCGGGTTCCAGATTAAGACGACGATCCGGAGACTGAAGGAGCAGATCACACTCATATATCTCGCCGGACCCAATATAGATTAATTCCTGCGGGATGCTGTCAAAAAAGTAATTGGCAATCAACAACAACGGTTGTTTCAGATCACCAGGCCGAATAACCGTGCCTGCGACAACCAGATTCAATTCCGTGTCCTTTACAGCGTCAAAACGTGCAAAATCCACTATACCTTGTTGAATAAAGGATTGCATGGATGGATGCTCCTGCCAACCCAGCACATTCTCTGCTACGAGATCGGTCATTACATATCTGAAAGGTGGTAATTGTATTCCAGCAAATTCCTTTAACTCAAGCAGCTTCAGGAGAATTTGGTGTGCCAACCGCCCTACGCCCGCTCCAAGTTCCAGAATGGTCACAGTCTCCGTGATCTGTCCCTGGTTCGCGAGATCCTGAAGAAAACCAAAAATCATCTCTGCGTACGCCGCTGCAATCACCGGATTACTGGTAATATACTGAGGGACCTGATTCTCTGTCCAAGCCTCTAGCCCTTTCTGTTCATAATAAGCTCGCTGCCAATCCCAGACTGGAGCTTCACTGTAACGAAAACGTTGACTTTCATTTTGCGTCATTAAAGGTAAACCTGCTTTCTATCACTAATTTCGTAAGATTCTCAAAAATTCATGTTTTACTTTATTCGTAAATACCGTTCCAATCTCTGTAATGTATTATATCATAGAACCTTGTCTACTCGACGAACGCTCCGTTTGCCCCTTCATCAAGAAAAAACCTGCTTTTAAGGGCAGGCTCATAACATTCTTTCATATTAAGAAGATGGATGAATTGATTCATTTGACAAGGAAGCTCAACATTAGTCGGAGTATAATACTCCGTCAAAGTTCTCAGGGCCTACACGGACTGTGCCCAACAAGTTGGAGCTGACAAATGCAGTGTACGTCAATTGTGGTGTAATTGGTGGATTGAAGTCATCCGCAGAGAATGTAATAACCTGAGGTGCGAGAACACTCAGATTAAATGTGGAAGTGGCGGAATAAATAACTGGGTCTGTTGCTAAAGTCCCCCTAACAATAGTAATCGTAATTCCGACAAGTGCTAATGGAAGCTGGACAGAGACCGTTCCCTTGAATTGTACACGCGGGTTAGCTCCGATACCAGCTGTGGACACCAAACCAATCTGTCCAAATAATTGAGGTGTGTTAATTACAAGGATTGGAATGGCGATAGAGTTAGCCAAACTCGCATTCTGCGAAGTTCTTGCATCAATAAATTGACTCATGAAATCTACCTCCTATGGGTTGAGATAAGGTAGTATATGCGAGATTTGAGATATGGCATGGACATACACTGACATTCGCAAAAAAAGGCATATTAGAAAGATAACCATTTACAAGTTACCTATTTGCTCTAGCACCTATTTGAAGACAGAAAAAAACCCTTGCTAGGCAAGGGTTTCAAGAGTATGGGCCCTACAGGACTCGAACCTGTGACCAATCGGTTATGAGCCGACCGCTCTAACCAACTGAGCTAAGGGCCCTAGACATAATGTATAACGTGCAGATGATGGCTGTAAATCATCCAAGTGAAACTAAATTGCGGGGGCAGGATTTGAACCTGCGGCCTTCGGGTTATGAGCCCGACGAGCTACCGGGCTGCTCCACCCCGCGTCAGTAAGAAATATTAAAACAGCGACTTAATTAATATACACTATTGATACCCTATAAGTCAAGGGGTAATGTCAGGGAATAAATCGTACACCGTAACGACCTTTGCGTGATCGATAAACTTCCACTTCCGCCGGTTCATTATGACCATAAATCCATCCATCCTGCTCCATCCGCTTGGCCAGACATCCTGCCTGAAATTTGGTTGCATACAACTTGCTGAAATATACCCAGTGCATACCGCTCGTCCTTTCCGGAGTCGTCATTTATTCCTGCTTTTTGTAGAATACCCCATTTTCATAAAAATAGCCGCCCAAGATTAAAATCTTCAGCGGCTATCCTTAACTTATGATAGGAATACTTGATCAAATCTCATTCAAACGTGGCTTTAGGGTCTTTTTTCAATTTCTGCAGCATCTCGTTTCCTTTCGCTGCCCACTCACCAAGCGCTTCTTTTGGTGTCTTCTTGTTCTCAAGTACCTGATTGAAATATTCCATGCCTTTTTCATTTACTTGCCATAAGCCTGGGGATTTTTGATACATTTTATCCAGGTTGGTATTGGTTGGCGGAATCGGCTTCAAAGAATAGAATGCTTGAATGTTGTAATCCAAGCCATCTTTTGGCTTGATGAAGCTCTTCCGGGATACCATCTCATAGCTGCTACGCGCCTTGATTTTAGCCCAATCTTCACTGTTCATGTACTTGATCAGTTCCCACGCATCATCCGGGTTCTGAGCCGCACTATTGATCGCCATGAGATTGCTCAGGTAGATGCTGCCTCCAATTTCAGGAGCTTCCGGGTGAACTGGAGGTGTTACCACATCCCAATCCACTTTCGTAAAGTCTTTCATTTTATCCGCATTTTTATTGGCATCAATTAATTGATTAATATAGCTGTAATCACCAATAGCCATGGCTGCCTTGCCGCTCAGGAATAGGTCACCCTGTATTGGATCATAACGTCCACTCGGATTCTGATCCTGCGGTTCGTCTCCTTTAGGGATAACTTTGTCAATGGCAAGTTTGCTGATGGTGCTCCACACTTTCTCCCATTGAGGAGAATCTACTGTCATCTTCTCTGCTTTGTCATCAAACGTCTTCAGCTGCAACGCGCTGTAGTACTGCTGCATGGAGTAGTACGGCGAACCACCCTGATATGTCGTGAAGGTAAAACCAAATACGTGATCTTTACCCTCGCCTTTAGTTAGTCGGGTACCCAGATTGAAAATATCGTCCCAAGTCATATTGTCCGTTGGCGGTTCCACGCCTGCTTTTTCAAACATGCCTTTGTTATAGAACAAAGCCGAAGATGAGAACGTTGGTGTCAATGCATAGATGCTCTGATCCCCCAGATCTTTGATACCCTCCAGCACACTAGGAACAATGTCTGTCGTATCAAACTTGTCTTCTTGCATTAATGGGTCCAACTGTTTCACCAGATTCTCCTGAATTAATGATTTGACTGTAGAGGTATCTGCCACGATGACGTCAACCGGGTTATCGCCAGTCATAATCTTCTTCAGACTTTCCATCGTATCCGGAACTTCCTGCTGTTCTTCGGTGTTGCCATACCCATACATGCTGCTCTGATCAACGGCAGCTACAATTTCAATGGTTACATTGGGATGGGTCAGCTCAAAAGCATCAGTAAATTGTTGACGGAAATAACTGTCGTCTTGCCCTCCCCACATTGTAGCCACACGTAATACACGTTGCTCTGTATCCTTCGCCTCACTTGCCGTACAGCCAGCAATCAGCGGCAATGCTAGTGTTGCAGTAGCCATGACAGCCAGCACACGTTTTCCCCACAACCTGTTCTTCATCTCCCAATTCCCCCTCATTAATTATCTTGGCGGTGTAATGACAATGCGTTCACCGTCAAATTCCAATGTAGCCCGGTTATCAATGGATAAGGCCTCCAGATACTCTTTTGGCACCTGAAGCCGCCCTGCACGGTCAATAATGACGAATGCTTCGTGAATGTCCGGCATACCCGCTTCGGATAAGCTATGCTCATCGTCCAAATTCGGGTTGCGCTTCACAAACTCGGTACTGGTCAGGCCATCCCGGATCGCAACGATCCGGTCTACCTTGCCAGCTAGCGTCAAGTCATGCGTAACGATGACGATCGTAACGCCGAGTTCCTTGTTCATTCTTCGGAAAATGCCCATGATTGTATCACATGTCTCGGAATCGACCGAACCAGTTGGTTCATCTGCAAGCAGAATTTTTGGACGATTGGATAAGGAGATCGCAATCGCTACCCGTTGCTGCTCTCCTCCTGACAATTGATGCAATTTGTTATTCATCCGATCCTTAAGGCCTACCCATTCGAGCAATTGTTTCGCGTATGCACGATCACGCTTGCCTCCCAGAATCATGGGAGTCTCCACATTTTCCAGTGCAGTGAGATAAGGCAGCAAGTTACGACCGTTATTTTGCCAGATAAAACCTACCGTATGACGTTTGTATTCGACCAATTGGGCATCTGTCATCTTCAGCAAATCCCAGTCTCCCACAACAGCCGTACCCGCCGTAGGACGATCAAGTCCACCCAGAATATTCAGCAGCGTGGATTTACCGCTACCGCTGTTACCGATGATGGCCATCATTTCACCTTGATTGACAGTCAGGTTGAGACCCTGAAGGGCAACGACTTCCACATCGCTGGATTTAAAAATTTTGACAAGTCCTTCGCATTGGATCACGTTTACCTCTCCTCTCCCATTTTGACCGCCTGGTGAACACGCAGTCTGCGAATCTGCCAGAGCAACATCGTTGCACCAATGACCAGCATCACCACAGTAACCCCATACAGTTGCAACATATCCTGCTGCTCAAAGACAATCCGGAACGGAGGTACCTGAGCAGATACATTATCCGTCGTTTGCAGGAATGGCAGGAACAAACGACTGGATACCTGACCAATACCAATACCTAATAGGATCGATAGCCCCGCTGTGAATACCTGCTCCAGCAGCAGCATGCCGCTCAGTTGCGCCCGAGATAATCCCATGGCACGTAATACACCGAACTGCACAACACGTCCCGAAAGGTTGAAGAACCAGTACAGCACGTATCCGATCAACGAGATAATCACCGATACCAGGAAACCAAGGCTCAGAATTCCGAAGACGCCACCTCGTGACGGGTGTTTACCCTGTGATACCAATTCGGTGCGTACGTCACGCACAGAAGATAACTCAATACCTTCTGCTGCAAGTTTCTCCATTAATGGAGCCACTTTGGCATCCGGTTCCATTTTCAGCCATACCTCATAAGGAATTAGAGGCACCTGATCGTAGATATAATCCAGATTGGCCACGAAGAATGGCATCTGATCCGGATACTGGGATGGCCAATAAGGAATGATTCCGAAGACTACGAATTCAATCGCCTGTCCCTGTACACCCATCGAGACGAGATCTCCCGTTTTGAGTTTGAACTTGTCAGCAAATTTGGAAGAGATCAGTACAGCCCCTTCATATTTACCAAGCAAGTCCAGGTACTTATAGGGATGTGCAGGGAATAGATCGTTGCGGAACCAAGCCACCTGAGCGAAGTCTACATTATCAATTCCAACCAGCATCCCCTGTCCGCCCGATTTACCTGAGACGATAATATTGCCTTTGGTCTGCAGTACTCTTGCTGCATGTTCGACACCATCTAATCTGCGGAACACTTCGAATGGAGGTTCGGAGTAGATGACTTTGGATGGCTGCGAGGAACCACCGCCACCACCTGGAGCACCTCCACCGCCATTACCTCCGCCAGAAGCACCACCCCCGGCAGAACCTCCTCCTGCATTGCCACCACCTTGTTGACCTCCACCCGTACCGCCATTCTGTCCGGAACCACCGGGTTTAACCTCAGGTGTTCCTTCCCACACCGTCTGCATAATCACATCAGAACCATAACGGTACAAGGTGCGCTCAGTGGAATTCAGATCAATTGTCCGAGCCGCAGCCGAGTTGTACACCCCAAGTCCCAGTGTCAGTACAAGGAGGATCATCAGCGGATAATAGGAAGAAGATGAACGCGATAACTGTGTTAATGTCAGATACAACGGGACCGGGAGCAACTTGCGACCGATCAACTGAATAAGCTTCAATATCCACGGGAACAAGCGCAGGAAGAATAGTCCGAGCGCAAAGATCGCAAGTGCGGGTACAAAGAACAGAAACGGCTGTACCTGCAACTGATCGGTTGTCATTCCCGTCTGGAAGGTCAACATCTGACGTTCATAGAACAGGTAGTATCCATATCCAGCCAGACCCAGTAACACAACATCCAGGAACCAGCGTTGCCATACTGGAGCACGGTCTGTACGTGCTTGCCGCCGTTTGGCAGAGACAATGGTTGCCCGTGCATAGGTTATCGCAGGGATAAGTGATGCGATGATCGCAACAAGGACCGCTGCTACGCCTAAAAGAATGGCTTCTTTGGATACGCCAATCGGAATCGACTTCCGATCAACAAAGGATAGGAATCCACTCGCTGAACCAATACTCTTGGCCATAAAGTAACCGAGCAACGGCCCGATAATTAGCGCAATAGCGCCCAAAAATATACCTTCAAGCAGGTAGAGAGAGAAGATCTGCCGAGCTGAAGCTCCACGGCTGCGCAATACCGCAATATCACTCTCTTGCTTCTGTAATGACTGTCTGGCGTTCATTGCAATAAAATAAAAGACCATCGCAATCATCGGTGCTGCCAAGGTAAACAACATCGTCTGCAATTGCAGACTCTGACTGCGGAACTGCTTGAGCAGATCACCGAAGGTAATGTCCACTTTTGTATCTTTCAGCCGCTGGTACAGATCGATATCCAGCCTTTCCAGCATGGAGGTCAGACCTGATAACTGGCTGGTTTGAATTTCCTTCAGATCAAAGGCATAATACCAACGTGAATTTTGAAGCGGAATCCCTTTTTCTTTCAGTAAAACATCATTAAAAACCGATTCATCCACATAAAGTCCATTCATCATGCCGTCAAATCCTTGTACCCAGTACGGACTGTTTGGATCATCTGCCTTGAAGGACCCTGTAATCTTCACACGCAACGTGATATCAAGACCGCTATACACCGGATATTCCAGAATATCGCCGATATGCAGATCGTTACGGTACATGCCTTCTTCCAACATGACTGCCTCAATAATATCGTCCTTGACCTGGTTGCCAGGTTTCACTCCGGCAGAGTAATTCACCTGTGCATCCAGTCCACTCATCGTGCCCATACTCATACTGCGCACCCGGCTGGCGTCCACTTTGGTTGGATCTTCAGGGCTCACCTCTGTGCTGCGAATGGATCTGGAATTCACATACGTATGGAATGGAAAACCGATTTCGCGAGGGACATCCTCACGAATATAACGATCTACTTCGTCCAGACCCCTTGTGTCTGTCTTCACACCACCAGGTGCCTGATAACTCATTAGCAACGAACCCGCTGGCAATCCTTCACTGTTATCCTGTAACGTCTGCGCGACGACCCGTTTCAGTGCACCATCGGCATACATTGGAATACTGACGGTGAACGCAACCGCCACAATTAATCCGATTAATGTGCTGAAGGTCATCCAGCGCGTGTTCCACATTTTGCGGAACAGCAGCCGAAGCAATGGCAGCCCCATTAGCGTCCCACTACTTTCTCGCCTACGGTCAGACCTTTCAGAATCTCGACATCTGTCGACGTCTGCTGGCCAACTTCAACGTCCACTTCACGCTTGCTGCCATCACTCTCCACGACTTGCACGTACGTTCTTGAACCGATGGAGCGTAAAGCAGATACTGGAATCACAATCGCGTTCTCGGTACGCTGCGTTACAATCGAGACCGATAGTGGTGTGCCACGTTCCACGCCTTTTGGCATTTTTGCAAGTGTAACGATAACATACTTATCCAGCGTTTCCTTGGTTGGAGGCGTCCCGCCTTCCCCCGTTCCTTCGCCACTGCCGCTTCCCGATGCTTCAGCCAGAGGCATGACTTTAATTTTGCCAGCGACTTTACCGGCTCCATTAATATCCACTTCTGCCTTCATACCGGCTGAGAACTTCTCCAGATCTTCCTTGGCAAAGGTAGCTGCCACAACCAGATTCGATGTATCCGCAATCGTAGCAATCGGATCATACGCTTTCACAGCTGCGCCCTTCTCTACCTGCACAGCAATTACAGTGCCTCCAAACGGAGCAGTCAACGTGGCTTTTCCCAGTTGTTCCTCCAGATCAGCAAGCTCCTGACGCAGTTCTTCAAACGCAATTGTTGCCTCTTCGAACTCTACCGGGTCCATCTCATCTTTTTTGCGGAGTGTTTCCTTCATTTGAACTTCGGATTTGCGAATAGCCAGTTTCTTGCCACGGATCTCCTTCTCCACACTTTCCACATCGAGCACGGCCAGAAGTTGACCCTTTTTCACTTTATCCCCTGGTTTAACATTTAACTCTTTGACATGCATGCCATCGAGCGTAAAATACACCTTCTCTTCCCGCTGACTCATCATCTTGCCGCTGCCACTTACTCTTTTCTCCAGCGTTTCTGTCCGGACTTCATATTCCGGTTTCTTGGAGATGGTTGGTGGTGTAATTGGCGGAAGCACTTCTTCCTCTGTTTCTGACGGCAGCAATGAGCAGCCAGACATCGTTGCAACCATTATCGCACCAAGTACAATAAGTGCTGCGCGTTTCCCCCTCTTCGGAGCGGCCTCTTTACTTGATAAATCTGCCGTCCGCCATTTCATAAACATGGTCCGCAACCTCCAAAATTGTAGGATCGTGTGTAGTCATACATATCGTTACTTGTTCTACTTCAATAATATTGCGGAATACGGCCATGACCTGAGCGCCCATTTTGGAATCCAGTTCGGCTGTAGGCTCATCCGCAAGCAACAATCTGGGTCTGTGGGCAATAGCCTTGGCTATAGCTACCCGCTGTTGCTCTCCCCCGGACATCTCGAAAGGTCGGTGCTTCACCCGTTTGGATAGTCCAACCAGGTCCAGACAGTGCCCAACCCTGTCCTTCCACTCCGCTCGCGGAACATCCGCCATTCGCAGCGACAGTTCTACATTTTCCCAAGCAGACAATAAGGGCATGAGTGCATATGCCTGAAAAATAAAACCGATCTCTTTGCGCCGCAAAGCGGTCCGCCGCTGGTCTCCCCAATCCTGAAGAGGCTGGCCGGAGAACAGAATGTCTCCACTTGAAGGCTGATCCAATCCACCGAGCATATTCAGTAGTGTTGTTTTGCCTGAGCCCGATCGCCCCTTCAGCATGACCAATTGTTGCGGATTCACTTCCATATCAATGCCTTTGAGCACATGGATGATACGACTGCCTGTCTGGAAACTGCGATGCACGTTACGCACCTCCAGTACAGGTCCATCATATGGAGGCAATATATCCTTCTTCGGTTTGATCTTCTTCGGGGGTTTATCAACGGTAGTGACAGCAACTGCAGCCACTTCATCTGAAGCGATTTCAGTTTCAAGTACTGGAGATCCACTCGTCGGGTGATCGTGTTCATTGTTGTATGTATTTTCTCCCGAAACCGTCGATGCCTCCAGCTGCGCTTCCCCCTGTTGATTTTCATCGCCTGACTGGCTCTTGGCAGGTCTTTTTCTGAGAAATAAATTCTTCATGCCAGCAATCACGCTCATCCTTTCTTGATATCCCGTTCACTTCTTCAAAAAACCTAAAATTAGAAATCTGTTCCAACCTACACTGAATTATAAACGACCGATCACAACTAAAAGTTACAAGCTTTTTACAACGGTAGAGGGAAAAAGTTAATATTTTGATGAACAAACGAAAAAAGCACCCCAAGGTATGGGATGCCTATTGCATATTCGATGGTTTTGCCGCTATGACGGCAATCATTACAATTTTGATACCGTTCATTCATGAACACTTTTTTGAGCTATCAATGATATTATTTACCAAATGAAGAAGGATCTTCACGCCAGGATTTCAGCAACTCAAAGTCACTCTCCTGAATCGTCCCCTGAGCCAAAGCCACATCCATCAGCGCCGTGTAATTGGACAGCGTCTGAAGCGGAATTCCAGCATCTTCGAATGCTTTAACACCCTTATCAAGCTGGTAGCTGAAGATGGCAAGCACGGCGAGCGGTGTTGCACCTGCTACGCGTACAGCTTCTGCTGCTTTGATCGAACTGCCACCTGTAGAGATCAGATCTTCAATGACAACTACTTTCTGTCCTTCAGCAATAAGACCTTCAATCAAGTTCTCTTTGCCATGTCCTTTCGCTTTATCACGAATGTAGGCCATCGGCAGATTCAGCTTCTGAGCCACCCAGGCAGCATGCGGGATACCTGCGGTTGCCGTACCTGCAATGACTTCTGCTTCCGGGTATTGATTACGAATAATCGTTGCGAAGGCTTCAGCAATATCGTTGCGAATCTCGGGATAGGACATCGTTAAGCGGTTATCGCAGTATATTGGTGATTTGATACCGGAAGTCCATGTAAATGGTTGCTGCGGACGCAATGCCACGGCTTTAATTTTCAACAGTTGGGAAGCAATATGGTTCGGAATCTCATTTAGTTCGATCATGCGTTCAACATCTCCTTCAAAATGGTTTCTGCCGCTTCTCGCGGATTGGGAGCGCCTGTAATCGGTCGGCCTACAACAATGTAATGGCTTCCTCTGGCGATGGCTTCACCCGGCGTCAAGACACGTGTCTGATCTCCCAGACCACTACCCGCTGGACGAATTCCTGGTGTAACGGTGTGAAACGCACTGCCACACGCTGCCCGAATTGCGGGCACTTCTAGTGGAGAAGCAACAACCCCATCCAGTCCGGCCTCTTGGGCCAGTCCTGCATAACGGACCACAGCAGCTTCCACGCTGCCCGGGATGCCAATCTCGTTGTTCATCGTTTCCAGACTTGTACTGGTCAGTTGGGTGACCGCAATGATCTCGGGTCTGTGTAAGGAAGGATCAGCGGCTATAGCTGCCTCAGCACCTTCACGTGCAGCACGCATCATGATCGTTCCACCCGCTGCATGCACATTGAACATGTCTACCCCAAGACGCGTGATACTCTCAGCACCGCCACGAACGGTGTTGGGAATGTCATGCATTTTCACATCCAGAAAAACGGAATAACCTTTGGATTTCAGCTCTCGAATGAAGTCCGGTCCTGCTGCGTAGAACAGCTGCATTCCTACCTTGAGATAACAGGGAATGCCTTCAAGAGCTTGTACCAATGCTTTCGCTTCTTCCGCTCCAGGATAATCAAGTGCCACCATCAGACGGCCAGCCATTTCATTGAAACTCGCGTGATTCATCACCAGCGCTCCCTCCACTTGCTCATTTTTTCCGTTTTTGCCCGATATAAAGGACATCCCGCCAGCCCGCAGGCTGACTGATGTCCTTCATCAGTGAATATTTATTTTACAAAGGCAGGCATTGCTTCTGAAGAGAAGTTGATCGTTTGCAGCATGATCAGCAGCGCACGAATCGTATCCAGTGAAGTCATACATACAATGCCGTTCTCTACCGCTTCACGACGGATACGGAATCCGTCACGCTGTGGTGTTTTGCCTTTGGTGAGTGTGTTGAAGACAAAGTTTGCTTCGCCGCTGCGAATCATATCCAGAATGTTCGGCGAACCTTCGCTTAATTTGTTCACCGTCGTTACCGGAATGTTCGCTGCTTCAAGCGCAGCTGCAGTTCCGCCGGTTGCCATGAGTTTGTACCCCAGTCTGTAGAAACCTTCGAGCAATGGTACAGCTTCGTCCTTGTCTTTGTCTGCTACAGTCACAACAATGGCTCCGGTTGCTGGAATTTTCATTCCTGCCCCGATGAGACCTTTGAACAACGCTTTAGCGTAATTCGGGTCACGACCCATAACCTCACCTGTGGATTTCATCTCAGGTCCGAGGGTTGGTTCAACACGACGCAGCTTCGCGAAGGAGAAGACCGGAACTTTGACAGATACATGGTCCGACTCAGGCCACAGCCCGTCAACATAACCAAGATCTTTCAGTTTTACACCCAGAATGGCTTGTGTTGCCAGGTTCGCCATCGGAATGTTGGTCACTTTGCTCAGGAATGGTACGGTACGGGATGAACGCGGGTTTACCTCGATAATGTATACTTGGCCATCATGGATAACAAACTGGATGTTGACCAAACCTACCGTTTTCAGTTCTTTCGCAATTTTGATTGTAATCTCTACAATTTTCTCTTTCATGTCCTGGGACAGATGTTGAGGAGGATATACCGCGATGGAGTCACCAGAGTGAACCCCTGCACGCTCGATATGTTCCATGATGCCCGGAATCAATACCGTTTCACCATCACAGATGGCGTCAACCTCAACTTCTTTACCCATCATGTAACGGTCGATCAGTACCGGATGCTCCGGATTGATTTTAACCGCCTGCTCCATGTACGTGAGCAATTCTGCATCGGAGTATACAATCTCCATCGCACGACCGCCGAGTACATAGGAAGGACGAACCAGTACCGGGTAGCCCAGACTTTGAGCTGTTTCTACAGCATCATCAACGGAAATCACCGTTTTACCTTTCGGCTGTGCAATCTCCAGACGGGAGAGCAGACGCTCAAACTTCTTGCGGTCCTCCGCCTCATCGATGCTTTCCAGATCCGTTCCGAGAATCGTTACACCTGCATTACGCAGTGGTGCTGCCAGGTTGATGGCCGTTTGACCACCGAACTGCACGATAACCCCTACTGGCTTCTCCTGTTCAATCACGTTCATGACATCTTCGAAGAAGAGCGGTTCAAAGTACAGACGATCTGATGTATTAAAGTCCGTCGACACAGTCTCCGGGTTATTATTGATAATGACTGCTTCATATCCTGCTTTTTGCAAAGCCCATACTGCGTGTACAGTAGAGTAGTCAAACTCGATACCTTGACCGATCCGGATTGGTCCTGAACCCAGTACCACAACTTTTTTCTTGTCGGAAGGGATCACTTCGTTCTCTGTCTCGTATGTTGAGTAGTAATATGGCGTTGTTGCTTCAAACTCGGCTGCACACGTATCTACCATTTTGTAGACTGGGCGCAGATTCTCTTCTTCACGACGAGTTCTAACTTCCGCTTCAGTTGTTAATGTGCCGCCAGGTTGACCTTGCGCACGCAGTTCGGCAATGGCGCGGTCCGTGAATCCAAGGCGTTTCGCTTGATACAGGATATCGGAAGACAATTCGGATTCTTCGCGAATGCGATCTTCGAATGCGATCAGACCTTCGATTTTGTCCAGGAACCACCAGTCGATCTTGGTCAGATCCTGTAGCTGTTGCAACGTATAACCTCTGCGGAATGCTTCGGCAATCAGGAAGATACGCTCATCATCCGCTTTGATCAGACGCTCGTTCAGCGTAGCTTCATCCAGCGTTTCGGCATCCTTCAGGTAGAGGCGGTGTACGCCAATCTCCAGGGAACGCACTGCTTTGTGAATCGACTCTTCAAATGTCCGGCCAATAGCCATCACTTCGCCTGTTGCTTTCATCTGAGTTCCCAGTTTACGGTTCGCCGAGATGAACTTGTCGAACGGCCAGCGTGGGATTTTGCTCACAATATAATCCAGTGTAGGCTCGAAGCAAGCATACGTTTGGCCTGTTACCGGGTTCACGATTTCGTCCAGTGTGTAACCCATGGCAATTTTTGCAGCCATTTTCGCAATCGGATAACCCGTTGCTTTGGAAGCCAGAGCCGATGAACGGCTTACCCGTGGGTTAACTTCGATAACATAGTATTGGAAGCTGTGTGGATCCAGTGCGAACTGTACGTTACATCCACCTTCGATGTTGAGGGCACGGATGATTTTCAGGGAAGCTGAGCGCAGCATTTGATATTCACGGTCCGACAGGGTTTGGCTTGGTGCTACGACGATACTGTCGCCTGTATGAACACCTACCGGGTCAAAGTTTTCCATGTTGCAGACAACGATACAGTTATCGTTTTTGTCCCGCATAACCTCATACTCGACTTCTTTCATGCCTGCAATACTCTTCTCGACCAGACATTGCCCAATTGGGCTGTAACGAATTCCCGCTGCCACAGTTTCGCGCAGCTCTTCTTCGTTCGCACAGATTCCGCCGCCTGTTCCGCCCAGCGTATACGCTGGACGCACGATGATTGGATAACCAATCTCATTTGCAAATTCAAGTGATTCTTCAAGTGTCGTTACAATCACACTCTCAGGTACAGGCTGTTCAAGTTCACGCATCAGGTCACGGAACAGATCACGATCTTCCGCTTTCTCGATGGATGTCAGCTGCGTTCCGAGCAATTTTACATTTTCACGTTCCAACACGCCTGCACGTGCCAGTTCCACAGCCATGTTCAGACCTGTCTGACCACCCAGTGTTGGCAACAAGCCGTCTGGACGCTCCTGACGAATGATTTGGGTTACAAAATCCAGTGTGATTGGCTCAATGTAGACTTTGTCAGCCATGTTGGTATCCGTCATAATGGTCGCCGGGTTGCTGTTGATAAGTACAACTTCCACGCCTTCTTCTTTCAGAGCCTGGCAAGCTTGTGTACCGGCATAGTCGAACTCGGCCGCTTGACCGATGACGATTGGACCGGAACCAATCACCAGGATTTTTTTGAGATCTTTGTTAATCGGCATGTTATTGTGCTCCTTTCACTGCGGCTGCCAATACGGCTTGACGCGGCTTTTGCGGGTTAGTGATTTTGTGCTCGCGAATCATCTCGATGAAGCGGTCGAACAGATAACTGTTGTCGTACGGACCCGGGGCTGCTTCTGGGTGATATTGAACCGAGAATGCCGGGAAGGATTTATGTTTCAGACCTTCAATGGTCTTATCGTTATTGTTGATATGTGTAACTTCCAGGTCCGTGCTCTTCACAGACTCCTCGTTTACGGTAAATCCATGGTTCTGGGATGTGATGAAGCAACGTCCGCTCTCCAGTTCTTTCACCGGGTGGTTTCCTCCGCGATGTCCAAACTTGAGTTTTTCGGTGTCTGCTCCTGCTGCAAGTGCGAACAACTGGTGACCCAGACAGATACCGAAGATCGGGTATTCGCCAAGCAATTCACTGATCATGTTAACTGCGTGAGGTACGTCTTTCGGGTCCCCAGGGCCGTTGGACAATTGAATGCCGTCCGGGTTCAGGCGACGAATCTCGTCTGCTGTTACATCGTGTGGAACAACAACAACGTCACAGTTACGTTTGCTGAGTTCGCGCAAGATTCCTGTTTTAGCACCGTAATCCACGAGCACAATACGCTCAGCCGTTCCCGGGCTGTTGTAGACATGCTCTGTAGAAGTCATTGGCACTTGGTTACGCAGCTCGGCAATGGTAGTGTCTCCCATCATCTCCAGCAGTTCTTCCACAGGCTTCGATCCTGTTGTGAGAATTCCCTTCATTGTGCCGTGGTGACGAATCCGGCGAGTCAACATGCGTGTATCAATTTCGCTGATTCCTACGATACCGTATTCCTTAAGCAGATTGTCTACGCTATATTCCGCACGCCAGTTGCTTGGCGTTGGCTCATGACGACGTACAACGAAACCGTGCACGTATGGACGAATCGACTCAAAGTCATCACGCGTAATGCCGTAGTTTCCGATCAGCGGATACGTCATGGTTACGATTTGACCGCAATAGGAAGGATCCGAAAGCACCTCTTGATAGCCTGTAATTCCCGTATTAAAAACGACCTCACCTGTCGTTTCACCTTCAGCACCGAATGCTTTCCCGGTGAACAGTGTGCCGTCTTCCAACAATAATCTTGCCTGTGCCTGCATCCCATTTCACTCCTCTGTGTTTATCAACGTTGAATGCATTTGGGTTGAACGTTAGCATACAGTAGCGTGGCACTCCGTGGACAGAAAACCCTTCAATCGCTGTTATCCCCGGATTACTTTGATCCATTTTCAAATGGTGTAATCCGGTGATAAAGGCGAACGCTTCGCTTTTCAGGGTCCTTTCTGTCCACTTCGTAAGCTAATGTGGCGCACAAATTCAAAATCATGACATTCAACTTTGCTTGTTTCGTATATTGGACTCTCGGCAAGATTGCCTCGAGTTAACTTTAAGATGTTACTGGTATAAAAGTTGTAGAATTTAGAGTTATAAAGACCTGATGTTATAAAGAGTTAATGATAGAAACTTTATTAATTTGATGAGTTGCCGTTTTACTGTTGTACCGTGTTATCCCACACGCTTTTGCCATCCACCCATGTTTGTACGGCCCAGCCTTTCAGCTTCCAGCCTGTGAACGGTGTGTTTCTTCCTTTGGTTGCAAACGTTGCAGGATCAACCGCTTTTTCCTCGTTCAGATCAATCATTGTGATATCCGCTGGTGCTCCTTCTTCCAGTTTGCCAGTATCCAGTCGGAATACACGTGCCGGATCAGCTGTCATGCGTTTCACCAGGAAGTCCAAGCTCCAAAGTCCTGTTTCCACAAACTTCGTGTACAGCAACGGGAAGGCTGTTTCGAATCCAACGATTCCGAATGGTGCCAGCTCCATGCCTTTGGCTTTCTCTTCTTCACTGTGTGGCGCGTGATCAGTTACGATCATGTCCAGCGTGCCGTCCAGCAAACCTTCGATACACGCCTGCACATCACGTGGTGAGCGTAGCGGAGGGTTCATCTTCCAGTTGGCGTCCATGCCCGGGATATCTTCATCCGACAACACCAGATGGTGCGGACACACCTCAGCAGTTACTTTAATGCCGATGGATTTCGCCAGACGAATCAGGCGAACCGATTGCTCTGTGCTTACGTGGCAGACGTGGTAATGAACTCCCGTTGCTTCTGCGAGCAGAATATCACGGCCTACATGGATAGCCTCGGATTCATTAGGAATGCCTTTGATACCATGACGTTTGGAAAACTCGCCTTCCGTCACATATCCACCTACAACCAGTGAGTCATCTTCACAGTGAGCGATCACTGGCATATCCATGCTTGCTGCGAGGCTCATGGCATCTTTCATCATTTGAGCGTTTTGTACGCCGACACCGTCATCCGTGAATCCGATAGCCCCTGCTTCTTTCAAAGCGGCAAAATCGGTAAGTTCACGACCCAGTTCGTTTTTGGTAATGGCTGCATAAGGCAACACTTTTACCAGATCGGCTTCTTTGGCTTTATCCAGTACCAGCTTCACAACTTCCGGGCTGTCAGTTACTGGTCTTGTGTTTGGCATGCAGGCAATCGTTGTAAAACCACCTTGTGCTGCTGAACGGGCACCTGTCTCGATCGTCTCTTTATGTTCGAATCCAGGTTCACGCAGATGCACGTGCATATCGATCAATCCTGGAATGACCATTTTGCCTGATGCGTCTGTCACATGATGCGCTGACTTTTCGGCATCCAATACGGCTTGATCTTCCAGGCCAGCGATCTTTTTAATTTTACCTTCATCTATAATGATGGTTTTCCGTTCGAGTTCCCCTTGTTGATTCAAGATGTTCGCATTCTTTATAATCTGTAGCATAATTGCCCTCCGCTTCGGTTCTGTCCGGCTTACCAGGCAAGCCGGATGATTTTTTTATCGTTTACTCTCTTATTGCTCTATAAGAACCGCCATCTTCGTCAGCCTATGACCCACAGCCAGACCCTGTTACAGTTTCATCGCACGTTCCATAACCGCCATGCGGATTGGAACGCCGTTTGCCATCTGCGGGAAGATCCGCGATGCTTCACTCTCCACAACCGCGTCATCTACCTCGACGTTGCGATTCACTGGAGCAGGGTGCATGATAATCGTGCTTGGTTTTAGGCGAGACGCCCGTTCTTCCGTCAATCCGTAGTGTTCGCGATAATCCTCAGCTGAAGTAATTAAGCCATGTTGATGACGTTCCAGTTGAACACGGAGCATCATGACTACATCTGCATCCAGCGCTTCTTCAAGACCGACATAAGGAGCATGCTCTGCGAGTTCCGGTGCCTGCATCGTTTGCGGTGCACAGAAGCGTACATCTGCGCCAAACTTTTGCAGTGCCCACAGGTTGGAGCGCGCTACGCGGCTATGCAGAATGTCACCTATGATGGAGACACGCAAGCCTTTCAGTTCGCCAAATGCTTTCCGCATCGTGTAGAGGTCCAGCAACGCCTGTGTGGGATGCTCATTGTTGCCGTCTCCGGCGTTCACGAGCGGAACACTCACTTTTTTAGCCAGCTGTTGCAGAACGCCTGCCGGTTTCAACCGGATCACGCCTGCATCAATGCCCATCGACTCAAGTGTTCGCACCGTATCGTAGATGGACTCTCCTTTTTCCACACTGGATGCGGCTGCCGTAAAGTTCAGAACTTGTGCGCCCAGGCGTTTCTCTGCCATTTCGAAGGAGAAGCGGGTACGTGTGCTGTTCTCGAAGAACATGTTTGCAACGAAGCGTGATTCAAGTACAGGAACCAGTTTCGCTTTCTGCGCTTCCCAGTGAGCCGCCCTGTTCAGAATGGACTCGATCTCTCCTCGGCTAAGTTCCTTCAGTCCAAGCAAGCTCCGGTCTCTCAATGCTGTCTGTGTAATCATCATGCTTGCTCCCCCCGGTTCTGAGTGATTTTGACTTCGTCCTGTCCGTCCGTTTCCATGAGTGCAACTTCGATCTCCTCTGATTTGGAAGTCGGCACATTCTTGCCGATAAAATCAGGTCGAATCGGAAGTTCCCGGTGTCCGCGGTCTGCGAGCACCGCCAGCTGAATGTTCTGTGGTCTTCCACAGTCCATCAGGGCATCCATCGCTGCGCGAATCGTCCGTCCGGTATAGAGCACATCATCGAACAAAATCACTTTTTTGTTATGGATCGAAAGTGATTCAGGTGTCATAATCAACATTTCCTTGCGATTCGCTTTGTTTTCGTCCAAGCGATCATCGCGGTAAGGAGTCACATCCAGTTCTCCCCAGGGGACTTTAGCGCCTTCGATTTCTTCAATCTTCGCGGCAATCCGTTCTGCGAGGTAAACCCCGCGTGTACGAATACCGACCAGCACACAATCGTCGATTCCTTTGTTTTTCTCCAATATCTCATGGGCAATCCGTGTTAATGCGCGGCGGATCGCCGTCTCATCCATAATGACATGTGTCTCTGTGCTCATGCGTTCAGCCTCCTCAGGATTTCCCTTCAGATCATGGCCCCGTGACGAGGAGAACAAAAAAGACTCCTTGCCGTGTTTATTGGCAAGGAGTCTCCGAACTTCAGACCGCTCTGAAGAAAGTTTACTCTCGGGGATGCATCGCTTCATTTGCCGCAGCAAAAAAACGATGTATCGTTCACGTTACCTTGCCAGTCTCACGGGACTGATTTAAAGGTGCTATTCATGTCGTTCATATTGCAGGACCTCACAGGGTTCTGTAATCAATATGTCCGTTTGTCTTCATGAATTATGACAGAAAGACAACCCCCTGTCAACACCTCACCATCGCAGGTGAAAACCCTCTGCTACATTCTTCTTAGAATCAGCAGTTAGCCTGAAAAACATCCATGCACAATACATCTCATTGGTTATTCATAATTATACAACATTTCTGCATATTTATCCATAGAAAAAATGAGAAATTCGAGATAACCAAAATAAACCACTGACTATGCTTAAGTAGAGACATAACACTTCTTTATAGAACAAACGGTAAGTTTCAATTTACGCATTAAATGAAGGCTCTGAATTAGTACCAAGTGAAATGGGTACAGTTTATAAACATAAACCCATTCATAGATGCTGCTGTAATGCCGATATACATAAGATTCGCAAATATGCGAGATGGAAATAAGATACGCCCTACATTTATGTACATTTAGGAGGAAGTCATGCGTCACATTTGGCACGTTTACAAAACAGACTGGTTGCATATTCTGAAGGTTCCCACAGGTATATTTCTAATTGTGGCTATCATTTTACTGCCCGGAGTGTATGACTGGGTCAACGTGAAGTCCGTATGGGACCCGTACAGTAACACCCAAGGGATCAAAATTGCAGTGACAACCGAGGACGCGGGTGCGACTGTTGCAGGAACCCATGTTAATATCGGAGACGAACTGGTATCCAGCCTCAAACACAACGAAAAGCTGGGCTGGACTTTTGTAGATCGGGCTGAGGCTAGTCGAGGTGTACAAACTGGAGAGTACTATGCAAGCCTGCTCATTCCCGGAGACTTTTCGTCCAAAATTACAGGTATTGTTGACGGAAAGCTGGAGCGTCCAGAGGTAATCTATACCGTTAATGAGAAAGTGAATGCCATTGCTCCTAAAATCACAGGCTCTGGTGTATCTGCCATAACAACACAAATCAATGAGAATTTCACTGAAGCCGTCAGTGAGGCCGTTCTTACCAAGTTGAAGGAAGCCGGGGTTGAAATTAACGCCCAGCTTCCAACTTTGCGCAAGATGGAGAATGGCATTTTCACCCTGGAGAAAAATCTTCCGGCCATCCAAGCGGCGGGTCAAAAGGTACTGGAAGTGGAAAAAGCCATGCCTGAGATTGTAAAAGATGCTCAAAAGATCGTCGAAATCGAAAAAAAACTACCTGAAATCAATGAAGCGGCACAGTATGTGCTCAAGGTGCAGGAATATTGGCCACAAATTAATGATGCGGCTTCGGAAGTGCTGGCTATTCAAGGGCGAATACCGGATATACAAAAAGCTGTAGAACGCATTCGAGAAGTGGATGCAAACTTTGGTCAGGTATCCGCTGTCATCCAAACGGCCTTGGATAAAACCGACAAGGCTCTCTCTATCGTAACCGCCGCAGAGCAGGATCTGGACAAGGTATCACAAATCGCGGGCAACGGGATTGAGCTGGCCGAAAGCTTGAATCAATTTGTAGATTCAAGTGAAGAAGCGTTCCAGGCTATTGGTCCGACGATCCGCCAAAATCTGCTGCTGGTGCAGCAAATTACTAACGCTGCTGGAGACGTATTTGCACAACTGCAAAATTCGGATCTTAATCACCTGCCAACAGAAGAAGATCTGGACCGGGTTGCTGCACGCTTGGGCATTGCGGTAAAACTTGTTGACAGTATGGCAGAACTGCTGGGCAAAATAGACAACTTGCTTCCAAGCCATCCACTTGCCGAACAAATTAATCAGCTGAACTCCGTTTCAGATAAACTTCAGTTACAAATCCGTCTGGCTGGAATCATCAGTGATGCCATGAGTCGCAATACAACGCCGCCCGCAGACATCATTGCTCAATTAAATACTCTGTCCAAGGAGATTAGCAGTGGCATTGGCAATTTCTTAACTACCTACGAAAGTGAAATATCACCGGCTCTATCGGCTGGCGTGGATAAATTGCGGTCCATCCTCTCCACTTCTTCAAGTGCACTGCAAGGAGCAAGAGATCGAATTCCGGATATTGCGGACATTCTTGCATCTGCCAAAGAAGGGATTACGTTTGGACAGACCGAGTTGACGAAAATCCAGAGCGAACTGCCCCAAATACAATCTAGGATCCACGAGATATCAGAGACACTCGCGAGCAAAAGTGAAAGTTTTATTCAAGCTTTGAACACAGTGTCTTCATTAATTCGAAACGATCTGCCCAAGCTGGAAACCAAACTGAACGAAGCCGCTAATTTTGTTCGTCATGATCTGCCTAATGCCGAGAAACAGATAGGCAAAGCAGCCGATTTTGTTCAGAACCAGCTTCCAGAGGTCGAAAAAGGGGTCCATCGTGTTGCTACACTGGTACGTGATGATCTGCCAGCATTGGAAAGTGCCATCAGCAAAGCTGCTGACAAGCTCAGGGAAGTCGAAGGTAATAACCAGTTTGCCGAGCTCGCCAAACTTTTGCGCGGTGATATCGAAGAAGAGAGTGCCTTCCTTGCAAGTCCAGTGCAAATCAAGGAACAGCAGCTTTACCCGATTCCGAATTATGGATCGGCCATGTCGCCATTTTATGGCGTGCTGTCCTTGTGGGTCGGTTCAACACTGCTGATCTCCCTGCTTCGTGCTGAAGCCGAGAATCCGGATGGCAAGTTCCGGGGATACGAGTTGTATCTCGGACGTCTTGCTACTTTTCTAACCATTGGATTGCTCCAAGCGGTATGCGTCACCTTGGGAGATATCTTAATCCTTGGTACCTATGTCGCCGATAAACTGTGGTTTGTCCTGTTTGCCATGCTGGCGAGTGCCGTATTTGTCACCATCACGTACACCCTGCTGTCCGTTTTTGGAAATATCGGAAAAGGGATCGCCATCATCTTTATGGTGTTCCAGTTCTCCAGCTCTGGCGGTACGTTCCCAATCAGCATGACATCACCCTTTTTCCAGGCATTGAATCCGTTCATGCCCTTCACGTATGCGATCAGTCTGCTGCGTGAGTCGGTGGGCGGTATATTGTGGTCTACTGCCATTAAGGATATTCTGTGGTTGTGTATGTTCATCGCGCTGAGTCTCATTGTTGCTCTCGCTTTGAAACGCCCACTCAGCAGTCTCACCAAACGTTCAGCCGAGAATGCCAAGAAGACCAAAATTATCGCTTAACTCATTAGCTGGACACTAAATAAGATAAGGCCATTGGACTTTCCATCCAATGGCCTTATCTTATTTCCTTATATGAATCGATACGTTTTGATTATTTCACTGACCGCTCCTGTTCCAATTGATCATAGGATTGCTTGATTGTTGTTAATGTTTCTACGTGGCGATAGATATTGTTACTTGCCGAAACGATAACACATAACATGATTAAGCCTATAATCGCTTTTTTCCCCAATCCCGGACGAAGGCTGATGACGAAACCTCCACCCAACAGGAAGAACGCAAACAGATAGTGCCCTGCATACAGGTACATATCATATTGAAATACAGCCAGACCAAAGCCCACGACTACATGAAGCAAAAAGGCAAACAGAATATATGGCACAAGGGTCCATACTTCACGTTCACGAATGCCCTTAATGAAGCCCATGAGTGCCAGTAATAAAATAAAGATACCTGTAATCTGTACAACGATTGGATTGGAACGGGATAGATCCGTAACAAAGGCTGCCATGCCCGGGTCCAGTAAATGCATCTTCGGTGTCATCATCGGATTGATGGTTAGCATGTTCAATGCTTTCCAGTGGATAGCGAACTGGAATGGTGTTGCATAGCTAGTTCCACCATTTTGAATGCCCAATAGCCAATTACTAACCCAGCTGCGACCTCCAAATGCAACATATTGAACACCTGTTAATACAGCAATAAACAGAACCGCCAAGGCCATGATGCCGATGTATTTTTTAAAATTGGCCTTACGCCATGCATGCATATTGAAGAAAGTGGCAGCAGCAAACGGTACGATATTGGTCGAGGTTAGTCCGAAGTTAATGGACGCAATCAATGCATTAGGTACATAACGTACGTCCTGACGCTCACGAGTGTACTGCATGTATACCACGGAGAACAGAATAACGAACTGTACATAAGGATACGAATCCGGAATCAATGCGGTATACATCAGGTAGGAACTGAAACCAAACAGTAAGGCGAACAGCAACGGTACAATGGTCGGTTTATCTTCTTTTTGACTTAGGAACAGATACGCCAGCACCACCGAACCCGCATTTACCAGAGATTGCAGGACTAGAAAGAACCAGTTACCTCCCAGCAGCTTCGCTACAGCCGCAAGAGCGACTGCGAGAAAGGAAATCAGTGGATGGATAACGGAAGAACTGTTGTCCCCATAATACATTGAAGGATCAAAGTTGAATAAATTGAGTGGAAACAGCGTTGTATTAAATGGGGTATACTTTCCAAGCAGTTCTGCATTATTTTCAATGTACAGAACGTACGAGCCGTTCATTAAACCATAGAATAGAGCAAATCCTGCAAACAGGTAAAAGGCTGTCCAGTTGGCTCTGCGATTATAAAATAAGTAGTCCAAAAATTTCATGCTATCATTCACATCCAATAAATTTTATAAAAAACCATCATAATTTGAGCGATTGGAAGGTCATTCTGTCATCGCAGTGTTCGTGTAAATAATGGATAGTTCAAATTAGAACACCAATAAACATAGGCCACCCATAATACATGCCACACCGATCCAGCGTAAAGGGCCCACCGTCTCTTTAAATACCAACATCGCAATGATCAGGGTCCAGACATAGGTTAACGCGTTCGCAGGCAGTACAACGGTTAATGGAAGAAACTTCAACAATACAATATTCAGCAACGCACCGGTTCCATAGAATCCGAGTCCCATGAGTAGATGCAGACGATTGCGACTAGATGCATAAGCTTTCAGTCCGGCCCCGCCCAGTGCACCACACAACGTCATGACAATTAATACGGCAACCATCCAGCTATCGATCAACACTGGTTAATGTCACCCCGATTCCAAGCAGTACGACTGCTGCCAGCTTCTGCACCGTAATTTCTTCCCCAAGCAAAAAATATCCATAGATTAAGGCAAATACGTAGCTGGCACACATCAAAGGATAAGCAACAGAGAGTTTTTCCAGAGCATAAGCTTTAATCATCAAAATGGCTCCAAGTCCATAACACAGAAAACCAACACCAAGGTAGATCCACTCGGTTAGTCCCCATTTCCAGAACAATTGACCTGTTGCTGTCAGAAAAGCAGAAACGAGCATCAACCATTTACCGGTATGACGCGATTTTATTTCCCCCACGTTAATGCCTCCATGTCCGGAACACGCTTGTTAATAAAGTATCGTTGACTCACTAGCTGCATGACAGGAAGGTCGGATAAAGAGTCCGAGTAGGAACATGACTGGTCATAATCAATGACCATATTCTTCTCGTTTAGATAAGCCTGAATTCGGCGGACCTTCTCTTCCCCTTTGCAATTGCTGCCATCAATTCTGCATGTGTAACCATTCGCATGACGGACAAGTTCAGTTCCAATGACATGATCCACCCAGGGAAAGTTTTTAAAGTATTTCATATAGGCATGCGGAGAAGCAGTGACCAGCAAGACATGATATCCTGCTTCTTTGCGATGCTGCATCTCTACACTGGCCTCGGCAAATATGGACGTACGCAAGCGAGTATCAAAGAAATGTTCTAGATCTTTTTCAGACATACGCTCAATTTCTTGAAAGTAGGATCGTTTGACTTGTTCAACCGTCATGATGCCTGCCTTGAATAACACGGTATGTAATGCAATGACAGGTAGTCTCCATACCTGCCACGGGTAACGGCGAACACCGTAATGCACAAATTGGAACATGGAATCACTGCGTATGATCGTTTTATCAATATCAAAAATTGCGACTTTCGTGCTTTTCACCCTGATCCCCCTCAGCCTTTATTCAAAGATAGTAAAAATGGTAACAACACTGATCACATACAAAATCACCGTAATTAATATGGGCTTGTCCTCAAACAGTACACGATCAGGCGACCCGCCCTGGTTCTTCATGTGGATCAGATAGAGATAACGGAACATGCCATATATGACCAGTGGAATGGTCCACATCAGGTGAATGGTCCGATCTGAAGTAAATGTGAACAGGGAATAACTGATAATCGTAGCTGTCGTCACAATTGTATTGAATTGATCCAGCAACGTAATGGAGTAGTTATCCAAAACCTTACGGTGTGAGCCCGTATTCCCCTCAAGCAGCGTAAGTTCATTTCTGCGTTTGCCAATGGCCAAAAACAATGACAACAGCATGGTACAGATCAAAAACCACGGTGTGAATGGTACATGGATCAGCACACCACCTGCAATGGCACGAAGTACAAATCCGGCTGCAATGGTCATCATATCCAGAATGACGAGATGTTTCAGCACAAATGAATACGACACATTCAACAGGAAATAGACGATACATAACACCCCGAATAGAGGGTTCATTATGAAGGCCGTTCCGACGGAAAGGATTAACAGAATAATACCAAACAACAAAGCATGACTCGGATTCACCTGCCCAGATGCCATGGGACGATATTTTTTCACCGGATGCTGTCGATCCCTGTCCCGGTCTACAAAGTCATTTAAAATATAAACACAGCCTGCAACGAGGCTAAATAGAATAAAACCAAGCAAAGTCGCAAGAATGGTTTCTGTCCGAATCTCCTCAAAAGAGAATAGTAACGCAGCAAATAACAGCAGATTTTTAGTCCACTGTTTGGGTCTTAACAATCTGATTAATCCTGACGCTGTACTGCCTGTTCCTGTAGCCGGTGAGGACACCGTACTTGTTCGTGATGATAACAATTGTAATAACTCCCTTCAAAAACAACTTCTGTATATAACAAATAACGTAAAGATCTAATCATATGTTGCTTGTATAATTTTGTAAAGGGAGTAAATGAAAAAAATCTAATAGAACATAAAAAAGAGACCGTTACCGGTCTCTTCGTTTTAACACATGATTAATCTATAGGGTATTACAATTAAAATTCGAATTGCACGTCGCTCAGACGACGTTTGATCTCAGCAATAACGCGTTTCTCTTCTTCTTCACCCTTAGCTTCAAAGGTTACGGAGAAACGAACAAAGTTACCAGCATCATCCCAAGGTACGGATGAGATCAGTTTCTCACGGATCAGGAATTGGGAGAAATCTTCACCGGATTCGAAGCGACGTCCGCCAACCACACCTTTTGGTGCTTCCACATACAGGAAGAATGAACCTTTAGGTTTTTCAGCCTGGAAGCCCAGTTCGTTCAATGCGGCAACGAGCATGTCGTGACGACGGGAATATTTCTCTGCAATTTTCTCCGTAATTTCTGGGTGATTCAATCCATAAGCAGCAGCCTTTTGAATCGCGATGAACTGACCGGAGTCATTGTTGTCCTTCACGTCGCTAAATGCTTTGACTACAAGCGGGTTACCCGCTACGAATCCGATTCTCCACCCCGTCATGTTGTAGGACTTGGATAAAGAGTGCAGCTCTACGCCGACATCCTTCGCTCCAGGTACCGACAGGAAGCTGAACGGTTTTTTGCCATCATACGTCAATGCTGCGTATGGAGCATCATGTACAACCACAACGTTGTATTTCTTAGCCCACTCAACGACTTCAGTGAAGAACTCCACCGTTGCGCTTGCGCCTGTCGGGTTGTTCGGGTAGTTCAGGTAGAGCAACTTCGCACGTTTTGCGATGTCTTCCGGAATAGCCGTCAGATCAGGCAGGAAGTTGTTCTCTTTCGTCAATTGGATGTTGAACACTTCTCCACCCAGATATTTTGTGTGTGTACCCATAACCGGGTACCCTGGAACGGTCATGATTGTCACATCACCCGGATTGATGAAGCATGAAGGCATCATTGCCAAAGCCGGTTTGGAACCAATGGAGTGCACGATTTCAGTATCAGCATCGATACCGTCTACGTTAAATACGTTTTTCAGGTAAGAAGCAGCAGCAGCCTTGAATTCAGGAATACCATTGTCGGCATAACCACGGTTCTCAGGTCTGGAAGCTTCTTCAGCAAGTGCAGCTACAATGCCTGCATCCGCCATTTCATCCGGTTCACCTACACCAAGGTCAATCAGTTCCACATCGGGAAAATCTTTTTTGGCCGAAGCTTTGGCACGTTTGATTTTCTCGAATTTATAAATGTTCGTGTCTTTACCATAGTTGGAGCCACCGATACGGTCGGCAAAATTAGTCTGAATGTAAGTTTCTTGGTATTTATCGATACTCATAACGTTGTTCATCTCCTCATTTGACGCAAATTTCTACAATTTAATATGAAGCATTTGCGTGATCAAAGCCATGGACAAAGTATCCGAACATTTGTACTTTCTTGGAACGGTTACCGACTGCGTAGTGAGGCAAGAACGTCTTCCATATCCTGAGGAAGCGGAGCTGAGAATTCAAGGTATTCTCCCGTTGTTGGATGCACAAATCCAAGAATGGCCGCATGAAGAGCCTGTCCTTGCATTTTGATGCCTTTATTCCGTCCATAAGTTGGATCTCCTACAAGCGGGTGACCAATAAATTTCATGTGAACTCGAATCTGGTGAGTACGTCCTGTCTCCAGTTTCAATTCCAACAAGGTGTAATCTTTAATCCGCTCTGTAACGGTAAAATGCGTAACGGCATGTTTACTGTTACGTTCCGTGACCGTATACATTTTGCGGTCATTGGTATCTCGTCCAATCGGTGCATCAATGGTCCCTTGATCATGGTTAAGATGTCCATGAACGAGCGCAATATAACGTCTATTCACCGTATGATCCTTCAACTGAGCAGCCAGTGATGCATGAGCACGATCGTTCTTGGCAGCCATGATCAGGCCGGAGGTATCCTTATCGATACGATGCACAATACCAGGGCGCAACTCCCCATTAATACCCGAGAGGTCTTTGCAGTGATACATGAGTGCATTAACGAGGGTACCGGACGTATGTCCTGGTGCTGGATGCACCACAAGACCACGCTGTTTGTTAATCACGATCAAGTCGCTGTCTTCGTATACCACTTCCAGTGGAATATCTTCGGCAACGATCTCAACAGCAGTTGGTTCTGGAATCTGTAACTCGACCAGATCCCCTTCGGATAACTTGGCATTGGCTTTAACTACAGCACCATTTACCGTAACCATTCCGTCTCCGATCCACAATTGAACTTGGGAGCGAGATACGTTATCTACCGCTTCCGTAATATATTTGTCAATTCGTTCTTTTTTATGTTCAGCGGCAACGGTCCATTCCATACGTTCATTGCCATTCATTAGTTCTTCGTCGTTAATCTGTTCCTTGTTAGGATTACTCATGATGTTCATTCCCTTCAATCTTCGCGGCTGCTTTTTCGCGCCGTCCTTCAAGTAACGTCTCCACAATGATCAACGCTACACCGATGCAGATTGCCGAGTCTGCAATGTTAAAAATGGGAAACGTATAGCTTCCAAAATTAAGTTGTACAAAATCCACAACTTCTCCGGTCAATGCCCGGTCAAGGAAGTTGCCAATTGCTCCACCAAGCACCAAACTAAGCGCCACAGGCAGCAATTTGTGCGGGGTATCTTTTACCTTTTGCAAATACCAAATCAAGGCAACGACCACAATCAACGTAACCACGATAAAGAACCAACGCTGGTCTTGCAGAATGCCAAAAGCTGCTCCTGAGTTACGATGTGATGTGATGACAAAGAAATTGCCGATTACCGGAATTTCTTCTCTGAGTTCCATCCGGGTTGCAATCAGATACTTGGTTCCCTGATCCAATAAAAATACGATAAAAGCGAGGATATAATACACCACGTTTGTTTGTCACTCCGTTCTTGTCTTTTCCAAACGATACCAGGCTTACGCCAGGCTTGTTTATTGTAGCACAGCTGTTTGGAAATCGTCCACGACGCGCTACATCACAATGCTTATGGCAAAAGCGATAACATTTCCCTTCTGTAATCTTGCCCATAATGGCACATCCTACAATAGAGTCAAAATCCGGATTCCAGCATGAAGCAGAAAGGGGAAAATCATGTCACATTTCACTACTGAACAACTGCAATTTTTACGTTCCCAACTGATGTCCGATAAGCGCGATATTGAACATAGACTGTCGGAAAACGAGCATTATGGCCTTGGAGACTCCCTTAAACTTCAGACAGGTGAACTATCACCAATTGATAACCATCCTGGCGACTTAGCTACGGAGGTGTATGAACGCGAGAAAGATATTTCCCTACTGGAACATGATGAATTCCAATTGGAGCGAATCGATTCTGCACTGCACTCCATCGAAGAAGGACATTATGGTACATGTGCGGTCTGCCAGCAACCCATCCCTTATGAACGTATGGAAGCTGTTCCCTATACTAAATATTGCAAAAAACATCAACCGGAAACCGTCGTCTCTGAAAACCGCCCTGTAGAGGAAGAATTCCTCGCCCCGGCATTCGGTCGAACAAGTCTGGACGAGCGTGATGATCAAAACGGCTTCGATGGTGAGGACGCCTGGCAAATTGTTGAAAGCTGGGGCACATCGAACTCACCAGCCATGGCTGAGGGACGCGATATCGATAGCTATGACGTTATGGCCATTGAAGCCACCGATGAAGTGGAAGGCTGCGTTGAAGCGTACGAAAGCTTCGTTGCAACGGACATCTATGGTCATGACGTATCCATCGTGCGCAATCGGCAATATCGCCAGTATCTGGAGAACCGTGAGGGCGAGGGTCTGTTAGAACCGGATATGGAGACGGATGACATTTACTAACTGCACTTTGATATCATTCACCTTTAATCGCTTAGTAGGTGTTCATATCAAGCTGACGTTGGACAATGCGCACAATATCAGCGATGTAGTCTCCAACAATGGGAAGATTGAGCGCCCCGAGTAGCTGTAAAACGTAAATGATCGTTGCTGCAAAAAAGGTAAAACCAATCGCGATCCCCACACCTCGTGCGGCTCCAGACAACAAGTTAAGCCCGATTAATTTCCATGGCCTGTTCAGCAATTCTGTGTATTGCGCAATGCGTGAACGTTCCAGTTCATTCGCCAGACGGTTCGTCAGGGTATGTAGCTCTTCAATTTTGTCATGCGAATTCAGATGATCTGATGTTGATGGTGTAGCAGTTGCTGTTTGCTTGTCATGTTCGCTCATGTTTTGGTCAGTTCCTTTGATCAATATAGATTGACTGCACTATAGAATCATTTCCTTTTTGCTTAAAAAACAAACGAGCCCAGAACCAGGGAAAATGTCCCTGCCTCTGCGGCTCGTTTGTTTATGCTCTATATGCTCTCCCTGTTGAATGGGAAATGCTTCGAATTATGCTTCGATGTAAATACCGATCGATTTGCCTCCGGCTTCAACACGTTCCATGGACTCATTTGAGCCAAATGTCACTTCGGTTACGAGAACATTCTCACGCAACACATCATCAAACGCCTGAATAGCTTCCTGAAGGGATGCATCCACATCCAAAGTCAGACGTACTCTTTTCTCAATCGGCAGGTCCAGTCGTTTCCGGGTATCCTGTACAGCACGAACCACTTCACGAACCCAGCCTTCCTGTTCCAATGCTGGCGTGATTTCGGTATTGAGTGCAACCGTCAGACCGTAACCCGATGCAGAAGCAAAACCTGATTTTGCCTGTTTATCAACCAATAATTCTTCGCTCGTCACCTGCAGCTCTTCGCCTTCCGGAGAAACGATGTTCAGCACACCCTCCGAAACGACTTTACGTGTCTCATCGGCCGACATTCCCTTGAAGAAGTTTTGCAGGAATCCTACATTTTTACCGTATTTCTTACCTGCAACTTTCAGGTTCAGCTTCAATGTAAAGTCAACGAATTCCGCATCGTTATGCTCCGTACGGATTCCTTTTACATTGATCTCTTCCTTGATGATCTCTTCATAACTTGCCAGGTCAAAGCCTTTATCCAGAGAAACGATCAATTCGGACAGCGGCTGACGTGTCTTGATGCCTGTTTCGTTACGAACATTACGGGCAAGTTCAACCACACGGCGTGCCGTCTCCATATCCTGTTCCAGTCCTGCATCAATTAGCGATTCATTGGCTACCGGATAATCTTCCATGTGCACACTCTCGCCTGTTGCAAGGTTCAGATAGATATCTTCTGCGAGCATCGGTGTAAACGGAGCAACCAGTTTTGCAGTAGTCACCAATACCTCGGTCAATGTGCGGTAAGCATCCAGTTTATCCTCTGTCAGGCCACTTCCCCAGAACCGGTCACGGGAACGACGGATATACCAGTTACTCAGCTCATCGACAAATGCTTCAATCGCTTTGGAGGAGTTCAGATAGTCGTTAACCAACAACGCTTTTTCTACAACCAGGATCAGACTGTTCAGCCTCGACAGAATCCAGCGATCCAGCTTGTGTGCGGACAGTTGGAACGGATGCTCCTGTGGATCAAATCCATCGATGGTAGCATATAGCGTCAGGAATGCATGGGTGTTAACCAGTGTATCCACCATTTTGGATTTTGCTTCGCCTACGATACCTTTGGAGAAACGTTTGCTGTTCCATGGTGCACTGTCAGACAACAAAGCCCAGCGGAATGCATCTGTACCGTATTCTTCAATCACTTCCCAAGGATCGATAACGTTACCTTTGGATTTGGACATCTTCTGTCCGTTCTCATCCAGAACGTGTCCTGTAGCCATAACTGCTTTGTAAGGCGCTTTGCCTGTCAAAAGGGTAGAAACCGCCAGCAAGCTGTAGAACCAGCCACGTGTCTGGTCAATCCCTTCACAGATCATATCAGCAGGATACTGCTGTTCGAATACTTCTTTATTTTCAAATGGATAGTGCTGCTGGGCAAACGGCATGGAGCCGCTGTCGAACCAGACATCGATCACTTCCGGTGTACGTTTCATTTCATATTTGCCACAAGAGCTCATGACTTTAACGTCATCCACATACGGTTTATGCAATTCAAGATTCTCAGGCACATCACCTACCGCACGGGCACGTAATTCTGCAATGCTGTGTGGAGCAAATTGTTCGCCAGTCTCCTCGCACACCCAGATGTTCAGCGGAGTTCCCCAATAACGATCACGGCTGATGTTCCAATCCACCAGATCCTCAAGGAATTTACCGAAACGTCCTTCACGAACGTGGCCAGGGTACCAATCCACTTCACTATTGTTGGCAATCAATTGGTCCTTGATGGCTGTTGTTTGGATAAACCAACTGTCCATTGCATAGTACAATAGTGGTGTATCACAACGCCAGCAGAATGGATAGCTGTGTTCATATTTTTCTTTGCTAAACAAACGTCCATTCTCAGACAGATATCGCACGATATCAATATCACAATCCTTCACGAAACGTCCGGCAAAGTCAGTAACCTCAGCGACAAATTTACCTTCCAGGTCCACCATGTTCACAAAGCTGATACCATTCTCACGGCATACACGGTAGTCATCTTCACCATGGGCAGGAGCCATGTGTACGATACCCGTACCACTTGCATCCGTTACAAAGCCTGCGCCCAGAATGATGTTAGCTTTCTCAGCCTGTACGTAGTTGAACGGAGGATCATATGTTTTGCCAACCAGGTCGGCACCTTTCAGTGCACCAATGATCTCATACTCACCCTTGGTATCTTTCATCACTTTCTCCACCAGATTGGTTGCCATGATGTACACTTCATCCCCTTGACGTACACGGGAGTAGTCCATTTCCGGATTCACGGCAAGTGCTACGTGTGAAGGCAGCGTCCAAGGTGTCGTTGTCCAAGCAAGCACGAATTCTCCGCTGTCATTCAGCTTGAATTTTGCTGTAGCGCTCAGGTCTTTGACGTCTTTGTACCCTTGTGCAACCTCATGGGAACTCAGTGTCGTCTGGCAAGATGGGCAATACGGGCTCACACGATGGCCCCGATACAACAGGCCTTTCTCATGGATTGTCGCCAGGATGTTCCATACACTCTCAATGTAGTTGTTATCAAGGGTGATATATGGGTTATCCATATCCGTCCAATATCCGATACCTTCTGTCAAATCACGCCATTGTTGCTCGTACTCGAATACGCTCGCTTTACATTCGTTAATGAATTTCTCCACGCCGTAATCTTCGATTTCCCACTTGTGGGAGATGCCAAGCTTCTTCTGTACACCCAGTTCTACTGGCAGACCGTGTGTATCCCAACCCGCTTTACGAACAACACGGTAACCCTTCATCGTGTTATAACGACCAACAAAATCCTTGATTACGCGTCCCAGAACGTGACCGATATGCGGTTTTCCGTTCGCTGTAGGCGGCCCTTCATAAAATACGAAGTTTGGCTTGCCCTCGCGGTTTTCGATGGATCTTTTGAATGTATTCTCCGTTTTCCATTTATCTAACACGCGTAATTCTCTGGCACGTGCCTTCTCTTTGACGTCAACTCGTTGCATGATGATCATCTTCCCTTTCTTTGGTTAGATTGTGGACCGTCCACAAAAAGCGTTTCAATCCCCCTAAATCCCCCTTGCCAAGGGGGACCCCATAGGCGCTCCGCCCTCTGGACACCCGGAATCGGTTGTCGATTGGGGAACAGTTGCGCCGCTTGTGGGCGAGGGTTTATGTGCGTAGTGGCGGCCATTTTGAGGCTGTTCCCTGCGTGAACGCCGCATGGCCTTACCGCGAGGCGGGTGTTGCCGGGTGCTTCGCTCACCCGTCGGGTGGCTCTCTCCTTGAGGTCCCTTCGGGCCTCATGGACGCTCGCCTTGGCGAAACCCCGGCTGCAGGGTGCTTCGCTCACCCGGCGAGCGGCTCTCTCCTTGAGGCACCTTCGGGCCTCATGGGCGTTCGCCTTAGCGAACCCTGTGTGCCGGGTGCTTCGCTCCCCCGGCGAGCGGCTCTCTCCTTGAGGTCCCTTCGGGCCTCATGGACGTTCGCCTTGGCGAAACCCCGGCTGCAGGGTGCTTCGCTTCCCCGGCGAGCGGCTCTCTCCTTGAGGTCCCTTCGGGCCTCATGGGCGTTCGCCCTTTTTTTGAAAACAAAAAAAGCCCCATCCCTGGAAAGGGACGAGACTATACTCGCGTTACCACCCTAATTCTGTTCATCACAAACCACATCCAGGTAAGTCTGGGTATGCTCTGTCATCAACAGCGCTTATGCCCCGCTAAACTACCGCAGGGTGCCGTTATAACGTACGGCTTACGGTTCGGCTTACACACGGCAATCACGATCACCGCTTCAGCGTCACTTCTCCGGGGAGATATTCGGCTATAACTCATCCATTGGTTTGCACCAACCACCAACTCTCTGAGGGATGAGATCATAACGTACTGAACCCGTCATGGAATCACTATTCATTATGAATATAGTTATAGCCTCTTTGCAGACAAAAGTCAACCAGGCGACAGACTAATAAATTTCTTTCATCTCCCGCTCACGGTCACGCACTTCCTGCTCCCGGCTCTCCAGCACTTCCCAACCATCCTGAGTCAACAGTTCAAGCTGCGCTTCAACAAGCGTGCGGAAACGGGCACGATAAATTGATGCCTGCTTTTTCAGTTCTTCCACTTCCAAAGCAATTTTACGCGATTTGCCCAACGATTCGTTCACGATCCGGTCTGCATTTTTCTCTGCTTCCTTCACGATCAACTGCGCTTCTTTCTTCGCATTATTCTTCACATCATCAGCAGCTTCCTGCGCAATAATGATCGTTTTGCTGAGCGTTTCTTCAATCGTGGCAAAATGATCCAGCTTTTCCTGAACGGACAGCAACTGATTGCTCAGCTCTTTGTTCTCGCGAATGACGCCTTCGTAATCTTTGATGACTTGGTCTAGGAATTCATTGACTTCATCCTCGTCATACCCGCGCAAACGTCGGGAAAATTCCTTGTTGTGTATGTCCAGCGGCGTTAATGGCATGCTGTCCACCTCCTGTAAAAGTTCCTTCCCGTCCAGAGAAGGTTTGCAGCATAAATCTTTGACTTAATGTATATCGGATACACCGCGTATTTTCTACACCTTTATGATAAACATTTCGACAAGAAAGCGGATTTTCCTGCAACAGAATCAGGCAAATTTGCCGATTTTCACTCGGCAGCGCCCTTTTTTGGTCATCCCATCCTGTTCAATAACCTTGAAGCGGCCAAATCCCTGAATGGATACAACATCCCCCGCTTTTAGCGATTTGGATGGATCTTCCTCAACCTTCCAGTTCACACGGCAGCGCCCAGCTTTGATTGGCACTAGCACTTTACTGCGACTAAGCCGATACACATCTGCACAGATTCCATCCAAACGAAGCGAAGCGACCGTAATATCCATCATCTCCAGTTTGTTCTCTGACCATCGCATCTGATCCAAAGGAAGTAACTCTGTGAACACATGTAACCGATGCACCTGATTCAGTTGAAGCGATAAAAAAGCGCCGGTTTCCGCCGCCACCACTGTATGGCAACCGTCCTCCAGCACTTGGATATCCCCGATCTTTCCACGTTTCATCCCAAGCCCGAGCAGGGAACCCATATAGTCCCCATGCTCCAGCTCCGAGATTTTCTGATCATCGGACGTGATGCTGAGCACCTGCATACCCATATCCTCATCATCCAGATACATGTAATCAGGTGCAACCAGCGCACGCTTGCGCTCAGCAGCCTCGTAACCACCATCCAGACGAATCTGAACGTCATTACGTCGATTGGCAAGAGTTTGTAAGATAAACACCTGTCTTGGGTCAAGAAAGTCAGTTAGCTTCATGTCATGATACTTGCCTGCACCCTCAACCCAGTCTGAAGCCTTATCTACGAAATCTCGCTCATCATGGCTAAAATGTTCGTAAATTTCACCGCTCATCTATGTCACCCTACCCTAATAGTCCGTGTTCAAAAAGACCGGTTTTCAGTGCCGAGAAGATGGGATAAAGCTAGAAATGGAGTAGCAGAGCGTAGAGAAAACTACGTGAGCAACCACAATGTTTCCGAAGGAAACATACTTCGTAAGCCTCCCACTTATTTCGGCTGAATTCCATATTCGATGCTGACGATGCCACTAGGCATCCTTCGTAATCAAAAGCGGACTTTTTGAACAACCTCTAATATACAAAATACCGAAGTATGGAGATCAGCCCGTTAAGCGCGAGTTGCAGAACGATCAGCGCTACAATCGGGGAAATATCCAGCACACCGAACAAAGGAGGTATAAATCGGCGGAATGGTCTTAGATATGGTTCCACTAATTTGCCCAACCATTCACCGATAAAGCTCTCCCGCGCATTGGGAAGCCAAGACATCAATATGTAGACGATGACCATGTAAAAGTAAATCTGGTATAACGTGTACAGCACGCTTTCAATCTGATACAAAAGTGGCTCACCTCATTCTGTTGTAATCTTGCTCGCTGTCAGCCAGTATTTCCGTAATTGATCCCTGAATTTCAACCGTATCTGGCGTACAGAGAAAAATGTTTCCGCCGATTTTGGAAATACCGCCACCCAATGCGTATACCGTGCCACTCAAAAAATCAATAACGCGCAGCGCTTGGTCCTGACGTATCCGCTGCAGGTTTACCACAACGGTACGATGCGAACGCAGATGGTCGGCAATCTCCTGAGCCTCGTCATAAGAACGCGGTTCATACAGGACAACTTTAACATTTTTCTGGGAATGAATGCTCACCACATTATTCCCCCTTTGGTTTCTACGTTTATCGAGACTGGAGGTTTCAGCTTCCTGCTGATCAGCCTCATTTTCCTCCTGCGATGCCATCCGTTCACGTTCCACAATCTCTTCCTCTTCCTGAAGTCCGAGGAAATTCATAAATTTATTCATTACGCCCATCGTGAACCCTCCTCTTTTCCTACGAGAATCGATCCCAGCCGTACCCAGGTTGCCCCTTCTTCAATGGCCACTTCAAAATCATTGGACATCCCCATCGACAGCTCCGTTAATGGTTCTGCTGTAAGAGCTTGTCCATTCAATTGATCTCTCAGCTCACGCAATCCACGAAATACGGGACGTGTCAGCTCGGGATCTTCCTCATGAGGTGCCATGGTCATCAAGCCAACGACCTTGAGATTGTTGAACGAACGAATATCACGCAAAAAAGAACTTGCCTGTTCAGGCTGTAAGCCATACTTGCTCTCTTCACCCGAAATATTCACCTGCAAAAACGTTTCCACTTGGATGCCAAGTGAAGCTGCTTTCTTATCCAACTCCTTCGCCAATGACAAACGATCCAGTGAATGTATGTAACGAAACTTGCCGATCACGTCTTTCACCTTGTTCGTCTGCAAATGACCAATAAAATGCCAGGTACCCTGTTGACCAAAAGCTTCCCATTTGGCCTGTGCATCCTGCCACCGATTTTCTCCAATATGCTCAAGACCATGATTCAGCACCGATCCCGTTGTTTCCAGTGAGACATATTTCGTGACCGCAATCACATTCACATCATCACGATGACGGTTACTGCGCTGACATGCATCCTCGATCTTCTGATTTACCTGTTGTATACGCTCCTCAAATGACACAGAGGGTCACCTCTCTTCCAGCCCAATCCAGCTCGCCATCCGCCCTGTAACACCATTTTCCTTCCGATAGGAGAAAAACAATTCGGGATGACAACTTGTACACCATGTTGTACATTCGATATGATCCGGCAATATTCCTGCTTTCATCATAATGTGTCGATTACATTCTTTCAAGTTTAACATCGTTTTACCGTTATCTACGGATCGATATGCTTTTTTAGAAGCAGAATCCTTGTATTCATCATTAACCGGGGAATCATCAAACCAAACCCGTACATGCTGCATAACCGCCTCATCTACTTCATAACAGCAATCCCCAATAGACGGACCGATTGCAGCTCGAATGTCCTGTCTGCGACTTCCGTACTCCCGTTCCATCGTCTCCACCATGGATACAGCGATACCTGCGACTGTACCTTTCCAACCGGCATGAGCAAGACCAACGGCCTGTTGCACAGGGTCATAGAAATAAAGTGGGACACAATCTGCATAGAAAGAAGTCAACAGCACACCCGCCACATTTGTGACCAATCCATCCGTATCCTGTAACGCTGACTGACGATCAAGTAATCCCCTGCTCCGATCTTCAGCTTTAATTACAGCCACATGTTTGCCATGCACCTGCTCTCCACAGGTCCAGGCTTCCGCTGCAAAGCCAAGCTTCCCGGTTACAAGCCTGCGGTTGTTAAGCACAACTTCAAGATCATCCCCCACATGATAAGCGCAGTTAAGCGTAGCATAGGGTGCACTTCCGACTCCACCATGTCTTGTCGTAAATCCGACCGATAACTTATCAAACTGCTGTCTCCAGGGCTCAACATATAATAATAACGGGTCAGAACCGAAATCTGAATTAGGGTTCTCTGTCCGTTCAAGTAATTCCTTATTCAATACAAAGGGTTCCATTCTCTCACCTCACCACTTCCAGTGTACCAAATGAGCCACATTCTGTCTCCTTTATATCGTTCGACGCTGATTGCGGTCTGATCGTTCAATGCGTTCCACACGCTCTGTGCGGTTATGCTGCTGTTCATCATACAGGCGCGCTTCGCGATCACGCTCGTCATACGTGTTCTCCTTCACCTCATCCATCTTCACAAGAATCACATCTGAACCAATCTTCACAATATTTCTCCAGGGAATCACGAGATCCGTTCCCCCGCCAAAAAGACCCATAAACCGGCTGTACCCCGGCACAACAATCGCTTCAATTCGCCCCTGCTTCAGATCAAGCTCCAAGTCACTGATCTGACCCAGACGTTTACCATCCGTAATGTTAATGACATCCTTAGTCTGAAAATCCGAGATTTTCATGCCTCGTGCCGCAACTTCGCTCGTATTTACTTTCATTCATTCCCGCCCCCTGTTATTCCTCTTCTGCCCGTTCCTCACGCTTCTATACAATATATGTTTCAGGGGCGAAAAATGTCCTGTTTTTCATCGAATGTGGAAACGACTTAACACAAAAAGACGACCAACGGTATACACTGCCCCGATTGATCGTCCTCCTGCCCTTGCATCGTGTTACGACTTCACATGTTTTTGCATCTGTTGTATCGCTGATTTCTCCAGACGTGATACTTGAGCCTGGGAAATGCCAATTTCATCAGCTACTTCCATCTGGGTTTTCCCTTCGAAAAACCGCATGGACAAAATCATTTTTTCCCGCTGACCAAGACGATGCATCGCTTCACGGAGCGCAATTTCCTCGATCCACGACACATCCTTGTTTCTGTCATCACTGATCTGATCCATAACATAGATCGGATCTCCACCATCATGATAAATCGGTTCGAAGAGCGAGACCGGGTCCTGAATGGCGTCCAATGCAAAAACAACATCTTCCTTCGGCACATTCAGTACTTCCGCAATTTCGAATATCGTCGGTTCCCGGGAATTTTTATTCGTCAGGCTGTCACGGACCTGAAGCGCTTTGTAAGCAATATCCCTCAAGGAGCGAGATACCCGAATCGGGTTATTATCACGCAGGTATCGACGGATTTCACCGATAATCATCGGCACCGCGTAGGTTGAAAATTTGACATTCTGGGATAAATCAAAATTATCAATGGCTTTCATCAGGCCAATGCAACCAACCTGGAACAGATCATCGACAAACTCCCCCCGATTGTTAAAACGCTGAATGACACTGAGTACCAGACGCAGGTTGCCATTCACTAATTTCTCTCTTGCTGAGCGATCATGGTGTTGCTGAAGGGAATGAAACAATTCCCGCATTTCAGTGTTGGTGAGGACAGGCAATTTTGCGGTGTCCACGCCACAAATCTCGACTTTGTTTCGGGTCATCGTGATTTACCTCCCAAGGAGAAACATTAATGTACATTATCTCCGGGGCAGGCTTTTTTATTCGTACTTGGCACCCTTGCCAGTAATACCCATTCTGAGCATTGATGTATTTCAGACCATTTTATTGAACTCCTTGCGAAGTCTTTTAATGATTCTTTTTTCGAGACGAGAGATGTAGGATTGGGAGATTCCAAGTAGATCCGCTACATCTTTTTGTGTCTTTTCTTCCCCATCCGTCAAGCCAAAACGAAGCTCCATAATCATTCGCTCACGCTCCGTTAATTTTTCCAGTGCCTTGTGCAAAAGTTTTCGGTCTACCTGCTCTTCAATATTCCGATAGATTGTATCGTTTTCTGTACCCAGTACATCAGATAATAATAGTTCATTTCCGTCCCAATCAATGTTGAGGGGTTCATCAAAAGAAACTTCAGTTCGGATCTTACTATTACGTCTCAGGTACATCAAAATTTCATTTTCGATACAACGTGAAGCATATGTTGCCAGTTTGATTTTCTTTTCCGGGTCGAATGTATTAACTGCCTTAATCAGTCCGATGGCTCCAATGGAGACCAGATCCTCAATATTGATTCCTGTGTTCTCAAATTTTCGTGCGATGTATACCACCAGACGCAGATTGCGCTCAATGAGCATCGCGCGAATGGCCGAGTCTCCCGAAGATAATTTTTGCAGTAAGTATTCTTCTTCTTCCCTTGTCAAAGGCGGCGGAAGTGCCTCACTTCCCCCAATATAATAGATTTCTTCACTTTTGAGTCCCAACAAAAATAACAGACGGTAATATTGCAGCTGCGCCACCAGTTTCCATTTCACAAGCATGTACGTTCCTCCTATACCACATTCAGCGGCTTTTCTGTTGCTCCCGCAGAGAGAGCCGTAGACTGCGCAGAAGCAGCGTCTTGCACAAGTTCAGGATGAATCACGGCCTGGTATTTCCCATCCGACGACAAAACACCTCCATCCAGCCCAATGAGTACCCTTGTCGTCTCATAACATGTTTCCTCCATCGTCACCTTCACCCGGTCCGGCTTCATTGCCAGCATAAACGCAGTCCCTTTGTTAATGCCCCGATAGGGCACTAGCCGCAGTCGATCCTGCCACTGAAAACTTTCCTGATCAAGCTCCAGAATAAGGTTGTCCGGCGCCTCGTCCTTGAGTCTACCCTTCCATGAAGCAGGTAACATGTCTTGCCATAACGAAACCTCCATCACCATGACTGGCATGCGCGATAAGGGATCTGTAAGTTGATTGCCCGTATCCAGAAGGCCTGTACAAGAAATGACTACCTCATCGATGCAGACCTCAACTTTACCCAAATAGGTCGTCATGCGATCCGTTTTCCGTTTTGAGCTCTGCACAGCTTTGAATAAAAACAGGACAGCAAAAAATACGATAAACGTGAACCAGAAGGCAATCTTCAGATCAAATGACATACCGCCAGAAGCGGTGAACCAAATGCCGTTAAACAACTCACCGGAGCTCTGAAGCATGTAATGCACACCCAGAATACCTCCGGCAGCGACAAAATTAATCACATAGAAGGTACCGAGCGTCCTCGCAAAAGCCTGCAGACCCTTAAAACCAAAAGCAATCGTAAGCATGACCAGCGAGAACCCGAACTTGATCAAAAAAGTGAACATAAAATCAAACTCCGGTACAAACATCATGACCACGTATAATGCGCCCACAATGGCTGACAGCAACCATCGCCACCAAACCAGCTTTGTTTTTCGCATCCAGGCGGTCATGCCGATGAGTGCACCGTCAATACACAGGTTTGTCAAAAAAATAAGATCCACATACACAACCAAACTCTTCACCTGCCTGCGCGCAACATATCGAAATACCGGAATCCGATATCCTGATATTCATGAGCATATTCACAAGTATACGGAGCCCCCTGTTCAAAGTCTGTCTAATCATGGGGGTGTGTTCCCAACTTTTTTTGTCGGAATTTCTCAGGCCCTTTGTTCAGAATTTGTTCAATGCTGTATGCTATGATATCTAAGAAAACAGAAAAACCCGGTCGCTCCATAAGGAGTACCGGGTTATCCATAATTTGATTTGGGTATTAATCGTTATTATTATTGCGTGAACGATTGCGTAAAAATGTCGGAATATCCAGCTGATCATTGCTCGGCTGATTTCCGAACGGACGCAGATTCGGCGAACGTGTATCTGTTGTCTCCGTTGTTGCCGGAGCTGGCTTACGTCCTTGTGGAGGTGGAGCAGGTTTGTCTTCGAAACCAGTTGCGATAACTGTAACCTTGATCTCCTCTTTCAGGTCTTCATCGATGATGGCACCAAAGATCATGTTCACTTCCGGATCGGAAGCAGAAGTTACGATCTCTGCCGCTTCGTTCACTTCATACAGGGACAGATTAACGCCACCCGTAATGTTCATGATTACGCCGCGAGCACCTTCAATGGATGTTTCAAGCAAAGGACTCATAATGGCTTTGCGCGCTGCTTCTGCGGCACGATTCTCGCCTGTTGATTCACCAATCCCCATAAGGGCAGATCCTCGTTCATGCATAATCGTTTTGACGTCAGCAAAGTCAAGGTTGATTAGACCCGGTACAGCGATCAAATCCGAGATACCTTGTACCGCTTGACGAAGTACGTTATCCGCTTGACGGAATGCTTCAAGCATCGGTGTCTTTTTGTCTACAATTTCGAGCAAACGATCATTAGGAATAACGATCAGCGTGTCCACTTTTTCCTTAAGAGCTTCAATACCTTGCTCCGCATGGCTGGAACGCTTGCGTCCTTCGAATGTAAATGGGCGAGTTACGACACCCACTGTCAGTGCACCACACTCTTTGGCAATTTCAGCAATAACCGGAGCCGCACCTGTACCTGTACCACCGCCCATACCGGCTGTAACAAATACCATGTCTGCACCTTTCAACGTGTTCATGATCAGATCACGGGACTCTTCCGCTGCTTTTTTACCTACATCCGGGTTGGCGCCCGCGCCAAGACCACGAGTCAATTTATCACCGATTTGCAATTTATGCTCGGATTTCGCCAGGTGTAACGCCTGAGCATCCGTGTTTACCGTAATAAATTCAACACCTTGTACACCATTTTCAATCATACGGTTGACTGCATTGCTTCCGCCGCCGCCTACACCGATGACTTTAATTTGAGCCAAGCTCTCCATCTCGAAATCAAATTCCAACATATTATTCCATCTCCCCCTCAATGTGCATGGATGGCCCGTCCAATTTTTGATTTGAACCGAATCAATTTCATATATCGACGAACGAAAGCGTTTATGTTAGTACCAGCGCATTCAGACGGCTTCAAGAATGTATGAAATGGATCCAACCTGTTATATAAATTCGCTGAACATATTCTTCAGCCGTTCGAACAGACCAGGTTTTTGCTCCGATTCCTGTGCCGTATTTGGCTTCGGACGGTTGGTCGGTTTCTTATTATTATTATTATTGTTGTTATTTCCACCGCCGTTATTGATCGAGGGACGAATGCGCAAACTGCGAATTACACTGTGCAATATGCCAACTCCGCTTGTGTAGCCAGGGTCACGCACACCAATGTAATCCGGAACTGCAACTCGTACCGAAGCAGCAAGCTCATGCTGAGCAACCTGCAGAACCCCCGGCATAGAGACCGTACCTCCCGTTAGTATATAACCTCCAGGAAGCTCGTTGTAACCAAGACGCTTCACTTCTTGAGAGATCATCTGGAATATTTCCTGAACCCTAGGTTCAATAATAGCCGCCAGATCCTCCTGTGAAAATTCCTTGTCTACATTACTGCCAATTCGGGTTACTTTGAACATCACATCCGCAGCAGCATCATCCAACCAGGCGCAGCCGTATTTCAGTTTCACCTTCTCCGCCTGATCCGTCAACGTGCGTAAGCCATAGGCAATATCATTCGTTACGAATTCCCCACCAATAGGCAATGTTGATGTTGCAACAAGACTGTCTTCTTCAAAAATGGCGATGGTTGTTGCACCTGCTCCAATATCAACAAGCACTGAACCCATCGTTTTTTCATCTTTGGACAAAGCCAGTTGACCCGCTCCAAGCGACATGAGAACCAGATCGCTTACTTTCAGACCCGCTTTTTCCACGCAGCGCAAAAGATTATGTATCGCGGTTTTTGCACCCGTAATGATCGTTGCTTCAACTTCCAGACGAACACCAATCATTCCACGGGGGTCCTGTATGCCCTCCAAGCCATCTACTACATATTGCTTGGCGACAACATCAATAATTTCCCGTTCCGGCGGAACTGCAATTACTTCGGCTGCTTTCAACACCCGTTCCATGTCTTCTTCTCCGATTTCACGATCCTCGTTAGACACAGCCACGACGCCGTGACTGCTCATCAGTCCGATATGATTTCCCGAGATTCCAACATACACTTCGGATATTTGAATACCCACCATACGTTCTGCATGATCCACTGCGTTGCGAATCGACTGCACCGTCTGATCGATATCTACGATTACACCTTTGCGAATTCCCTCCGAGTCGGCAGATCCAACTCCTATAATATTAAAGGTTCCATTATTCATTTCCCCAATAATAGCGCGAATTTTGGATGTACCGATGTCCAAACTAACAATGATGTCATTGTTGCTCAAGTCTGTGGCACCTCCTGACTCCAATAGTAAAATACGTTCGAATTTAAACACTCTTAAAACATATTCAACACACTTCAGGCTTTCCCTCTTTTTTCTACAATGTTTTTGGGTGTCAAAATCTGGTTGCGAGACATAAAACCTTGAAGAAAAAAGAAGGAGGCAACTCATGTGCCATAAGTTCAAGTGTATCATTTTTTCTTCATCTCAGAAAGAACAAGTTTCATTGCTCTGACGGGGCCAAACCCCGACCAGCCTAGGCTTTCATATTCAGTTCAGCCTCATCATGGCAAAGATCAGGGGCTTGCTCCTGGTTCAGCATCATCTTCCGGGTCATCCGGGATGAAAGGGACATAGGTATCTGCCTCAAGCATGGTGATTTTCCCAGGCCGTTCGGTCTCAATCACCTGATTTAGATATTCCACTTTATCCGATAAAAGAGAGACGGTTGTAATCACTTCAAACTGTGATTTGGTATACATCCGAATCTGATCCGGAAATGAAGGCGTTGGGTTCGGAATAATTTCCGAAATATCCGTCGTCAATTCATTCGGAATTTTAGCCAGTGTCTGGCTCAGTTTGGCTTTGAGTGGATCATCAGCCTTCCATTGAGTCAATATGGGCTTCTCCACAGCAACACCAATTGTAGCTGGAACCGTCAAGCTTGTCCCACTGGCCAAAATCGCTTTAAGTGTACCGTCAGAACCAAGCTCATACGCAACCGTGGCATATTCCTGAACCTTGATATGGATAATACCCGGAAATTGCTTGTCCACGGTAACAGTTGAAATGGCCTTGTTGGTCTTGAGACGCTCAATAACCTCGGCAGTACTTGTCCCAAAAAATTGATCGCCTTCTCTCAGACCACTTTTCTCCAGCAGCTCTGAAGTCGCTGTATATACATTACCCGTAATTTCAATTGCCGAAATCCGACTCATGGAAGAACGAAAGAATAATACAGCCAGCAATACAATAAATAATAATAAGAGAATAATTACAATTTTGCGGCTTGTGTTTCCTTTTGGCCGGTTCTTCTTCAGAACCGGAATTTGACTTTTAGGCATAAGTAGCGCTCCACAAAGCCTCAGGTCCCCTCCCTTCAAGAAGGGGACTCCAAGGACGTTAATTGGCAAAATCCAACTGTTTCGAAACGGGCGACTGTCGCTCAACCGATGCTCCAAGACTTTGGAATAACTTCTCGATCTGATCGTAGCCCCGGTCAATATGATGCACTTGTTCCACAACCGTTTTGCCTTGAGCAGCCAGACCAGCAATGACCAGAGCTGCACCTGCACGAAGATCGGTTGCTTCTACTGTAGCCCCGTACAGACGGGGAACACCACGGATAAATGCTGCGTTCAGATCGACTGAAATATCAGCCCCCATCACATTCAGTTCATCCACATGCTTAAACCGGCCCTCGAATACCGTTTCCTTCATCACACTGAATCCGTCTGCCAGACTTAGCAGCACCATGATTTGCGATTGCAAATCTGTCGGAAACGAAGGATACGGAGAAGTCACAATACGGTCTACTGATTTGGGACGGCTCATACAGCTCACCGTCATTATATCATTGCAGACTGTGATTTGAACACCAGTGCGCTTCAATACATGTATAAGTGAAGTAAGATGAGCAGGATTGCAGTGTGTAAGCGTAACATTGCCACGTGTTGCTGCTGCTGCAATCATCACGGTTCCGGCAACAATTCGATCCGGTATAATCTCATAGGAACAAGGCTTCAGTTCCTCAACGCCATTTATCGTAATTGTATCAGTTCCTGCCCCAATAATGCTTGCACCCATAGCATTCAGAAAGTTTTGCAGATCCTGTATTTCAGGTTCTCTTGCCGCGTTGCAAATGGTTGTCGTCCCTTTAGCTAGAACGGCTGCCATCATGATATTCTCTGTCGCTCCAACACTCGGGAAATCCAAAAGAATATCTGTACCCACCAGATTGCGTCCATGACAGATAATCTGTTGGTCCTGCTCTTCAATCAAAGCTCCGAGCGCTTCCAGGCCCCGGAGGTGAAGATCAATTTTGCGTTCTCCGATGGCACAGCCTCCTGGCTGATACACTGACACTTGCCCAAACTTAGCCAGCAATGGTCCCATCAAAAAAATGGAAGAGCGCATCTGCTTCATTAGATCTTCTGGCACATCATATGACCGGATTTGCGAGGTATTAATCGTCACTGTTCCCTGTTCATGCCGACACGTGCATCCAAGCCGTTCCAGGATATACAGCATCACTTCAATGTCCAGCAAGTGTGGAACGTTATGCAGTGTAACTTCTCCATCTGCCAACAAACTTGCGGCCATGATCGGTAAAGCGGCATTTTTTGCTCCATGGATGCGTATGGATCCTGAGAGGGGTTTCCCGCCTTCAATCACCAATTTGTCCAATGTATCACCTCCGGGGTTTACCGTTCACCCACTACGAAGACTTCCGGTACCAGGTTAATACCGTTTTGAGATGATATAGTGCTCTGAATCAGCTGCATTAGGGTGATAACGTCCTCTGCTGTTGCTTGGCCTGTATTGACAATGAAATTGGCATGCATGGTGGATACCTGTGCGCCTCCCTGAGTCATTCCTTTCAGCCCTGCCGCTTCAATCAGACGGGCTGCATGATCACCCGGTGGATTTCGGAATACACTACCTGCACATGCCATCTGCAGTGGCTGTGTGCGTCGCCGGCGATCTTTGTAAGCCGCCATGGTTTCCGAAATGACTTTGCGTTCTCCATGCTGGAGTTCAAATGCAGCTTCCAGCACGATGCCTCTCCGATCATGCAGAACAGAGTGGCGGTAGGCAAAATCCATGTCCTCCTTGCTGTAACGTACCAATTCCCCTGTCTCCAGTACAATCTCAGCGAATTTGAATATCCGTGACACATCCGATCCATGAGCACCTGCATTCATGTATACGGCTCCACCGACAGTGCCGGGGATACCGCTGCCGAATTCCAGACCGGCCCATTCCTTTTTGGCAGCAACCACACTGAGTTTAACAAAAGAATGTGCAGCTCCGGCAGTTACACCACCTTCGTGAAATTCGGCATAATCAAAGCCATCGCCTGGTTTCACAACAACACCACGTATTCCTTTGTCTGACACCAGCATGTTTGAGCCCCGTCCAAGTTGCATCCACGGAATCTGGAACTTGTGAAGCAATTGAACGAGATTCATCATCTGCTCTTTATTCTCGGGAATGACCAGTGCATCCGCAGGACCGCCGATTTTCCATGTGGTGTATTTGGCTAGCGATTCGTTTTCAAGAACTCTGCCAACATTATTCTGGGATAGTAACGACATCCACTGGTGCATGTTTCCTTCCTCCTTTGCTTCAAAACCGATGAGCACAGTATGTTCTGTTGCTACAGAACGTGCTCTGGTGCCATGGAACGATGGTCACGATTTATACGGTATCTTATGTCAGCCCCGTCTTGTGTGTGACAATCGCCCACAAACGCACTTTATCGGCGTGCAGCAAGACGCTGAATTTCATGAACAAGCACTTCAGCAGCATCGGGTTTCCCCAATTTCCGGGAGGCTTCAGCCATTCGTTTGCGTCCCAATTCATCATTCATGATCTTGGCGATGGCTTCATACAGGACTTTGCCTGTAAGATCCTTCTCCAGCATCGTGAGTGATGCGCCCCCACCTTCAAGCGTACGTGCATTGGCTTCCTGATGATTGTTGGTCACGTTAGGTGACGGAATCAGGATCGAAGGAATACCCAGTGATGTAATCTCCGCAAGGAATGATGCACCTGCGCGGTTTACAATCAAGGATGTGCAGGCAAGCACCTCAGGCATATTATGCACGTAAGGCAGGACATGCAGGTGGTTTGGCATCGTACCCAATGAGCTGCGAATGGCTTCACGCGTTTCATCAAAATAGGTATCCCCTGTCACGTAAACCACATGTACATCGTCCAGTTGTTCCAGCATTGGAGCCATGTCCACCATGGCCTGATTGATTGCTTTTGCCCCGCGACTGCCACCAACCACAAGAACAACACGGCTGTTCATCGGTACACCTAACGTGGCAAAACCACGATCACGGCTAGCCTGGGCTACCGTAGTCGCCCGTGGATTACCGGTGTAGATCACCTTTTTCGCGCCGGAAAACGATTTTTCAGAACCTTCAAAACTAACTGCAACCGTGTCGACGTACCGCATCAAAAATTTGTTCGTTAGACCAGGGATGGCGTTCTGTTCATGAATTATACTCGGAATACCCAGTTTTGTTGCTGCATATACCACAGGTCCACACACATATCCACCTGTACCAATCACAACATCCGGTTTGAATTCCTTCAGCATTTTTTTGGACTTGCGTACACCTTGAATGAAACGCATGACCGTTTTCAGGTTGTCGATGGACAATTTCCGTCGAAAGCCGGTAATATCAATGGATTTAAAAGGAATATTTTCCTGGGGAACCAACTTGCTTTCCAACCCTCTGGTTCCTCCAATGTATAGAAATGTCGAGTCCGGGTTCTCCGCCTCGCATTGTCTTGCTATGGCAACGGCCGGATAGATATGTCCACCCGTACCGCCACCGCTTAGAACGACTCGCATCGCATAGTCACCTCGCATAACGGGATAAATTCACTAATATGCCCAGTGCTGTGAGCATGAGGGTCAATGATGATCCGCCGTAGCTGATCAGAGGCAATGTAATGCCTGTAACAGGCATCATGCCAATGACAACACCAATGTTAATAATGACCTGTACGGCGACCATACCTACGATACCAACACCAAGCAGACTGCCGAAGGCATCCGGAACGGTCATGGCTACACGCATTCCTCTCCACACCAGCACCAGGAACAACAATAATACAATCATTCCACCTATAAAGCCGAGTTCTTCGGCCAAAATACTAAAAATAAAGTCAGTTTGCGGTTCAGGTACATAACTGTACTTCTGTCGGCTCATACCCAGTCCCAATCCCGCCAGTCCACCAGGACCAATCGCGTATAAGGATTGAATGATCTGATATCCGGCACCCAGCGGATCGGACCACGGGTCCAAAAACGCTGTAATACGCTGTAACCGATAAGGAGCTGCAGCGATCAATGCTGCAAACCCGGCTACGCCACCAAGAGCAAGCAAGCTCAGATGTTTCATTCGCGCTCCGGCTGTGAAAATAATAAGCATCGATGCACCCATCATCACCGTGCCTGTCCCCAAATCAGGCTGGAGCATAATAATACCAAAAGCCAAACCGATCAATCCCAGCGGTGGCAGAAGCCCCGTTGTGAAGGTCTTGATTTTGCCCGGTTCCTTGCTCAGCCAGTGAGCGAGAAACAGAATCATGCCCAGCTTCATGAATTCTGAGGGCTGGATACCGAACGATCCTATGCCCAGCCAACTTCGTGCACCGCCGCGAACCACACCGATGCCAGGAATGAGCACCGCAATGAGCATAATAAAGCAGGCAATCAATATAGGCTTGGCATATTTCCTCCACACCCGGTAGTCTACGTTAGCGGTAACGAACATGGCCACAAGCCCAAGCACTGCAAACAGGGCCTGTCTTTTCACAAAATAAAATGAATCGCCATAGTCATGAAAGGCAAGCACCGAGCCCGCACTGTATACCATAATAATGCCGATGGCAAGCAATGCCAAAATACAAATCAGCAACCAAATATCTGGTGCCGGTCGCGTCTGTTTCATCAGGAGGCCACCCCTTGCATGGAAGTAGGGGCTTTTCCACCCCCCTACTTACAAGTTATGCGCCGCCTCTTTAAAAATGCGTCCCCGCTCTTCAAAGGAAGCAAACATGTCCCAACTTGCACATGCCGGGGATAACAAAACGACATCACCGGCACTGGCAAGCTTCGATGCTTCCTGCACAGCAACGGTTAACGTCCGGGCAGCGTCCTCCTCATTATCGACGACCTTAATTTGCTTTAATCCGGCAAGTTCCGCGACTTTGGCAATTTTCATGCGTGTCTCTCCAATTGCAACGACAGCTTTTACCCGTTCCTGGAACAAGGGCAACAACTCCATCATGTCTGACCCGCGATCCAACCCTCCAGCAATTAATACAACCGGCTCCTTGAACGAGTTCAGAGCCATAACCGTAGCCTTCGAATTGGTCGCTTTGGAGTTGTTGTAATACGCAGCGCCATTATGATCTAGTACATATTCAAGTCGATGTTCAACCGCCTTGAAGTCTGCAAGCGGCGCAGCCAGTACCGCTGGATCAGCTCCTGCAGCTACGGCAATAGCTACAGCAGCCATTGCATTTTCCACATTAAATCGTCCAGCTATGCCAATGTCCTCAATATCGATGATCATGTGCTGATCTCCGTTTTCATCCGCGTAGATAATCTGGCGCTTCACATCATCCTCTTCTCCATCCACATAAGGAGGATCTGCATACACACCTGTATCCAATCTCTCTATCATGGAGAAGGGAAGCAATCTGCTTTTGATGTAAGGAACCAGACCACGACATACCGCATCATCCCAATTCAGAATGGCTACGTCGTCAGGTTGCTGATTGGCGAACAGTTTGGCTTTGGAAGCCACATAATCATCCAGATCCCCATGATAGTCCAGATGCGTCTCTGTAACGTTAAGCAAGCTGGCGATACGGGGACGGAAATCAACCGTTCCTTTGAGCTGGAAACTGCTAAGTTCGACAACCATCCAGTGATCTGGAGAAGCTTGCTCTGCCGCTTCAGAGAGAGGTGTCCCAATATTACCGGCAACAATTGGCTTGAGACCGGCATGTTCCAGCATTTTTCCCACCCAAGTGGTCGTTGTTGTCTTGCCGTTGGAGCCTGTAATCCCGATCATGGGTGCAGCACATAGATGATAAGCAACCTCTACTTCGGTCACCACTTCAATGCCCAATGCCAAAGCTTGCTGTACAGGAGCTGCACGGTATGGAATACCCGGGTTTTTGACGACCAGCTTCACATCACTGTGAATCAGATCATCCGGATGTCCTCCGCATACAACAGAAATTCCCAAAGCCTCCAATTCGGAAGCTTCGGGACATTGATCTCTTTCTTTTTTATCATTTACTGTAACCTTGGCTCCGGCGCGATCCAGCACTTTGGCGACCTGTACGCCGCTTTTGGCCAATCCGAGTACGACTACTTGTTGTCCGCGATATGATTCAGGATGGTTCATGATCTACAACCCCTTGTTGAGATAAAGTCCAAGAGCGGCCAAAATTGCGCCTACCGCCCAGAAGGTAATAACAACCCGCCATTCTGACCAACCACTTAATTCAAAGTGATGGTGAATGGGGCTCATTTTGAATACACGCTTGCCACGAGTCTTGAATGACACCACTTGAATAATAACAGACAGGATCTCGATGACAAAAATACCACCAATGATGACAAATAAAAGCTCAGTTTTGGTTACAATCGCTACCGCACCTATCGCACCGCCAATCCCCAGAGAACCTGTATCTCCCATAAACACTTTGGCCGGATGTGCATTGTATACCAGAAAACCGAGCACGGCTCCGATCATCGCTGCTGCACACACTGCCGCCGGCATCGACGTGGCTTGCATCGCCACGATGGCAAACGCGCCAAAGGCAATCGCACTTACCCCTGACAGCAACCCATCCAGACCGTCAGTAAAGTTAACCGCATTGGTAATGGCAAGCATCATGAATACGACAAACGGATAATAGAACCATCCGGTCCAGTCGAACGAGAATGACGTACCCGGAATAGAGATGGCTGTGCTGTGTCCATTCTGGATCAGCAAGAAACACATCACTGCACTGAAGAACAATTGGCCCAGCATTTTTTGTCTGGCCGTCAATCCCAGCGAACGTTTGAACACAATTTTGATGTAATCATCCAGGAAGCCAATCAGCCCGAATCCCAGCGTAGCCACAAGCAAAACATAAAAGTCTGTATTCTTGACTGCCGAAAATTTCAAAAAGGCCAATGTGAACGCAACTAAAATGACGACTCCACCCATTGTAGGTGTTCCGCTTTTTTTCAAATGGCTTTGAGGCCCATCTTCCCTAACTTGCTGTCCGAATTTCATGCGTCGTAACAGCGGAATCAGGAGCGGTGCGGCAATCACCGCCAGAATAAATGAAACGCCGATTGTTAACAGTAATACCTGAAAATCCATGGGTTCACCCCTCTAGTCTACTCGATTCTGTAATGTTGCTATTTGTAGTGCTTCGACCACGTCCTCCAGCTTCATGCCCCTTGAGGCTTTGAACAAGACAACGTCTCTGGGATGTAGTTTCTCCAGTAGATAACGGGTCATTTCTTCTTTATCTATAAAAGCATGCACAGCCTCTGCCGGCATATGCTTTCTTGCTCCTTCAGCAATATGCGCTGATAGCGAGCCGTATACGAGCACCATGTCCATTTTGGCAGATGTAATATACTCACCAATCCCAAAATGCAGGTCCTGCTCCTGAGGACCAAGTTCAAGCATATCACCAAGCACAGCCACTTTCATCCGGTATCCTTTCAGACCTTCTAGTACATCGATTGCGGCCTTCATGGAGGTAGGACTTGCATTGTATGCATCATTAAGCAGGGTTAGACCACTAACACCTTGAGTAACCTCAATACGCATGCCTGTCAGTTTCAAGTGAGACAATCCCGCGGAAATCTGCTCCGTTGTCACTCCAAAATGACGGGCTACAGCCAAAGCAGCCAGACAGTTAACGACATTATGCGTTCCCAACAGAGGTAGCGTAAATGCATGCTCTCCAGACTGTTTGGTGGTGAAAACGACTCCGCTCTGCGCATTCATAAGCCCGGTAGGATAATCATCATTATCGGTTTGCAGACCAAATGTAAACCGCTGCAATCCATCGGGTTGTTTCGTTGCGGGCTCTTTTAGAACTTGTGCAATTAAAGGCTCGTCTCCGTTGTAGATCAGTAACCCGCCAGGCTTCAGTCCCGCGGCAATCTCGGCTTTGGCTCTGGCAATCTCCAGTCTGGACCCCAGCTGAAGCAGATGAGATTCACCAATATTGGTAATGATCGCTACATCCGGCTGAGCAATAACCGACAGATCGTTAATTTCCCCGCGACCACTCATACCCATCTCCAAAATGATAATTTCCGTATCCGGGTCCATACTCAATACAGTCAGTGGTAAACCAATGTGATTATTAAAGTTACCTTGCGTCTTATGCACTTTGAATGTAGTTGAGAGAATGGCATCCACGATGTCCTTCGTTGTTGTCTTGCCGTTGCTGCCTGTAATGCCGACAACAGCCGCTTTATTCTCATTTAGATAAGCAGATGCTAGTGCTTGCAGTGCGACAAGTGTGTCATCAACCACAATGACAGCTCCTTGTGGCGGAATACCATGATCCTTTTGCCAGATCGCCCCTGCAGCGCCTTTCTCTAAACAGGCTTGCACAAACTCGTGCCCGTCAAACCTTTCACCCACTAACGGGATAAACAAACTGCCTTCCAGGGGTTTACGCGAATCGGTAAACACCCCTTCAACTATTACATTGCCATGAGCAGCAACGTCACTTAGTGTTCCTCCACACATCTCGGCCAATTGTGCCAATGTTCTTTTTATCAATTGGATTTGCCCCTTATCGCTTCTTTGGCTATGATTCGGTCATCAAAATCGGTTTTGGTTGTGCCGATAATCTGATAGGTCTCGTGACCCTTGCCCGCAATCAATACTACATCGGCTGGGCTTGCCATTTCAATAGCTTCATGAATCGCCTGGCGCCGATCCACAATCATCGTATAACGTTCAGCAGGAACAGATTCTTCAATCAGGCCCTGTTCAATGTCTTTGAGAATCAGATCCGGATCTTCTGTCCGTGGATTATCGGAAGTAACCAGTACAAAATCACTATACTTCGCAGCAATTTTCCCCATGAGAGGGCGTTTGGTACGGTCTCTGTCACCACCACAGCCAAACACGCAGATTACACGTCCTTCGGCAAATTCCTTCACCGTCCGTAACACATTCTCCAGTCCATCCGGTGTATGGGCATAATCGACAATAACAGCAAATGGCTGTCCTTCGTCCACTCCTTCCACACGTCCATCCACGCCCGGAACCGTCTCCAGACTGCGCTTGATCTCTTCCAGCGGAATACCTTCCACCAGCGCAGCAGAGATTGCTGCCATGGCATTATACACATTGAATTTGCCTACCATGCGCAAGCGAATATCTGTGCTGCCCGCAAATGTATCCACGTGGAAAGAAGTTCCCTGAGAAGTGATTGAGATTTGGGATGCACGCACATCCGCCTCTTCACCCATGCCATATGTAATCACTTCAGCAGCCGTCACAGAGATGAAATAATCCGCAGCTGGATCATCTGCATTGATGACCGCGAATTTACGCTGTGAAGCATCTTGCGTATAGCCGTTACCCAGCCGTGCAAAGAACAATCCTTTCGCCCCGCGATATTCCTCCATGGAATGATGGTAGTCCAGATGATCCTGCGTCAGGTTAGTGAATACCGCAGTACGGAAGTTGGTTCCCTTTACTCGCCCTTGTTCCAATGCGTGAGAAGAAACTTCCATGACACAACAGTCCGTACCCTTCTGAACCATATCATGCAGACTACGCTGCAGATCAAGCGCTTCTGGTGTCGTTCCTGACATTGGGTAGGTTCGACCGTCATACCGCATTTGAATGGTACCGATCAGTCCTGTCTTGCGTCCATAATCACTCATGATTTTTTCAATCAAATACGTGGTTGTTGTTTTTCCGTTCGTTCCCGTAACACCAATCATATTCATCTTCTGGCTTGGCGAGTCAAAAAAGAAATCTGCCAGAACAGCCATTGCGAACCGGCTGTCCTTCACCAGCAATTGTGGTACAGGCAGTTCCAGTTGTCGTTCAACCACCAATGCGACTGCACCGGCATTGACCGCTTTTTCAGCATAATCATGACCATCTACCGTATGTCCCGGAAGACAGATAAACAGATCACCCGGTTTTACCTGCCGGGAATCTGTCTGAAGGTTTTGGCATTCTGTATTTGGTTCGCCCACGAGACGGGCGGTGGTCAGCATCGATGCAAATTGTTTTAAAAGCACATGAATAACCTCACTTTTCCAATTATACTTCTGTTTTAGCATATGTCTGTATTTATTAATATCGTCAATACAACCAAATAATGAAACGCACCTGGATGAATTTTGTTGCGCTTGAAACCGAAACTGCTCCAGTGCTCAAGTTATTCATCCTTCGTGTGATCATGTGCATCGTTCAGTACATTCCCCATATAAATGCGGATGGTTGATCCCTGTTCTACCCTTGCCCCAGGCTTGGGTGCCTGATTGATTACGTATTTACCACTGCCAGACTTGGCTAGCATAAAATTCATATTCAGATCTTCGTACAGATCTTCGACAGTAGCTCCTGTCAGGTCTGGGACTGTCACGATTTTGGTCTCACCATACTTGTATTCTTTGGCGACCTGATCCTTCCGCACAGGGACATTCATATAATGCAACGCATCTTCAAGGATGTTCTGCACAATCGGGGCGGCAACCACGCCTCCGAACTGAATTCCTTTGGGATTATCCACAGCGGTATAGACCACAATCTGAGGGTCATCTGCAGGTGCAAATCCGATAAAGGATACGATATGCTCGGTTGAGGAATAACGTCCGTTGATGACCTTCTGGGCTGTACCTGTTTTGCCACCGACCCGGTATCCATCAATGAACGCTGGACGTCCTGTGCCTTTGGCGACAACACTCTCGAGTGCTTCACGTACTTGCTTGGACGTATTCTCCGAGATCACCTGACGAACCAGTTCCGGCTTGGCTTCTTCCATGACTTCTCCCGTGACCGGATGAACCCACGCTTTTGTAACATAAGGCTTGTAAAGTTTACCCCCATTGATGGCCGCTGACACAGCTGCTACTTGCTGAATGGGGGTTACCGATACACCTTGACCAAAAGCTGTCGTTGCAAGCTCAACAGGGCCAACTCTGGACAGTTTGAACAGAATTCCACTGGCTTCTCCGCTGAGGTCGATCCCTGTTTTGGTGCCGAAGCCAAAGTCTTTAATATAGGAGAAGAGTGATTCTTTCCCCAGCCTCTGCCCCAAAGCCACAAATCCCGGGTTACATGAGTTCTCTACCACTTGCAAGAAGGTCTGACTTCCATGGCCGCCCTTTTTCCAGCAACGCAGACGGGCTCCACCCACCTCAACATATCCGGGATCAAAAAATTGATCCTGTTGCAGATTGACTTTTTTCTCTTCAAGCGCTGCTGCCAAAGTAATGATCTTAAATGTGGAGCCCGGCTCGTAGGTCATCCAGATCGGTAAATTACGATTGTAGATCTCTGCGGGATATTGCTGATAATCGGCAGGTTCGTATCCCGGCCTGCTGGACATGCCCAAAATTTCACCCGTTTTGGGATTCATCGCTATGGCCAATGCTGAGTTCGCCTGGAACTTCACCATGGCTTGATCCAATTCTCTCTCCATGATGGACTGAATGGATTTATCAATGGTCAGCTTGAGGTTAAGGCCGTCCTTCGGTTCCACATACTTCTCGGATGAGCCCGGCATTAGCCTTCCGGCCGCATCGGACAAGTAGGACACACTGCCATTCAGACCATTCAGCTTATCATCATATTTCTTCTCGACACCCGTTAAACCCTGATTATCAATACCCGTAAAACCAAGAATATGGGCAGCCAAATCATCATAGGGATAAAAACGTTTATTGTCCTCAGCAACAACGATACCCGGAAGCTTCAAATCACGGATGCGCTGAGCTTTCTCCATCGTAATTTTGCGGCCGCCGGGTTGTAGTCGTACAATCAGTTCTCGTTTCTTGATGGTTGCCAGCACTTTTTCTTCCGTCATTCCAAGCAATGGTGCCAGTGCTTTAGCTGTCGTTTCAGCTTCTTTGACCTGAGCCGGGATGGCCATAATGGTCGGTGTTGTCACATTATAGGCCAGAGAGGTTCCATTTCGATCCAGGATCTCCCCTCGCTTGGCTGAATAAGGAATATTACGCCGCCAAGATTCTTCTGCTTTTGCTGACAATTCCGGGCCTTTCCCGAGTTGTACATAAGCAAGCCTGATCATCAGGGCCGAAAATAACAAAACTAAAATCATTAAACTCCATAACAACCTGCGCCGCAGATTTACACTTGATCCCTTCACGAAAAGATCCCCCCACTCGTCCCAAAATCATGACATTCGTTCCCTTCATGAATATTCAGGACAACCGGGGGTTAGAACAAGCTGTCAGAGCTCCCTATGGTAGCGAAGCCCCGTCTGTTGCTGGATCATCAGAAGAAGATTCCGATTCATTGGCAGGAGCCTTGTTGTTATCTGTTTCATCTATTCCGTCCGTTTTACCTTCTCCACCCGAAGCCTCTTGTTCCTTCACTTCAGCTTCTGACGACGGGTCAGAAGAGATTGGAGCCTCATCGGCTATACCAGTCACTGCAGCTTTGGCAGTTTGCAAGTTCAACTGCACGGTTCTCTGCTCACCTGCGACCTGCTCGGTTTGCTTCACGACATAGCCCTCACCCTTGACTGTTACCCCCACTTTCATAAGAGAAAGTACTTCAAGGGCATCACGGAGAGATTCACCCGTTAGATCAGGAATCTTCATCTTGCTGCTTTCTTCCGTTAGCAGATAGATTCGTTGGCCTGGATTCATAGAGGCGCCAGCAACCGGATACTGCCGAATTACATTATCACCTTGACCAAGAGTCACATAAGCAATACCTGCGCTTAGAAGCTGGCTTCTAGCCTGTTTGGCTGTCTTGCCACTCAGGTCAGGCGCCTTCGCTTGCACGACAGAGACTTCTTTTGACTTTTTGTCAGAAGTTTTGGCTGTATCTTTGGGTATTCCCATGTATTGAAGAGTCTGGCTGACAATCTTTTTGAATACCGGGGCAGCCGCGGTTCCTCCCCCAATGTTGGTTCCATCCGGTTGGTCAATGACAACAAGTATAGCAATCTTCGGATTATTGACCGGTGCGAATCCAATAAACGATACAACGTCTTTTGACTTGCTGTATTCTCCGTTAACGACCTTTCTTGCCGTACCCGTCTTACCAGCTACACGGTAACCTTCAATATAGGCATTACGACCAGTACCAATCGTTTGGTCTGCAACCACCTGTTCCAGATAACCACTCACCAGCTTGGAAGATTCCTTCGAAATCACCTGACGAACAACTTTGGGTTTGATCACTTCCGTGGTCCCATCATTCGGGTTCTTGATTTCCTTCACCAGATGTGGCTCCAGCAATTTGCCGCCGTTAGCAATCGCAGAGATTGCTGCGACCTGTTGAATTGGTGTTACCTGTACAAGACCATGACCATAAGCTGCCGTTGCAATCTCGGATTTGTATACAAGTGGCTTGATCGGTGACGCTGACTCATTCGGCAGATCAATACCTGTCTTTTTACCAAAACCGAATTGGTCTATGTAATGACGCAGTCGTTCGCCACCAAGCATGTTATAACCCAAGTTAACAAAGGCAATGTTACTTGACCGTTTGACACCTTCGAGATAAGAAATCCAACCATAGGCATGTCCATTGTCACTAATTGGGAAACCACCGATATACATGCGTTTGGATTCGAAACTTGCATTGGGATCGAAAAGTTTTTCTTCTACAGCCCCTGCTAGCGTAACTATTTTGAATGTACTACCTGGCTCATAGATGGATTGAGTAGCATGATTGATAAAATTCTTTTGATCAGGTGTACTCCCATACGAATTAGGGTTAAAGGTTGGCCAGTTCGCCATCCCTAGAATCTCCATCGTGCTTGGGTCCGCAGCAATGACCGTCATGCTCAGTGGGTTATACTTGGCAACGGCTTCTTTCATTGCATCCTCAATGTAGAACTGGATCGTATCATCGATGGTTAGCGTAAGGTTTTTCCCGTTCTGAGGTGGCAGATAGTTATCCTGTGAATCCGGAAGTTTAATGCCTTTGGCATCCTTCTGATAATTCAGATATCCATCTGTACCAGTCAGTGCTTCATCATATGAGACTTCAAGTCCATTGACAGCTTTCCCGTCACGGCTCATATATCCCAAGAGGTGAGAAGCAAGTGTTTCTTCAGGGTAAAAACGCTTCGACTCTTGAGCCATGACAATGGCATTACGAGCCTTGTATTCTTCTTGTAATTCCTCTCGCAGTTCGTTGACTTTTTCTGCAAGCTCAGGACTTATCTTATATCCTTCACTGCGTACTTCACGCTGCTGAAAAAACTTACCCTTTGCATTTTTGGCTGTGACCAGAGCACGCATCTCACTCTCATTTTTCCCCAGAAGGGCTGAGAGCTTTTCCGTCACTACATCCTGAATCCCAAGTTCATTAATTAATAGAGGATTCACGGAAACCGTATATGCAGGCGAATCAGTAGCCAGAACGTTACCATTGCGGTCCGTAATCGTCCCACGTGCTGCTTTAATCGTCTGTTCCCGCTCTACCAAACCGGCTGCCCGTTCCTGCCATACACCGCCATTCACAACTTGAATGAAAAAGATTCGGGTTACGAGTACAAGAAAAAAGAGGGTAATACATCCCCCTATAAGCAACGTGCGCATCTTTATTCTTTTTACCATCGGAACACCTCTCTACTTACTGCTAGATGTATTTGAGGACGATTCAGTACCTGTTGATTTCGTACTTGTTGAGCGAGGTACAAAAATGACATCCTTACCGGAAGCTTCAACGTAACCAAGTTGTTTTGCATTTTCGATGACCTGGTTATTCAATGTTTCTTTTTCCACCTGCAAGTCTGCTATCGTCTTCTCATATCCCTTGACTTCCGAAATAGTAGCCTGTGCCTGTTTGTTCAGATCATAGATATGAGCATAACGAGACATTAAAGCTCCACCAACAAGGATAACTGCAACCAGGGTAATCAGATACAAAATCTTCTCGCGTGCCGGAAGACCCGTACGACGGGTCACCACTTTGGTGGTTTCTTTGTATCGTTGCTGGGTCACACGTTCCTGGGACGCTTTTTCTTTTACAGCGAGATTACCACGTGTATATGCCATACTCCGATTCTCTCCTCCACTCTTGATCTACAATTTCTCGGCTACGCGCAGCTTGGCTGAACGAGCACGTGAATTTTCGGCCAATTCCGTTTCCGTTGGACTCAACGGTTTTCTGTTAACTAAACGCAGGGTACCCTTGCCGCCGCATACACACAACGGAAAATCGGGTGGACATGTACATTTTTCCAGATAACTGCTGAAAATCTGTTTACATATCCGATCCTCAAGGGAGTGGAAGGTAATAACAGATACACGTCCTCCTGGTGCCAGACAACGAACAGCCTGATGCAAGCCTTCTTCAAACGCACCCAACTCATCGTTAACGGCAATACGTAAAGCCTGGAAGCTGCGTTTGGCAGGATGTCCACCAGTACGGCGAGCTGCCGCCGGGATGCCTTCCTTGATCAGTTCCACGAGTTCACCTGTCGTCTCAATGGTGGACTGCGCTCGTTTTCCGACGATAACACGCGCGATTCTTCTCGAAAACTTCTCTTCACCATAGCGATACAGAATTCGAGCAATCTCTTCTTCTGGCCACTCATTCACAATCTCTTTGGCCGTCAGCATTGCATCCTGGTCCATTCGCATATCGAGCGGAGCATCGTGATTGTAGCTGAATCCACGTTCTCCTTCATCAAATTGCGGAGATGACACACCCAAGTCGTACAAAATACCGTCGACCTGTGGTATACCATCCTTCATTGGTACATCCAGATCCTTAAGTACCTGTTCCAGATCTCGAAAATTGGTTTTCACCAATGTTACACGATCTCCATAGGCAGCGAGCTTCTCGCGAGCATTATCCAAAGCCCAATCATCCTGATCAAGTGCGATCAGACGTCCCCCTGGACCGAGTTTGGACGCAATCACGGAGCTGTGTCCGCCACCGCCTAAAGTGCAGTCCACGTATATACCGTCCTGCTTGATGTTTAATCCCTCTGTTGCCTCTTCTTTGAGTACGGTTATGTGGTGAAACAACCTGCACCCCTCCTGACTTTATAAATCAAAATTAAAATCGACCAGCTTTTCGGCAATGTCGTTGAATGCTTCTTCGGATTGATTGAAATAACTCTCCCATATGCCTTTGCTCCAAATCTCCACCCGGTTCGACACGCCAAGAACAACACAATCCTTGTCCAGCTTGGCATACTCTCTTAAATTGCCCGGCAGATTTACCCTGCCCTGTTTGTCCAGTTCACATTCGGTTGCACCCGAGAAAAAAAACCGGGTAAACGCACGTGCATCAGATTTCATCAATGGCAGTGCTTTGAGCTTCTGTTCCATGACCCCCCACTCCTCCATGGGGTACACGAAAAGACACTGGTCCAAACCCCGTGTGACAACGAAAGACGATCCCAGAGATTCGCGGAATTTGGCCGGAATGATAACCCGACCCTTATCATCAATGCTATGTTGGAACTCCCCCATAAACATTGGCCCACTCACTCCTCACCCGTTTCTCCCACTTTGCCCCACTTTCCACCACCTAAGCATAATAGATTCGCACAAAAAAATCAAAACCCTTCTTGCATTACTTGATTTTTTAATTTTTCAGCATAAAAAAACGCCTTTGATCCTGTCACTCAGGATCAAAGACGTTTCCCGTAAACGGGCAATCGTATGTCTACACGCACATGAGCCATATCATCAATAAACCATTCTATACCCTTTGAATCATTTCATCAGCTTGTAATTATTGGATAACTCTTAAAATTTCCAGCTATCCAGGTATTTTTCTTGCTCGGGAGACAAAGAGTCGATACCAATATTCAAACTTTCAAGTTTATAGCTGGCAACCTGTTGGTCAATATCATACGGTACATTAACAACGTTTTTACCCAACTCAGCATAGTTCTCACTCACATAACGCAAACCAAGAGCCTGCAGAGCAAACGTCGTATCCATGATTTCGGCAGGGTGACCATCTGCTGCACCCAGGTTCACAAGACGACCTTCTGCAAGAAGGTACATTTTACGACCATCTTTGAAACGATACTCCTCAATGTTACGGCGAACTGTGCGAATCGATTCCGAACGTTTTGCCAGTTCAGGTTTATTCACTTCAACATCAAAGTGACCAGCATTACTCAGGATTGCTCCGTCCTTCATCACATCGTAATGCTCACCCGTGATAACATCCTTATTTCCTGTAACTGCGATAAAGAAATCGCCCAATTTGGCGGCTTCCACCATCGTCATGACCCGGAACCCGTCCATGTGTGCCTCTACCGCTTTGATTGGATCGATCTCGGTTACGATCACATTCGCTCCAAGACCTTTGGCGCGCATAGCTACACCTTTACCACACCAGCCATAACCTGCTACCACTACGTTTTTACCAGCGATAACCAAGTTGGTTGTACGAATAATTCCGTCGAATGCAGATTGTCCTGTACCGTAGCGATTATCGAACAGATACTTGCAGTATGCGTCATTAACCGCAACCATTGGAAACTTCAATTGGCCTTCTTTCGCCAATGCTTTCAAACGAATAATACCCGTTGTCGTTTCCTCTGCTCCGCCGCGAATTGTTGCTGCAAGGTCAGGACGCTCGGATGCAATAATGGTTGCAAAGTCTCCACCATCATCAATAATGAGATCAGGCTTCACCTCAAGCGCACGAAGTTGCAGTGATTTGAATTCCGCAGGTTCCGGATTGTACTTCGCATACACGGTAACGCCGTCTTCCACTAATGCTGCGCAGACATCATCTTGTGTAGACAACGGGTTGCTGTGCGTAATCGTTACTTCCGCCCCACCGGCTTGGATCACTTTTGCCAAGTAAGCTGTTTTCGCCTCCAGATGAAGACAAATCGCCACCTTCAAACCTTTGAAAGGCATATCCTGTTCGAACTGGCGACGAATGCGGTTCAGTACCGGCATGTGTGCCTCTACCCAATCAATTTTCAGATGACCCTCTGAAGCGAGTCCCATATCTTTAACAATACTGTTTTGCAACGCAGGTGTAGTCATTCCATATCCTCCTCGTTTATGTGTTTCTTCTATTATAAAGGGCTCTATAGTGCAATTACCTTGTGCTCTCCAAGGAATTCGCTTGAGGCCTTAATCAGTTCATCGATCCACTCGGTGCCATAACGATTCAGGTAAAAGAGTGCATTATGTACTCGTTCCTGTGGTTTGCCCGTTGGAAATAAGGAGTTTTGAATGCCGTTCCAGTGCCTTAGACTCACATTATGTTTATCTTCGATGGCTTTGTGAGTCTGCTGTTTCAGATACTGCATTTGCTCGTTGATTTTACTCAAATTGGTATCGCCAATTCGTTCCAGTCCCGGATGAATCTCCGCGATCTCATCTAGCAATGGTCCATACAGATCAAGAAACGCTTCCTGAACCTTGTCAAACTGTTCATCTACCTGGAACGTCTCCTGTTGTGCGAGCCACTGCTCCTTCTTTTCTTCCATATGATATTGTACATCCTGAAAAGAAAGTCCATATTGTTTCATATGTTTGTGATGAATATCTTCGATAATGGTGAAGGACAACCGCGGCAACAAAATGGGCATTTGCAGTCCGAACTGACAGAATGCTTCCCGAGTCAAACCCCAATATGCAATTTCACCTTGCCCCAAAATAACAGCGGCTACAGGCAGCACGGAATCCTGCATTAAAGGTCGCGTCAATACGTTGTTACTGAAGCGCTCCGGATGTTCTTCCAGTTCCTGAAGCAAACGCTCCTCCGTGAAAGAAACCAAACCTTTGCGATCACTATATAAACCGTCCTTCAACAACAGGAGCAGACGCGTACCTTCATGAATGTAGAACAGATTCGCTCCATCCTCCGCTACTTCGGCAGGCATAGCATAACCAGCTTGTTGTACCAACGAAGCTCCTTGTGTATACGCGTTGCGCAGCACTTCATTTTTGCGTATCAACCGCTCAAACACGGGCTGTTCCAACCTGCGTAACTCTGGATCGGATGCATCCATTAGAACAAGTCCACTGCTGGCAAACAAGGCAGATATCATGCGGGCAAATGCATCACTCAGATTTGAACTGGATTGATGGATCTCTCTGATACATTTCATCAATCCTGGTTTATGTATCGTATCAGGTAACAGATGTTCCACCTGTTCGATTACATTCATCCACTGCTGCGTATCCACATGAACATTACTCACAGAATCCCTTCCTGCGAATCGTCCTTGTAACTTGACCTTCTTCATATCTCCCTGATGATCAGGTAGATACGTATGGTTAACCTCATCCCAGTCATGGTCTTCACCAGCAATCCAAAATACTGGGACTACCGGGCGTTGAAGTCTTTCTTCCGCTTCACGCGCAGCTGCCACTACGCTGGCGGCTTTGTATATGACGAACAGTGGTCCGGTGAGCAGACCGCTCTGCTGTCCTCCTGTTACCACTAGTGCATCTTGTTCTGCAAGACGTGTGATGGACGCATGAACCTCTCCATGGTCGTTCACCCGCTTGTTATATATACGTAAATACTCTGCCAGATCACGCCGATCAATACGTGTGTTTTCCGATTGGTCCAGCCATTCGGCACGCGACTGAAGTCCTGATTCCCAGCGAATGTCATACTCGTAAAGGCCACGCGCAGCATCTCTTGAACAGATATAATCTTCTGCAAGTTTTGATCCGCTGCGGAGTGCCTCGGTAATACCGTTCATGAGGTCTGCCTCCTATTCTGCTTCAAAGAGCCTTTCTTGATTGTACCGAATTCAAGGCCGCTTCGTCAAAAGAAAGTGATTAAAATACGAAAAAAACCGCCGAACGAGTCGGCGGCACTTAATACATCAATAATAGCATATCGCTTTAATATTCCTATTATACGTAAGGTTCTGCAACCCAGTGACCTTTGGAAACCTCAATCAATTGAGCATTTTCCAGATTGTACGGGTCATTTGCAGGACCACCGGATCCATTTTGAATCGGGCTCATATGCTCTTCCGGCAGCAAGATGCGACGTTTGTTCGCTTCCACTTCCGGATCAGGTACAGGGATCGCTGAGAGCAACGTTTTCGTATAAGGGTGGACAGGGTTCGCATACAATTCTTCACTTTCTGCGAGCTCAACCACTTTCCCCATATACATTACAGCGACACGGTCACTGATATGTTTAACCATCGACAAGTCATGCGCAATGAACAGGTATGTCAAGCCGAGACGTTGCTGGAGTTCTTCAAGCAATTTAACGACCTGCGCTTGAATGGATACATCCAGTGCAGACAATGGCTCATCACAGATGATAAATTTAGGGTCTACAGCAAGTGCACGCGCAATCCCGATCCGTTGTCTTTGACCACCGGAGAATTCATGTGGATAACGAAGTGCATGACTTGGATTCAAACCTACCAGGTCAAGCAGCTCTTCCACTCTTCTCTTGCGCTCTTTAGAGCTGGAAGCCAGACCATGAATATCAAGGGACTCTCCGATAATATCCATAACATTGAAACGAGGGTTAAGGGATGCATATGGATCTTGGAAGATCATCTGCATATCTTTACGCATTTCTTTCATTTTGCGCGGGGACAACTTATAGATATCCGTTCCGTTAAAGTTAACATTTCCGCCCGTTGGCTCATAAAGACGCAGAATAGTACGACCTGTTGTGGATTTACCACAACCGGACTCACCTACAACGCCAAGTGTTTCACCTTCAAAGATATCAAAGCTTACATCATTGACCGCTTTGAGAATGTTACCTTTACCCAAATTAAAGTACTGTTTCAAGTTTTTCACTTGTACCAGCGGCTTGTTGCTGCCTTTGATAATACCAGCTGGAGCTGGTTTTTCCTTTTTGGGCTCGTCCAGGCGAGGTAAAGCATTGAGCAATTTAATCGTATATGGATGTTGTGGGTTACTGAAGATTTCAGCAGTTGTTCCTGTTTCAACAACTTCGCCTTCTTTCATAACAACAACACGGTCACACATACCCGCTACGACACCAAGGTCATGCGTAATCAGCATAATTGATGTTCCAAGCTTTTGCTGCATGTCTTTCATTACATCCAGAATTTGAGCCTGAATTGTAACGTCAAGTGCAGTTGTCGGCTCATCCGCAATCAGAAGGGATGGACGACATGCAAGCGCGATTGCAATCATGGCACGCTGACGCATACCACCAGAGAATTGGTGTGGGTAATGATTCATGCGGATTGCCGCATTTTTAATTCCTACAAGTTCCAGCATTTCCAAAGCAGCTTTATCCGCCGCTTGTTTGGACATGTTCTGATGCTTGCGCAATACTTCGGTAATTTGTTTACCAATTTTAATGGTAGGATTCAAAGAAGTCATTGGATCTTGGAAGATCATACCGATATCTTTACCACGAATCGCTTCCATTTGTTTGTCTGTCTTATTCAGCAGGTCTTGCCCGTGAAAAGTAATTTCTCCGCTTTTGACCTTCGAAGGCGGGGAGGGAATCAATTTCATGATGGTTTGGGCGGTAACACTCTTACCACTACCAGATTCACCTACGATCCCCAGCGTCTCTCCTTTGCCAATTTCAAAACTCACATTTTTAACGGCATCAAATTCACCAGAGCGCGTTGAGAATGATACGCTCAAGTCCTTGACTGTTAAAATCGGCTCCATAATCCCACCTCCTATTTCTATTTACGTAATTTCGGATCAAGCGCGTCGCGCAAACCGTCACCGAGCAAGTTAAATGCAAGCATCGTCAGAACCATCAGACCTGCAGGGAACCACATCCGCCAAGGATACAGCGTCCAGCCTGTGAGTGCGTCATTGATCATGGATCCCAGGGATGATCTCGGTGCAGATACACCAAGTCCGAGGAAGCTCAGAAACGCCTCAGCAAAGATCGCATTAGGAATTGACAATGTCAACGTTACGATAATCGGGCCAATCGCATTTGGCAACAAGTGGCGGAACAATTGACGTCCTGTACTTGCCCCCATGGAGCGGGCCGCGAGAATGAAGTCTCTGTTTTTAAGTTGCATAATCTCACCACGTACAATCCAGGACATACTGATCCAGCCCGTAATGGTGAGGGCAATGATGATGGTTGTCAGACTTGGTTCCAATACAACCAGCAACAAGATAACAACGAGCATGTAAGGCAGGGAGTACAAAATTTCAGAGAACTTGTTCATGATTCCATCAACACGTCCGCCGTAGTAACCCATAATTGCACCGTAGATTACACCTATAACAAGGTCAATCAGAGCTGCTGCCAAACCGACAGTAAGGGATACACGAGCACCAACCCATGTTCTTACCCACACGTCACGACCCAAGTCGTCTGTACCAAACCAGTGTTCGGCACTAGGTGCCGCGTTGGCATTCATCAAATCATTGGAATAATAATTATAACTTGTAAACAAAGAAGTTGGACCAATCAAAGCGAAAATCACGACAAGAACCAACACACTCAGACTGATCATTGCAGCCTTATTGGTTGCAAGTCTGTACATGGCATCTTTAAAAAGGGATACACTTTCTTGCGGTTTAACCGCTGCCTGACTAGTCAGGTTCGTGTTCGCCGTTTCATTCTTTTTATTATTCGTGCCAGACAACGTTATGCCCCCTTCCGGCTTTCCAGCTTAATTCTAGGATCAATTAGTACATAAGCGATATCCGTCAGGAAGCGTGCCAACATGAGGAGAATACCATAGAAAATCGTGATTCCCATAATCATGGTGTAATCCCGGTTAGTGATGCTTTCTACGAATACTTTACCAATTCCCCCGATGTTAAAGATCTGTTCAATAACAACGGAACCTGTAATGATGTTTGCTGTCATTGGACCAACATAAGTTACTACCGGTAAAATACCATTTCGAACAACGTGTTTAAACATAATAGCAGGCCATTTCAAACCTTTGGCTTTAGCTGTTTTGATATAATCTGCATGTAGAACTTCCAGCATACTGGAACGAGTCAAACGTGCGATAAAGGCAATTGGTGATGCAGACAATGCTGCAACAGGGAGAACATAGTCAAGTGGACCGTCGAAGCCCATAACATTGAACCATCCCAATTTGAAAGCAAATACATATTGCAATAACGATGCAAGCAAGAAGCTCGGAACAGCAATACCTATGACAGCAACGACCATGGTGACATCATCAATCAATTTGCGGTGATAAACTGCTGCGAGAAGACCCAACAACACACCAACAACGATGGAGATAAGGATTGCAAAAATTCCAAGCTTCAGTGAAGCTGTGAATGTTTGAGTAATCATGTCCGTTACATCCTGGTTCAGATACCTCATAGAAACGCCAAAATCCCCTTTAAGGATTCCACCCATATACTTCAGGTATTGTTCATACATCGGTTTATCCAAACCGTACTTAACTTCTAAGAGCGCACGAATTTCTGGCGATAGTTTCTTTTCTGCTGTAAACGGGTCACCAGGAATGGCCTTCATTAGGAAGAAAGTCAGCGATGCGAGTATGAAAAGCGATAGCAGCATAAATAATAGTTTTTTCAACACATACTTAACCAACCCTTGCACACCTCCACAAACAATATTTTGTATACAAATCGATTGTAGAATTAGACAGAAATAAAGTCCAATCCATTTATCGGAAATTTCAAGAATTATAAGGAAAATCGGTGCACATACAAAAAAATCGGGATATATATGGAATTCCACATATATATCCCGAAGTAATCATATTAGACTTCAGAACAACTTATTTCTCTTCCAGATATGCACGAGTGAAGTCAATAGCTCCACTGAAATCAAGTTGTACGCCTTTCAGGTAAGGCTTAGTCAAAGATACGTTAGTGTAGTAATAGATCGGCATAACGCCCATTTCATCTTGAATCAGGATTTTCTCAGCGTCAGCAAATGCAGCCATACGTGCAGCTGGATCAGCGGATTTTACAGTTTCTTTAACATCTTTGTCATACTGTTCGTTGCTGAATTTGGAATCATTGTTTGTGTTTCCAGTAGTCCACATTTCCAAGAAGTTGTATGGATCGTTGTAGTCAGCAGACCAGCCTGCACGAGCTACTTGGAAGTTTTGGTTTTGACGGTTCTCAAGGAATACGCCCCACTCTTGGTTCTCTGTTTTCACATCAACACCAAGATTTTGTTTCCACATGTCAGCAACCGCCAAAGCGATTTTCGCGTGACCGTCACTAGTATTGTAGATCAAAGTAACAGCTGGCAATGTTGTGTAACCTTCTTCTTTCATACCTTCAGCAAGCAATTTTTTAGCTTCATCCACATTTTCTGTGAAGTAATCGTCTTTGTGCTCATCACGGAATTCGCCGTTTTCACCACGGATACCTGGAGGTACAAAGCCGAATGCTGGAATTTGACCACCTTGTGTTACTTTGTCAACAATCAGTTGACGTTGAATTGCCATTGCAAATGCTTTACGGATTTTAACGTTGTTAAATGGTGCTTCGTTTACGTTGAACTGGTAGTAGTACGTACTTGCAATACCAGTAGCTTTGAACTCGTCCGGCAATTCCGCTTTTACAGAAGGAATTTGGTCGGATGGAATTTCACCGTTAGGTGCACCAGTGTAGTCCAATTGTCCTGATTTGTACGCTTGCAGTTCGGAAGCACTGCTGTTTGTCAGAGACATATCGATTTGAGCCAGTTTGATGTCAGCAGCTGCATGGTAACCATCGTTTTTCTTCACAACAATTTTTTGACCTTTAGCGTATTGATCCATTACAAATGGTCCGTTAACGATCATGTTTTTGTAGTCAGTGAAGAATTTGTCATTTGTATCAGCAGATGCATGTACTGGGTAGTACGTGTAGAATGCTGTCAGACCCAAGAAGTAAGGTGTTGGGTTTTCCAACGTTACTTCAAGCGTGTGCTCATCAGTAGCTTTAACACCTACTTGAGAGAAGTCTGTGATTTTAGTACCTTTATATGTTTCGTCTTTGCTCAGGTTGTAACCTTCAGCACCTTTGATGTAGTACAATTGGTATGCATATGGAGAAGCTGTTTCCGGTTTCAAAGCGCGTTCCCAAGAACGAACAAAGTCTTCGGCAGTGATTGCATCACCATTGCTCCATTTGGCATCCGGGTTCAGGTTGAAAACATATTTCAAACCATCTTCGGAGATTGTCCAGTCTTTAGCAACACCTGGAGCTTCTTTACCATCAGCATCGATGCGTACAAGACCTTCATACAAGAATTTCAGAACTGTGTTGGTTTGGCTGTCTTTTGCTTGAGCCGGGTCCAACGTAGGAGGTTCAGCTGACAGGTTGATTTTCAGAATTTGATCTTTAGCAAGACCATTTCCTTCGCTTGCAGAACCAGTATCGGTGTTACCTGTGCCTTCGTTTTTCGATCCGCACGCTGCAAGTACGGTACCGAACGCCAAAATCAGCGTCAAAAGGACTAATAGACTTTTCCTTTTCATCTAACACGTTCCCCCTAAATTGATATGGTTTATATGTTTATAGATTATACAACCACCGGTCAAAAAAATCTACATTACTTTTTCAGAAAGTAATGTTTTTTTCAGTTTTCGACAAAATCGACACATTTTTTAGCCCTTTTACGTTATGTATCCTCACATCTGTTGCATGAAGTATCTAATTAATCCAAATAAAGTAAACAAAACATACCCGAAACTCATAATTACAAAAGCCATGCGCCAAACGGCCCGGAACATTCTACCCCCATCAACCTTCCCCTTTAGTCGATTTTGCGCTCCTCCGATGAACCCAAGTGCTAGTAGTATGAGTAATAATGTCAGATAAAAACCAAAATTCGAATCAAATGTTAAGTTGAATAACGCCGATACTGAAAATACAAGAAAAAAGGTGGTTACATCCATTGCTGTCCGCAATGCTGTGCGCTTGTCTTTTTTCCAAATGTACATTCCCCAATAGACGAGAAAGAACGGAAAAAAAGGTAATATACTCAACACAATAAAAAGTCCCATTAACTCACTCCTTCCGACTGCATTCCTTGAATCAGGTGAAGCAGTATTTCATGTGTAGGTGCAGCAAGTCCCGACTTTTGTGCCATCCTTACTATATGTCCGTTGATTGATCCGACTTCTGTACCGCGTCCAGCAAGAACATCTGCAAGCATGGAAGAAGTATTCGTGGCAGTAGAACGACAGACCGATATCAGTTGTTCCCACAGATCCTCATCTAGCTTTATTTCACTGGCAGAAAAGATTACCAATATCTCATCATATAACTTGCGCATAAGCTTCTTACGATCTTCATTGATGATCAGTTCTCCATTGGGAATTCGCCATAATGCTGTAAGCGGGTTAATGATTGCGTTGATCAACAGTTTCCTGTATATCAGCTTATCGATTTCATTCGACACTGTACAGTCAAATCCTGCCTGCTGCAGGAGTCTTGAAAGAGTATATATTCTTTCTTCCTCTATAGAGATAGAAGCTCCTATATGTATATTACGACTTCCTAACCTGGTTTCACCCGCCCCTGCACGAGTCACCTGACTCTGTGCACGCTTCGCACCTTCTGTAGTAACCGCACTACAAAGAAGCGACTTAGACAAAGCTGCTTGAAGTTTTTCCAGATGGCCCATCCCATTTTGAAAACAAGCGATATTCAGCATATGATCTTGTAATGGACTAATCTCATGAATGAAATCATCAATGCCTGTCTGCTTAACCATAAGCAGCAACCATTCTCCTGGCAAGTTCTTCCATGTGTCAGTCAGCTCACTTATTGGTTTCGCCTGTATTTGATCCGGTAGAATATGGATCTCCTCGTCTCGTTCCATAATGGTTACTCCATCAAGGCTGAGGAGATCTGCCTGAGCCGTTGTTCTAGTCCAAAATCTGACCTGGTTACCTGCCATCAACAGTTTCCCGCCATACAAAAGACCCAGTGCCCCTGCTCCTACGATGTCAATGATCATATGATGCACTCCTATCCGCTTCAGTAGTTACGCTTCTCTTATCTATAATAGAACAAAAACAATAAACTAAAAACCCGTCATACCTGCCGTTGTGTAACGGAGGTGTGGCGGGTTCATACCTGACTCTCACAAATCAGACGTCTGTACTTGCTATTCAATTCGTTCCAGATTCCCGTTGGCATCCATCTTGAAACGTGTTTTGAGTTCTTCTTCTTCTTCGGACAAAAATGCGAGTCTACGAGCCCGATCCATAATCTGAATCAAAGCTTTGTAGTCGTCATTCACCACGCGGTAATCCGTTTGAACTTCATTCACTTCCTTGGAGAGACGGTCATTCTCAAGACGCAGTTCAAGCAACTCATCTTCTTTCTCCCGAAGCTCCTTCTCCAGCATCTTGAGTTGACGATTGCTCTCCTGCACTGTTCCCTTCCATTGTCGCAGGAAGCGGATTACTGCATCCATCGATAATGATTCGTCTGAAATCCCATCTGATTTGTACAGATGTTCTTCAGTGTCCAGTGTAGACAATGCTGCAACCTGTGGTCCAAGCATAGCTGGCTGCTTTCTGAGATAACTTCGTTTTTGCCGTTGTGCCTTGGCGTTACTGATGGCAGACTCATACTTTTTACGTACACAACTGTTCCAGCGAAAACCGCATGCGGCAGATGTTCTGCCTATTTTTTCGCCTACCTCTTCAAAAGCGGCCAATTGTGTACTGCCTTCTCGAATATGACGCAAAGTAACCTCAGCCAATATCAAATCGTCCTCTGTACTCCAAGCATCCTGTCTCACTGCAGTCATGCTATAATACCCTCCTAACAACATCCTAAAATAACCGTCCGCATGACCGGAAGCCCGGTATGTGAATTAGGTATAAAAGCTGCTTCATTCATTCTTATGCCTCTCATAGAGTTCATAGAATTGATTTCATACTAAAATGTATTTCCACATTCAGGCTTGCTCATACGTGACACATGTAAAACATATCCCGCTACACTTACTTTGGGCAAAAAAAGAATTCGCTTTCATATCCAAATTTGTTTACACGTTTTTCCTTTCCCGGTATAATGTTGTGTAGACAATCTATGATCGTACTTAGAGAGGAGGATTTACCGTGGCACGCATGTTTCGGGTACTCGGGTTCTTCACGCTTGCAATTGGCCTGATGGCATTTGCGGGAGATCTGGTCGAAATGGCTTTGCTTTTTTTCCTGCAGACTGCATTTTTTGTCATTTTGGGATACTTGAAATTTACCGAGCGAACGTACATATTGCTCTTCTGGGGTTATATGATCGTAACATTCACGGGGTTCAGCTACTGGACCGTATTCGAAATGGGTTTGCCGCTCTAATCCACCTGCGGCATCAAAGCGATCCGATATCTGTCGGGTTGCTTTTTTGTTGTGTTCAGATTAAATGGTTATTCATGGTGTTATGTAACCACTAAGGATAATTCACGTATTTGTTTCATATATTGTCTGGAAGACAACAAGCCTGTACGATTGTCATTTAAGAAGTGGAAAGGAGAATGATCGGTGAGACGTCATAACGGCATTGCCGCCTTTATATTATGCATCATCGTATTCCTGCAACTACCCTCAACCTATGCCTATGGAGAGTCTTCATCTGAGGATACACGTGAGATATTGCAAAAAAGTCTATCCATCGTCGAAATCGATCATGAAATTGAACGCATCGCAGAAAGACAGAAGCAGCTGGCTCAACAATACGAGACATTATCCGTCCAGCTTCAGGAACAGGAAGAGCAGATACATATTCAGCAAGATCGGGCCGGAGCTGTAGTAAGGTCCTACTATACTGGGGAACGCGATAGTCTTCTCATGACGGTCCTGGGAGCTCGGTCATTCAAAGATCTGTTCGTACTGTATGATTATTACCAGATTATTATTGGACGGGATCAGGCTGTGCTGGACAAGTATCAGGACCGGTATCGCAACATGCAACAGACTTCCACTCAGATTCGTCAGACTACAGCAGAATTAACCGAAATGAAGACTAATCTTCAAAACCAGCGGGAACGTGTAGTTGCCCTGCAAAAAGAAGTAGACGCCCAAATAGCCACCAGCGGAGATGCGGCAGCGATTCAGAAACTGATGGATGAACTGACCCTTTATTGGGAGAATATCGGTATCTATGAGGTAAAACGATATTTCAAAGCATTGGCATCTGCCATGCAGAACCTGCCTGATTTTATCCAAAAACAAAACGGGGGCATATCCACAACTGGAACAACGTATACGATCCGAATTGGCCAGGATGAGCTTAACGCATTTCTACGTTCCCAAAATTCCATTTTTGAAGACTTTGCTTTTCAGTTTAATCAGGATAAGATTATAGCTTCCGGCCAGCGGGATCAGTTGCAATTAAGCATTGAAGGACATTATACGGTAGAAAATGAACCTCAAAACTCCATTCGTTTTCATGTGGACAAACTAGTATTCAATCAGCTTGAATTGCCAGATACAACCCGCCGAATGCTGGAAAGAGAATTCGATCTTGGATTCTATCCACAGAAAATCCTGTCTTTCGTCAAAGCAACAGATGTTTCAACAAGTGAAGGCATACTGGAAGTAAAACTAGCTATATCATTTTAATGGGATTGTTCAAAAAGTCCGCTTTAATTACAAAGGGTGCCTAATTGGCATCCCTAGCATTAAAGTTAAAATTCAGACTTTGAGAACACGAACTTAAGGGTTAGTTCCTCGTTCTAATACTATTTACGTATTGATTCGCTGTAATCTCTCCCTTTAAGAATTGTTGTACCTTTTTATGAAAACGAGTTATTAGAGCATGCCTTTCGGTCGTTGCAGCGGGATCATCTTGGGTTGTTGAGAACCAGGAATGTCTCTTTGTCATTTCATAACGTCCAGCAAGTTTCTCAGTCTCCAAATCCAGTTCCTGTTGCTTTGCAGGCAAACGGTTGACCTGCTGGTACCATTTTAGCTGTGTCGTAGCAGACGTCATTCCTTCAATCCATCTACTGGCCTCCTCTGCCTCAACTGACCCCGCAGTAATGACAAGGCTTCTCGAGATTCCAGTTTCCAAGGATTCGAAAGAAATCCGCTCCAAAGAATCTTTATTAACTGTACTTGCTTGATCTGCACTTAATAATTGAGATAACAAGGATACAACCATCGGTATGTTATTCTCTTCAGCAGTTGATGAGAACATCGGATAGGTAGACTGGGCCATTATATGAGGTTGAATGTGATTCATCAATTGAATGCCCTGCTGGAGATTCCCTGGTTGCGAATCTAATTGCGTTTGATTAACTTCATCAGGTGCCATTCTCGGTTCCAAATGATTTAACCATGCATTTGTCCCGTACATATCATTTATGTTCATCGTAATTAAAGGGATGCCTTCAGCAATGGCTTGTTGAGTAAGTTTGATCCACTGATCTTTATTGTGAGGTAATGACTCCAGACCGGCTCTCTTCAGAAATGAAGATTGTGCAGCCAGAATATACGGATCAAAATCAAAAGGCATCCCCCATTGATAACCATTCCACTCTGTCATTCCCCGTAATCCTACTACCGTATCTCCAAGCGACTTCGATAATGTTGTTCCGTTTAACGGATACAGGTACCCTTTTTGAGCATAGTATTGCACTTCCTCACTATCAAGCAGAACAACATCCCCGTTCTCTCCTAGTGAAAATTCAAGATCCAAAACACGCTTATATGTATCCGGCTTCTCATTCCGAAGATTAATCTCTACCAGCTGGGAAGCAGCAACTTCTTTGGATATCTTTTGAAAGGCTTGGAACTCTTCATCCGACATGGCAACCACAATCTCCAGCGGAGATTGTGCATCTTCATTACGGGACGAAGTACCCGGAAAGGCATCCTTCTCCTGGTCGTGTTCCTGATTGAGCTGCGAACCTCTAAAGTCAAAACTCGGTGACAAGATCGTTAATGAGAGCAGCAATACCGCGAACAAAACAACCTGATGTTTACGCTTCATTAACTTCCCTCCTTGTTCACCTAGTTTTTTCCTGCAGCAATTATTGTAACAAATAAGTAGTACTCTTGTCCTACCCTGCCGAAAAACACTTTTTCGGATTTTTGCATAATACGAGCATATCGAGTTCTGTGCAATAACGCTTTCTTATTTTTTCAGCAAAAAAGCCGACTCCAAGAGCCGGCTTCAATAACAACATTTTCCGGGAAATAAATCCCCTAGATTTTACAATAAATCAGCCGCAAGCTGTGCCAGCTTGGACCGTTCTCCTTTTTCGAGCATGATGTGTCCGCTGATTCCCTCTTGCTTGAACCGTTCCACGATATACGTCAGACCGTTACTGGCGGAATCAAGATAAGGATGATCAATCTGTTCCGGGTCTCCCATCAAAATAATTTTACTGCCTTCACCGACCCTTGATACAATGGTCTTCACTTCATGGCGGGACAGATTCTGAGCCTCATCAATAATGATAAACTGTCCAGGTATCGATCTTCCACGAATATACGTTAATGCCTCCACCTGAATACTGCCAAGCCCCATTAGAATTTTATCGATGTCCCCGGCTTTTTTGGTGTCGAACAAAAACTCCAGATTATCATAAATCGGCTGCATCCATGGACGAAGTTTTTCTTCCTTCTCACCAGGCAAGTAACCGATATCCTTCCCCATCGGAACGACAGGACGAGCGATCAACAGTTTTTTATATTTATGATCATCCTCTACCTTAAGCAGACCTGCTGCAAGTGCTAGCAAGGTTTTCCCTGTTCCAGCTTTACCGGTAATGGTAACAAGCGGGATGTCGTCATTCAAAAGCAGTTCCAGTGCCATGCGTTGTTGTGCGTTACGTGCGCTAATGCCCCAGACATTATCATTACTGAGGAAAAGCGGCTCCAACTTTGTTCCCTCTGTATTTACTTTAAGTAAAGCCGATTTATTGGTTCCCATCTCATCCTTGAGAATGACGAATTCATTCGGATACAACGAATAAGACAACTGTAACGGTTTGATTGGTAAAAAACGATATGTGTAAAACTCATCAATCACTGACGGATGAACTTTTAGGGCCGTATAACCTGGATATAACTCACTGAGTCCTGCCGTCCGATCTGATAAGTAATCCTGTGTGAACAGACCAAGTACATCCGCTTTGATACGCACAAGCACATCTTTACTGACAAGCACGACCTGACGCTCGACTACTTCCTTTTCATTTTCCTCGATCTGATAATTCAGTGCGACAGCCAAAATGCGATTATCGTTGGATACTTCACCAAACATTTCCTGAACTTTAACGAAACTCCGATGATTCAGCTCTACTTTCAGGTTACCTCCATTAGCCAAAGGCACCCCACTGTGCAGGTGACCCAGCTCACGTAATCCATCCAACAGTCTGGATACATTACGGGCATTACGCCCAATTTCATCGGCATTTCTTTTTTTGGAGTCGATCTCCTCCAATACAACCGCGGGAATGATTACCTCATGTTCCTCAAAGGCAAATATGGCATTGGGGTCATGCAGAAGCACGTTGGTATCCAATACAAAAATCTTTTTCATTCAATCCCCTCCAAAGCGGCGTCGTTAAAGGCATGGATAGTGTGATCTTTCAGCAGCGGCATGGACAATCATGATCCCATACATAAATGTATTCGACTAGGGCAAAATAATTGTCAACCATTCTGAAAAACTCCAAGAAAGGATGAACATTTATGAAAATATGGGTTTGCACGCTGCTTCTGATCTTTATACTTACAGGTTGCAACAGTTCCACACGCAACGCTTCGCCGAATCAGGGTACACATGCGAAAGGTTACGGAGGTAATGTAACAACTCAGCAAGATCAAAGGAAAGGATCTCACATGCTCAATGCACAGGAAGATCGGATGAATCCTTCAGGTTTGGACCGTCTTAATGAGAATACAGGTGAAGTCCACGATACCAACATTGCGGATGATGCAAAGAGTGGCCGGATGCCAAATGAAAAACGAATCAATCACCTTAAAGCACTTGCCAAGCAAGTGGAGGGTGTTAAAGATGCGAACTGCGTTATACTCGGCAATACAGCCGTAGTTGGTATTGATGTTGATGGTGAACTGGAACGTGCTCGGGTAGGTACCATTAAATACTCTGTTGCCGAAGCGCTTCGTAAAGACCCCGAAGGTGTAGATTCCATTGTTACTGCTGATGCCGATGTCACTGAACGAATTAAAGAGATCGGTGAACATATTCGTCAAGGTCATCCCATATCCGGTTTTGCTTCAGAACTCGCTGATATGGTGGGACGAATTATCCCCCAACTCCCGAAAGACGTCAAAGTCCGTCAAAATCCGGATGAACACGTGAATCAAAAACAACAAATGCAGCAGCTGCATTCATCTGACAAAAGACAACAAAAAGCCCAGTGATCTCTCACTAGGCTTTTTTCATGGCAGCAAAAACCTGCCCATCTAATTTTTCAGCAGCACGCTGATCATATATTTTGACATATTGAGGCACAGAGGACAGTTGAGCGCCGTAAAACAGAGCATTCCTCACCGCTTCAATTGTAATGTCGAAACAGCACATATTAAATGGAACATCCTGCAGCGGATCTTGTCGTACCGCAGCACGTCCGTTCACTGCGTACACTGTCTCTTCTCCAAAGACAGTAACAGTAATGAGCGGATTAGTCATCATGTTATTCACTAAACGTGAACGATGATCGATCGCTACACGAAAAGTAGAAGCATTCTCCGCATAAATCCAGGAGATGGCTGTTGAAGTCGGACCTCCGGATTCTACATCCACTGTGCTCAGCAGCACAAAGGTCTCATTCTTGAATTGCTGTAAAAGAGATTCAGTTAATTGTGTGACGGCTTCGGACATTCAACCAGCCCCCTAACCTTCTTTATGCAATTCTTAAACTTGGTTTATATTATTATAGCATACGAATTAATGTGCTTCCAATCCCAAAAGAATGAAGGTTATTCACTCGAAGTTGAAGTGGTTACCTTGCCTGAAAGTGTATCTTGTAATGCCTGCTTCGCATTGGCAAGTTCCGTTTCATTAATATACACATAAGGACTTCTCCACTCTCCGGTAACCGGAGTATAATGCACATCCGAGGTGGAAATGTTCCAATACGTCGAGATAAAGTTTTTCATTTGTTCCGATTCCACATCTGTCGTCATGTTCTTGTCAACTGCACCAATCACTTTGCTAATCTTCGTAATCCCCCCAAGAGATTTCATCTGATCCAGCATGGAGTTCAGTACTTGGTTTTGACGTTTGTTACGGTCAAAGTCATTGGATTCAGCAGTCTTCGGATTACAATTGGATTTGCGGTAACGAACAAAATCCAGTGCCGCTTTACCATCGAGATGTTGTGCGCCTGCGACCAGATTGATATCTGTCCCATCGGCTGTATCTCTATAACACATATTTTTATCCACAGTCACATCCACGCCACCCACGGCATTAACAGCATCACGGAATGCCTGGAAATTCAGGACGGTTGTATAATTAATATCTACATCCAAATACTTGCCCATCATTTCTTTCATCTGATCCTCTGCATTTTTGCCAGTGGTTTTTTCCTGTGCTTTGAACCTCGGATAATAGGAATTCAGCTTGTTGGATTTGTACCCATCCAATTGAATGCGCGTATCTCGTGGCAAAGATACAATAGTTGCCGTCTTGGTCTCCGGATTTAACGAAGCCACCATAACGACATCCGAGAGATATGTGCCCGTTTCAGGACGGTTATCTGTGCCTAATAACAGCATCGTGATCGGTTTGGTTGTGGCTGACATCCCGGGAGGTACCGGCTTATCGATGCCTGTATCCACGACTTGATTGTATACCCAGTACGTATATCCGCCGCCTACCACAATGGCAATAACCAATAGACTTAAAAGGATTCTGCCAAAAGCATTCATTCTCTTTTTCTTCTTAGGCTGCTTGCCCTTGCCATTCTTCGATCCAGAAGCACCGGATTGCGTTGGTGCCTGTCTCCGTGGAGGCAGTCCGTTCGAATTTGAGTTCATATCTTCAACACCTTTATCACATCTGTTTTTGTCTAAATAAAAGACAACCGCTTTCCCTAAGGAAAACGGATGGTCTGTACAAGACAGGATTTATGAGTTTCGAGCGGCAGCTTCCGCTTTTTTCTTTTGACGGCCTTCGATAAAATAACGCACTCTCACTAACAACATCAAACCAACCGCGACCAACAAACATTGAATGATGGGAAGCTTGTCGATCTGAAAAATAAGAAGCATGAATGTGCCCATCGCCATCAATATATAGAGAACGATTTCCTTACCAAGCGGCAATTTCTGACGTACCCGAAACACCTTGTTATATACGTAAGTAATCAATACAAAGATGACGATGTAGGCTACGATCGGGTGTGATGCGAACCATGCTTGCATGCACAGCCAGCTCCTTTCGTGTTCATGCTAGAGTATAAGTTAACTGGTTGATGGGACTCTTCTAGCAACTTAGAGAACCCGTACGTGCCTCGTGACCGTTTCGGTATCAGCTCGTTCTTCCGATCGCTGTTATCCCCGGATTTTTTTGATCCATTTTTCAATGGTAAAATCCGGGGATAAAGGCGAACGCTTCGCTTCTTCAGAATCGATTCTGATCCCTACACTACTTTAGCTGTACAAGTTCTCGTTACTTGCGGGGCCCATCAAATGCTAACTTATATAAATTATTTTGTTGTTATTAGGCTTTGGAAGCCATTTTGCGTTGTTTTTCTGCACGTTCACGCTCGGATTTATTCAGGATCTTCTTACGAAGACGAATAGATTTCGGTGTGATCTCACAATATTCATCTTCATTCAGATATTCAAGCGCCTGTTCCAATGAGAAGATAATCGGAGTTTTAATTTTAACCGTATCATCTTTACCCGAAGAACGAACGTTAGTCAGTTGTTTTTCTTTGCAGATGTTAACAACGATATCATTGTCACGTGTATGTTCACCAACAATCATACCTTCGTAGATCTCAGTACCCGGCTCCAAGAAGAGCGTACCGCGATCCTCAACACCCATCATTCCGTAGAACGTAGATGTACCCGTTTCAGTAGAGATCAGTACACCTTGGTGACGTCCACCCACTTGACCGGATACTACTGGAGCGTAGCTGTCAAATGCATGGTTCATTACACCATAACCACGAGTCAATGTCAGGAAGTTTGTGCTATATCCGATCAAACCACGTGCTGGAATCAAGAACTCCAGACGAACTTGACCACTACCTGTGTTGACCATGTTAACCATCTCTGCTTTACGTGCGCCCAGGCTCTCCATTACGGAACCCATGCTCTCTTCAGGGATATCAATCAACAAGCGCTCAACCGGCTCCATTTTCTTACCGTCAACTTCTTTGATGATAACTTCCGGTTTAGATACTTGCAATTCATATCCTTCACGACGCATATTCTCAATCAGGATACCCAAGTGAAGCTCACCACGTCCGGAAACGACAAATGCATCCGGGCTTTCCGTTTCGTCAACACGAAGGGAAACGTCTGTTTCCAATTCTTTTAACAAACGCTCACGAAGTTTACGGGAAGTTACCCATTTACCTTCACGACCTGCGAATGGACTGTTGTTCACGAGGAACGTCATTTGCAGTGTAGGCTCATCGATTTTCAAAACTGGAAGTGCTTCTGGATTGTTAGGGTCGGCAATGGTTTCACCAATATTGATGTCCTTGATCCCTGCAATGGCAACGATGTCACCTGCTCCTGCTTCTTCCGTCTCAATACGTTTGAGACCCTGGAAACCGAACAGTTTCTCGATACGTGCAGTTTTGCTCTTACCATCACGCATAATAACCGTTACCGATTGTCCTTGACGGATCACACCGCGGTTAACACGACCAATGGCAATACGGCCAAGGTATTCATTGTAGTCCATCAAAGTAACGAGGAATTGAAGTGGTTCTTCAACATTTTCGGTAGGGTGTGGGATATGACTAACGATGGTATTGTAGATCGCCATCATGTTGTCGTCCTGATTCGCAGGATCATTATCCATGCTGGATGTTCCGTTCAATGCGGAAGCATATACAACAGGGAATTCAAGTTGTTGATCGTTGGCACCCAGTTCAATGAACAGGTCCAATACTTCATCAATTACCTCAGTCGGACGAGCCGCTGGACGGTCAATTTTGTTTACAACAACGATAGGTGTCAGGTTATGCTCCAGTGCTTTACGAAGTACAAACTTCGTTTGTGGCATACAGCCCTCATAAGCATCAACAACGAGCAATACGCCGTCAACCATTTTCATGATACGTTCCACTTCGCCACCGAAATCGGCGTGTCCTGGTGTATCCACAATGTTGATCAGGTAATCTTTATAAGTTATAGCCGTGTTTTTGGCCAAAATCGTAATACCGCGTTCACGCTCCAAATCGTTGGAGTCCATTGCGCGCTCCTGTACCGTTTCGTGATCACGGAAAGTACCGGATTGCTGGAGCAACTTGTCGACGAGCGTAGTTTTCCCGTGGTCGACGTGGGCAATAATCGCAATATTGCGAATGTGTTCTCTTGAATGCATGGTTTGTATCCATATCCTTTCCAATTTCAATTCTTATCTACTAAACTTCCCGCAATTTCGCAGGTTACTCACAAAATAAGCGTCGGTGATATCCCGACGCATGTCTATATCCCTTATATTATAGTTTATTATAGGTAAAAATCAAGATATTTCGCACGAAAAGACCACTGGGAATGTTACCAGCCTCTCCCTTGACGTCCTCGTCCCAGCAATAACCAGACTCCGCCCAGGATCAAAAGGACAGCAAGTACATAGATTATTCCCGTTTGCAGCAAGGTAAATCCGAATAATATGATAGACACCGCACCAAGGATCAAAGCTGCAGGTAACACATATTCGGGTCTTCGCCGTTCAGCCATTCCATATTCGAGTAACCCTATGGCAATCCCAAGCAAGAATGCTGGCCACAGCCTGCTCATCAGTCCAGCGCCCCATGTATTCGTTATACTGAATAAAACACCATACACCGTTAGTATCCCGGCAGGAACAAGTGACCACGATGGTGAAATACGCGCATAATATAACGCATGAAGGGCGATACCTGGTAACAGGATCAGCAAAGGCCAGAAATTACGACCAATGAAGCCAAACACACCAAACTTGCCAAGCAGAATGATAATTCCTGCAACTACAATAAATAGTCCAATCGCTTTTTCATTTCTCATCCTCATCTGCAATCACCTCTTATACCATGGCTATGTACTTTATTTCTTAACAAACAATACGCATTCCAGTTTGACTGTTGATTTTAATACCTGTAATCCTGCTTCTAGTGTATCCGAAGTTTCGGCAAAAAACTATACTTTATGTCGCACTTTGCATGTGCTCTTTACCTGTATTACCCTAAAATGTGCAACTTATGACTAGCCCAATGGGAGTTGCCATGACAAGAGTACTCTCTCAACACAAAACCGCCTAAACCGGACGGTTCAGACGGTCATTTGTTCAAGCTTTTATCCATAGTTAAACTATGCGTTCTTCCGCACAAATTTATGGGCTCCTCCAACCGCAATTACAAGACAAGCCATTGCTGCGGGTAGTAGCGTGTGTACCTCTGATGCCATACCTCCTAGCCATTCTCCTAACTTGGGGTCTTTCATCACCATCTCGCCGGCTGTGAAAGCCAGAATGCCTGATCCCGCGAATACCAGAATCGGGAATCGCTTCAACAAACCAACAATTAGCCCACTCCCCCATACGACAATGGGGATACTTATTGCAATCCCGATGACGATCAAAGCCAAATCTCCATCTGCCAAAGCCGCTATGGCCAAAACGTTATCCAGGCTCATTATAAAATCGGCAATCAAAATGGTTTGAATGGCTTTCCACGTCGTAGAAGCTTCTCGAATATGTACTTCATCCTCATTTTGAAGCAGCAGCTTCACTGCAATCCAAAGTAGCAATAGCCCACCTGCCGCTTGGATAAAGGGAATCCCGAGCAATAATACCGCTACAAAGGTTAATACGCAGCGTAACACTACCGCACCAAAAGCCCCCCACCATACCGCCTTTTTACGTTGTATTGGTGGCAGATCCTTGCTGGCAAGCGCAATAACCACCGCATTATCTCCACTCAATACCAGATTGATCATTAAAATTTCAGTTAACAGCCATAGTGTATCCATGTCCTCATCCCCCCACATTAACTTGTATGTCAGAGTTGTCCATGCTATTCTTAATGATTGAACCGTATATAAGGAGTGACATATCTCATGGAGCTATTTAGTCCCACATTCTGGCTGGCTTTGCTGAACGTTGTCTTTATTGATCTAATTCTGGCGGGGGATAATGCCATCGTCATTGGTCTCGCAGCTCGAAATTTGCACCCTTCCGTGCAGAAAAAGGCGATTCTATATGGAACTGGCGGCGCACTTTTGATTCGAATTTTAGCAACAGTTGTTGTTTTATGGTTGCTTAAAGTTCCGTGGCTCTTGCTTGTGGGAGGCATACTTCTGATCTGGATTGCCTATAAATTATTGGCGGATCAGGGAGATGAACACAATGATGTCCAGGCGGGAACTTCCTTGTGGACCGCTATTCGTACCATCGTGATTGCGGATGCAGCCATGGGACTCGATAACGTGATTGCAGTTGCTGGAGCTGCGCAGCAGCATCTCGTGCTTGTCATCCTTGGACTCCTGATTAGTGTACCTATTATCGTCTGGGGCAGTACCCTGTTTATCAAGCTAATTAATCACTTTCCTTGGATCATCTATGTCGGAGCCATTGTTCTCGGGTATACGGCTTCCAATATGATCACTGAGGAACAGCGACTTTTGCCTTACTTTACTGAGCATCCAGCATTGCGTATTCTCTTCATCGTTGTCGTTATTGCAGGTGTAGTCTTTGCAGGTTATCGCAAACGCTCCAGCAGTTCTAGCCACAAGGGATCTGGCGGGGAACAGCAACGCTCCTATTCGTAGGCTAATTTAAACTAAAAAATTCATCTGAATACAGCAAAGGACTGAACGATATTTCATCGGACAGTCCTTTTTTGCAGTTAACATAGCCCTTATTATGTCAGCCATGCTAATTTTTATTGAGTTTAGAACCAGTCATCCTTCATGCCATTATCGTCTGTCTGATTCGTTACCACAGAAGTTTCCCCGGCGTGCAGAGTGATTGTTTCTGTTAATTCCACCGCTTGATCCACCCATTCTGGCAGATGGCTCATTGTTGATTCAATTTTATCCACAATCCGAAGATTGGGATTGGTTGAAGGTGACTTTGGCACAAAGAGAGTACAGCAATCCTCATATGGCAAAATAGATATGTCATACGTTCCAATTTGTTTGGACAGGGTTATGATCTCCTGTTTATCCATCATCACCAGTGGTCGCAACAGTGGTAGATCCGTCGCACGACCAATGACATTCATACTCGGAAGAGTCTGACTCGCTACTTGGCCCAGGCTGTCCCCGGTGATCAGTGCTAGTGCGCGCTCTCGCTCGGCAAGTTTGGATGCAATTCGCAGCATTGAACGTCTCATCAGCGTAATAATCAGATTATCCTGACCCAGCTGGGTAAATGCCGTTTGGATCTCCGTAAATGGAACCAGATGCAGCTTGATTGTTCCTGCATGATCAGCAAGAGCACGCGCCAAATCAATGACTTTTTCTTTGGCACGCTGGCTTGTGAACGGATAACTGTAAAAATGTACACATTCCACTTCGAGTCCACGGCGCATGGAAGACCAGGCTGCAACCGGGCTGTCTATTCCACCTGATAGCAGTACCATTGCTTTGCCATTTGTGCCCAGCGGAAACCCACCTACTGCCGGAATGGTTTCGTTGAAAATATAGGTGCCCTGATCCCGAATTTCCACTCGCAGCTCAATGTCAGGTTGGCGAACATCAACACTCAATTGCTGGAAATTCCGAAGGATCGGGGAACCGACCAAATGGTTCATTTCATGGGAAGAGTGCGGGAACTCCTTCCATACCCGCCTTACATTCACCTTAAATGTGGTGCCTTCTTTGAATTCGTCTTCCCTTTCGTCCATAAACGCAACTGCTGTTTTTACAATCTCATCAAGCTCGGATGGAGTAACTTTAACCGGACTAATCGACATCACGCCGAATACCCGCTTTAGCACCTTAATCAGTTCAGTATGTGATTCACCGCCAAGATCCACATAGACACGGCCATATTCTTTGCGAAGGCTCGCTCCTGGATAAGGTTTAAGCAAAGCTTTCACCTGTGTAATGATCGTTTTTTCGAATCGGGCACGATTTTTCCCTTTTAACATAAACTCTCCGAAACGGAGAAGCAGCATATCATATTTCATATCCATTCACATCCGCCTTTCGAGGGGTCGCAACTGCGCCACCATCTGATGTAAAGCCTGTTCAAGCAAGGCTACATCTTCTTCTGTATGTTCATCTCCAAGACTAATACGCAATCCGCCAGCAGCACAAGCTGCATCTCTGCCCATCGCAAGTAGAGCCCGACTCGGTTCAGCCGAACGCGAAGAACAGGCAGATTGGGTCGATATGGTTACGCCAAGTTGCTCCAAGGTGTGCAGCGCCACTTCTGCCTTCATCCCGGGATAGGAGAAGTGCACAATATGAGGTGCACCCTCTGTGCGACTGTTCAATTCAAATTCAGGAATAACACGTATCGTTGCCATCAGTCGATCACGGAGCACCGTTGTACGCCGGGCAAAATCAACCTGATCTTCTGCCGCCATCCGCATAGCCTTTGCCATGCCTACCAGCAAGGCCACGTTTTCCGTGCCTGCTCTTAGGCCCTGCTCCTGTGATCCCCCTGACAATAGTGGCGTAAGCTCCACCCCACTTCGCACATACAGGAGACCTGCTCCCTTCGGTCCACGAATCTTGTGAGCAGAAAGACTGTACAGATCTGCGCCCCAAGCGGCAGGTGTAGCCTCCATTTTTCCAAAACCCTGAACACCATCCACATGGAAGAGCACTCGTGGTGCTTTCTTTTTGAGCTGTTTGCCAATCTCTGCAATCGGATGGATGGCTCCTGTTTCATTGTTTACATGCATCAGACTTACTAGCACTGTATCCGGTCTGATCGCATCTATAACCTGCTGAGCATTCACTACACCAGCGGAATCGACAGGAATTAGCGTTACATCCCATCCCCACTGCTGCAATTGCATAAAACTTTCGTACACCGAGGCATGCTCGGTAGCCGTAGTGATGATGTGTCTGCCTCGTGACTGATAACGTAATGCCGTACCTTTTATCGCAAGATTATTGCTCTCGGTCGCACCAGAAGTAAATACAATCTCCTCAGGCTTAACGCCTATCGCCGCAGCACAGCCGGATCGTGCACGACGCAGCAATTGATGAGCACGCTCTCCATATCCATGAATAGAGGACGGATTACCGAATTGTGTCTCCATAATTTCGGCCATCGTACGAACTACATCCGGATGGGGAGGCGTGGTTGCAGCATAATCAAAATATTTCAAATGAGGTTAGACCTCCCTTATCTCTTCGTTCATGAACCTACAGTGAGCATTGTAACACGATACCCATACAACACAAAAAGACCAACCGGGAACAGGCGTTTCAAGCGCTACTGCTCCCACATTGGATCTCATCCTGCCTATCATGTGTTATCGCAAATGTTTTCTGTGAGTTTAGATCACATATTTAGACCGTGCCTTCTCCACCTTGGAGATATAATTCTGTGTTTCTGAAGGCAGACGGTTAAGTACACTCATCAGTTCGCTATCACTCGACACACCCAGACGTGAAACACGGCCTGGTCCTGCATTATATGCAGCAAGCGCCATTTTCACTTCTCCACCGAAACGCTGGAGCTGAAGGGAAAGATACTTCGTACCCGCATCAATGTTCTGGGCAGGGTCAAATGAATTACTCACACCCAGCCCTGCAGCCGTGCCATCCATTAATTGCATGAGCCCCTTGGCTCCGGCAGAGGACACAACATTTGGGTTAAAATTGGACTCTGTGTCAATGACGGCTTTAATCAATGATTCAGGCACACCATATTTCGCACTTGCTTCCGCAATCAATGATTCAAAATCCGTAGGTACGGATGCACCGGAATCCACGATTCCTGTATTGGATGAAGATAATAAAGACTCAACGATGTTATTGGAGACAGAAGACGATCCTGCGGTATTTATATCCGGATTGTACGTGCTTCCAAGTTGCAACCACAACAATCCATCACTGGATCTTTTGGAGACCGTGGCGGTGGAATCCGTATTGCTCGTCGAATTGGCACCCGCACCTAACAGCCCGTCCATCACATTGGCGAAATCCACTGTTGAACCAGCATCTGGTTGTGATCCACTGGTTTGGTTATTCACATTGGACAACTGCAGTTCCAACAACTGCCGCGATCCGGTTGGATCAATCTGCATGAGTTATACCCACTCCCGTATAATTAAGCGTATTATGACCTTATTCTACATCGTTTTACAGCAAGGTTCCATTGTTTTCAAAAAAATAGTTGAATGCCACGGTCTAACCTGCGTATATACGAAAAAAAAACCTCCTGTAAGTCACCACACATGGGTGAAAACAGAAGGCTTGGTGAAGCATATTTTACACTTAGCGCGCAAATGGGATCATGAAAAAATAACTCAGCGTGGCTACAATACCCAGTCCAATGGACCAAGCTCCCGCTGTTTTCCGACCATTTACGTAAGCATAGTAACCCAGAACAGCTGCCGCTGGTCCAAGTATGATTGACCACATAAACAAGGACGCAATACCGAAAGCCAGCCCCATATAACCTGCGACCTTACCTGTTGACTCCATGACACGGTCTGCCTCATGTTTCTCAACTACAGGTTCTGAACGTTCGGTCCCTCCAGTTCTTACAACAGTCGGAGGAGCGACCTCTGCCCCATACTCTTCCCGATGTACTTTTCTTGGATAATCCACACGCTTACGCTGTTTTTCAACTTCACCCTTGGTTTCAGGGCGATCAGTAGAATGAATGTTGTTATCGTCATTTTTCATTTGGAAGCACCTCCATTATGAATAGGGATGACTGCTCACTTGGGTTTGAACGTGTGACAGCAGGTTGCAGAGGATGTACGTGCATGATCATGGTGGTCCGAGTCGAATGTCTCACCGGCAAATTCCTCATGCAGACGACGGGTGGCATGTTGGTCAATGTCAATCATGATGGCATCAGCTTGGCAGAAGTTGTTCTCTCCCCAAAAGTTGCAGTTGGAGACGCTGCATTTGACAATTGGTTTGTCTTGGCTCATTTTTTATCACCTCGACTACTATTGTCTCCCCGCCACAAACCCGATATTCTCCGCTAAAATGCCAGATGATGACATGATCTCACCTCGTCTGATTCTCACTGAAAACACAAAAAAACCGCCACAAGGGCGGTTTCGTCCAATATCATATTAAGGTTTAAATCATGAATTAAGCGTGATTCCGTTGATTTTGCATACGGCGCTGAGTCAAATAGTCACTTTCATAATATGCCAGGTCATCGCGCAATTCCTCGTAAGTTTTGGAAATCTCAAGAATGACATCCCGCACTGCACGAATTGGCTTGTCACGAAAACGAATGGCATCTTGTCCTGTGTAAGCATATCTTCCGTCTTCAGAATAACATTCATTTTTGGGATAGAAAAAGCTGTTTACGCATTGGTGATACGTATTATAAAGAGCCTTTTCGGCAAAATCGACATCAAAGTTGGCACGACGCAGCACAACGCCAAGTTTTTCGTAAGAAACTTCAGAAAAAACGAGCAAATGACGGAGATCTGAAAGAAATCCTTTGTAGAAGGTTGTTGATTCTTCCGTCTGATTCTGATCCAGTTCAGGCAAAGCATTCTCATTCAAAAATTTTTCAATCCGATCGATAGCCGGTTTTAACTTTTCCCTAGTTGACTCACATGTTTTCTGTACATTGGCTGCTGACATAAAGGTAGCTCCCCCTTAAATAAGTCCTTACATATAGGTCGGCCAACGGTGGTTTTCCCCTGACCTTTGAATTCTCAGCTATAATCCTACCATAAAAAGATGACGAGCGGTATCCTTTAATCATGCTTTCCGTTTCTGCCATTAAACATGCCTATTATAAGCAGTCAGACTCGAACTCGCTTGCATAAAACGTTCCGCTTTTTCTAACGATAGATATAACCAGTGACAACGATGAAGCACTGTTAATGATTGTCCATAATGAACGAAGGAGGTTCCATCCACCATGTCCAGACCGAAATGGATTAACTGGGCCCTTGCAGCTGGTGCGGGAGCACTTGCCTTGACGCTTTTGCTTCCAACATCCAATCGTCAAGAACCTAAGCCAAGTGCTCTGTCTGACTCTGCTCATGAAGAGCACACAAATAAGCATCGTCTGAAAGTGCAGGATGTCAAAGCAACAGATCTCTTGACCCGCATGGACGCCAAACAACATCTCAGTATCATGCTGGAGAAAACCGCCACAATGAATGCTGCGCAGGTGAGTCGATATGTGAATGATCTCCAAGGTTCACATGAACATATCAGATCCATTCATCTCATGAATATCAATGGCTCCTTCAACAAGCCGTTTGATCAAGCTTCCACACAAGGAAGCAAGTTGGAACAACAGAAGCTTCAACATGCGCTGAACCTTGCCAAAAAAGCGGTAATCAAACGTCAAAGTTTCGAATCCTCTTCTTTTCCTTTGGGAAAAGAAAAATATTTTGTGATGGGGCAACCCTCCAAAGATGGCAAAAGAGCGGTAATTGCCTTGTTCAGCCAGAACGTATTAAATGCTGTTGAACAACATCAGCGCAAAAATCTGCGCATGATTCCTTATCCGCGTGAGGGTAAATTCAAAATTGAGTCTGTTCACCCGGATACACTTAACGAAATCACAGTGAAAACCGGACATGATAACGCCAACGCCAGTCATTTTTACGAAAATGAAATTGTCATCCGTTTTCGCCAGGATCCCGGTGAACGTGATATGCGTATCATTAAATCTGATCTAAGGTCTAACTCAATACGCAAGCTCGGATACACGTATGTTTTTCGGTCAGAAAACATGAGTTACAAGCAATTGCATAGCTATTTCGAAAGCAAATGGAATCCACTCTATATGGAGCCCCACTACATGTATTTAACCAATGATATCGTAACTGAACAAACCGATGTAACGATACCCAATGACATTTTGTTCTCCGATTATCAGTGGAACCTGCCTGCAATTGAGACAAACAGAGGTTGGAATATTACCAGAGGAAACAAAGATGTCATCGTTGCAGTGGTCGACACGGGGGTTGATATGAATCACCCTGACCTGAAGGGCAAGCTCCTTGAGGGTTATAATGTGGTCGAGCCGGGAAGCAAACCGATGGATGATGTGGGACATGGCACACACGTCGCAGGCATTATCGGCGCTATTGTCAACAATAATGAAGGCGTGGCAGGCATGAGCTGGTATAACAAGGTACTACCGGTTAAAGTACTCGACAACTCGGGTTCTGGTACCACGTATGCCGTTGCCGAAGGCATCATCTGGGCAGCCGATCATGGAGCCAAAGTGATCAACATGAGTCTGGGCAATTATGCTGATGCACAATTTCTTCATGATGCCATTAAATATGCTTTTGACCGGGATATCGTCCTGATTGCAGCAACGGGGAACGATAATACAGAGCGTCCAGGTTACCCTGCTGCTTATCCCGAAGTATTTGCCGTATCTGCTACGGACCCGGATATGAGCAAAGCTTCCTATTCCAACTACGGGGATTATGTGGATGTGATGGCCCCGGGGTCCAGTATCGCCAGTACCTATCCAAACAATCAGTATGCGGCCTTGTCTGGTACGTCCATGGCTAGCCCCCATGTAGCCGCACTTGCAGGTTTGATTCGTTCGTTAAACCCGGATTTGACCAATACGGAAGTGATGGATTTGATGCGACAAAGTGTTATTGACCTCGGTGATCCGGGTCACGATAAGTATTTCGGCTATGGGCAAATCGATGTCTATAAGGCACTGCAAGCCGCATCAGGCAACAGCGCTCCTTTGCAGTTCTGGCCGCAACATGTCAGACAACAAATGGATAATACAATGAAAAAGTATACCCAGTAACCGTTATGACTCTACTCCGTAAAAATACAAAAGCAGCTGCGCCCCGGGGCGTACGCTGCTCTTTGGTTTATATCCAATTTCCCCGGGGCACCCGCTGCGATTAGCGCTTGCGAGAAGATGTGCGGGCTTTACTTGATTTTTTCACGGATTTTTTCTTCGCATTGTGACTGGATACATAACAAGGGTCCTCTTCTTTGACAACTACAGGGTACATGTGGTGATGAATCGGAACACAGTGATGTTTTTTGATCACTTCAATCGGGTGGATTACAGGCACGATTTGTGGGATGTAGTAATCCTCAACAACCTGGATCGGGTCACAGACAATCGGGCAAAGCGGTGGACAGTAATGGTTCATTTCAAAACCAACTCCCTTTCTGGTGATACTATAACCTATTGCAGCAGGTCGAAAGTGGATTGGATGTATGTCCATACTCCGAAAAATTATATGAGCGGTAGCCTGTCCGCCACTGTCCCACCCTGCCCAGGTGTTACGCTGTCAATGACTCCGCACAGTACACGAAGGCCTTCACACAAAAGCTCAACGCTCGTTACAGTGAAGCAGATGCGCAGACTTGGTGTATCCGTCTCTCCGACATAACAGGCGGAACCTGGCAGGAACGAAACCCCTGCAGCAAGTGATTGATGATGCAACTCACGCATGTCCAAGTTACTCGGGAGTTGGAGCCAAAGATTGAGGCCTCCTTCAGGCAAGCGCCATTGCATTCCCATAGGAGCATGCTCTTCCAGCACTTCAGATGCTGCGCACAAACGAGAATACAATTCATCCCTCAATCGGGATACATAAGCACCGTACTGATTCTGAATGAAAGATTGCAAAGCCTTTTGTGTAAGCAGCGGACTGCCCAAATCCGCCGTAGATTTCGCAGCCACAAGCCGGGTCAATACACTTCCATCTGCGATGGCGCAGGCTATACGGCAACCAGGAGAGAGCACCTTGCTGAAGCTTTTGATATATACGACATGACCTGTCCCATCCATCGATTTAATGGAGGCCGGTGGAGGGTCCCGAAAATAAAGATCTGCAAACGGATCATCTTCCAGAATGAGGCAGTGGTAGCTTTGCGCGAGATTCAGAAGCTGTGCTCGCCTTCTTGCACTCATCGTAATACCTGTTGGATTGTGGTAGGTCGGGATCGTATAGATCAGCTTGGGCGGATAGGTATCACATAACCGGGTCAACAGATCAATACGCATGCCTTCGTCATCCATCGGGACCGTAATGATCTTCGCGCCTCTACTCGTAAATACATCAATGGCGCCGGTATAGCTTGGTGCCTCCATGTATACAACATCCCCAGGTCCAACAAAAGTCCGTGCCACAAGATCAATTCCCTGCTGAGCACCACTTGTAATTAGCATGCGTTCAGGTGCCACCTGTAGTCCACGCTCGGCAAAATGTTCGGCGAAGATCTGTCTTAGCTCCCGATCTCCCTGAAAAGATCCATACGCCGCCATACGCTCAGCATGATCAGAGGAAAGCCGGTAGGCACTGTCAATAATCTCGCGTGTAGGCAGCAGTTCAGGCTGAATCGCTGACATATGAAGTTCATACCGCACTTGAGGGGACGTATCAAAATGTCTCCAGAGCTGCGCTCGCGGTAAATAATCCACGAGTGCCATCTGCCAATTCCATGATGTACTGGATTCACTGTTGCCATGGTTACGCTTGGCTCGATCTACATCCTCCATCGGATCTTCGTTTAATGTACCTCTTACATAACAACCTTTCCCCTGGGAGCAGGTGATTAATTGAATCGCTTCGAGTTCAGCATACGCTTTGGAGACAGTGACCAGGCTAACACCCAAATCCGCGGTCATTTTACGAACAGAAGGAAGTCGGGTTCCCGGTTCAATGAGTCCTGATCTGATGCGATCGGCAATCGTTAGCGCAATCTGCACGTACAATTTGGTACTGCTTCCCCTTTTTAATTCGATATGCATGGTTGCTCCCCCAACTGTTATGATCTTCATTTTACTGTTATAGTGCAGTCCGTCTATTATAGTTTATAATATCAGTATAACAGTGAATAACAGGAGATGAGAATAACATGAGTATCCCTTGGTCCAAAATGGCACAAAACACCCCGTCCTCTGTCGTTCGCGACATGCTCCAGGCCGCTCAGGCACCTGGAATGATCTCACTAGCCGGTGGATTACCAGCCCAGACTTCTTTCCCGCTGGAAGCCATCCGCGTTGCGTATGAAAAAGTATTTATGAGCGGAGCAGCCGCTCTTCAATATGCGGAGACTGAGGGTTACCGTCCTCTTCGCGCCAAAATCGCCGAACGTCTCGAATCCAAGGGCATTCCCGCTTCACCCGATCACATGCTTCTCACTACCGGTTCACAGCAATCCATTGACTTGGTTTGCCGCATCCTTCTCGACCCGGGTGACAGCGTATTGGTTGAATCACCAACCTACCTCGCTGCTCTGCAAGTCATTCATTCTTATCAAGCTGAATCTCACGGCGTAACCTGTGATGATCACGGAATGTTGCCTGAATCTCTGGAAGAACAGCTCCAGTTGCATCGTCCAAAACTCGTCTATATTAACCCAACGTTCTCCAATCCTACGGGAAAAGTATGGTCCCGAGAAAGAAGACAGCAGGCTGTAGATCTGTGCCGCAAGTACGGTGTACTTATTCTGGAAGATGATCCTTATGGTGAAATCCGGTTCAATCCGGAGCAATTGGATGTCCCTGCTCTCGCAGAACTGGATGCAGTATCCTATGACGGCCCTTCCAATGTTATCTACACCAGTACATTCTCCAAAACGGTAGCACCCGGCCTGCGTACTGGCTGGATACTGGCTGCTCCTGATATTGTAAAAATGGCCGCACGAGCGAAACAAGGTGCCGACTTGCATTCCAGCAGCATTGACCAAAGAGCGCTTCATGCGCTGCTTGAATCTTTCGATCTGGATGCGCATATTCGCCATATTTCAGAGGATTACGAACAACGGATGAACACCCTGACCACACTCATGGCAGCCAAATCATGGGAAGGCATCTCATGGAATTCACCACAAGGTGGTATGTTCTTGTGGCTGCAACTACCTGAAGGCATGCTGGCAAGCAATCTGTTCACTTACGGTATCCAGGAGAAAGTGTGCATTGTTCCGGGTGATTCCTTCTATGCAGGTACACCAGAGTTAAACCGCATGCGAATCAACTTTACTCATACGGACCCTGAGCTTCTTCCTGAAGCCGTGGAAAGAATGGATCGCGCCATCCAACGCTGGCATGCTTCGTTAACATCGGACAGTGTTGTTACACTGTAATGAACTGTCATAAACGTTTCGTGATATATTAGCGTATGAGGTTGACTAGGGCGTGTCTGAAAACACCAGGCACGTCCAAAACTTGATATGAGCAACAAAAAAAGGCGGCAGGCCCGAGAATATCGGAACTGCCGCCTTTTTTTATAGAACCTGTCATTAACAGGAGTTATGTTTTTTCAGATGTTCATGGGTCCTTCTGATCAGTCAGGCCATCGGTGAATCACACGGATTGTCCTCGACTGATAGGTGGACTACACTATTATGTTGTTGCAGTTAGGAAAGCTTACCGTAAGCCGGGTTCTGTGCTCTTCGTGGTTCATACGGGAACTACCCTCCCACCAGAAGCGACAATCATCTATCTAGGCCATACATTGCTGCACAGCTCAAGCGACCAACCTAGACACACCTCGGGCTAAGGCTGCCTCCTCCGAAGAGGCGACTGTGTCCCATTAGGTCTTGCTCCAGATGGGGTTTACCAGGAACGAAGTCACCAGCGTTCCTCGGGGTCTCTTACACCTCGGTTCCATCCTTGCCTGTGCCGGAAAATCCGGCCATCGGCGGTCCATTTCTGTGGCACTATCCTTCAACTCGCGCTGACTGGACGTTATCCAGCATCCTGCCCTGTGGAGCCCGGACTTTCCTCTCGTGGCAACAAAGGCCACCAGCGATTGTCTGTCAAGCTTTCCGAACAACATTACATAGTATACAGGCATTTGGGTTCCCAGACAAGCTTAATATTACTGGGAATCACACAGCAACTGTCTTTTTAGATAAACCGGAATACCTCCGTATTGACCTCTGAAGCTGTAACTTGCGTATCATATCGTTTCTCTTCCAAACGGGAACGAAGCCAATCGGCCGTTTTTGGTTTCATAATCTTCTCGGAATTATGTCCAGGGTCGATGATACACATACCTGCCATTAACGCATCATGAGCCGTGTGATAATCAATATCTCCAGTCACAATAACATCCGCACCTTTGAAGCGGGCAGTGAGCGCATAACGGCTGCCAGAGCCGCCAAGAACCGCTGCTTTTTTGATCTGCTTGTTCAGATCTCCGACAACACGCACATGAGGCACATTGAATTGGGTCTTCACGACCTCCACGAGCTCACCTAATGTCTTAGGCTCCCTAAGGGGTCCCAAGCGTCCCAAACCGAGCGTACGGCCCTTTAAATCCATTGCATAGAGATCGTAGGCCACTTCCTCATACGGATGAGCCTTAAGCATCGCCTGAACGACCTTACTTCTCAGACTTTGGGGTACGATGGTCTCAATCCGCATTTCTTCCACCCGTTCCATCTGCCCTTGGGTACCGATAAAAGGTTGAGTGCCCTCACCGGGTACAAACGTTCCTGTACCTTCCGTGTTGAAGCTGCACTTGTTGTATTGACCGATACTCCCCGCTCCGGCTTCGAGTACCGCTTGAAGCACCTGTTCATGATGCGTACGTGGTACAAATACAGCCAGCTTGTAGAGATGATCTGTGTGTACATCTTCCAGCGATTCTTTACTCTCGATGCCAAGTGCCTCGGCCATCCAGTCATTCATACCACCCTCGGCCACGTCCAGATTCGTATGACTGATATAGACAGCAATATCATGCTTAATCAGCTTTTCATACAATTTACCCATAGGTGTATCTGTATTCAGGGACTTAACTGGTCGGAAAATGATGGCGTGATGAGCGATAATCAGGTTGGCACCGATGCGAATCGCTTCGTCCACCACTTCATCCGTCACATCCAAAGCAACTAACACGTGGCTGATTTCTTTTTGCAAACTGCCGAGCTGTAGACCAATCCGGTCATCCGGTACAGCCAGATGTTTCGGAGCGAGCTGCTCCATCAGTTGAATTACAGTTTGACCTTTGGCAAACATGCCAAAACCTCCTTCAAGTTTGCGATAAGACGCTCTACTTCAGCCGCCTTGTCCCGGGAAGAATCCTGATCGGATTTGGAGATGGAGTTTACAACCCCTTGCAGTTTGATGATCTCACTTTCCCATTTGGCAAAAAATACATCCGTTGGACGATCCACCAAATATGGCCCCATCCGCAGCAGCAAATCTTCCGTCAATTCTGCCCCGCCTTGAAGCGGACGTGCACGATACACCTCTTCATTTGCAATCGGGCTTACGGATTGTGGCATCGCCGTTATAATCTCATAGATCTTGCCATCTTCTTCGAGCAACTGTTCTGCCACAACCACCCAGTGATGCTCCAGCAGCCAGCGTCTGAGAATATCTTCTCCCACATTGGGTTGCAAAATAAGTAACTGGACTCCATCCAGTTTGGATAAACCTCGGTCCAAGATGGAGGCAATCAGAGCACCACCCATACCTGCTATGGTGATGACATCCACTTCTCCCGCAGAGATTACATCCAATCCGTCTCCACGGCGTACCGTTATTTTTTCTTTCAGGCCAGCATCACTGACTTGTTTGCATGCAGCATCATAAGGGCCAGGATTGACTTCCCCGGCTACTGCATTTGCGGCTTTCCCACTGCGGATCGCGGCTACTGGCAGTAACGCGTGGTCTGAACCGATATCAGCCATACGGCTGCCATCGGGAATTTGATCATGTATTCGCTGTAATCGATTCGAAAGTTTCATGAAGCACCTACACCATTCATTTAATTTATTGATTTGCATTGAACAAGGAAAAGCGATAAAATAAAATCCAATCAAACATTTCAAGGATGAATTTCCAAAACCAAGAAATCAAGACGTTCAAATTAAAAATAAAGGAGACCCCGCCGCCGCTAATGCGTCTTGCGGAAAGTCTCCCGTAGTTCAATTATTCGAGGAAATCTTTGAGTCGTTTACTACGACTTGGGTGACGCAATTTACGAAGAGCCTTGGCCTCAATCTGACGAATACGCTCACGCGTAACACCAAATACCTTGCCGACTTCCTCCAGCGTTCTCGTCCGTCCATCGTCCAGACCGAAACGTAGACGAAGCACGTTCTCTTCACGTTCAGTCAGTGTATCCAATACATCTTCGAGCTGTTCTTTCAGCAACTCATACGCAGCAGCATCCGCCGGAGCAAGTGCTTCCTGATCTTCAATGAAGTCACCCAGATGGGAATCATCTTCCTCACCGATCGGTGTTTCCAGAGAAACCGGTTCCTGTGCAATCTTCGTAATTTCACGAACTTTTTCCACACTCAGATCCATCTCAGCAGCGATTTCTTCTGGTGTCGGTTCACGCCCAAGTTCCTGCAACAGCTGACGGGATACCCGGATCAGCTTATTAATCGTCTCCACCATGTGCACAGGGATACGAATTGTACGCGCCTGGTCAGCAATAGCACGAGTGATCGCTTGACGGATCCACCATGTGGCATACGTACTGAACTTATATCCTTTTTTGTGGTCGAACTTCTCAACCGCTTTGATCAGGCCCATATTACCTTCCTGGATCAAATCAAGGAATAACATTCCACGTCCAACGTAACGCTTGGCGATACTGACTACGAGTCGAAGGTTCGCTTCAGCCAGACGACGCTTGGCTTCTTCATCCCCGTTCTCAATCCGTTTAGCCAGTTGTACTTCATCATCTGCCGACAACAATGGCACACGACCAATTTCCTTGAGATACATACGGACAGGGTCATTAATTTTGATTCCTGGCGGCAAGCTCAGATCATCATCAAAGTGGAATTCGTCCTCTCCCTCTCTGGTATTGTTCTCGGAATCTTCACTAGGACGAAGTGTAACCTCTTCATCATTTTCATTCACTACATCGATACCCAGATCGCTCAGTTGCTCATAGAACTCATCCATTTGCTCTGCATCCTGCTCAAAAGGAGAGAGTTTCTCTATAATTTCCTTGTAATTCAGCGAAGCTCTTTTCTTACCTGATTCAATCAATTGATCTTTAACCTGATCCAGTGTCAATTCTGTTTCTAGTTCAGTATGCTGATCATTCGCCATAACTTGACTCCCTCCTCCCTAGAAACATCTAATCATCAGACGTTCACTGTCTCTCTAGGGCAATCATTTCAATTGCAATCTGTGCCGCGCGTACAGAATCACCTGCCCGCTCTGCAGCAATCATTTCTTCTTTTTTCAAATCGTACTCTTTCTTACGTGGATACTTCAGCACTTCCCTGATGCAATCATCGAGCATTTGAATACTCCATTCACCTGGACCATCCATCATCGAGATTGAACTGACCGTTTTTTCCAAGCGATCGTCATGCAGTGAAGACATAAAACGGCTTGTATCCGACGGTTTGCCTTGCGCATAGTAGGCATATAGATAAGCAGCAATAGCTGCATGATCATCCAAGTTAAAAGCTTCACCAAGATGCTCATTCACGTACTGGGCAGCCTCATCATCCTGCAACATCCAGGCAATCAGTTTGCGTTCAGCAGCGTGATAAGCCGGCAACAGATTAGGTGTAGGCACCTGCCTATTTTGTTGCCTACCATTATTCCACCTTTTCGGGTTATTATCCCCATACTGGAGGTTATTTTTCATCGCCTCCCGTTCTTCATTACACTCCTGCTTCAATGTTTCGAAGGATACGTCCACTTCTGCAGCCAGTTCACGAAGATACACTTCCCTTTCTGTTGGAGAAGGTAAGGGGGCAATCAATTTTACTGCTTCTTTCGAATAGGCGATTTGTCCGCCACCCTCTAGCAGTATATGGCTTTTTTTTAAGTTTATAAGTTTAAATTTTGTAGTTGTCACGGCACCGTCCACAATCTGGTTTCGGAACCGTTCACCACCATGCTTCCGGATAAAGTCATCCGGGTCAAGTCCCTCGGGAATGAGAGCCACTTTGACCTGCAATCCGGCTTCCTCAAGAATGGGGAAGTTTTTGAGTGCAGCAGCCTGTCCTGCTTTGTCGCCGTCATAACATATGATGACTTCGTCGCACATGCCTTTGAGCATCAGTGCCTGATTCTCGGTTAGCGCAGTACCCATTGCCGCTACACCATTCTGGATGTCCTGATCCCATGCGGAGATGACATCACCATATCCCTCGAACAAAATGGCTTGTCTTTGTTTGCGAATTGCATTTTTGGCCTGATGCAGATTATAGAGAACACGGCTTTTGTTAAATAACCGGGTTTCCGGTGAATTTAGATATTTCGGTTGCCCATCTCCCAATATGCGTCCTGCAAATGCAATTGGCTTACCGCTCCTGCCATTAATCGGGAACATAATCCGGTCTCGGAATCGGTCCACATATCCCTGACCTTCATTTCGCGGTGATAGAAGTCCACCCTTTTCCATTTCTTCGAGCGGATAATTACGTTTTTCAAGAAATTGTACCAATGTGTCCCAACGATTTGGTGCGAAACCAATCTGGAACTGGTCAATCAACTTGTCTCCAAAACCTCTGGAGCGTAAATATTCCATGGCTGACTTGCCGTGCTCTGTATTTTTCAACAAAAAATGATACAGCTTCGCGGTAAGCTCATAAGCCTCCAACAGACGTTCAGTCTCCGGATTCACATGAGCAGATTCACGCCCTTGCCAGTCCCCCATAGAGATGTGACTTTCTTCCGCCATCGTTTTGACAGCCTCGGGAAAGGATAACCCTTCGATTTCCATCCTGAATTTGATGGCATTTCCACCCGTGCCGCAACCGTAGCAGTAGAAAATCTGTTTCTCAGGTGTAACGGTGAACGAAGGCGTCTTCTCGGAATGAAAAGGACAGAGGCCTTTCATATACTTCCCCTGCTTGGTCAGATGCACAAATCGGCTCACCGTATCGACAATATCATTCTGCTGTAACACCGATTCAATAATACTTTCGGGTATACCGCCTTGTCCGGTACTCATCTCTGGCCACCTTCATCTCTTCAACACGTAAATATAATTCGATAAACTTACACATTCTCCTGCAAATCTTTTAAAAGTTTTGTCAGTTTATGTTGAAAAATTTCACGATCCTGCTCTGTGAAAGGCTTTGGGCCTTTCCCATAATGGCCTCTTTTTCGTGCTTTGGCCGCAGTATGACGAGAATCCAACATGAAATCAATGTCACGATCGTTAAACTCACGACCACGAAAGGATAAAACATAACAACGTTTGCCGAGCGCAAGTGCCGCAAGTCCATAGTCCTGAGTGATAACCACATCGTATGGCTTAATATGATTAGCAATATAGAGGTCTGCGCTCTGATCGCTGCGATCCACTTGCACAGTACGCACCCCTTCTCCTCCTTGAAGCAAATGATCAAATGAAGAGACTAACAGTACAGGGATGTTGAAAAGGCGAGCGGTTTGCGCAATCTCGGTTTTGACCGGGCAAGCATCACCATCCACAACAATATGACGTATATTTAACTCACTCAAACCCAGACCACCCGGTTTCATAAAATAGCTGCATATTGTAATATACGACCCCGGCCAGGCAAAATCCTTCTGCCACAACAAGGGAAATCAAAGGCTAAAATACGGAGCGGTTGTCAAAAATACATTTCACAACCCGTTCCGTATATTTATACCCTCATATATCCTTCTTTAATACTGAATTTTAGCTTTGCTCCAAGTCTGTGGAAAAGGACTCATGAAATACGCCTAATTACCATACCAACTTGGAAAAATTAGCAAATCCTTTCAAGTCACGATCAATTGCCGCAAGCAAGGCAAGTCGATTCGCACGGACGGCCTCATCTTCAGCCATTACCATGACCGAATCGAAGAACGAGGTAATACCATCTTTCCAAGCAGAAGCAATAGCCAGCGCTTCAGCAGCCTTATGCTGAGTCAACGCCTGACGATATTCTGCATTGGTTCTGCTCCATGACTCGTGGAGCTGACGCTCTCCATCTTCTGTGAACAGTTCTGGATGTACAGAAGCATTGGATGCTTTGGCAGCCAGGTTACCCACACGGTTGAATGATTCAACCGTTGTTTTGAATGCGTCTCCTGTCAGAACAGCCGCCATCAACGCTTCACCTTTTGGAACCACAGCACTGATATCATCGAATCCGGAAGAGATTACGGCATCCACTACGTCGTAGCGAACGGTTTCGGACAGCAATTTTTTCACACGAAGACCAAAGAAGTCTTGCAGATCTTTACGAACCTCTTCATCTGCACGTTTCAACAGGTTCATCTGGGCATGCACTTGAAGCGCTACTCCGAACACATCTGACAATGTCAGCGGAAGCTTGTGATCGAGCAAAATCTGTACAATACCTGCAGCCTGACGGCGCAGCGCATACGGATCTTGAGATCCCGTTGGAATGATGTTAATGGAGAAACAACCTACGATTGTATCCATTTTGTCTGCAGCACTTACAATGGCACCGACAAGAGACACAGGGGATTGATCTCCAGCGAAACGCGGCTGATAGTGTTCAAATACCGCCTTGGCCACTTCTTCTTTTTCGCCAGCTTTACGAGCGTAATCCTCACCCATCACACCTTGCAGTTCAGGGAATTCACCCACCATCAGTGTCACCAGATCGAATTTGCAGATATCTGCTGAGCGGCTAACGGATTCAGCAACATCACCGGATACTTGCAGTTTAGCAGCAATTCCATCGGCAATTTTGCGAATACGGCGTACTTTATCTCCAACCGTTCCCAGCTCTTCCTGGAAGACGATACTTTCCAGCTTCGACAATGCATCCTTAATCTGTAACTTCTGGTCTTCCTCATAGAAGAACTTGGCATCAGACAGACGTGCACGCAGTACTTTCTCATTCCCTTTTGCAATAACATCCAGTGAATCACTTCCACCGTTACGTACTGTCACGAAGAATGGCAACAATTGTCCTTCATTGTCCAATACAGGGAAATAACGCTGATGCTCACGCATGGAAGTAATCAATACTTCTTGTGGAATATTCAAGAATGAAGAGTCGAATGTCCCGAACAATACGGTAGGTGTTTCCACCAGGAACAGGACTTCCTCCAGCAAGTCTTCCTTAATCGCAATATCCCATTTTTTCTCAGCAGCCAATGCCTGAATTTGAGATACAATCATCTGTTCACGTTCCTGGATATCAACAATGACATGTTCTGAACGCAGCACTTCCACGTAAGAAGACGGAGTGGAGATCACGGCCTCCTTACCGAGGAAACGATGTCCGCGAGTTACATTACCCGACTTAACACCTGTCACTTCCAGATCGATGACATCACTGCCCAGCATAGCCACAATCCAGCGGATTGGACGAACAAATTTGAAATCATAGGAAGCCCAACGCATGAATTTCGGGAACGTCATGGCATGTAATACAGAGAGCAATCCTTCGCCAATCACAGAAGCCGTCTCCACACCTTTGCTGGACTTCATTGCATAGATATATTCGACACCGTTCAATTCCTTAAATGTGAACTGGTCCGGTTCAACACCTTGACTGCGCGCGAATCCGAGTGCAGCCTTGCTCCAATTGCCACTGTCGTCCAGGGCAATTTTGCGTGAAGGACCTTTTACTTCTTCCTCTATATCTTCCTGCTTTTCAGCCACATTCTGGATCAAAACAGCCAGTCGACGCGGTGTGGCATACGCATTCACTTCACCATAAGCAATGCGGGATGCATCAAGCCATTTCACGACACGCTCTTGCAGCTGTGCGATCGCTGCGCGCATGAAACGTGCAGGTACTTCTTCCAGTCCGATTTCAAACAACAGATCCTTAGACATGCTCGGCTCCCCCTTTCTTGATCAGCGGGAAGCCTAGCTTCTCACGCTCTTCCATATATGTTGCAGCGACTTGGCGAGCCAGATTACGGACACGTGTGATGTAACCCGTACGTTCCGTTACACTGATGGCTCCCCGTGCATCCAACAGGTTGAATGTGTGGGAACATTTCAGCACATAGTCATAAGCCGGGAATACCAGATGCTGTGCCATGGCCTTGTTTGCCTCTTCTTCATGCATGTTGAAGAGTGTAAACAGCATTTTGACATCAGATACTTCAAACGTATATTTAGAGTGTTCGAATTCTGGCTGACGGAATACATCACCATAAGTGATACCTTCCACCCACTCCAAATCAAACACATTCTCTTTTTCCTGAATGTAAGAAGCCAAACGCTCCATACCATACGTAATTTCAACAGCTACCGGATTCGTCTCGATTCCACCAACCTGTTGGAAATACGTAAATTGCGTAATTTCCATTCCGTCCAACCATACTTCCCAACCAAGACCTGCACAACCAAGGGAAGGATTTTCCCAGTTATCTTCGACAAACCGAATATCATGTTTGAGCGGATCAATACCCAGACGCTTCAGACTTTCCAGATAAATTTCCTGAATATTGTCCGGTGAAGGCTTGATGATTACCTGGAACTGATGATGCTGGTACAGCCGGTTAGGGTTCTCACCATAACGTCCGTCCGAAGGACGACGGGAAGGCTCCACATAGGCCACTTTCCAAGGTTCGGGTCCAAGCGAACGCAAAAAGGTCATTGGATTCATCGTACCTGCCCCTTTTTCCGTATCGTATGGCTGGACAATAATACAGTTATGCTCGGCCCAGAATTGTTGCAGCGTTAGAATCATCTGCTGAAAATTCATAATCATGCTCCTTTTCAATGGTTTGATAGCAAGCTTAGAACGGCGCAGACAACAATAAATAGCCCCCGTCCTACGCCTGTTGTACAGACGTAGGGACGAGAGCTATTCCCGCGGTTCCACCCTACTTGGCTTGGATCAAACAGGATGATCCTGTTCGTTCCAGCCCACTTTTCCGTGTCCATTCATGCTCCCGAGTGCCGTTTCAAAGACCGATTTAGCCAGGCTTCCACCATCCCCGGCTCGCTCACTCATGATTCGCAAGTGTTATACAACGACTTGTCTCCATAAATGCAATAAATCCAGTCTTTTACTCTCTCGTTCAATACATGTCTCATAAAGAGAAATTATATTTCATAATATATAAAATCTAGTATGAAGTCAAGATATAGTTTCACTCCCACAAAAACGCCTCAAATCCCGTACTTCTCCATCTGATCGAGGAAAGAACGGGATTTAAGATTCAGACCAAGCTGATGATCCATAAAAGCACGCATCAGCTTTTTGATCTCATCACGGGTAGACTCACTCACTGATATATTTCCCAAGCGCTGCAGATCCAACTGTGCGAACAAACATAACAATTTCAGAGCCTTTGGACTTACTGACATCGCTGGAGGATCGAAATGTTTGCATGCACGACACAAGACGCCACCAAGTCTTGGACTTATAAACAACTGCTCATCTGGCCGCTCCTGATTGCAGGAGATACACTCATCGAACTGCGGACCATATCCGGATGCCTGTAATATTTTCATTTCGTACAGACTTGTAATAACAACCGGATCTTTCTCTTCCTTCAATGCCTGCAGACACGCCTTTAATTGTTTGAACCAAAATGTACCTGTCTCTTCATCCTGAAGCACGCGATCCAATAGTTCACACGCATAAGAGGCATAAGAGGCCTTGACCAGATCTTCACGCAACTCATGATAGGATTCAACAATTTCTCCAGCATTCAGTGTGCCTAGACCAGTATTGCGAAAATATACATATTGACCATACGTAAACGGCTGCACCAGTGCAGCATGTCGGCTCTTGGGCTTTTTGGCACCGCGGACGAGTACCCCTACTTTCCCGCCGCTTTCGGTGCAAAGCGTAATGATTTTGTTCCCTTCGCCGTAGTCCATGCTGCGGATGACAATCCCTTCCACCCTGTATAGCATGCCTCGTCACCTAACCATTCCCGAATCAGCCAATTATCCTTCGGCTTCTTCATCTTCAATCACTTCCCTTGCATGATCCGACTCCTGTCCTAACGAGTTACACGCCTCGGTATATAACAAATAGGACTCCACATCCCCCGTCATCGCAAAAACCTTCCACGAAAAATCTCGCATCGGAATTTCATCCTCTCTTCGGAAATGACGTCTGCATCTACCAAATAGGATGGAGTCTTACAAGGTAAACTATGTGTTGCAATTACTGGATACAATTCCGGTGATTATTCGCGGCCAAAGCCAAGGTCACGCAGAACTCGATCCTGATTTCTCCAGTCTTTTTTCACTTTAACCCACAGGTCCATGAAAATTTTGGAGCCAAGCAGGTTTTGAATATCATGACGAGCTCGTTTACCCACTTCTTTCAAGAGGGCACCCTGTTTCCCGATGATGATCCCTTTTTGCGAATCCCGTTCCACAAAAATGACGGCTGAGATATAAACGACACCGTTATCTTGTACTTTCATATCCTCAATCGTTACAGCAATCGAGTGTGGTACTTCTTCGCGAGTCATCTGCAAAATTTTCTCACGGATCAATTCCGCACATACAAACTGCTCAGGATGGTCAGTAACCTGGTCATCAGGATAGTACTGTGGACCTTCTGGCAAATACTTGCCGAGCTGTTCCAATAAGGTGCTTACATTACTGCCGAGCATGGCAGAAACAGGCACGATTTCAGCGAAATCATGTAACTTACGATACTCCTCGATAAGAGGAAGCAGCGCTTCCGGCTCGATTTTGTCAATTTTATTCATGACAAGAATGACAGGTGTACGGATATTTTTCAACTGTTCCGCAATGTAACGGTCACCGCCACCCATACCTTCCGAAGCGTCAATCAGGAACAGTGCTGCTTCCACTTCTCCGAGCGTGTTCAGAGCAGTCTGGTTCATGTAATCGCCAAGCTTGGATTGACGTTTGTGAATCCCCGGTGTGTCGAGGAATACGATTTGCTGATGTTCGGATGTATACACACCATGAATTTTATTACGAGTCGTTTGCGGCTTGTCCGACATGATAGCAATTTTCTGTCCGATAACCTGGTTCATCAATGTGGATTTACCTACGTTCGGACGTCCAATAATAGCTACAAAACCGGATTTAAATGCTTGTTTTTTCATATGTTCCTCCTCAGGCGCCTAGGCCTGGAATATTGGTTTATTTTTTGGCAGAATTCAGATCAGAAGGCCCAAAAGCCCAAGGTAACAGTTCAGCAACGGTGGTCTCTTGCAGATCACCTTTCATGTTTCCCAAGATAACTTTCATATCGGGTTCACATAGTTCGTACATAACCTGACGACATACACCACATGGAGCAATCGGACCATCTGTATCTCCCACAATGGCAATCGCTTTGAAGCTGCGAGGCTTCTGCCCACCTGCAATGGCACTGAACATCGCTGTACGCTCAGCACAGTTGCCTGGGGTATACGCAGCATTCTCAATATTACAACCATGATGCACATGTCCTTCACTGTCAAGCAAAGCTGCACCTACACCAAAATGGGAGTAAGGCGTGTACGCCTTCGTACGTGCCTTAATTGCCTCCTGCATTAGCAAACCATTATCCATTATTATTCTCTCCCTTAGGGTGCAATATAAAGTTACTACCTAGGAATTAAGTTCAACCAAAGCCAAATTTACACTAGCCACTCCGCGTCCAGAATAACCCTTCGATCGCTGTTATCCCCAGATTTTTTGATTCACTTTTTTAAAGTGAAAATCCGGGGATAAAGGCGAACGCTTCGCTTCTACAGGTTTATTTCTGTCCTCTTCGTTATCGTGTAATGTCTACAAGTTCAACTTAAAAAAGGTCTAACTTTACAAAGTTGTGTAGTATTAAAATCAAAACAAAACGAATCAAAACAAAGTTAATACAAAATCAGTACAAACCTAACCAGTTCATCACCGGCTTCATAAAAACAATACAACCGATGATGACGGCGAATACCGCAGCCAGCAGAACTGCCCCGGCCGCGGTATCCTTCGCCGCTTTTGCCAGCGGATGGATATGGGGATGTGCCAAATCAACTGCTGCCTCTACAGCCGTGTTCATCAGTTCAGTCACCAGGACCAAAAAGACAGCGGTCAGCACAAACATCCAATCCGTTCTTGAGATTTTGAAAAAAAAGCCGGCTGCACACATCAAAATAGCCACTCCCGTGTGAACTCTCACATTACGCTGAGTCCGCAACCCATATGCGATTCCTTCCGCAGCATTGCGGAATACCAGACCCCAGGAGCGCCTTTTCATTATCGTGTCAACCCGGCCTGGGCCAATACCGCTTCTTGTTTACCCATCATTTCAGCCTCACTTGCTTCATCCTGATGGTCATATCCGAGCAGGTGTAAGAAACCATGGACAAACAGAAAACCAAGTTCACGTTCAAATGAGTGTCCATACTCCTCACTTTGCAGGATGGTCCGTGGTACGGAAATGATGATGTCTCCAAGAACATCCGGCATCTCTTCCATTTCTTCATCTTCGTCAAGCTCATAGATAATATCAAGCTCTTCATCCACCGTTTCGTTCATCGCAAAAGACAATACATCTGTAGGACGGTCAATACCACGATAATCACGGTTCAACTCATGGATCTGCTCATCGTTCACAAAAGTCAGAGCCACTTCCCCGTCTGCAACACCTTCCGCTTCTCCGGCGAGATTCAGCAACTGTTCCAGCATTGCAATCATCGGTTCTGTAATTTCTTTATCCTGTTGTTCATTATTCCATGCCAGATTAAGACTCATTCTTTCATAACTCCTGTCTGCTCAATATTAGAGGTTGTTCAAAAAGTGAAATCAACCCGCTTCGGGTGAAGTCGGCTTTGGTTTCTTAATCTCCTCGGGATATTCTATCCTGGAGTGGAAGATACCCATCACCGTTTCCTTCAATGTTCTGGCAACAATATCCAGTTCGCGCATCGTAAGGTCACAATCATTGAATTGATGATCGTCCAACCGACCTTTAATAATCTTCTCAATCATGGACTCCACTTGCTCCACAGTCGGTTTGCGCAAAGATCTCACAGCAGCCTCCACACTATCGGCAATGCCAACAATAGCTGATTCCTTGGACTGAGCCTTCGGCCCAGGGTAACGGAAATCTTCTTCCGTGAAATCAGGTTCAACGCCTGCTTCTTCCGCCTGACGCAGTGCTTTGTGATAGAAATAGTGGAGAAAAGTCGTTCCGTGATGCTGTTCCGCAATATCCCGAATAGGTCTTGGCAGCTTGTAATCCTTCTGCATTTCCACCCCATCGCGCGCATGGGCAACGATAATGGATTTGCTCAGTTTGGGATCAATTGAATCATGCGGATTCTCCATATTGTTCTGATTCTCAATAAAATAGATGGGGCGCTTCGTCTTGCCAATATCATGATAATATGAACCCACTCGGCAGAGCAATCCGTTAGCTCCAATGGCTTCTGCTGCAGCTTCGGACAGATTCCCTACCATAACGCTATGATGATAGGTACCCGGGGTCTCCGTAAGCAACTTGCGCAAAAGCGGATGGTTCGGATTAGACAGTTCCACCAGTTTGAGCGCTGACAAAATGCCAAATGAAGTTTCGAAAAACGGCATCAGCCCAATGACCAATATGGCAGTTAATACGCCACCTGCAAATGCAAACCCAACGCCATACAGTGTCGTGGTTCGGTTCCAGTCTCCTGAGTCAATCAAAGCCAGGGTGAAGACGGCTATCGACCCGAACAGGCAGACCATAATGGCCCCTTTCAGGATCGTTGATCGCTGACTAGCCTTATGGGTTGCGAAGATCGCAACAAACGAAACGACTACGGCGAAGAACCCTAGTTCGAAGTCAAAAAGCTGACCCTGATGCGTGTTCAATATGATACTAGACAACATACCGATTAATATCGAACATACAAAGGCAAGCGACGTATCCAGCAACAGCGCAATTAACATCGCCCCTACCGCAACAGGTGCAAGGAAGCCCACATACGACCTCTCATTGGTTTGAATAATCGCCGTCACATGCATAACCACTATCGTAATAATAAAAATGAGAACAAGCATCAATAGCTGCGCATTATTATATTTGAAATGCGTTCCGCTGCATTGCTGAATATACATCAGAATTGCTGCCGACAACAGGCAGGAAAACATAAGAAGACCAAGCTGTGGCCAGTAGTTCACTTCATTTTTCAGCAAATCATTCTCATCCAGCAACGTATACATCTCCGGGGTGATCATCTCACCTTTGGCTACTAAGGTGTCCCCTTGCTTGATAAAGACGGTTTGCGTGTTCTCACGCGCCTGAACTTTCGCTTCCTTGGTTCCCTCTTCATCGTAGAAGCGGTTAGCGGTCACTACGAGGCGGGCAAGTTCTTGCACGACCTCACGTTGCGTACGCTTACTAAGAGAGCTGACACTCACCATCTCAGCTACTTTGGCACGGGCAGTGGTTGCATCGCTAATCTGATCCGTCATTAAACGGGCAACAATATCCCTCGCAACTGGTTTCATCTCCTGGATATCATCCGATGTCAGACGCGAGATTTTGATGTAAGTTTCTTCGGGAATACGGTAGCTTTGCTCCTGTACCACGTTTCTGATCTCTTCTAACAGAGTCTCGGAGTATGTACCGGCTTTCCGATTATTATTGATATAGTTGGTCACAAAGTCCTTCTGACGCTGCGGAATTTCATCCCGATAAATATCAATCTTGTCCTGACTTGAAATCTGATCATCCTGATTCAATCGATCTACACGATCAAGCAGGGTCGTCATCAGATTTTCATTTCGCATCTGCACAATCTGAAATATCGGCTGTACCCGTTCAGCAGCTTCTTCCTGTGCTTTAAGTGTGGCCTTGTTGTTCGGAATCTGCATGGGCGCAGCAATATCCACTTCACTCCGTGTTCCTTCCTGAATATCATACCGCTCAGGGAGCAGCTTGGAAGCCAGACTCACGTAGAAAAGAATCACCAGAAACAAAAACAGAAGATAGCGTGCCCACACGCTATACTTCCATCCTGTAGCCTTATTCTGAAAAGATTTGCCTTTTGACGTTTCCTTCGAGGTCACTTTAGACAATCCCTTTCTATGCTTGATTTTCTGCGGCGTGGTTGTAAGCCACGATAATTTTCTGGACGAGAGAATGCCGCACAACATCTTGTTCGGCAAAATGCACAAATCCGATCTCTTCAACTTCGTTCAAGATCGTATTCGCTTCCACAAGCCCGGATTTCTTACCACGCGGTAAATCAATCTGTGTCACGTCTCCGGTGATGACCATTTTGGAGCCAAAACCAAGACGGGTCAGAAACATCTTCATCTGTTCCGGCGTTGTGTTCTGTGCTTCATCGAGAATGATGAACGAGTCATCCAAGGTACGCCCCCGCATGTAGGCGAGTGGTGCAATTTCGATTAACCCACGCTCCAGTGCCTTCGCGGTCTGTTCTTGTCCCATAACGTCATACAGGGCGTCGTACAGCGGTCGCAGATACGGGTCTACCTTTTCTTGAAGATCACCTGGCAAAAACCCAAGACTCTCTCCTGCTTCAACAGCAGGCCGTGTGAGTACAATGCGTTTGACGCTGCCCTCTTTGATTGCGGCAACGGCCAGTACAACAGCCAGGTAGGTTTTACCCGTACCGGCAGGACCAATGCCAAATACAATATCACGTTTTTTAATTGTAGTTACATAGTGCTTCTGTCCAATGGTTTTAACACGGATTGGTTTACCTCGGTATGTCGTCGTAATCTCGCCCTTGAACAGATCCAATAGCTGGTCTGCCCGCATATCCTTGGCAAGTTCAATCGCATACTTCACATCTCTTTCAGTTAACACATATCCGTTGCGTATCAATTGCAGTAACACATCAAATAATTGTTCAAGCGATTCCACTTGCTGTGCGTTGCCGAAAATCACAATCTCCGCTTCACGGGATGCAATCTGGGCGGGAATCTCGGATTCAATCAGTTTAAGAAAAGTATCTTGGGGTCCAAAAAGAGACTGACCCTCTCCCGCACTCTGGAGCGAGATTTGTATGCTGCGTGTTTGCTCTGACAAATATCCTCATTCTCCTTGACTATGGACTAGCGGAAGTTCCTCCGCAATGCTTTCTTCTACTTCAAATAAGACTTTCATATAAACTTTACCATTCTCTTTCTTCTCATGCAAAATTTTTTCACTTATAATTTTCGTTCCTTTACCGTTTTTGGCGATAATGTCGTTCCTTGCTCCTTCCAATCCTTTCGTTCTGGCCCATTCTATCGTCTGCTGTTCCTCATGCTCTCGGGTCTCCAGATCTTTCTCTGTCAGCCAACCCATCGGAAGTGTGAAGGATCGCCACGTCAATGGTCTGTGATTACTCTCGGTATCAAATGAACTGAACGGTGTACTTCCGTACCCCCACAGTTGGATCGCCCATTTTCCCAGTACCATGTAAAAACGTTCTTTGCTCTCACCTGTCATGGTGTTATGTTTTTGCACCAACGGGACCTCTACCTGATACTCACGCCATACCAGACCACGAACTTCGCCTTTGGCAACGATGGTTTTGGTGTTCTCCTCATCCCCGAGAATCCCCGAGATTAATACCTGGCCCTTTTTGACACGCATGTCCTTCTGAACAACAGGGCGCCCCTGCTCCGCGTAGATTTGAATGACGACAGCATCTGACTTGCTGATCAGATGTCTGGGATTCAGTAACGGCTCGCGCTTAGGTTGCGCCGATTCCACGACCTGAATGGTAATGGTTGTCCCCTCTTTGCTCACACCAATCCAGGTTACATCCGGAAGAGCGAGTGCAAGCTGTCTGGAGAGCTTGTCTTGGCTTGGTAAGCGGAACCCCCATTGGAAAGGATATATCCCCTCTTTCTTCGCTGCTGCGAGCACCTCGTCCGTAGGAATGGTAACGTTACCCTTGACCTCCACATCCCATACCATGGACGACAACGCAAACAAAGCTGCCACAAAAAACAGCATTCCCCCAAGAAAGAACTTCCTACGTAATAGTCGAGCTGCAAAAAAAGGGAAACCGCTGCGATGGGTCACTTTCACCCTGCAGCCTGTCCGTTTCAACACAGGACGCAACCTGAAAAAATGCGGCAGCAGAATGTTCATCTCTGCCACGCGTCCATCGTGAGCACGCAGGTTCCACACTTCCAGTCCCTGCTCTGCCACTGTGTTGATCAATGTTTCAATGTCTCCCCCAGTGACCGTGATTCGGACTGCTCCCCGCAGTTTATACAGACTGGGCTGCTTCATCCGTTCCCCTCCACTCCATTCATATGAATATCCAGAATCGTTCCTTCAACAGCTACTTCATCCGGCAAAATGTTACGTATCACCAAGGCATTTCCTTTGATCTCCAATTGGCCTTGGGAAAGAGCCAACACGATGCGATCCGGGGTGAAATGGATGACACCGCGATGATTCTCTATATACAGTTGCTTACTGCCGATCAGGGTTAACCGTGGCATATCATAAAGCACATCCTGCGGCAGATCCAACACTTCACTCGTCCATCTGCGCAGCTTGCGGCTGATCCGGGTCATTCGAAGGTCTTCCCCCTTCCTCTACAGTTCAACTTATGCGCAGATTCATGAATTTATGAAAATTCCGGGGCGTGTTAGATACGAATGTTGAGAAAAATGGATAGAAAACAGAAAAAGCCGTCTCCGGCGGCTTTATGCTCACCAGAGACGGCTCTATTTCCGTCCAACAACTTAACTTGTTTACAGTTTCCCTCTTGTACCAAACGGTTGCTTGGAACGGGGTGGACCCAATACTTCTGCCCATATGACGCCCGTACGAATATCTCCAGGACGAAGTTGGGAATTCCCCGAATCGCTTGTGTCAACTTGATCCCAACTAGAATCAGACACAACTGGTTTGTTCGAAGGAGAAAAGCGATTTAGCCTTTCATGAATCAAACGTTGTTGCTTTTCAAATTCTTTGTTCTGTTGGTCAAGTGAACGTTCCATTGCTCCACTGAAATCTCGACTACCTACCTCATCTAAAGTACGTGAAGAAGTTACAGGTCCTACATTAGGCTGATTGTGAGGAGCTTCATCATACTGGTTTTCATAAGGTTCATCATACTGATTGTCATAGGTTTCATCGTAACGAGTCTCACCCGCAGCCTCAGTCCGCGAAGATTGTTGCTTAGAGGTCTGCGCGGGTGAACGGTGGGAGTCGCCACTGCCACCGAAGGTTGGCATCCCGTTTCCAGGTCGCTTTTTGTTCGGATCAGCCGATTTGGCAGCTTTTCCCAAGAAGGAAAAGAGGGCAAAACCGATAACAGCTACAATATACAGATTATTAAAAATCCATTCAAATAGGCCCATATGCACTCACCGCCTATCTTCCGTTTTTGGAATCACCCTGATCGTTGGAATTCGAACCTTCACCAGGTTTTCCCAATGTATTGCGCATTTGAGTATCCGCTTCAATATTTTTGAGATTCATGTAATCCATAACACTAATTTTACCATTACGCAAAGCCTCTGCCATTGCAAGTGGCACTGCAGATTCTGATTCAACTACGCGTGCTCTCATTTCTACAACGCGTGCTTTCATCTCTTGCTCTTGGGCCACAGCCATCGCACGGCGCTCTTCTGCTTTTGCCTGAGCGATGCGCTTATCGGCTTCTGCCTGCTCTGTCTGCAAGAAGGCACCAATGTTTTTACCTACATCAACGTCTGCAATATCAATAGACAAAATCTCAAAAGCAGTCCCTGAATCCAGTCCTTTGGACAAGACCGTACGAGAGATCATATCCGGATTTTCAAGAACGTCTTTGTGGGAGTTGGAGGAACCATTCGTACTTACGATACCTTCACCGACACGGGCAATAATCGTCTCTTCACCAGCACCACCGACAAGTCGGTCAATATTGGCACGAACTGTAATTCTTGCTCGAACATTGACTTCAATACCATCTTTGGCTACTGCAGAAACGACTGGAGTTTCAATTACACGAGGATTTACACTCATTTGTACGGCTTGCAATACGTCACGACCTGCGAGGTCAATGGCAGCAGCACGTTCAAATTCGAGTGGAATGTTCGCACGTTGTGCAGCAATCAGAGCGTTTACAACACGGTCAACGTTACCACCAGCCAGGAAGTGACTTTCCAGTTGGTTCATTGAGAGTTTAAGACCTGCTTTAGTAGCTTTGATCATTGGATTAACGATACGGCTAGGCGTCACACGTCTCAGTCTCATCGCAACCAGTGTAATAATACTTACACGTACGCCGGATGCAATCGCCGAAACCCAGAGCATAACTGGGAAAAAGCTGAAGAATACGCTCAATACGATAATACCCACTACCGCAATGAGCAAAATCGTGATTGTAGATGTGTCCATGTGATAATTCCTCCATTTGCAATTTAAATTTTTAAAAACATGTCATAGCATAATTTCATGAAACTGCTGCTGTATTCAACTGCTTCACCACACTGGCAGCTTCAGCTCAAGTGGTTATGTACATTGCCGAAGCGTTAATCCGCTTCGACAACAAAGCGAGTTACACCGGCAATGCTTGTTGAACGACAATCCGGGTACCTTCCGCTTTAATCACAATAATCGGTGTGTCAACCGGAATGAAGTCTCCATCAGATACAACGTCAATTCGCTCCCCTTCAAACATTGCTGTTCCAGAAGGACGAAGCGGTGTCAAGCTGATTCCTTGCAGACCAACCAGCTCTTTGCGCTCTGTGGCTGATGAATAACCCCGATCCGCAGACATACTGTCACTCAGGATGAACCGATTCCATATTCCTCGATCCTTAAAGATAATTGAGATAATCGCGATGACTACCAGCGCCGCTCCAAAAGCAATACCCAAAGATACAAATGCATCACTCGTATCATAAGCAGCCCTTACAACACCGGCAACAAGTGCAATGGATCCCAAAATCCCCAGAATACCTAAGCTTGGAATAAACATCTCCAGAATCATCATGATGAGTCCGACGGTAAATAGCACCCATGTCTCTGCTCCGGCAAATCCCGCAATGTAATTACCCGAGAAATACAACACGAAACATACGATACCTACAATACCAGGAACTCCAAACCCAGGAACAATCAATTCAATGATCACACCTGCGATTCCGAGAAATAATAGCACAGTCATGACAACCGGATTGGTAAGAAACGATGAGATATTCTCCGCTGTTGTTCGTTCTACCTTAAATACGTCATCCTGACTGTAACCGAGCCAAGATGCGGCCTCTTCCGGTGTGTTGCTGATGTGGTCGGCATAACCAACTTTCAGCGCTTCTTCAGCCGAGAGAGCAATAATTTCACCTTTTTGCTTGGTTTTATTGATCTCTGGCATTTCAACAACGATGTTAACATCCGTCATTCCAGCTGCAATCTTGCCATCACGACCACTGATTTCAGCTGCTCCCTGCATTTTGCTTTTCCAGAATGCAACAAGCTTTGGATCATCAACATGTTTACCCGTACTGTCCACCATAGCTGCCGCACCGATCATACTGCCTGGTGACATTACGATCTTATCTGCATTCAGGGCCAGAAAACTTCCGGCTGAAGCAGCATCTCCACGGACAAATGCAACAGTCTCAATCGGACTGTCCTTGATCAGGGTACCCAACGCTTCCGCAGTGTCGACACGGCCTCCCGGCGTATTGATATCAAGAACGATCAGGCCAGCGTTCATCTTTTCCGCTTCCTTGAACCCGCGTTCCATGAACTTGCCAAGTCCCTGCTCGATTGGTTTATCAACCGGAATAATATATACGGCGCCACTCTTCTCAGCTGCATGCGCTGACGGTGATCCAATCCAGACAGGAAGCAACAGCGTCAGCAGCATTAAGAGCATCAATGGCCCCGTAAGCTTCTTCCGGCGCTTTCCCTTCACAATAGTCCCCCCTTTTCCATTAATGTTATACTGTCCAGCTTATGGTATTTATTACGTGCAATGCAACATTTCGTTTCAAAATCTTAAAATTATATTTGAAAACTTGATCAATTGCAAGAATATAAAACCATAATAATATATATTAACCATTAAAAAGAAATTTCTCTATCAAAAAGGACATCATGCTTTCTGGTAAATGGAAAAAACACCTTCTGACAGGTCAGAAGGTGTTTATTGATTTGCTTTATTGCAGAAATTGTTGAACTGCTTGATTCACCAGTTTGCCGTCCGCTTTGCCTTTAACTTTCGGCATAAGGGCCGCCATAACTTTCCCCATCTCGGCTTTCGAAGAAGCACCGGTTTCCTGGATGGTCTGCTGTACAATAACTTTAATTTCTTCTTCGGAAAGTTGTGCGGGAAGGTACTGGATGAGTACTTCAATTTCCGCTTTTGCATTTGCCGCGAGGTCTTCACGGCCCGCTTTGTCAAATTCTTGGAGGGCATCTTTGCGCTGTTTGATTTCACGACTCAGAATATCAAGCACTTCGTTGTCATCCAAATCTCTTTTCAAATCTATTTCAAGATTCTTGATCGTCGAACGAATCAACCGAATGTTGGAGAGTCTGAACTTGTCCTTACTCTTCATCGCTTGCTTCATATCTTCGTTCAATCGTTCGCTAAGATTCATGTAGTTAAAATCCTCCTAAAACTTTCTCTTACGAGCAGCCTCGGACTTTTTCTTGCGCTTTACGCTTGGCTTCTCATAATGCTTACGTTTCTTCACCTCAGCCAATACGCCATCTTTAGCGATGGAGCGTTTAAAACGACGAAGTGCAGCATCAATAGTCTCGTTTTTGCGAACTTTAGTTTCAGACACCAGTTTTCCCTCCCTCCGACCAGACCGTCCAAGAGCAATAACACGGTTCATCATCTTTCATTATAGGCGAAAGGTAATAAAGGTGTCAACCTCAATGTAATGATCACTTATTTATATGAGCGTTTGGTCACATATCCATGGACTTCATGCATATGACTAAATCCTCAATAGTAGTACCCATTAGCTCGTTTATTGGTGAGAATCCGACAGACTTGTCAACACGCCAAGTCTTGTACCACCCAACAAATGATAATGCAGATGATGAACAGTTTGTTCTCCATCCTTACCACAATTGTTGATTAGGCGATATCCTGTTTCCTCCACGCCAAGACGCTTGGCTGCTTCTTGAGCAGCCAGATGAATCTCACCGATCAAAGGCAGATCTTCTGCAGTAACTTCATTCATGGAAGCAATATGTTTCTTCGGAATGATAAGCACATGTGTCGGTGCAGCGGGCTGGATGTCGTGAAACACGATAACATGGTCATTCTCCAGTACTTTATTGGAGGGAATGGTGCCCTCTACAATTTTGCAAAATAAGCAATCCATAGTTCATACCCTCCTTTGTATTCCAATGTATGTATTCCCTTCTATCATACTAGAAGTAAAAACCCACGTCCAATCTCTAGCACACAATCAGGTAATCTAGGTCAACTCTCCATTCCCCTGCCTCTCAATGATCTATTTCCATAGATTGCAGGTGATGAGACAACAATAGGAATTCATCATAATCAGTCAAATAAAGAGGTATGTATTACAGACCATTTTATCGAAATATGGTTTTAATACGCACTTTTTCCGAGTAAACCAATATGTATAATTAATGAATGTAAAAAAGGAGTTTGGTTAATTTGACCGTTTATCAACATGTACAGGAACTTATAGGTAATACGCCGCTACTTGAATTAACCCGTTATCCATTACCGGAAGGAATCCGCCTATTCGCCAAACTGGAATTCATGAATCCTGGAGGAAGTGTGAAAGACCGGATCGGCAAGTTTTTATTGGAGCAGGCCTTGGCACGAGGAGATGTTAAGCCAGGTGGAACGGTGATTGAAGCTACTGCCGGCAATACAGGCATTGGTCTTGCAATGGCAGCTGTAGGCCTAAATCTAAATGTCATTTTCACGGTACCTCAAAAGTTCAGCGTCGAGAAGCAGCAATTGATGAAAGCCCTCGGAGCTACGGTCGTGAACACCCCCACCTCAGAAGGAATGACCGGTGCCATACGTAAGGCGGAATCGCTTGCGAGAGAAATACCGGGTTCGTATATTCCAGGTCAGTTCTCCAATGTGGATAACCCGCTCGCACATTATGAACATCTGGGCCCTGAGATTTGGTGTGATCTGAACGGACAGGTGCATATATATGTCGCCGGAGCCGGGTCTGGCGGAACCTTTATGGGAGGATCTCGCTATTTGAAGGAGCAAAACCCGTTAATCAAAACATGTATCGTAGAACCCGAAGGTTCGATTCTCGCAGGAGGTCCCTCGGGACCTCATCGTACAGAAGGAATAGGCGTCGAAACGTTATCTCCTTTTATGGATGTGAATTATTTTGATGCCATTCATACGATCTCAGATGAAGATGCCTTTGAGCGGGTCAAGGATCTAGCCCTGTTGGAAGGACTACTGGTAGGAAGTTCCTCAGGTGCAGCTATGCAAGCCGCATTAAACGAAGCCGTTCACGCAGCTCCTGGAAGTAACATCGTCGTTATTTTCCCGGATAGCAGCGAACGGTATTTAAGCCAAAATATCTATAATGGAGGACAATAAAATGAGATCCAAAACAAAGCTGATTCATGCAGGAATTGTTGGTGATCCACATACTGGTGCAGTGAGTGTACCGATCTATCAAGTAAGCACGTATGAGCAGGAATCGGTTGGTGTACACAAAGGATACGAGTATTCACGTACAGGGAACCCTACCCGTCATGCGTTGGAAGAAGTCATTAAAGAGCTGGAGGATGGCGTTCGAGGTTTTGCTTTTAGTTCGGGAATGGCTGCAATTCACGCTGCATTGTCGCTGTTGAAAACTGGAGATCACGTCATTCTGACGGATGATGTATACGGCGGGACCTATCGCATTTTCACCAAGGTGCTGAATCGTCTGGGGATCGAGTCTTCCTTTGTAGATACAACATCACTAAAAGCACTGGAGCAGACTTTGCAAACCAATACAAAGGCCATTTATGTAGAAACACCTACTAATCCGTTACTCAAGGTCACCGATATTGCTGCTGTAGCGAACTGGTCGAAACAACATGAACTGCTGTTCATCGTGGACAATACGTTTAGTACGCCTTATTGGCAAAACCCGCTGGCTCTAGGGGCAGATATTGTACTGCATTCTGCAACGAAATATATCGGTGGTCATAGTGATGTCGTGGCAGGACTTGCGGTTGTTAACAGCGAGCAACTTGGAGAAGATCTGCATTTTATCCAAAATGCAATCGGCGCAGTCCTGGGACCTATGGATTCCTGGCTACTAATGCGCGGTCTGAAAACGTTGGGATTGCGCATGGAAGCGCAAGAACGTAATACAGAGCAGATTGTGACATTTTTGAATCAGCACCCGACAGTGAGCAAAGTCTATTATCCCGGGTTGCCCGACCATCCGCAGCACAAGCTCGCTTCCACGCAAGCAAGAGGATATGGCGGTATGGTTTCCTTTGATGTAGGTAGTGCTGAAAAAGTAGATGATGTGTTAAGCAAAGTCCGTTATTTCACATTGGCTGAAAGCCTGGGTGCGGTGGAAAGTCTAATATCTGTACCTGCCCGAATGACACATGCTTCCATTCCCTATGAACGTCGGCAAGAATTGGGGATCACGGATGGTTTGATTCGTATCTCCGTTGGGATCGAGGATGTGGAGGATTTACTTGAGGATTTGAAATCTGCATTAAGTTAAGGGCATTTTGAAGTCCCATGCTGGCTGATACAGCGAATGGGAAGTTGACGATGTTCTAAGGAACACAGGACGTCTTAATTCGGGTTCAGGCCCTCATTTCAAATTATAAGGAACATCAGACACGTTATTTCCCAAAATAACCTCACAACAATGCTGAAAATGGCTGTTTATCCGGTTATAGCGTGTCTCAGATTCGTTAGATTGCCGCTGACGCTTCAAAACCTTGAATAAGATGCCTCAGATTCGTCAGCGCTCACATCATGCTCTGTCCTCCAACCGTGAGCAAGAGAAAAGCCTCAATTCCACCCGAAGCGAACTTCTTATCGGAATAGAGAATTAAATAGAGAATTAAAGCCATGCGGTGTCTTGATTGTTTGCTTACACATGGGCATATTCTCTCTTTTCGTATATTCAGAATACGATTCGCCGTTTGCTGCTACGAACACGTTAAGGCTCGCTTCTGCTTTCAGCAGGTTTAACTACATGCGGTGTGCCATCCGTTCATCATCGACCTTACACTAATTAGGTTCAAAAAAAGGGCATGCCTTACAGAAATTCGCTTCTGCACAGGCATGACCTTTTGGATGTTCGGTATGTTGCCTGTTGTATTGCAATGATGGTCGCGATACATTAGGCTGAGACTCCGTATGTGATAAGACTTCCCTATTTCATACTGTACGGTACCTTTGAATGAAACATCCATCCTCAGTTTGTTCTTTTCAAAAACTTTCATAAGATTCATGAGAATGAATCACTGTAGTTATGCCTGTATTTTTCAATTTCAATAGTACGGTAAAAGGGTTAATGCTGTTAGCGCAAATAACGGGAGCACCAGACGGTTAAAACGTCTACGGCCATAACCATAATACGGATAAGGCGTAGGGTAGCCGTAACCTGGATAAAATCCGCGAGTATGACCTATTGGATAGTTCCCTCCAGGCATTGCATTTGGAGCCCAGTTCGCATGATTCACCATGGCTTCCGGTCCAACGGGAACAGCCAGGTAGATCATTTCGTCATCCACATTTTCCATGATGCCATCGTAATGCATACCGTCATTCATCTGTACACATACATAACGGTGCATGTGTTCCTTGCATAATTTCTTCGCTTCCACTTTTTCCACTTGCCAACGCCTCCCTGATTCTGTTCTTGATCACCTTTTCATGGTATTCAGAACTGGGCGAATTGACACTAACGAGGAGAAAACACAAAAAAGAAGCACCCCGTGAGCGGCTTCCTGGGAAGTCTGCTGCGCGGACATCTATTCAGGAAACGTCCTGATCAGATGTCCGCCGGGGTACTTAAAACAAGTTTGTCGGCTTAACTGTAGTATAACAGCGGGATGAACCTGTATCTGTGATGAAACTCACTCCGCTATGTTATCCAAGCAAGAAAAGAAATATTTTTACAATAATAATTTCGGTAATATTAAGTTACTTGGACTATGGAGCTTCTATCATTTATTTTGCTGAGACTTGGGGGAGAGAGAAGCTTAGTGCTTCCCTCTTTTCTCCACGTCTGCCGTTCAATCGGTGACAGGTCACTTCTCCAGACAGACATATATCCGCACTATAATTTCGGCATTCTGGCCCAAGCCCGGATTGTAAGCGGATATCCACCATCCTGTTTCCCATTACAGGGTCTCCAAGACCACCCGTGAGCCGTTTCCAGCCTCCCCTGCCGGAATCACCACAAGCTTGCGCGGCAAGCGTGCACGCAGTTCAGGCACGTGACTGATTACACCAACAGCCAATCGGTCGTCATGCAATTTTTCCAGAGACGTAATGACGGTATCCAACAGCTCAGGGTCAAGTGTACCGAACCCTTCATCCAGGAAAAAGAATTGAAGCGGGTACTGACCTCGCAGCTGAATCTGGGCCGACAGTGCCAAGGCCAGTGACAACGAAGTCAAAAACGTCTCGCCACCGGATAACGTCGAAACCGGTCGTTTGACTCCTCCGTTGGCATCATCACAGATCACAAAACCACCACCGGAATCCACCTCCAGTGAATAACGTTGTTTGGTCAGGAAGCGCAGACGCTGAGATGCCGCATGACTGACCTGCATCAGTTGTTCCTCGGCAATATACTCAACAAAAGCATTACCTCTGAACGCTGATTGAAGTTTGCTGAGCAGTTCGCCTTGACGGCTTACCTCCAACCGCTTGTTCTCCAGTTCGGTCCAGCGAACATGTCGCTGCTCCACATCCTCCAGATCACGTTCTGCACGTGCTTTGGCACGAAGGGCAGCCTCATCCTGAGTCCGGACCAGCTGTAATCGTTCAGTGCAGGCTAACCACTGTTCCTCCGATACAACTGCACCACCCAGCTTTTGTTCCAGTTCACGCAATTGGGATGCCAGTTCACGCTCACGTTCACGGTGCTGCTGGATCTCCCCTGCCAGTCGTTCTGCTTCCTGGGAAGGCATCGCCGCGGACACAACGGCATCATCCGAGTCGAACGGGGATTGTTTCAGCAATTGATTCCACCGTTCCTGTGCCTGTTGCAGATGCTCTGTTGCCGAGGCGGCAGCCTGCTGAGCCATGACATCTTTCTTGGCTGATTCCTGTTTCAGATGATCCGCTTCTTTGAAGCGTTGTGCCGACTCCTCAGCTTCTTTCCGCAGTCCATCCAGACGAGCCTGAGCCGCAGCAATCAGGTCTTCTACCCGTTGCTCCCCAACCCACTGGCGCAAGCGTTCTTCCTTCTCGGCGAGAAGCTTGTTATTGCCCTGCCACTGCGTTTGCCACTGGATCAGTTGTTTGTCCAATTCCACCAGCTTCTGCTGGAGAGATTGAATGATCTGATCTTTTTCCTCAAGGAACGTCACGCTTTTGTTCAGACGTTCCTTGATGTCTTCGGCGCGCGCATCGCGCTCCTGCATCGCCTGATAGAGGGCCTTGGCCTCCTCCTGAGCGATGCCCGGCAGTTCCGCGGCCCAGCGGCCCTGCAAGGCAGCCGCTGCAGCCTCGCTCTCGGCCAGCTTGCGCTCCGCCTGGGCGAGCCCGGCACGGCTGGCCTCTTGCGCAGCTGCCGCTTCCATGCGGCGCTGCTGCGCGCCCACAGCCGCCTGCTGCAACGCGGCGGCTTCGGCCTGGAGCGGCGCTGCTGCGGCAGCCAGCGCCTGCGCGGCTTCGCGCAGCGCAGCGGCACGCGATGCCCAGCTTGCCGGGGAGCGCCCGTATTCGGGCGACCCGGCGGGCTCGGGCTCCGCTGCCGCAGGCGCGGCCTCGGCTGCGGCAGGAGCTTCGCCGGCCGCAGCGCCAAGCTGCGTCAGCAGGCTGCGACGTTCGTGCAGCTGCTGGCGCAGCCCAAAGCGCAGCTCCTGCAGCTCCGCGTGCAGGCTGCGCAGCAGTTCCAGGTCCGCATCGCCTGCGTGCGGACCTTCTCCCTGCGGCGCAGCCGGGAGTGGGTGATGCGGCGAGCCGCACACCGGGCATGGCTCGCCATCGCGCAGCTCGGCGCGCAAGGCGGAGGACAGCCGGTGCAGCTCCTGCTCGCGCATCGTGCCACGCAGCTGTTCCTCCGCAAGGGCCAGCAGGCTCTGTTCGCGGCTGATGTCCTGCTCACAGGCAAGCAAGGCCTCAAGACCTGCTGACGCCTGTTCTACGAGATGCTGACGCTGATCACTCAGGCGTCTTTCTTCCTCAGCCGCCGCCTTCAGCTTGTCGGCTCCCTGTTCTGCCGACTGCTTATAGGCTTGCATGTCAGCCTTGTTTTGCTGTAATTGCTCCGCAGCAGTATCGACACGATGCTTCAGTTCAAGCGCAGCCTGAAGTTGCCTGCGTTCCTCTGACTTCACCTCATTCGGCTTGAGGCTCTCCTGTAGTTCCTCACGCCGCTTGCGCCCGCGCTGCTGCAGCTCCTTTTCTTTCTCAAGTTGCTGTCCCAGCGCAGTCTGTTCGCCCTGCCCCTGTTCCAGAAACTGAGCAAGGCGCGAGCAATCGGCTTGAAGCCCGTCCCGTTCCCGTTGCAGCTCTTTCGCTTGTTCGAGCTGCTCCAGACGCAGCAAAAGTTTCGGTTCTTCCTCAGTCATTTGCTTACGTGCCGCCTCGGCCTTCTCCGCTTCCTGAACAGCCAGACGCTCATGTTCCAGGGCTTGCTGATGAGCTGTCTCGGCAATATCCTGCCGCTGCTTCTGTGTAGCTGTAGCATCTCGAACCGTCTGCAACGCAGGCAGTATGGCATCTGCCGCAACGGATTGTTTTAGCCGTTGTTCGCCCGCCTCAACCTGTGGTTCCAGAGCTTTCAGCTTTTGCTGTTCCTCTGTACGGGCCTGCCGTTCGTGACTTAACTCACGAATTTTGCCCAGTTGTTCGGCTTCCTTTGCAGCTTCATCCAGCGCTTTGCGGGACAATTCAGACTGCTGTACAGCGGCTTGAAGAAGACGTTTCGTCTCATCCAACGTTTCCTTGCTGGCATTGCCAAGTCCCTGTTGCTCCGCAGCAAGGGATTGGTGAACCATATCATTATCCTTGACCCGTCGACTTAATTTGATGGCCAACTGGTCCCCATACTTCTCCAAATGGAATAATCGTTGCAGCATCTGGCGACGTTCACTGCCTTTGAGTGACAAAAACTCGGCAAACTTCCCTTGCGGAAGCACCACTGCCCGTGTAAAGTCATCCATCTTCAAACCGATCACATCTTCAACACAGCGATTCACATCTGCCAATTTGTCGGCAAGCACCTGCTCTTCGCCATTGACCGTCTCTATGAATTTACTGATCGTGTTACTCACCGACACTTCATTATTTCGTTTGAAACGTCGCTCTACCCGGAACCTTCGAGTGCCTTCCGCCGACATCAGTTCAAATGTAAAAGCAACCGACAACGAATCCTCTGCATGATTCATAATGCCCTGCGTCCCGTTCACTGCACGTTCCACTTTGCCATACATGGCGAGTGTGATGGCATCAAGCAAGGAAGATTTACCACTACCCGTTGGACCGAAAATACCGAATAGACCCGTCTCCGTCAGCACGGTAAAATCAATCTCCTGCATCTCCCGATAGCTTTGAAGTCCGGCAACTTTTAATAGAACTGGCTTCATCTTCCCTCGACCTCCTCACGCACACCCGGCTCGTCTTCATCCACAAGTTCCAGAAAAAGCTGTACCAGGCTGTCTTCCGGTTGTGCACCGCCTGTCTGACGCTGATAGAATTTACGGAAAAGTTCGTGAACCGGCAGCTCGGATCGTTGCTCCAAAAGTCCTGCTGCAGCCATCTCGGGATACACCGGGCGAATATGAATGATACCCTCATGTGATTTCCGAAGCTGCTGAATCTCCTTCAGGGACATCGCCTCGTCCAGCCACACTTCCATGTCGATAAAAGCCTGCGGATCACGTCCCTCGTCAAGCCAGCGATATACTTCGGCCAGACCACCACGCGCCTGCCAGCGCACAAGCGGACGCCCGGACGTTAACAAAACTTCTTCTACCTTTGCTGCTCCGCCCGGTGCGAGATCAACCATCGTGACAGACTTGCTCTGCCCCGCTTCCGAGAAGCTGTAGGCGAGAGGAGAACCGCTATATCGAATCACACCGTCTCCTTTGACAGCCTGTGCCCGATGAAGATGCCCAAGCGCCGTGTATTGCGCACCAGTCGATAAAGATGAAGGGTCCACTGTGTAGGCCCCACCGATCTGAATCGGACGTTCCGAATCACTCTCAAGTCCGCCGAGCACATAGATATGACTCATGGCCATGTTCACGGTATCCGGGCGAAAAGAAGCTGCCAGACGCTGCATTAACATGCCCACCCGTTGACTGTATGCCTGACGAAGCACATTTTCGTCCCCATCCGTTGTCAGCAATTCATTCAATCTTGCTTCAGAAGGATAAGGTAATGCCGCAATCTGTCCAGTCTCCCCGGTCCGCTTTGCATAGATAGTCACTGCTTCTGAAGTAGGCATACCTACGAGTGTAATGCCCTGCCTGTTCACAAGTGGCGTAACAGAAGCTACACGCTCTGGCTGATCATGATTTCCTGCAATCACCACGAGAGGTCTTCCATCTGCTGTCAGACGCGCTGCAGCTTCGTAAAAAAGCTGCTCCGCCGCTGCGGGAGGATTCACCGAATCATACACATCTCCAGCCATCAATATGGCATCCGCCTGCTGCTCATCCGCCAGTCTGACGAGTTCATCAACGAAATCCTCCTGTTCACGCAGTCGGCTTCGTCCTTCCAGCGTTTTTCCCAAATGCCAGTCCCCTGTGTGCAAAATACGCATCGTCCGTTCCACCCCTCTCCCATGTGATATCCATGGTTCTGATTCCGATCAAGTTCTTTTACAGTTTCACTGCATGTCCACCATCAAAAAAGTACAGCCATTTCCGGTCAACTTTCCGACCTAATATATCTTCAATCGCCCGTCCATACAGATCCAGCTGGAAGCGATAATTTTTGGTAAGTTCATCCAAACCACCACGATGCTCCAACACCCGATCAGTCTTGTAATCAAGCAAGACAAGCTCGCCGTCCACCTCATACAAACAGTCAATAATCCCCTGTACAAGCACTGTTTCATTTTCAATCGTTGCCTTCATTTTGTTATCTATATTTAATGCCTGCATATCTGAGTTCGACGCCCGTTCATGTAACCATTCCACAGGAGACTGATGTGCCGGAAGTCCATATACAAACGGGATCTCCCGTTTTACCCAATCTGCACGCAATAATTCTTCCCCTGGTTCTGTATTGAAAAATCCGGTCAGTTCTTCGGGTTCGATCGCCTCAACATGTTGGGGCAGCAGAATCTGAAGCTTAATCAACCGCTCAATTGTCTGTTCAACAAGCTGTGAGTCAACGGTTGTTGATCCATCCACAGGAAGATGCTGCATCAACGTATGATACACGTTCCCCCGTTCTGCCCCTGTCAGTTGTTTCTCTCCCATAAATTTGGGACGACGCAGATGTAATTTGAAAGATGTACCAGCAGATCCCGCATCCGAAACGTTCATCGTACCGGTTGAATCTGAGCCTGATCCAGTCTCCTGCTCGTTAGGTTCACTGGATGTGCCACGTTGTTCATAACCTGCCTCATCCTTGATGTAATTGATTCCTGGGGTGTTTTGAGCCAATAATGTCTCGGACTGCTCTCCCAGTTCCTCCATCACCTCTACGGACTGGATGTCCTGCATCGCAAGTAACGTTTTCAACTCCGTGACAGATGTACTGGCTGCCACTTGAGTTGCTGCTTCATAGGGATATGTCCATGAAAGCCGTTGATCAACCTCATGGATCAGCCGTGTCTCCTCTTGTTGAAGAGCTACCGTATCTGCACCTGCATCTGCAATGTTTTGGTTCGCCGTATCTTGTGCACTCTTCGCCAGCTCTTCTACAGTTGAGGATGTAACCAATTTGACGGGCTGAACCGCTTTTAGCGCAGCAATTCGTTCTTTCCGCACCACAGTCATCCCGTCTTCTTCTCCGAGTGTCTGATCCACCACATGGTCACGGGACACCTGATCGGCGGAAATAATAGAAATCACCCATCGTGATTGATCATCTGCAAGACAGGCTGAGAACGAATCATGACTTCCAGCAAGTTCACGCAGCACAGCCGCATCTGGATGTCTCATCAGGGATGGTCCAATCCAGTCCAGGTAACTCCGTCCTGCTGCAAGCAGATAATCTGGCAATGCCAGTTCAGGACTATCCTTGACCTGAGACCACGCCAGCGCTTTTTTCGCTGCATCTTTTACAGTACCCAGCAGAATCATTTTCTCTTTGGGACGGGTCAACGCAACGTACAACACACGCATCTCTTCAGCAAGCAATTCAAATTGCGCACGACGACGAATCGCCAGATTGGCTAGTGTAGGATAGGCAACCCGGTTCTCACGATCCACAAACCTCGGACCAAATCCCAGTTCTCTATGCATTAGAAACGGTGCGTTCAGATCCTGCTGATTGAACATCTTGGATATGCCTCCGACAAAGACAATCGGAAACTCCAGACCCTTACTCCGGTGAATCGTCATGATACGTACAGCGTTGTCCTGCTCACCGGAACTACCCGCTACAGTCCCCAGGTCTCCCCCGTTTTCCCGCAATCTTGAGACATAGGTCAGGAAACGGAACAAGCCGCGATTTGCAGTTGATTCCTCATATTGCCGTGCGCGATCATACAATGCCTTAAGATTACTTTGACGTTGCAGTCCTCCGGGAAGACCACCAACCCAGTCCAAATACCCGGTTTCCCGATACATACGCCAAATCAGTTCACTCAGACTGCCTTGTCTTGCCTCAAGTCTCCACTGCTGCAATTGACGCAAAAAGCGAATTAACTTTTGCTGCAACTCTGAGCCTGAAATCTCCTTATCACCCATACCCTCGCCTGAAGCTCCAGTAAAACCAGCATCTTGAATTCCATCTGTATGCACATCGAATTCATATCCATGGTCAAGAATCTCTGCCTCGACAGAAGCTGCTGTCTCCCGCTGTCCCTGTCTCATCTCTGACCAGGCTTCCGGCCACTGCAACTGGACGATATTAGAGTCAGGATGATTGTCCTGCCCAGATTGTTGTCCGGCATTAGTGGAGGAATCGCCCCATTCTCCAGCAGCCGTTATAACTGCATCGTAGAAAGACTGTCTTTTGTCACCAAGCCGAATCTGTGCCAGTTCTTCTTCATCCAGTCCAACAATCGGGGAACGGAGTACGGAAGCAAGCGGAATATCCTGCCTTGGATTATCAACAAGCTGAAGCAGAGACATCATGATTTCCACTTCCGTAGCCTGGAAGTAACCCTTGCTCTGTTCTCCGCCAGCAGGAATTCCCTGCTGTCTGAATTCCTCAATCATGAGCGGAGCCCACATCAAGGTTGAACGCAGCAAGATGACCATGTCACCGTAACGTGCCGGGCGCATCGTTTGCAGGGCTTTGTCATACACATGGAGGGCAGGTTTGTCCGTATCTCCAACCATCTCACGAATACGCCTTGCGATCGCCCGTGCTTCCAACTGCGCTGTCTCAAGTTCGGCACTCTCCAGTTCTGCGGAGACCGCTGCATCCCCGTTCTCATCCGTACTCTCTGTCAGATCAGGACCGCCGCCCTGACGATCGATCAGCATGAGTTCAGGTGTATACGCCTCATCCCCAAGCGTTTCTGACGGGAACGTGGCCCCATATGCCAGTTGTGCTCGTTCATCGTAAGCAATCTCTGCCACACCTTCGTTCATGAGTTGCCGGAATATCATATTGACCGAATGCACGACTTCCGCACGACTGCGGAAATTACGTGCCAGATCAATACGTTGACCTGTACGATTCAGGCGATCTTCACCATTTCTGTCCTCATGCGTGTTCGCTCCGTACTGGCGATATTTGTTCATAAACAGACCTGGCTCAGCCAACCGGAACCGGTAGATACTCTGTTTGACATCACCTACCATGAATCGGTTACCCGGGTTTTCTCTGGAGATCAGTTTCACGATATCTTCCTGAACCGTGTTGGTATCCTGATATTCATCAAGCAACACTTCATCGAATCGCGAACGATATTCCATAGCCGCATCGGAAGGCATCGAGAGCTCAGGCGTTGAATCCTCATGTCGCAAAATGTGAAGACAGTAATGCTCCAGATCACTGAAGTCAACTTGCCCACGTTCCTGTTTAGCCTGTCGATAACGTTCTCCAAATGTACTAACCAACCTCGCCAACTCCTGCATGAGTGGTGCCGCCTGCTCCAGCTCCTGCCAGAACGAAAACGCACTTCTTCCGAACAATGAGCCTTTCAGATCGGAAACTGCCTTTTTCGCAGCCTCCCGGAGTTCCTTCACTTGATCCTGTAAAGCCGGGTCCGTTTGATCCTTTTTGCAGGGTTTCAGTTTGCCAAATGCAGCGGGTTGAAACACTTCGGGCAACCTTTCCCACGGCATAACCTGGATCGCAGACAGCAGCTCCTCCACCATCATCAGATCTTCTTTTAACGTATCTGCATACGGTGCAGGGCCTTCAGGTTGCATGGAAATATGGATGCCTTGACGGAGCAGTCCTGCTGCACCACTCAAAGCAAGAGCAGCATCACGCATAATACTCTGAACCCATGCTGAATGCCCCAGCTCCTCCACACTCTCCACCTGAAAAGCGGATGCCATCTCTGAGAGCCAATGATCCGGCCAGGAATGGCTGCGGGAGAAATCATACAAGCGTTGCACCAGTCGATGCATGGCATCATCGTTTCGTTCTCCACTGAACCAGTCCACCAATTCGCGGAATGTACTGCCTTCATCTTCTTCGCCATACTTCTCCTCGAAGAGTTCTTCGAGCAGTTCCTGCCGCATGATTTCCGCTTCATTTTCATTCAGGATACGGAAAGCCGGATTCAACGGAATCTGCTGATAGTACCGGCGAATGACTTCCATACAGAATGAATGTAATGTTGTAATGGATGCCCGCCCAAGCAGAGACAACTGCTTACGCAGATGTTCTTCTCCAGGCTGTTCTTCAAGCGCACGTTCCAGCGCTTCCCGAATCCGTTGTTTCATCTCGGCGGCGGCGGCTTTGGTAAACGTAGCTACAAGCAAACGATCCACACTGAATCCTTGGGAGGGATCTGCGATCTTGCGAATAATACGTTCAACCAATACGGCTGTTTTGCCCGATCCCGCCGCAGCAGCAACCAGAATATCTTCTCCGCTTTCCGAGATCGCACTCCACTGATCGTCACTCCAGAAGCTTCCTTCCGGTTTAGGCATATTCGTCATGATGTTTCCCCTCCTTTGGTGTGAGATAACATATCCCAGATTTGCTGTTTGCCCGGTTTGGCAAGCAAATTATATTCATTTCCTTCTATATTCTCATCAAACTGACAAACAGGCTTATATGGACAGAACGTGCATGCCACTTCCTGCTGAATACGATAAGGCTCAATGGCCACATCCCCATCCGTAATTCGGGTACCAATCTCGCGGATATTACTTCGAACCGAAGCAAGCAGCGTATCCCATTGCTCTGGCGTGGCTACAGCGGCGCTGCTATAAAAGCTTCCGTCCGCCTTAAGGGCAACTGGAATAATGGCTGAATACCCCTTATCCAGAGTGTTGTCCATTTGAGCGATTGCATCTCGATCTGCCAGCAGCAAACCTTTCATTTTGAACCGTTTCAGCAGTTCTTGTCCCGCCTGCTCCGATGTCATGCCGTTTGCGGATTGCAACAGCGGGTTATGCACATGGAAATACAGCGTTCCTCCCGGCATCGCCGTTTCCCCAAGCCATTCCTCGGCAGCACTAAGTAGCACCTCCAGATAGGTGAGCATCTGCAATGACAGACCATAGTACACTTCATGCAGCTTGAGGTCCGTCTGGCTCGATTTATAGTCAATGACACGGAGGAGCAGACCATTCTCGCCTTCTGCCACATCCACACGGTCTATACGACCCACGATCTCCATTACACAGCCGTTCTCCAGTTCAAAACGCAGTGGTGGCAGTGTTTTATCCGGTCCAAAATCAAGCTCCAACCCAATCGGTTCAAAACTTCCCCGTCTCGATTGTTCCCCGAGAATAACGGATGCCCGACTAACAATGTCCTTCAATTTGCGGAAAATATAACCGTATCGCTTGGTGCTTAGCAAAATCTCCCCTTGCAGCTGTGGTGCAATCTGCTCCACGGTTTGCTCGGCTTCCTTGCGGCATTGGTCTGGGGTCAGGCTGCCCCAACTACGATTTTCTTCACGCAACCGCATAGCCAGCTGGCTTAGTGCAGCATGAAACAGTTGTCCGATATCAGGAGCCTGAAGGCGGTACAATTGCCGTTCTTTGAGGCGCAACCCGTGCGAGGCAAAATGGGAAAATGGACAAGCTACGAACCGCTCCATTCGTGAGACACTCGTCCTTACCTCTGTGCCATACAGTCTGCGACTGGTGGCTGTACGTAGTGGCAATGCCCGATTACGATAAAAGATTGATCCCATCAACCGCTCCAGTTGAGGTCTACTTGTCTCCTGAGATACATGCCAATTGTAGACCGCCCACCACATTTCAGGGATGTCTTCTCCGCGACGCCATTTACGCAATTGTCCAATGAGCGCAGACAGACTCTGACCCGGATGGGTGACATAGGACCAATGCGCTTCTTCCGAGTTCGCGACCGGTGGTTGAGCAAGCAATGGCTGTTCTTGCAGACCAAACATTTTCCGTACATGGCGGACAATCTCAGAAGGAAGCAATGCTTTTCCCTCATCATCAGCAACCGGGTAACTCAGCCACAACTGGCTGCTTGCCGCTGTAAGTGCCGTATAGATCAGAAAACGTTCATCCAACATTTGCCTCGTTGCTCCTGGTCCAAGCGTCACACCTCTTTCCGTCAGTAACGCTCTCTCCAGTTCCGTTAATACGCCATCATCCTGAGGTACAGCTGGCAATTCACCATCAACTGCACCAAGGATAAATACATATTTGATGTCCTGAAGACGTGTACGGTCCATGGAACCAACCAATACCTGATCAAGTGCGGGTGGTACTAGACCCAGCTTCAGTTCCGTCAATCCGGTCTCAATCATCCCGGCAAACAGAGTGATATCCAACCGTTCATTCCCCATCATATCTACCATCTGATCCAATAGATCCAGCACAGCTCCCCACATCTGCCGATGTTCTCTCGACCGTTCAGGGTCACCTTGAACCTTAGCTTCAGCAGACATATGTTCCAGCTTCCATGGGATTTCGGCATCTTCGAGCAGTCTGTATAGTGCCTCGCATTGAGCTTTGGCTGTCTTTGCCTTTTTCATTCGTTTCTCAAAAGCACCCAGAGAATCTGTAATGACTGTTCGGCAGCTCTCCATTAAAGAAAGCATTTGGTCCCGTCCTCGACTACGGCCTTCCTGACCATTGTCTTCCAGCGACAGGCTTGGTACATACTTCCACGGTTTGCCGTCAGTCCAGCGATACCCATGAATACCACAAGCCAGTACATAATTCTCAAGCTGGTCCATATCTTCACGAGTGATGGAACCATCACGCGGAAGCAGCAGATCCGTTTTGACACAGCGAAATACATCCTCATAACGCCAGTTGCGCCGAACAATATCCAGTGCGGAACGGATAAATTCGGATAATGGATGATGAAGCTCATTTCTTCTGCGGTCCAGAAAGACAGGTACGCCATAATCCCTGAATAACGGTTCAGCTATATCAGCGTAGGTATCCAGCTGACGAACAAGTACAGCCATATCCCGATAACGCGCACCTTCGTTTTGCGCCAGGCGCCGCATCTCACGAAGTGCTCCCTCCATCTCAGCTCGTCGGTTCTCCGCTGCAACCAGTCGGATTCCAGAATCAAGGCCATCATCTTTCCACCGAATTCGACGGTCGAAACCAGACTCCAGATGAGCAAGTCCCGCACGATCCTTGTATCTCGGTGGAATCTCTGAGTCCAGCACGGTTGTATCGCTCGGTACACCCAGTTCTTCAGCCATTCCTTTGAGACGCGCGTAAGCACTCGCCGTGGGATAGAACAGTTCCAATTCTCCAGGCAGAGCCCCGTGATCATAAGGACGATCCAATGTCAGTGCAATCGTCACGGAAGAGCACTGCAACATCAGGCGACCGATCACACTCATCTCCTGTGGCGTGAATCCCTGAAAACCATCAATCCAGATCTGAGCATCCTGCAGCAACGTACTTTCCGACAAACGCTCTGTCAGCTCGGTCAACGTATCTTCATCATCAATATATAAGTCAGTCAATTCCTGTTCATAGTCACGATATATCAGATTCAAGTCATGCAACTTGTCCTCCAGAATTGGTGAAGAGGATGAGGTATACCCTCCAGACAGCCCTTCTTCCAGCAATGATGGATCAACTTCATAACGTTTCAATTCACTATATAAGTCATTTAATTCCCCTATAAAACCCAGCTGGCTGCCGGATGCACCAAAGAGCTTCAATTCTTCCTTACGGCGCTGGATGACTTTATAAAGTAGCATTTTTTTGCCTTCGGCTCCGATCGGAATACGAGCAGAACCGCCTGCTTCCTGCATTACACGATAGGCTAAACGGCGAAAGCCGAGCACTTCTGCACGCATGGTACCTTTAATTGCTCCAGAAGACACCAATGCCTGCTCTGTTCGAAAAGAACTCTGTTCGGGAACGAGTAAAATCAAAGGTTTACCTTGCGGCTCCTTTTGAAGCAAGGATGTAATTTCCCGGGTAATCAGCGAGCTTTTGCCGCTGCCTGCCCGGCCAATAACAAAACGAACGGACATGTCTAATCCTCCAAACCACACGTACAAGATTTTAATTCCCAGTATAACATATCTGACTTGGTTCGGAACATACGTTTGCCACTATCCGGTAAAACCGGAGATTCTCTCCGTTAACACGGCAAAAAGCCCGCAGCTGTTCACACTGTGGACTTTTAACCGAAAGTATCATTCATTTAAACTTCACTTTATCTCACGAAAGATTAAAAAAGTGAAAAGGGACTCCTCTAATTCTTTTTACTGCGCACTTCGAAAATAGCAAATTTGAGGTAATGTCCTTCATCCACGCCCAAAATTTGCGGGTGGTCCTTACCGGCTGCCTTCCAGTCGATCAGACGAAGCACTTTGCCAGCATCTTCCGCTGCATCAGCAATCGTATCCAGGAAGAGGTCTGGACGCATGTGATACGAACAGCTGGCGGTTACCAAGTACCCGCCCTCATTGACCAGTTTCATTCCTTGCAGGTTGATATCCTTATATCCACGGCATGCACCTTTAACTGCTGATTTCGTCTTGGCAAACGCCGGGGGATCGAGGATGACGACATCAAATGTTTTACCGCCAGCTGCAAGCGCTTTGGAAGTATCTACTTTTTGTTCGCCAGCACGCGCACGTGCAGTACGTTCATCCAGTCCTTTCACTTGTTCACGCAAGTACTGGAATGCATCAGCAACTACGAATTCGACACGGTCGGTAAAACCGTTCAGCTCCACATTTGTTCGTGCACTCTCAATGGCGTGCTCTGAAATATCGAGACAAGTCACTTTCTTGGCTCCATACTTGCAAGCATTCAACGTGAAGCTGCCCGTATGTGAGAAGCACTCCAATACGGTGGCACCATCCCAATAAGGGAATGTAACTACCTTACCGCTTTTATTCACAGGCAAGAGCTGCTCTGTGCCGTCCTGCTCGGTCGTTTGGAGTGTGATTCCACTCTTGTAGCCCCATCCCTTCATAAGCGGTTCGATCGCTGCACGATTCTCACGTTGGTCGAAGAAGTAACCTGTCTTCTGTCCTTCCACAATGTCCACTTTAATGAGTAGTCCATTCTCTGTAACGGTGACATGTCGCGGGCATTCTCCATACAGTGGACCTTTGGTCTGCTCCAAACCTTCCAGTTCACGAATTGAGACATCACTGCGCTCATATATTCCTTCAGGTTGCATCACTTCAATGAGTGCTTGAACGATAGCTTCACGGCAACGATCCATACCAAGTGTAAGCAACTGTACAACGAGAATGCTGCCGAATCGGTCAACGATCAATCCTGGCAGAAAATCAGCTTCGCCGTAAACGAGACGGTACGCCTCTCCATCTTGGATAAAACGTTCCCGATGACGCAAGCAATCGCGAAAACGCGCTGCAAAGAACGCCGTATCCATCTGTTCAAACTCCAAGGGTTGATAAGCTACGACCCTTACTGTGATCTGAGATGCGGGATTATAATATCCTGTCGCCAGATAGCGACCTTGATGATTCAATACATTGACCAGATCTCCCGGCTCCGGGTTTCCGTCAACAGAGGCAATTTCATTGTTAAATATCCATGGATGTGCATGTTCAAGCCGCTTTTTGCGACTGCGTTCGAGTGTAACTGATGGCAAGGTAGATCCACTTCTTTCATAGTTAGTTGAAAAGATAGGTTTAGTGCAAAGGAGACGCTACGGCGACGAATTGTTCCTCTGATCGCTGTTATCCCCAGATTTTTCGATTCCCTTTCTTTAAAGGGAAAATCCGGGGATAAAGGCGAGCGCTTCGCTTCTTCGGTAACAATTTCGTCTTCTTCGCTGCGTTTGCACAAATCACCGTATCTTTCGAATTGGGGTGCAGCAACTTGGTGGCGTTTCGGTTACGAATCGATCTTCCGATCGCTGTTGTCTCCAGATTTTTTTGATTCCCTTATTTAAAGGGAAAATCCGGACACAGCATATGCTCCCGATGTAGCTTTCCTTCAGAAAGCTTTTAGGCGAGCGCTTCGCTTCTTCGGTAACAATTTCGTCTTCTTCGCTACGGTTGCACGAATCACCGTATCTTTCGAATTGGGGTGAGGCAATTGAAATACTTGAATTGTGGGAGGTTGGTTTCCCTCTGAATTCCTTTAGGCTTGTCATGGTTGTCTTTTCTTACTCATAGGATGAGTTAAGGAACCCGGACGGAAGGAATGATGTTTCTATGTTTAGAGATGTGATATTGCCCCTACTCTATGGGCTTATTATCTTTTTTGGTGGCATGAAGCTGATGGAAACGGCTTTGCAGCGCATGGCAGGGCCCCTGTTGGCAGGTTGGCTCAATCGCGCCACCTCTGCTCCATGGAAAGGCATGGCCTTCAGTGCAGGTGCAACGGCCTTGTTACAGAGCAGTACGGCGGTCACCGTACTCACTATTGGACTGGCTAATGCCCGATTAATCACCTATGGACGCACACTCGGCATCATCCTCGGCACCAACATCGGGACCTGTCTGACAACGGAGCTGGTGGGACTGCAGATCGGACGTGCTTCCCTGCCGTTGCTTGTCCTGTCGCTGACGGGCTGGGCTATGTTTGTTGTACTTGGTGAACGCAATCTGGCCGCTCCTGAGCACACGCGCCGGACTCTGTTTAACATCCAGTACAGCTTCCTGGCAGCTGCGGGATTTGCACTTGTCATGACAGGCATACAGGTGATGCAATCCATTGCATTGCCGCTGCGGAGCATGGGCGTATTTCAATGGTTTCTCGACCGCTCGGCGGACAGCTTGTGGTGGGGCTTCCTGGCAGGTGCCTGCCTGACAGCGCTCATTCACAGCAGCGCAGCTGTCATTAGCATGGCGATTACGCTCGCAGCCACAGGCGTACTACCTGTGGAGATCGGCATCGCCATTGTGATCGGGTCCAATGTGGGGACCTGCATCACCGCTGTGATCGCTGCCGCGGGCGGAGCATCCGCAGGCAAGTTTGTCGCAGCCTCCCATGTTGTATTAAACATTGCGGGAGCGCTGCTCTTTATGCCGCTGATCGGCCAGCTGCATGCAGCTTCGGCCTGGCTGTCAGCGGACAACGGGGCACAGATTGCGCATGCCCAGACCCTTTTTAACATCACTAGCTCACTGCTTGCTTTACCGTTCTGTTACTTGCCCATCTGGCACAAAAAACCACCGGTCCACGCCCCTGCGGCGAAGCCACCCGTGGCTTGATGATCTGTCTATCCAGACCCACAGAACGCGCGGCTAACTGACCAAGACTAGAACTATAGTGCGTTATACATTAATGCCTAACTTGTTCAGTGCTACACGCAGGATATCATCGTTATTATCATATCCGCTCTGCTGCTGTCTGGACCATGCTTCTTCCGGAGCATACCAATCCACACCCTTGATTTCTTCAATCTGAGGCTGCAGATCACCACTTTCCGCTTCAACGAGATAATAATGAACTTCCTTGTCCACCGGGCCAAAATCTGCATGTTGGTACGTATAAGCAATGATATCAACTGGCTCTACAATGCGACCCACCATACCTGTCTCTTCCAAAATCTCGCGTAGTGCCGTCTGTTCGATTGTTTCTCCATCTTCCATTTTGCCCTTGGCGAGAGTTGTTTTACCATAACGATCTACGATAAGCTGAATCTGAAGACGTCCGTCTTCCCCTGTTCTATAAACAACTCCGCCTGCTGAAATTTCTTTTTTGTTCATCGTGCTCTCCCCCATCGAATTCAATATCTTTATCTTATTTTTTGCAAAAGAAGGACCTCATCTCCCCGGGTAAGCTCCCCAAGGAAATGAAATCCTTGTTTCTGACGCCACGATCACATCGCGGCGGACTTAAGATTCTCTTCCAACACCCGTACCAGCGTAGCCTGACTCTCGTTGACACCAGCTTCAACCACTTTGACTCGGCACACTTTACCGACCATATCCATGGTTCCATCAAAGACCAGTTGAATGTAGTTATCGCTATAACCGTGCAGCTTGCCGCTTCCTTCGCGGCCCTTCGCTTCACCTTCGGGAATAACATCCAGTACCTGTCCGACAAACTGCTTAGCGTACTCCAGCTGCATCTGCTCAGACAAGTCAATCAGTTCATGCACACGTGCATTTTTGACCTCTTCGTCCACCTGATCTTCCATGCGCGCTGCTGGCGTACCTGTACGCTTGGAATAAGGGAATACATGCATTTCGGAAAATCCGATCTTACGCATCAATTCATAGCCATTACGATACATCTCATCGGTCTCACCCGGAAATCCAACAATAATGTCTGTCGTAATCGCCACATCCGGCATTGCTTCCCGAATGCGAAGCATCTTATTATAAAACTCTTCTGTCGTATATTTGCGGCGCATGCGTTTCAACACCGTGTCATCCCCCGCTTGCAGCGGAATATGGAAGTGACGAACGAGTTTATCCGAACGTTGGATCACGTCGAGCATGCGGTCATCGATCTGGCTGGCTTCAATCGAGCTGATTCGAATACGCTCCAAACCCTCTACCTTGTCCAGATCCCACAGCAGATCGGTCAAATCATAATTTTCCATGTCATCGCCATACCCACCTGTATGAATACCCGTCAGAACAATCTCCTTGTATCCGGCGTGTACGAGTTGATGAGCCTGTTGAATAATGCTGTTTGCCTCACGGCTGCGTGAGAGACCCCGAGACCACGGAATAATGCAGAATGTACAGAAGTTATTGCAACCATCCTGAATCTTCAGGAATGCGCGGGTACGGTCAGCAAAATCCGGTACGTCCATTTCTTCAAATACACGGGTTTTCATAATATTACGTACCGCGTTAACCGGTTGACGGGACTCCTGAATTTCATTAACATATGGCAAAATCTTGTCACGGTCCTGTGTACCGATAACCAGATCCACCCCTGGGATATCCAGAATCTCTGCCGGAGAAGTCTGCGCGTAGCAGCCTGTAACGGCCACAATCGCCTCCGGGTTGCGCCGAATGGCACGACGAATAATTTGACGGCTCTTTTTGTCGCCGGTATTGGTTACTGTACAAGTATTAATCAAGTATACATCCGCTGTCTGTTCATCAAAGTCCACTTGATCGTAACCTTCGTTTTTGAACAATTGCCAAATCGCCTCTGTATCATAGAAATTAACTTTGCAGCCTAAGGTGTAAAACGCCACGGATGGCATAATTACATTCCTCCCATTTCTCCGGATTCATATAGCACGCAAGTTAGTGCTGCCATTCCAGCTGTCTCAGCACGCAAAATGCGTTTGCCCAGTCCAACAGATACAGCACCTGCCTGATCAGCCTCTGCCGTCTCCTTCTCAGAAAATCCACCTTCCGGTCCAACAACGATCAGCACTTCTGCACTTGCATCAGGTGCAAGCTGCTCTACAAACGGCTTCAGTGCATCTCTCAGCTGTTTACCGTTTTCTTTCTCATAACAATAACATACCAGGCTGTAGCCCTCAAAAGAAGATAACAGCCCTTTCCAGGAAAGCGGCTGCTCGACGGATGGAATGCGATTCCGGTGACTCTGTTCGGCAGCTTCCTTGGCAATTTTCCGCCACCGTTCCAACCGTTTGCCTTCTTTCTTGGCATCATATTGCACAATTGTACGTTCTGATAGGAAGGGTACAAAGGATACCGCCCCAATCTCAGTGCATCTCTGGATGACTGTTTCCATCTTGTCGCCCTTGGGCAAACTCTGTGCCACAGTTACACGAATCCGTGCTTCACGGTCCATCTCGAGAGGTTCCACAATATTCGCTGTCACTTGGCCAACTTCAATGGTCTCAATTTCCACGAGTGCTTCTCTGGAGTTTCCGTCACTGACAATCAGTTTATCTCCAGGCTTACCACGCATGACCTTGCCGATATGGCGTGCATCATCACCTGTGATGATCACAGCGTGTTCATTAAACTGTTCTGCAGATACAAAATATCGCTGCATTAGTCAATCCACCCATTCTGTCCTGTTATGACTGGAATTCACCCCGCCTAATGACAGGCGTGAAACCAATCGCCACAGATGATCATACAACTTTTACGTGTTTCTGACCAGTATTCCGGTCCAATACAAGATATGCTTTTAGCGATATAGTTCAATAACCAGCTTTGCCAAGTCCACATACATCGTTTGCGCAAACTCATACAAAGGTTGAATCGTTACAGCCTGCAACGGAGGAATAACAAGAATTAATAGGAAGATAAAAATGGACCATTGCTCCACCCCTTGCAGCTTGCGGCTGAGTGAAGGTGGCAGTACATCTTCTAGAATCCGATAACCATCCAGAGGTGGCAACGGAATCAAGTTAAACAGGAACAAGAAAAAGTTTGTTAGGTTAAAAATAGCGAAGAACGTCGTGATTGCTGTCAGCAACCGCTCATTATCTATACCGCCGAGTGCTCCCGAACCAACCAGTGAAGCATAGATGATTGTACCGATGATCGCCAGCAACAGATTACTCAGAGGCCCTGCTGCGGATACAATGATGCCCATTAACCTTGGCTTGTCGAAGTTAGCCCGATTAACCGGAACCGGACGCGCCCATCCGAAGCCGGCAATAATGAGCAACAGCACCCCAAACAAGTCAAAGTGTACAACCGGATTCAGCGTGACTCGACCCAACAGCTTGGCTGTCGGATCACCGAATTTGTTGGCAAAGTACGCATGCGAGAATTCATGCACCGTAAATGCGATCAGGATAGTCAGCAGGAAAAACGGAAGCTGATCGATTGGATAACGAAAGAACGAATTCCAAAAGTCCATACGTTACCCCTTTCTGGCTACATACGCCAGCCAATCCTCATCACGGTGGATCGCACTCACTTCAAACCCGGAGGCTACCAGAGCATCATGCACCACTTGCTCTTTGTTCTTCCAGATACCCGAAACAATATAGATGCCACCCGACTCAAGTGCATTGTACACATCGTCCACGAACAACAAAATGATCTCAGCCAGAATGTTTGCTACAACAACCTTAACTGGCAGTTGTACACCAAGTGCAGGGTCCTGACTTCCGAGGACGGACAACAGATCACTTTCTTTAACCGTAATTTGTTGCTCCAGCCCATTCAGTTCCACATTCTCCCTGGCACTGATTACCGCAACCGGATCAAGATCGAGTGCCAGCACATGTTTTGCCCCGAGTTTAATGGCGCCTATAGCCAAGATACCAGAACCTGTACCTACATCAATGACTTCCTCGCCGCCCTGAATAACCGTTTCCAGTGTGCGCAAGCAGAGGGAGGTCGTTGGATGTGTTCCTGTACCAAAGGCCATGCCTGGATCAAGCTCAATGATTTTCTCATCCGGACTTTCTGGCGTATACTCTTCCCACGTTGGTTTAATCGTCAGACGTTCCGATACACGTACTGGCTTGAAATATTGCTTCCAGGCTGTTGCCCAGTCATTTTCATCCACTGTACGCGTCTCATAACGAACCTCACCTGTATCAATTCCGAATTCAGAGAGTTCTTCAATTCTAGGATTAACTTCAGACTGGAGTGCAACCATATCCGTACCTTCGGAGAAGTACCCTTTGATGACCGCAAAGCCTTCAGGAATATCATTCAAAGGAACGTCGTATAACTCACCATATGTGGTGTCCCGTTTTTTATTTAAAGTACCGGACTCTTCAATCGAAACCCCTCCAGCACCCGCTTCATGTAAAAAATTCGAAATCATCTCCACGGCTTCTTCTGTGGTATGTATTGTTAGTTCATGCCATAACATACTTGGTTTTTCCTCCTCATTTTTCAAACATCCCAACTATTGTACTACACAAGCGAGCCGGAGTACAAAGCCGCAACAGTAAAAGAAAAACAAAACAGGATATCCGCAGTCTGACTGCTCGAATATCCTGTCGTCTAATCATACATATCTGTTTCATTTACTTCAGCATTTTGCAGCATTCGAATCTCATTTAGCAAAAACGTCCACCATTCTGCGTAATCATCTCTGCGGCTTGCGGGAGCGAATCGTTGGATACGGACACGGTCAGCAAAATTTCTTGTTTTAACCTGTTTGTCGATTCCTCTTCGGGTGTATCGTACACCTGACCATTGGACAGCATTTCCGTTTCATCACTAATCAGAGCAAGTACATTCAGTTCACCACTGAATCCGCCGACAATGGCTGTAGGAGAATTATCAGAGCCCGTAACATCGTGTGAGTCCAATGCAGACGCTTCATTGCCAAGGCTCTCGATACTCAATTGGTTCGGGTGCAACAATTCCAGGGCTCTGCGTGCAGACTCGGCCTCAGTCCAGCTTGTAAAAACAGCTTCGAGGGTCACTGCCGAGCGATCTTCAGTCATGAAGCTCCCGTCCCTGACGTCGATCAGCTGCTTCACTGCGGCGTAATGCTTCTATATCTTCATGATCCGCAGCTTCAGCGCTGAATTCCACGTCTTCATTTTTCGCGGATTGCATCCGTTTCATCTTTTCCGTTTTCGTTAGAATTTTGCCTGGACGTTCATGTTCTGCCATTGTAATGCTCCTCCTTCATAAATGTATAAGTTCAACTAAATCGTATTTACACTGACACTCCGATGACAGAACAACCTTCCGATCGCTGTTATCCCCAGATTTTTTTAATCCCTCTGCAACGGGAAAATCCGGGGATAGCGTATGCTTCCGAAGTAGCTTTCTTGCGAAAGCTTTTAGGCGAACGCTTCGCTTCTACAAGTTTTTTCTGCCCTCTCCGTTATTGTGTAAATGTTTAGATTGAATCTTATATTGTTGGTCTATATACAGAGATTTCTTGAAACTAGATCATTCCACCGGCTTGTTCGATTATGGACATGGCGCGGTGATGTACCGATTCATCTACGATGACAGTAAGTAATACATCCCTTCCTGTAGGTCCACCTTGTCCACCATCACTCATGCCGCTTGCAGAAGGGTCCGCCGCAGCCATGATTCCAGCACTGGCATTCGTTTGCATCGAATCGGGTACCCATGATGAAAAACTGCCGGAAACGCCCGGCTTGTAGGAAGCCCCACTTGGTCCTACACCCGCATATCGGCTGAATCGATTAATGGACAGGTCCTCCACTCGCAATGCCTCCAGTTTTTTGGCTGCCCCTTGGGCCTGCTCCGGGCTGTGAAAATACGCCAAAATATTTTTCTCGGTCATCCGCTTCACCTGCTTCCCTAATTTCTCGCATATCAGCTATGCATATCATTCTCGCCATGCTATCTTTCCGCAAGACCGCTCAGAATATACCGAAATGCTCCCACAAATTGCTGTCGTTCTTCTTAGCATATATCCATGGATTTTGCCAAAACCACTGAACCACTAAAAAAAAGACGTAAAAAAAAGGACACCCTGCGGTAAAAACCGCTGTGGTGTCCTTTTGACTTGCTTAATTTTATTCTCAGTCGCCGCGGAAGGCGCGTTTCACTCTATCAAAGAAAGATTGTTCATGCTCATGTGTTTGCTCCCCATCCAGCGCAGCAATTTGACGAAGCAGATCTTTCTGCTCGTCATTCAGCTTACTAGGTGTAACTACAACCACTTTCACATGTTGATCCCCTTGCCCCATACCGCGCAGACGTGGTACGCCTTTGCCTTTGAGACGGAAATACGTTCCCGTTTGTGTACCGGCTGGTACTTTCAACTTCACTTTCTCAGTCAATGTCGGGATCTCAACCTCATCTCCCAGAGCTGCCTGAGCAAAGGTAAGTGGGATTTCGCAGTAAATATCGTCCCCTTCACGCTCGAAGAAATCATGTGATTTCACGCGAATGACAATATACAGATCTCCCGCTGGTCCGCCACGCAGGCCTCCCTCGCCCTCACCTGTCATACGCAGTTGCGCGCCGTCATCTACACCCGCTGGAATGCGAACATGGATTTTGCGTTGCTTGCGGACTTTACCGCTACCACTGCACGTTGTACATTTTTCTTTGATAATTTGGCCCGAACCACTACAATTCGAACATGCACGACGATTAACCATACGACCAAACGGTGTATTTTGCACGACTTCCTGCTGACCGCTACCTTGGCAGACCGAGCAGGTTTCCGGTTTCGTTCCAGGTTTGGCACCTGAGCCATGACAGGTATCACAGCCTTCGGTACGCGGAATCGTAATATCGGTTTCTTTACCGAATACGGCTTCCTTGAACTCGATCGTCATTGTGTATTGCAGATCATTTCCCCGTTGCGGAGCATTTGGATCACGTCGTCCACCGCCACCGCCGCCAAAGAACATGTCGAAGATGTCGCCAAATCCGCCGCCGCCAAAATCACCGCCACCACCGAATCCACCTTGATTCGGATCGACATGACCATATTGATCATATTGTGCACGCTTCTGACCGTCACTCACTACGTCGTAAGCTTCTTTAACTTCTTTAAATTTAGCTTCCGCATCAGCAGCCTTGTTTACGTCAGGGTGATACTGACGGGCAAGCTTACGGTAAGCCTTTTTAATCTCATCGTCGTTAGCCGTTTTACTAACGCCAAGCACCTCATAATAATCACGCTTTTCAGCCACTCTTCCACCCCCATATCATTCACCTTATCGCACATCGTGACAAAAGGAAAGCCAAAGCACGGGAGCCCCGGCTATGACTTTCCCTCTAATTCGAACGTCACCGATGTTTAATTCGCGTAGAACTACGAATTAGTTTTGTTTTTTATCTTCATCCACAACTTCGTAATCAGCGTCTACGACGTTATCACGTTTAGCGGAACCTTGTGGCTCTTCAGCACCTTGCGCTTCTTGCTCTTGCGCCTGAGCTTGCTCATACAGTTTCACGGACAGTTGTTGAACGATCTCTGTCAGTTCTTCTGTAGCAGCTTTGATATCTTCCAGGTTGTCGGAAGCGAGAACGCCTTGCAGTTTTTCTTTGGCAGCATTCGCTTTTTCAACTTCGCCAGCATCTGCTTTTTCGCCAAGATCTTTGATCGTTTTGTCAACAGAGTAGATCAATTGATCTGCACTGTTTTTCGCTTCAACGAGTTCTCTGCGTTTTTTATCTTCTTCAGCGTGCAACTCAGCATCTTTCATCATTTGCTCAACTTCAGCATCGCTCAAACCGCTGGAAGAAGTGATTGTGATTTTTTGAGTTTTGTTCGTACCTTTATCTGTTGCAGATACGTTAACGATACCGTTGGCATCAATATCGAAGCTAACTTCGATCTGTGGAACACCACGTGGAGCTGGTGGAATATCACCCAACATGAAACGTCCAAGTGATTTGTTACCCGCTGCCATCTCACGCTCACCTTGCAGAACATGAATCTCAACGCTTGGTTGATTGTCTGCATACGTGGAGAATACTTGAGATTTGCTTGTAGGGATCGTTGTGTTACGCTCGATCATTTTTGTAAATACGCCACCCGCTGTTTCGATACCCAGGGACAATGGAGTTACGTCGAGCAATACAACGTCTTTCACGTCACCTGTCAGTACGCCCGCTTGTACAGCAGCACCCAAAGCTACAACTTCATCCGGGTTAACGCCTTTGTGAGGCTCTTTACCAGTCAGTTTTTTGATTGCTTCTTGAACTGCAGGAATACGTGTGGAACCACCAACCAATACGATCTTGTCGATATCGTTAGCTGTCATACCCGCATCGCTCAATGCACGACGAGTTGGTTCAAGCGTACGCTCGACCAGACCTGCTGAAATTTCTTCAAATTTCGCACGGCTCAGGTTCAACTCCAAATGCTGAGGAACGCCATCAGCAACCGTGATAAACGGCAAGGAGATCGTAGTAGTCAATACGCCGGAAAGTTCTTTTTTCGCTTTTTCCGCTGCATCTTTCAAACGTTGAACCGCTGCTTTATCTTTACTCAAGTCAATGCCTTGATCTTTTTTGAATTCACTTACGAGATAATCAATGATCACTTGGTCAAAGTCATCCCCGCCCAGTTGGTTGTCCCCGCTAGTTGCTTTAACTTCGAAGAAGCCGTCACCCAGTTCAAGAATGGATACGTCGAACGTACCGCCACCCAGGTCATATACGAGAATCGTTTGGTCTTCGGATTTCTCCATACCGTATGCCAAAGCTGCTGCTGTAGGCTCGTTGACGATACGCAGAACTTCCAAACCTGCAATTTTACCCGCATCTTTAGTCGCTTGACGCTGACTGTCATTGAAGTAAGCTGGTACTGTGATAACTGCTTGAGTTACCGTTTGACCCAGATAAGCTTCAGCATCAGTTTTCAATTTTTGCAGGATGATTGCAGAGATCTCTTGTGCAGAGTAGTCTTTGCCATCGATTGTTTCCTTGTGGGAAGTTCCCATGTGACGTTTGATCGACATGATGGTACGATCCGGATTGGTGATCGCTTGACGTTTTGCTGTTTCACCAACAACGCGCTCTCCATCTTTTTTGAAACCGACTACGGATGGAGTTGTACGTGCGCCCTCCGGATTTGGAATTACGACAGCCTCGCCGCCTTCCATTACTGCTACGCATGAGTTTGTTGTTCCTAAGTCAATACCAATTACTTTGCTCATCCGAAAATTTCCTCCCTCAACAATTTAAAATGAATGGGTCTGATCTGACCCCTATTAGATGTTCATGTTGCTAATCGTGCTCTATGTGTACAAACCTTTATATTAAACTTCGCCCACATTGTTCAACCAAGGAGCCGACTCATACCTTCCTATAAGGAAATTATGAGCTGACTTTAACCATAGCTGGACGAAGCACTTTATCTTTCAGCATATAGCCTTTTTGGACTTCCTCAACAACGATACCTTCTTCGTACTCGTCGCTCTCCACTTGCATAATAGCTTGGTGGAATTCAGGATTGAACGGTTGTCCTACCGTTTCCATCGCTGTCAGACCTTCATTATTCATCACGGTTTCCAATTGACGGAAAATCATTTGGATGCCCTTGGAGAAAGATTCGACCTCTGCTCCTTCCGGTACAGTAGCCATGGCGCGCTCGAAGTTATCAATAACCGGTACCAGTTCGGTGACCAGCTTCATCGAAGCATATTTAGCCAATTCTTCTTTTTCCTTCTGCGTACGACGACGGAAGTTGTCAAAATCAGCCTGTGCACGGACATAACGCTGCTGTTGCTCCTCAGCTTCTGCCTTCAGACGTGCAAGCTCATCCTGCTCCTGATCAGCGATCTCTTCAGCTTGTGCTTCTGCAGCGCCAGCTTCATTAATAGGCTCCTGCTCAGCTGTTGTTACCTCTTGTTCTTCTGTAAATGATTGCTCCTCTTTCAAGATGTTCACCTCCTTATACGAATGAAATGGTTCATTCCCGAACCTTATTTGAAACGATGCGTCAGCATCGCCGTCAAGTCACGGGATAGTGTATTTAGAATATGAATGACACGTGCATAATCCATCCGCGTGGGTCCTAGAATACCAATCGAACCCAAAGCCTCACCGTCCAATGAATAAGAGGCTGTAATCAGGCTGCAGTTGGCAAAGGCTTCATGATCATTCTCAGTGCCGATTCGCACTTGAATACCAGATCCACCCGGCACGGGCATCATCAATTTCATGAGTGTTGGTGTCTCTTCCAGCAGGTCAAGAATATCTTTTACCTTTTCGATATCTTTAAACTCCGGTTGAGTCAACATGTTGGTGGCACCACTGAGGAACAAACGATTATCATGTTCGTTATCAAAGGCACTGTTCAGCACCTGCATAACTTCCTCATAACGTGTAATATGCCGCTCCATCTCTTGCCCAAGTTCGGTATAAAGACGGGATTTCAATTTGTAGATGGGTACGCCCACAAGCTTGGTATTTAACAAACGAACCACATTTTCCATCTCGGCTACCGAGATTTCTGGTGGAATCTGGACCGTCTTGTTCTCCACCTGACCTGTATTGGTCACAATGATTGCCACAGCTTCACTTTCGTTCAGCGGAAGCAATTGAAAGTGACGAAGGGACGTATGGAATACTTCAGGCCCAAGCAGGATCGAAGTATAATTCGTCATATGTGACAAAATATTGGATGCATGCTGAATAACTTGCTCCATGACGTTCAACTTTTCAGCGAAGAACGACTTCAGATCATCCAACTCCTGAGGCTCCACCTGATTCCAGGGAACCAAATGATCGACATAATATCGATAGCCTTTATGGGATGGAATGCGTCCAGCTGATGTATGCGGCTGTTCCAGAAAGCCCATATCTTCAAGGTCCGCCATTTCATTACGGATCGTCGCCGGACTGTATCCAACATCTCCCCTTTTGGAAATGCTCCGGGACCCTACGGGCTCAGCTGAACGGATATAGTCATCCACTATAGCGTTCAGAATCATTCGTTGACGCTCTGTTAACATGGTGAGTATTCCCTCCTTCTGACTGTACTGTCCCATGTCGTTAGCACTCCGGTTAGATGAGTGCTAAGCGGTAATACAAAAATACCAAACTGACGTGAACATTGTCAAGTGAGTTTGATGAGTGGGCTCATCTATTTATAGTATAGACCAATGTCGACGAGTCCTAACAAACTTTATTGAACATACTTTGAAGTAAAAAAAGGACTGCATGTAGGGCAGAGGCTGACTCGGCTCGATCCATGCAGTCCATTCAGTTATTAGGCTGAAACGTTAAGCTCTTTCAATACCGCGATCTCATCACAACAATCCTGCTTGCTGCAGTGAACACAGTCGGTCCATACTTTCTCGGGGAAAATCTCTTTTTCCACCACGGCAAAGCCGTTTTTGAGGAAGAAGGATACTTCATATGTCAACGCCATCACCTTAGGAATCTGTTGTTTCTCCGCCTCTTCTACCAGTCGATCCAGCAATCGGGAGCCAATACCAAGCCCTTTGTGCCCTTCCGAGATACCGAGTGATCTGACTTCTACCAAATCATTCCCCAGACGACAAAGCGATCCGCAACCCACCACTTCACCATCAACTTCGGCTACAACAAAGTGCTCCAGCTGCCGGTGCAGTATTTCCCGTGATCGCGGAAGCATGATCCCACGCTCTGCATAGCCCTTAATCATTTCATACAGTGGTTCAACATCTTCCGGCACGGCTTTTCTGCATATTACCGACATCCTGCTCTCCTCCTATTACCAAGCTTTCCAGAGGAAAGCTGACTTCGTAGTTGTTAAATTAACACGCTCTGTAAAATCAATATGAATAAATATACAACAGAGCGTATAGAATTTCAAGCTACGAATTCAGCGATATGGACCCGATAAACTCCGCAAAAACGTCATTTCCGAACAGGATACCCTGCTCGCTCAGTCGGAAGCCGTCTGCCGTCCGCTCAAGCAACCCTGCGTTCAACATTTTGCTCAAAGGCTTCGCAAACACTTCTTCCATGGACTCTCCGAACTGTTCGCTAAACCGTGAAGCTGAAGCCCCCTCCAACATTCTCAGTCCAACCATCAGATAATCTTCCATAGCTTCCGGGCGAGCAATCTCAAAATGATCCAGACGAGGCAGTCCTGCTCGTGAAGCTTCAACATAAGGATTTATACCTTTAATATTCATATGCCGTTCACGGCCTACATATCCATGTGCACCTGCACCCAGACCGTAGTAGTCCTCATTGCGCCAGTACGTAATATTGTGACGACTCTCGAAGCCCGGCTTGGCAAAGTTACTGATCTCGTATTGTCCATAGCCCGCTTCTTTCATACGTCTCATTAATAGAAGATACATCTCAAGCTCATCATCTTCATGAGGAAGAGGTAGTTGGTTCTTCTGATACAGTGTATGGAAAAGGGTATTCTCTTCCACTTTCAGGCTGTAGATGGAGTAATGCGGCAGATCCAGTTCCAGCGCTTTGTCGATACTCTCATTCAACATCTCTACAGTCTGGTTCGGCAACCCGAACATCAGGTCAATGGACAGATTAGTCAGTCCCGCTTTTCGAGCGTTCTCCAGACTCCGATATACATCATCCGTATTATGAATACGGCCAATGCCTGTCAGCAGATCATTCTGAAAAGCCTGCACGCCAAAGCTGACACGGTTTACACCGCCTTCTTTCATTGCAGCGAGTTTCTCCGCATCTGTTGTCCCTGGGTTCGCTTCCATTGAAAATTCAATATCGTCGGCCCAATTGGGGAAATACGTCTTCACTGAACGAAGAAATACCGCCATCTCATCCGGTTTCAGAGCTGTTGGCGTACCACCACCTACAAATATGGTCTTGATCTCACCCGGTGGATTTGCCTTAACTGTATGTTCCATCTCCCGTTCCAGCGCTTCGAGATATTGCATCACGGGCTGATCTTTCAGAACGTAGGAGTTAAAGTCGCAATAAAAACACTTATTCGTGCAAAAGGGAATGTGAAGATACACCGCTTGGGGTGCACCTGTCTTCCGGCTGTGTGCTGCCAATGTCATGGCAAGTCCCCCTCTATTTGAAAAAAGGAAAGCCATCCGGCTTCCCTTTCAGCTTAGTTATTTAATATTCTGTGTTGTAACCATGTTGCAAGCAAACGTCCTACAATTCAATTTCGGTACACACGCTCTGTGTTGTACCCGAGACAAACTTTCGTTTATCCTTTTATACGCAATTTATTGATGTACCAAATGGATTCACGTGACGTTTGCAAGCAAACGTCCTAATCTAATTTGAATACACACATTCTGTGCTGTACCTCAAAATAGATTGTTTAGTCATCAATTTTCAGTACCGCCATAAATGCCTCTTGCGGCACCTCAACGTTACCAACCTGCTTCATCCGCTTCTTACCTTCCTTCTGCTTCTCAAGCAGTTTCCGTTTCCGCGAGATGTCACCACCATAACACTTGGCAAGTACGTTTTTACGCATGGCTTTTACCGTTTCACGAGCAACGACCTTGGTACCTACAGATGCCTGAATTGGCACCTCGAACATTTGCCGTGGAATCAGCTCGCGCAGCTTCTCACAGACAACGCGTCCGCGGTTATAAGCACGGTCACGGTGAACGATAAAGGACAGAGCATCAACCTGTTCGCCATTGAGTACAATATCCATTTTCGCCAGATTGGACTGACGGTAACCGGACAGCTCATAATCGAGAGACGCATATCCTTTGGTACCGGATTTCAACTGGTCGAAGAAGTCATATACAATCTCGGACAACGGAATCTCATAGGTAATGGTAACCCGGGTCGTGTCCAGATATTCCATATTCACATATTCACCGCGTTTATTCTGACACAGTTCCATAATGGTACCTACATAATCATTCGGTACGATAATATCTGCCTTAACGTATGGTTCCTCGACGTAATCAATCCGTCCCACCTCAGGATAGTTGGATGGGTTGTCGATTTTCATCACTTCACCATTCGTTAAAGTGACGTGGTAGATTACACTTGGTGCCGTTGTAATCAACGGAATGTTAAACTCCCGCTCGATCCGCTCCTGGATAACGTCCATGTGAAGCAGTCCAAGGAATCCGCAACGGAATCCAAAACCGAGTGCACTGGATGTTTCCGGTTCAAAGCTCAGAGACGCATCGTTCAACTGCAATTTCTCCAATGCTTCACGCAGATCAACATAGTCGGATGTTTCGATCGGATAGAGACCACAATACACCATTGGGTTAATTTTACGATAACCCGGCAAAGGTTCCGGTGTTGGATTTTTGGCATCCGTTACCGTATCCCCGACTTGTGTATCGCCAACATGCCGGATACCTGCAACGATAAATCCAACATCACCCACGTTTAGCTCGTCCACGATGGTCATGCGAGGTTTGAACGCACCAACTTCAATGACTTCAAATGATTTACCTGTTGCCATCATTTTGATTTTGGAACCGGATTTGATTTTGCCGTCAACAACACGTACATATACGATTACACCTTTGTACGGATCATAGTGCGAGTCAAAAATCAGCGCTTTCAAAGGCTGATCAGGATCACCGGTTGGTGCAGGAACACTTTGCACCACTTGCTCCAAAATTTCTTTGATTCCAATTCCTGATTTGGCCGAAGCCAAAACCGCATTACTTGTGTCCAAACCAATAACATCTTCCACTTCCTGCTTCACTCGTTCAGGATCAGCACTTGGAAGGTCAATTTTGTTAATAACCGGTAAAATTTCAAGGTTGTTATCCAATGCAAGATACACATTGGCAAGTGTTTGGGCTTCAATTCCCTGAGCCGCATCCACAACCAGCAGAGCACCTTCACATGCAGCAAGACTGCGTGATACTTCATACGTGAAGTCTACGTGTCCCGGAGTATCAATCAGATTCAATAAATACTCTTCACCGTCATCCGCTTTGTAACTCAAGGCTACTGCTTGTAGTTTAATCGTTATTCCACGTTCACGCTCAAGGTCCATCTTATCCAGAACTTGTTCCTGCATTTCACGTGAAGTGAGCGCACCTGTGTACTCCAAGATCCGGTCCGCAAGTGTTGATTTGCCGTGATCTATATGTGCAATGATAGAAAAGTTACGAATTTTACGTTGTCTTGCCCGAATGTCAGTCATTCCTTACCCCCAGAAACAGCCTAGTGTCAATCACTTCATTATAACAGTTGAAGCACAGTGCATCAATCCCGTGATGTCTCAACTTTACAATAAAGTGTGATCATACACTCCTAGAGGTTATATTGTACCTTTAATCCATGGTATTTTATTCAGCAACGCCGCTAAAAAGAGAGACTACCCACTTGATTCCACTATGTGAGAGATTTTGCAATAGTCCAGCCGTTTTGTCTGCCAACACATCGACCGGAGCCTTACTCTGATCTGCCCCAAGCACTTGGCTTGGTGACTGAACAGGTACAAATGGCGGTTCTTTGATTTCCTTTTGCACAGGTGCAGCTGGAACAGATTCGGTAACCGAGGAAGTTGGCTCAGTTGTTACCACGGTCGACGTGCCTCCTGATGGATTGCCAATCTGAAAGTTGCCGCCAGCCAGCTGCATTCCAAACAGAACACCCAGCAACATTAATACAGCCATGGATAACAGTCTTTTACCGAATCTGGACATATGCTTAGCCTCCTGTCACTCTCTACTATTTTCATCTTCTTACATGTATAGTCCCTACCCACCCTGCGACGAGGTTTCCGCACTTGCTTTGTCCACCTTCTGATCTTCCCAATACACTTGGGCAATCATGTCTGCGAGAATCTTCGATGTCCGTTGTAACTCAGCTCCTGTATTGTCGATGCCGCCTATCTCAATTAGAATGCTGTTGGGTGAAAGTGTTTGGTTATATTCTCCATTGTTGGCGCCTCCGCCATCCTTACCCCACACACCACGCGATACCCCAGGATACTTGGCTTCCAGTTTCTTATGAATTTTTGCTGCAAAGGCTTCATTCTGCCGCCAATTTGGATTTTCATGTCCAATTATGAAATATACTTTGGCGTAGCCCAAGTCATTAATTGTGGTTGTTGTTTTGCCATGACGCTGTGAATCGCGGTGAATGTCTATGAGATACGTCAGATCGTCATTTTGAGCAAGTGCCGCTTTTACCGTTTGACGAGAATATTTATAGGAATAGTTCCAGTTATAATCCTTTACTTTAGTCGGGTAATCATCCTTGGCGTGCTCTACGCCGATTCCCAGCTTCTCCAGACTGTCTGAAAGATAGGTTCCCACTTGAAACACATTGCCGGTTGATTTGCCTGATGATGGATTATCACTTTTCGTACCTAGCAATGGATTGTATCCTTCCCGTGGATGGGAATGATAGATAAGAATTGATTTTTCACCTATTGTCGGTGAGCCTGAATTGTCTTTCTCGCCATTCTTCGCTGGGGGATCTTCCCTACCTTCTCCATCCCCAGGCTCGCTCGAATCAGGCGGATCCGTATTGTCCTGTCCTGGTGGAACATGCAGCTCACTACCGGGTTTCCCTCCACCTGCGGATGCTGTATCCGTAAGACCGGGACCGGGCTGATAATCTTCGGGAGCCTCTGCTTTTTCGTTACCAGATCCAGGACGGAGCAGAACAGGTTGGTTGGAACCCATGCCCGGCATTTCTCTCGCAATCAGGCTCTTGGGATCTTGAGGGTTTACATTCGTCAGTAATTGGAAAACAAATGAAGTGAGATTCTCACCGGATATGGCAGAGGTCTGTTCTTTCTGAGTGAGATGGGGCATCTCCATACCGAGCATATCGACGAAAAAGCGGCTTGATACAGCACTCGCAAATCCTTTCATCGAAGAAACGGGGGAATTATTCAAGCGTTTCTCTGCCATGCCCCCAAGACCAAGTACGACAAAAAACAAGGCAGATATGATCATAAGCAACAACAACGTACGGCCCATGGCCAGCACGTGCAGACATCTTTTTTTCCACTTTCCAATATTCCAGGCCAATATCTTGTTCATTCTGCTGTCTCCTTCCCTGCTGGACAACTCTTATACTTCAACTCTATGAGCCCGCCCAATCTGATAGAACAGGAAAATGAAAGATTCCAGAAACAAAAAAAGAAAGTCCGATAGATTCGGACCTCCTTCTCAGCAGTTTTAAGTTTTAATGTGTATAAGCGGCTACATTATCCGGATTCACTGCATCATGGAGTGCGGCGTTAAGTCCTGTAGCGATAACGTTGGCAATTCCTTCAATAAACTCATCGATTTCCTTCGGAGTAACAATGAGGTCATGACCCAGTGGCTCCAGTACCTCTTTGACCAGACTCAAGCGATCTTGCTCACCAATGTCGTCCAGCATGCCCATGATCTGTTTTGTCTGATCCGTTTCCTGGCGGAAGTGTGAGCGCATCATCTCAATCACATTGTTCACAATGGTGGACGCATAACATACGGTAGGTACTCCGATGGCGATGCAAGGCACACCTAATATCTCACGAGTCAGGCCACGCCGTTTGTTTCCAATACCGGAACCAGGATGTATACCAATGTCGGCTACCTGAATGGTTGTATTTACACGTTCCAGAGAACGGGAGGCCAGGGCATCAATCGCAATAATGGCATCTGGCTTGGTCCGGTCTACAATCCCCTGTACAATGTCACTGGATTCAATGCCCGTTGTTCCTAATACACCAGGAGCAATTGCGCTGACCTCCCGATATCCTGGCGCAACCTGATCGGGCACCAATTCGAAATACTGACGGGTTACCATCAGATTTTCCACAACAAGTGGACCGAGTGAATCCGGGGTGACATTCAAGTTGCCCAGACCAACAATCAAGACCTTGGATGTTTTGTTGATTCCGGCCTTGACCATAAAATCTTCCATCTCGCGTGTGAACTCGGCAGCAACACGTTCCTGTAAATCCGTATCCCCATTCCGTAGGGAGGGTACTTCCAACGTGACATAATGGCCTTTCACCCGGCCAATGGCTGTGGCTGCTTCATCATTAAGTACATCAATACGTGTAATCGTAATGCCTTCTTTTTTTTCTACATCTTCCCGTAATCCGGGAATCGTCTGTTTCTGTCCCCCTTGCGCCATTTCCTTGGAGTCGATCGCCAAATCGGTACGAACTGTATAGTTTTGCAAATCCAGTGTCATTCTGTCCCTGCCTCCCTTACCGCATTTGAGCATATTGTGTGGGAAAAAGAGTTTCTTTATGCAGCATGTCGAACATCGTAGGAATATCTGTTGCATTTTACATGCTAGCGTGATAGAATATTTTAAGTTGTGAAACGTTTGTATTCATGCAAATGCCTTACAGGAGGTGAATGTAATGCCAAACATCAAATCCGCTGTTAAACGCGTAAAAACGAGCGACAAGCGCCGCGCACTCAACGCTTCCCAGAAGTCTGCACTCCGTACAGCTGTTAAAGCTGCTGATGCTGCTCTGGTAAGTAACGAAGTTGATACTGCAAAAGCTGCGATTCAAGCTGCTTCCAAAAAGCTGGACAAGGCTGTAACTAAAGGTCTGGTTCATAAAAATGCTGCAGCACGCAAAAAGTCTCGCTTGGCGAAAAAACTGAACGCTCTTTCCGCACAAGCGTAAGAAGCGTTACTTATACGATCCAATGGAAAAATCCTGAACAGCATAGGCTTTCAGGATTTTTTAGTATCTGATTCGATAAGTATAAGACACAGACAAAGCGACCTTTATTCCGATGATCTAACCATCATGGAGCAAAGGTCGCTTTGTTTGTTATTTACACTAGTAATCTATTACGTTACATATTCTTCACGCACCAAGTCTCAATAAAAACAGCTCCAGACCAAGTACTTTATCCACCGCTCCTGTTTTCATTTGGTAATCCAGTTCGCTGAGGTGACTCAGGATCATTCTCAGACGATCCGCCTGAAATTTGCGAGCTTGTTCTCCCGCAATCTTAACAGCATATGGATGTAGACCAAGTTGACTGGCGATCTGCTGTTGAGAGTAGCTTTGTTGGCCCAGCTCTTTAACTTGAATCATAATCCGAAACTGCCGAGCGATCAAAGCCGCAATTTTAATCGGTTCTTCCCGCTGCTTCAGCAACTCATAGAACAGAGCCAATGCCTTCTCCAGTCGCAAATTAGCGAGTTCTTCCACCAATGAGAATACATTCTGCTCTGTACTGCGGGCAACCAGCGATTCAATATCAGCACGCTTAATTGTCCCACCATTACCCGCAAACAAACATAACTTGTCTACTTCAGCAGACAGGGTCTGGAGACCTGTTCCTGCGTAGCTGATTAGTGTTTCCGCCGCGCCCGTCTCCAAGGAAACATCCCGCTGTTTCGCCAGTTTCACAATCCAATTCAACAGCTCATCTCCACTAAGTGGAGCAAAAGCAAGAACCACTGCCTGTTTCTTGACAGCCTTCACCAGCTTCTTACGCTCATCCAGCTTATCCCCTTGGGCCAGGAAAACAATCGTACTGTAATCTGCCGGATTTTCCATATATGTAAGCAGACGATCAACCTGATGTTCAATCTTGGATTCTTTACCTGCAGTGAACAGGCTCGAGTCCCTTACAATAATTAATTTGCGTGGAACCAGAAAAGGTACAGTCTCTGCTTCTTCAATTACGACCTCCACAGCCGTCTCAGACAAATCATATGGAATAATCGCAAAATCACGATGTTCTTCTTCAATAACCTGTTCTTTTAACATATCCGTAAATTGCTGTATCTGGTACTTCTCCGTTCCGTACAGCACATAGATCGGTGCCGTTTCTCCATTACGTATTGCCTTTGTTGCACTTTTTACATCCATTCACGGCGCCTCCTTATCCCTCTTATCCTACCAGAAAACATGCAAGACAACAAAGGGACCTTACATCCTGTTATGGATGAAGGTCCCCTGTCCTACATCTATATAAACGCAGACACCAGCAGTTCTAGAAAAAGCCGGTGCGCGGTCATACGACGTCAGTTGTTTGAACTGAGATAGGACGTTTTGTTACTTCCAATATATGCTTGTCATACTGAAAATGTTCTTTCGTTGAGAGGAGCGCACTCCCCAATTTTAATTATTTCGCAGAAGCTCCACCTGAAACAGCAGGCACATTAAACGAGTTCTTCGCCGTTGTTCCGTCCTTGTCCGTTTCGTAATTAAATAGGGTACCATCCTTCGACCAACTCGCTGACTTCAGTGTGCCCTCTATACTGCGTTGTTCAACCAAATTTAGAACATCCGGTTCGCCCACAGGTTTGGAGTAGATGCTGATCTGATCACCAAGAAGCATAACTACGTAAGAACCGTCAGGTGATTTCCATTCTTTTGGTGCTGACGTTGTAGCCATCTCCTGATCCGGTCCTGCTGCGAATCCTTTGCTTCCTCCAGAGGCGTCTGTACCTGCAGCGGAATCAGGAGCAGAATTACCTTCTACCGGAGCATCTTCATTTACATTCGGTACGATTGTCTGAGAAGTAAAGGAATCTCCATTTTCTGTTTCTGTTACTCCATTCTCTTCCCCATCTGCAGAAGATTTGGTAGCATCTCCTGGTTCTTGATTTCGCTGCTCAGCATCTTGGTTCTGAACCTGATTATTCTGATTATCGGTCGTAGGTGTTTTGGACGAATGATCCTGAGTTCCTTTATTCGGAGCAGGTGTTGATTCAGTAGCTGGCTGTTGAGGTGTCGGATCTGTCCGAACTTCATTCTTCTGTACCTCATCTCCACCATTCTCTTCAGGTATTGTTTCTGTTCCCAGGTTATCCCCTTCCGTTGAGGAAGCATTCGACTCATCCACAAAAACATCGTTGCTGCTTGGTTGGGACGAAGTGGCTGGATCATAATTTTCAATACTTTTGCTTAAAGGATTCTCATCCACATTGCCACTCTCTTGAGAAGTTCCTGAGCTCATCAGCATGGAATCGGCATTCTCAATCTGGTCAGGCTGATATCCCCAGATGGCGAATCCCAATACAACTGCCGCAGCCGCTGCCCCCATAGACATACGTCCTGCCATCGAGTTAAGCCATTTTTGTTTCGTTTTCCGCTCACTTGAACGTTGTAAATTCTCAAATGCAGCGGGGACAGGATTCATTTCCTGTATGGTGCTACTTTGTTCCTTCCGCGCTTCGTCAATGGCATCAAGTTGTGGCATAATCGCATCAACCAGACTGAATCTCGGGCTTACTTGCGGTAATTCTTCCAGTTCTCTGGAAAGAGCTCTGAGTAAACTAAAATTCTCGGCACACTCCGGACACTTCGCCACATGCTGTAGCATCTGCGCGGTTTCCGCCTCGCCCAGATCATGATCCAGATAGCGGTGCATCCATTCCACCACCTCTTCGCATTTCATCCTGTCACACCACCTTTCTGATATTCCTGTAGTAGATTCTGTAATTGCTGCCTAGCTCTAAATAAATAAGATTTCACCGTATTCAATGGAAGATCGAGACAATCCGCAATTTCATTGTAGGATAAGTCCTGCAAATATCTTAGAACAATAACGGTACGATGATGCTCGGGAAGCTTGTTGATCGCATCCTGAATGTCTTGGGCCACATATGTAGACATGACCTCGTACTCCACATCCTGATTATCCTGAAAAACCATGTCATGTTCGTCAATGGAGACGGACGGTTTGGTTCTTCTGAATTTATCAATACAGATGTTCGTGACGATGCGTTGTACCCAGGTTTTAAATTGGGCCTTTTCTTCGTATGAGTTGATTTTGGTGTAAATTCGGATCAACGCTTCCTGAGCAGCATCCAAAGCGTCCTGTTCATTATTTAGAATGTAATATGCGGTCCGATAGACGTGTTGTTCAATCTCCCGCAATAGGGTAATTAGAGCGTCGCGATCGCCCGATTGAGCGGCTCTGATGAGTTCCGGCTCTACCACAAAGGATCCCCCTCTCCCTGCAACCTTACAGACGTGATCATCAATAAAATTGTTGCAAAGTTAAGTATTTTTTAATTTGCCATAACAAAATAACGGCGTATGTATTTGGGCCGCTGAAATCTTCTCTTAGAATAACAGAAATTGCATAACGAGTCACCAAACGTATCCAAAAGGGATTCCATTACTTACACGACTCAATTCAAATGCAATGGCATACATTATAGCTAAGCACTTTTTGGTTCTGAAAATAAAAAAAAGTCGAAATTTGTCCAAATTTAAGCTGTTTTTAATGCAATTTTCATGAAAATGGTGTATTGTAAATTTACATTCATAAACACGAGGTGATGAGCATGCCAGCTCTAGCGAAAATTCAAGCTTTAAAAGAACAAATGCCCAAAGAATACCAAAGTATTTCCCACTTTGTGGAACATGCACTGGAGTCCATTGATACTCTGGTCGAGGAACATCGGAAGTACGTAGCTGCACAGGCATTATACGGCGATAAAATCGTTGGATCGGAAGAACGCTTGTACAGAGAAACCGTACTTGATGTCAGAGCACAGCTGTTGATGACTCTTGAGAAAACGGTAGAAGATCTGTTGCACAAGGGCGACAAACACTGGAGCAAACACTTTAAGGATGGCGTGGAGTAGTTCTTATATTTCTTCTACATTTTGAAAAAATGGCCCGCTTTCCGATATTCTCCCTCGTGGAGTGTAACGGAAAGCGGGCTTTTTTGTGCTTTGCTGTAACTTGCGATCAAATGAAGTGAGGAATCACTGTCATCTAAGATCAGAATAAAATCGTTTAATTATTTCCCTCCAACCTCTGTATGTTAAAATATAGTAAATCTCTTAGTCAATCTCTTGTTAAATATAGTTATTTAAGATGGAGGTCAATATTTAAATGACAAACACTCATAAAATCAATGGGCCGCGCGGAAAAATACTTGCAGCTGTATTAACTGCAATTTTCATTTCACTTGCAATGGGGATTTATCACTATGTCCCTATAGATGAAAGATTAGAAAATACTTACTATTATCCATTCGGCTATACATTTGCGGTTGGATTATTGATTAACCTCGCTATTTTACTTTTCTTAATTATGCCACTTTCCATATTGGTGGATGGATTACTTTTATACAGAAAAAAAGATCATACGTATATGAGCTTGCTAGTTGCTATAGCCGCATATGCTCTATTAGGATTCATAGGTGGGATCATCTTCTCGATATTTACACGTAACTTCAATACTTTTTCTGGTCAGACTATCCACATTGTTGTATGTTCTCTTGTCTTTTTTGCCTTCCAGTTGGTATTCAATCGGAGTTTTCTTCACTCATCTTCACACCGATAAATAGATCGCGTGCCGTCACTCAACACCGACCAACTTGTACCGAATATCAATCTTCCCATCTTTCACTCTCATCTGAACCTCTCCCATCTGATCTGTACGATAAATCTCTGACCCGGTAGCTTCCAGCCGTTCCATCACTCCCGGGTTGGGATGCCCATATGTATTGTTAACACCGGAAGATATCACAGCGGTTTTGGCGTTCCAGTATTGGAGCCAGGCTTCGGTTGACGACGTTTTACTACCATGATGAGCGACCTTTAACACGTCTATGGAGATAGATGCTGAAACATCATTTGAATTATCCTGCAACGGATGTGTAAGTACACGTTGTACAACTCCACCTGTAACTCCAAAATCTGCTCCTTTCTGTTCAAACTGGGTAGCCAACGAGCCATCTTGAATCATATAGAGCAGATCCTGCTCGGCTGCTGCATCCATATCCCCAGTGAACAACATGGAAGTACCAGCCATGTCCAGCAAAAAGACAACGGAATCATGATTCTGGTGTTCAGACACAGGCATATTGCCGGATGCATTTACATCCATATGCGCCAGATCTGGAGCTATAAAATGTAAACTTGTCTCTTTATCAGCCTTATAAGTCATACCCTGCTGAATGGCATACAGAGGAATTTTTCGTTCCATGGCTGTATTCAGTAACTTATCAAAGTTATCCTTACCGCTGGTCGTGCCATTAAACATGAACCGTTTAACCGGAATCTGTTCCAGCACAGCCTGTAGTCCTCCGGCATGATCCTGATCGGCATGCGTTACAATGACAGCGTCCAGTTGATGGATGCCTCTTTTTTTCAATAGAGGAACAACTACCTTGGCTCCTACCTCATACGGATCACGTCTTGTTTTCCACGATTGCTCTGTGTTTCCAAAGTTAACTGTTCCCCCGCCATCCACCAAAATATGTTTGCCTTCCGGGGTTGTAATTAATGCACTGTCCCCTTGTCCAATATCCAAAAACTGCACAATGCCGGTTCCAGCAGGCTTGGGAGTCTGATATGCCCACCACAATCCAGTAACAAAGCTGATCACGAGTAAACCGCACAACCATCGCTGAACTTTACTCATTCGTTCATGCGCATAATAACCTGCACCTCGTGCGGTAAATGCACTTGTATACTCCGGCCAGGCAATACTGGCTCCTAATGTCGTTAATGAAGTTTCTTTTCCATCTACACGTTTCTTACCTTGATCCTGTGCCACGTTAGACATCGAAGAGCGAATGCCCACATTCCCCATGGAAACTGGAGGTAGTCTCCTCACAAGAGGAGCCGTATCCTCCTCAATAAACGCTGTTTCTCGCTGCTCACCATTGCCACGATGCAACAGATAGAGTAAGGCATACAAAACGGCATAATATGCGGCTATCCACAACAGGGAAGGTGTTGCCCAGATCAACACAAAACCTGGCAGGCTGTTCATCCACTCCACGCTTACAAAAGTCAGTTGATTCAGTTGAATCGCAATCCACGCGAGAGGTCTCGCCAAAGGAACCCATATGAATGACAATAACATGGCGACCGTTCCCAAAGGTAATACAATAGCGCTAATCAGAGAAACCAGCAGAAAGTTGGCTACAAATGAGAGTAATGAAAACTGGTTGAAGTACAGAATGGTTACTGGGAACGAAATTAACTGAGCGGTCACCGTAACCGATGCTGTTGCAGCAAGAGATTTCGGCCAGCTGCCGAACAGTCGGTTAATCAATGGCATGTAGATCATCAAACCTGCGGTCACGAGAAAGGATAACTGGAAGCTCACGCTTAGTAAAAAGTACGGGTCCCACCACATCATCAGTAATGCTGCTGCACTGATCATCTGCAGACCATCTCTCGCGAGGCCACGGCGCGCCATATACAAACCAATCATGGACATAATGCCTGCCCGAATCACTGAAGGTGAACCACCGGATAACAGTTGTAAGCCACCAGATTAAATGATAAAACACATATCGGAAAACCGCGTCAAATCAACACCGCTCCCATAATAAATGATAAGTTGTCACCACTCCTAATGATAAGTAACGCACAAATTACCAGTCACTTTGATAAATAGCGACAATTTGCAGAATTAATGATAAAGAGCGTTTTTCATCTCCAGAAAACATGATAATGCCGTTATCATTACCTTGAGAATGATAACGGCATTAATTAAAGGAAAGCTTCATGTAATTTTACTTCGGGACATCGTTTAGAGATGTCACTTCAATGCTTATAATGATATTATCTTTTTTCCTGACTTGATTCATCCAACAATTTAATGATATTTGCAACAAAGGTGGACATCTGACATAGAAGAAATTAAAAAATGGGAGGTGTTATGCATTGGAGGAAATACAACTAAACTATTTTAACTTCTCAAATGATTGTATTCCTGATAAAGGTATAATTCGTGTTCAAGTACAAGTTGGATTATATACATATTCTGATTTTCCTACCATAGAGTATAGCGTAAATATTTATGCTAATTCTCACAAAATCAGAAAAATAGTTATAGAATCAGGCGGAGACGGAGGAATATCTAGTCCCGAGGCACACGCAAGAAGAAATCGTCACGCTATGCATGCTGTTCACATTGCAGATTATATTGCGCATGAATTAGAAGATATATGTTTAATTAAGGAAACTGAAATCATTCGCTCTTGTTCATCTAATTTGAGTTCTCTGTCGATCACCCTTCCTCATTCGTTTATAATGGAATGAATATATAATTTTGAGAGGATAATATGGACGATAAGAATTTAACAATACTTGCTAATGCTTTGGCTAAAGAATTGACGATCGTGATGGAAATTACAGTAAGTGGTAGCCTACAATATGTTTACAAACTAAGAAAGAACCCACACAAATCTGAGTGGGTTCTTTCTATCCATTTCTTAATTATTAATCGGGCAAATCTTATTGGAAATACGTTGAATCTTAATTGAATTGCACGGGAAATCTTATTAATATTTTATTTATACCACAAAATTCAAAATTTGTCAAGAAGGAATCCAAGGTTTTTTTCAATAATTTTATTTTTTGCTTTGATGTAGTCCACCAGATTAAATGATAAGCTGTCACCACTCCTAATGATAAGTAACGCACAAATTACCAGTCACTTTGATAAATAGCGACAATTTGCAGAATTAATGATAAATAACGTATTTCGTCTCCAGAAAACCTGATAATGCCGTTATCATTACCTTGAGAATGATAACGGCATTATATTATAGAAAAGCAACTAATGAAGCAGGCTGCTTAATCTCAGCCTGCTTCATTAGTTGCTTTTAGTAATTGTATTCATAATTCCAATTCTGTTCATAATACTGCTCAATGAATTATTTCACAAACACTAATGGAGCTAATGGAGTAGCGGTCCATTTATGCAAAACCGTTTACTCGAGCATACTTTGCCCTAATGATTACTATAAACCTTGAATAATTGACTTCACAAATGTAAGACCTTCTTCGGTGCCTTCGATCCTTGTGAACCACCCATAATGTAAAAAATCAAAAAACATTGGCAGATTGGGAAAAGCACTGTAAACAACTTGATTTTTTGATGTGGAGCCAAGATAATAATAAGTATCAATTCTACCAAAAGTCACAATATAATTTTCAGTGTTAACTCTGCTTTCGCGAGCATCAAGAGTATAAAGAGTCTCGTACCCATTGGATTCCCATTGAATAATGGATTCTGCTAAGCCTGGACGTTCAATAAAAAAGGTTATGTTATTATAAGAATACATTAGATCACCTCTAACTATTGTTATAATAATTTCAGTTTAATTCCTTCGAAAAGGAGAATTTCATGTCAAACAATAGCAAAAGTAATTTCGAAAAAGAATGGGACAACATGGAGAAAGCACTTCAAGAAGTTGAACTTAAAAAGAAAAGTTTAGCCATAGAGAAAGACATCACCGACCACAATCAAATTGACTACCACATACACAGTCATCCATTCATTCCAAAATCAACAGTTATAGAGCTTGTCACACGTGTTTTCTTAGTTGAACCCGAAGTTGCAAAACAATTAGACAAGCTTGCTGAAAAAATGAGCAGAGGTCGTTTAGAAACTGAGATTAATGAATTATTAAAAGAACTTTTGAAAAGACAGGAATAAGCAGGTCACAACGAAAATCGATATTCAACTAAGAGTATCGGTTTTCGTTGTAGATCTTTCGGACGTTGGAATCCAGACAGTACACACAAAGGATATTATCGGACTCGGTCTACGACTAAGAGATATAGCAAATGATAATAAAATGAAACGACTTAGGCAATCCGTGGCTACAAAGGGTTGGAAAGATGAATCGCCTATAGATTTGCATCTGTATTTAATACCAGAAGGAAAATATACAGTTTGCTCAGGTGGAAATCATAGACCATATCTTGCTGACAAGTTACACATTCCTTCTATAGAAGCAGCAGTTGATGTGGTTATTCCAAAGGGTAAGATTACTGAAGATACCACGAAAGCGATCGAGGCGTTAAGAAGGAATTATCAGATTTTAGAACATGAAGCCAATACACTTAATCAATATTTAAAAACACAAAGATTTCAACGAAGTGGATATAAACATGATGATGAGAACAAGTTAGATCAAATGTATATTCAATTAACTCAAATCAATATCCAAATAAAATTGCTCCTTAAAACGGAAGCTTACCATCTGGGTTACATACCTAAGGATTGGGTTCTTTCGGACTCCTGAAGAAAGTGAATAAACGAGAACGAAAAAAGGAATAGGGAATGTAAGCCACCAGATTAAATGATAAAACGCATATCGAAAAACCGCGTCAAATCAACACCGTCTCCACAGAAATTGATAAGCTGTCACGACTCCTAATGATAAGCACCGCACAAATTACCAGTCACTTTGATAAATAGCGACAATTGGCAGAATAAATGATAAAGAGCGTTTTTCGTCTCCAGAAAACGTGATAATGCCGTTATCATTACCGTGAGAATGATAACGGCATTCTATTTATAGAAGAGCAACTAATGAAATCATAAAAAAATCATCGGCTACCTCAGAGTTAAGGTAACCGATGATTTTTTTATGATGCTATATATTACTTATTTTATCGACCTTTAGTGTTGAAAAGTGGGAACTACCTAACCCCATTTGCTCCAATAAATTTTCAAACTTTTTACGATCACATACCCACCGTTGTAATATTGGTTGACGATACAACCTATCACGTATCAGGTCACGGATCTGTCCATGATAATAGTCAAACCTTATTATTGGTTCATTGTTATAAAGCCATATCGTTGGGTCAGAGGGACTAGGCTCAAACCCGAAGAGGGTAGTCCATATGTGTGATGGATAAGTTAAAAAACTTTGATTAACAAAACTCCCAATTCCTCCAGATTCATAGCCCATCGTCATAACAGGTTCCATACTAATAAGTGGGTCGAAACGTTCTATGTCATACATTGCAAAACTCCGACCATTAAATGTACTTTTATTTTTTTCAGAGTTTGAAAAGAATCGCTCGTCCTCGATAGCTACGTTATAAACCATTTTCACATCATTTGATCTACTATATGTTAACAATACAGCAGATAAAACAATTTCATCTTCTGACAGACCTGCATTTATATTTTGAATAAGTTTTTGCTTCAGTGTCTCCTGCTCTTTTATCAGTGAATCTAACTCTTCATCGATAACCCAATTATCTGCATCCATCGCTTCTTGTGGACTACTCAAAAGAATAAATGGGTCGTCGCCTGTAGTTAATGCTTGTGCCAGCCTCACAATCGGTACATAATCCCACCTGTCATGATAGACCTCAGAGTAAATAATATCCATTAGCAAGTCTGCTTCAGGTGATTCCGGAACTTTCATTTCACCATCATTTTTCCTCAAACTCTCCATATGGTAATGATGTGATGAAGTTACATTGCTTTGTTTGTAAAGAGCGTATTTTCTTTCAACATCATCAACATCATCAAGTGTTGCAGCACTTAATAGATGAAGAATACTATGAATAGTTTGAATTCCTCCTATGGTTGAAATAGAGCCATTGGCAGTACTAGGCACTTTCAATACTCCCCCTGAGTGCCCTGTAATTGAGGAGATCAATTGTTCATACTGTGGATGCTTATGAACATTCCAAACTTCACATTCAACTCCTTTACTTCTCTGCAATGCTTGTAAGACCACCCATGCCTGAAGTTTCAGTCTTAGGTCAGTGCCGTTATAGCATAGTGAAACGACTTCAGAGAAAAAGTTGAAAGCCTCGGGTATGCAGTTTGCAACTCTTTCAACAATTATCAGAACCCATTCTTTAGTACGAGAGGATAATTCTTCCCACTTGATAATGATATAGCTCATATCGGACGGATTTATTTTAGTTAGAGCCCAAAGACCACGAAGAGCAGCTTCTATACGCGATCCATTATCAGATTTTAAGACATGAAACAGGTATCGGACCGCAAATTGATTCCAAGACGTGGGAGGTTCATCGATTTGTTCAGCCACAGGAATAATACACCTTTGCAATTCCGGTAAAAATCCATTTCCATTAACCCACATTTCTTGTGTATCAACATGCCTGCGAAATCCTTCCAGTAACGCTTGTTCCCCCTCTGCCATTGCCTTATATCTACAGATGGTATCTAGATTATCAAATACATGTCCGATCCAATAATTATCATTACTTTCTAAATCTAGACTTAAAATCAATCTCTTTAGGGTTTCAAAAATCGAATCCTCAGAAAGTAAATTCATTAACTCTCCGAATAACAAAAGGTGCGCACTACCCCATACGTTTTTTGATGAACGTTGATTTATTATTTTCAGTAATCGATCAACATGCATTTGAAAGTTTATAGTTTTTTCCTTTTTAATTCTTTTTGTGACTAAAGAAATGGACTGTTCCAAGGACTGCGATGAATACTGTGTGTCACCCGTATACATTTGGCTCACCCGCTCAATAGCATCTTCAATTGACAGTTCGTGAAGATCCTGTAACTCATAATTGGTATTACTTTCAATTTGATTAAACCATCTATCAGGATATCTATAACGGACATTATCAACTGTTACCTTAATTTCCGTTTTACCCAAGTCCTCCATTTTATCCGAAAAAGAATCTAAGCCTTCCCTCTCTGCTGCGAGCAAAATTGCAACTCTTAGATCATGCAAATAACCCCGATCTTCTCCCGCTTGCCACATAAACGCACCAAGTCCAAATCCCCACAGCCCCAATAATTCATTCTCCGATAAGCTATTAGTTTCAAGCATTGCGATTAGCCCATCAAAAACGGTGCCTGGCTCTTCTAGTAATAATGTGTCTCGGTTCTGCAGATTATAAAAAATCCACATATCAGAGACACCACTTAACGCAACTGATTCTGAAACTGCGGCTTCTATTATAGAAGAAATACGATTATCACCTGTTTTAGAAGCCTCCTGTGACAATTCAATAAGACGTTTTCCTTCGGTTTTCCAGAGAACTGGGTTAACTTTAAGAAGTGATTGGTACCAAGCAAGTGGATTTTCAAGAACATATTCCTTGTGACTGGTATAACCTATCATGCCCCATTGTAATAGTTTCTTCGCAGAAGTGACTTTATCTTCAAAGTTAGACGCTGCAGCAGCTTGTATAAAACGATTCACTATATCTACACGACTGGCAATGTCCACATGCCAAGCCTTCCCATTTGGTCCACACCAATAATCGAACCATGACTTAAGTAGTTTTTCTTCCCCTCGTATAGATAAATAGTCCCAACCTACCTCCAACATATAATTTGCAGGATATCCACTGCTTTTATCCTGAATAAATTTGAAAAATGATCTTTCAAAGGATAGTCCTATTCGATCAGTGCAAAAAACAAATATCTCTAAAATATTCTTTGTTAGTTTTCCATAACCGTGAATGGTTTTCCACGGTTTCTTTTGTGAAACGAGTGCATTTAGAACCAATTCAAGTTCATCCACAGTGACAATTTTTGCAGCTGCTTCTGGACCCTTTCTTGATAAAACTCCAAACCATTTTCCTACAAATGCGCTTGCGTTAAGTAAAATAGCAAGGTGTTCCCTTTGTCGAGTATCTCCACCGTTTCGGAAATAAAAACTTGTTCCTTCACTACTGATACCACCATTTTCACGATGAGGATAAATCCAACTAATCACAAAACTAATCGCAGAGAAAAGCATTGCATACTTATCCGTATAACGATCATCATAATCAGTAAGTAAATCAAATCCTGCATCGGCTATGGGTTGCGCCCAAATTTCATTTAATTCAACACGCCCGGAGAGTAAAGCATAAGTAGCTGCTTTTATTTGAAATGATATTGGACACTCTTCTCTATCTTCTCCTAACATTAAAAGGGTCATAGAAACTTCTACCCATCTTCGGTTAACAACTAATTCGTCTAAGCATATCTCAAGGTCATCCCAGTAAAATGTTTCAGACCTCCTTAACGCCCTCAACCAACTGTAAATCTCTCCATTTTCAAGTGCTTCACTAAGATAACCCCCGAAAAACAACGGTAGCAATTCATCCGATGCTCCGTCATCTTTAATTTCCCATGTAATCCCTGTATGCTGACTAACGGTTCCCCATGTTCGTAACATAGTAGCTGTTCTATCGCCAAGTCGTTTTTCATCATACCATTCATCATAAATTTGATCGGATGACAATAATTCAATTAAATTTGATGGAGAAAGATGATTAAACCAACGGCTCATGAGTCCCCGTGCACGATGCAACTGTCCTGAATTTACTAACCGCAATGCATCATTCAACGTATTATCTATAGTATCAAGTGTCCATGATTCCTTATTTGAAACCCTCCCCTCAGAAAACAACACAGGAGGAATATCAGATAAAAACTCAATTGTATTGCCGGTCCAATCAACTGTTTTAATTATTTGATTTAGAGTCGTTGCTGCACAAACTAACTTATGCACACACGTCCATTCCTTTGTTTCAGTAACAATAATTAATGCATTTTTACATTGCTCTATCATTTCAATTATTGGGCGATTAAGAGCGTAGCCCTCCATTACATATTGAGGCGTAAATACTCTTGCTTGATCTACATGTCGTCCACTCAATCTAAGTAAATTAAATAAATCATTATGCCGTGCAATTCCCTTAGTGGTATCATCCATATAGTAATCTGCCATACTGCTGGCTATTTCCATTATCTTCTTAGGTTGGTTCGCTGCTTGTTTTGTTAGTTGAACGCGTACGTCATTATGTGCTACACGAAATCCTAGTTCTTCTTCAATAAGTAATGGTCGAAGTGCACGCAAGATATCCGTCCATATTGAAGCGCTAATATTCATTTCTGGTAATATTCTGCTAAGATCGAACCCAGTGATTCTTTCATTTATTAAAGAAAGGCACGCCGCAATTCGAAAACCAAGAAAAGGAAATGTCCTTTGTAAGGGCTGCAGAGCAGCCGACCAAATTTGATCGTAGTATGTAAACAATCCGTGTGTCAGCCGTCTATTCTCTAACCGTCCTTCAAGTTCAGCAATATTTGCACTGTATGTGGCTTCATGAATAGCAAATATAGCAGCAAGTGTATTGCCCTGTGCTATACTTCCAATGAGACGAACAGCTGCATCTTTTTCTTCAATGGGAAATAAAGTAGCTATAGAAGAAAAGAGACTTTCAATATCTTCATCTTTCATTCCCTCAACGGTCACATGTGATACGTTTTCCGTCCCATCTTTTATCCAGAAAGGATATTTCTCGTATGCCTCTGCTTGTTGACCTACTATAAGGAAACGAACATGGCTTGGAACATGTTCTGGTGGAATTAAGGTTTCAAGAAAAGTGTAATTATCTAATCCAGCACGCGCAGCATGATCTATACCATCAATTGCAATGACCGTTGGACGACCACGTTCTTTTCCAAGTTCGTTTGCTAGCCTAAGAACATGATCTCGTAGTTTCTCAGTGGTCAAAAAATCATTGCGCACTGGTACATGAAAATGAGCGAGACGCCCTTTAAAGATAGTGCGGAGCTGTGACAACAGATCACTCCATAATACTTCTGCTTTAGTAGTCTCACCTGCATCTGCAGGCAATACGGTGGTTTGTGGAGTAATTGGGCGAAATGCATGATACCGTAAATCTATTACAGGATCTCGACGGTTAGCAAGAGCACTAACAATAGTAGTCTTACCGATTCCTGGTATGCCACTAAGAAAAATAATAGGCTCCTCACCGTTCAACAACTTATCTGCAAGAGTTTCAACGAACTGTTTACGACTTGGGAAAAAAGGCTCTTCAGGGACAAGGTTATGATCTCCGATTGTACCAAATGATGGCAAACTTAGTGCTGTATAAGCACGTTCTCTTGTTATTGCCTCTCTTGTCCCACGCATAGTCGTACCCCACTCTCGCAGCGAGGTATCAAGCAAACTTAGAAGCGATTGTGCTTGATCAATTGTAATTGCAAAAGTGTTAGAAATCTTTTGTAGAAGTTCTCTTGTCAACTCAGTTAAACCTGGTTGCTCCATCTCTATTCTTAACAATTTAATAAATTCAAGTTTCTCTTCCTCATTATCAAGAACATCCATTTGACCAAGCCATTCTTCCCAAGCAATTGTCCATTCTTCGGGTATGATAATATCTGAAAATTTAACTGAGATTGATGCTTGAGCTTGTATATGATCCCAAAACTTATGTAAAACAGGTCTTGTGTAATTCAAACCATTTTGGCTTTTGGCTGTCGAGGTTCTCTCACCAGATATTCGATTAGTAAAAAGAACCGGTGTCACTTCTCCCCATTTCCTCTTGGATTCTTTCCATGCACCAGCGAGACTCTGAAGCAAAGATTTCTTACCCTCTTCTTTACTTATCATATCACCAAATGTGAGAGTATCTTCGATACGGGTATGTTTGATTTGTATACACTCTTTAACTCCATCAGCGTATGACACTACCACATCATCGAGCCCTTGTGCTTCAGTTGACTGTAAAGTTACAAATTCAATTCCAGAATCAGGATTAAGCATATCTACTACATAAGTCAAACCAACAGACCATTCATACCAGTACGGGTCCCCAATACCCGCAGTAGGATTGTTCGTAGAAGTCATTTAAACCCATTCCTTTACAATAATGATTACGACCATCAAATTTTTGATGGTCGCATTTTGTCTACCACTATGAGTATAACAATTCAGTGAGCAAACTTAAATAATCCGTCTCTTAAGATCTAACAATATTTAATGATCAGAATAAAACCGACTACCTTGCGTTAGTTCAGCAAAGGTTCTTAAAGCAATGCATACAAAAACCGATCCCTTCTTGGAATCGGTTCATAATCAATATATAAGCCTGCACTTAATGGCTCCGTGCCAGAATAAAGTGATCACATGTCGTTCAACTTTGTCCATCAGTTTGTAAGATACAATGTCTCGATCCACAATACAATAATACGTATTGCGGTACTTACGGTACGGCATCAATGTGCCCACAGTGACTATCTTCTGTTCCACACGCCGGGGCTATACACTTCATATTCCAAGCTGGCAATACGAATTAATGCCTTATAATCTTCCCCATAGGATTCAATGACAGGTGCCATCAGAAGCTTTCAGACTAAAGTTCACCCCTTGTAACCTCCTTCAAATGATGTTGCAAAATCTGCTGATGAGAAACTTAATCTGAATTATGGCATACAGCTATGTTCCAACTCAGCCATGAAATAATGACACTTTGAACAATTACATCTGCGGGATAGGAATCAATGCCGCAACACGTTCATTCTTGGTCTCTAGATGCTCAAGCCATAGTTCCACCAACTGTGTGCCATTAATCAGTTCAATATCCAACCCTTCAGCATAGTTACGTGCATTGTTCGTAAAGTCGCTCGTTGTTATTACATAACCGCCTACAGCATTCTGCTTAACCATTTGGGAGTGAATAATCGCAATTGGACCAAAACCGACCATATTCATATCGTTATAACATTTCACTTGACCGAGGTATAACCCCTCTTCGGTTTGTTCTTCAATATCGATGCCGAAGTCTCCCGAACTCTTGGTCACATAAGTCACACCACCTCGGACAGAAGACATAATTTCTTTGACAAAATGTTCGAACATTAATGGATTCTCCTCCTTGTCCTCTTCCAGGTCCCGTTTAAAGCGGTTATACAAACCGATTCGAAGAGTCTCCTTCATATCTTCATGGGATGAGAATGCCTCAAGAGCATTGTTACGATAGTCTTCTAACATTTGTTTTTGATTATGGTACTTGTACACGAGGTAGCATGTGAACATTAACAAAACACTAAACAATATAGTCATTTTACGTCACTCCTTTATATCCCCATCATATCCAACGTTTCAACGCTTCAATCCATTTTACAGGTATCATAAGATGTCAAATCACCGGTAATAGTACATGAGGAAGTCATACGTGATAATGCCGTTATCATTACCGTGAGAATGATAACGGCGATATATTAAAGAAGAGCAACCAATGAAGCAGGCTGCTTTATTGGTTGCTCTTAGTGTTTGTATTCTTAATTCCAATTCTGTTCATAATGCTGAACGAAAATGTCTTCAATCTTTTGGATGAATTTTAGCAATATTCTTTTCAAGAAATTTGCCTAGTTCTTCGCAGACAATAGCTTCTTCAATAGTGATTGAGTCAACTTTCAAAAATGAATTAGGTTATCAATACAGTAAAAGAACAACTACATATTCAAGAAATAAATTACACATAATAAAGAAAAAGGAGAGTGAAACTTTTGGACATAACAAAATTCACTGTGGAACACTATAAACAAGTTATTGAAGAAAACAAAACTCTTTTAGAAGAAAATACTAAGCTGTATAAAACGATAGCAGATAACGCCAATGTTATGGCATCAAAAAACGATCTTATAGAAGCTAAAAATTTAGGAATAAGTAAACAGAACGTAGCCCTCGCGGAAAAAGACGAACGAATTGCTGAGTTAACAGAAGGTGTTGAAAAAGCAGCAAGCAGTGGTGGAAGTATTCTTAAAACACTTGGACGACTGAAGGGGAAAGACTCAACAGCAGAAAATTAAGTCATAGGATAAAAATTAGAAGTAAAAAAAATTTACAAACTAAGAAAGAACCCATTCAAATCTGAGTGGGTTCTTTCTATCTAATTCTTAATTATTCAGGCAAATCTTATTGGAAATACGTTAAATCTTAATTGTATCAAACGGAAAATCTTATTAATATTTTATTTATACCACACAACTCACACTTTGTCAAGGAGGAATGCAAAGTTTTCTTCGACAATTTTATCTTTTAGTTCGATACCTCTAAATTTATTTGGATCTGAACTAATAAGAATTGTTTTATAGCCATTAGGCGTCTCATATTCATAAATAATTCCATTATTCACTAAATAATCGATTGCAAATCCATCAGTAATATCTTGTTTGATAAATATTTTCTCACTTATACATTGATCTTTGAGTATTTTTTTGTTACATGTTCCACAGTATCTACCATCACGTTTATATTCTTTATGCGCTTTGATAATCACTTCATTAATTAGTTCCAGAATATTACTGAATGTGTCAATTTCATTGAATTGTGAATTGTCGTTGGATTCATATTTATTGATTCCAAGTAAACTCTCTATAGACCTAGCATTCACACCAAATTTAGGAAGTAAATTTGCATACTCAACATTTGTATTTACTTCAAAGTATAATAACTCAATTTCCTTGCCAAGTGTTTTTAGTTCTTTAATTACCGGGAGCATGTCACTATCAGACGATGCAATAACATATTTATCTGCTTCAATTTTTTCTAAATAAATTGATTTTAAAACGTCTATAATTAGACTGATATCCGATGTATTCTTTCCTTTATAAACATGCACTAGCTGAACTAACTTTTCCATAAACATTTGATATCCCTCGGAGGATATCTTGATATTGTTAAAATCAAGGTAAGCTCTGGTGAATAGTACCTGATCATTATCGTATTCAGCAATAATCCTAGGAACTATTTCTTCTTGTATGTTCTTACGGTCATATCTTTCGTAGTTTTCGGATAATGTAATGTTTACATTATCGTAATCTACAAATAGCACTGTTCTAGTCATAGCAAGTCATCCCCCATCTTATAGTTGAAAACAAAGTAAAATTAATTCTGTCCGTGATATGAATGTAGCATTAACCAAAACCTTGATGGGTCATATGGAAATCTCCTCTCTCCAAATCTTGTACTTTTCGTATGATGTTCACTTCTAAGGAGATAACAAACTCTTCTTGCTCTACTGATACACACGAAAAACACACGATATTCTTCGCTTAACTTTTTGGGCTCTTGTAAAGCATAATAATTTGGAAAATGTTGTTCTTCCATCCCCAATAGAATGACTACCTCAAATTCTAATCCTTTTGAGCTATGTCTTGTTGAGATCGTAACTTGATTATCTGGTTTACCTAATTGCCCAAATTGAGTTATGTCAAAACCTACAAATTCTCCAGTGGAAGCTAAACCGTAAATTTTCTCTAGGTTTTCCTTTTCATCACAATTCACTTTATAGTTTTCTAACAATTCGTACAATTTTAAATTGTCAATCATGTATTGCAACCACTCAGACAAAGTGCCTGCATGTACAGAGCTACCTTGTAATGTCTCCATTAAGTTGATTCTAGCCAATGCTTTTTCTTTTACATCTAGAACCAAACTATGATTTTGTAAGAGCCGGATCCAAAAATCAAATAATGAACTAAACGATTGTTTCTCGTGATCGGAAGTCCACATAGCGCATCTTTCTAACCAAACCACCACCTCAGTTCTTTCATAGTCTTGTTTATTGAGATAGTAAGGAATATTATTGAATTTAAAAAATTCACTGAGTGCTCTTGCAGTGGGATTATTAGGAACAAGTACAGCAATTTCATCATAAGGAATACCTTGCGATACACAATTCGGAATAATGTTTCTAACAACTTCATTAAATTGCTCAATGAACTCCGAATTACACACAACAAAATGGAATTCTGTTTGCTTCTCAAATTTTGACTTTGCTTCTCTTCCAAGCTGCTTACCTAACACAAATTCCGTTGCATCTACAATCTCTTGGGTACTACGATAATTTGACAATAATCTTACTTCTTTGAATTGCGACTTGTTGGCTAATTCATTAAGATACTCTGGCATAGCACCAGTAAATCCATAAATGGATTGATCCGGATCTCCAACAACAAAAAAATTAATACTTGTTCTATTGAAGAGCGACAGTATCATTTCATGCAGAGGCTTACCCAAGTCTTGATATTCGTCCACAAATATCCAAGGGAATTTCGCTTCTAAACACCTTCTTACATATTCCTCTTTTTGGATCAAAGTAGTTGCAAAATTAACTATATTTATAAAGTCGATCTTACCTACCCTTTTGAGTGCACTTTCATATTCCCGTGCAATATGTAAAGCGATTTCAAACGGTTCAATCTCGACTTCGCTTAGACCTTCAATATTCAAATTTCTTTCCTTATCCATTTCTTCAATTGTTGTTGCTATTTCACCGTACCCTAATTGATTTTTGATTTCATAAAAAAGAACTTTTCTATTCTCTTCGGAAATAATATCGAACGTCTCAGGTATTTCGTAATCAGGATACAAACGAGAAAAAGGGCTAATTATTTCCGCAATACAAAAAGAGTGAACCGTACCAACAAATACATTCTGTCGCGATTGATTGAAATCCAATTTCCTTAATCTTTCCTCTAGCTCGGAAGTTGTTGCTCGACTGTAAGTAATACATGCCAGTCCTCTTGGCTCTTTAATTCCTTGTAATACTCTTATAATTTTAAGTGTTAATACAGTTGTTTTTCCGCTCCCTGGTCCAGCGATTACAACAGTATTGGTGTCAGAATTATATGCTTCTACTTGCTGTTCATCCTGCATCATTTCTTCAATTTTTTGTTGGTAGAATGTTGTCATCAGCCTTCATTAACCCCTGCTTTAGTAATAATACTTCTAATCGCCTCTCTTACATACTCCGGCACATGTCCCTCTTTGGTTACATCTGCAAATTGTTGCGAGAACCTCCCTTTCCCAATACCTTTTGCCTCAATCTTCGAAAGACACTTCCAAAAATCTTTTTGAGCTAACTCATTCTTAAAATTACTTTTTTGTTGTACTCCACCAAGAGTCAGCCCTTCGTAAACATCGGAAATTATTGTTTTTAAGTCATTATCCTCACCGCATGCATTCATTATTTCAACTTCCAATGTATATTCACCAGCATAGATTCCAAACTCATTCAGCTTTTCATTTTGTAATTGAGTTGTTACAGGGATCTCCCTTTCTGCGATTTTCCCCAAATCAATTAACGTTCCAAATGCTAATTCGTAACCTAAAAAACCATAGTTTGAGTGCCAGGGATCCTTTAGCAAATGATATTTTCGTGTTTCTTTACCATCGCTATCAGGTGTCAAGATATAGTAATCCCCGTCTGTAATAATTACAAATGGAATTCCAAGTGCATCTAAAAATTTGATATATGGTTTAAAATTAGTGGAGTTAATGTTACATACAATGACTCCTTTTGAATCCAATGAAAGCTGCATCAATTCAGCAAATTTAGGAATTAAGTATTCCTCAGCTATCCCTTCGACTAAAATAATCCCTTTACCAAAATATAATTCTCCCCGCTTAACATCCACATATCTTTCTATGTCCCTTTTTTCCTGTGGCGACATCTGTAAATCAGACGTTGCTTTGATCTTAGTACCATTCTCACTTTTTAACAAATGAACAATTGATTCAATTGGCGCAACTGAAGTAATATGTGTTGAATGTGTTGTTAACAAAATTGATGATGAGCCCCTCATTACATCCTGATACAGTACACGCTGGAGTGTTGGATGTAAGTGAGCCTCGGGTTCTTCAATAGCTAAAAATGTAAAACCTTTTAGAGGAGGATTATGCAAGTCCATAAAATTATAAAGAGCACGCATGACATTTGGTTGAATTCCCTGTTTTAATACATACTTACCTTTGTCGTTTACTTCATAGCAAGACGCAATAATTTGACTACGTTCCTTCGTTAAAAGTTCGTCATACAAGCTTCCCTTTATAAACCTTGGAACAGTTTTATCTTCGATCAATAAAAGCATTAATGTGATATATAAAATATTATTAAGTCCAAGACTACTTTCGCTAATTGGACGTCTGTATCTTTCTTGTCCCACCATTGTTTTGATACTATTAATTAATCGCTGTGTATTTACGTCAAGGGTTTCAAACTTAATCTCAGATCCTTTTTCTATTTTGATAATTTCATCAAAACGGTTATTAATACGTTTTTCTAAATCATCTACTTCATCCAATGATAATAAAAGATCACTATTTTGTTTCATAGCAGTTGCAATTACGTCGAGTTCGTCTTTCTCAATTTCATATTGTCGTAATAATTGAAGAACTGGGGAATGCCTGGTACTTTTCATTTCAATTTCTACATCTCGTAGCGCTTTAATTACTTTTAAATTTAGAAACTTTCTTTGCTGATGAGAAAAATATTGATTTTCATCACTACCTTGGAAAATTTTATATTCATAAGAGTTGCTACCATCAACTCTAGGTATTGGGTAATATTTGTACGTTAATCTTAAAGTATGAGGAGTAGTCGACACTGTTGCGTCACTAAGAGCAGCTAAAATGTTCCTGTTATGCTCGTATCCTCTTATCTCAATAACAATTTCGATCTGTTCTCCTGATTTCATTGGGTCGATACATCGTTCATTAAAATCTGATTCTTGTAAAGTTCTGTCTTCGTCTGATAATTGTGGATCCAAAATTAGTTGCAGAGCTCTAATAAAATTTGTCTTCCCGACATTGTTTTCGCCAATAATCACTTGTTTATGATTTAAAGACACTTCTTCCTCAACAAAATTCCTGAAATTTTTAATCTTTACTTTTGAGATGTATGGTGACCTCATTTTTTTCTCCTCCACATCTTATATAGGTAATTATTACTATACGCTATCAACAACGAATATTATGTCGAATTATGAAGAATGAAACATTGTGATATTTCTGTTTCCTTAATTTCACTATCACCATTTGATTTTTTATCAGAAGGATAACAACTTTTCATTTCTGTTTAGGTGTAAATAACATAGAAAGTCTAAATTTCCATTTTCAAATATCCAGTCACTGATAACGTCTTATATTGCATTCAAATAAGACGAAAACTAAAAACACCTTCACAACTGAATAAACTGCTTAGTTTATTGAAAATGATGATGGCTTATGTTATGCATCTGTAACAGAATTGGGTTGATTTTGGAAAATTAATGACTGGGTATAATATCTCAATTATGAAAAACATAAAGATGCCTGTATCATTCTAAATGAAAATGATACAGGCATCTTTATATCAATCTTGGTTAACAAATAATAATCAATATCCTGCTTGAATGGCTTTAAATATAAGAAAAGCAATCAGAGCAAGTATAACATATGTAATAATTCCTACTGAACTCTCCTTGTTGCCCCCTCGCATTTCCTTATTATCTTTTTCAATAGCTCTACGGACAGCTACTTGTTGATTGGATTTAGAAGCAAACGCTAGCCCTCTTGGATGAAACACACAATTCTGTGGTTCTTTTCTGCAAAACTGCCTAGATTGAGTCGGTGTTACTGTTCTAAGGTTCTTGAATCGTTTTGAAGGAACAACAGTACCTCCATCATAAAGCTTACTTGTGCAACCCGTGCAACTTGGTTGAAAGTATTCACACTCTGCCACTATTTACCTCTCCTTATAAATTGAATAGAGCCGTTTTAGGAATTCAATTCCTAATCATTATTCATTCATGAAATTAAGATCGTATGTATCGGAATACGGCTTATGGTAGTCTATTGTATTATCGGTAAATATATAGTTTATTTTATAGATCTACAAAGGATCGTATAATAGATTTATGTTGTGCTTCTGATAAATTGAGAATTCTCAGCTATCTTAAAATGTAAAGGAGATTGTTATGATTAGTGTTCCAATCAATCATGTGGATCGTTTAAATTATGTAATCGACTTAGCCTGGAGTATTTTTATCAAAAGACTTGCCCTAGGACGCATTCAAGTTAACAAAGAATCCTCCATGCAGTTGCATTATGCATCATTGATTAATAGTTTGGGTGAAATACTGTGCATCGATAAGAATGACGTATTTTCAATTGAGTTAGAGCATTCTTTTCAAGGAAAAAATATAGATATCGTTTGTTATTATAACAATATCAAAGCAGCGATCGAACTAAAATGTTTTAAAAAATCATCGAATCGCGCAACAGATACCGATATGTATGATGTTTTAAAGGATATCGAACGACTTCTGAATTTTGAGGACTTTTCAGTCAAACGATTTTTATGCCTTACTGATAATCCGTACTATAAAGATGGTCGACACTCTGGTCATGCTGATTCTGTAAGCATTAGTCATGGCACACTTTACCTCAATGAAAAGCCCATCCTGCCCGGTTGGGCAGGCAAATGGAAGAATACAAATAGAGATCGAACATTGCATTTCAAGAAAGATGTTGGATTTGAATGGTATCATGAGGGCAATTGGCTTTATCTAAATATGAGTTTGGAGAAACAAACAGAAGATTGAATAAGTCCAAGCTTATTGGGGTTGCCTATCAAATACTTCATTCCCTTGAGGCTCTTTTATCATATTCTAATCCCAGTCCAGTTTCTTTGGTACGAAATAATCTTATTCATAACTGCTCCCAACGATGTGCTTTAATCTATCCATTTATCATAAACTAGAAGAAATATGATAAAGGCAGGTGGTTGTTATATTTGGTTTTCTAAAAAAAGCTCGTTGGTTACCATCTGAAAAAGTTATGCAGAACTACCCGGATGGGACGTATGAGGTATGTGATGTTGGAATTCGGACGGTGCACACAAAGGACATTATAGGACTCGGTTTACGACCAAATGATATAGCAAATGACAATAAAATGAAACGACTTAGGCAATCAGTGGCTACAAAAGGTTGGAAAGATGAATCACCTATAGATTTGCACCTGTATTTAACACCAGACGGCAAATATGCAGTTTGGACGGGAGGAAATCATCGACCGTATCTTGCTGATGAATTACGCATCCCTACAATTGAAGCGTCAGTTGATGTAGTTATTCCAAAGGGTAAAATTTCTGAAGATACAACAAAAGCGATCGATACGTTGAGAAGAGATTATCAAGTTCTAGAAAAGGAAGCCACTGAACTTAATCAATTGTTGCAACCGCAAAGATACCGACAAGGTGGATATGAAGATGTAAATGAAAATATGTTAACTGCAATGTTTGATCAATTAATTCAAATTCATAATCAAGTAGAGATGCTCCTAAAAAAGGAAGCTTGCCATTTGGGTTACATACCTGAAGATTGGGTTCAGTCTAATTTAGAAAAAAGTGAATAATCGAGGTACAAATAAAAAGGAATCAATCATAAATATATGCGATTGATTCCTTTTTATTTATTTTTCAATTTCCTTCCAGTACATCAACGATCCATTGCGCTAAATTATCAGGTAGCAGTTTCTTAGATGTTGGAAAAATAAATTTGAGATTATACTTCACCTTTATTTCCCTCATGATAATTCTCCGTGAGGACTCGTCAAAAAGTTCACATACAATTGTTGATGACTGAATAAAGCAAGGGCAGTCATCTGCGTTATGCAATATCCCTTTGTTAATCCATTCATCTCCTTTTTCTTTTGAACAGACAGCAAAATAACCCTTACCATCATATTCAAATGAAACAAGTGCTTCTTGCTGATCGTTACCATCCACTTCATTGGTTTCTAGGCTGACAATTTTTAATAGCCTTTGCGAAAAAACCATCTTTATCACACCTTTGTTTCTTTCTATCTTATCAGAGAGCTAAATAAGTTGGTATTATCAATTTCTAATCGATAATTACTCGAATCAAATCCTTTTTTTAAAATGTCTTCTGCCTCAATAAAATATTGAAAAGCTTCGTACATGTATTTTCTCATGTTTTCACCTTGTTTTAATAAGCTTTTAAGCGTATCATTATCAAATTGAGGCGCTCCATCAGGGAAGCCGGCGTCAATTCGTATGCCTGATTCCCAAATTTCAACATAAACGTTTATGTTCACAACTGAGTCCGAAACAGCAATATATTGAAATTCATAGATCTTAATGACATTAGCAAACCGAGTCGGAAATAAATCAATATTTTTTAGTATCCATTTGTCTGTTGGCAAACCAATCCAATCTAATTTTTCTAAAATTGCGATCATCCACATTTGAAAATCATTTGGCTCGTATGTATCCCCTTCAATCCAAGTCATTTTACCCACCTCTTTTTAAAATTTTGGTACATGATTTCATCTAAAAAGTCAACCTTATAAAGCAAGAAATAAATTCAAAACTGGACGTTTTTCAAATCTGTCGAACACCATTGAATCTCCCCACTGTCTCCTAGGCTTACCAACTCAGAAAAACAGCTAAAAATAGTTACTAACTGAGCTATAATAAAAAAAAGCCGCCTGGTGGCGACTAATGATAGTGAAATTTTCTATTCGTCCCCTATGACTTTCCAATCAATTCGTCTACTTTTTCCACAAGTGTATTCCAGTCAGATAACAGAATGGTTGCGGATGTGACTCCCGTCGTAGCATAACCAACGAATTTTTTAATACCTTCGTATGCCTTTTTCAACCTTGCCATTTTTGGCTTACTTGATTCAAGTTGTTCAGTTATGGTCTCCATATCATCAGTTAAGAATTCTTTTTCTTCATCTGTTAATTGAGTATCGGCAATGGTAGGTAAAAGTTTTTCAATTAATGCTTTTATCTCACCAATATCATCTGCTTTTAAATTTGAATTGATAGTAGCATCTCTACCTGCAGCGTTGACGTTCCCGTAGTTGTTCGCTATATGTTGAGTTATATTGTTCCCCATAGATCTGTCTCCCCCCAGAATCATTATTTCCTTTCCTAATGAATCCACAATAAAATCAATAAGCGGTTTAAATGCTTTGTCCAAAAATTCTCTTACAATGTCATTCCATTGCCTTGATTTAGATACAAATTGAAATGCCACACCTCTAATATCTATATCCTGAGAACACAAATAAGATAGATAATCATATTGGGCTTTTAAATGAAGATCTTCATCAACTGGAGGAATAATCTGATGATGACCTTGTACAGAGTCTATCAGAAAACAATCTTTAAAGTCGAATTCCAGATCAGATATACGTGTCTGAATAATCTTAGTAATGATAGGAGATGAATCAATAAATAATTTGAACCTTTTAAGTTTTATAAAAGCATTGTCTGCATCAGCAGTCAATAAATAACTAGAGTTTCTTCTAAAATCCAAGCTTAATGTTTTATATTCCATTAAATTCACGGAAGATCAACCCCACAATACGTGCAATATATTTTTGAGACACCTGAGAGAAATAATACTTTTTCTTGTTTTTCGCAACATGAGCAAACAAATATCTCCTCGACAGTGTCTTTATTCTTCAATTCTTGTACATTTATTTTCTTTAATGGCTTATAACTCATTTTAATTACACTTTTATTTCCTCTGTTGATTTTCTTAGCCATGTTTCCGAAAGCCTTATTTAATTGTTCATAAAGATAATTGGTGGCTAATGCTTCTACTTGTTCCACAGTTTCTTTGGTATAGAAGTCGCTTTTATCTTTCGTCAGCCCGCAATATGGACAGAACAGATTAGAGATAGGTTCATCTTCACTTTGAAATTCACCTGCATTGACTTTAAATTCGGATTCACAAAAAGGGCATTCAAGAGCTAAAAAACCTTCACTGTCACCTTGTATCGTGAAGGATATGGATACTTGACTCATTACCTGATCCCCTCTCTAATTCTGCTGTAACTGAACACTTTTATATAACATTTATTGTATCATAAACTCCTTGAAGTAACGTTCTCAAAACAATTCTAAATCACATTAATTGAAGCGGACAGGGCAAAAGTATGACGATATGTCTTAACGCTCATCTTCAAGTGAATACATCTCATAATCAGAAATCAAAATGTTCTTATATTTAACTCTCTATATAGTTTCTGAAAAGGACCTTTCAGAGCTTAAAGCTCCTTTCATATATTAAGACTGGCAAAACCTTTTCTATGGAAATCTGATCGAATTGGACGAAGTATCAAACACCTATTGTACTATCGAAGCAGTCAACCGCTTCAAAAAATTAAATATCAATAATTTTAACAGTGACAGACTAATAATAGAACATTGCATCGTTTAATTCGAAATAATAACAATTGAAATCAATACTTAAACAACAAAGGCAGCCTGAAGGCTGCCCCTAAAATTCTTATCTAATAAGGAATTCATTTTTCAACACTTTATTCTCGCCTTTTTCGTGAATAACTGGAGTAGAAATCACAGTTAACTTATCACCTGAGTCATTTGATTTTATAGTAATTCGTATTTCATTATTCCCATCCATCATATACTGACTAAAGTCATATTCGTAGGAGTATAATTGCTCAGTCTGATCAAGTTGGTAAACCATTTCGTTCTCTTTAGAAACATTACGAAGGGAATAAAAAATATCTGCTTCCTTATCAGGATAGTATACAACTCTTTGATAAGACTCCAAGAAGCTATTCTTATCTAGAGTAATCGAATGTGATAATATTTCTTCCTTTTCAGTAGGTTGAAGAAATTCTATCAATACTTCTTCTGGAAGAGCATTTGTACTAGTTATCACTAGTCTATCGTCATGAATATTAACCTGTACAGAGTGTTTCGGTGTCATAATCCCTAAACCTAAGACCAACCAAATTATAAATAATACAACATATGCAGAAAATCTTAATGCAGAATTTAATGTAAATACTTTTTTAATATGATCCATTATAAAAAACTTTTCTTTATTTCGCTTTAATACGATAAAGATTAGAACTAGAATTAAACCAATAACGAAAGCCATAAAGTATGTAAACCAAATCATTACTTGATCTCGTTTGTAAATATTTAGAATAATTATAAAAGCCAGATAAATCATTAAACCAACAATTGTGTTCACCTTGATGCTTCTAAAAATATTGTGAAATGCTTTATTGGCATCTCCAATTCTTTCGGATACATTCGACACACTCACATCATAGCTATTTAACTCCTTCCAAATAAAAATAAGCACATTCCCCATTACCATGCATAGACTTACTCCAACGCATATAAACAAAAGATGTTCTAATCCGAACGGGAATACTGAGTACATGTTTGTGGAAAAAGCTGAAGCAAACAATTTCAAGTAATAATTAATTAATAATCCCCAACCACCTCCGACGATAGTAAGCACAAGAACCAATCTGGTTGTTCTCTCTCCTGAACTCAATTTATTATCTTTCATTGATTCAGATAATCGTCTCATCCGTGAAATATTTTCTGAATTCGAAAAGTAACGTCTTCTGTCTCGCTTTAGTATAATCGTTCACTCCTAATAGTTAGTTATAGTTGTTATACGATACTATAGACATACACGTTTCACAATTTACAAGTAGCTATTCATTAAAAATCATCTTACCAAACACTCAACCTTTGGTACCTCCATTATGCCTTTTTGAATTTCATATACATTTAGTTAATCAGCACAGGTTTGTAACCCACGCCAAGGAATATAATTTGTACAAACAAAATTAAAAAAGTCGCTAAAATAGCGACTGAAAGAGTAATGTTGCTGATTTTCATTACTTTTGGTTATAGGTAAGATTAATTAAATATTTTAAATGCTCTTTAATATATCTGGGGCAGCTTCAATGCACATCTTCTTGCCAGTACATAGCTTTTGGCAAATACTCCATTAATTAAACCCACAATCTGTGGGTGAACATCTCTTTTAACAGAATGAGTTGTTAAGCTCCAATAGATAAATCATTTTAACCTGGTCTCTCATTATTATTGTGCAAGAAAACAGCATGACTTATAAAAATCATTCTGCTTCTCAGCGTATTAAACTTTTATCGATAAGTGAGTCAGCTGCAACAATTACTTCAATTCTCATATCTTTTAAGTATTTATCTAAGTATTGAATCTTTTTATAAGAATTATTTTCAAAAGAAGACAGGAATAAAGGATACATAATGCTGTATTCCATATATTCAAACTTCTTTTTGTTTCTCCCACGTTTCATATTTGAGATAAGAAAATTAGATTCTTCGGGGTTAAAGTAATACACGAGGAACCATTTTATATATTCAACAAAGGTTACTTTGTGTTCAATTACTTCAAAATGAGTCAATACACTCTCTTTTGACAGCACCAAAAAGTTTAAGATTCGCTTTATCTCTCTAGGGGTAATATCCTTCTTCTTTGCAATATCATGGATCATCGTTGATATTATATGTTTCTCCTCTATGCTAAAGAAGTTTGTATCCTGATCCATGAGTGCCTCTAAAAGAATTTTATAATCTGAATGTCGATTTAAATAAACCGGGATCGATATATATTTCTGAAGATAATCATACCCAAAGTTCAGCTTATCCTCTCGAGTAGCTGCGTCTTTTAAATAAAATTGATTGTTATTCGCCAATGCGAGTGCGACTAATTCTTCATTCATTGAAATGACTTTGATAATTGAGTCTGATGATATAAACAATTGAAGTGCAGAAAAAAATTCAACGATTGTTTTTTCTGAGCAACGGTCGAGTTCGTCAACAATAAGGACAATATTTTCATCTTCTCTCAACCAAATTTTTATTAACTTATCAAGAGAATGTTTTACCTCTTCTCGTGTCCCTAACTTTGCTTTAAAGTCAGGCACAAGAATTTGATGTAACATTTTATTAGATAATGGTTTAATTATGAACATGAGCTTCTTAACGAATGGAACAATGAATTGATAAAAGCTGCCCACGAGTAACGTAGCTGAAACAAGATACACGTAGAGTTCTGTGTTTTCTATAGTATCGACTAAAGAATCATAGTTGCTAAACCATAATGAGTAAGCCACAGTGCATGCGATTACTAACAGGACACTAAATATATACATCCCCTTATTGTTTTCAAATGATGGAAACATACTGTTCCAAGCAAACTTGATTCGTCCACGAAACTTTGTTTCCGCATCATATTTCATATACAATTCTTTTAATATTGAAAACCAAATCATTTTATGATCGTCGTATTCAGTTGGATTAAGCCTAACAATATACGACTTCTTATATTTGACTTCATGGTTGGGAATGTTTCGGTTTATTCTCCGGTTAATCTCATCCAAATTCTTCTCAATTAGACCAACAAATGTAGACTTCCCCCGCCCCCATTTTCCATATATTCCGATAGCTAAAGGAGCAATTGTCTGTTTATTAGCAATAAGGCGAGCAAGGACATTAGCTTTGGAGTTTCTATCTAACAAATCCACTTCACTTTCCTTGTCAATAAGAGCCGCTTCCAGCTCTAAATCGCTAGAGAAATTGGATATTTTGTTTTCATTCTCTTCCTGTATTTCAAGTTTTCTAATTTTTGATTTTATAAGATCAGCTTCTCGACTTAGTTCGTCGAGATAAGCGTTTGGATTCTCACTCAGATTCGGCTCTTCATAGTGTTCTTCATCTGGTTCGCCCTGAAGTTGCCATACTAGATCATTTGTTTTTTTTCTTACCTTTTCTAACTCTTCATTCAGAATTCTTTTTTTGTCATCTAGACTCATTACAAACCGCCTAACCATCTAAATTTTATGGAGCCAGATCAATATATTGGCTAACCTACATTATCTTTGAAAAACAATAAGAAGATTATTTTACCATAGATAGCCCTATGAAGTATATTAATTAAGCACAGGAACATAGCCGTGACTATAGAAATAACAACCCTCACAATCATTCTAATAAGAATCCCATTGTTCAAAGTAGAGAAAATAAGCTTGTTAATAATATGGCGTTGAACCACTGAGTCGTTACTTTGTATATCACTTATCCTGTTCAAAGGTACTCCTAACGATGTGCTGTCAACTGCACACTAATCATATACTAGAAGAAATATGACAAAGGTGGTGTTGAATATCCTTGGTTTTCTAAAAAAAAACCGTTGGTTACCATTTGAAAAAATTATGAAGAAGTACCCGGATGGAACGTATGAGGTATGTCATGTTGGAATCCAGACAGTACACACAAAGGATATTATCGGACTCGGTTTACGACCAAGAGATATAGCAAATGATAATAAAATGAAACGACTTAGGCAATCCGTGGCTATAAAGGGTTGGAAAGATGAATCGCCTATAGATTTGCATTTGTATTTAATACCAGAAGGCAAATACACAGTTTGCTCAGGTGGAAATCATCGACCATATCTTGCTGACAAGTTACACATTCCTTCTATAGGAGCAGCAGTTGATGTGGTTATTCCAAAGGGTAAGATTACTGAAGATACCACAAAAGCGATCGAGGCGTTAAGAAGGAATTATCAGATTTTAGAACATGAAGCCAATACACTTAATCAATATTTAAAAACACAAAGATTTCAACGAAGTGGATATAACCATGATGATGAGAACAAGTTAGATCAAATGTATATTCAATTAACTCAAATCAATATCCAAATAAAATTGCTCCTTAAAACGGAAGCTTACCACCTGGGTTACATACCTCAGGATTGGGTTCTTTCGGACTCCTGAAGAAAGTGAATAAACGAGAACGAAGAAAGGAATAGGGAATTCACCTAATTATTATCCTTAAATAAAAAAAACTGATTTATCAAGTTTTTTCGTTCAAGACACCTACTAAAAGCATACAAATAAGCAGCCGATTATTTAATCGGCTGCTTATTTGTACTTAATGTGCTAATGTTTTGTTAGTTTAGATGCAATATTCCCCCAGGCGAACTTTCAACACTAATCTTTGATAATGTGAAATGAGAGCACTATCTTATATCATCTAACAGTCAAGACATATTGTAATCGCTTGAGAAATCAATTACACCCGTAACAATATATTTCTGTTCCAGTTCCGTCATCCACAAGTCTTTTTTGCTCCAAAATGCTTTGCTATTAGAATCATTTACATAAACAGGAATTCTGTAATTCCTCTGCAATGTGATACAACTCTTATTGCTCAAGTCAGTATATGGTCTCTATTCAGAAACGATTTTGAAACTCATCATTAACTCAGTGTGTGTTTGTAAAGTTAATTTCTTTCATTTTCCCATTCCGAAAAATAATTAGAAAGCTCTCTTGCTGAATCATTATCAATATTTCCACTAAGTATTTGATTTAATCTTGCACCTTCCATACTGGTATATTGGATCAGCAGTTCTTTGGCTAATCTAGCCGCTTCTATTTCAATTTCTCTTTCCTCGTAATTCAATTGATTTTGAATTTCCATTGTCTCTGCTGTTATTCTACCTTCTTCAAATTGTTTTATATGTACATATTCATGAGCGAGTGCATTGAATACATAAATTCTAGAGATTAATTCCATATCATGGGACCTATGAATACGATGAGAAAAAACATCATTTATTCTAGTAACTATTGAACTAACATATAAATCAATCCTGTTTATTCTCCTGTATGAAGAAGTTAACAATAAAGCTCCAAAAGTATTTTGTACTATGTAACCTTCATCGCCTTGTTGATAATCGTTTGGAACAATTGGATATTGATCTCTTGTACCCTCAATATTCAGTTCGTTCCGCACGAATAATACAAAATCATTAAAACTCTCACTTTCAATTATTTCGTTTACTAACATTTCATTTATGTGATTTCCTAAGAACCCCATGAATATCATCCTTTCAAATGGTGATTATAGTATCATATCTAGCACAAAGGGGAATATGGATACTGGTTCCTGGTTTAATATCATCCTCCTCATATATTATTTATATTAAATTTATTTAATTTAGGTCCATTATTCCAGACTCTACCATGTTTTGGATTCCCACTCTCGTTCAATCCCCCAACACAGAAAATTTTTGATTTTTTTGAGAGCAACATCTCTTTCAGTTTCATTTTACGCTCTTTAAAAGTAGTCTCATCTACTCCTTTGCAATCACCATAAGCAAGTATAATTATATCCACTTTCTCTAAAACCTGCTCAATCCAAAGATCATTTTCTAATTTATTTAAGATATCATTTGAATTCCCAGTTAAATTAGATGGATTATTATCTACATAAGACCACAAATTTAGGCAATGAACAACATCATATTCGTGCTTTCCGCACCAACAGAGCACTTTTCCGATTGTAGAATCCGCTTTCCACTGTCCTTGTTTAGTAATGTCAGTCCAATTTGTGGAAGAACCATTCATTTGAATCACTGCAACACTCTTTTTCTTTTTTTTCTTTTTATTTTTAAGGCGAAACTCCAGTCCATAACGGTGACTACCTAAAATATATATATAACCTTTGGGTTCGACATGAACTAAATTATATAGCTTTCTAGCTTCGGACAAAGCTACTCCTCCTTAATTGTTTTACTTAATAAGTAGTTGAACGACCAATCATCGCTAAAGACACTTATACCTTTAATCTTCATAATGCCGATTTTTTCTTCTTACATATTTTTTTATTCTGCGATCCCAAGAAAAAATCCACAAACGGAATTGAGGGAAAACTCCAAAAAATATGAGAACTAGAAGCGATATGACACTGATTGATATATGTGTAATAAACCAAGCCTTAGTTTGAGGAAAATTTTTCATAGCCGAGTTATTTATGAAGATTAACTTAAGTGATGCATAAGCAGACAATATAACTGCAATTATGATAGGCACGATTTTAATTACTTCATTAATTAGAGATGTTTTAACTTTTTGAGTTAAAATGCGGTGCCTAGCTGCCTTTTTATCAATCCATATTTGCAAATGATTTAAATGATAGGATAACTTACTATCTAAAGATTTTATACCGTCCTGAAAGGAGTGCATTTCAATACGATCTCCATTTATCACTTGAAACACTTTTTTGTTTTCAGTTTCATTTATGAAACAGTCTTTGATTATATTTTCAGGAAATAAGTATTCTGTACTTTCAGGTCGAAATAACTCTTGTTGGTTAATTCGGATATAACCAAGCTCCACTAAATACATACCAACGAGTCTATACACTTCTTCTCGGTAGTTTTTCTCTAAGTCTGAGGGAATGTTTATATAAGCATATAACTTAGATATAATTGGCTTGCTGTGTTCATTTAACCAATTAAAAAATCTGACTGCAGCTGACTGCTCCTGCAGAGGTACCGACCACATTATATAGCTTTGCTCTTTAATAGGTAGTTCTCCAATAAAAGAAACGTATATTGAATCTGATTGACCTTGCTGATAGTCTGAATCTTCTATATCTTTAACGATCAAGTTAATCTTAACTGTGTCCATACCAATATCTATTGGAAAGTGATAATAATCAGATTGTCTTTCCATTTTGTTGAGATCATCTGGTTGTAATGTTTTTCCTGAGCGGTGGTAGATGGTGACCATCCAACATAATACAAGCGCCTTTGTATCAATTGTTCCTACGAGCAATTTTGTTTGTTCCACACGTTCATTTTCATTCTCATCTATGATGATTTCAGTCTTTTCCATTTCCTGCTCATTCAAAATCCCCTTAACGCGAAGTGGTTCTAAAGCCTCTCGAGGCTCAATTTTCATCAATTGAGTCCAAGGAGTTTTCAACGATGAAATATCTCGAAACTGTTGATGTTTTCCAAATTCATTCAAAATATTGTCGAGATACTCTATTTCCGATTCCGACAATATAAAATCATCAATAAACATACTATTCATCCTTCTGAAGATGCTCGTATTGACCAATTAAATCCACTGCATCTCCGGTTGATTGGGCAGCTAAATACTGCAAAATCTGAACAGTTTTCCGTGCAATAGTCTCGCCTTTTGATCGATTCATTCTTTTAATTACTGTAAAGTAGTTTGTGTAATATGCACATAAGTCGGAGTAATTACTGGAAGATGTTTGTAAATATTCATCAGGCAGGGTCTTCTTCTCATCATTCAATAAACATCCAATATTAAATATCACCGTGCTAACCAACTTAATTTCCCGGTGATCCATTGGCTTTCCTCTGTACTCATTCACTACTCTCGATAAGTCATCTTTTATTGCCGCAACTCTTTTTGTGCGATGCGAAGGCAATGCTGCAGGAGAAATTTTTTTATATAGAGCTTCTATTTGTGTGGACATATCTTTATAATATTTTTCGGACAATACAACCCATTCAATATCCAAAATAATCCGATCCAGTACATCCGGTAAGACAAAGGTATCAATAATTAACTTACCATCCTCGGATATTTTTAAATTCACTCTGTGACCTTCCACTACACAAGTTGTGTTAAGTTCACTAATTGTAAGTGAGTCATTGCTTTGTATGGACTTCACCAAAGGATTCTCATAATTTATTTCATTAAGACCGTGAATGATAAATCGAAGATCATCATCAGATCTATATCTTGGGGAAGACACGAGACCCTTTAATCTTAATTGAATCATAATCAATTGAGCCTCGTCTAATAATACCTCTTCAATTTTTGGATCGTATGGTATAAAAAGTAAATAAATTACTTTAACTAAATCCTTGGACTGGCGGGCTGTACCGTTTGGATTAAAAAGCGCTATAATTCCCGAGCCGAAATAATAGCGTGCTTCGACGTATTCAGCGTTAATTTCCCTAATAGGCACTGGTTCGTGTACAATTATTGAGTCTTCTATACGAAATTTAAAGTCAAGGTATGCTTCTCTATATGCTACTTCTTCAATAAATAAATCATATTTCAAGTTTGGATTGAAACTATCGATTTCAGTTATATTCCGGTTAATTAAACTGTTAATACGACTTCGAATTTCGTCAGTTACTGTTAAAGGAGCTGCCTTAGATCGATACAGCTTTATATTCATTCTATCCCCTTTACGTCCGTATTCATCAAACACCGGTCGTATAACGGTATGTAAGCGATCAATATCTAGTTGATATGCCTGAGATAAACCTGTATAGCAATTACTTTTATTCGCCTCCACGTTTTCAGTATCATCCTCGTCTAAACTATTAGCGTATTCTTTGAATACAGAAATAAAATCTGGAGCATATATTCGTTCATACATGTCTTTCACTGAATATTCTGATCGGAAGAAAAACGTTCTGGATGACATTACTTAAACCTCCATATGCCGCACCAAAGAGGCTTGAGCGACAATTTTTAATTGCTCCTTTTGGTTATCTAATTCAAGGATGATCTTATCTATGAATTCATGTGGTTGCATCAATTCTTCATAAGCGGTTTGCAAATCAGAATCATAGATTGTCGACCGCCCCTGACTTGCACATACCTCTTCAGCTCGTTTCACTAGCATGATTGTTATTTGTTCTAATTGTGCCATTAACATATCCTTAGCACCATTAGTTACTCGCGATGATGTTTTTGTACGAACAAATTTTGAAAGAGTTCCTTTACGGGATACCCGAATTGCCCCATCATCATCTTCATGTTCGAACTCCTCTTCATCTAACGATTGAAATTCTTCTGCCTCAACGTTATATGCCATTAATATACTCCCCTTTCAATTGACTTCTCGTATGCTACAAACAATTGATATGTTAAGCAAATATGATATTTTAAATTATATCAGATCTGCTATTTTCCAACAATATCCTGCCTAAACCAATATATTTCATATGATTAACAGAACCGTTTAGCTAGCAATTAAATCATCTTTGCTAGTTGACTTGTTCATATTTATCAACAAGAAGATATTAACTTGATAGTAGTATTCAACTCGTTTTATGATAGCATCAGGTTAAATCATCAAACAAAGTCAAAAAATTCTGAATATTACAAAATACTTAGGAGGTAATATATGAAAGCCGAAGCACGATCGCTTACTTTCCTGGCAAATGAAGGGGAGGTTAAGATTCCATTCTTCCAACGTGCATATGTATGGGACAAAACTAATTGGGAAGAGCTCATTTCCGAGCTATTGCAAAGTAGCAAAAGTCACTTCTTGGGATCGCTGATTCTTAAACAAATAGAAATACAAAGTGGAAGTACAAAGCAAGTACTCGTAATTGACGGGCAACAACGTCTAACAACTTTGAGTATTCTTCTTCGAGCGCTATTCGACAGTTTTGACACATTATTGCAGGAAAAATGTCAGCAAGATGGAAAATTTGACGCTTGTCTTTTTTACAAAAAAGATATGTTTGATGATGACCTACTCGTTAAGATTGAACATTCCAAAGTTGATAAAAAGTATTATCAACAGGTTATTAGAGGCGAGATTGTAGCAGATGCTATCGACTTACATACTTGCAACAGCAATATCCTGAAATGCTATAAATTCTTTGTTGATAGACTCGTTAATGTCTCACTCAAAGATCGGCAAACACTTTTCAACGACTTACTGAGCTCAACCAACAGTATTCTGGTTGTTATTGACCTAACAGAAGATGATGATGAACAAGCAATTTTTGATACAATTAATAGCGCAGGCATGCGTCTGAGCAGTGCCGACATTGTAAAAAATGTCCTCTTCCAGCGCGCGTTTGAGCTAATCGGTAACCAAGAATATGTAGAAGCTTTATACCAGGATTCTTGGGAATCTGTATTTGCAAACGATGAACAATCTATTACATTCTGGGATACGGCTCGCTCAACTGGACGTATGATGCGTGATAATATTGAATTATTACTTCACTCCATTGCTGTGATAGAAGGCTTCTTCGATCCCGAGAAACACTCCTTGTCTGATCTCTCTAACATATATAAAGAGCATATTAGAAGGCTTGATAAGAATGAGTTAACAAAGTTTATAAGAACCATTTCAGAATTTGCTAAACTTTACAGAGAGAAAATTATCGTATTTGAAAATAGTGACTTATTTGGCTTCACAGATTATAACAAACGACTCTTTCATGTTCTTAGTGTCTGTGATGTATCTACGTTCCATCCTTATATTCTTTTCCTATATCGCAAGTATGAGGGCAATGAAACTAAACTTGCAATTTCACTGAAAAAGTTAGAGACACTCGTTATACGCAGAACAGTTTGCAAATTAGAAACGAAAAATTACAACAAGATATGTAAAGATTTAATTTCGGACTCCTCTAAAATAGATATTCTGTTAGCAGAAGTAACTGATAATGATGTAAGTAACGGGCTGATGTCCATCAGTAATAAGCACGCAGCATTATTGTTATTCTGGGTCGAGTTGTTCCGGCGTAAAAACGACAATCGCTATGATAGAGATGAGTTAAAATACACTTACACTTTGGAGCATCTACTCCCTCAGAAGTGGGAAGAGCACTGGAGAAATGTGCCGATCATCGACGAAGATGGACAATCGATAACAGATTGGGAAGAAGCCAAGAAATATCGTTATAAGCTCATCTACAGTATAGGTAACATGACTCTGTTAAAAAGTTCACTTAACTCATCACTACGTAATTATGAATTTCAACGTAAAGTTGAAGGTGAAGGACGAAAACGCGGGATCAAGCATTATGCTGAACTAGGAATAACCAAGCTGGATATAGTCACCCATTACGAAACAGGGGACCGTTCGTGGGACGAAATCAAAATACGAAAACGAACTGAGAAAATCACAGAGGATGTTCTTAAAATCTGGAGTAACATATAAAGGGTTACATCTCATAATTTATGAATAGTGAAACGACTGCAATAAAAAAATACTACCAATTATTTTTCAAACTTTATCATACTATAAAAATGCATAAGGAACGGCGGACATTGTCATTGTCCAGCGTTCCTTATGCATTTTATCCTTCAATTTCTGTTTCGTCATCCTCAAAATGTTGTCCTTGTTCGTCAGACATCGTTCTTAGTGATTTTCCAGTTTGGATATTCTCCCAACGGTCGGCACCAGATCCTGGATTTCTTCCCATTACCATCGCTGCACTTCCGCTTAGCGTAAAAGAAATGTCACTTAATACAACGTAGAAGTTATTTCTCAAAACAATCTTACCTTCTTCCAGCAAAATAGCACGTTGATTAGCAATAAATCCTGAATTCACTTCATTAGTTGCCAGTTGCGAACCAGGTTTAATTGTAATATGCATATGTTTGGTGCTGGTATTCGGATTAAATTCAGCAAGTGCAAAACCATTCGTTTTTGGATCATACAAGCGGTACATGTCTATCCCCCCAATTATAGTTAAATCCTTATTATGCTTGATATTTGTTTTCTTCCCAATTAAACACACTCAGCAGAATAGTCAATGCCATTTTACGATCCGCATCGGTTCGTGCACTAAGCAGCTCCACAATATTTGCTATATCGTCCTTGTGGTCCATTGGATCAATATAACGGAATAACTCATCTAACGTGACGCCTAGACCGTGTGATATCTTTTCTAAGCTCTCCACCGTGACGTTTTTCTCTCCCCGTTCAACAGCACCAAGATAGTTAGTATGTAAACCAGCCCGCTCCGCTAATACTTCCTGACTAAGCCCTTGTTCTTTGCGAATAAAACGAATACGTTCGCCCAATTTTTGAACCAGATTCATTTACCCTTCACCGCCCTCTTTATGACAAGCTTAATAGAGGGAAGGTTTCACATTAACACTTTATAAGTGTTACTTGACTAATCAGTAACACTTATAGATAATGTAAGCTATGGATTACATTATCTTGTTCATAGGGAGATGGTCATTGAAATGAAAACAAACAAATTAACAAAGCTTAAGTATTTGTCCAGTGGTATCGTTTTAGGAAGCGTGCTATTTACGGGAGTTTCGTACGCAGCTACGACAGCCAATATCGGTGTCAGTTTTTTACCGCTAAAATTCTTCGTAGACGGCGTGGAGAAACGTATGCCGGAAGGTCAACAAGGCTTTGTGTATAAAGGAACAACGTACGTTCCTCTCCGTTTTGTTTCGGAATCTCTTGGTAAAAACGTGGGATACGACGCTCCGTCCTACTCGGTATATGTTGGTAAGCCTAAAGAAGGCTCTATCACCTACCTTGAACAAATGACAACTCATGCCTCTGATAACCAAGGTTCGAAAACTGTGAACACTTTTACAACCAATTTAGGAACCCAGTTCAATCACGGCATTTATCTTACAGGTTCCGCTTTTGGTGGTAGTGATTCGAACGGGTATGGTTACGGTAAAGGGAACTATCTCGTAAATACATATCTTTTGGATGGTAATTACAAAACCTTTGAAGCCCTTCTAGCTCCATCTTCTAAATGGAACACTCTTGCCAAAAATGATAACCTCGGCAACATAAAAATTTATGCGGATGACAAACTGGTATACACAAGTGGGGCTGTTGCTTCGGATATTAAAGCTCCCATTAACATCAATGTCGACTTAACTGGTGTTTTAAACTTAAAAGTTGAATTCAAACAAAACCAAGAAGACAGCGAATTAGGACTTCTTGAAGCTAAATTCATTCAATAATCATCTGAAAATTAAAACGGATCTTGATTCCAACAATGTGGAATCAAGATCCGTTTTGTGTGTTGACTGAAATTTTGAAGTGGATGATTTCCTGAGCTGTTTTTGCGTTTATACAAGAGCTAATACAATACAATGTAAACTAAACAAATTGAGACAATTAAAATATTTTTCAGAAGTTTGTTTTCAGTCTTTTAGCAAAATCAATAATTGTAGCTCGTGCAGTATAATCTGAATCTATTGATCCAGAATAGAAAATTTTAAATATTCCTTCAATGTCTGTGGGACTAGTAACATTCTTGTTAATACATACAGCAACACGATCAAGTCCGAGAATAGCCACAAATAATCCAAATTCAAAAATTACATTGTCTCTAGCTTTAACTACATTTTTATCCCGATAAGATACGTGATCGTCTTCCCCAAATACAAAAATCGCCGCGTCAACTTCTTTTGCTATTGATAATAATCTATGCATTGTTGTATCACCGACATTAAATTGGTCAAACCACGGTTTTGGAACTAGCGAGTTACTATGAACTATAGAAGCAATTATATTTACTTCATCATTTGATTCAGTAGCTCCTCCAATAAATACCTTAGGTTTCCAATCATCGATACTCAAATTTAAACTTTTCAAACGATCTACATTTAGAGTGTCAATCAAATAGGATGGTCTATTTTTAATTGCTGTTAAATCTTTGGAAGTAACAGAAGTGGATCTTGTTCTCATGAACTCAAAGTAGAAGGTATTCCTCTCTTTCCATACTCTCTTAATTACTAATAAATTTAGGACCTCATTTTGGAGCTCATCATTTTTAAAATAATGACCAATAGCATATACTACTTGATTTTGATCAAGCAGAGATTTAACTTGATCAAATACCTTTTGATTATCACTTATGTAAGGTTCTTTAGGACTCGGAAAGCTTGCCACACCTGAATTATTACTCCAATTTGCCCTGCTTTTGTCATTTGTTGCGAGAATAAGAATTTCCATTAATGTTGAACAGCTCCTTGGTTTTTATTTACAACATTCTATAAATAAGATTTCTAACCCTTACTTTATAATAAAAGTAACCATATCGCAAATACATATCTCTTCCTGATGATAATTATGAAACCTTCCAATCCTCTCTTAATTTGTCCTGTAAACGAAGCACCTCCTACAGTAAACTGAAAACTTCAGTTTTCTGAGCCTAATAAAAACTCGGATACTTTTGTCTTAAATCAAGTTGAATAGCAGCTGAACCTTTTATTTTATGTTACTCTAAATTTAATTTTTCAGTATCGTATCCGATATATTTTATATACAGTAACAACTCAAACAGTTTAATGGAGGCTCACTTTATAATGAATCAGGAACGGGATTTTAATTATTATATCTATAAGTATGGAGAGGCAGGAGCTAGAATAAAATTTGAAGAGGCATGTTTTAGAATGTTGAAAGCTAAGTTCAAAAGAAATGTTCACCCAGTAAAAGCTCATCCTGGAGATGAAGGTATTGATATCTATATAGGGAACATCACCAAAAAAATCGAAGTGTATCAATGTAAGTTTTACATGACAAAGCTCAATCGCCAAAAGATAAAAGAGTCTTTTTTACGCGCTGCAAATAATCATCAATTCTCCATGAAGTCTTGGACACTAATAGTGCCTAAAGATCTTACATTAAAAGATTTAAAATGGTGGGACAAGTGGAAAATTCAAATGGAAGCAGAATTTAATATCGAAATAGAAATTATGAACGAAAGCACAATATTATATACTATGAGGCAAGTTGACGTTTATAATCAATTATTCGACATAGAGCCCTTAATTCAACTCAAAGAGTTACATGAAATAATTGTTACACAAAAACATAATGATAATGCAAGAAAAAAATTCGATTTTGTAGTAAACAAACTAATCGAATACATTTCATACCGCATTAGCGTATTTAAGAAACTTTATTTCAACTCCTATGACATCAAAGAGTATTTCGAAGAAAACAATATCACATCATTTTTAGAATTATTCCAAAAATCAGACATCCATGTTCAACACTTATTCAATGAGATTGAAAAATTAATTAAGGAGATTAACAAGGAAGACATAGAAATAGGATATTTATGTAGAGGATTTGTTTTCATGCAAGAGGTATATATACAACAAATTGAAGAAGATCTTCAGTATACTGATGAGTATCTCTTCAACCTAAAATCGTATTTATTTCAAGTTTCACTTCAGAAAATTATCTGGAACTTATCGAAAGAAGAGCACACCATAAGAACAATAATAAATCAAGATTATCAAAAAAGTGAGTTAATCAGTCAGTTTGACATGCGAGACACAATCATCTCTTACCAAAATGAACAGGATCTATTAAAATTACTAGCACTTCATGTACTAACATTATACGACAATTTTCAGGATGAAGATTTTGAGGTATTCTATGGAAAAGATGATGAACGTTGTCTTAATTTTGCTTTGATTTCTCCTTATATGCGCTATTCAAATACAAAAACCCCATACCCAAGTGGTATTTCAAAAATGATTAATTACATCAAGATGAAGTTTTCAAAATTTAATGACAAAAGAGAATATACTTTTCACATAGAATCCACTAACATAATCTTATTAGAGGAATTAGATACGAAGTCGCTTCAAAAACTTCATGATATCAAGAAAACAGCAAATGTTAAATATCATCACTTTATTAAAGAAAATAAAATAGCAAACATTGTCAAGAAATTCAATGATAATAAAATAGATCACAAAGTAATTTCTTTAGTCGAAAAACCTAAGTATTGTGACAAAATAAAAAGCTTATTAAATGATACAAGTGAGCTAAACAGCTGGGAGATTAGTGGAGGAACTACTATTGATGGTAGCATTGTAGCCAGTAACGGATACAATTTCATTCTTAGGAAAGCAAAAAAACATTAAATTTTACATTTTCAGATTACGGCGTAGGAATTCGGATTCCTATGTTTTGTTACATATGAAAATACACAAAAGGAATACTTATTCACTTATTACATGAGATACTCAAACGTTAAGTTATTTAAAAATTTAAGTTAATTCGTATGAGAAGCTTTTCGACAGCCTCAATCAACCCTCAAATATGGAAATGGACATGCTAAGCAATCTTCAAAACAATAATTATAATATTTTGAAAAGCAAATTCATCACCGATTTAGAAGTCGATCTTCTTACGGTGAAGAATATGAATGAAGCAGAGTTCCTCAAGACCCACTTCCGATATTATTTTATTTTAAACAAGTTAAAAATAAAATAAATTCGGATACATCTATGAAGAATATTCGGACAGAAATAGACGAAAACGAAGTAGCCAACTTCACTTATGTTGAAGCTATGAATAATATGTATAACAAGCGCCATTGGCGCTTGTTTTATTCAGCTTGCTTCCTCAGCAAGTGTACGTCTCTCATAGCGAATGGATTTAAATCTTTACCATCATTGATGTGACTAATACGTTCATAGGCTCTTGCCAAATCAACGAGTTCAATACAATCTGCAGCTCGAGACAGCGCGTTCTTAGCAGCTTGACGAAGCAATAACATGATGGAGTGCATAGCTCCGTTTGTCGCATACATGAATCGTTCACAGCACTCTTCATCCGCTAAATTGGAGGTCGTTTCAAATACCGTTGTTATCTTTTTATCAAGTTCAAACATCAAACGCTGAAACTCGGTGCGATCCTCTTCCGTTTCAAGACTGAATGGTCGGATCTCTTCTCGAATCACCCGGCGGTTGAGTTGAGGATTCAGGTCAAGGACTTCCGTTGCTTCACTTAGCCCAAAAAATATAACCGGTATCTGGGTTTGAACCATAAGTGATTTAAACCAATCCGTCACCCCTAACATGACTTTACGGCGATCACGATCTACGAAATGCTGAAACTCATCAAGCATAATTAACTCAACCCGATTTTTTCGGATCAACTTGACTAAGCGATCTCCTTTCTGTGCAACAGTCCCTTTATTGGGATACGGATCTTTCAGCTCCTGAAGCAAACGTTCTGTTAATATCGTGTACTTGACTGGAGAAGGAAGGCTCAAGTGAAGAATATTTTGAGTCGAATAACGTATGCCCTCGACGACATCGCTGCTCACATGCATGTGTCTATCAATATACGTTTTGAGTAACGTTGTCTTTCCACTACCTGTATCTCCATGGATAAGAAGGGAACTTGGGGCATCGGAGTATAGAGATTCCTGGTGAATCTCTTCAATTGCATCCATTGCCTTTTTAAATCTTGGATGAATCACCCGGATGCTATCTATAAATTTAAGCTTGTCATGATCAATGGTTTTCATTTACTGATTACCTCCCAATCGGAATCATTTGCTTCATCCAGCATCTTAAACGCCTTTCTCTCCTCCACTGCAGCTTGGCGCTCCTTATCCACGTTCTCCTTTAGTTTCTTCTCGATGATTTGAGCAGAAGAAAGCTGTGTATGCGCTGCTGCCCGAGCCCCTTTGGTCAGCCTCATTTCCTTTGCAAGTTCCTCCATGAAACGCTCCTTAGCTTGAGCGAGGGCAAGTTGATTGACTTTGCTGTTTGCCTGACGAATCCGTTTTAAAATACAGTCATGACTAAATTCGGTTAAACCTTTGGAGTATTCCTGATCGCTATTGAATACCTCCAGATACCGTTTGCCCCGTTCGTCATACACAAAAATTTTTGACATGTCATACGGATCATACTTAAATCGTACATGGGCAGCTCCTTTTTTAAGTAATTGAAATTTCAGGTTTTGGAGCTCAGCCGAGTTATAGAACATATGCTTGTACTGAATCCCCGTACGCTGAATGCTTGCGTTTTCTCGAAGTTTACCAAAAATAATGTGCCAATCAGGGATAGCGTATAATAGTGGTGGTGTTCCCCACTGAGCAATGCCGGATTGCCACAGTTCACTGGGGATACCTTTCACGCCGCGGTGTATCTGCTGCAGATATTCATCGATGACCCACTGATGAAGAAGCTTCAAAAAGGTATGGTAACCCACAATCGCGTTTTTCTCTGGGTTGTAATCCTTTTTGTCCATCACATTTGAAAATGTTGTTCCTGGCGTTTTATGAAGCAATTGCTGATTGATCGTACGAAACGTGCGCTCCACCGTTCCTTTGTACCAAGGCTTACGAGGAGGACAGTAGTCTGGAATAATCCCTAACTGCACACATGTATCTTTGAGCGAACGACTTTGAAATTCTTTGCCGTTGTCCATTCGCAGCACTTTAGGAACCCCAAACATATCCCACTCGTTTTTGATATCTGGATACAGCTCTTTTACATACGTCTTCGGTGTCATGGCATGTAGCAAGCATTTCATGACGGAGACATACGATGGAGAATGAAATGCAACGTAGATGCCTGCAATCGCACCCGTCATCTTGTCAACGGCAAGGGTAAGCCATGGTCTTCCGAGCGGAAGCCCTGTTTCGTCATCTACAACAAACAGATCCATCTTCGTGTGGTCGATTTCGAGAACATCATAGGGCTGTTTCGGCTTATGAAGAACGGCTACACCGCCCAGCTTGTCAAAAGCATATTTCTCCCCTTCTCGTTTTTCCATCATCTGATACGGATCTCTGTCTTTAATGCGTCTAGTGATCGTGTTATACGATGGTATTTCCATTTTATCTCGCTCTTCTCGAAACCTGTTTTTCTTATCAATCTCCACAAGAACTTTTGCATGTAATTCCTTAGCTGTAATGCGCTCTCTTTTCGCATACACCTTATCGATGCAGTCATCGATAATCATTTCGACCTCTGGGAAAAGCCTCTTACCTGTCCCTTTTTGAAGCGTATTAGGAACAAGTGACGTTATATCTTGTCCACTATCTAAGAAAGCATATAGCCATCTTCTCAGCGTCAAAGGCTCGATATTTACGCCTTCTAATTTGAGCTCCTTAACGCGATGCTCAAGTTTAGGCTGAATGTTTTTACGTGACTCCGATAAAAATGGCTGGATAGCATGGTACCGTGTCCGCGCTATTTCTTTGTGATCCTCTCGCAGCATGGAAAAATCAATGATCCGGTTTTCACGAAGACCTAGCTCCATAAGTTGTGTGGAGGAGCCGATCACTTCAAAGCGAATGATGCCTTTTCCATATAAAGCAATCAATTCACTTTGATCCATCGTGATCTCCTTGTTCTCCGCTAAGTTCTTGATAATAAAATGACCTGGCAGTGTTTCTTTTTGTATTTCGAAGACTACGTCTTCTTTCTGAAAACGAGTTCCTCTGATGAGGCTAATCGTTTGCATGTTTTATGCTCCTTTCTTTCGGCTCGTTGATTTCAGTTTGTAAAAATGTGCAAGATCTGAAGATAAAATAACAACATCTTCAAATGACTTAACAACAGAACTTGTCTTTGCTCCTTCAATTCGACCACTCAAAACCGCTTGTACCACATCACTAAAACTTGCATGGTAATACAATGCCGTAATGTCATGCTGAGCAAGTGGCATCCATTTCTTTGTCTTGTCCTTCACTGAAGAACAAGCCGTATTCAAACGTACCAGCAAATCTTCCACTGCTTTTGGCATAAATACTCGTCTGCCGTAGCCATCCTTTTCAGGACCATGGTCCATGATCAGCAGGTTCGACTGTGCCAGCTTGACCACCATTTTTACGGAAATACCAAGTTGTTCTCCTACCTCCCCGGTTGTGAGTAATTGCGACCGTTTTTGGGCTAAGGCTTCGACCTCGGCTCGCTCTACCAGTGTAATTTTCTTCTCACCAAAGCGTTTTTCTATAAAAGTTAGAAGCCCAAGTTCTTTAAACTGATGCAGACGAATATCATCACAGTGTAAGATTTTTTGCCTGGCGTGAAGAAGAGAACAATATTTTCGCTCGTTTTCCTTGGTCGCGGTAAGCATACGAACAAACTCATTGTGGTGGTCGTTATGCACATCTACATAAAGTTTCCGGTGTACATAGAATTTTTCGTTGCCAATAAGTTTGTCAAAGATCTCTCGCTTGGCTCGTGTGGTGGATCTTGTACGGTGTGCTACTTTTGCAAGCTCCACTTGATAAACAACATCCTTAAAATACTTGGAGGGTGTAGTGAGCAGTTCATGTGCAAGTGTAGATAAAACCGTGAACATTCGGCTGCTCATTTTTTCCCCTTTGACCAGATTGTAATTTAGACGCTGAACATCTAAATTAAGATCCGGACATGGGAGCACTTGCACTGGCATGTTGTCCAGCATTTTCATGAACAAGTGAAGCCCTTCAAAATATTGTTGTGGTGATAATGTATGTCCACCTTCAATGGGGACTGAGCTGAGCTTGCCATGTAAAGCATCTTGAATGGTCTTTTGCGCCGCTAAGACTCGGGGAGGTGGAACCTCCGTAGTTATCAAGTCAGCATAACCAAATCCGCAATTACATCCTCTTCCAATGAGATTGTCCAAGCGAATAACGCGGCTACAGCAAGGACAATGCTCTACGAGCTGCACCTTATGCTTTAAACAAACGCCGAAAAGAGAAACATCCCAGCAGAGCCGGTGATACCAACCTTCCTCTAAACATCTGGGGCAGTACTTGGTTTTTGTTTGATGGTAATGTTGCCAGAACTGACGTTTTGTCGGTGACGCTCCATCAAATAAGACGGCATCAAATTGGTTTAGCATATGCCTCTCTAAACTTGAGTACCCGTGCTCTTGTAACAACTGGACAAGCGGCTGATTCCAAAGTGTATTTTCTTTGAAATAATTCAAGTTCGCACGGTAATCAAACCATCTCTCCCCTCTATTTATAAGTGTTTGCAACGTCTGATGCCCATTCTCTTTTGCCATACGAAGTGCCAAACTCATAAAACTTTCGTCTGCATTTACAGCAGGTAAAAATTGAAGCAACATCGTAACCCTCCTACTATATTCAGAGTAAAAAAAATTATGACTGATCATGAGGACAATCGTTGTTGCTTTCCACAAGTTAATCATAATTTGGAAACTTTCTTTTTCGACTTTTGAATCTTTTTTGTTTTTATAACATCACAAAAAAAAGGCGCTACAACAGCGCCTTTTCGTGTTTTCAGTTAAGCATCTCTTAATCTGCTTGTTTATGATTTTTATTTCGTTTGATGATGAAATCAAGGTACACTGAAATATCATTGAGTGTCGTTTCTATACCTGCGGGATAACTTGTGAGTGCTTTTCGGAGTTGTTCAATGATATGCTGATACGTTTCCAGTAATGAATCATCGACCTTAAATCCCTTATCTTGGTCTTCCTGGTGAAGCGAATCTTGCTTTAGAAGTGTGTCTAATTCTTTAATGGGTTTTGAAATGTAATCTTTGTCGATTTTATCTGACAACTTAGCTAGCTTACGCAGTAAACTTTTGAGTTCAGTTTCAGAATATTGTTTTAGGAGATCATTCATAATTTTTCTGAACGGCGACCAATCCATCAATTCGGATTGATTAGCTGGCACTGACAATGGATTGGAAGCCGCAAAGCTATCCATATCCCACTTGATGTTTTGAGTGATATCTTCAAGTGAGATACCCAATTTTGCTTGAATCATTAATAAGCTCTCTATGTTTAGAGAGACTTGTCCATTGATAATCTGAGACATGGCTGAATCCGTTATTCCTAATCTTTGTGCTGCTTCTTTTTGCGTTATACCCTGGTCTGCCAGTTGTTGTTTTAAATTTCTTCCGACATTCCGCTGTAGTTCCGGATAGGATCCGAAAGAAAACACTTCTGAATTGCTTCTTCTCATCTCTTCATTTACAGCAGATACAGCAGAAAGTAACACCTTCATGTCTCCTATGATGTGCTGTCTTTTATTGTGCTGGCGAAACACTCTCAATTGTTGAGGTCCAGTTGTTATATGATCTTTAATCGAATGAGGGTACATGATATACAATTCATCTTCTATTTCCTCAAGTACCTTTTTAAATTCGGAGAAAGGAATGGTGCTCCAATCTTGTTCTTCTTTCATCTGTCTCACTCCAGTATGGTTAATCCCATTAATTTAAACAAAGTGATTTATGTAACTCCATTATTACAAAAGTTCAAAGGAGGTAATTCCGAATATGAACAATATTCATATTAATAAGAAATAATAGACGAGGTGACTGACCATGAGTTTTATTCATTTAATCACTAATAACGGAGAGTTTAGCATGGAAACTATTCTGATCAAGGAAGGTTTCACGAAAACAGGACAAATTTATCACTTTCAAAAAGATTATGATGAATCAACTATCTTCATTTCAGTAGACCATAGAACCTTTACTTGTGAACTAAAAAGCTTACAAGGAACAACTTTAAAAAGAGCAGAGGTCAATTTTCAAGAGGATTCCTTTTTTGAAAATTATGCTGTACTCATTGGATATGTAAAGAAATTTCTTATATTTCATTCGGCTCAATCCGGTGGATTAAAAGAGTAAAGGTATCATTTTCAATTATGTGATTTTTACTTAAAAGGTTTGCCTGAGAAATTTTAAAGTACTTTATATTTGCGCGGTTCTGAACTTCAACTTTCCGAGAAGGTGTAAAGGAAGAATTGTTCTGTGACTTCTTTACATAATAGAAATCAATAAACCGATTAGATTCCTCTATTGCATCTTCCAATATATGAACAGGTATTTCACTTTGCCGTTTAATTCCTTGTCCATACAAAAAGAAAATATAACATTCATTATTATTACAACTTAGTTTGAAGATAATTTTGGACTTTGCATTCATAAAGAGATCTCTCCTTTTCGCACTTTAAATGCTCGTATCTTTATCTGTATTATAGCATTTTACAATAATGGAATATGCATTAAATTATTTGTGATACGTTTATCTCTATCACCTTTTGCAAATTTTATATGTTCAATGACAAAAAAAGACCCCTTAACAGAGATCTCGATTTTCTAAGCAACGCTCAATTTCGTGGCGATCAACAATATATTTTTTGGTAAGCCCATGAAAACTATCATGTAACTTTCCCTCTCTGAAACACTTTTGAATGGCTGTTTTGGATATACCATACAAAGAGCAAGTTTGATCAATGGTCAGATATCGATGCTGTACACGTTCTATACACTCTGGATCATAATACGATATTCTTCGCTTTCCAGATGTATAGAACAATTCCTCTTTCGGCTGAAGTATCCCTAAGCGTTCGAGACCTAAGAGAGTAGCATAATCCACTTTTAACAATCGCTCCACTTGCTCTTTCGTATACCCTTTTTGATCACGTCTTCGATGGATCAGAAGCGTACGGCAAGACAGTAATTCCTCATGCGAGAAGACTACGTCCGAGAGTTTCCCATTTTTCACCGGGCACGTTGGTTTAATTTTTCCTTGTAAAATCATTTCTATGAGTTCTACAAGTTTTAATTTATATGACCTAAATTGCATTAAGAATTCATGCAAGGTTCTTCCTTGACTATCCGCCTGATACGTTCCACGAATTCTCTCAAGAAAGACTTCAAACTCACTTTCATTGATGTAATATTGGCTTCTCTTGAACTGGTACAGGGTTAATAACTTGTTATTGATAAATTCATTGAGATGAACTTTGTCACTTATCCCCAATCTACTCGCTGCCTCTGACCGGCGTATAAATCCTTCTGCCGGAACTTCTTGATCCAAAATAATATAATGATTCGCTGCACAAGCCACCTTGGATGCTTTACGAGAATGCTTCTGCAACGTATTCGGTACCATCCGAAGATTAGAGGGTTTGTGAGTACAGTGAGAAGGGATGTATAGCAGAGGAGCGAGAAGCTTGAAAACTGGTTTTAGTCCGGCGTCATACTGGAGTTGAAGACATGCCTTGATTTTGATGTTTCTTATTTTAGGTGATAGATCACTTATGCGTTCCATTGTATTTTTGAAGTTAACCGGGAAAGCATCCAGCAAATGATATACATTTGTGTGAAGATGATAGGCACTTTCATTGTTAGAGCGATACTTTTTTGTGTTTTTAAATGCATTTAAAACATAGCTGTGGTTAGCGACACTCTGATTTCCTTGTAATAGATGACTCAGCCGATTAGCCAGCGTAAGATACTCCTTCACTTTAATGCCTTTTAAAATGGACAATTGATCCGATTCTGCTATCCCAGAGCGTATCAAAGATTGAATCCATTCCTGCGCCTGCAAACTTAGAGGATCTGATATTGTCAGTCCTTCAGCATAAGAAAATACTCCTTCACAGTGGGGACAGACATCAATGATAAAATGATCCATTGAGATCTTCTCTTTACAACGAACACAATAATCAAGCAGTAGCTCATTATGTTCCAGGCAAATAGTTACCGGTTCAATATTCCACAAACTTTGATGATATACTCCTCGTTCTTTGACGCAAGATGGGCAATATTTAACCGAATTTCGATTGATGAGTTTAGGCGCTCTCCCCCATTTATTATGAGAGTGGCTTTCTAATGTGAAAACGGGGATGCCCGTCCATGCTGTTATCGTCCCCAGTACCTTCCGGTTAAAAATGTTGTTTCGAATATCCGAAACGCTCGCATCCCAATCCTTCGCAAAGCCTCTGATGTTTGTGTACCCATTCGTGTAAATAAAACGTAATACATAACTTATCAAACTTTCATCCTTCTCAATATTAGGTACAATGTTCATTTCATATCTACCTCTCTTTTTCAATTAATGAGAGCTATTATATGAAAATATTTCGTTTTATATCACTACATGTTTTCGAATTTCATACGCTGTTCATTTTTTATTCTTTCTATTAAAACCTTATCATCTATAATTAACCTCATTCTTACATATACATTGATTGCATTTTACAGCCATTGTTTACCATATAAAGATAAAACAAAGGAGGTATTTAAGTGAATACAAAGTTTAAATTAATAACCGCTTCAGTTGCCTTGAGTATGTTGGCTACATCCCTTGTTGGTTTTGGTGGTTCTGCTAACGCCCAACCTGTTTTAGATTCAAATGTTGAGTTTGTACTTAATAATAACAATATTACTGACTTTGTTCTCATCAATGAAAGTCTTGATAATTACGAATACACGTATGAACAAAATGGCGAAATGTTTAAAGTTATCGAAAACACAGACTCAAGTTTCAAAAAAGTCAACAGTTCAATTTATAAAAAAGATACTAAAGGCAATTTCGAATTGATAATTGAAAGAGAAATGACTTTCGAGTCCAATCAAAATGGTGAAATAATTGTCACAACAACTGAGAATAATTCAACGAGTCAAGAGGTTGTATCCGTTTCTTCTACTTCATCCCCATCTAGAACACAAAAACAAGACAACGGTAGCATTACAATAAATAATTCTTACTTAACTGGATGGAAATCAGATGGCTCCACCAATTATACTAACAATATTGTTGCTTACACTGTAATTGCCATATCTGCTTTGATAGCCAATACAGTTCCTTGGGCACCAGCAAAATGGTTGAATACAGTTGCTGCAGCCATATACTTAAGAAATACATCTACCATCTATTACACTCAATTTAACTGGGGAAGATATCTCCTAGCTTCTCCTCTTACACAAATTGCTGATAGGAGAACAGTATACGTTTATAGTGATAGCGCTCGAACTAATCAAGTTGGTGATCCAGTGACTAGAGAGTATTACACTCCAGGTTGGGGTCCGAATGGTCCTCTTTAATTATGTAATAGCTATTCATTGAATAATTTTATTGACTTTTTCAAAGTGAAACTTATAGCATGGGTCTTTTAAGGATTCTTTTAGAGACCTTGCTGTGAGTTTTATTCGTTCTTATTTTCTCGCATTTTTTCATTTTCCTAATAAAAACACAGAACTCTCTTAATAATCGGAAAGTATGATGGAGCGATCTTAAGAAATATTATTGGAGGCTTGAGCAATTTGAAATCAAATATTCTGGTAACTGCTTTGTTATTGCTAATCTTCCTTTTCCGGAATAATATATCAGTTTTAATTTTTAGTATCATTTTGTTCGGTATAATGATTTTTACAACGAATAAACAAAGGAATGCCTGGAACATATCAGCACTTATCATCTTAACTATCGTCCTAATCATCTGGAACATTTATCTTTGGTTATAAATATTTGAAACGTTAATAAAAAAGCTCTCCGTATGGAGAAGCTTTTTTTAGCATGCTTAAAGTTTCAATTTTTAGAATTCGGTTACTTTATCAACCTAACATATGAGTCCTCTGTCTCTACTCCTCGTCATCCGCTACCCGAAGGTATACTGATCCGAACATCGGAATCATTAATTGTTCAGTTTTATCGTTGACTTGATTTAACTGGCGGGCTATTTTAGATTCGTCAAAAATTGTCTGCTTCTCTACCCATTCAAAAGTTCCGTGTTCTGTATGAATCATACCATTATATCTGAATGTATCTGGATCTAAGTCTGGACTGAGATCCGGATCTTGCACCGGATTACTAAAATACGATAATTTCGTTTCAAAGTCATTTTTATCCTCTGTAGGCTCAAGTGCTGAAGTGATGTGAGTAGACTGGACATTCTGTTGTTCAACATTTAAATTTTCAGGCTGTACTAATCCTAAAATCATCATTACTACAAAAGCATTTACTAGTATTTTTGTAAACATGTTATCCCCCCGCTGCTTAGGCTCATAAGAAAGATTATATCCATCTAAACTATGAGATATTCATGATTTTAAATTCAGCAAAGTAGAGTTGTACATATCGAGCTCCAAACTCTATGACCATTACACTACATTATAGATACTTGTAACTATTATCCATATAATTGGTAAATTGTACTGATGGATCTATTCCCTTTATTTGTGATAGTATCGCTAATGTTGTGTACATAACAAAAACATGTTGGGGGTTTACTTAATTGCGGAAAAAGAAAGTTTTAATTTCACTCGGAGGATTATTTGTCCTCATCACTAGCTTAAGTTTATTTGCAGAGGTGGGTGCTGCTTCTAAACCAGTTACATTTGATACTTCAACTCCGATTACATTTAATACGAAAGAAGACTTTAATGCCAAAAAAGTCCCACCTGGTTTTGACAAGAAAGAAAATATTGAAACCGGCAATAAATTAGGCATTGATGTAAAGTCAGCGCAAAGCGAAGCAACCAGCTTCAGTAAAAAATTGCGGGCAGCTTTCAATAAAGATTCTATTACGGTAAATCAAGAGCTTACAAGCGATGGAGACTACCTTGTTGGAAGCGGTGGTAGTATTGACCTTAATATGGATGGTCAGAAACATAACTTATCCATTATAAGTTCTTTGGTCTCTCATTTTGAATTGAAAAATGGCACGCATCTGTTAACTGGAAGTTTCGAAACTGAAATCAAACAAGATGATGGTACTCTCATTCCATCCACTGTTAGTTTCACAAGTATTGTCGAAACCGGGGAAGGAATTTACAGCGTAACAATGGGTACCATTGAAGATGGACCCGTTGTGCTAATGTTTGGTGATGATAGCTTTGCAACGCAAGAAATTCGTGACATCATCAGAGGGCAAGCCAACTTTGAGGAGGATGCTCTCTAATGAAAAATAAGAACAAATCCACTATTGCAATTGTTATAGCATTGATCATTTTCACTGCCATCTCCTCCGCACCTGCACACGCTCAAGATATGGGGGAGTACTACCATAAAGGGAATGCGTACAGCAGTTACTACGACAGTGGAAATCAAGCCATTAATGGTTGGAGTACGGTTGTTATGGCTACTTCCTCCAGAATGGCTAGTCAAGGCAGTCTAGGGTATACATCGATACAAGCGTGGGCAAGACTTGATACTCTTAACGCTCAATACAGCCCTTACTATGCACCAACAGTGGTTGCCATTGAAACCAAGATGAAAACAACGACAACAAGTAGCGATAGAGACTTTTATTTGCTCCAAACGAATCCTGGTCATAAAATCAGTAAACATTCGGTGGATTCATTTATTTTTGACTTGATTGATTATCGAATTCCAGGAGTAAGTTTAGTGGGTAAATTAGCGGAGAACTATGCCAATGGTTTTACTTCGGGTACAGAACAAAATTTTCAAAACCCCAAAAACGGCACCTTAACGTTTTTAAATCCAACTAATGCTAGTTTGTCTAACAATATTAGTTGGAAAGATGCTAACCAGGTTATAGGCTCCAAAAAGAATTCTGGGGCAGCAGCAGAATTCCACTTCACTGTGGCAAATGGTAATCAAATTAACGTTGCACCTCAAGCTCGCGTACAGTATGGATTATATACAACCAACACCATAATTCCTATTAAATTGTGGTCAAACTATGCGTACGTGAACCACACGTTGAATTAATGATGAAGAAAAAATACTCTAAAATCATGATAGTTGTTGTCGTTCTCTTGATTATTGTTTCAACTTTTATTTTAATTGAAAACTCAATTAGTAAGAAAGAAGTTGAGGTTAATTCGCAGTATTATACTGGTTTTGTTGCGAGAGTACAGAAATTGGATGATACACTTTCTCAAACCAGTGAGATAGAGACTAAGATTGAAGTTGAGCAAATGTTTGAAGTGTATACATCCATTATTTTAGTGAATGACCAATTAACTCTCTTGAAAGAAAATACTAAAACTTTTCCCGAATTAGATGTTCTTATCAATGACTTTTTAATTTTCAGGGGTGAATACGGTTATCTTGTAAGAGATCAATTAAAAGGTAGTCGTGCAGATTCTGAAGTTCTCATGAAAGTGGTCAAACAGGTCAAATTATTCTTGACTGACTTGCCAAACGAATACGAGAATTCGAAAGAATTTTCGGATCAGTTTAGTAAAGCTTCTGAGCATATTAAACCATTAATACATCTTAATTTCTAATTGAATTGAGCCGCGGTTGCGGCTCTTTTTTGTTCTCAACAATGTTATATCGTTATCGTAGAATTATCCATTAGGTACATTTTAGCTAACTTCTAACAATAAACTGACAACTTTCTTTGATGTAGTGATTCCCACCAATAACAACCGTTTTCAATGTCTGACGTTCAATGATTGCCCCTTCATCCAGAACCTCATCTTGCTGATAGACGATAATATGCCATATTCTTTGAATGGCTTTTTCAAAATGCGAAGCTTTATATAGAAGTTCCACGTATACTATCCACTTTTCTGCAAATGAATTAAACATGTTTAAACTATTATAGTGAAATTGAAATATATTCCACACAAATAGCACATACTAAAATTATCAGGATAAAAACGGAAGTTTGATTTTGATAGTTTCCAAAAAATAAAATGCCCATATGGAAGGAGAAAGTTACATGGATTTTAATTTAGGTCCGATTGATAAAAAGAAAAAAGATATAGGCAAAATGGTTAATGAGCTAGTGCGCCTTAATTTTTCTTGGTGGAAAAACCAAGGAGATCCTTCTATCTATGAAGCTTTCTGCGCTAACCTAGCCGAACTCGGGTCTGAGTCAATGGAAGTAGCAGAATCGTATTTCTTGCACTTAAATACTTGGGCAAGAAGACATGGATTTGATTATCAAAGATTACACCGATTCCAGATAAGACTTTCGATTGGTGAAAAAATCATTGATATAAAAATTAATGATTTGGATTATGAATTTTACCTACTCGTGAATGATATGCCCAAGAAGGTATTTAAGAATTCAGGGGAGATCGAGCCATGGATTGAAAATGAATTCCTTACTTCGATGAATTAATTTCATCTCCTCGACGCTTGATATACGGAGGTTTCTGTACGGTATCTATGCAAATGATGAGTGACTGTAAGAAGAAGTTAAGTATCGTTTACTATTGTCGTTGATTGTATTGGCATTCTTCTTCGGTTTCTTCAAACCTAAACCAAGATAGTCCCCTTATACAGAACATTAGATCGCAATCAACTTCAGAGTAACTTAACCAAAATTAAAACAAAAAAGTCGCTAAATTAGCGACTTTCAGTGAAAAATTATTTAGACATATAGTCTTTTGTTTTGTGAAGGCTTATTTTGATGCGCCACTTTCCTTAGAAGTGATTGGTCCGTCGGGAAATTTCTCTATGATACTCCCAAATCATCTATTTTTTTTGTTGAGAATGAGTGTAATCATGTAAACAAATAACATTAGTAGATTTAAGTAGGTGGGAAATTCTAAAATTATAAACAGTAACAATACTACAAGACATATAGGTGATATTACCTTTAAACTTTTAGATTTAATGATAAGCACTACAAGTAATACAATGAAAATTAATAATATTAAAATGAGATTGTTCATTCCATCGCTCCATTCAATAAAGTCAAACTCATCCATGTAGACTGCAATTCCGGATCCAATCCGTTTGTATAACTAAACCCTCCCTCAGTATTTCGAACGGACATAACTAAATCTTTTACTTTCTCTTTATTGTAACCCTTCAAGTTTAATTTTTCATTAAATTTAGTCATATAGTAACAACCAATTACATCAAATTCATCTGTTCCCTTTTGAATACTATACCCGCCGTCTTTCTTAAGGTAATTATTTAATAAATTAATTAATTTTTCCGAATGACTTTCATACCATTTACCGTATAAGAAATCATATACTTCACATATTCTATATAAAGAAACTAAATCAATTTTATCATTAGAAATTACTTCATTAAAGATTTCCTTTTTGTATATTTTTTTCAGTTCATCTTTAATGAAATCATTATTTTCGACGTTTGATATCTTCGAAATTTCGACAAACCAATAGGCTTCGTTACTTATTTGCTCCATAGTAAAATTCTGAGGAGCTTTGTTATCTATATTTAAAATTCTCAAATTTTCCAAGTAATAATAATATTCTTTAAGCGAGTTTATTTCTATAAGATCCACATTATTTACATCAGGTTTCGTAGTCTTGTCATCTGTCGTGATTCTTATCGTATCTAAAGCATAGTATGTTGCTTCATAACTAGGTGAATTATTAACCGGCTTTTTCCATCCATAGTCAAGTTTATAATCATTTAATACACTTAATAAATCCTTACTAGCATTTTGATTGTTAAGCATCAGCTTGTTGTCAATATACGTATATTCATATGTCCCTTGAGCTGAAATCGCATTATTAAAATAAAATATTCCATCCTTTGGTTTACTTTGATTAACCATTGATTTTATTTCGGTGAAATCAAGATTCAACTTTAATTTGTTATCTATAGACACCAAATTATAAAGTTGATTAAGATTTGTGAGATTTAGATCTAGAGTCAAATCGAAACCATCTACTAGTTTCCTTATATATGCTGACTTATCAACCTCAGAATTTTCATCAAAATATTTAAAATATTGAAGATTTTGAATAAGAATTAAAGTTCTTAGATAATCTTTATCATTACTCGATAGATTCTTATCTTCGTCTCTAATGTTTTCAAAGTCTTTGATCAACTGATTTTTTGTGCTTGTTAATTCATCCAGATTATAGTCTAAATTTGTTAGAATACTTAATGCAATATTTGTTGCGTATATATAATCACTATAAACCTCATCATTAAACCTGCCATTTTTATCTTTAATGGACAGGACACTATCAATTATTTTTTCCTTTTCTGGAATTGATTCATCTACTACAGAATAAAAATTAGTAGCCAACAAAGTATCATTTAAATTTAATGTTTTATTTCCAGAAAAGTCATAACCATGCGGATTTCGATATTGCTTTAACCAATTAAGATCTTGAATTCTTGGAATCTGATTGTTTACTAAAGCACTAATTTCCTGAAACCAATAAGTTGTACTAGGATCAATCTTATCATTTTTGGATAAGGAATATAGTTTTAGAGTATCTTCTTCGACATAAGATTTATAACCATCTATAAATGATAATATACTTTTATCTACTTCTTTATCATTATTTTGTGTGCTACATGCAACAAGTACAAAAATCATACAAATTATCAAACAAGTTACTTTGCTTCTCAATTATCGCAACTCCTTAGACTGAACTTCTTTGAAGTTAAAGTTAGGGGATAACATTTTATAATGTTATCCCCTGTTAATTATATTGTTGAAGAGTCGTATGCGACAGCTGTGTAAATGTTAGTTCCAACTGAAGCTGTAGCATTAACAGATTGATTAACGCTGTAAATTACAGCACCTGTAAAAGTGATTCCATTAAAGCTGTGGTTAATAGCCCACTCATGTTTATAACTTTTGCTGTAAGTCACTGTCTCATTGGCTCCACTAAAACCAACACCACTGGGGAACCCAGCTGATATTGAAAGACCCTTGACTTGGTAAGTCTCTCCGATTGAGAGTTCATCAGCATATAAGGGTGATGTTCCTAAAAATCTAACTTGAGAGTTTCCGACAAAAGTAGCTTTAGTTTCAAAATAAGGTGCAGTAACTGTTGTTGCTAATTGAGCACTAGCTTTTTTTCCATCAGTGTTGTAATTGCTAAGATTTCTTACTTGATCAGGAAGAAGCGCCATAGTTGAATATACATTTTCGCTATTATTAGTTGAAAGTTCAGTTGTTGGGTTCCAATCTTCTTTGTTTTGAATATCATGAGATGGGGTTAACACTATTGAGCTAACTGAGCTTTCACGTACCACACTTAAAGGTTCAGTTTCTGTCGCTGCATTTGCAGGAATAGCAAATGATAGCATCAAAGCTGAAGTTAATAACATAGTTGATAGTTTTTTTACGTTTCTTTTCATAGTAAATTGAACCTCCTGGAATTATGTAGATTATATTCTAGATAACGTTATCCCATTAACCTCCTATCTGAGTTAATTAATCTTTTCAGATCCATATTAATACAAGTCATTATCTATGTATAAAGTAACATACGTAACTATTTATGTAAAGAATTTATTGTAATTTTTTTTGTTAAGTAGCAAATTATCATTAATATTTCTCAACTCATTAATAATGGTTATATACAAATAGATTATATGCACTTCATTAAAATTAACAATTCATATCACAGCATATGTAATATAATTTCAGGAAGTTTTTCATCACACATATAAATTTTTTTTATTTTATGACTGTTATTATTTCCATCAACATGATAACGGAATTTCGTATAACCACTGAAAAGAATGAATCACACCTTGAGAATCGAGCCATTGAAATAATCAATATTTGACCGTTAGCTACTGGATAAATACAAAAAATCTCAGAGTAAGTTACTCTGAGATTTATCTGTTGCTTATCGGCATATAAAATTTTAATTCGCCATATTCTTATCATTTATATGAGATCCACTCTAATTGAAAATTCGATAGTTACATTACCCCTCCTCTTCATTTTTAGGTTCCGATGATTTCTCTTCTTTGGAACAATAAGCAATGCTAGAAGTAGAACCAGCCACTTTTTTAAATGTACTTCTTTCATTATGTATATTCCCTATTAAAACCCTAAAAATATCTTACCACATAAATTGAAACAGCAGCAGTATCTAGTGTCCTTGATATATCGGCTATTCTCCCCACCAGATTATTTGAGCCTTCGAGTTTCCTTCCTCATAATACTTTATTTCGTTCTCTACTGGGATATTTGAATGTTCAATAACTATGGGGACCGGAAAACCTATGAACGTAATCCCCAATAATAAAACAAAGATAATGACAAGAACTCCAAACAGGGTAATTTTAACACGTTTCATTCGCTCCATCCTCCAATGAACACTTCAATTATCGTTCTTGCACATCAACATATTGAAAAATTATTTTCAAAAAAATTAATTATTGTAGCAGAAGTATCGTCGTGTTGTTCTCTAATGTGATCTATCCCTTTCCTTTTCCAAAACAAGTTGCTTTTTTTGTTTTATTGAGCTAACCTTTCACTTTAGTTTAACGAGTTTTAATAATTTCTTGCCAATTAGGAGGCAAGTCATAATCCTTAATGTGCTGATAGTCAAGAACCACTACTGATCCGGAGTTATTTATACTAAACCTCATCGAGTCGAGTCCGACATCCAAATGAGGTCCTACGTAAGGGATTGTTTTAACCTTAACATCAATATGTGAAGAATGATATTTAACATCTACATCAGTTCCATCCAAAAAAGGCGTAAACGTAGGTAATACAGTTAATTTATTTTTGTAGTAATGGTTAATCTGTTCCTGTATTTTTGGAGTTAACAAAGTAAGTACTAACCGTTTCAATGGTTCATCGTTTGGCTTTGCACAAACAGGCTCGATTGCCATCAAGAAAATGATGACTGTTAGCAACGATCCAATAAATCTTTTCATTTCTATACCCCTCATTTTCAGCATTTTTAAGGGTAGTTTTCACTAAATGAAGAGAATTTATTATGCTATCCTGCCCGTTAGTTTAATCTTCAGCTTCTTCGAACAACTCTTTGAGCATTCTATCCTTGTTATTCACAAACTCTTTCATAATTATAAAATGATCGGTTTCTTCCATTACTTGTACCTCGATACCATCTGGCGTTAGATTGTAAATAATCGAATCTGGATATGCCATAAGGATCGGGGAATGGGTCGCAATTATAAATTGGGAGTTTTGCAAAACAAGTTCATGGATTCGTGTCAGCATCGCCATTTGGCGAAGGGGAGACAATGCTGCCTCAGGTTCATCCAGAATATATAATCCATTCTCCCCGAACCGATGAATGAAAGTGGAAAAGAACGACTCTCCGTGCGATTGCTCATGCAAAGACTTGCCGCCGTACGAATCTTTGATAGGGGGAATAAGGCGACCGAATGAAGGTTGGCTGTCCAATTCATCGATCGTCGTGGCTAAATTATAATAACTCTCTGCCCGGAAAAAGAAGCCATCCTTCGGGCGTCGCGAACCTCTGATCAATTGTATATATTCATATAAACTCGAGTGAGTAGCCTGGGTTGAGAAAGAAAAGTTGACCGTCCCGCCCTCCGGGTTAAATCCCCATGCGACAGCAATGGACTCCATCAGTGTTGATTTGCCCATTCCATTTTCACCTACAATATAGGTTACCTTAGAGTGAAAATCAAGAGTATTTAGGTTTCGAATGACCGCCAAATCAAAGGGATAACGAGTATAGGTAGGTACTTGTTGCCTTTTAAGCTGAATTTGTCGTAAATAGGGATGCTGTATATTCAATATAGTTCACTCCCCTTTTAAGCCTTTGATCGTTATGCTTACCTTTGTTGGCAAACGCTGACTCATGTTTGTCTCACCCTTTAGTTTACTCCATCAAACAAATAATACCACATACCGAAACTAACCTGCCCGTTAGCTTAATAGAGATTCCTTTGAAGTACTTATGGATTACAATGAGTCTTGCCCATATTCATTCCAATACTGCTTTAAATGCTTTTGTAGCGCAAAATCAAGATCAGCATTATCATGTTCCACTTCAACTTCGGCAGACATGATTGCCGTTCCTAAAGGTCCGCTGAGTCCTCTTGAACCCCCACTCATACCAAGCTCAGGTAGCAGCTCAGCTTGAGAATACCAGCGTTCTGCATAATCTTTGGTACCGCCTGCATTTCTAACGATATATAGTCGATGCAGAATGTTATCGGCATCCCGATAGCCATAGTAAAAATACCCTTTTCCCTTCAGATCATCCGTAATATTGATTTCTTCGCTGTTGACACTTACAATGAGCTGTTCTGAGGACTCTTTGACTACCCAATCGCCATCGTTTTCGCTACCCATGGCGTCTGTATGGTTTTCTGCAATTTCATAGTGCAGAGAGGTTCCATTAGCAAAGACAACAGTCTGTCCTCTACCTTTGAAAAGCCTCGTATAATCCGTAGCGGCTACATTTTCATATGTTTGACCTTGTTCGCTTGATAGTTGTTCACCCTCTTTTTTAACAGAACAAGTAACAAGGGTTAACACTAATGTTGATAGTATAGTTAATTGTAATATTTTTTTTATCATGGCTCGTTTCTCTATCTCCTTTTTCTTCTGATTGCTTAAATTATAACCTAGCATTAAACTCATGAAATCAAAATATCCCGGTGCTCCAATCGAGACGGTCGTAAAATAGAAATACCGCTTCTCCAGCTCCTGATTTTCCTCGCTCATTTCCAGAAAAACTGGATCATTTATGATGTCATCATTCATTATGCCTTCCCGCCAGAAGCTCAATTCAAGTTCGGGAATTGCAAAAGAAAATCCAGTTCATGGATCAGCGTCTCCTACCATTGGATACTCATTACTAAGTGTGTGAATCAAATCCTCTGCCTTGATTGTGAGAGCATCGGTACCTTGAAATAAGCAGGGAATGTGGAATTTATTCCATATGCTTAATTGACTTCTTACCGGTGATACTTGTGGAGACGTGAGCCGGTGGCATTACCTCCGGAACGGGTTTCAGATACTTAATCCTTTTTTAGCGCCCTGAATAAAGAGTCAAGAAAAGTAGATAACTAAGTTAAATAAGGTTTGAGTAGTTTCAAGGAGGCTATTTATGAAAATAATAATGATGAAGTGCCTATTAGTACTTATTGGGCTTGGGATCACAGGGATAATCCCTTACATTAGCGCATACTCTGAAGCTGTATTACCTAAAGTTGATAAGGATGGCTACTATCCGATAACGTATTTTGATTCACTAAATGAAGCAGTTAAAGAATATCAAAATCTAACATCTACAAATTCTGTATTAATACCAAAATGGTTACCCAGTGAATCATATTTGGAAAGCATACGCATTCTTGGTGGTGATGTTCTAACAACGGTATACGTAGGAGAAGATCTGAAAGTTCGAATTCATGTTAATCCAAAAATAGACCGGTCAGATTTAAGCAAGCGTAGGACGATAATCATAAATGATAAAACAAGGGCTGAGTATAAGGAAAACAACTTCCTTTATTCATTGAATTTTGATAAAGGAGGTAGAAATTACATGATTCTTATTGAAAAGAAGAATGTTAAATCAATCAATAATGTTAATTCAGTCAGTGTTATCGGTAAAGATAAAGCAATAGAGTACATGGTTAAGATCGGACAATCCTTAACCCCATTTGATTAGTACCCACTTTTCGTAACTGTGCCAGGATCAAATAAAACAAGTGCAACATTGACCAACGCTTGCTAATTGTAATTGACAGATTTTCTTCTCCAGAAGCTGACGTTTCGACTATCCCAGTTTGACCAACAAGAGTCCTTGCCACCTACTAGACGGTTGTGAGTATAATTGATGAAAAAAACGCACATCAAACCTGTATAAACTAAAATAAGTGATAGTGGAACAAGATTCCACTATCACTTATTTGTATTTAGGGCTTACATACATAGTGAAGAAACAAAGTAGTGGTCGCTAAATTATAACGTTTCTCAAATGAAAGAGACTCTGGATTCTCGAGAAAATGGTGAACATCTTGTGTTTCTAATTTTGAAAATAGAGCCAGGGTATCCGCAGAAAAATTCATATTTTGAATTAAATGGTCTACTACTCCCCTGACTCTTTCATTAGATCCTATGCTTTCGAAACCTACAGATAACAATACTATGAATTGCTGAAATTCTGAGATCACACTTTGGGAATATTTCGTTATATCTAAAGTGTCATTTAATAAACCTAAAATCATATCTTCACTACAATTAGACATTTTACTCAAAGTTTGCGTTGAGAGTTTATAAGTAGCCATAACCTTTTCTAAGAGCTTATTAAATGGCTCACCATCTGAATTGCTTGAATTTATGATAAGCAACACAATTACCCTCCTAAATCTGGATTATTTTTAACTTAAGTTCCAAGTTCTCATCCTATTTTATTCTTTCAGTTCTGTTGTAATTTCTAAAAATCGCATATACGGTTGTCCATACATCGTGAAGTATAAGTCCCCTATCTTCGTTTCAACGATTTTGCCTTGCTTTGTTGCTTTTGAAACATTCGAATCCACCCACGCAGTCAAAGTTTTAAACTCTTCTGAATCCTTACTAAAGAAAGGGAACTTATTAAACTTCCGCAGCTGCTTTTGTCGTTGCTTCAACTACTTTTGGGTTCATCGGTGCGTCAAGATTGTTTAGATCAATATACCCTGATGCATCCACAAGAACTTCTACCCAATCAATCTGATCATTATCGCGAGTATGGTAGATATCGAATCGAACTTCAAGCTTGTCTTGCTTATAGATCCCAACGTACGCATCAAGCGTTTCTAAACGCTCATTACGAACTTCATAGCCGCCATCAATCAATGATTTCTTCATGGCACTGGCGGTAAATTTGAAAGGCGTTACTGCGGATGTGCTGGATACATGGGAAGATGTCTCTTCTTTATTTGCAGCAATGCCGTATCCGACGGCAATGGCTAAAATTAGCACAATTACTGCATGTGATACTTTAATTTTCTTATTCATACTCAATATTCCCCTCACTGTCTGACGAGTGAAAACTGCAGGACCCATATCCATGATTGATGGAAATTTAGCCGTTCTTTAACGGCTTGTTTAACTCTTTAATAAAAATAGACCTCTTACTTGGTTTGTCTTGAATCGTTTTTGGGAACGTAACATAGAGATTATTCTTCGCCCTGGTTGCAGCCACATACATTAATCTTCGTTCTTCCTCATGTGTGGTCGGCGGTTCTGCCTTTTCCTTGCATTCATTCATATCTACGCTGCTCAATGCTACTGCACGATTAGAAGGTAATGCCCCGTCATGTACACCGATTACAAAGACATTATTAAAAGCAAGTCCTTTGCTTTTATGGATCGTTAAAAAGACATAATAACCTCACCTTTGTTTTTTAAGTGTTGGAAAATCTTTCAATCACTATTTTAGCAGAATTAGTTGTGTCTATCCTTATTACCTTTTATGAAAATAATAGGGGATTAACTTTTTTAGATAAGATTGATGTGGTTCAATAAAAACTCAAACAATGTCTGACCTGTATTAAGAGCTCAGATACACGAGTATTATTACAGATAAAACGGGTGTCTCAATCGAATTAATATCCAACAGATAAGGAGTATCAGCATTAGAAAAACAAAAAGCTCGCCGATCATAGGCGAACTTTTTGTTAATCCATTAGGTAACGTTGTAATAACTTGTGAGCTTGTTCCAGCGTATATAATAGGTGCTCGTGTCCACGAACAGGGGTAACAATTCTAGCGAGAGTGTTACTGTACTCCTTCACTTCTAAATCAGTTGCGGGGCGTTCGAAAGCAAAATACCCAACTTTAAAGCTAAGTGTATTTGAAGTAGAAGTGCCACTCTTTTTGAGTCCTAACACTTCTGTCTGCCCGTTGGCGAAAAGCTTCTCAAATACTTTAGCTTTTAAATCAGTCAGTTCTTGTCGGGCATTTTGATCTAAAGTCTTGTCATCGAGCATACTTACTAATCTCATTAATGCTTCACCAACATTGTTGAGAGTTAGTGTTTCAATGCTTTTGACGATGCATGATTCAACCTCATAAACGGGTTCTAACCACTCCTTACCAAGAAATGTAACTTTCAAAAAACCTGAAGGCGCCAAGTTTATTGGAATTTCAAGCCCTTCTTCGCTAAGATTGGACATTGTTTTTAAGTTATCTGGAAGATTGACTTTTGTGTATTCAGTTTTCGCCATCAAATAAACCTCACTTATTTAAATTTAGATGAAAATCAATTTGATTCGAATTCGTGGATAATTAAGAAGCTGTTTAAGAACCTCGTTTACCCACTTATCTTTCATTTGGGGCAGTACGTTTCGTTTTGTGCCGAAATTAATAATTGAGCAAATTTCGAATTCGGAATCAGTCTTAACAAGTTTTACTTTCCTCAACCTCCGATTGGAATGTAGTATAATTTCGGCATGGAGCAAAACGAAAGTTTGTCCCTTTTCTTTGTCATAATAAATTTGATTTATAGCACAATCTAGGATTTTAACTTCTTGTGTCGCTTCCATACCCATCACCTCGATTCCATTTCGATTATATCAAGAAAACAATTGTTTTGTGGGAAATAATTCCTAAATTTAAGATTTTTGTACTCGCCGATATAATTAATTACTTCACCGGTTAAAGCCTAAAAAGAAGTAGCCGATTAAAATAATCGGGTACTTCTTTTTTTAGCATATCAATGCATTATTATTCTACTGATACCAATTCTATTTTCAATTCGCGTCCGGCGACACCTATCTCGTGTGAACCATATTTTTTGCATCCCATAACTGGTATTAATTTGTGTTCTACCTCAAACCCATTCTGATCAGGAAGAGACTTTGTTTTAATCTCTGATATGAAGTAAGGGTATAGCGCTGGTTGCTTAGCCAGTTTACTCACGTCCTCTTCCACCAATATATGCCGACTAGAACTGTTTTCCCCGACCTTTACAGGTGCTACATTATTTAAATGCTTTACAACCGCATTATCTACTGGCAGATCAACAATAAGACATATACCTTTGTAAAGTAATACTGCAATTTCGGGAGAGTACTGCAACGTTTCAGCTAAAAGAGTGTTCATCTTTTGGTAACCATGTGAAATCCCGTTACGAGTATTGGTGAGTTTTTTCCACTCTGTTCTGGTTACACCCGTCTCTTCAACCAAACGTTCAAGACCCTGCTTCGTGGTTCTTTCCACATAAAATGTGTCCCCTGATTTTACACATTTTTGTTCAACAACCTCTTTGCCACTGCTTTCGCAATTAAAGTGTTTAGCTAAAAGCGGGTTTAAAGTTTCAAGACCCTGCCATAGATTGAGAAACTGATCTAGCGAATCTTTTTCGTTAATACCTTTTCTTAGCCATCCAATTGAACGTGCTAATCGATCTTTCTTATCACTGTCTATACCTACAACATTCTCCAGAGTATTAGCAAATATTTGAATATCAACAGTCTGCGGTCGTGTTATTGGGAGATCATAAAAATATTGCACAAATTCCCGTTCCATTTTTCCCTCTGTTATATCATAGGACAGAATGATCTTAGATGGAGAAGCTTCCACTCCCGACGTAAGGCACATCATGGTAATGAAAAGCTCAGACATCTGATACGCCTGACTAATAGCATGATCAATATCAACTTCTTCGATATCAATCTCTATCAACCAACCAAACTTCTCCCCAGTGATTTTTATATCTTCCTCTGTCTGGATTCTACGCAGTTTTACGTGACTATGTTCTGAGGGAAAAGACAAATTGTTAACTACTTTTCCGTCATGTGCAATATTAATGCTTGAAATAGTGGTAAGTACAACTCTATATTTATTCATCATATCATCCCTTCAGCCTCATATTGTTAAAGCAACTTTAACGTATTTACTAGCTCATGAACAGGGCAAAAGTATGGCGATGAAAAGCGCTGCTGCTTAGATAAACCGAACAGCTCACAAATTTCTCATTCCTTCTTATTCTATTTACTTACACCCTCAGATCTCTTGCTTATTTCATCCAATGTAATTTGTAAAGCTTCAATAGCATCAGTATCTTTAGCATCAAATGATTTTTGCTTATATTTATCTGCAAACAAATTGAATGTAAGTAGCGCTGCTTCTTTTCCAATTATGCTTATTGCATATTGATCCGCTTCAAACTCATCAGGCAATTTTTTACCAAGACGACGTTCATATTCGTATATTGCTATCAATTCTTCTGACGAATAACCAAGTCCGTCTGCCGACGTGCTACTGTGCTTATAAACATCGTGTCCCATCTCATGGAGTAACATAAATTCCTGAGATTCATCAGGATATGTAAAGAATGACTTTCCTACTACAATCCTCGGAGGCTTTCCATCATTAAATGTTAATAACATGGCTTCATGTTCAATCTCATCACATATAATCACATCGTATCCACGATATTGGGAAATCTTTATAAACCCAAATTCAGGGATTTTCTCCATTCGATTTATAGATAATATCACACTCTTTGTCTCCCTAATCTTGATAATTTGATACTACAACTATATCACTTCAAAAAAAGTGGCAGTCTGCGACTATATCTTCAGATACAGGTACACAGCCGTCTCTCTTTTTCAAGGAAAACAAACCACATTCTAAGATCATTCGCATTCATCTCAATACTTTCGTCCAAAAGCATGTACATCTACACGTTGTTGATTTTTATCATTGCAGATATCTGGATACTCTCTACAGAAATCAAACGCCATATCAAATTTGTTTTCAGCGCAAAATACCTGGCGATAAGCTTGCGATATTTGCAGACTATTTTGATATTTTATCGTTTCAACGTCGTCTAAAGGAATAAAGCAATTCTCCTTTGATTCTAAGTCTTTAAAATGACTTCTCTCTACCAAAGATAATGTGAATTTACTATTCAGTGGATAATGAATCTCAATTCCCTCTGAAGCATATCCCCCGTAGCTAATGAATTCATTCTCAATGTTAGCTCGCTTTACAACCGGAGTATCAGAAGTATAGAAAGGCAACTCAGTTTTATTCACCAAAACTAACCAAATATGTTTCTCCAATATCTGAGCCATGTTATCTATGAACTCTGGATTCAACAGTTGCGTTGCATGTAGTACTGATGAAAACTCGTCATTGAATTTCAATTCATAACTATTATGATCGAAATCGGGATCTTCTTCCTGTATAAATTCATCCAGCAGAGACTTATTAAATTTTTCATATAGTTCTATAATGCCAGCTCTATATTCTTTCGTTCGAAGGATTTGGAGAGCCATTAGTTCTGCCATCTCCAATTTATCATCCCCGCTAAAGACGGGAAGTGTGTATACTTTTTCGGGATGCGACATGTAGTACGATGAGATTATTTTTCTTATCTTCTTTGGGTACTCCCCTTCGATTTCGGAGAAAAGCTTCTCTATAAATTGATCCGGAAGTTTCACTTCTTCATCTGGTGAAATCCCTTCGGGAAAATCGTAGAAATACCTTCCACTTGCAACGTTACGAATATGAGTAGGGAAGGCTTTACTCTGCAACTTATCAAAAACATAAGTCTGTTCTTGCTTATTAGCAAAAAAACGAAGATAGCTTTGGGATACGGTATGCTGGTTGATTACTTTGTTAGACGTCATGTACTTTCCTCCATATTCTTTGTTACGAAGAACGTAAGCTGTTTGTTCCGCTATTGTCAATAGGTTCTGTAAGAATTATCAACATTTTCCTTACCGACGACTTCTTAAATCTACATAAGGTTCATTTATCAGATATTCCTGCTTATCAACAAATAAGAGAATTCAGATCGCTGTTTATCATTAATTAAAGAAAAAGCTTGAGGTATCAAGCTTTTTTCGAGTGTTCATTATCATTTACTATGGATATTTTATCATTAAATGTGAGAATTTCAGTGACTCTTTGACCATTATCATTTCCATGGTAATGATAAGAAGCAAAAACGCCATAATTCGGCGTTTATCAAAATGAATGGTGATAATGGTTTTTCAAAAACAGGAACATTAGTTCTTAAATATACGTTTTATCATTTCATGTGGGAATCGCCCTTGATTTATAAGGCTTTGCGCTGTTTTTTTTATCATTTCCTATGGAGCTATTATCATTTCGTGTGGTGACCTACAACAGTACATAAGCTGGCACCAGGGTCAGAACAATCGTGAGTGCCGTCTCTCTGGTAAGCTTTAACCAGGATAAAATAAGGAGAAGAGAGGCTACATATACAGCGACATGAGTTCCGGAGATCGCCAGGATATGCGTTAGACCCAGTTGTGAAAACTGACCATAGGTACCTGGATCAATATCATTAGCCATCCCGATAATCAGGCCCTTCATATACCCTGCATGGGGCTCAGGAAATAACTGCTCGACCGCCGAACCCAACGTATGCCTCGTCCAATCCGTCCACCGTAGTACGTTAAATTGTCCAACCCCCTCTGGAGGCGTAGCTGTAACCGAGCCGGCTCCCTTCACTTTGAACAACCAGTGGATATGCAGGGTTCGCAAATAACTGCGATAATCAAACCCGCCAAAGTTCCTTGCTTCGCCAGGAAGGGCAAATGAACCATTAAGCGTGATTGCATCGCCCCTCTTCCAGTCCGCTGCTACCTGTTGCTCTTCTTCCTCTAATAGTCTAACTTGTACCATCAATTGTTCATCTATTTGGAATGCTGATGATGCTGCCAGATCTGTATCTGCTGATGAATCCGATAAGGGCAATATTGCAGACATCTGCATCTTAAAGTCAGCCCGATCTCCATCAATACGTACATCTGACACAAGCTCACCCTGAATTTCGGCTACCAAACCGTCAAACTCTTTAGTAGCGATATGGGTAGTCTCGGGCAGTCCGCTATGATTGCGTGCGTCATTCCAATCCCAATGTGCAGCACCTCCAATAAAGGCAGCGAGTAAAAATAAAATAGACCACCCACGTATATCTATGAAACGAAGTAGAAGTGGCAGACATGCCAGCATTCCAATCATTCCCCAGATTAACGTCCAGCCTGTTAACGCGCAGGCCATCCCGCTACCGCATAACCAGCAAATCGTAAAAGTCAACAAAGGTCTGCCTTTCATCCGTCTCCCTCCTTCATGTCACCCGTTGAACGCAGAAAAACCCCCGGAAAGCCAGTTCAGGCTTGCCGGAGGTTCTTCCTCGCGTATTAAATCCTATTCATATTAATTGCTCACAGTCATCATCGTTTCCCGCGGGGGCTGGTAATTCTCCAGCCTGCGGAACGTTATGCCCTTCTGTTCCATCATATTCGTAACCTTGCCGGTATCTTTAGGATAAGAACGATGAAACACGATTTCTGTAATACCACTATTCGCCAGCATATTGGCACATGTCCAGCAAGGTTCATCGGTCACATACACAGACGAGCCTTCGCGGTCGATTCGATCTGTGAATAAAAGCAAATTTTGCTCCGCATGGATTGTGCGAATGCAACGTTGCTTTTTAACCATTTCTTCTAACCCCTCGGTCACGACCAACTCGTATTCTTCCGATATCATGCAACCTGCTTCAGAACAGTCCGGGACGCCTGTGGGTGCGCCATTATAGGCTGTTCCCAGCAGTTTCTTTCCCTGAACTAGCACGGCACCCACATGACGACGCGAACAGCGGGAACGGGTGGAAACCATATACGCGATGTCCATAAAATACGTATCCCAGTCCTTGCGTACCTCTACTGTACTCATGCTGCTTTCCTCCCGCTCAACACATTTTTTATTCTCATATTACCGGATCTGCACATACGGTGCCATCTTCTCCAGCATCTTCATTCCGATTCCTTTGACCTTTGTCAGATCACTAACTTTCGCAAAAGGACCATGTGTATTCCGATAGTCCACAATAGCCTGAGCCTTCTTCTCCCCGATTCCAGGAAGCTCTGTAAGCTTGGAGACAGATGCAGTATTCACATCAATCTTGCCATTATCGCTTGCTTCCTCACGAACTATAGATGAATTACTACTTGATGCCGTCTCGGAGGTAACCGGAGGATTGGATTTCGTATCTCGCACTACCGGTTCAGTCGAAGCAGCAGTAACCAATGGAATATCGTTCGTCTGATTTGGAGTTTGGGCTACTGGATCACCTTCAACTGCACCACTCAAGATCTCTTTAGACTCTCCTGGCTTTGCATCGTTCCCAGTCTGCATCCCATTTGCATCCGTTCCCGAAGATGTTCCTGTATTGCCCTGAACCGAAGTAGCCGACTGTACAGCAGGGAGTTCCTGCTCTATCGTCGGCTTCTCGGTGCCGAGCTGCAAGGGTTCCCAGCCACTAGGTGGTTGTTCACTTTTGCCCGACCATAATATGAGTATACTTCCAACCACCGCAGCAGCAATGGTCATTCCTTTGTTCCATCTCATTTCTTCCACACCTCTCCCTTAATTCAAAATCATTCATTCCGAACACGGGCGGTGCTTCCGAACCGTTAAAATTCCTTGATGAAACAAGTTGTGTATTTTTGATGTCATGTGAACCAGGTCCACACGCATAGAATAGAGGGAATGAACTGCGCCAGTACCGTAAAGCATGAAAGGAGGCCTGAAACAATGAAGGTTGGATTTATCGGAACCGGCAGCATGGGCAGCCTGCTGATCTATGCCCTGATTCAATCGGGTGCACTCGAGCCCCGTCAGATCGCGGCCAGCAATCGAACCCCGTCCAAAGTACGACAGTTATCCCTCCGTTACCCCGGTCTGCATGAATCCCAGAGCAATCGGGAAACGGTGATCCGAAGTAATATCATCTTCCTGTGCGTGAAGCCGCTTGAATTCAAACATGTCATTGACGACATCCTGCCTGTCGTGAATCCCAATCATATAATTGTCTCGATCACCAGTCCCGTGCAGCTGCGCCATCTGGAATCTTCACTTCCTTGCAAAGTCTCCAAGGTTATTCCCAGCGTCACACACCAGGTTGGCAGCGGCGCGTCCCTGTGTATACACGGCGAACGAATGACCAGTGAAGACCGCGCTGTGTTGGAAAGTCTTCTTAGTCATATAGGCAGGCCGTACCAAGTGGACGAAGCCTGTACACGAATCACATCCGACTTCTCCAGCTGCGGACCTGCATTCATATCGTTCTTTTTGGAACAGTGGATCGAAAGTGCCGTGAAGCTGACAGGCATCAAAAGGGCAGATGCCTGCGCTCTGGCTGGCGAAATGCTTCTGGGAACAGGCAAGCTGCTCACCGAAGGAGGATACACGCCGCAAGAGCTTCAAGCTCGTGTCGCTGTACCTGGCGGTATTACCGCTCAGGCACTTGCACTGCTGAAGGTTAGTCTCGACGGTGTTTTCGACAGCCTGATCCGCACAACACATGACAAATATGATGAAGATTTATTAAAGCTGGATGAACTATTCCGAGCCGGTGAGATTAACCGGCAACAATATTAACGAGTTTGCCTGGAACGGCAATGACCTTGCGAATGGTCTTGCCTTCCAGCGCCTGCTTAACAGGTGCCAGCTCCATCGTAAAGTCCTGCATCCCCTGTGCATCCAGATCCTTCGCGATCGTAGCACGAGTTACGATTTTACCGTTTACCTGAACAACGATTTCTACTTCTGCATCCACTGTCATGGACTCATCATATTCAGGCCAAGCCACGTAAGAGATTCCACCTTCATGACCCAAACGGCTCCACAGCTCCTCTGCCATATGCGGTGCCAGTGGTGACAACAGTTGCACAAAGTTCTCCATTGCTTCACGAGGCAATGTATCGGCTTTGTATGCATCGTTGATGAAAATCATCAGCTGGCTGATGGATGTGTTGAAGCGCAGGTGTTCCAGATCTTCCGTCACTTTTTTGATCGTTTTGTGAGCAGTTCGCTTGAACTCATCCGTTCCACCGTCCACCGTAATCTTGTCATTGATGGCTCCTGTGTCTTCGTTAATGAATAGACGCCATACACGTGACAGGAAGCGGTGCATGCCTTCAACCCCGTTAGCATTCCACGGTTTTGTCGCTTCCAATGGTCCCATGAACATCTCGTACAGACGCAATGTATCTGCACCGAATTCATTCACGATTTCATCCGGGTTAATGACATTACCACGGGATTTACTCATTTTCTCATTATTCGTGCCCAGAATCATACCTTGGTTCACCAGTTTGTGGAACGGCTCTTTTGTATCCACTACACCCAGATCATACAGCACTTTGTGCCAGAAACGAGCGTACAGCAAGTGAAGCACCGCGTGCTCTGCTCCGCCAATGTACAGATCCACCGGCAGCCACTGCTGCTGTTTCTCCTTGGAGATCAGTTCCTTGTCATTGTGCGGATCGATAAAGCGCAGGTAATACCAGCAGCTACCCGCCCATTGTGGCATGGTGTTGGTCTCACGACGTGCCTTCATTCCCGTTTCCGGATCTACCGTATTCACCCACTCCGTAACATTCGCCAGTGGTGATTCTCCAGTACCCGAAGGTTTGATCTGATCGATATCAGGCAGCAGCAGTGGAAGCTGATCCTCCGGTACGGTCTTCATCGTTCCGTCTTCCAGATGCAGAATCGGAATTGGCTCACCCCAGTAACGCTGACGGCTGAACAGCCAATCACGCAGACGATAGGTCACTTTCCCTTGTCCTTTACCGTTCTCTTCCAGCCAAGCAATCATCTTGGCAACCGCTTCTTCATTGTTCAGTCCGTTCAGGAAATCGGAATTCACATGCGCGCCATCACCGGAATATGCCTCTTGTGTAACGTCGCCACCCTGAATAACCTCGATGATATCCAGACCGAACTGCTTCGCAAATTCCCAGTCACGTGCATCATGACCCGGAACAGCCATAACCGCACCTGTACCGTAACCTGCAAGAACGTAATCAGCGATCCAGATCGGCAGTTTTGCACCATTAACGGGATTGATTGCATAAGCGCCAGTGAATACACCTGTTTTGTCTTTCGCCAAATCCGTACGTTCCAGATCACTCTTACGAGAAGCCTGTTCCTGATAAGCCTGAATAGCTTCACGTTGGTCATCCGTTGTAATTGCTTCTACCAATTCATGTTCCGGAGCAAGTACTGCAAAGCTTGCACCGAACAATGTGTCCGCACGGGTAGTGAACACCTTAATAACTTCCTCACGACCTTCAATGGCAAAAACAACTTCTGCACCTGTCGATTTACCGATCCAGTTACGCTGCATATCCTTGATGCTTTCAGACCAATCCAGCTCTTCCAGGTCTTCCAACAGACGCTCTGCATACTCGGTAATTCTCAGGACCCACTGACGCATCGGTTTACGTACAACCGGATGTCCACCACGTTCACTCTTGCCATCAATAACCTCTTCATTAGCCAGTACCGTTCCAAGTGCTTCGCACCAGTTAACTGCGACTTCATCCACATAAGCGAGGCCCTTATTGTACAACTGGATAAAGATCCATTGTGTCCATTTATAGTACTCAGGGTCCGTTGTGCTGATCTCACGATCCCAGTCATAGGAGAAACCAAGCGACTTGATCTGGCGACGGAAATTGTCAATATTGCGGAATGTAATATGCCGTGGATGTTCACCAGTATCCAATGCATGCTGCTCAGCAGGCAGACCGAAAGCATCCCAACCCATCGGATGCAATACGTTGTAACCGCGCATACGTTTGTAACGGGAAACGATATCCGTTGCCGTATATCCTTCGGGGTGACCTACGTGCAGACCTGAACCGGATGGATAAGGGAACATATCCAGTGCATAAAATTTCGGTTTAGCAGGGTCCTCACCCGTTTTAAACGTTTTATTTGTATCCCAGTATTGCTGCCAACTTTTTTCCATGACTTGTGGCTGATAGCCGTGTTTCGGCTGGTTATTCTCACTCATCTATTGTTCCTCCTTCAGGTATTCGCTTTAGCTTTAATTGCAACAAAAAAACCTCAGCATCCCGTAGCGTTTGCAGCGCTAGGGACGAGAGGTTGAATTCCCGTGGTACCACCCTAGTTAGCGGACGAACGTGCTTCGTCATCCACTCCCTTTGGACCTGTAACGGCGGTTAACCGATGCGGATTTCCATTCCTGAATTCCAGCTTCTACTAAGCAGGTTAGACAAAAATGGTGTAATCACCGCATTTCTCCAAGGCGAGTTCGCAAATCACTGTCAACCGGCTTGCACCAACCGCCGGCTCTCTGTTATGTACAGGAATTACTACTGATCCTTATCATCGAAATATGTATACAATATCGGGACCATTATATAAAAAAGCAAGCCCAAAGTCAATATTACATGTTATAATCGCCATCTTGAAGCTCACAGTTTGTACCCTTCATAACGCTGGTTGCTGTTCAGGATAACCGAAAACGCTCAATGCCTTCCTCCAGGTTATGAATGGTCCAATTCACATGTTCCTGATGATCATATTGACGATAAGCGCACTCAATGCGCAGCACCAGATCAAAGTACAAGTCATACAGACTTCTTCTTTTTAGCTCACTTTCAGTCGTAATCGCATGCCCATAACCTTTCACAAAACCGGGTGTATAGTTAAAATGACTGAAAAAGTGCTCCATCAGAGGGTCTGCCCACAGTGAACGTTCAAAATCAATAATCGCTGTGATGCGACCTTTGTCTACTAGAACATTGCCATCCCATAGATCCCAGCTGACAAGAACAGGTTCTTTTACATCATCCAACACATCCGATTTCTCTTCAATCAAGCGTCTCAATTCAGGGTAATCCATCGAAAATGTAATCCCGGCTTCTTCCCCATCGGCAAGAATGTCATCCATCAGATTCATAAATGCTTCTTTCCAAGTGGAATAACGCTGTTTTTGCTCCGAGAAATATCCGAACTTCTCGCCCTTGATTTCATTAATTCGACGATTGTAACACCCCAGTTGTTGTTCAACGGCTTCCTGCTCTTCCGCAGAATACTGATCCTTGACCTGATTATAGGGTGTTCCAGACATGTACTCCATGATAAAATACCGGGCTGAAGCCATGGTTAACGAATCATCATAAACCAGAACTTTGGGTACGGGAACATCCTGCAGCTCGCTGATGAGACGAAGTGCCTCAACCTCGGCAATCATCAGGTCCTGTTCACAGCGCATCAGATTTGTCGAAGCTGAAGGGGCAATTTTGAGTACCACTTGCTGTGCGTCACTCAATGTAATGAGATATGCATGATTGGCCCAGCCATCCACCATTTCCTTGTAGTCCTGTATTTTTGCAGAGAAATTCTGGTCTATTATGGCATTTAGTTGTTCTGACGTAAGTCTTGTTTTATATGTACTTTCCACTTCTACACCTCACCTCGACTATTGGTTTTCATAGAAAACGCTTTCCATCCGACTATTATCGCCTCCTTTACTTCAGCTGGCAATACTTTTTGTCACGCTATTGAGTCTTTCCTAGCATTTCCTTGCCCGATTACAGGAACAAGTCAACTAATCTTTATGGAAAATTAAAAAAACTGCCCTTATGCAACATAAGGGACAGTTTTGATCTATCATTCTTACTTCACAGCAACGTAGAACAAGCGCTGTGCGCTGTCTCCGGCCTCTTTCCATTCAAAATCCGCATATACCTTCACATCTCTAAAGCCTGCCTTGGATAACTCCAGCTTCATCCAGTCTGGGTTGTATGCACGCTGGACATGAACTTCTTCAAACCGCTGGTACATATCCTTGCTGCCATCATCCACACGCGAAAAAATACTGAGATGATGTTCAATTTCACAGCGATCCTGGTCCAAATCACAAGTCCAAATATAAGATACAGAGCGCTCATCCAGCACAAAAGGCTGCTCCTCATCATAACGGATAAGCGTATTGGGATGATGCACATCAAACAAAAACGTTCCATCAGGCTTCAGCATCTCATAGGTCCGCTGGAAGGTTCGAACAACATCTTCTTGTTCGAGCAGATAATTGACACAATCACAGAATGATATCACCGAATCCACAGGTTCCGGAACTCGCCAGTCTCGCATATCCTGCTGCACCCAACGTACGCTGCCTTCCCGATACAAGCGATGACCCTGAGGCGTAGCCTCCATCTTGCTGCGCGCAACCGACAGCATATCTGCTGACAGGTCAATGCCCGTAACTTCGAAACCGGAGTTCACGAGCGGGATTGTAATAGAGCCCGTTCCACAGCCAAGTTCAGCGACACTTTTGGGCATTCCATGTTTTTCCCATGCTGTTCTTGCAAACCTTATCCAGTCCGGATAAGGCATATCTTCCATTAATTCATCGTAGACATAGGCAAATTTCCGGTAAGACATGTCAGGCACCGCACTTTCAATTTCATTTTCCAATCCTGAGCTAACAAAAGAAAAAGCAGGGGCATCCGGTATTTACCCAGCCTAGCCCTGCCTTCTCCGCGTTCCATATTACGAAATATTCAATCAAGAAAATTACTTATCTTCATTCTGATTCGCAGGAGCAGATTCGGACAGATACGTCCAGCTTTCCTTTTGAACCACCAATCCGTCCTTCATCAATTTACCCAAGGCACGCTTGAACGCAGACTTACTGATGCCGAAGCGCTGCTTGATGATATCCGGCGGAGTTGCATCCGAGTAAGGCATGCCGCCCATAGGACGCTCTTTCATAAAGGCGAGAAGCTTGTCTGCATCTTCGTTACGTCCAACTTGTTTGAGCTGAGTCATGGCCAGATTCACACGTCCGTCTTCACGTACCAGTGTCACTCGACATTTCACTTTCTCACCAAGACGCAGCATATGACTACGTTCAGATGAATGAATCATACCAATCGCCCCAAAGCCAAGTACACCGCCCTCTACAAGTACAAAAGTACCCATCTGCAGTGGCTTGTATACCGTCGCTTCAACCCACTCGTTTAACCATGAAGTTGGCGCATGGAAAGCCAATGGTGAAAGTTCACGTTCCCCGGCCAATTTGGCACGCAGACGTCCTTGCTTATCATGTTCCATGATTACAAAGACTTCATCCCCCACTTGAGGACGCAGTTCTTCCAGTTCAGGCAGTTCACGAATAGGAAGCAGCAATTGCCGCCCAAGTCCCATTTCCAGGAAACAACCCAGTCTTGGGTGAACATCAGCCACAACCAGTCGTGCCATTTCGCCAAGCATGAGATAAGGCTTCTTCATCGTTACGGCCAGACGATCTTCCGTATCAAAGAATACAAATACTTCAAGCGTCTCGCCAATCTTAATATCCCGCGTTAACTCGGTGTAGTGAAGCAGTACATCTTCCGATCCTGTCGTCAAAAAGAAACCAAACGGAGACACTTCACGTGAAACCGGCAAAGAGACGACTGTTCCAGCAATCAAACTCATACAGTTTCCACCACTTTGGCATCAGACCATAGACGCTCAATGTTGTAGTATTCACGCTCGTCGCGGTGGAAGATATGAACAACAACGTCGCCCATGTCCATCAGTACCCAACGTGCGGAATCCATACCTTCGATACCTTTGATCGTCGCTCCGGCTGCATGAGCCTGTTTGCGAATCTCAGTGGCAATGGCCTGTACCTGTGTATCGGAATTCCCGTGACAAATAACAAAATAATCTGCCACCAGGGAAACATTAATTAGATCCAACGCTACAATATTGGATGCCTTTTTGTCGTCAGCGGCAGCAACCGCCATATTCATAAGTTCTTTCGATGATACTGTCATGAACCAACCTCCATAATCTATAATTGTGTGTTCAAAAAGATCCTTCGTAATCAAAAGTGGACTTTTTGAATAACCTCTATAATTGTGCAATCAAGTCATTCCGCGAAAGCATGGTCAAAGGATAAATAACACGGCGCTGCGAAATCAGCAAGCTGATCGTCGAATCGAATCCGGCAATTAAACCTTCCTCCAGACTACGTTCAGCCTGTTCGCGAATGTGATCCACTCCCGGGAAATCTCGTCCCGGTTCAATGTAATCGGCAAGACATACCACTTTGTCCAGCAGGCTCATGCCTACCCGACCCGAGGTATGCCACCGGATGGCATTAATAACTTCGGAATCCTCTACACCGTAATCACGCTCGGCTACAAAAGCACCGACTTCGGAATGCCAGAGCTGTTTGTCATGCTGCAGAAGTTCCTGGTTTAATCCGTTATCGCGGATGACAGCTTCCATCTCCGCTACCGGCCAGTATTTCGCCACATCATGCAATATCGCTGCCAGATCCGCTTTTACAGGATCCGCACCGTATTTTTCAGCCAACATCACGGCCGACTCCATCACGCCAAGTGTATGTTTCCAGCGTTTCTCCGGCATTTGCCCGGATACGGCTTGAATTAGTTTCTCACGGCTTAGTCCCATATAAACCGCTCCTTACAATGTATTGGTGCACCTCATCAGGAATCATGAAACGTACCGAATGACCTTTGGCAAGACGTCTGCGTACGGCTGTCGATGAAATATCCACCAAGGGCATCTCGGCCAGCAGGACCCGATCCTGTAACTCGTCTGGTAGATCATCCAGATGTAACTGGAAACCTGGCCGACCAACCCCGATAAAGGTTAGGCGTTCTGCAAGTTCTTCAATCTGCTCCCATTTGGGAAGATAGTTCACCATATCCGCCCCGATAATAAAATAAAATTCATGTTCAGGATGGCGACGCCACAGTTCCTTCATCGTATCAATGGTATAAGACACTCCGCCAAGTTCCATCTCGATACCCAGCACCTCATATTGCTGCACACCCTTCACAGCCGCTTCCGTCATATCGAGACGTTGCTGTCCCGAAGCTCCGGCGCCACGTTTGTGAGGTGGAACATGGGAAGGCATGAACCAGATTTCATCCAGTGCATGCGAATCCCTTGCCGCTTCAGCTGCCAGGAGGTGTCCCATGTGGATCGGATCAAACGTACCACCCATGATACCGATCTTCACCCGCGTCACGCTCCCTTATCTAGGTAGTTCGATTTGTTTGTTATCCCGCGATTCTTTGTACAGGATGATTGTGTTACCGATGACTTGTACAAGCTCACTACCCGTTTCACGGGCAACTTCTTCGGCCATCTCTTTTCTGTCCTCGTCATTGTTGTTGAGCACTTGCACTTTCATCAATTCGCGCTTCTCAATCGCATCTTCGATGTGACGGAACAGGTGTTCATTCGTTCCACCTTTACCAATCTGAAATACAGGGGTCAGGTGATGTGCCTGTGACCGCAAAAAGCGCTTTTGTTTACCGTTTAACATGAATACTCCATACTCCTTATGTTGAGCAGGCCCTTCGACAGCTCAAAGACTGTCCGGACCTGACCGTTCAATTATTATTTTTCAATGGTGAAAATGATCACTGAGTACACAAGGTGACTCCGATTGCAGTACCATCTTCCGATCGCTGTTATCCCCAGATTTTTTTGATCCCTTTCACAAAGGGAAAATCCGGTGATAGCCTATGCTTCCGAAGCAGCTTTCTTGCAGAAAGCTTTTAAGCGACCACTCCGTTTCTTCAGATTGGTTCTGCACTCGTCGTCTGCATGTACTCTTAATATCATTTACACTTCAAAACTGTTTAGTACCGCTCGTCTCATCGTCTCCACTGGAGCCGGAATGCCGAGCCAATGTTCAAAGGCCACTGCGCCCTGGTATACAAACATACCCAGACCACCGTGCACCGTACATCCACGCATCCGTGACTCCCGAAGCAGACGGGTTTCCAGCGGATTGTAAATCAGATCACTTACCGCTGCACCTTCACGAATCAATGAAGGGTCAACCGGTACGTCATCAACATGCGGATGCATTCCGGCAGACGTTGTATTAATAACGATATCAGCCGTAGCCAGTACCCTTGCAACGTCTTCCATGCCACTGCACGAGATTTCTCCCAGACCATGGCCCCGTAAATCCGAAGCAAGTGCAATAGCCCTGTCCGCTGTACGGTTCAGAATGTGGATCTGCTCAGGCTTCTCCAGTGCAAGGGCGTATATGACACCTCTTGCTGCTCCACCTGCTCCCAGTACAGCAATACGTTTGCCCGCAAGCTCAGGTACAGCCTCTTCCTTCAGGGATCGGACATAGCCTATCCCATCCGTATTGTACCCTGTCAGTGTTCCACCTTCATTGACGATGGTATTCACCGCACCAATCAGCTGAGCACTTTCATCGATCACATCCAGATATTGCATTACCTGTTCTTTGTGCGGGATGGTGACATTGACTCCACGATAGCCAAGTGCCACAATTCCCCGAACTGCCGTTTCCAGTTGATCCGGATGAACATGCAGTGGCATATACATTCCATTCACTCCTGCAGCCAGCAGAGCCGCATTGTGCATTGCCGGAGACTTGGAGTGAGTAATAGGATCACCCATGACACCAAGCAACACGGGAAGTGAAGGGTTGAACTTTTTCTGCTCAGACATAGGTCCGCCTCCGATCCATCTGATGTACAGGTTCTGAGAATTTGTTAGATCAATGATGGACGGATCTGTACACGAATGCCTTTTGGAGCATGAACAGCAACCAGCGCTCCAATATCACCATTGACCTTAATCCAGCCCAGACCAGAGATGAAAACATCCGACTGACTGCCGCGTTTGATGCGGAATTCATGTCTGGTCCATTCAGCCATCTCAGCTGCATTCTCACGGGTTGGCGGAGATAACAATTCTCCCAGATGATCGCGGTACAGGTCATCTGCACGCTCCAGCTTCGTCCGGTGAATATCAAGCGCAGTGCTGATAAAACACGTGAACGACTGGCGATCACCTTCCAAAAAGTCAAATCGAGCCATGCCGCCGAAGAACAGCGTCTGACCGGAATTCAACTGATAGACAGCCGGTTTAAGCGGTTTTTCCGGCATGATGGCAGCGAGATCCTTACGTGAAACAATCTCGCTGAAACGCCATGGATATACGATTCCGGGCGTATCTATAATATACTTCCCATCATCCAACGGAATGTTCACCATATCCAGCGTTGTTCCCGGATAACGGGATGTGGTCAGTTCCTGCTCCAGATCGCTGTAATCACGGATCAGACGGTTAATCAGTGTGGATTTACCCACATTGGTACCGCCAACCACGTACACGTCACGATCTTCGCGATACGTTCCCACAAGCTCAAGCAGTCGGTCGAAGCCCTGATTTTGCTTCGCACTGCACAAGACGACATCCACTGTGCGCAAACCTTGTTCTTTGGCTTGCTTCTGCACCCAGTTGCGGACCTTGTTCCAGTTGGTTACTTTTGGAAGCAAGTCCGTTTTGTTCACAGCAAGCAATACCGGATTGTTGCCTACAAAACGTTGCAGACCGGAGATAATACTGCCATCAAAGTCAAACAAATCAACGATATGGATGACAAGCGCATCCTTATCCCCGATTTTGCTAAGCAGCGCCAGGAATTCGTCCTGATCCACCGTAACGGATGATGACTCATTGTAGTTTTTGATGCGGAAACAGCGCTGGCATATAACCGGTTCACGATCCAGTGCCTTCTCGGGGATGAACCCTGGTAATTCCGAATTTTCTGTTTGCAGATGCACGCCGCATCCGCTGCACCTTACGGCAAGATTGCCGTTATGCGGTTCTGTCATTTCTTCTTTTCCTCCTCAAGCCATAAGCCTTTCCTGCGTAAACTCGTTAGAGCAATCCGTTCCACGCGCCGATTGAAGCGGGTCATAAATCCTTCGTCACCAATGGAGATTGGCAGTACCAGAACGGTATATAACCCCATTCGGTTCCCTCCATAGACGTCCGTAAGCATCTGATCGCCTACTACAATCGTGTTTTCAGGAGATAACTCCATCATTTTCATTGCTCTACGAAACGGTACATTCGATGGTTTGCGTGCACTATGCACAAACTGGATATCCAGCGGGGTCGCAAACAGGGATACACGATTCAAATTGTTATTGGACACAATCATCAGCTTGAAACCGGCCTCTTTCACACGTGCAAACCATTCAATCAGTTCGGGCGTAGCGTCAGGGGCTTTGGCTCCAACGAGTGTGTTATCCAGATCAGTTATAATTCCACGGTAGCCTTGAGCGTACAGCTCTTCCAGATTAATGTCAAAAACCGTGTCTACACGCAGCTTGGGCATTAACATTTTAAACAAAGAAGTCACCTCAGTTTCATACGACACACTATATCACAAATCCGTCTTTCCTGAAAATGCATACAGTGCCTGATGGCATAGGAAAAAAGGAAAAACGGGACGGGCAACAACTATGCCCGTTCCGCTTTCAGTTCTTTTCGCAGCTTCAAGGCAGTCTGGTAGACGCCCTTCCAGTCGTCGGCAGTTACGGACGCCGGACTGTAGCGAGTCTGTTCAAACTTCGTGAGAAGCTCATACAATGTAGCTTCTGCAGCAGGTTTGGCCTGGCTCCAGCGGGCTACCGATTCACGAAGTGTCTCGTCTCCGCTCCGGGTCAGTCCTTTGCGTTTCACATAATGAATCCAACGCTCAGTCTCCGCTACCACCTTCTGTTCAGGAGTGAGTGGTCCACCTGTACGTAGACGAAGCAGGAAGAATCTCATGGAGAAACGATTACGCCAGAACATGTATGCTACCCACAATACGATGATGGCTCCTGCAGCCCAGATGACAAATGTCGGGATGGCAGACGATGTCTGCTCAGGTGCAGGGGTCTGCTCTTCCTCTTGGACCGGCTCCTCTTCTGGCTGTTTTTCAGGCTCATCTACAGGCTGTACATCAGGTTGTTCCGTGAGCAGCGGCATATCAAAGCCCGGTGTTGCTTCAACAGGAATCCAGCCATACTCGCCAAAGTAGACCTCTGCCCAGGAGTGTGCATCTGCATTGGTAACGGTGTAGGTCGTCTCAATCTCCGCACCGGGTTGACGCGGAGCCTGCATGTCCGAATTCAGGGACAGTTGTCCAGGCGCATAACCTTTAACCCACCTTGCAGGAATGCCCTCCGAGCGCGCCATCATCACCAGTGCAGTGGAGAAGTAGTCACAATAGCCTTCCATAATATCAAACAGGAAGCCTTCCACAAAGTCACTGCTTACTTTTCGAGATAAATCCGGATTGTTCGTGTATTCAAAATTAGTTTGTAGATAGTTTTGCAGTAATGCCACTTTTTCATACGGAGTATTAGCAGATGCCGTTATCTCGGCTGCCAGATTCGAAACCCTGTCAGGGAAACGGGATGGTAACTGCAAGTACATATCATCTGCGGGGTTACTGTTATACAGATCTTCAAAAGACTTTGTACGAAGCTCATCTTCCACAATTACAGGCGCTTCAGAGACAATGGTGTACGTCTTCGGATACTGCGGTTGCTGACGGTTTGTCACCACATGTAGTTCAGCCTGTTCTGCATTCCACAACATCCGTTCTGTTCTGTCCTCACCATTAATCGAGCTCACTTCCGAGATCGAATAAGCACCAAAGAGAATCGGATAGACATTGTCATTCAGCATCGTTACGTTCTGAGTCACTTGTTTGGTATTCACATTTCCGGATTCAACGTTCTCCAGAGGCTGTCCGGCTGCAACATTCTCTGTTGCACCCCGTCCACGGTCATCCCAGCCTGTGCCTGTATACTCTGCACGTGTCTCACCACGCCAGTAACTACGCTCATTGGTCGTGACAGACATGACAGGGGTATAGTCGAAGTTGAATCCTCCACCAAGCTGATTGTCTTCCCTGCTGTATCCCGATTCGGTAGCCGCCGGGATATCAAGGTTTCCGTTACCAGCCTGACTTGTGGAAGTTCCGGTATAGTTACGCCACGCCGTATACGGGTCCGTCAAGGTGGGTGGAATCTCCGGCATATTGACGCTGGCTACAATAATCAAAGAAAAGATAATGGCAATATTGGCCAGGACTTTATAAGGATAACGGATGATTCGTTTCCAACCTTGTGGATACTGTAGCTGATAGTTACGGAAATGCTGACATACGAGCCATCCCATTCCCGCAAACATCACCCACGCGATTTCAATCCAGAGTGGAATCTGAGTGAAAGAATCGAGAATCCCCATCGAAATGATGTTAACACCCAGAAAAACAAGAATTCGACGTGTTGTGGTCACGAGTCGAAGCGCAGCTTCAAGCATCACCCATGCACACAGGGAGAACCAGATGTACGGCGTCATATGCAATATGAATTGCTCCGCTCGGTCCGTTAATGAACCGTAAGGGATGTACACCGTATAATCGATCAGCGTTTTATGCAAAATGTAACCAACAACGACCGCCTTGATGATCGCCCGATACATTGTTTTGAAGGGCAGAATAACCTCCAGCACACTGACCGCTGCAAGTGTCCATAACACCAGAGAAGTTGTCTCCGTGTACCACGTTTCCTGCGTAAATGAAATCCACTGCATTCCAATCAGGAAAATCCAGAGCAATGACGCTGCATGATACCAGGATCGTTTGCCTGCAACACTTTCATTTCCTTTTGTACTCATACAGAACCTCCCCCCATCACCGTTGGAAGCTCCTGCAAATGAGAAACAGTGAATGACCTCGTGCCTCTTCCACGCAACATGGCATTCCACTCCGCACTCCGGCGGGATTCACTGGTATCCATCAAAATATGACATGGCGTCATGCCCCGCGTATCGGCCCAGCGCAACAGTTCCAATATTTTTTCATCCTTCTGGGGAGAAATCACAACAAAGTAAGCTCCCTGAGGCAATTGACGTGCGATTTTTTCCACGCCAGGCAGCAGATGAGTATCCTGACCGTTGTATTGAATGTCTACCAGATGATGCATCATCTTCTGTCGTTCCAGCTGACTTTCACTGGGGGCCATGTAGGAGGTCTCGTCTGACAATGTCAACAATCCCATTCCCATTCGTTCCCTGGCACCATACTCTAGCAGAGAAGCAGCCGTGGACACGGCAATTTCGAATGCATCCCCATGTTCATAACTTGATGCCAGCGCATCCAGAACCAGAATGGTTTTGGGCACAGACTCATGTTCAAACTCCTTGGACTTCCAGTTCCCTGTCTTTGCCGTTGCATTCCAGTGAATGCGGGAAAGTCGATCTCCGTAAACGTAGTCACGGACACCATTGATCTGAGTGGTCTCTCTTCGTGAACGGGTTAACGCCGTCTGAGGACCGGATAACCGTGATTTGCGGTCGTAGAGCTGCCAATATGGAATAAATACCGTTCTTGGCAGTACGCGAAACTCACCTTTGGCCTTAAACTTTCCTCGATGTTCAATCAGTCCAAATATGTCCTCACTGGCACATTCCGTTTCTGAAAAAACATACTTCCCCCGCTCAAGAGGCGGTGTCTGAAATGACAACTCGCCATTGCCTCGCATATTGGGAATCAAACTTTCCTTGAACGACCACGATTCTCCATTATGCCGATGCAGCATTTCACGTACAACCACATAGGGAAGCGGGAGGAATCCCGGAATGGTCAGACTCAACTGTACTTGAACCTGATCCCCTGCATGAAGCAGTTCTTCATGGTCCGGACCAGAAGATAGCCTACGCACTCCCTGAGCACGTCGTACTCCGCTGAATCCAGCGATAGCAAGATACACACAGAGCAGGGTCACCATCGAAAGTAACATAAGTGATGTCTTCCCGCCCTGAAACAAAACATAAGCCAGGCAGCACATCCACACCATTGCGATGCTCCATACGCGTGGGTGGCGCAGCCCTTTATTGACTGTACTCAAAAGCGGCTTCATGAACTATTGCCCCATGGAGACGGGCACGCGCACTTGCTGCAGTACGGCATTCAGAACAGCTTCGGAACTCATACTGTCCAGTCTCGATTCGGGACGAAGCACAATACGATGAGAGATCACATAAGGGGCCATCGTCTTCACATCATCCGGAAGCACATAATCACGTTCCTGTAAGAAAGCAAAGGCTTTTACCGCCATCATGAAGGATATGGCTGCCCGTGGGCTGGCACCCAGCAATACAGATGGGTGGGAGCGGGTTTGGCGAACAACATCCAGCAGATAGTCCATGACCGGATCACCGATAAAGACTTCCTTGATCTCCTGCTGGATTGCCGAGATCTGGTCCATATGGGTTACGGATTCGAGACGATCAACAGGTTGACCCGACTGATGCGTTTTCAGCAGGGTTTTCTCAATCTCTTTATCCGGATAACCAAGGCTTATTTTCAACATAAATCGGTCTAATTGTGCTTCCGGCAATGTGTATGTGCCTTCAAAATCAATCGGATTCTGAGTTGCACAGAGCATGAACGGATGTGGCAGATCATACGTATCGCCATCCACGGTTACACTGCGCTCCTCCATGACTTCAAGCAACGCCGACTGAGTTTTCGTTGTGGCCCGGTTAATCTCATCAGCCAGCAAGATGTTGGTCATCACGGGACCTGGACGGAAATAAAAACGTTCATCCTTCGGGTGGAACACGGATACGCCCGTAATATCACTGGGTAAAATATCAGGATTACATTGAATGCGTCGGTACTCTCCGCGCATGGATTTCGATAATGCCTTGATCAACTGCGTTTTGCCAGTTCCCGGTACGTCTTCAATCAGAACGTGCCCGCCTGCAAGCAAAGCTGTAAGTAAAAGTTGAATTTCAAAGGATTTCCCCATAATACAGGATTCCAGATTCGAACGAACTGCGGATATGATTTGGATCGACTCTTTGCGCACAGGCATGTGGTCTAACCTCCTAAAAAAGCATACAGATTTCCTTTTATTGTACATGATCCAAGGGCGTGAGTACACTCGAAGGAACTCACAATTTGTTTCCAACCCGTCAGATTCACCGCAGTTCACGCATGAATACGACAAAAAAGGCCCGGATAGAAGTAATCCGAAGCCTTTGGTGAATCAAAATTATGTTCAAATGAATTTGCCATATGATGTTAGCCTTTTGGACGAACCACCAATGCCGCCAGAAAAGAAAAGATGATCGCTGACGATATTCCCGCCGCTGTCAGATCAAAGATCCCGGTTATAACTCCAATCCATCCCTCTTTCTCAAGTTCAGTCAATGCTCCATGCACCAAAGAGTTACCGAAACTTGTGATGGGCACGGAAGCACCTGCACCTGCAAACTTGACCAATGGATCATAGAGACCGAGTGCATCCGCAACCGCCCCTGCCACAACAAGTGTACTCATGGTATGTGCCGGTGTAAGCTTGACACCATCCATTAGAAGCTGTCCTACAACACAGATCAAACCACCAACGATAAATGCCCACAAGAACTGCATTTCATTTATCCCTCCTTTTCTATAGCTACGGCATGTGCGATACAGGGAATAGTTTCACCCTGCTGGTACGAGAGCGGAGACAAGAGCGCTCCAGTAGCAACCACGAGCACCCGTTTGAGTTCACCCTTCTGCATCCGATTCAAAATGTGACCGTAGGTTACCGTGGCAGAACACCCGCAGCCACTTCCCCCGGCAACAACATAAGGCTGTTTCTCCCGATCATAGATCATCAGGCCACAATCATTGAATACCGTCTGTTCCATGGGAAGGCCTTCTTTTTGCAAAATTTCTTTCGTAATTGGCAGACCGACAGAAGCCAGATCCCCGGTCACAATGAGATCATAATATCCAGGCTCCAGCCCCGTATCCCTGAAATGAGAGATCAGGGTGTCGGCTGCTGCCGGTGCCATCGCTGAACCCATGTTGAAGGGATCTTTGATTCCCAAATCCATGATTCGTCCAATGGTGGCCTTGGTAACTACTGGACCATCACCCGTACGGGACACCACACTACACCCTGAACCCGTAACGGTATATTGCGCATAAGGTGGCTTCTGAGAGCCATATTCAGTCGGATAACGAAATTGTTTCTCAACCGTGCAGTTGTGACTTACCGTACCTGCAAGGACATAATCGCCAGCTCCCGAGTCTACAATCATGGACGCCAGCGCCAACGTTTCCATAGAAGTTGAACAAGCTCCAAAGACACCAAGGTAAGGCACACCCAATTTTCTCGCGGAAAAGGAACTGCTGATAATCTGATTCATCAGATCTCCACCCACAAAAAAGTGAAGTTCTTCCTTGGTGATATTTGCATTAATCAAAGCTAGCTGGGAGGCCTGTTCGAGAAGTTTGCGTTCTGCCTTCTCCCACGTCTTCTCGCCGATCTCAAGGTTGTCATAGATGTAATCAAAATCAGATGACAAGGGACCCTTGCCTTCATCAGGTCCTACTACTGCCGCCCTGCCGATAATTCGCGGACGATTCTCAAATTGCCACGTTTGGCGACCCAATCGCTTCACAGGTGCCCACCTCCAAATCCCAAAAAGGCGTACACGATGCCTACAATAAAGGCTGCCACGACACCGAATACGATAACGGAACCAGCAAGTTTAAACATGTTGGCCCCAACACCAAGTACCAGCCCTTCAGCACGATGTTCAAGTGCAGCAGAGCACATGGAATTGGCAAATCCGGTTACCGGCACAGCCGTTCCTGCTCCTGCCCATTGAGCCATTTTATCGTATACACCAAGGCAAGTCAGAATAACCGATATGAGAATCAAGACCGCCACCGTAGGATTAGAAGCTTCCTTCGATGTCATGTCGAAACCGGCCATGAAAGCCTCTTGAATGGCCTGTCCAATCAAGCAGACGGTACCTCCTACCAAAAATGCCTTGAGGCAGTTTTTCAGGATTGGACGAGGCGGCTCATGTTTTTTTGCAACTTTTTTGTACTCCTTTTCATCCATGGACAGGGACGACGATTTCTTTTCGCTTCCGGATGCAGATTGAGCTGGCAAGATACAAGACCTCCTCTATGTCAAAATGGTTCAAAGCTACGGCTGAATGCCAATGTGTGTAATCCTATATTCATTGTTTGTTAATCATCGGAAGGTTATGTATCCGGCGACGAACAGCATATGTTTCCAACAAGCTCATACGGTGGAAACAGGTTGGGAATACGCCGGATCTGCGGGCTCATAGATACGTTCTATAAATAAAGAAGAACAATCACGAGCAAGATAAAAAGAACGATGAAAAGTACTTTTTCCGTGCCCTCTTCTGGAGGCTTCATTTGATATTTAGCTCCTTCCTGTGTGAAGACAAGGAAATATGGAGTACAAAAAACGTCATAAAATGATGACATTCCCTCTGTATATTCATATTCATTGAAGTAGCATCGGGACTGCGGCTACAGCGGATAAAGTCATGGAACATGGATAAGGCAAGCGTCCAAAACATGCCTTAAATACGTGACATAAACATGGACAATCACTTGCGCAAGGTTCATACTGTAATGTGACCAGTGGTTAAATAACAAGTCCTCAACATATTAATGTGCGTGTTCAAAAAATCTGGTTTTCAGTACCGAGAAGTTGAGATGAAGATAGTCGACTTTTTGAACTACATCTAAAAGGACAACAGGCAGGTAGCCGTTCTACTGTGACCTGAAATACATACCAACAGAGGAGTTGTTGACACATGAATGAAAAAACGATGGAAATGTTTCGCACTTTGACGGAGTTTCCCTCCGCATCCGGTTTTGAACGTGAGCTTCGCGGCTGGATGAAAGAGCAGCTTTCCGCTTATACGGATGAGTTCGTCCAGGATCGCCTGGGGAGTCTATTTGGTGTTTTACGGGGAGAGGAATCCGGTCCTAAAGTTATGGTAGCCGGACACTTTGACGAAGTTGGTTTTATGACTACGGGCATTACCGAAACAGGTATGGTCAAATTTCGTCCACTGGGTGGATGGTGGAGTCAGGCTGTACTTTCTCAACGATTGGAAATCATCACACCTGATCGTCGGATTACCGGAGTTGTTGGTTCTACACCTACACACTTGCTGGAAGAGTCCCAGCGAAACAAACCTGTTGATCTGAATTCCATGTATCTCGATATTGGAGCAGACAACCGTGCCGAAGCAGAATCCTGGGGCATTCATCCAGGGATGCAGATTGTGCCAATCTGTGAATTCACGCCGATGGCGAACCCGAAAAAAATCATGGCCAAAGCGTGGGATAATCGTTACGGCGTAGGTCTTGCACTTGAACTGGTTGAAGCGTTACACAAGGAAAAGCTGCCAAACACACTTTATGCTGGTGCAACGGTTCAGGAAGAACTAGGGCTTCGCGGTGCACGTACGGCGGCCAATCTGATTCAGCCTGATATCTTCTTCGCACTTGACTGTAGCGCGGCGAATGATATGACAGGTGACAAACAGTCATTTGGACATATCGGAGAAGGAGCATTACTACGTATTTTTGACCCGGGTATGTTCACTCATCGCGGAATGGTGGAATATGTTCAAGATACGGCTTCATCCAATCAGATCAAAATGCAGTATTTCATCTCACCAGGTGGTACTGATGCAGGTCAAGTTCACCTGAGCGGTATCGGTGTACCATCAACAGTTATTGGTATCTGTGCACGTTATATCCACACCTCTTCTTCCATCATTCATACGGATGACTACGATGCGGCCAAAGAACTGATTGTTAAACTGGTTAAAGGTCTTGATCGGACAACGATGAATACCATTATTGATAACGCGTAGTTTGGTTAAATGGAAAGTCCTTAAATATTTATGCCTGAAAGAGATGTCCCGTTAGACCGGGATGTCTCTTTTTTTGGTTCAATCAACTAGATTAATAGGTCGAACATTATGGCGAACGCCACATAAGATATAGGATAATGGAAGATCAATAACCAAACACCAACTAGTGGGGGATCTGTTATGGCAGTGGGAAGGAACGGAAAATCAAATAAAGGTTCTAACAAAAAACCAAACGCTGCTAATACCCTCCTTAACGGAAGCCTCAAAGGGAAAAATCTCGAACTGATTGTAGCAGCGCTATTGGTGAGCGGAAAGTTGAGAGTGGATGCTGTCACGTTGTTTCGCGAGGCTACATTGGTAGTAGAATTGGTTGGTCAATATAAAACACTTCAAAAGGTCACACCCTCCAATTCAGACAAACTGGTACAATTCCTGGATGAAACTGGCGGCGATATGACGCTAAATGATGTTATACAGGCATTTCAACAGAGAATCAATTCTTAATCGCCAAGAAATGAGGTGGACATCATGTCCGAGTTTGACGGAGCCGGGTTTGCGGAACTGTTAATTGTTCTTATTCTTGTTGTTTTATTTGTGTTTGGTTCCTCAGATATTGAAAGTTTATCCAGCACTCCAACAGCAACTTGATTCTGTAACTCTTTTCTCTTCTCATGGCTCAAAGGTAAAAACAAAAAAAGATAAAGAGGATGCCCAATACGTCATGAATATGACGGGGGGCATCCTCATTTAGTGTTATTTTGTTTTAATGAACCTGACACACGCTAATCGCCCCATCTGCCAGATCTGAGATCTAACGAATCACAGAGACATTATTTCGTCGATTCACTGGATTTTTTAGGTGTTGAAGCCCTTTATGACGAAATAGCGTTACTGAGGTTCGTTACATCTTGCAACATTTGAAGATCTGCCTTTTAAGGTGCGGTAGGTTCGTTAGCGCTTGGAACAAAGCGGAATTCCTTTTGAGACAGCCCCTTTGATCATTACAGAAATAACGGTGAGAATGCAATCCAGGCCAAAATAAGGGTAAGCACAATGCAGACATTCTCTACGACAGCCCCACGCTTGGTTCCTGTACTCATCAGATTCACCCGTATACGCCATTTAAGCGGTGGTAACGGACGAATGCCCCGATTGGTTAATGAATCGGCCAACAGGTGCATCGCATACGCTGTACCTCCCGCTACCCAGATCTCCGGTCCCTGCTGCTGGGTCGTACTGTAGAGTAAACCAGCCCATATCGCAGTGCCGTATAGGGTATGCGTTAATCCCCTATGCGTTAGCGTGGTGCACAGCATAAGCAGGCTGCCTGCAATCAGATTCCAGGGGGCAAATGCGTGACCGTAGAACACCAGACCGAGTCCAATGGCGAACATCAACACTTTGCGAAGCGAACGCGAAGGCAGGAATGACACGAGCGCAATGAGGATCGCAAGCAACAGGTTCCATGGTTTGGCATGAACATAGAAATACACGAAGACAGCTGTAGGCAACAGAATCGTCTGTAACAACCTGATCAGACTGTTAGGCAAGGCTTTCGATACCAGCAGCGAATTCGGCTCATCGATGTCAGGCAATAATGAACCAATCAGAGCAACCGTAACTGCCGGTGCAGTCACCGGCATACCAGCCAACTGCAGCAAAGATAGCGATACGCCTGTCCCGATAATAAGGTGGGATCTTCCCATCATGATGCAAAAACGTCCTTTCGAAGAGATAGGGAACATACATAGCCCACTTTTGATAGTACAACGAAACCAAAACAAGAACAATAGTTCGTATTTCTTATTTGTTTGAAAATAAAAATAAAATTCTGTGATGGGGCTCACACCAAAGAATTTATGACTGAACTATCTTTATTAGTGAATTAAATCACATAAACTATCGTTAACTACTTGTATAATTTCAAATATAAACCATTAAAATTTTGGGTACTGTACAGCGTCTAATCAAGGAGGCATACACACATGAACGGAAAAAAAGAGAACCTCATTATCATTGGTAACGGTATGGCAGGAATCAGTACCGTTGAACAAATTCTAAAATTAACTACGCGATTTGATATTACCGTTTTTGGCACAGAGCCCTATCCCAACTACAACCGCATTATGTTGTCTTACGTACTGGAAGGAAGCAAAACGCTCGACGACATCGTCCTGAACGACCTACACTGGTATGAAGATTACGGTATTACGCTGCACACAGGCACAACAGTTACACGAATCGATGCCGAGACACACGAAGTTGTGACTGAAGATGGGACTCGTGTTCCTTACGACAAAATTATCATTGCAACAGGCTCCAACTCCTTCATTCTCCCCGTACCGGGACATGACAAGCAAGGCGTAGTCGGTTTCCGCGACATCGCCGATTGTAATGTCATGCTGGACGCTGCCAAACAGTACAAAAGAGCGGCCGTGATCGGGGGCGGACTGCTTGGTCTTGAAGCTGCCAAAGGTCTGGTACAACTCGGCATGGAAGTTACCGTAGTGCATCTGATGCAGGATCTGATGGAGCGTCAGCTTGATCCGCAAGCTTCAGCCATGTTGAAGGCGGAACTTGAACGTCAGGGTATCCGCTTCAAAATGGGTGCACAGACTTCCGAACTGCTGGGCGGCGAACGGGTTGAAGGAATTCGTTTTGCCGATGATTCTGTACTGAATGTTGATTTTGTTGTCATGGCTGTCGGCATTAAACCCAATACGGCTGTAGCTCGCGAAAGCGGTATGGAAGTAAACCGGGGTATTGTCGTAAATGACTATATGCAGACTTCACTTGACAATGTGTATTCGGTTGGGGAATGTACAGAGCACCGCGGTGTATGTTACGGCCTCGTTGCCCCATTGTTCGAGCAGGGCATGATTCTCGCGAAACATATCTGTGGTGTAGAGACGGCTCCTTATGAAGGTTCAGTAGTATCCACGAAATTGAAAATTTCGGGTGTGGACGTCTTTTCAACTGGTGAATTCATCGACAGTCCGGAACACACCGTCATTTCACACAAAGACGACTGGAAACGGACCTACAAAAAAATTCTGCTCCGCGATAATAAAATGGTCGGTGCCGTTCTATTCGGTGACATTACGGATTCTGCCGAATTGCAGAAACTGATCAAACAACAGACCGAAATGACCGAAGAATTGTATAGCTCACTCATGGGGACAGGCTGCGGCGGTCATAAGAAAACCACCTCTGTAGAAACGATGGCGGAAGACGAGATTGTCTGTGGATGTAACGGTGTAACTAAAGGCACGATTGTCGATGTCATCACGAACCAAGGACTTACCAGCGTAGATGAAATCAAAGCCTGTACGGGTGCAACCCGCTCTTGCGGCGGATGTAAACCGGTTGTGGAACAGATTCTGCAATATGTACTTGGTGATAACTTCAGCAGTGGAGCCAAACAAGGCATATGCGGATGTACTTCCATGGGACGGGATGAGATTGTAGCCGAGATTCGTCAAAAAGGACTGCAAACGACCAAAGAAGTTATGAATGTACTGGGTTGGAGTCAGCCTGAGGGTTGCTCCAAATGTCGCCCGGCAATCAACTATTATCTTGGCATGATTGCACCAGACACACATGAAGATGAGAAGGAATCCCGTTTTGTTAACGAACGCATGAACGCAAATATTCAAAAAGATGGGACCTATACAGTTGTACCTCGGATGTATGGCGGGGTGACTACACCAGCGGACCTCAAACGCATTGCTGATGTTTCAGTCAAATATGATGTTAAAGCAGTTAAAGTTACCGGCGGTCAGCGCCTCGACTTGATTGGTGTCAAAAAAGAAGATCTGACCAAAGTCTGGGCAGAACTCGATATGCCTTCAGGTTATGCATACGCCAAATCGCTGCGTACGGTCAAAACATGTGTCGGCTCCCAATTCTGCCGATTCGGTACACAGGATTCCATGGCAATGGGCGCTCGCATCGAACGTAAATTTGAACGCCTCGATCTGCCAGCCAAGTTTAAATATGCCGTCAACGGTTGTCCACGGAACTGTGCAGAGGCATGTACAAAAGATATCGGTATTGTTGGTAACGACGGCGGCTGGGAAATCTTCATCGGTGGTAACGGCGGTATTAAAGCAAGACTGGCTGATTCCCTATGCAAAGTGAAAACGGATGAAGAGTTGATTGAACTGTGCGGAGCGATCATGCAATATTACCGCGAGACAGGTAACTACCTGGAACGGACTTCGGAGTGGGTGGAACGCATGGGTCTGGAGGATATTCGTTCGGTTGTCGTGGATAACCTTGAGGAACGCAAAGCATTGATGCAGCGGATTGAATTCGCACTTGAGCATGTTGAAGAACCTTGGCAAAAAGCGATTCGCAATGAGGAAGGCCAAAGTAAAATGTTCCATGGTATCGAAGTGTCGGCTCGTCCATAAGCAAGCTTGCAAGAATAACACTGGAGAATGTTAAATAGATAAGGAGTGGTTTAAGATGACGACAAAACAATCAGCCACCTACTTCCCTGCCGGAGTAGTTGAAGAATTCCTGCCACGAATCGGAAGAGTAGTTGAGATTCAGGACCGTCAGCTTGCTGTCTTTCGTGCATCGGATGGCACCATCTTCGCTGTGGATAATCACAATCCCCACCCCAAGGGTGGGCCGCTTGCAGAAGGCATCGTGTCAGGACATTATCTGTACGATCCGCTGTATGATTGGAAAATTGACCTCACTACCGGTGTTGTGCAAGCGCCGGACAATGGGCAAGTGCAGATGTATCCGGTGAAGGTAGAGAACGGCCAGGTCTGGATCGAAATATAGCTCCATTGAAACGTTCATAGATTGATGCAAATAATGGGGGAACCGTGATGTATACACCAAGTGTTGAGGGAATTATTGAAGCTGCGGTTAAAAAACGGGATCAGATGAACTCCAATCTTTCACGCTACATGGTTGCCGCCTTAATGGCGGGTGCCTATGTAGGACTTGGCATCGTGCTGATCTTCAGTATCGGTGCTCCGCTCCTTGCGGCACAGTCACCACTGCAAACCATGTTGATGGGCATGTCCTTCGGACTCGCCCTCACGCTGGTCATCTTTGCCGGCTCGGAACTATTTACAGGCAACAACATGTTTTTCACCATGAGCACGCTCGCAGGCCGGACCACAGTTAAAGATACACTGAAAAACTGGGGACTCGTCTTCCTCGGCAACTTGCTAGGGGCGATCCTGCTCAGTCTGCTTATTGTAGGCAGCGGCCTGTTCAAAACGGCTGCGCCTGAACATCTGTTATTCGTCGCTTCTGCCAAAAAGATGGCCGCTCCCGTATCGGAGTTGTTCTTTCGCGGCATTCTCTGTAACTGGCTCGTCTGTCTGGCGATCTGGATGGCTGCTCGCACGAAAGAGGATATCGCCAAAATTGCGCTCATCTGGTGGTGTCTGTACGCCTTTATTGCAAGTGGGTATGAGCACAGTGTTGCCAATATGACTTTGCTGTCCTTGTCTTGGCTGTTGCCAAACCACCCGGATACCATTACGCTGGCAGGCTGGTTTCATAACATGATCCCGGTGACGCTTGGTAATATCATCGGCGGTGCCCTCTTTGTCGGAATGGCTTACTGGTATACTTCACCGGTACGTAAAAAATCATAATTCTTCATTCAACAGCAACTATGTAGTGCTAGGTAACACAACATCTACACATTAAAGCCACGATGGATGCCGAACTTACGTTCAGTCATACATCGTGGCTTTTTATGTTGTCGATAAGCTGCGTACTCTCTCGTATGGTTCCCTTTCACCCTCTCATCCTTCTATAGAGAATTAAAATTCATTTTACCTTCGTCGCTATCCGCGTTAATCCACAGTTGACATAACTGGTGTATAGTCGATGGATACTCACACTTATACTCAATCAGCAAAGGATGATCGCTTATATGGGAATCCATACGTACTTCAGGTCACTGAATGATCTCGAACGTATTATTCGTACACCTGGCAAATTCAAATTCGAAGAACACAGCGTCTCCGCTCATTCCTGGAAAGTGGTACAGTACGCCAAAACGCTTGCAGATATTGAGGAGCAGCATGGAGTCACCGTGGATTGGAAGAAGTTATACGAAATTACGAGCAGTCATGATTACGGTGAAATCTTCATCGGTGATATTAAAACACCAGTCAAACATTATTCATTGGAACTACGATCGATGCTGCAAAAGGTGGAAGAAGGCATGGTTGAACATTTTATTAACGAAAATATTCCTGAGGAGTTCCAGTCTATCTTCCGCAGACAGCTGCGTGAAGGCAAAGACCAATCGGTCGAAGGACTGATTCTGGAAGTCGCAGACAAAATGGATCAGGTATACGAAGCCTTTGCCGAACTCCAACGTGGAAATACGGAGAAAGAATTTATTGTCATGTACCGTTATGCCTTGGTCAAAATCAAAAATATCGACCTCCACTGTGTGCAGTATTTCCTGGAACAGATTCTCCCCGACATGATTGAAGAAGGTATTCGTTCCCCGTTTGATATTCGCAAAATAACCGAAGAAGCTCTGGCCCAGTAATCAGCTCAAGTCAACATGGTTCTCATCATCCATGGACAGGGCTTTTTTGCGTTCCAGCAATTGCAGTCGGTACTCGCTAGGGTACATGCCCGTTTTGTTTTTGAAGATCCGGCTAAAATAGTGGGAATCACTATACCCTACAGCTCCACCAATCGTCTTGATATCCATATTCTCATGGGTGACGAGCATGCGTTTCGCTTCATTCATTCGCAGACCTGTCATATATTTCAGCGGAGTCTCCCCCGTTACTTTCTTAAAACACTTCCCTAGATAGTCCACACTAAAATGCATCTGTCCCGCCATGTCCTGGAGTGTTATCTCATGCATGTAATTCTGCTTCAAATACAGCTTAACAGCCTCTGCGATATCCTCCGGCTTCACCTGCTCATCCAGCACGGCACTGACATGGGCAAGCGAATCCACAGCGCTCCCAAGCTTCAATTCCATCGCATCCAGCAGTGTGCGAAGCTGTTCTTCCGATAATGGTTTGAGCAGATAATCCTCCACCTTGTAACTGATCGCCTGCCGTGCATATTCAAATTCATGATAACCACTCAGAATGACAATTTTCACATGCGGATAGGCAAAGTACAGATGTTTGGCGAGTTCCAATCCATTCATCACCGGCATCTGTATATCCGTTATAACCAGATCAGGTACGGAATGTTCAATGAGCTGTAACGCTTCCTGACCGTTCCTCGCTTCACCAATCACCTCGAACCGGGTGTCCAGCTCTCTGAATTTGCGCGAGACATTCCGGCGAATTAGGGCCTCATCTTCCACAATAATCGTTCTATATTTGATTGGCATGGGTTAGTTATGCTCCTTTCCAATGGAACCACCTATTGTAATCTGGACACCGCCGGAAGGCTTGTTCGTAATCTGCATGCGGGCTGCCGGGCCATACCATAATTTCAATCGGACCCATATATTTTTGAGACCCATCCCGTTAATTTCGAGGTCAGGCATACGCTCCCACTCCTGCGATTGTTCGATGTAATGCATGATCTTGGCAAGTGCCTCGGGTTCCATGCCAGGCCCGTTGTCTTCCACATGGATCTGCCAGGTCTGCTGTACCGCATCCATATCTCCAGTAATATTCAGTTTCCACGGAGGGGTATCACCCAGTCCATATTTCATGGCATTTTCAAGTAGTGGTTGTACCATCAACATCGGAACATGGATATGCTGCATCTCTTCCGGAATATGAAACTCGTAGTGCAGATCATCTTCAAACCGAATCTTCATACACTCCAGATATCGCTCACAATAATCCAGTTCTTGAGACAGTGGAACCCCGTTTTTGCCGGGAGTAGAGATATAACGAAGCATGGACGCGATATGACCGCAGAACGCGACAATCTGCTCATTCATGCCTTCCTCCGCCATGATGCTGATATTCGTGATGTTGTTGTAGAGAAAATGCGGGTTCATCTGGGACTGCAGTGCGAGTAATCTCGCCTCTGTCTCCTGGGATTTCATCGCCAGTCTGTCCTGAAAAGATTGCACAAGCTGCTGATTCAGCCGAATAAACGTATCATTCAGCTCATCCATCTCCCGGATGGAACCCGGATGCTCCAACTTGAACAAATGCGCCGAATCCTGGCCTGATACCAGATCGTTCTCACCCGTTTTCTGAATAATGCGCTGCAAGCGATGCAGCGGCAAAGTGACCCTTTTGGAAATCAGATATGAGAGAACCAGAATCAGCATTAACGTAGCTAACGTGGCACCGATAAACATCACTGCCATCCGGTTGAGACTCGCGAAAAGGGACTGTTTGGACTGCATGACAACAACGGTCCACCCTGTCTCCTGTGACGTCATGTACGTCATCATCTGTTTGGAATGATTCAAAGGATCGGTGATCTCCTGCATCGTATCCGGTGGAAATGAAAGATTCTGAATCAAGTCCACATCATCGAAGTGGACTGCCTGAGAATTATCACCATCCGGTGAAAGTGGATACAGCCGTGTATTTTGCTCATCCATCACATAGATGCGAAGATTCTCGTTACTCGCCTGCAAATCATTCAAATGCTGGAACAGGGTTCCGGCATCCTGCAAAATTTCAACGACGCCCTGACTAACATAATTACCATCTTTGTATACCCGGGTAAGGGAAATGTAGGGTTGATCTGACTTCCCCTGACCTGTTGGCATGGGCAAAGCTCCCCCCTGTAACAACTGGATCACCCTCCAGCCACTCCGCTCCCAGGTTTCCTTGTACCACGGTCGCTGAGTCAGGTCTACCGATAGTTGACCGTTGAATGCCCCCGCTCCCAGCATCTTGCCGTTCACATCATAGATATTGGCCTGCTTGGCTGTATTGGAGCTGCTGATAATCGCCAGAATGACATCAATTAGTGTGGTTGTATCCTTATACAATGCCGGATCACTCGTCAGTGTCTGCTCACTCTCTTCCGCTGGTGCCAAGTAGTGACTGAAGTGTTCTTTTACCAGATTGGAATACACAATATTCATGGAAAAGTTGTTCATTTTTACGACTTCCTGATCCAGATTACTGACGATCGATACCCCCAGTTGTCTCTGCTGTTCTTCACTTCGATGACGAATGTCACTCGCAAGAAAAACATACAGAAGTCCTGCCACAATGAGGGAAAAGACAATAAATACCGCAGAGTAATAGGCAAACAGACTTTGCTGAAGCGTTCCAAATCGATACCGCAATCCCCACACACCTCGTCCTATGATGATATCTGTCACATCATTCGAAAATGTCCACCCAACAGAACGTTTTTGTCTATTGAGCGTATTCGCTGTTCACAGTAAAGTTATCCACATAAGAATACGCTTACATTAAGCGTTTCAGCAAGTGACAATTTTCTTTATATTTCGGGAGGTTCAATGATGAGAAAACGATTTATATTTTCGCTTGCAAGTGTGCTCCTGCTCTCCACTCTGCTGCTTGCCGGGTGCAACTCAGGTAAAAGTACGGAAGGTTCCGGTAAGGTTACACTTACGTTTGGAACTAGCCAATCCGGTATTCCACGTACAGGCATCATGCAGACGATGGCCAAGGAATATGAACAGGAGACCGGTGTCAAAATTGACTTTCAGGTCGTACCTGACGCACAGTGGCGTGACCTGATCAAGGTGAAGCTGGCCTCTGGCGAAGCACCTGACATTTTCAATGTCGATGTGGACCCACTGAGCATGCCGGCTAACGTAAGGCCGGAGGAAAATGCCATTGACCTGACCAATGAGGAATTCACAGGTCGGATGTCCGAAGAGATTTTGCCAACCGTCAGTCACAATGACAAGGTGTACGGGGTTTCTTTTGCGCCAACGAAAATCTGGTATGTGTACTATAACAAACGTATCTTCCAAGAGCTTGGTATAGAGCCTCCTACATCCTATGCCGAATTCAAGGCGATCAGCCAGAAAATTAAGGATAAAGACATTATTCCGTTCTATCAAGCACCCGCCAGCGGGTGGTATCAGGTTCTGCCTTTGTTCGAAACAGGGCCTAACTATGAGCAAACGGCAGCGGGAACCTACGAGAAACTAAACAACAATGAGATGAAAATCGCAGATATGACACAACTCAAGACGGTCATTGAACAGTTGAAAGAATTTGCGGATCTCGGCTATTTCGGCAAAGACTTCTTGTCCAATACGGTAGAAGCAGGAATTGAAGCGTTTGGTCAGGAGAAAGCAGCGATGTTGCTGCGGGTTCCAGGGACGGAAAAAGAAGTCTCTGAAGCGTACCCGGCAATGAAAGATAATATGGGGTTCTTCGTGATGCCGTGGGGAGATAATCAGACGATTGGTGTGAATCCGGGCGGTTCAGCTGCGATGTTCGGTAACAAAAACAGTAAACATCCCGAAGAAGTGCTGAAATTCTTCCGCTGGATTACCGAGCATGATCATCTGCAACGTGTGTTCGATGAAGGTGAAGGTAACCTGACCATTTGCTGGCCGGAAATCGAACCAAAGCTGACACAGGATTATATTGATTATGAGAAAAACCATGAAAAAGGTACGGTCATGCAGGCTGCTGTGAAATATATTGATCCACAATGGATGGATATTGGCAAAGACTTGTCGGGCATGTTCGCCGGAGCCATGACACCGGATCAGATTCTGCAAAACATTGATAAACGCCGTGCTGAACAAGCCAAAGTGCTGAAAGATGAGAAGTGGCAGTAACAGCGCATATTGCAGATAAACATAAACGCTGAACAGCGTTACATGCAGCGGGCATTTGCCCGCTCATGTATTTTGGCAGGAAGGAAAGGTGTTACCAGTTATGAATGCGAACAAAATCTATCCCTGGTATTTCTCATCTGGAGCAATAGTATTATATCTGCTGTTTATCGTCGCTCCCGCCCTGCTGGGCATCTATTATTCCTTCACCGACTGGAACAGTTATAGTTCGGAGAAGAACTTTATCGGTCTGGAGCATTTCCGTACCATTCTGGCGGGTGATCCTACCTATCTTCTTTTTATCAAAAATACCGTTCTGTTCACCCTCGTTACGTCCATTGCCAAGACTATTCTGGGTTTGTTTCTGGCTCTGCTCCTGGTCAGCGGTGTAAAGGCCGCCAATCTGCATCGGATGATCATTTTTTCCCCGCAGGTGCTGTCGTTTCTCATTGTTGGCCTTGTGTTCAAAAGTCTGCTTGACCCCAACAACGGGTTCGTTAACGTGACCTTGCGTTCCATGGGACTGGACGTTCTGGCCCAGAACTGGCTGGGCTCCTTGACCTGGGCCATGCCATCCATCATGGCAGTGGATACCTGGAAAGGCATGGGGTACATCATGGTGCTGTTCATCGCCGGACTGCTCGCGATTCCCCGCGATTATTACGAGGCAGCTTCCATTGATGGCGCCGGCTTCGGGCAGAAGCTGTTCCGAATTACCATTCCGATGCTGATGCCTACGATTACCATCGCCACGGTGCTTAATATTACATATGGGCTGAGAGTATTCGATGCCGTATACGTGCTAACCAATGGTGGCCCCGGTAACGCGACAGATGTCATTAACACCGCGGTCTATTCCTCTTTTGCTAAAGGATATTGGGGACTGGGGAGTGCGCTATCTACCATTCTGTTTGTCATCATGGCGATCATCTCCTTCTTCATCATTCGTTTGATGAATCGAAAGGTGGAATACTAACATGCGATTGAGAAAAAGACTCGCTTCCATCGGATTAAATGTAATCGCCTGGCTGCTTAGCCTGGTGGTCTTGATTCCTTTTGTCGTCATTGTACTGAATTCGTTCAAGTCGGACGCCGAGGCCAAAGTGCTTAAACTGACGCTGCCCGAGAAGTTTATCTTTGAAAATTACAAAATCGTCTATGAACAGGGACATTTGGGCGGTTCTTTTTTCAACAGTCTGCTGCACTCCGGGGCCTCTTCCCTGCTGCTGGTGTTTGTTGTGGCCTTCTCGGCCTTCACGTTATCCCGCAATCATTCGAGGCTCAGCAAGTTCCTGTATTTCTTCCTGATTCTTGGTATCACACTTCCGCTCAACTACATTCCGCTGATGGAAGTCATGAAGTCGATGGGCATGATCAATTCACATCTCGGCATGATTCTGCTGTATACGGCCATGGGCATTCCGATCTCGCTGTTCATTACGTATGCGTTTGTGTCCAACATCCCGAAGGAGCTGGATGAAGCCGCGATCATGGACGGATGTAACGGAATCAAGCTGTTCCTGAGAATTATTGTACCTCTGCTCACGTCCGTGCTGGTGACGGTATTTGTTCTTAATTTTCTGAGTATCTGGAACGAGTTCACCGCCCCACTCTATATGCTGAATACAGTCGAGATGTGGCCGATGACGCTTGCTGTATATAACTTCTTCGGACAATTCAGTGCCCAATGGAATCTGGTCAGCGCCGATATTGTGCTCACGTCATTGCCTGTGTTAATTGTGTTCCTGATTGGGCAAAAGTATATTGTAGGAGGACTAACTTCAGGGGCGGTGAAGGGGTAAAAGTTATAGTTGACAACAAATCCTTTTGTAACTATTATAGTTACAACGGTGGTGATCATCCCATGAGGCAAATCAGCAGTCGCTTTTCCATTGCGGTTCATACGCTGTCCCTGATCGCTGTTATGCCCAATGAATGTACCGGAGATGTAATCGCGCAGAGTGTGAATACAAATCCCGTGATTATTCGGCGGATCATGTCCAAGCTGAAACAGGCTGGTCTGATTGACGTCAGACCCGGTGTGGGCGGTGCTTCCCTGTTGAAAGATCCGGCACACATTACCCTGCTCGATGTATATCGAGCGCTTGAGGTCGTGGAGGATGGGGAATTGTTTAACTTTCACAAACATCCGAATCCGAAATGTCCGGTCGGCAACATGATTGAACACACCTTGCGTGCCGAACTCATTGAGGCTCAGACAGCCATGGAACAGCGCTTGAATCGTGTAACCATACAGCAGATGATGGATCAGATTCATGTCTCTGAATAAAAAAGCTCATTGTGAGCTTTTTTTAATCCTCTCGTTGTAATCACACCTGTTATAACATTTTTGATTACATCCATATGCAAGCAATAACCGTATACGACTATACGGCTTGAGTTAAGCAAGTTGTATCCAATCAACAACACATATCATAGGAGGAAAAGAAGATGAAAATTTTGGTTACTGGCGCAACAGGTCAATTGGGTTCACTGGTTGTAGAGGCATTGTTAAAAAACGATTCTGCCAAGGATTTGACTGTAAGTGTACGTAATCCAGAAAAAGCGGAAGCACTCCGCGCTCAAGGCGTTGACGTGCGTCAGGGTGATTTCGATCAACCGGAGACGTTGGAGAAAGCTTTTGCCGGTGTAGACCGTCTGTTGCTCATCTCCACCGATGGTGACAATGAAACGCGTATTCGCCAACATCAGGCTGCCGTGGACGCTGCCAAGAAAGCAGGCGTTGGATTCATCGCTTATACAAGCGTTGTGAATGCAGATCAAAACACCCTTTCCCTGGCGGAAGTTCACCGCGCTACAGAAAAAGCGATTCGTGAATCCGGCATTCCGTATTCCTTCCTGCGCAACAACTGGTACCTGGAAAATGAAGCAGGCAGTGTGCAAGCCGCTACGCAAGGCGCACCTTGGGTTCATGCCACCAATGACAGCCAAGTAGGCTGGGCTACCCGCAGTGACTATGCCCATGCTGCTGCAGCTGTACTCGCAGGCGAAGGACATGAGAACACCGTGTATGAATTGTCCGGCAAGCTGCGCACGCAAGCTGAACTGGCTGCCATTGTTGGTGAAGTGCTTGGACAGGAAATCAACGTGCAAAACGTGGACGATGCCGCTTACGCTGACATCATGAAAGGTGCAGGTCTACCAGACTTTGTCGTATCCATGCTCGTTGATATGCAAAGTGCTATTCGTGAAGGTGCATTGGCGGTAGAGAGTGATACATTAGAGAAATTGCTTGGCCGTCCGGCTCAGCCTCTTAGCGAAGGTATTAAAGCGATTGTAGGCAAGTAAGTTTTGGATATGAGAAAGGGACGCACCAACGAATGTTGGATGCGTCCCTTTTTGGTGTAGCTAACGATCAATACAATGATATACCCTTTGAACGAACGGATGACTGCACACTCAACCCATTCACTGCGACTGCAGCAATGCGATGTGGGTGTTTATCATGGCTTAAGAATATAACGTGCGGGAACATGATCGGCCAGCCAAATATTTTCGTTTCCATGATAAAAGAGGATTCCATCTATGAACGCTTGTGCAGCGTTGATTCTCAGAATGACAGGCTGATCATCACGTCTTCGACCCACCTGATTGGCCGTATCCATATCTGCAGACAGATGTACATATTGCCTTTGCCGCGGCTGTAAGCCATGTTCCATAATCGAATTCACAGCACGTGCGGGTGTCCCATGATAAAGGGTTTCCGGTGGCTCAGCAGCGATCTTGGATATCTTATGTGGCGTCGAATGTCCATACAATGCCCGGATGCGGCCAGAATGGATTTCATGTCTCTTTTTCTCCGAGGCTTGAATCATCTGCTCCAGATCGACTTGCGTGACTTCCTTCCACTGCGGACTTTCATGTAAAGCCACCAGCAATTGCGAGATTTCCACCCAACCCTCTTCGTCCAGCTCCAGCTCATACTCCCATGGTGCATGTCGCAGAGCGTATGAGAGTTCCTTGCTTAATTTCATCAGATCCATTGTGATCATCTCCCACATCTAATAAAACCGGTTATTTTACGATTGAACCGCTGTTAAAATCTCCTGTATGTTACGTTCCAATCCTTCATCGTCTTCCTGATTGAACTGGCGGTGTCCATCAATCCCACGTTGGATAATGGTATTCATCACCGGATGAACCTCACGATCGGAAGCCACCCGGATCAGATCATCGGCAAAATCAACCGCCTGCTGCTCACTGTAATTAAACGGTTTGATCAGCATACGAATGCTCAAGGCATGGGCCTGTGGCTCCGCCAGCTGATCCCGATGAGTGATGCCATACACCGCGCCAAAACCAAAAGCAGCCATTACCTGACGCTCCAGTTCACTCGTTTGTTCCAAAGGGGTGCCAATCAGCTCACACATTTTGTCCACCATCTGCTCCAGTTCGTTTGCCGCCGCACCGAGAATTACATCATTAATATCATCAGCGTTAATAAATTCAGTCATATTGGTTTTCTCCATTTCTGCACCGTATTTGATCCATTCTCTTAAACTCTATGAAAACATTGTATCGGAGTTGGGGTATTCGTTTCAAATTCTCTTCTGGCTGCTCTTGCCAAAACAAAGCATCTTAATAATTAACATCACTTCCCGTGTCATGTTCTTAGAAAAGCGTTAACTTCACTAATTCCATTTTATTAAACTCCCATTTTACATCTGTGAAAGAACATCAAATTTTAGCTTCCTATTTATTAGTAATTTTTAACTATTCCAACTTTATTAAAGGTGTTACTATTATCCTATAAAAAAATATTAGGAGTGATTTTATGGCTAAAAAAGCTATTTCTTTTTTTGCAATTATTTCGTTTTTAATTTTAACAACCGTGAGCCATGTAGCTGCTGCCCCTCTTACTTATTCTATCTTTTTTAATCAAGTTAAGCTTGATGTCATCCCTATTAACTACAAAGGGAAACTCTATTTCGATGCGAAACAGGTTTTTAAATCTGCCCAATATAAGTATTATTTTGATACTAAAGAAAAAACATATATTATAGATAAAGCTTACAATACAGGTCAAAAAACAATTCGTTTCAAAACTGGAGAAAAAAAATATACTTTAAACTCTGAAAAACACACAACAACAGAACCTCCTATTTACATTAATAATAAGACACTAATTACTCCTCTTTTCTTTTCTGAAGTTACAGAAGAAAAACTTTCAATTACTGAATCCAAGAAAATTATCAATTTCGGGAATTATGATATGGCCAGCGTCGGGAATATAAAAGGTGTTCTTATTTGGCAGTACAATAAATACATAGGAACTAAGCCCGATGTAAATGCTAAAATTGTTCTGATTCCAAGAGACATACCAAAATACTCTAGAATTCACGACACAATTTTCGGAATTACGTTCTCTTCAAAAGGTACTAATGGAATCTTCACCGCTAAAGCTGACGGTTATGGTTCTTATAACATTGATAATGTTCCTGCTGGAAGGTATTTTTTATTATTTTCATCTAAGAACACCAACAGTGATATGACAATTGGAGAGTATGATCAAAAAAGACTCGAGCCTTTGTTTGGAGTTCCAACATGGGAAAATATAGTTTTAAATCTGAAATTGAACAAATATGAACTCAGAGAGATTGAGATTTTGAAAGATCACACCCTAACGGAAAGTCACGATTTTGGATACACCAATTTTTAACGGGGCACCTCTCTGAAAATATAAAAAACAAGCCCGCTCGCCCCGGATGAGAGGGTACGAACTGGCTTGTTTATGTTTTACACCTATTTAACGGCTATGCTCTCATTGATGCGTCTCTACTTTATGAACATAGGTGATGACTGCTTACGCCGTTTCATGTTGCTTTTTCGACTCCACTTCATAGACCTGCGTATGTTCATTCTCGGCTAAAGACCATTCCACTGTACCTGGCTTGCGCACTTTCCACACCCAGGCTTGAACTCGCAGCGAGCTTCTGACCCAGGCCAGGGAAGCACAGCGTTTCTCGGAACGAACCGTCAGCCCCCAATGAATAACACGAGCGAGCCAAGGATTCACATACTCATTATGTGAACGAACAGATGGCAATTCATCCTGGAACAACCGCTGTTTCACGTCCATAGGGGGTTGCCCGCAAGTCCAATAATGGAGCAGAGCCGCCAAACTATAGATGTCCGACATTGGTCCCTGACTGGATTTCTCCGAATAGAACTCCAGCGGAGAATAACCTGCCGAGGTAAATATCACCTGTTTCTCTCCGGATTGCATAGGCCAACGGGTAGCTGAGCCGAAGTCCAGAAGCTTGGGTGTACCGTCCTCCATGACCATAATGTTGGAAGGTTTCACATCCCGGTGAAGAATGCCTTGCTTATGTATGTAATCCAATGTATCCACCAGTGGAAGTAGCGTCTCCGTTATGAAGGCGGCATCAAGCGCATGATTGTGTTCATTCAAATACTCGGTCAATGTGATTCCCGTGCAATATTCCATAACCAGATACCCTGTATCATTCGCTTCAAAATGATCCAAATACGACACAATATGAGGATGATCCAGTTTCGATAACAATTCACCTTCGAGCAGAAATGCAGCCAGTAACTCCTGATATTGCCCACCGTATCCTCGTGAAGAGCAGAACACCTTACGCTTGTCTGCCTGACGTTCAGCCAGTCTCTGTGGGAAAAATTCCTTAATGGCTATCTTGGCCCCCGTGTTACGATCTCGCCCTGCATATACAATAGCCAACTCACTGCTGGCCAATACCTGTCTTACCTGATATGTATCATTTATAATCACATTGCGTTGCAATGCCATTTTGCAATTGTCTTTTCTCATAACAGACCTCTTTTCAACCTTGTCGATCGGAAGGACTTTCCGCGTAAATGCATCATTTGGTTCAACCAGTTAGCAATTCATCGCCAACCATATATATAAACCAAATGATGCAATTTGAAACACCTTAACGCGAAATATTTAAATATAAATGATATCAAGCCTTCTACGATCTACTGCTAATCCTTATCTACACTATTCTATAGAAGATAAAGATTCTCGTATATACAGTATCGACAAATGGTTGTAATTACTTTATTAAACTAGAGAAAAACATTTCTCAGCCTTCTATTGCAGCTTTATTTAATAATTTTTCTGTAAAAAACGCCCGATTTCCTCGTTCATCTGCACCAATACGTCCTGTGAAGGAAAATGTCCTGTATCATATTTGATGGCTTGCACATTCGCGATAATCTTTTGAGCACGTTCAATGCACTTATCCGCAGGGAAAAATACATCCTTCTCCCCCACCAATAACAGGGTTGGAGACGTATAGTTAACCAGTTCTTCCCGCTCTGCGAGTTTGGGCAGATCCTGATCTATACTGACGTATTTGAAAAGTTTGCCGATAATGTTTTTATCCATTTCTTTCATGCAGTTGCACGACATGGTGTCCGTAATTTTTTGCAAAGAAGATGGTGAAGACGTCATACGATACTTGACGAGCGGCAGCGTGATATCCTGAGCTGTTTTGATTTTGGAGTTGACCGCAAGACCCGCAGGAGCAACCAACACGGCACACGAGATGCGTTCCGGGATATAGGTAGCCAGTCTGAGAATGATGCCTCCTCCAAACGATGGGCCGATAAACGCACTCTTTTCAATCTCATAGTGGTCAAGCAGATCCGACACCCACAATGCCAAACTATCAAATCGTGTCGAGATGCTCGCTTCCTCACTATAACCAGGATGACCAATCGTATCAGGAGCAATAATCCGGTATTCTTTAAATAAAGAAGAGAACCATGACAATGTCATCGGATTCACACAGTTACCGCCTTGGAGAATAAATAACGGCTTGCCATCCAGAGGACCGGTCAGTAGAACATGCGTCTTTCCAAAACGTGTCTCTACATACTCCCGAGTAAATTCCTCACCCAACTCGTTCAAATAAATCTCATACTCTTCAAGTATGCTGCTCTTGCCTTCTTCACTTCTATAAATGGAACTCATGTCTGCCTCCTGCAATATATACTCAAAATAACTGATTCTAGCAAATGGACTTGCTAACCAATGGACCAAAAAGATAAAGAGGGCCTGCAGATGACAGGCTCCTCCATATGTTTAACTAATCATATTCAGATGATTATAGAGCGGAAACTGGAAATTGTAAATAACGATTCTAATAGACCAGAAATAAAGGAGGCATCCTTTGTATAAATCAATTTCAAAACTCTCTAAAAATGGATTTCTGTAACTAGATATAGACAATTTGAACCGCAATGATCTATATCTAGCCTGGATTGAAGCAGCTAAAGGTATTATGAGATTGATACGGACAAATCGTTATTTCCGGCCGTAATCGGCCTTGATTTCGCCCCACTGCTTCGTCTGCCATTTCAATACTTTATTGCTGTACGTATTCGTCTGTAGCCAGTGCTCCGCACGGTCGATCATCAGCCAGATCTCTTCCGTGGAGTTGTCTCTTGGTAACGTCGTGGCTACTTTTTTCTGCTTCAGCCATTTCATGGCATTGACCGAGTCGGTATATACCGTTTTGGTACTGCCTTCTTTTTTCAGATGGGCAAGGGCATGTACAATGGCCAGGAATTCGCCCAGATTGTTCGTGCCTTTGGAGATAGGTCCAACAGAGAAAATAATCTCACCGGTGCGGGTGTCTACCCCTTTGTATTCTACAGGTCCGGGGTTACCACGTGTGCCCACATCAACAGAGATACTGTCATAATCCACTTCTTCCGACGTTTCCATGCCTGCGCTTCTTCCGCTACCCGTTGACTTCTTCTTCGACGCTCCGCCGGCACTTGAACCCCAGTTCCCTTTCCATCCGGCACGATACGCTTCTTCTGCGGCCGTTTTCGATTCATACGATTTATATTTAGCTCCGGTATACTGATCCGTCTGCGCTTTGCATTCTGCCCATGTACCGTACACGCCTGGCTTCTTGCCTTCCCAGACAACATAGTATTTCTGTTTTGCCACGTTGACCCGCTCCTTTGTTTACTTCATCAATACCCTATTGTAAACGATCGGGAGGGGTGAATGAAAGTTAAGTTGTTCGTCCAAGCTAAGCAATACGATACATGAACTGGTACAGAAAGGAATACAACCAATGGACTGGATATGGAAATCCATCTTGCTTGTACTGATTGGCATGATTCTGCTACGGATAGCCGGACGTAAATCCATCTCGCAAATGAGTGTAGCCACGACGGTCATTATTATCTCGATAGGAACAACGATCGTGCAGCCAATTGCGAATCATGAGTTAGGCAAAGCAATCGGGTCAGCGGCGGTATTTATCCTCATGCTTCTGATCGTTGAACAATTACAGTTGAAGTTTAATTGGTTTGAAACATTGATGAGCGGAAAATCCAAGGTTGTCGTGGAAGATGGGAAGTTGAATCTATCGAATTTGAAACATATGCGCTTTTCCGTGGACCAATTGGAGATGCAGTTGCGGGAAAAAGGGATTACAAGTATTACCGATCTGGAAACAGCCACGATGGAACCAAACGGGCAACTCGGTTATGTGCTCAAACGGCACGCACGTCCAGTAACCATAGGCGATTTGGAAGCACTCCTAAAGCAAGGTACGTGGCCCACGGAATCCAAAGGACTGTTCCAGGAGGTCATCCAGGATGGACACTCTCGTCCGCTGGACTCCAAACTTGAATAACTACCACCTGTCCCTCGTGACAAAAGAAAAAGAAAAGGCTGTCTCAAAAGGAATTCCGCCTCGTTCCAATGGCTAACGAACCTACCGCACCAGATCTGGGCAAATGGGAGCGAATAGCGTGTGTCAGGTTCATTAAAACAACATAACACAGCAAAGAGGATGTCCCCCGTCATAATCATGACTTATGGGACATCCTCTTCCTTTTTCAGCTTATGTGTGAATTAATCGCCTCCCTCGTACCATAGCTCCAGCGGCAGACCGACAAGAGACTTGCCAATCCACTCTCTGGCGATGTTGTTGGAGGGACCCATGGCGATGCCTGCACGCGCGTCACGGAAGAGTCGTTCAAACACGCCTTTTTTATAACCATAACCTCCGGTAACATCCAGCGCTGCTTTGGTCGCTTTATTCGCGACTTCGGCAGCATGAATTTTGAATTCAACCAGCGGCAGGAACAGCTCAACTTGCGGTCTCCCCTGTGCCTGAAGTTCGTCCAGCTGCCGCGCAAGTGATAACTGCCAAGGCTTCAGGCTGGAGATTAGCACCTTCACTTCAGCCAACTGCTGGCGGATAATCTGGTAATCGGCTAAGCGCTTGTTAAAATCCCGATGGACCATGCCCTTCACATATTCAGATGCAGCCTCAAGTGCCGCCTCCGCAACTCCAAGCCAGGTCGAGCCCAGTCCGATCAGATATACGGGAGATACACCACTCTCCAGAATTTCGCGACCCTGCCCCTCGGTTCCGAGCTTATCCCGAGCTGCAATTCGGACGCCTTCATATTTAATGGGTCCGCTGTGATTACCACGAACACCGAGCGCATCCCACACGCCGGAAGTAATGCCTTCCAGTTGACCATCGACAAGGAAGAAACTCACATCTGTCGGGGTTTGCGCTCCTGGCGTGCGAGTCTGGGTCACATAAAAATCAGCCTGTCCCGAGCTTGTCGTGAACGACTTTTCGGCATTGAGAATATAATCCTCACCGTCTCGGGAAGCCTCGCTGAAATTAAACCACCAGTGACCTCCCGAAGCACGCTCACTTGTGGAATATGTGCCGATAGCGCCATGACGTACCGGCTTCAGCCAGCGCTCCTTCTGATCCTCATTTCCATAGAGGGCAATCGTCTGAACAGCTCCAATATGCATGACATACACCAGGGAAGTCGAAGGGCATCCCTTGGCAATTTCTTCTGCTGCAATCGCAAAGGCCACATGATCCAGGCCGCGTCCACCGAAGCGCTCGGGAATCAGCACCCCATTCCATCCAGCCTCAGCAAGGGCGGACAGATTCTCACGCGGGAAACGGCCCTCACGGTCAATCAGCTCAGCATGTGGTTTAATGACTTCGTCGACAATCCCCCGAATTTCAACTCTCAATTGCTCATAGTCTGGCTGGGTGTGAATGGTATTTGCTTCAATACTCATTGCGTCATCTCTCCTCTGATTCGAATAGTGATATATCCCTCAATAACAGTGATACAGATATGCCAATCCATTCCGTGTATTGATGATCGATCGTTTGATCAGGTAGCCGCTACCCGGCTTAGCGCAGCCTCCTTCTCTCTAACCAGCGGGATCACCTTCTCACCGAAGGCCTGAATATCCTCATCGTAATGAAGAAAGCCAGTAAGAATGAGATTTACTCCAACCTTTTTCAATGCAATGATGCGGTCTGCCACCTGCTCCGGTGTACCAATCAAGCCGGTTTTGAACCCGTCATTATATTGCACCAGGTCGTCGAAATTGGAATTCGCCCACATGCCCTCCTGTTCAGGTGAAGCTTTGCCTGCAAATTGAACCTGACTGCGGAAGCCCTCCACGGCCTCGGGGTCAGCATGCAGAATAATCTGGCGTAGCACTTCCAATGCTTCTTCTTCCGTATCCCTCACGATGACAAAAGCATTGACTCCGAATTGCAGCTTACGGTTGTAGGACGCAGCCCGCCCGGTCACATCCTCGATCTGGGTACGGAAGCCTTCGATGTTATTCCCGTTCATGAAATACCAATCCGAGACTCGTGCAGCCATGTCGCGTGCAGCCGCCGAATTTCCTCCCTGGAACACAGGGGGGAGGGAAACCGGTTTGGGTTTGTGTGGGGCTTCATGAATACGGTAAAAGTCTCCCTGGTGATTGGCTTTTTCTTGCGTCCACAGCTCCTTCAGCACACGGATGAATTCTTCCGAGCGCCGATAACGCTCATTATGATCCAGCCACGGTTCTCCAAATCCCTGAAACTCTCCCTTGAACCAGCCGCTGACAATATTTACGGCAGCTCGTCCCTTGCTGATATGATCAATCGTCGTGATCGCTTTCGCTACAGGACCGGGGTGCCATAATCCAGGCAATATGGCTGCGATCAGTTTCAAGCGATCGGTAACCACAGCCAGTGCGGAGGCAAGAGCAATGGCTTCCAGTTGATTTTCAGCCCCATAGCTGGCCATAAATCTGGTTTGCAATAACGCATAATCAAAGCCCACATCTTCTGCGATCTTGGCATACCTCGCGTTATCCTCATATGACCAGCCTGTTTTTTGCGGGATGTTGGAGATCACCAGACCCCCACTTACATTAGGAACCCAATAAGCGAATTGCATGGACATATTGAACCACCTCTTCAATGGAATGATGTATAGGCAAGGGCCAAGGCCCTATCTACCGGAGTGGAATGCAACTAAAAAAGACACCTACAACCTATAAGTTTGAGGTGCCTTTAGTTCGTCTAATCGGCAAGAACGTATGATGTTTTCAATGGAGATATCGTAAAAAGCAGACAGCATCATTTGGAAGCCGCAGGCGCTTTTACCATATGATCAGGAATGTTATTATTGGCGATGATCTCGCCAAATGGGCTAATAAACGAGCGCTCGCCGTTGTCGCCATATTGCGCATAATTGAGCTTCGGAAACAACAGCTCAGCAGTACGATAGGCTTCTTCCAAATGCGGGTATCCCGACATAATGAAGGTCTCAATCCCCAGTGCCTCGTACTCCCTCATTCTAGCTGCAACCTGGTCAGGATCACCTACAAGCGCTGTACCTGCACCGCCTCTGACCAGTCCAATGCCTGCCCACAGATTTGGGCTGATCTCCAGATTGGAACGCTCCCCATTATGCAGTCTCGCCATTCGCTGTTGACCAACGGAATCCATGCGAGCATAGATCTTCTGGGCAGAAGCAATCGTCTCTTCATCCAGATGAGCGATCAGGTCATTCGCGGCCTGCCAGGCCTCCTCTGCGGTTGGACGAACGATCACATGAAGCCGGATGCCGAAGCGCAGACTTCTTCCCTTTTTGGCAGCAAGATCTCGCATTCGGTTGATCTTGGCCTCTACCTGGTCAGGTGGCTCACCCCAAGTCAGGTATACGTCTACATGCTCGGCAGCCACCTCCATGGCAGCATCAGAGGAGCCTCCAAAATAAAGCGGAGGATAAGGCTTCTGAATGGTCGGATACAGAACCGATCCACCGTTGACCTTTAAATATTTGCCCTCAAAATCGACTTCTTCGCCCGCCAGCTCCTTGCGCCATATGGTTAGAAATTCATCCGTCAATGCGTAACGTTCATCGTGATTCAGGAACACCCCGTCTCCCTCAAGCTCGATCGGGTCCCCTCCGGCTACGACATTGATCAATAGTCTTCCTTTGGAGAAGCGATCCAGTGTACTCGCCATTCGTGCCGCCGTGGTCGGAAGCATCAGGCCCGGACGTGCAGCGACCAAAAACTTCAGCTTGTCCGTTACCGACACCAGCGAGGAAGCAACGACCCAGGCGTCTTCACATGATTTTCCCGTAGGCAGCAGCGCCCCGGCAAACCCAAGCTCATCTGCAGCTTGCGCAACCTGCTTGCAATAATGATAGGTCACTGCCCTTGCACCTTCTCGGGTGCCCAGAAATCTTCCATCCCCATGTGTCGGGATAAACCAGAACAATTCCATTTTTCTCTCTCCTCCTGCTCATATGGTAGCTACTCTGCCCTTGCTGTTCTCTTGAATCAGCTTCCAGACAGGACCTGTTAACGACAATTTGTCATGTCGACTGTAGTGGGATGCAAGCCCCCGGATTGGATCACCTGCATAAAATTTTTCATATAACAGATGTCTTGCGCCAAGCGGACTGCCGATGAGATCCCAACCCAGCTTGAACAGCTCCACTTTTTTCTCTGCACTTACCGCAGCTCCCTCAAAATACAAATGCATAAATTCGGAGATTGGACCGTAGAAATCCTCGATTCCGGAAGGGGTCTGAACAAAGCCACCTGCGCCGACTTGTTGAAGTATCTCAACAGCCCGTGGATAATATTTGGTTCCCAAACTTCGCGCCGTCTCAACATACGTCAGATCAGGAACGAGCACGCCTGCCGCATCAGGCACGGCTTTGGCCTCCGCTGCAATGATCAGCGCCTTGATTACGTCAATCTGTGTCAGCAACTCCCCCAGTTTCTCCTGAATATGCAGAAATCCGGTTACGCCAATCGATTCAGCCACCGCAAACGCCACACCCGTGACAAATTCCAGCTTGGCTACAAAACGCACGACATTTTGGTGGAAAGCCAGTCCATTGGCTGTACGGTTCCCGCGAAGCTTCAGTACCTTGTCAGAATCGCCGTAGAGAAGCACCCTTTCCCAAGGAATCAGGACATCATCGAAAAAAAGGACGGCATCCATCTCATCGTACCTTGCACTGAGCGGATGATTACGTTCTCTTCCATCAGCAAACGACTCCCTGCACACAATATGCAGTCCTGGTGAATTGGCGGGTACGATCAGGACATGCGCATGTTTCTGATGTCGGGTCTGAAATTGCAGGAACGAAAAGATCAGAAAGTCATGTGTATACGGTGCACCTGTCGCAATCATTTTGGCTCCCCTAACCACAATCCCTTCCGAAGTTTCCTTCACCACATGCAGAAATCGCTCTGCGATCCGCTGATCATCCAGCCCGCTGGAACGATCAATCTGGGGATCAATAATGGCTGTCGTCAGAAAGAGGTCGCGGTCTCTCGCCTCGTAGTAATAGGTGCTGATTTTATCCGCAAATTGGGGATCTAAATCGGATAATTCGTGCCGAGCAGCAAACCATCCGGTGACCATGGAACGTGCATAGTCGGATAACCGGCTCATCATGCCATTGGTGCTGGAAGACCAGACTGAAAAGGACTGACTGCGTTTGCTCAATTCGGCTGCTGTGTGCGGGATAAGAAATGAGCTGTGTGCATATCGCTCCTGTCCCTCGGGAACATAGCCCACTTGCTCCCGTTGAAGAGGATCATCGAGCATATTAAACAACTGCCTGATGGTGGATAGTGTGCCTTTAAAAGCCTCATGTTCGGAAATATTCTTCACCTGCTGCCCTTCCAGCCAGACACGTCGTCCATCCTCCAGACTGGATATGAAAGTATCTCCCCTCAAAATGTCACCCCTTAATTAAATTTTATTTTTCCGATTGATTTGCTATGTTTTATTGTTTATCATAGCTAATATCCATTGGATATCAACAATCAATGAGTCCACATTTGACGGTTAACAAACACAAATGCTTGATCTGTCGGGCAACGTCAAAATAAACTACAATCCGGCTTGATTTGAAGGTGCCTGCATCTTAAGCGCATTCCGATGGATGCATTAAATACGGATCCAGACGATGTTGCTTAACCAACAAAGAATCCTAATCTGTTGTTTTTGAGGTGATATGGAATGAAGGAAACTCGAGGTGTCGACCGAAGAATTTACAGAACCCGTGTCATGATCTCTGAAGCTTTTTTGAAAATGATGAAGAAGCAGGATTACGTGGAAATCAGCATCGTGGACATTGCTGAACAAGCGAACATCAACCGTTCAACCTTCTACGCCCACTTTATAGACAAAGAGGATTTACTGGACAAGATGGTCAACGAGAAATTGGAGTTGCTGGAACATGTACTCAGTGAGCGTTCCGCTGCCATGGATGTGGCCCTTTCTTTTACCGAGCCTGACCCGATCTTTGCGGTCCTGTTTGAGCACATCTTTGAGCATGATGAGTTCTACCGGGTCATGCTACTGATCAATCCTGTTGGCAACTTCAGTACCCGGCTGAACGAAGTGATTATAGCTTATTTTTTTCAACGGATTACCCAACTCGGGATGGATCAGAAGGTTCAGGTACCGCTGGACATTCTACTCGATCATCTCAGCTTCTCCACCAGCGGAATTATTCACAAATGGCTTGAAAACAACAAAGTATACTCTCCCCATCATATGGCTTTGCAGCTTACCCGTCTTGCCCGACTAGGTGTCTACACGGCCATGGGCGCGCAGCCTCAGGATACACGCTCCCCTCATTCCTGACCTGTCTGTTCAGGAGCCGGGGCTAACTTGACCAACCTCCTCTGAGAAAGCTAAACGCAAAAAAACTGCCTTCAAGCTGAAAATCAGCTCGAAAGACAGTTCATTGGAACACTAGACATATCATCGTGTACTCAGGTAAGCAATACCCAGGCCACCCGTAACCGGATTCTTATAGATTTCACAGTCTACATCGAATACCTCACCAATCATCTCGCGAGTCAGAATATCAGCCGGTTTGCCATGGACCACAATCTGGCCCTTCTTCACCACATAGAGATAATCGCAATATTCTGCGGCGAGTTCGAGATCATGCAGCGCTGCCAATATGCCAATGCCGAGTCCACGGACAATATTTAGAATTTGAAGTTGGTATTTGATGTCCAGATGGTTCGTCGGCTCGTCCAGGATCAGGAATTGAGGTTGCTGTGCCAGGACACGCGCCAATACGACACGCTGTTTCTCTCCACCCGACAGAGACACGTAATTGCGGTCTGCATGTCCAGTCAGATGTACTTTTTCCAAAGCCTGTTCCACGATTTCGTGGTCCCGTTCATTATCCGTCTCCAGCATTTTTTTGTGCGGGGTACGCCCCATCATGACCATCTCGCGCACCGTAAAATCAAAACTCAATTCATTAAACTGGCCAACAACGCCCATATGTCTGGAAACAACCTTCGGACTGGATTTGAGAATATCGGTATGGTCCAGAAAAACCTTGCCTTGCTGCGGTTTGATCACTTTATAGATGCTCTTGAGCAGCGTTGACTTGCCACAACCATTCGGTCCAATCAGTCCAACGAACTGTTTGCCTTCCACCTGTAAAGATATGTCCTTGATGATGTCCGTGTTCAGCACAGAGATGGATACATTTTCTACGTTCAGCTTCATGTTTAATTTCCTCCAAAACCGTAGCCTTTTTTGACCAGCATATACATAAACATGGGTGCACCAATCATGGCTGTAATAATACCGATTGGCAGCTCCACGCTAGATATCAGGGATCTTGCGATCACATCCGTCCAAATCAGGAAAATGGCTCCAAACAGCACGGATACAGGCATCACTTTACGATGGTCGGAACCCACCAGACCTCTGACGATATGCGGAATAATGAGTCCCACGAAACCAATCATGCCACAGCTCGCCACCATGACACCTGTCACCAAAGCCGTTAACAGCATGTACACCCTGCGGTACACACTCAGATTAATGCCCAGTGTGACAGCTGCTTCATCCCCCAATAACATCGTATTGAGAACTCTGGACTGTAAAAGGAAGAATAGAATCGCCACCAGCACGACGATACCTACGAGTGGAAGCTTGTTCCATCCGGAAGACGCCAGACTGCCCATGGTCCAGAATGTCACCGTTTTGATGCCTTCAGCATTGTTAGCAAAATAAATAATAAAGTTCGAAAATGCGCTGCAGAGCGCGTTAATTACCATTCCGGCAAGCACCAGCTTGACCGATGTCATTTTCCCACGAATCCCTGCCAAAGTCAGGACCAGTAAGGACGCGCCCATCGCTCCGGCAAAAGCCCAGAAAGCAACTCCGGTCTGACCAAGCCACCCAATTGCACCGAATCCAATGAGAATCGCAAAGGTTGCTCCAAGTGAAGCACCTGAGGATATACCCAGTATGTATGGATCAGCCAGCGGATTCTGCACAGCAGCTTGCATAACAGCACCACACAAGGCCAAACCTGCACCGATAAACATCGCCATCAGCACACGCGGGAAACGAATCTGCCAGATGATATCGGTAAAGGAACCTGCCTCAATGGGTGTTGTCCCCCACTGAAATCCCGTTAATTTGTACAATAGAATACGATATGATTCCGCCAGCGGAATACGAACCTGTCCAATGGAAACCGCGATCCCTACAGAAATAAGCGTAATCATGATTAAAGCTGCAATCAGTAAAGCAAAACCGGATTTACTATGAATCAGAGACTCTCTTTTCCCCATACGCTGCGTCTGGACCTTAACCGTCTGTGCCATCTCTTCCCCCATCAATTCATGTAAAATGTAGATCATATTAAATTTAGCTATTTACAAAGCATTTTATCGGATTATAATTGAGAATGATTATCTTTGTCAATTTAAAACACATCGAAAAGGGGTCCATCATTCCATGAAATTTACATCCAGAACGATTGGCATTGCTGCTCTAAGTCTCCTGTTACTGCTGCTTGTAGCCTGTTCGAATGCTTCAACCTCCTCCACTGCCGAAGAAACAACTACAACCACGAACACGACAGAAACCTCAACTTCTGCGCAGAATACAAATAAAACGACGTACCCGCTCACCATTGAGAATTTCACGATCTCGGGTGAGGGCGGCGAATGGAAACCAAAAGTGCAAGTATTCGATAAAGCACCGGAACGTGTGGTTGCGAATACCCAATCTGCGGCAGAGATGCTCATCAAGTTGGGTCTGACCGATAAAATGGTCGGTGTTGCTGCTCTATACGGTTCCGTTACACCGGATGTGGCTGATGATTTTGCCAAAATTCCGGTATTGTCCAAGGATTACGTAGGTAAAGAGCTGGTTGTAGGTGCAAGCCCGGATCTGGTACTCGGACGTGGTGACCTGTTCGCTGATGCAGACTGGGGTGTGGGTACCGTCGATGGATTGAATGACATGAATATCCGCACATTCCTGCAAACGACGAATCACAAAGGCACACTCGAAAGCCTCTATAGCGATATCGCACAACTTGGGCAGATCTTCGACGTTCAAGAAAATGCCGCAACATTCACCGAAAGTCTGAAGACTCGTGTTGAAGCCATTAAAGCAAGTGTAGCCGATCAGCCTGAACATTCTTTTGCCTACATCGTACCTGCTACGGAAGACACCATTACGGTAAGCAGCATGCAAAACGATACGTATCAGCTTGATGCACTGGGACTGTTGAAGCTGAAAAATACGTTTGATGGCGTGCAAGGTGAGGTAAGTGTTGAGCAATTGATCACAGCGAACCCGGACTATCTGCTCTTGTCTGCGTATGCCGGTTCACCGGATATTGACAAGCTGATTCAAAATCTGTATGCCAATCCTGCCCTGCAAAGTATGAATGCAATCAAGAACAAACAGATCTATGTCACAGATTTCAGCCAGTTCTGGGGTTATGGATATCAAATTCTGGATGGTATAGAGAAAATGGGACAGGAACTTAAAGCTAATCCAATCAAGTAGTGACTGGAGCACAGGAGCAGGAGAAGAAGTTCTCACTGCTCTTTTACTATACTGCCCATGCAATAAATCCTGGATCAAAGCTTGACATTAGTTTGATAACAAACTATATTACACATATGAAAACAAGAGACGCTATTTCACTCATATCCAAAATTAAAGAGAAGGTCAACCGCTTCATCCTGGCCGAGATGGCTGAGCAAGGAATCCAAGATCTCGCCACGTCCCATGGGGATATTATCTATGCCCTGTATAACAATCACAGGATGACCATGGCTGAAATCGCCAAAAAAATTGGCAAGGATAAATCCACGGTGACTGCACTTGTGGACAAATTGGTGCGGACAGGATACGTCGTCAAAGAGCGTGATGCAACAGATTCACGCGTTGTTCATGTGGCTTTGACTGCAAAAGGCGAAGAATTAAAGCCGGTCTTTGAAGAGATATCGCAGCGCATGCTGGACGCGTTCTATGCGGACGTGACGGAAGCGGAGAAAAAAGAACTGCTTCGAATTTTAATGAAAATTCATGGTAACTTCTAATTTTTTTTGGAGAAATAGTTTGATATCAAACCAATATCTTGGAGGAGGTTTTTAGTATGACAGATTACACAAAATTATTACCGAAACATGAGGTCAAGAAGATCGGAGAACATGATTTACACTTGGAAATATTCAAAGGACCCCCGATTTATGATGCCGAAACAGTGACCAAGAAGCCCCCTCTGCTGTTCCTTCACGGTGCCTACACAGGCAGCTGGATGTGGAGCAAATACATCCCCCACTTTGTCCAGCATGGTTGGACCTGTTATGTCATGAACTTGAGAAGTCATTACATGAGTCGGGTCATGGACATGACAAAGATTACGTTTGACGATTATTTGGAGGATATTCGTGAAGTGTTAGCCGGGATCAACGAACCTCCCGTTCTTATTGGCTTCAGCATGGGCGGGATTCTCAGTCAAAAGATTGCCGAAACCGTTACTCTCGCAGGCCTGGTTGTCATTGATGCCAGTATAAGTAAGGAAGTCCATGACGCCGTGCCTTATCCTGAAAAAGATCGTGAAACCGTATCGGACATCATCATGCCTGCACCTGTTCGGCAGGAATTTGCAAGCATCGATGAGACGGCAGAAGACATTGCTTTTCAGCGTAAATATCTGCAAACGGAGTCTGCGAAGGCATTTGCTACCTTTTCAGCCCTGCGAGGAGCCGATGGCGTATCTATTAATGGCGATCTGATCCGTTGCCCCAGCTTGGTGATCAAGGCTGTTTCCTGTGAAGACGAAGATCAAAGAGGTCAATTAACTGCCAAGCAGCTGGGCGCTGCATATGCCGGACTTTGGGATACAACCCATACGGGTTTACTGGTAGGCCAACGGTACTTGGAACCTGTCAAACTCATTCTGGAATGGTTGAACAGACAGCACCCTTTTGAATTAACGGAAAAACTCACAAAATAAAATAAATACCATGTTAAGACCTCCTTCTTACCTTTAATCCTGTATGCAAAAGTTTGTTTTTTTTAGATAAGCTTATATGCATAGTTCTGGATAGGATTAAATGATAAGAAAAGAGGTTTTAATTCATGGCCATTAACACATCCCTCCCCAAGCAAAGGGAGCTGCCTTCCATATCTTCTAGACGCCTTCCGTGGGCGGGGCTACTTGCTTTAGCCATGGCTGGATTCATTTGCATCCTCACTGAAAGCCTGCCTGCGGGACTGCTGCCGCAAATTGCAAAAGACTTGGGGGTCACCGAATCCCTCACTGGACAGTTGGTGACTCTTTATGCCATTGGTTCACTTATTGCAGCCATTCCCTTGACTGCTGCTACACGTGGATGGAGACGCCGACCTCTTCTGCTGGTATGCATCGGCGGCTTTCTTGTCTTTAACACCGTTACCGCCTTATCCTCAGATTATATCCTGACACTTGCTGCTCGTTTTATGGCCGGGGTCTCTGCGGGTGTGTTATGGGGAATGACAGCAGGTTATGCTCGTCGGATGGTCCCGGATTCGTTAAAAGGCAAGGCCATGGCGGTGGCTATGGTCGGTACTCCGGTGGCGTTAGCCCTGGGTGTCCCCATCGGTAGTTTTCTCAGTTCTTATATCGGCTGGCGCCTCATCTTTGGGATTGTATCGCTTCTGACCGCAGCCTTAATCGTATGGGTTCTCTGGAAAATGCCGGATTTTGCAGGAGAGCCAGCCGGGGAACGTCTTCCCCTGCATAAAGTATTTGTAATTCCGGGAGTCAGACCCATTCTGTTTGTTGTTCTAGCCTGGATGCTGGCCCATAATATCCTTTACACCTATATTTCCCCATACCTTGCCCAGACCGTATTTGCAAACAGAGTAGACTTGATTTTGCTCATTTTCGGTATCACTTCCATTGTGGGAATCTGGTTAACCGGAATGCTCATTGACCGATTTTTGCGTAGATTAGTGATTATCAGTCTGGCAGCATTCGCTCTGGGGTCTGTCGTGATGGGAATCGGTACTCATCAACCTGTGATGATTATCCTTGGCATCATGATCTGGGGAATCACGTTTGGCGGGGCTGCCACACTACTGCAAACTGCCATTGCTCAAGCCGGAGACAAAAGTACAGATGTCGCCCAATCGATGCTGGTTACAGCATGGAATCTGGCAATTGGCGGAGGAGGCATCATCGGGGGCATCCTTCTTGAAGTACTTGGAGCAGGATACCTAGCCGGGTCGCTGTTTATCTTGCTCATTCCTGCATTACTCATAACGATGCGGTCTTATAAATATGGATTTCCCAAAGCTAAATAACAGGAAGGCATTTTTTGCATGTGATACACCATGAGTTACGCATAGGACAGAAGAGGAGTTCACTTGATGTGAACTCCTCTTCTGCATTTCATTTTAAAGTTATATAGACTGTGGTCTTATTCTGTCTGTGCCAGCAAATTCGGTCCTTGCATGAGATTTTTATGTGCAATCGGAGAAGACATCGTAATCAAGGTCATATAAGTGCCATACGGGTCACACTTGTTCTCGAACTCTTCAAGTCCCTGGATCGTGTCTGTAAGGATTTTCAGCAAGTAGTTGTACTCCCCGCTAATCCGATAACATTCCACGACTTCAGGGGACGCACGGCAGAAATCCAGGAAGGGATAACAATCCCGTGTACGAAAAAGAACATATGCCGTGTTCTGCTTGCCCAATTTGGATGGGGAGATCACAGTTCGATATTCCTCGATAACCCCCTTTTCTTCCATTCGTTTGACTCGTTCAGTCACAGCTGGTTGAGATAATCCTACTAATTTCCCTAATTCGGTCATGGATAATCTCGCCTGATTCTCCAAGTGAAATAGAATATGCTGATCAATTTCGTCCATGTAATGCACTCCTTTAAAACTATAAGATAGGATTAAATATTACCTTAAATATATTCGCTAATTAATCACAATACCTTTAACACCTTATGTGATACAAGATAAATCATTTATATAATATACACAGTCACAATCATTAATCAAGCACTTCACCTGAAGAGAGGAAGATTGGAATGGAAAAAGAAAATATGAAAACATTGCATACTTATGTGGATCAAGCAATTGACCGCGCTCTAAGCGAAAAAAGAATCGTAGGAACAGTTGTACAGGTTGCATTAGGAGGGGAACTGGTATATAGCCGGGCTGCTGGTTTCGCAGACAGGGAGCAAAAGCGTACCATGGCAGAAAACGCTCTGTTTCGACTTGCTTCCGTAACCAAACCCATTGTGTCCACAGCAGCTCTGGCATTGGTCTCACAAGGAAAGCTGAGTCTGCATGATCCGGTAACTCGCTGGCTACCTGCATTCCGACCCAAGCTTGCCAATGGTCAGGACGCCCAAATAACAATTCATCAGCTGATGACGCACACCGCTGGCTTGACCTATCGGTTCTTCCAAGAAGAGCAAGGAACCTATGAGCGTGCAGGGGTCTCGGATGGAATGGATTTATCTGAATTAAGTCTGGAGGAGAATCTCCAAAGGCTTGCTTCTGTTCCTCTTATATATGAGCCAGGAGACATGTGGAGATATTCCATCGCGACAGATGTACTCGGAGCCGTTATTGAAAAGGTAACCCGAATGTCCTTAAGAGAATCTGTTCAATTACTGGTTACTCATCCACTTCACATGACGGACACTGACTTTGTTGCAGTGGATTCGGATCGATTGACTGCTGCATACGCTGATGGATCTGAAGAACCGCGTCTTCTCCATAATCAATTGGAGCAGGTTCCTTTTATTGAAGGGACTGCCGGTTTCCGGCTTGCCCCCAATCGCGCAAATCAACCTTCGGCTTATCCATCAGGCGGAGCGGGTATGGTTGGAAGTACCGGAGATTTTCTGACTTTACTTGAAGCATTGCGACAAGGAGGACAGCCTCTCCTTACAGAAGCTGTTGCGGCTGAGATGTCTACCAATCAAATCGGTGATCTCGTGATGCCATACTGGCCAGGCAGAGGGTTTGGCCTTGGATTTACAGTACTTAAAGACCCTGTTGCAGCTGGTACACCGGAATCCCCGGGAACGTGGCGGATGGGTGGAACTTACGGCCATTCCTGGTTTGTTGATCCAAAAGAAGAACTTAGTGTTGCAGCATTCACCAACACGGCACTTGAAGGGATGTCGGGAAAGTATACTACCGATATCTGTGATGCCATCTACGCAGGCATTCGTGAAAGCAAAGAGGCTTCAAGAATATAAAAAACATAAAAACCCGCCCAATTGGATTGGGCGGGTCTGCTTATTAACAAAGCCAAGTTCTACGGTCTGTTACGGTTTTAGCTTCTCTTTTTAAAAAGGTAAATCCCTGCGACCAGGATAAACCACACCGGAGTGACAAATAACGCTACTCGCGTATCCTCGGCCAATGCCAGTACTACCAGCACAAACGCCAGAAAAGCCAAAATCAAAACGTTCGAGAATGGATAAAGTGGCAGTTTGAAACGGCTGCGACTCGCAAGTTCCGGCTGAGTACGACGATATCGGAGATGACAGATCACCATGATGCCCCAGACAAAGATAAAGCACACGGTAGACACGCTCGTGATCAGCGTAAATACGCCCTCCGGCATGATATAATTCAGAACAATCGCGATCAAAATAACAATCGTGGAGAAAAACAGCGCGTTGGAAGGAACCTTCCTGTTATTCAGACGTGCAAATGACTCGGGTGCATTGCGATCCTTTGCCATGGAGAACACCATACGGCTTGTACTGAAAATGGCACTGTTACACGCCGACGCTGCGGAAGTCAATACCACGAAGTTCACAATGCCTGCGGCAGCCGCAATTCCCACAGCGGCAAATACCTGTACAAACGGACTTTCAGTAGGCACAATGGCGTTCCACGGGTAGATACTCATAATAATCAGCAGTGCACCGACATAGAAGAGCAGTACCCGGATCGGAATCTGGTTAATTGCTCTCGGAATAACCTTCTCCGGGTTCTCCGTCTCCCCCGCTGTGAGTCCCACCAGTTCCATGCCCACAAAGGCGAACACCACCATCTGGAACGATATGATGAAGCCATGCAGTCCATTCGGGAACCATCCCCCATGACTCCACAGATTGGTGAAGCTCGCAGGACCCTGATCCGTTGTAAAACCTTTGAAAATCATATATAAACCCACCACAATAAGTGCCAGAATAGCCACCACTTTAATCAGGGCAAACCAGAATTCCATCTCACCAAACAACTTGACCGTTGCCAAGTTCATGATTAGCAAAATGACCAACGCAATTAACCCTGGCATCCACTGAGGTACATTTGGAAACCAAAACTGCGTATACAATCCAACGGCCGTAATATCAGCCATGGCAATGGAGATCCAGCAGAACCAGTAGGTCCAGCCTGTAATAAATGCCGCCATATTGCCCAGGTAATCACGCACAAAATCGACAAAGGAATGATACTGCAAGTTGCTTAACAGCAGCTCCCCTAATGCACGCATGATCAGGAACAGCACAACACCCGTAATGATGTAGGCCAGCAAGATGGATGGCCCTGTCAGTTGGATTGTTTTGCCTGCTCCCAGAAACAGACCTGTACCGATCGCACCACCAATTGCCATCAACTGCACATGCCTGTTCTTTAATCCCCTTGTTAACGTTTCTTGCTGCATGATCAACACCACTCTCTTTCTGCACATGCTCTCTACGATGAAAAATAATATTAATCATCATATAATAATCTGCCCAGAATACATATCCCTCTTTTATATATTTTTTTGAACAGCAAAGAGGATGTCCCATAAGTCATGGATATGACGGGGGACACCCTCTTTGCTGTGTTATTTTGTTTTAATGAACCTGACACACGCTATTCGCTCCCATTTGCCCAGATCTGAAACTAACGAATCAGAAAGACGCTATTTCGTCGATTCACTAGATTTTTTAGGTTTGGGAGCCCTTATATGAAGATATAGCGTTACTGAGGTTCGTTAAATCTTGCAACCGTTGATAATCTGCCATTTAAGGTGCGGTAGGTTCGTTAACCATTTATCATACATACCTAATGAAATATATTAAAATATAAACCAAACATAGAACGGAAACGAATAAAAAGGCAATTGCTAATGGTCGTTCGTTTTTCCAAATTCGAATCGCATTAGCAACACTAATCATCACTAGCGCAATCAAATTAATAACACTCGAATACGAATGAAATGAGTTGAACACGATCATAATCATCCCTACGATCCAGATGAGCCAAAACCAAAGTGGAATTTTCAGAAAAAGCTGCTTCATTATGATGTACTCCTTATATATTAAATCGGTCTGTGTAGAAGATATTCTTCAACGTAGATATAAATTCCTTTATTTAGGTCATAATCCCAAATAATCAATACGATTTAGATCCAAATTTCAAGCTTCCTCACAGTAAAAAGGGCTCCCGATAAAGGCGCCCTCTGGTTTATTAAAATAACTATTTTTGCTTATAAAACTCATGATACAGCTTCATTAACGCCCGTTTCTCAATCCGTGATACATAAGAACGTGAGATGCCCAGTTCCTTTGCAATTTCGCGTTGAGTTCGTTCCTCCCCGCCTGCTTCCAGACCAAATCGACCGATGACAACTTCCTTCTCCCGATCATCCAGGATATCTAGATTGCGATAAATTTTGCTTTTCTCAATCTTGAGCTGTACCCGATCTACGACATCATCAGCTTCTGTGCCAAGGATATCGATCAATGTAATTTCATTGCCTTCTTTGTCCGTACCGATAGGGTCGTGCAGGGATACATCTTTGCGTGTTTTCTTCAGGGAACGCAGATGCATAAGTATCTCGTTTTCAATACATCTCGCCGCAAATGTGGCAAGCTTAGTACCTTTGCCTTGTTGAAAACTTTCGATGGCTTTGATCAAACCAATGGTTCCGATGGAAATCAGGTCCTCCTGATCTTCACCCGTATTGTCGAACTTCTTGACAATATGCGCTACGAGGCGCAGATTGTGTTCAATGAGCAGATTGCGGGAATGAGCATTGCCTTCAGCCATAAGGCGCAAATGTTTGGCTTCATCATCCTCAGCCAGTGGCTGGGGGAACGCATTATTTTTGACATACGAGACGAGTAACGTTAACTCTTTAATGAACAGAGCAATTGCGGTAAACAATCCGGGCACAGATGACACCTCCTGCAGTTTTACAACGATCTGGCCTGAGCACGTATGGGAACAGGGTCGATCTATTGTATGTAGGCAGAGGCCCAGAAGTGCACGTACACGTGAAAAAGGGGATGATCTTGCGAAGATTTCACAGGCTCACAGAAACAATGGAACCAACCCGCTGAAGCAGAAGAAATTCTTTTTCCACACTTTCGATAAAATACTTCTTTTCACCAAATAGGACAACATCATTCTGGGCTAATGAAACATCGCTTTTAAAATAGATCACATTGTCCGTTTCACGGAACGCACCTTTGTAATAAAACATCATATTCCTCTCCTTCATCACAGTACCTATAGCTATGTAATAATAAATTAAACCAATACTTACACTCTCATTAACCCCAACTACAAAATTAATAATACCCTATATGTTCCATTCAGATGACTTGATTCATCATAAAAACATAACAACCCCAGCTCTATATGAAACAGAACTGAGGTTGCAGCTCATCCAATATGATTCCTAGTAAATATCCTTTAAACTCTAACCCCTAGGAATACCGGTTAATTACTTGAAAATGCGTTGAGAGAACTGATACAATCCGCTGTTCCAGACAGATGGCTCGTGTCCACCTACATCCAGATAAAACGTATGCGGAATGTTCATGCTGCTCAAGCCGTTTTTGAAGTTCTGGCTGACCCATAACAGGCCATCACTCGATCCGCAGGAGATCCACAACAATTTGAGTTGGCTAGCGACTTGTCCCGGATTGGACACCAGCTGCGATACGGATTGTGTATTTGGTGCAGCCGAGAAGGCCCCTACCCAGGCGAAGGTATTCAGATTTTTCAATCCGAAGTTAAGCGACTGCCCACCACCCATGGACAGACCGGCCAACGCACGACTATTCTTGTCTTTGTACACCGGATAATTGGCCTCGATATGAGGAATCAGATCCTTGAGCAGGTCTTGCTCGAATCGTTCAAACGCAGCCACTTTATCCGGAGCAAAAATGTCACCCACTGGACGGTCATCCTTCATGGCGCGGCCATTCGGCATAACAACGATCATATCTGACAGCTTGCCTTCGGAATACAGGTTGTCCAGAATATTCTTCGGTTTCATAGCGTTAACCCACTCATACTCATCCCCGCCGATGCCGTGCAGGAGATACAGAACGTTATACTTTTTATTCGGAGAATATCCTGGCGGTGTATACACCGTCGCTTTCCGTGTATTGCCTACCGTTGTGGAATAATAGGAGATCAGATTGGTAATGCCGTGCGGAATATTGTTGCGATAGGCATCATAACCCGGCGGTGCAGGCACAACCGGAGTGTTAGCCAGCGCATTTTGCCCGGAATTATCCATGGTACCGGTTGTTCCCTGATCTACCACCGCCTGAATGGGGGTAGGGGCTGCGGTTTCCTGCATATCGGCTGCAGACGCCATTGTAGGTACAAGGAGTGCTGCTGTGATGGAGAGACTCAGAATCTTGGACAGACCTTTTTTCATCAATATCAATCTCCTTTGGAATATGATTTTAAATCGTGTACGAACCTCATAACAGGTCTTTCAGATACAAACAAGCCCAAATTGAAAGCCCTTACATTTTAAGGTAAAGTTCCTCCTTTCTAAGCAAGAACACGGACCACTTACCTTCCCTTACTCAATACGGAAGTACATATCCGCGATCCATAATTTACAAACAATTCCAATTGCATCTTTATTATATCACCTCACAAGACCTGTAAATCATCAAAAAACTTAAATAACTATATCTTATCGTTTAAAAAGTATACTTTTACACACCACCAGACCCCCTATTTGCTTCCGTGCTCCGGTACTCATCATGATATAAAAAAGCCTCAACTCTCCGTGTTCAACGGAAGAATTGAGGCGAAAGTATTCTATGTTCAGCTTGCCGACGCTGCCTCTGCAACTTGGGCAACCTCTGGCCCATGATGTTTACGCTCCATGTACAGACTGAAGAGCAGTCCTAGCAAACCCAATCCGGCAATAACTGCTGCATATAAAGGCACGGAAATAAGACCCGTATGGGTAATTGCATACCCACCCAGGTAGGCACCACCTGCATTCCCCAGGTTAAATGCGGAGTGACTTGATGTTGTCGCCAGCAACGGCGCTTCGCGGGTCATATTCATGATTCGAATCTGCAATCCTGGCATAATACCAAAGGCCGCAACGCCCCAGAAGAATATCGTGATCACCGCGAGATATGGATTCTCTAGCGTAAGCGTAAGTGCAGCCAGAAGCACCGCCAGTACTCCAAAATTGACGATCAACGAAGGCATTAGCTTCCAATCCGCGAGACGGCCGCCAGCCATGTTACCCAACGTAACACCAAATCCGAAGAGCACCAGAATCCAGGTCACATTCTGCTCGGCAAAACCACTAATGTCCACAAGCATCGGCGTGATGTAAGTAAACACGGCAAACAGACTTCCACAGCCCATCGCGCCAACAAGCAGAACCAATAATACTTGGGGACGAACCAAATTCCGAAATTGCTGTGCCAGGTTCGCAGGTGCGCCTTGCGGGAGAACGGGAATGAAACGAATGATGCCAATCAACGAAATAATGCCCAAGATCGTAATTGCCCCAAAAGATGACCGCCATCCAAGCTGTTGCCCGATAAACGTACCAAACGGAACGCCAATGATGTTGGCAATCGTTAGCCCCGCGAGAACAACCGATACCGCTCCTGCCCTTCTCTCGGGCGCAACAAGCCGCGTTGCCATGATTGAACCTACACCAAGGAACGTACCATGGGCAAATGCCGTCAATATTCGTGCTGAGATTAACAACCCATAGGTGGGAGCAATGACAGACAATGCGTTTCCGATAATGAAAATACACATCAGCAGCACCAGCAGTTTTTTCTGCGGAATCTTGTGTGTAAATACGGTCAAAATCGGCGCACCTACCGCTACACCAAGCGCATATCCCGTAATGAGTTGTCCTGCCTGTGGAATACTTACATTCAAGTCTGTTGCCACATTGGGCAGCAGGCCCATAATAATAAATTCAGTCATACCAATCGCAAAAGCTCCAATCGTCAGACATAACAGGGACAATGGAAATGCCCCTCGTTTACCAGACTGCGAAGCCTCTAGTCCTGTTTTGTGTCCAGTCGTGCTCATAGATGTTCTCTTCTCCTGTCTCTTAATCAACGATTTTCTATCGCCTTCAACCACAAGGCTTCTGTTAGTTGTTCGAACGTTTCACGCATAGCCAGCTTGTCCCGCCAGTGTACCGGTATACCACTCAGTCCATAATAAGCACCTGCAATCTGCCCATACACCGCACCCGTAGTATCCGCATCATCACCCAGATTAACAGCCAACAAAGCACCTTCTTCAAAGCTAGCCGACTTATGGAATGCCCATAATGCTGCTTCGAGTGAACGAACCACATAACCACTGCCCTTAATTTCGGGCGGTTCTTTGCTCTGATAGGAACCCCTAACCACCTCTTCAATGGCGGGTGAAAAAGAAGCCTCCTCCCTCCACTGTCGGCAGGTCTCCGGCATCAGCATGACGTTTTTGTCCGCTCCGTGCAGACCAGCAACAAGTATGGCAGCCAGCACTTCACATGCCTCCACGCTTTCCGTTGCAGCATGTGTTGTACGAGAGCTCAGCCCGGCATAGCGGATCGCCTCGTTCGGTTGATTGCCATAAGCCATCGCGATCGGTGCAAGCCTCATAATAGAGCCATTGCCCGCCGTCATCGGGTCAGTTGATCCACTGTAGGCTTCTCCAGTGATCTCAAACCTCTCCAAGGCACTTCGCGTGGCCCCACCGATATCGAAGCAATCGCCTGTACTGCTCATGTACCCGACCTTGTACCAATTCGTGTATCTGCGCATCTGATCCGCAGGATCAAAGTCTGCCTTGCGCACCAAACTTTCTGCCAGACATAGAGCCATGGAGGTATCATCTGTCCACTGTCCTGCTTCTAGCCCGAATACGCCGCCTCCCAGCATATCCGTCACAGGTTCAAATGTGCCCGGACTGCTGAATTCCACGGTAGTTCCGAGCGCATCACCCACTGCAAGCCCAATGAAGCAGCCATTGAAACGGTCTCTTTGCAGCATGCTTGTCTTCCTCCCTTAGTCCATATACTTTCAGAATCTTTCTTCCATTCTCCCACAGGGCCTGATCTGGCGTAAAGCTAATAAAATCCAATCAATAAAGCTCCATTTCTTCTATTATAAAAGTGTCGAAAGCTGTTGAACGGCCAGATCCTCACATTTTCATAAAAAAAGTTTTATTTTTTTGAGCTGTAAAAACAGTTTATTCAGTACACCGCTTACATGCAAAAGGGTTAACGGTTTGCAACGTTCATTCTTTTCTGAAAACAAGTCATACATGTGAAAATTTTCAATGTAAACAATCATGACGTACTTGACCCCTAAGTTTGTCCTATGTTACGGTTTTATTAGCTTCAAAAGCATATTTTTTCCCAAATTAATATTCATTAACGATAAAATGTGTCAGATAACATTCCGCAGGTTAATGAATATACAGAAATAAATTTGCAGAAAATTTTCATTTCATTCCCAAACTAATTCTGAAACAGGAGGAACAAATTTATGATTAAGGCACTGGTATTTGATTTCGACGGAACGATTATTGATACAGAGACAGCATGGTATATTGCTTTTCGTGATGCCTACAAGGAACACGGCGTAGATCTAACCCTGGAGATGTACTCACAATGCATCGGGACCAGTCTGAAAACATTTAATCCGTATGAGTACCTCATCACAGATTTGAATCTTCCGATCGATCGGGAAGCGTTCAGGGAGTCCGTTCAGTTGCAGCACGCTGCATTGATGAACAAAGAGAAGGTGCGTCCTGGTATTCAGGAGTATCTTGAGCAGGCACGTGAAGCCGGTTTGAAACTCGCTGTAGCATCCAGCTCCAAACGGGAGTGGGTTGAACAGCATTTGGAACAACTGAAACTGAAAGATTATTTTGAAGTCATTCGTACAGCAGATGATGTGGCGAATGTGAAGCCAGACCCGGAACTCTACAATCAAGCGCTTGAAGCCCTTGGAGTAACTGCAGACGAAGCCGTAGCGATTGAGGATTCACCTAACGGCGCGCGTGCAGCTGCTGCGGCTGGTATGCACTGCGTAGTCATCTCGAATACCATCACTGGAACACTGGAATTCGATATGCCTCACCAACGGCTATCTTGCTTGACTGACCTTGCATTTAACGATTTGATTTCGAAGCCACTCGTCACTACCGTCTAAGGTCTGCACGAATTTCGCGATTCAATCCTTAAAGGGGGAGTTCACACATGAAAGCTGTACATTTTGGTGCGGGCAATATAGGCCGCGGTTTTATCGGTCATATGTTGTCCGCTTCCGACTACGAAGTCTGCTTTGTCGCACGTAACCCGAAGAAAATCTCCATGCTTCAACAAAGACAGGAATACCCGATTACACTTGCCAATAGCGAACAGGATACAACGATTGTCAACAACGTGACAGCGATCAACGTAAATGAGCAGAATCTGGTTGCTGAAGAGATCGCTTCAGCCGATCTGATCACAACCGCCGTGGGTGTATCTGCACTTGGAGATATTGCGGAGCCTATCGCCAAAGGCATTCAACTTCGCATGAAAAACAATAATCAGGCGCAACTGCATATCATCGCTTGCGAGAATGCCATCGGTGGCAGCACCCGGCTGAAGAAACGCATCTATCCATTCCTGGATGAACAGACTCGCAATAAAGCCGAACGTTATGTTTCTTTCCCCAATGCAGCTGTGGATCGGATTGTTCCGGCCCAAAACCACAAAGACCCGTTGCAGGTCACTGTTGAACCTTTTTACGAATGGGTCGTTCATCGTCCAGCACTTCTGGATGGATTCAAGAAAATAAACGGCGTCCACTATGTGGATTCGCTTGAACCTTATATCGAGCGTAAAATGTTTACGGTCAATACAGGCCACTGTGTCGCTGCATACTTCGGCTATCTCGAAGGATTCAAGACGATTCGCCAGGTGATGAGTAACTCCACCCTTCGGGCCAAGGTACGCCATGTTATGGAAGAGACGGGTCAGATGCTCATCCAGAAGCATGGATTCAACGCACAGAAGCATAACAAATATATTGACACCATACTGGAGCGCTTCGCCAATCCCAACCTGACGGATCAGGTCACCCGGGTCGGACGTTCCCCCCTTCGCAAGCTTTCGCCTCATGATCGGCTTGTTCGCCCAGCGCTGCAGGCCATTGAATTCGGAATTGAAATTCCTCATTTAACTTCTGCTATGGCGGCCGCAATGTTGTTCAATGACAAGCGCGACGAGGAAGCCATGCAGCTACAACACATGATTCACGAAGATGGCGTGTCCGCCTTCATCCGTGAACGCATGGGAATTCCCGACGAACATCCCGTTCATCAGAATGTAATCGCCAACTATCAGGAACTCAGAGGGCGTAAGGAATCGACTATACTAACCTGATTATGCCAATCATTCCTATTCAGGTTATTGGTTTGATCCCGCAAACTGAATATAGACACGGTGAAGAAGCCGGAAGGAACCTATGCATGGGCATCGTTTCTTCCGGCTTCTTGTCTTCACATGGCACAGTACACTCTATATTGTAGTATAGCTAATAAAACAGCGCTCTCCTCTCTCAAGGAAATACGCTGTTTAGGGAATCTTTTTAATTTACATAGTCGTTCGGCTAGCTAAACTGTGGAACCCATCCATTCTCTACTCATTCATGATGGAGTTAAGGGATGCATATGCCATGGGCAGGAAACCTTCAGACGGTTCACCAATCGGTGCATGAATATGGAAAACGAAACCATTACCGTCCAGTTCTTTCACAATAAAGTACTCTGTTTTCTTATCATTCTGGGACATCATGTACAATTTTGCGTCCTTCATCGGCCCATTACTGAGTTGTTCAGCCGTCAATTGCTTCACTTCTCCGGTCTCGGACAACTCTTCCTTGGCATCCATCTTCAGCACATCCAGATTGTAATCCGCCGGCAGTTTCTCAATCTCTACCTCATAATCCGGATCAATCTTCATGGTTAATTCATGGTCTTCCGCGTCAAAAGCCATCGGTTCAAACACATAAAGCGAATAACCTTTCGCTTGTGCCAATGTCACTGGTCGCTTCTCGGTCATACCTTCTACCGTCACTTCCAGCTCTGCTGTCTTCGGACGATCTGACGTTACAGTACCACCTGCATTGGAACCGTTATTGTTATCACTCGATTCCATCTTAGCAATCTCTGTAAGTACCAACTGTTTTGTTGTTGCATCAATCGTTTTCTCTACATATTTGAAACGAACGGAATCTTCGTCATCGATATCATCCAGAGACTTCTGCAGATCTTCGCTCACCTGGAATGACATTGGCTCCTCATTCACTCGAATCTCAACGGTATGCGGATCAGCCCAGCCGGTCAGAATACCTTCCGCTTCTATTACAGCACTTTCATTCGGTTGTTGCTCCGGTGCTGGTGACTGTTCTTCCGTATTATTCACCGGTGGCTGTGCAGCAGGATTACTGTTCCCACAGGCCACAAGCGAGAATCCCATAAGTAAAACCAGGAATGATGCACTGACTTTCATTGTATTTCCTTTTCGCATATGAACACCTCCGTTAGCTTATACGCAATGATGCTTGTCCATGTTGCTTCTCATCCATTGGCTTGGCTGTATACTAGTACTTACACGGGAGAAAGGCAGCTCAATCATGCAAAATATTTGAACGATTATTGGGGTCCCCAACCTAACTGGCCTGATCCATCTGTACCAGTTTGGCATTGGCTACGTTAAATGCTTTGGTCTGAAGGTTAAATTGCTTGCGGAATTCAGCAAGCTTCGCATATTCGCTATTCCGTACCCGAATGGCTCGTTTGATCTTAACCAGATTAGGTTCAGCATTTTCTCTCATCAGATCATACAACTGCTCATCAGCACTCAGACTCAGCTGATACGAAGCAACAAAATTCTCCAATGCGCGTGCTCTTGCTTCATATTGATCCAGGACCTTCTCAGCCTGTGCCAACGTTTCATTGTTTTCAAATGATAGTTCTTTCAATGAACTGCGCAGGGCTACCGTCTTCTCGTTGGTCTGTTTCATGGCCCCTTCCGCCTGTTCCAACAACGTTCTTCGTTCATGAATATGATCTGCCGCCTGATCCAGCAGTGCTTCGAGATCACTGTTTTTGTTCTTGCCTTTGTCTAAAATAGACTTGTATAACTTCATATCTTCCTGCTCATGACTGGTCAGATTGTTCAAACTCTGATCAATCTTCTGACCGCTGAGCACCAATTGGTTTACCTGATTTGCCGCAGGCTCCTGCGGATCTCCACAACCACTCACCAGCAAAATTAGCAATACACTAACTGCTGCGAGCGCCACTTTTTTACTCGTTAGCACCCAAGCCCTTCCTCTCTTACATCATCTTGTTGTTATACTACAAGCGTGTATCTCCGCTAAAATTGGCTACCCAGTGTGCATCCGGATCGTATACTTCGAACTCGTAACCCCGATCTTCGAGTAACTTCAGAATACGTGGTAAAGCCTGAACCGTCTGCTCGCGCTCATGCATCAGAATCACTTCCTTATCCCGATGTACACTTTTGCTCACCCGGGCCACAATCTTGTCTGGCTGACCGGGAAGATTCCAATCGAGTGAATCTGTCGTCCAGTCCCACATTTTGAACCCGGCCGCAGCAATATCACCTCTGAACGTCTCACCGATCTGTGGACTGCTGCCATAAGGTGCACGAATCAGATGAGGTGTAAAACCAATCAGGTCTTGCACCATCTTCTGCTCTTTTTTGAACTCTTTCACAAAGTTTGCAGAACTGCCGCTCTTATACAGCTTTTTGTAGTTATGCGTCATGCTATGAAGTCCAGGATAACTGCCTTCCTTCAACAGCCGTTTCACTGCATCTGGATGCTGATTCAGCTGTCGTCCGATCATGAAAAAGGTAGCCTTCGCTTCGTGTTGCTTCAAAATATCCAGCAGTTGTTCCGTATACTCCGTCGGGCCATCATCAAACGTTATGTATGCCAATTTGCGAACCTGGCCCTGGAACCGTACCGGCTCCTCTTTCGCATCCGGAGTAACTTGTATCATGCCAAGCTTGGCGGGCTGTTCGATTACAGTCATTGGAGGCGGCGCCACAACGCTTTTGATCCAATGCGTCATGCCAAGGAATATATATGTTATACCGGTAACGAACAATACCAGTAGCATTAGAGCTATACTAATCCTTCCATACCGGATTTTTCTTCGTTTATGTGTTTTCGTGCGACTTGTGCTGGGCGGAATACTTCCACGTTCTCCCGCTCTCTCTTGTTGGACTCTCACTGTCATGCCACTTCCTTACTTTCATTTTTTCCCGATTATTGGTATATTATCTCGTTTCATGTCTCTATATAGAAGATTAATAGAAAAGTGGATCGGGAGAATGACAGAATAGTTACAAGCCCGGTTACAATCTACTTATCTCTTTGTTCTCTTTATCTTTCCTGCGGTTACCTTCTCCTGTATAATGAAGTGATTTACGCCATCAGACTTCAAGAAGGAGCTACACCCATGACAAGCTTGAACCGTGCCGGCAGATCCATCTATCTGTTATTCTTTGTCGGCATTATCGCTATTTCTTTCTCTTCGATCTTTGTACGCTGGTCTACCGCCGATGTTGCGGTCATTGCTATGTACCGCCTATTTCTGACCAACCTGCTGATGCTCCCTTTTGTCTGGAAATATAGACATGAGATGATGCGTCTGAATGCACGACAGTGGGGCTTGCTGCTTGCATCCGGTGTGATGCTCGCCCTGCACTTTCTACTATGGATGGGTTCGCTTAGGCTCACCAGTGTTGCCAGTTCCACAGTCATTCTCGCACTGGAGCCTATACTGATTCTTGCAGGTTCGGTATGGCTGTTCAAAGCCAAAATTAACCGCATGATGATTATCGGCATGGGCATCGCCCTGCTTGGCTCAATTGTCATTGGTGCAGGAGATTTCCAGTTGGCAGGTACTGCCCTGCAAGGTGATATCCTGTCTTTACTTGGCACAATTGCAGTCGCTGTTCATATGCTGCTGGGTCAATTTTTGCGAGCGGGACTTAGTGCATTTTCGTATAACTTCTGGGTATTCTTCGTGGCTGCTTGTACGCTGGCGGTATATAATCTGATTATGGGCCACCCATTCGGGGGTTACGCTGCGTCAGAGTGGGGAATCTTCTTGCTGCTCGCCATTGTACCAACGATCTTCGGACATTATCTCTTCAACTGGCTGCTTCAATATATGAATGCCACGACCGTATCCATGGGCGTACTTGGGGAACCCGTATTCTCTTCATTACTGGCCTGGATGCTGCTCGGCGAATCGCTCAGTGCTGTACAGATGTCTGCCGGGGTCGTCATCATATTCGGGGTATGGATCTTCATTCGATATGGCAAAACCAAACCTCAACCCATTCCTGCCGATGCTCCTATCGCTGGCAAAGGGCCTGTTGAACCTACTACGGTATAACGTATTTTTTCGTAATGCATAGTTATAAACGACTCTACCACTCTCCTAAGGCGGTGTATTTTGATGAAAAATATTGTATCCATGCGCTGGCTGCTCGCCAGAATGTATGAACCGGATGTGGTCATTGCCGATTGCCGATTCTTGCTCGGTCAGCCGGAGGCCGGAAGACAAGCTTATGAAGCTGGACATATTCCAGGAGCTGTCTATCTCGATTTGGAAAAAGACCTGTCTTCTCCTGTCTCTGCGCACGGAGGACGTCACCCGCTCCCTGATCCGGATATGCTCGCAAATCGTCTCGCCAAAGCGGGCATTGGCTCCAATAGTCGAATCGTTGCTTATGATGATCAAGGCGGGATGAATGCTTCACGGTTATGGTGGCTGCTTCGCTATATCGGTCATGAACAGGTGTATATCATGGACGAAGGTTTCTCTGCTTGGCAAAATGCCAAGTTCCCGGTGACCCAGGATGTGCCCGTGCAGATCCCGTCTTCCTTTGAGGTGAACCTACAGCCGCAGATGCTGGCAAGTGTGCAAGATGTGCAACAAGCCTCGGTAACTGGCAGCGCTGTGTTGATCGACTCCCGCGATACCCGCCGTTATGCGGGTCTGGAGGAACCCATTGATGCCAAAGCCGGACATATACCGGGTGCGTTGAACTACTTTTGGAAAGATGTGTTGGATTGGGATGGACGTTGGACAGGTACTGAGGTGTTAGAAGAACGTTTCAGTAAGCTGGACAAGGATGGTGCAATTATCGTGTACTGCGGTTCTGGCGTCTCGGCTTGCCCGAATGTGATTGCTCTGGAGGAAGCGGGATTCTCGAATGTAAGATTGTATTCCGGAAGTTGGAGCGATTGGATTAGCTATGAGGGGAATCCTGTGGCTATAGGTAATGCGGAAGAGCACCAAGACATATAGAAGTGTATCGACATTGAGTACATCGCCGGGGCAGATAAGCCACCTGGCGATGTATTTTTCTATGTTTGGATTTATGATAACAGAAAAAACCGTGATGGACGTCCGTCCACCACGATTGAATATGAAATCTATTATTGCTTTTTACTTAAAGATACATTTGCTGTTAACGTCTTGTCGATCGTCGTCCAGTTTACATAAGCACCCAGTATTTCATTAATAACAGAAACCGGAACTACAGTTTCGCCATTTAAAAGCTTAGGTACTTTACTATTGAACACCAGTTTATCGTTGATTGAATACACATCTGAACCAATTTGAGCACTTATATTTTTCGTGCCTAATTTGATTTGCGTGGTACGCGTCTTATGATCCCATTCTACTGTGCCGCCCAATAGCTCCGAAATGGTTCGAATCGGTACATAGAACTCTTCGTTATGAACAACCGGTTTGATTGTCGTACCCCCTACATTCATGGCAACGTCAACATATTCAAGGAAATCGGTCTTTCGAATGAGTCCATGAACCCCTTTGGTTCGGTCCACGACCTGAGATACTTCGTAATCCGTTGCGGCCGATAGGTACGCATAAGCTACACTTCTATCCATATCAAGCTTATCGGATAAGAATTGAATCGATTCACGTACTGATTCTTTCATTGCTTCATCCAAATCAGGGTCCAGACCAATGGGAATCCAATAATCCTCTGTTTCAGCAAAGGGTTGCGTGAATTCTCCGCTGTGTGGCAGTGATGGATCACCTTTCTTTAACACCGTTAACCGAACTGTGCCCCTTAAGGAAGCTTCCAATGCAGTTAACGCTACTTCTCCATCTCCTTGCGCAAAGTGCGGATCACCAGTATAAAATAACCCGCCTTTAACTTGAATTGGATAATAAATAGTTGCACCAACACCCAACTCATTAATATCCATATTCCCTCCTGTTTCGATCGGCGGGATCGAACTCACAACCTCGCTGGTATTTGGCGCAACCCCCATCACACCTAGAAACGGGTTAATTGGGAAACGTACATTTTTGCCGGCTTTTGTTGGTAATACCCCATACCAATTGCCGTTGATTTCTTCTATAGGTGTAAATATAGATACATTATTATATAATTCCGGTTTTGTTGCGCTAGCTCCCTCTTGTGGGCCTGTATTTTCTGGAAATTCGTTAGGGAGGGCCCCTTTCCCATGGCGGTTAGAAATGACACCATAGGGAACTCGCGTTTGCAACGAAAGGACTTCTACTTTAAGAACATCTCCCGGCTCTGCTCCCTCAACCGCTACTGGCCCAGTGATAATATGAGGTCCGTCTTTTACAAAATCATGCTTAATCTCAGAAGCTGTAATTGCCTTCGCATCATCCAACACGCCATCGGATGAGATACCAAATTTGCCGAAGTACTCCACTGGATTTCTCCCTTGATCCTCCATCAGTCCCTCATGCGATACCGTGTCAAATGTTACCGCACTTCCTGATGGTACAGTGAGAATCGGAGAGCTGTCTCGATTAGGCAGTGATCCCCAGCGAATGTTCTCAATCGCAGACGTTACATAATAATCACCTTCTACCTTATCCAAGGTTGTTGGTTGCAGCGGCATACCAAAGCCCAATGAAGGTAGAGCAAATGTAAACATACCTATAATCCCTAGTGAAACCCCAAATCTTCTAATGGTTCGGTTAATAAACATAACGTTCCCCCTTTATACTATGTAACATTACCTAACATAAATACACACTAACATATAAATACATTTACAACAATATTTTTTTGTCAGTAAAAGTAACATAATAGGGCTTGATTTCAAGATTAATCTTATAACCATAAATAAAAATGTCAATATACCTATCATACATAAGTTACGGAAAACTTAAATACATTTTAGTAAACGTGAGGATCCTCCTTCAGAGATTTGAACAAACGAAATTAAGTTGCAGAAAAATGATGTATTTCTTGCATGTGTATGATCCCGCAGTAGGAATACTACTGCACTCCGGTTAAGGCATAAACACCTGTCCACACGTGATTGCGTTGGAAGAAGCGGGATATCCGAATGTGAAGTTGTATTCCAGAAGCTGGAGCGAATGGAGTAGTTATGAGGAGAATCCGGTGGCTACGGGGGAAAATAAAGACGAAGAACCCGCGTCTGTCGCGGGCTTCTTTCTGCTTTAATTATATCCATGCATTTCAGGAGCTTACCTCTCCGACTTCTGTAACGTTTAGATTCAGCTTATGTTTTCGGCATATTTCGTAAAAATCTTTTGAAACAATGGGTTTGAAGATATTGATATAATCCAGCATAAAAAATTCATGCTCGCCAATTCGCTCTTCATGAAAGCAGATTCGAGATACAACTTTGACGACCTTACGTGGAGGCTGTTCTACAGATGCAGCAATGACTGCTTTGCGCCCATATTCCGAATGTTCATAATCGAAAACATCCAAACGATCAAACCGATGTGCAGTCCAATAGGTTTTTTCAACCGAACGACCGTCGTGGTAACACAACGTTGTCGGAATAAACTGGATGTTTGTTTGCTTTTCCTCCAACAGTATTTTGAAACGATCTGATACGTGTCTTGTGCCTGTGATCGTCTCAAAATAATCTACATTCAGGTTGCGCACCGAGGACAGTAACTCAACCTCTGCGGTTGTCCCCTCTGGCAACGGATTCTCTATCGCCACATAATTCATATCTAATTGGGGAGTGAAAATCGTTCCACCACTAATAAACCCTCTACGTGGATATTGAGATTCTAGAAAATAATAGTTCAAAGAGTGATGTATCCTTTCCGGATGAAGTGCCTCTCAATCTTTACGGTTGTCTACTCGTGCGTGAAGTAATGCTCTAAACGGGATTTTGTTGCTGGATGAGGCATATAAATCATGATTCGCTGATCTGGTTCATTGGGAAATTGAAGGGTAACATGCTCAAATTCAACAACTCCAAAAGTGGGGTGCACAAGCCTCTTGTAGCCGTCAAGGGAACCTGGCACTTCATGATACTGCCACATCCTCGTAAAATCAGCACTTGTCCTCTTCAAATCTTCGATTAACTTGTCGAATGAATCATCGTTAAGATAGCGTGCTCTTGACGTTCTAAACTCGGCAATCATTCTCTGTGAGACACTCTCCCAATCCTCCGATGCCTCTTTCCACACAGGATCCGTAAATTGGCGCCAGATCAAATTATAATCATGCGGAGGTGATACCCTATTAATCGTAAATACATCATCTGCCGCTTTATTCCAAGCAAGAAAATCCCACTTTTTCCCGATGACATAAGCCGGATTAGGATTCAATTCATTCATCATGTCCTGAATGGATGAGTTGATTTTCTCTTCCCTTATAGTCGATTGAGGAGGCAGTGATTCTCCAGCAAGCAGAAAGAGATGTCTGCGCTCATTGGGTGTCAGCTTGAGCGCCGAAGCCAAGCTTTCCAGTACACCTACCGATGGGCGGATATCACGACCTTGCTCAAGGCGTGTATACCATGAAAGTCCTATGTTCGCGATCCCGGCGACTTCCTCTCGCCGCAAACCTCGTGTGCGACGACGATTCCCAGGCAAAAGGCCGACATCAAGGGGAGATAGAGAGGAGCGTAAATCTCTTAAGAAATTGCCTAGCGCTAAACGGCGCTCACTGTCGTTCAAGTAAAAGCTCCCCCTTATCCTATCACTTGCAAACCCACCATCAAGCAGGTTCTCGTGACCATTAATAGTCAAAGTATACTTAAGCCAGTTGATGAGATCAACAATTCCAGGCAAGGAGAATGAATATGACAACCATTGCAGGACAAATGTTGGCGGGCAAGGTAGTGATGATTACAGGTGCGGGGCGAGGCATTGGAGCTGAGGCAGCAAGGCTGTTTGTACAACAAGGAGCTTCTGTGATGCTCGTCGCAAGAACAGAGTCTGAGTTGCGTAAAGTCAGGGATGAAATTGTAAAGTCGGGCGGAGATGCTGCATATTTTACAGCTGATCTGTCAGATGTAAGCAATGTTGAAGAAGCTGTCAAGGCTACAGTGGAACGATATGGCCGTCTGGATGCTGCTTTTAATAACGCAGGCATCGGAGTCACGGTATCATCGCTGGTGGATGAAAGAGAAGAAGACTTCGACCTGATTCAGTCCGTAAATTATAAAGGAGTCTGGCTGTGCATGAAAGCCCAGATTAAAGCTATGATGGAGACTTCAGGGTCAGGGTCTATTGTTAATACCAGCAGCGTGGGCAGTCTGAAGGGGAATCCCGGGCTGGGGGCGTACGGGGCATCTAAACGAGCGGTAAACAGTCTGACTCAAACGGCTGCAGTCGAATATGGGCCAGCGGGTATCCGTGTTAATGCCATTGCTCCGGGAACCACAATGACGGATATGATTCAGCAATGGGTTTCTATTAACCCTGACATTGTTGAACAAATTAGTGCTAAGACACCTCTTCGACGTCCAGCTGAACCTGTTGAGATCGCTAACGCAGCCGCTTGGTTGCTTAGTGATTATTCATCTTTCGTTACCGGGGTCGTTTTGCCTGTAGATGGTGGACTTAGTGTATAGAATCGGTGGCTACATTCGAAGTGTCTAAGTTGATGTCAATACAATGTTAACTTGCATGCAAAATGCAAATTAGGGGCCGGGTTACTCATGAACATGAGTACCCTGCCCCTTACTTTAATATACATATGAATATACAGACCTTAATCAACACTTTAACAGATCGAAAAGAAACAGTCTATATTTTTGGAAGAATATTCTATATATTTAGGTTGCTGGCCGGCAAACTACAGATGAAACGGAGCATAAATCAATGATGTCCAACAACCATCTTACTCGTGAAGAATTACAGGATTATGTGTACAATGTATTTGGTGCCAGTTACCATATAACGCAGAGCGAAAGAATTCATGGTGGCGCACAAAAAGTCATTTACAAAATTGACTTCAAGAATGGTTTTACTTGTATGCTGTACGTTTGGGATATTTCCAGCAATTATTTTCAGGAAGAAATATTGAATGAAGCCACTTTCCATAGTTCCTATGGCAGCGAAATTTTCTCTTTAAACACTCGCTTTCTCGCTCAACATGGAATTCGAACACCAACCTTATATGATCTGAATAACGATAGAGACCAGTACGCTTATGATTTTGCTCTTGTTGAGTATGTGGATGGACAGAAGGCCGAAGCCTATTTCCAGCATAAAAATCACATAGATCGGAATGAGTTGTTTCAACGGATCAAGAATATGTTGTCTCATATGCATAACATCCAAAGAAATGTTTATGGTAATGCCAACGATAACAGAAAAAAGGCCGAACCTTGCTACAAAGTTCAGCGGTTGGATGCCGAAACAGCCTTATCCTATGCATCCAAGCACATGACAGATATAAGGAAAAATGACGAAAGGCTGCTTGAGAAACTTTACGAATTGGAAGCAGCCATTCAACCGAGAGATCTCTATAGTTTCATTCATGGAGAGCTAGGTCCGGATCATATATGGATAGATCATGCGATGCAACCATGCCTTATTGATATTGATGGCGCAGGATTTTTCGATCTCGAACATGAGCATAGCTTTCTGGAGTTTCGATTCGGAAACTTTTATCATTACTTGAAAAGTAACGATCTCGACCCGGAGCGGATGACATTTTATCGATTCTGCCATCATTTGTCCCTGATATCAGGAGGATTGAAACTGCTTCACAGACAATTCCCCGATCAGCAATTCGCTATAGGTCTCGCGAAGTATCATGCCAGATGCGCAGTTCAGATGCTTATGTGATAAGAACCATACACATGAATATGGATATAACTCTGGAAGGAGATTTGAGGATGGAATTTATTTACGAAGATGAACAACTCGCCGTGAGCGTTATTCAAGCCATTCATACTGGAGATATCCCATCGTTACAGCAACTGCTGGCAGAGAATTCGGGATTGGCAAATATAAGAATATTGGAAAGAAAGCCTGACAACGTAGATTCAGACTCTACTATCTCTCGAACACTGCTGCACGTGGTGACGGATTGGCCGGGGCACTTCCCTAATGGAGCGTATACCGTGCGAGTATTGACCAAGTTCGGTGCGGAAGTGAACGCTCCTTTTGTCGGTCCAAACATCGAGACACCTTTGCATTGGGCTGCAAGCTCCAATGATGTTCAAGTGCTCGATGCCCTTCTTGACGCTGGCGCAGACATTGAAGCCCCTGGCGCAGTCATCGCCGGTGGCACCCCGCTAGACGATGCTATTGCTTTTGCACAATGGGATGCAGCACGGCGCTTGGTTGAACGCGGCGCGATCTTTGCCCTTTGGCATGCGGCCGCCCTTGGAGATATTCACGCCATACAAGAACATTTTAAAGGAGCCAAACTCCCGGAACGTTATCCTTGGGGAACAAGCAGCTCCCCTTCTCCTCCCAATGCAGTAACCGTTGCCTTCTGGTGTGCTTGCCATGGAGGTCGTAGAGAAACAGCTGAATACCTGCTTGACCGAGGCGCCGAACTGAACTGGATAGCCACCTGGGATGGAATGACTCCACTGGACACAGCCAAACGACATTTATGGGTTGAACTGATCCCGTGGCTTGAGAATCAAGGTGCCAAGTCTGCTAGCGAGATTCACAGGTAGATGAATGATCAATGGTTAGTCTGGAAGTACCAACTGCTGATGACTGCAAACATGAGAAGGTGCAAAAAAAGCCGAAATAACTGGATCAGGTAAGTGAAGAATCCGTTTGTTACCGGGGAGGAGTAGAAGGTTTAAGCATTTTTTAGTTATTTGTATATGTATAAAAGGAAAAGCCCGAGATCTTTGCGGGCTTTTTTAACATGCGCTTCATACCGGAATGTTTACCCCAAGGAATCGATTTCCCGAAATTCGGAAGGGTCTGCCTCTGCTTCGGCTGCTTCACCGTACAGCTTCTCCATATGCTGCATATGGCCGGCTCCCCAGTCACTCATTGTCTGAAGCACAGGTTTCATGAGCTGTCCGTACTCCGTAATCGAGTATTCAACCTTAGGAGGAATCTGTGCATACACTTCGCGATGCACAATATCATGATACTCCAGTTCTTTCAACTGCTGGGCTAACATCTTTTTCGAAATATCCGGAATGGCTTTTTGTAATTCGCTGAACCGCATTGTGCCGTTGCTCAGCAGGCGTAGAAGAATTAAAGATTTCCATTTGCCCGTAAGGATATCCAGCGCCGTTCCGAATTTGCAATACACCGTCATTTGCATTCCTCACTTTCTAGTCATCCGAGGGTTTACTTTTGGTTACCTGGTTAGGTTTAAGTGCCTACTTCCTGATTGGACTTTCTCACTTTAGTATAGAGGCAGACATCAAAATTGAACAAGTGAGGGGTAAAGAAACGATGGATATAACGTTATGGATCGTACAATTCATATTAGCGGCAGGCTTCGTATATTCGGGATGGATGAAAACCATTCGTATCGAGTCATCAAGAAAGATGTGGGCCTGGGTCGATGATGTGCCAAAAAGTCTGGTTGTTCTGATCGGAATCGCGGAGTTACTCGGAGCGCTGGGCCTTGTTTTGCCGTCGGCGCTGAACATAGCTCCGTTGCTTACGCCGATCGCGGCGATGGCTCTGGCAGCGGTCGTAATTCTTGGAATGCTGTTTCATATTCGGCGTAAAGAGTATCGGGAGCTTGGCGTGAATATCTTTTTTATAGTTCTGGCATTGATCGTAACCTTTGGAAGACTATGAACACGGCGCTCATCAGACTTATCTGTTCTCCTACCCAACCCAATTTTATATACGTATCCTTTGGGGTAGGTTAAGAGTGAAAGACTGTTTCCAACCTTTTTTAAAAAGCGGTCTTAATAATCTATGATAGCATTTTGTAGCTATCCCGTTACCGATGTGCTCACATATAAACAGGGACCTCTCGTCATATTGGCAAGGGCCCCTGTCTAACAACTTGATATATAATTTTCCGTTAAGTGATGGTCAGACCGCCGCTTGCATATCCGCCCACGGTTGTAGCTACATCAAGACCAGCTGTTACTGATGCCGAGAAGACCATAAGCAAGCGGTCACCTGCGGCTACCGGAATGCTCAGTCCTGTAGTCAATCCACTGGATATTGTGCCCAGTGCCAGAATTCCGGTGAGTGGGGGAGCCAAAGTGACCAATGCACCAGGTACAGCTGTAAAGGAGTTATTCGGTGTAGTGGAGCGGAATAATTGTGCAGTTATGGTTACTGTAGATCCAACCAAGCTCAGTCCGGCTGTCGTGCTGTAATATGCAGCCAGTGAAGTAATCGTTCCTGTACGCGAAGCGGAGAATGCAAAGTTAAGCAACGTTCCAGCAGCGCCTGTGAGATCAATAATTCCTCCACTAACACTTACCCCTGTAGCACTGTTGCCAAAACCAACTAAACTGGAGGTATTCAGAAGGCCGCCCAATACCGTAGTCAACGCAACCGGAAGTCCTGATGCATAAGGAATAATTGCTCCAGAACCTGTCGCACCAGTAGCCCCGGTTACACCTGCTGTGCCTGTTGCTCCGGTTACACCCGCCGTGCCTGTTACTCCGGTTACACCTGCCGTGCCTGTTGCTCCCGTTACTCCGGTTGTACCTGCGGTGCCTGTTGCTCCCGTTACTCCGGTTACACCTGCTGTACCTGTTGTTCCTGTTGCTCCGGTTGTACCTGCGTTGCCTGTTGCTCCCGTTGCACCTGTGGCCCCAGTGATGCTTGGAATTTCACCCAGCAATTCGGAAGAAACCAAACGATGGGCTGTTACCAAAGCTCCTGTGCTGCTCTTTCCCCATACGGATATTTGAGCAGGATCATTAACTACCGCTGGTGTTGTAAAAGTAAACTCGAAGGCATCAAAATTGGCATAATAGTTGTTGGTTATTACTTGATTGGGTACGATGTCAAAAGACTCACTGACATACAGTACTCTTATTCCACCACTCATGTAATACCCTTGTATTTGTACGGTTGAGGCTGTCACATCACTACGGTTATCAATTCTGACTGTAACTGTCTGAGTCGGTCTTACACCGCTAACAGCATTATTTTCTATCGGCCCTGTTGATAAAAAGCTCATCGCTACATCTCCTATTTTGGTTATTTCTTATCTGCTAGATGTTATTAACTGTATTTTCGTGCTCCACCACCCGGTGTGCATCAACCAATTGTCCAGAGGCTTGTTTGCCCCACACTGAAATCCCTACTTCCTTCACACCTGCCACATCTGTTCCAAATACAAACTCAAACGCATCTAAATCTGCAAAATAATCTCTGGTCACTGCTTCGTTAGGGGCTACACTAATCACTTCACTGACATACAACGTTCTCGTTGTGCTTAGCACATAACCCTGAATGGATACTGTTACAGAATCCACATCAGTCTGACTTACCAATTTAATCGTTACCTTTTGTGTTGGTCTAACTCCGGAAACCGGATTGTTTTCAATCGGTCCTGTTGATAAAATAGACATTTTTCCCCATCCCACCTTTTTATGAAACTCATACTCTAGCATTATTTGGCATAAGCTCACTTGATAGTAATATTCAAAAACTCAACCGACGGTGTGGACAAAACACAGGGGGCAATTTCACCATTATCAATAAACAACAACCTTGTACGACCCGTGCTTATCTATACAATGAATGAAATATGTACAACAGGGAGAAGAAATTATGCTAGTGAAAGTTGAGTATCAAGTAGGCGAGTATTTGGTTTAAAGCCAATTCGATTCCAGCAAAAAAAAACGACCGATCCCCCATTCGATCCCAGGGAAACGGCCACTGCTTAAGACGTGTTTATATTCGTGCTTATTTGATGAGGTTATGAACAGAATGACGGGCTTAGGTTCAGGAACTCATCTACCTCCAACTCCAAATAATGATTCGTTCTAAGCCCTTCACCCCTTCTGGCTCTGGAACGAAGCTTTATCTCCATATCCACCCATAATAGTACAGTTGATGCTGAACCAACCGTTTTGAATGTTAGCGATAAAATAGTAATCTACTTCATCCTCCAGCAAAGAGAAAAAGATTGTATTATCTTAAAATTGTGATATGATATCGTCAAGTTAATAAACATTTAAAAGAAAATATGAAAAATAATTACATTTAAATGTGACCAAACCTCTTTCTTCGCCAACTTCCAGTGTTCTAACCTATTTTATTGAAAGCGATTACAAAAAGAAACCTGACGGATTATAGCTTTTCTAATCCCACACACAGATACAGGCTTACTTCGGGTTATAGCCACTCCCTTGTCACCGTGACCACGTACACGGTGTAGAGGTCGCCTGGCTTAAACCATATAAAACAACATGAAGACTTACCTAGCAGCCAACCTAATAACTAGTCAAAAAGGGGGTGACATGAGGGACACTCTTCATTTTTTCGACATTTCATCATCTCAGCTATTCTGAATTTCGATTCACCACTAATCCAATCTCATGGAGGCGAAACGTATGATCCGTAAACCGCTAGTTTTGTTGTTGGCGTGTCTGCTAATCTTTGTCACCCTACCCGTAGAATCGAGCCATGCAGCCAATGCAGCCGTTGCCAAACTTCCTGGAAATTCTAATCCTCTCATCGATCACAAACTTGGAGCCGACCCTTATGTGCTCGTCCATAACAATAGGGTCTATGTCTACATGACAGGTGATGCATTTCTGTACAACAGTGACGGCTCTGTCAGAGAGAACCAGTACAGCACCATCGGGAAAATTAACGTCATCTCTTCAGCTGACATGGTGAACTGGACAGACCATGGTTCCATCCCTGTAGCGGGTGCGAATAATGCCAATAATGGACAAGGTATTGCCAAATGGGCTACCCAATCCTGGGCTCCTGCCATGGCGAAGAAAACCATTGCTGGCAAAGAAAAGTTTTTTCTGTATTTTGCCAACTCGGGCGGAGGTATCGGGGTACTCACAGCAGATTCTCCCATCGGTCCTTGGTCCGACCCAATCGGACGTGCCCTTCTAACACACGGAACACCGGGTATGTCTGGTGTAACCTGGCTCTTTGATCCGGCTGTACTTGTCGATGATGATGGCTCTGCTTACTTGTATGCTGGAGGCGGAATTCCGAATGATACCAATGCTGCTTCCATTGCCAATCCCAAAACAGCTCGCGTCATTCGTCTCGGTGCCGACATGGTCAGCGTGGTGGGCAGTGCCGTTACGATTGATTCTCCTTATATGTTCGAAGATTCTGGTATTCATAAGTATAACGGCAAATATTACTACTCCTACTGCATCAACTTCGCGGGAACACATCCCGCTGCATATCCAAAAGGTGAGATCGGATACATGGTAAGCGACAGCCCGATGGGGCCTTTTACGTATAAAGGACACTTTCTGAAAAATCCTGGTACGTTCTTCGGGGTAGGCGGCAATAACCACCATGCCGTGTTTCAGTTCAACAACGAATGGTATGTGGCGTACCATGCACAAACGGTAAGTAAGGCATTCCTCGGGGATGGCAAAGGGTACCGTTCCACCCACATCAACAAGCTGACCCACAACGCGGATGGCTCCATCCAGGAAGTGCAGGGTAACATGACTGGTGTATCCCAAACGACCAACCTCAACCCATATGTCCGGGTGGAAGCGGAGACCATTGGCTGGCAAGCGGGCATTAACACCGAGCCGAGTCAAGCGAGCGGTGGACCTGTAGCCAATCAGAATGTCACTAATATTCATAATGGAGATTGGATCGCGGTCGGCAATGTTGATTTTGGCTCAGCTGGAGCCTCCAAGTTCAAGGCTAATGTCGCTTCTACCGGAAATGGCAACATCGAGGTACGACTGGACAGTCCGACAGGTCCTCTGGTTGGAACACTTAATGTAAGCTCAACCGGCGGTTCGCAAACGTGGCGCGAGATGGAGACCAATGTAACCAACGCTACGGGCGTACATCGTTTGTATCTGGTGTTTACAGGCTCAGGAAATGGAAACCTGTTCAAACTGGATTACTGGCAGTTTACATCCGGTTCGGGCGGCAACCCCAATCCAAACGTCACCCGTTACGAAGCCGATAACATGACGCTTGGCGGCCAATACGCTGGCGTAATCAGTTCCCCTTTTAATGGAGTCGCTCTTTACGCGAACAATGATTATGCAGCATACAATCAATATTTTGCATTCCCAACCCATCAATTCTCTGTCCGCGGTGCTTCCAACAACAATAATACAGCCCGTGTTGATCTGGTCATCGGGGGTATAACCGCAGGGTCATTCTACTTCACGGGAACAGAGCCGACCGTTCAAACGCTTACCGGCATCACTCACGCTACAGGCAATCAGGAAATCAAGCTGGTCGTAACAACGGATAATGGCACTTGGGATGCTTATATTGATTATCTGGAGTACTCGCTTTAATTCATAGGACATGATCGATCGGGAGGATAGAATATGTGGAAAAAAATCTGTACGCTTCTGCTCTCTCTTCCGTTACTTGTGGCATCGCTGTCTGCGACAAGCCCTACCGCTTCCGCAGCGACGTTCAGCAATCCGGTCATTTATGCGGATGTTCCTGATAGTGATGTCATCCGGGTGGGCAATGCATTTTATATGACCAGTACAACGATGCATATGAATCCGGGTGTACCTGTGATGAAGTCTTATGATCTGGTCAACTGGAGCATCGTAAACTATGTGTACGATACCCTTGGAAACGGGGATATACAAAATCTGAACAACGGACAAAACGAGTATGGACGCGGTTCCTGGGCAAGCAGCTTGCGGTACAACAACGGGATATATTATGTGGCCTTTGGCTCACTTTCCACGGGCAATACGTATATTTATCAGACCAGCAATATTGAAACAGGGCCATGGACACCTTACACATTGAACAGTTATTACCATGACCCCTCCCTTATGTTTGACGGGAATCGAACCTTTCTTGTTCATGGCAGTGATAACATCAGTATCGTCGAGCTGACACCTGATGCCAAGGCCGTCAAGTCCGGCGGGCTGAGTCAGGTCCTGATTCCAAACGCGAGCAGTATAGCTGGCTCTAACATGATTGTAAAGGCAGAAGGAGCACATATTCAGAAGATCAATGGCATGTACTATGTATTCCTGATTGCCTGGCCTTCGGGTGATGGCCGCATTCAGCTTGCCTATCGTGCAAACACATTGACAGGGCCATACACAGGTAAAGTTGTACTCAGAGACTCGGGCATTGCCCAAGGAGGTATCGTGGATACCTCATCCGGTGCATGGTACGGATTGCTGTTTCGAGATAGCGGGGCCATCGGGCGCATCCCCTATCTTGTTCCGGTGACGTGGTCGGATAACTGGCCTGTGTTTGGGGTGAACGGCAAGGTTCCCCTGAACATGAATATGCCCGTTGAAGGTCAGCCTGTTGCCAAAATCTACGGGTCCGATGAGTTCAACACAACCACATCAGGCACACCCTCAGTAACGCAACTGTTAGTGAACGGGGGCTTTGAGGAGAGCACCATTCAGCCGTGGTCCAGCAACAATACGGCAACCATCAACTTAACGAATGCCGAAGCGTTTAGCGGGACCAAAAGCCTGCTCGTCAGCGGCAGACAACAGACAGCTGGTGGTGCCAAACAGATGGTTACAGGCAAGCTGGTACCGGGAGAAACGTACTCTTTTTCGGCAAAAATCAAATACACGACTGGTCCTGCAACCAAAACGTTTAATCTTAGCATCCAGAACGGTACAAGTTATACCGGAATTTCCATTATGGGCAGTGCGACGCTAACCCGCGGACAATGGGGCACTCTTCAAGGTACGTATACCGTTCCGTCGAATGCAGACCTGTCCCAAAGCTTTATTTTTGTGGAAACACCGTATAACTCGAATCCGGACTCGACCAATGATCTGATGGCGTTTTATGTGGATGACGTCTCCCTGACAAGTAATTCACCTTCCGGCACATCTGGACTAGCCACATTCTGGCAGTGGAATCATAACCCCGATGCTGCCAACTGGTCCCTGCTCCAGAGGCCCGGTTTCATGCGGTTAACTGCCGGCAAAATCAGTAAAAACCTGTTAGAAGCACGCAACACACTGACACAACGAACCTTTGGTCCAAAAAGCACGGGCATTACCGCTTTGGATACAGCAGGCATGAAGGATGGTGATTATGCTGGACTCGCTGCTTTTCAGGCCAGATATGGCTTTGTCGGCGTAAAGATGACGGGCAGCACCAAATCCATCGTTATGGCTAATGCCAGTTCCGGCACCATGACCGAAGTAGCAACTATGCCATTAAACCAGAACAGAATCTATCTTCGCGTCATCTGTGATTTTACGAACCAGACTGACAAAGCCTACTTTGCTTATAGTCTGGATGGTAGCAACTGGACAACCATTGGCAATACACTTCAAATGTCTTACACCCTGCCACACTTTATGGGATACCGGTTTGCACTATTCAATTATGCAACGAAGGCTACCGGAGGATATGCAGATTTTGATTATTTCCGCGTAGAATAAATGTGGTTTTATTAGGTTATTAATTTTTCGGTTATTAATCAGGACCTGTAACTTCACCATGTGTGGAGCCAGGTCCTTTTCAGTACATTTCTTATGAAGATCTTCCTCTTTGTAACTTCAAAAAGCCCGGAACTGTTTTATATAACGCATGTATCCTTCAGCACTTCGGTTAATCTCTTCATCCGTAGTCTGGAACGAGGCACCATAGACTGCATAATGCGGCAGCGCCTGAGCCCCTACATGATTCATGCTTGCTATGAAAGGTGCCACAAGTTCCTCAACGCTATAACCGATAGAACCATCTTTCGCATAATTCTCCTGCTTATCCCCTATGGACATCGCTAGTCCTATCCGTTTTCCCTTCAACTGATTGCCCTTCGATCCGTACGCCCATCCATGGGTGAACACGTCATCAAACCATTTTTTCAGCAAGGGTGGATAACTGTACCAATATAACGGGAACTGCAACATAATATGATCATGCGTCTCCAGCAGCTCTTGTTCTCGGGATACATCAATCTTCCCATCGGGGTAGGTCGTATATAATTCGTGAAGAGCAATATCATCTGGATACTGCAGCAGCTTCTCCTTCCAGCGACGATTGACTCTCGAACTTTCCATATCGGGATGTGCCAGAATAACAAGTGTTTTCATCATAAGTTCCTTTCTTCCCATCCAGGGTGTTAGTTTCTATATTTGAATATGGACCATTATCGACTACATCCTTTCAAAAGAAAATACACACAATGAAGTAAGATACTTACCTCAAAGTGTGTATGGACTTCCGTGTCAGAACTGTGAGAAAATAAATAGTTACACCCTATATAACACGTAAAATTTAACTTGAGGTGAATCAGGATATGAAACAATACAATCTGGGCATTGAAGCGACGCTCGAAATTATAGGTGGCAAGTGGAAAGCCTTGATCATCTGTTTATTGATGTCCGGGGTAAAGAGAACGGGCGAATTAGAGCGAAGCATCCCGGGCATTTCACAAAAAGTGTTAATTCAACAATTGCGCGAGCTGGAGCGGGACGGCCTTGTCACCAGACATGTCTACCAGCAGATGCCTCCCAAAGTGGAATACGGGCTTACAGAATATGGCGTGACCGCCAACACCATCGTGGATGTCATGTGTGCTTGGGGAAAGGACAATATTGCTCTCAGACAACAGCGGGGCGAAGACGTTGTATTGTTGGAGAACAACCATCCCGAATCTTGATTTCACAGTTGCACATCCCCCAAATATTATGTAGGACATATGTCTCTTTTTCCACGAAAACGATTAAAAAACCTTTATATTCCAGACCAAATGATCGATATACAAAATGGGACACCTAAATATCCCGTGTTGAGCATTGGATTCACATCTCACAAAGGCAACACGGGATAGCAGAATGATACATACGGTAGCGAGTAAGGGAAAAAGATAAGCTCTATCTGGTGAGATGGAAAGGGCTAACAAAGGAGAGTCATATGAAGGTAAGAACGAGTCAAAAAGGAAAAACACGCCACATCTACATCAACTTGATGTTATCTGTTCTGTTATTGATTAGCAGCATCCCGCTGTGGCCGATCTCAAAAGTGCATGCCGCGGATGAGGAACATCATCTGTTATCTCTGAACCGGCCGGTGTACAGTTCCTCATCTCTGGGCGGCAATACGGCAGAGCATGTAGTTGACGGTAACAAAAACACCCGCTGGGAAAGCATATGGCAGCAAGATCCGCAGTGGATCTATGTTGACTTAGGCGCAATTGCCTCCATCTCGAGCATCTCCATCCAGTGGGAAAATGCGTATGCTTCCAGCTTTGATCTGGAAGTATCCAACGACGAGATCCATTGGCAGTCTGTTTACTCCACAACAAAAGGGCAAGGCGGCCTGGCCGAAATTGAGGTCACAGCGGAGGCACGATATGTGCGCTTGTTCAGTCATCAAAGAGTGCAGCCAGCCTATGGCATCTCTGTATACGAATTCAATGTATACGGGACGGGCGGAGCAAATCCACCTCCCAAACCAGCAGCAATGAACCTTGCACTTGGACAACCGGTTACAGCGTCCTCGGAAGAAATTGATGAGCCCAGCCGTTCAGCCGAGGATAAAGCCAAAATGGAAAAAAAGAATTACGAAGCCCGGAATGTGACGGATGGTAATCCGGATACACGCTGGTCTTCCATCTACAAGGATCAGGAATGGATTGTTGTAGACCTTGGACTAAGCCGGAAAATCGGGAATGTATCCCTGCAATGGGAAAACGCTTTCGGACGTGCATACGATATTCAAGTATCCAATGATGCACAGCAATGGACTACATTGTACCGGGAACTGCACAGCAACGGTGGACGGGATGAAATTCCGGTATACGCCGAAGCACGGTATGTGAAATTGGCCGGACATGGCAGAGGAACAACCAACGGATACTCCCTGTACGCATTCGATGTGTACGAGTATATCGAAGGCGATGCCAAACCTGTGCATACCATTCCGAATATCCCTGAACCGTCCTCGGTACAGGTGGGTTCCGGCAGTTACGCTGTAAATGACATCACGATGCTGCAGCCGAAAAACCCGAAAAATCGTACGGCTGATATTACGGCGCCTCTCCCTTCCAATGACTGGTGGCAGTCTATTCTTGTATCCGATCTGGGGGATGGCAACAGTCTGGTCACACTCCCGCTCAAAAGCAGATATACCAAACAAGGACTTCAACTTCTGAATCCCGGAGCTGGTTACGTTTCGGCTGATGGCGGTTCTATGGACGCTGACGGGGAACCGGATCTGATCATGACCACCAGCAATATGAACCCGGCGGAGGTCAATACCAAGGTGGCGGGATACGGGGATTATTCTGCCACGATCATCATGAGTGATGATGACACGGCCAAAATGAATACCACCTTTGTGAAGGGTTCCCCTTTCCTGTACAACACCTTCGATAACCCGGATACCATTATTGTTCGTTCTCCCAACATCACACGTCTCTTCGATGATCAGAACCGTGAAATTGTTCTGAATGATGGAGAATCGCTGACGGCCGATCATATCGGCGTTGAAGTAACCAATCAGGACAGAGCGCCCACGCCTCAGACCTTTACAAGAAACTACGGGATCTATGCACCTGAAGGAACCGTATTTATGAAACTTGGCAATACGCTCAAGATCAAGCTGGGCCAGAGCGGAAACTATCTGTCACTGGCTACCCTGCCGTCCGCGGCAGAGCTGCCTTTTTATTACCGGCATGCCTACGCCTTTGTTACCGATACACAAGTGGACTACAATTATAACGAGAGCACTTCACTGGTAACGACTACCTTCAGCTCGGTAACCCAGACGAAGCGGGCAGGCTTTTCCTCCGAGACACTGATGGCGTTGTTCCCGCACCAATGGAAACTGGCGACTACTCCCGTAACGGAGCTTGCTTACCCTTCCATTCGCGGCATGATGAAAGTAAGTGAAGGCAATACGTTAACGACACAGGATCGATTCTATGGCATTATCCCACAATTTGTGGAGCCGGATGATCCAACCTACTCGCGTGCACAATTAATCAGCTATCTGGATCAGCTTGACGCGGATACGGCAGGCAATCTGATGAGCGAGGACCCTTACTGGCAAGGGAAAAAGCTTCATCCGCTTGCACTGGGTGTACTCATCAGCGACCAGATCGGAGATACGGTACGACGAGACCACTATCTGTCCCTGCTTCGAACCATTTTGACAGATTGGTATACCTATTCGCCGGATGAACCTTTGCACTCGTATTATTTTTATTATTCGGATGAATGGGGAACCATTTTCCCTTACGGTAGCGGATTTGGTGTTAATACCGGATTGACAGATCATCATTTCACCTACGGCTATTACGTTTTTGCATCGGCTGTACTGGCCACATATGACCAGACATTCTTGCAAGATTACGGCGACATGGTTGAGCTTCTGATTCGGGACTACGCCAATCCTTCACGGACAGATGAACAGTTTCCAAGGCTTCGCAATTTCGATGCGTACGCAGGTCACTCCTGGGCAGGTGGTTACGCCGATAATCGCAGCGGGAATAACCAGGAGGCCGCAGGTGAAGCCCTCTTTAGTTGGGTCGGCCAATATATGTGGGGTGAGGTGACAGGCAATAAAACCTATCGCGACACCGGGATCTGGGGCTTCGTGACCGAAGAGAAGGCTGCCGAGCAATACTGGTTTAACTATGACGGGGATAACTGGCTGGAGGATTACCAACACGCTACGGTAGGTCATGTGTACGGCAGCGCCTACCTGTATGGAACGTACTTCTCGAATGAGGCCGAGCACATTTACGGTATTCACTGGCTGCCGCCAGCGGAATGGATGACCTATTATGGACGTGATCCGCAGAATACTAAGGCTCTCTACAATGGTCTCATCAAGGATCTGGGCGGTCAGCAAGAACGCACATGGCAGCATATTATCTGGCCGTTCCAGTCCATTGGAGACCCGCAAGGTGCTCTAGCCAAATGGAATACGAGCGAGATGCAGCAAAATGAAGTCTTTAACGCGTACTGGTTCATGCACAGCATGGCTTCTACGGGAACACGCACGATGGAAATATGGGCAGATGATCCGGCAGCAACCGTGTATGAAAAAGACGGCGTCTATACAGCGCAAATCTGGAATCCGTCCAACACTGTCAAAACAGTGCATTTCTACAATGCCAATGGCGCTTTGGGTTCAGCTACCGTTTATGCCAAAGCGCAAGTAAAGGTTAACCCGCTGGAACATTCCGTTGTTAAACAGCCGGATGCCTCTCAGGGAGTAGTCTATCTCGATCGGAGCCAATGGTCCATTACGGCATCCTCCAGTTCAGAGCCGGTAGAGCGCATGGTCGACGGTGATCTGACTACACGCTGGTCATCCGGACAGCTCCAGCAGCCTGGCGATTGGCTGCATATCGATCTGGGTAGCGAACAGTCTATGGATACGGTATTCATGAACTCCGGCAACAACGGCAGTGATTATGCTCACGGGTACGAAATCTACGTATCCAAAGATAACGAGAACTGGGGCCAGCCTATCGCAGAGAGCGCTGGAACATCTCCAAGTCTGTCCGTGGAATTGGGCATGCAAACCGCCCGTTATGTCAAAATTGTATTGACTTCCTCTGCGGACAGCTGGTGGTCGATCTCTGAACTCAAGCTTGCCCGATTTGGCAAACTTGAAGCAACACCGGAGCTCCCACAGCCCGTACCGCTTCCAGATCGCTCTTCATGGATCGTAACCGCCTCCTCTACTCAAGGAGCAGATGTGACGGCCAATATGCTGGACGGAAGTTCAGATACCCTATGGACTAATGGGAGGAAACAAATCGAAGGACAATGGATTACCATTGACCTCGGCCAAAAGAGTTCTTTCGATGCCATAGAATTGGACCCGGGTCATGCGAAAGAAGACTATCCGAGACAGTATCGGATTTATGTCTCGGATGACGGTGAACACTGGGGCACGTCCATTGCAGGTGGCGAAGGCACGCCTGGACACATGTCCATCACCTTCCCTGAACAGCAGGCACGTTATGTGAAGGTGGTACAGATCGGGGATTCCGATCAATGGTGGTCGATCTCCGAGTTGTTTGTTCATCATAATGGAACAGGCAAACAAAAGCGGTTGCTGGCAGACGGCTGGTCCGTGACCACTTCCACCGGAGATGATGCAGCCGCTATACTCGACGGCTCGGACCAAACACGCTGGACCTCCGGTCAGGCTCAAACAGGCGGTGAATGGATTCAGATTGATCTGGGAACCTCGCAGTCAGTGAATCGGATTGTGCTGGACAGCGCGCACAGCCGGGAAGACTTTGCTCGCGGTTATGAAGTATTTACTTCTCTGGATGGAGAGCATTGGGGAGATGCCCTGGCTTCGGGTAAAGGATCAGATTCGCTGGTTTCTATCCCCTTTGCAACGCAAGAGGCACGTTATATTAAGGTCGTACAGACGGGTACTGATTCTCATTGGTGGTCCGTAGCTGAATTAGAGGTCTATACCACTGATCAGACACCTTGGATATCCGGGGAACAGGATCATCTGTTACCTGCTGAACTGGATCGAACATCATGGACAGCGACTGCCTCCTCCTCTGAAGATGTTGCGGCAATGCTGGACGACGATCTGAATTCACGCTGGACCTCTTCAACTGGTCAACTTGCCAATCAATGGGTCCAGATTGATCTGGGAAGCAAGCAGAGCTTCAGCCGCTTGACCATGGACTCGGGCAGCAGTAGTAACGATTATGCTCGCAGTTTCAAGCTCTTCACTTCTGATGATGGCGAGCACTGGAATGGGGTTACGGAAGTCCTGGGAACAGGCCCAGCCATCTCACATACGTTCTCCAAACAAACGGCGCGATACATTAAACTGGTTTTGACCGCGGACACTCCCGAGTGGTGGTGGTCCATTGCCGAGTTAAAACTTTACCATTAATGTCATCATGATCTGTTCAAACACCTCTCTCCCGTCCCTGCGGGACAGGGGTGGTTTTTCATTGCCAAGGATGAAGCAAAGCTCATTCAAACTTCATGTTCCATATATCACCTCTGTAGTAAGATATAGATTAATGTAATTTCACTACATTCTATTCAACAAGGAGGGTTCCTTATGAAAAATATGATTGTCTTCGGGGCGAGCAAAGGATTGGGTGACGCATTCGTTAGAGGCGTGCCACAGTCCGGTGATAAAGTCTGGGTGGTCTCCCGCAGCAAGCCGGAAAGTCTGAACGTGGAGGATGGCGTCCAGCGAATATGGATTCAGGCCGATCTTTCCGAACTTCAAGCCGCGGAGCATATTGCCAACCAGCTTCAAGGCGAGACGTTGGATGTGCTTATTTGTAACGTGGGGATCTGGGAGAAGGAAGGATTTGAAGAGCACTATACGTTTGATCGGGATGAACCCGCAGATATCAGTCAGCTAATTCATGTGAATGTGACCTCAACGATTGTATGTATACAGGCTTTACTGCCTCATCTTCGCCAGTCAGAGGCAGGCAAGATCATCCTGATCGGTTCAACAGCCGGTTTGAGCAATGCAGGCAACAGCCAGGTTTCATTTGTCGCCTCCAAATTTGCCATACGGGGTGTTACGGAAGCTCTAAGAGAGCATACGAGAGAGGACCGCATCGCAGTGACATGTATCAACCCGGGCGAACTGGCGGCAGCAATCCCTTATGAAGACGGAATGGAACGTGCACTCGCCGAGTATGACGGGACCCGTATTCCCCTGCAGGACATGGTCGCCATCGTTCGATGTATTATCAGCTTGTCCAAAGCGGCCTGTGTGAAAGAGATCAACATACCCGCATTAACGGATAAGAACACTTAAATAGTAATGACATCTGCCCGCACAACCGGTTCGTTCAGTGCGGGGTCGCTATGTATACATACGCTGGACTGAAGACCGTCTACATTAATACATGCGACAAGTGCGCAATACCTATGGAATTCATGCGTTCATGCTCAGGGATATTTTCATATAATAAATGAGACTTTCCTGCCTTGGCCAGGTGATCACGCATAGCTGCAATCCGTCCTTTATTAACATCAATAAAACGAAAATCGATTTGGCGCAAGTGCTCCAGCCCGGTCAGTCCAGCAAAAGAATCCGCCTTGAGCGCAGTATTGATTTCTTTCAGCTCAATGGCCTCCAACATGCGGGCTGTCCATAGATATTCGATATCCCGCAATGATTTCATATAGTCCAGTTCGAGCTGTCTGAGAGAGGACATATGGGAAAAGTCACATAACTGCTCCAGCTTGGGCAAGGACAGATGCAGATATTCCAGCCCATGCATCTGTTCGAGTCCCTGAACACTCGTCAGCTTGCGAACAGAGCTTAGCTTCAACATCGAGATGGTCGACTCTGTCAATACATCCAGTCCACCTTTTAACTCGCCATGATCCAGGGACAGATATTGAAGCATGGGCAGTTCTGCTAACACATCTAGACTTTCGACCGTGCAGTTCAGAATGAGCGTATGCAATTGGAGGCATGCTGCAATGGAAGTCAACCCGTTGAATTTGCCACGCAGTTCAAGAAAGGTCAATTGTCTGTAATGTTCAATAAAATTGAGCCGGGTTGCCTTTGCAGGTGAATTCAATCTTAGAAACTGCAGTTGCTCCATGGCACCCAGAATCGTCAAATCCTGTGCCTGCGAAAGATCAAGCTGCAAGGCAGACACATGCTTTAACTGGGCCAGTCGCCCCAAAAATCCCGATGAATATACCCCTTTAGGGTCCACATGCGATATGTGTAGAATTAGATCCGGCCGGGCAAAGAACACTTTAGCATCTAGCTCGGCAAGGTCCTCGTATGTATCCGCGCCAACACGAAAATGAACCGTTGCTCTGCGGCGCAACAGATGCACCGCCTGGTGCATCTTTTCGGCATTCCATGGAGCCCCCTGTATCGAAGCATGCCATACCTCACTCACAGATAATCCCCCTTTTTATACCCCTATAATTCCAATTCATTCCATTATAAACAACATGACCTGGATGAACCACCACTTAACCCTGTTTTTTTTCATTCCTATCCTCTTTTCAACCCTTCCTTTCATTTTTCTCATGTCCCTTTCCTTCCCGTTGCTTCCATGATTATTCGACAGAAATCTACATAAAACTATAGGATATACCGACATATAACTTAGGCGTTTTGAGCTTTTTATTACTCATCTGGGGAGATGGAATATGTCGAACATGTTGAATAAGTGGGGTAAAAAGGGAGCACGGACATCCAGTATGGCAAATACGTTGTCCATTGTGCTGCTCGTCATCATCGTAGTCGTCTTTTCCGTGCTGGGAACATTTATGTTTGCAAGCACACGAAACATTCTGGTAAAGCAGCAGGAATCCATGCTCCAGACTAAGACACAGGCCATTGTTAGTGAATTTGATGCGCTATTCAAAGAAAAGGGCGCGCTGGTCAAACAAATGTCCACGAACACATTATTTAAGCAATACATAGAAACAACAACCTCTGCAGCAGATGCGGCAAGTTCAACCTACGCTGCTGAAACACAGGCGACACTGGCTGAAATTGTTAAGGCAGAGCCTTCATTTGCCGATGCTTGGGTCGCGGGTCTGGATGGAAAAGGTTTTTGGATTCAGAATGATGGTGTCGTCTCTGCACCGGACTTTGATATCCAGTCACGTCCATACTACAAGCCTGTTACCGGTGCAGACGGGCTGTATTTCTCCGATCCGTACATTGACGTTGCAGCAGGCGACGTACTTATGGGGATCTTTTATCCCATCAAAGACGACAACAATAACATGATCGGCTTCGCTGCAGCGGATATTGCGTTCAAGGATATTCCAGCCATCATGGAGAGTTATTCGCTTGGTAGCACGGGCTATTCCATGCTGCTGTCCAAGAGCGGGGAAATTCTGTACCATCCTGATCAAGAGAAGGTGCTGAAGGAGAACATCCTGGACAGTACGGGGGACATGGGAGAGATCGGCAAGAAAATGCTTGCCGGTGAACACGGCATACAGCTTATGAACGACAATGGGGAACGTCGTTATATCGGCTACGCTACCAGCAAGGATACGGGATGGTCCGTTGGTCTGACGATAACAGAGAAAGAAGTACTGGGTGAATTAAAAACGTTCACGTGGATTACGCTTGGCGGCTTTGCTGCAGCCACCCTTCTGCTTGTGATTATCTGTTACATTACCCTTCGCCGTCTGTTACGCTCCATACCACAGCTGCTGGCCAAGATCAAACAGATTGAACAAGGTGACCTCACTGTCAAACTGGATATCAAATCCAATAATGAAATTGGACAGATCGCCACAGGCTTGAATTCTATGGTACAGAAAATTCAATCTATGCTGCAAATGGTTGGCAGTTCGGCGCAAATCCTGAACCAGTCGTCGAATGATCTGCAAGCCATCTCCTCACGAACGGCTGTGACCATGAATGACACATCGACAGCGATTAACGAGATTGCCAATGCAACGAATTATCAGTCCATCGAAACGGAAAATATCTTACGCAAAACAGGCTCGTTGTCCAGCCAGATCGATGAAATTGCCACCGATGCACAGGCTATGGGATCAGTCGTACAGACATCTGCCGATCAGAGCAGCCAAGGGCTTGCGGTCGTGGAACAATTATCGAAATGGTCGGAGGAAAATCATCAGTCCACCCAAGCGGTGTCCTCTATTATTCAGGAGATTGATCTGAGCCGGAATGAAATATCCAGTTTTGTGGATACGGTCAAACAGATTGCCTCTCAGACGAACCTGCTCGCCTTGAATGCCTCCATTGAGGCCGCACGTGCTGGCGAACATGGAAGAGGATTTGCCGTTGTTGCCGAAGAGGTCCGCAAACTTGCAGAACAGACCGCTCAGGCAACAGAAGAAATCAACAAAAAAGTGAATGTGATTGAAGAGAAAACAACCCTGTCGGTTGAACATACCATGCGCGGTATGAAGATTGCGGAGGAAAATGCCAAATCCGTGGAAGATACCAAGCATGTATTTTTCAGCATTAACAGAGACCTGAAAGATCTGCAGCAGCGTATGATGCAGATTACCAACAATACCTCCAATGTACACAAACACAAAGATGAGATATTCCAGGCACTGGAGATTATTTCTTCCACCACAGAGGAAAACTCGGCATCGACGGAAGAAGTAAGCGCCAGCACGCAGGAACAGCTGGATAGTATTGAACAGGTAGCTGATCTGTCGAAACAGTTGAACCAGCTATCTGGCAAACTGCAAGACGAATTGAGCCAGTTTAAAGTGAAGTCATGATCCACAAGCTTTCCCCTGCTCTTCTCTTTTCGTCGCTGTCCATTTATTATTAATGAATATGTGTACGAAGAGGATTGGAGGCTGAATCATCATCATGAACTTTGCCAAACGAATGGATCATTTCAACGAAGGAATTTTCACCCGGTTGCTGGAGATCAAGCGCCGCAGACTGGAGAACGGACAGCCGGTTATTGATCTCAGTGTGGGTACGCCGAATATCCCACCTGCACAGCATATCATCACTGCACTATGCGAGGCCGCAGCAGATCCGGCTAATTATATATATGCTGTGAATGATCAGAGTGAGTTGCTGCAAGCTGCTAGCGATTGGTACAAGCAGCGCTATCAGGTCGAATTGGACCCGGCATCACAGATCTGTTCCTTGCTCGGTTCACAGGAAGGGCTTGCACATATATCCCTCTCCATTGTAGATGAAGGTGATCTGGTGCTGGTCCCTGACCCCTGCTATCCCGTCTTCGCGGATGGACCGCTACTGGCAGGTGCTGAACTGTATTATATGCCGCAAAAAGAAGAAAACGGGTATGTTATTCAACTTCAGGATATACCGGAAGATATCGCCCAACGAGCGAAATTCATGCTGGTCTCCTATCCTAACAACCCGACAACCGCGATGGCACCGGATCAGTTCTATATTGACCTGATAGCCTTTGCCAAGAAGTATGATATTATCGTGCTTCACGATAATGCGTACAGTGAACTCGTATTTGACGGAATGTCCTGTGGAAGCTTCCTTGCGTTCCCTGGCGCCATTGATGTCGGTGTAGAATTCAATTCCTTATCCAAGACCTATGGCCTGGCCGGAGCTCGAATCGGCTTCTGTGTGGGCAATACAACCATGGTTTCCATGCTGAAAAAGCTAAAATCCAATATGGATTACGGGATGTTTCTGCCCATCCAAAAAGCAGCAATTGCTGCCATTACCGGAGATCAATCCGAGGTTGAACGGGTCAGAGCTATATATGAACAGCGCAGAGACATCCTCTGTGAGGGCTTCAGCCAACTCGGTTGGCCTATTGCCAAACCGGAAGCAACCATGTTTGTCTGGAGCCGCATTCCGGCTCACTACGACAGCTCGGAGCAATTTGCCATGGATCTGGTCACACATGCGGGTGTCATTGCAACCCCAGGCAGTGCCTTTGGTCCTTCTGGCGAAGGTTACGTTCGATTCGCGCTTGTTCAGGATGTTGAAGTACTGCAGCAAGCTGTGGAATCAGTCAATCACAGCGGGATACTGATATCCAGCTAACAGGAACAACGTTATCATGAGTTTAACCATAAATCCCCTCATGTTCTACAAGGAGTATAAGCTTCACGTTTGATAACGTGATCTCTGCTTCTTGTAGACCTGAGGGGATTTTATCATTTGGTGCGGGACCAGATATTCATTGGATGATGCTACTTGTGTTGTGCCTTGCCTTCCAGGGTCCGAAAAACCATTATCGATGAACATCAGTTATCAGTTCAACGGAATTCTAAGCTGGTAGCTAAATGTTGCCAATCGATAGCAAAAGCCTGCTCTGGGAGCAGGCTTCATTCTTCAACCGTTTATACAGACTTGCGCCAGTTAGAACGATACATAAGATACAGGAAGTACGGTGTTCCTATGATCGCAATGAGTATACCTGATGGAATCTCTGTCGGTGCCATGACGGTTCTGCCGATGGTATCAGCGAGCACCAGCATGACTGCACCCGCTAATGCGGATAGGAACATGGATCGTCTTAATTTATTCCCCGTCAATAGCCGTACCATATGGGGTGCAATCAAACCGATAAAACCGACGGTTCCTACACAAGCAACAGCACCTGCTGCAAGCAAAACACCAACTGCCATGGCCAATAATCGTGTACGACGTACACCCAGACCAAGTCCGGATGCACTGTTATCGTCAAATACCAGCAGTTCGAATCTGCGTGCCAGCCACCAAGCCACCGGTACCAGAATCACCAAAAATAATCCGATAACCCTCACCTGATCCCAGGTACGAGCATAGGTACTGCCTGTCAGCCAGATATATCCACTGCTACCGTATACCGCACCTCGTACAATCAGGATTTGAATACCTGCTCCGGCAATGGCAGACATCGCGATCCCCAGCAACACCACTGCAGACGGGTTCAGCCCTTTCTTCCAGGCAAGTGAGAACACAACTACTGCGGCAATGGCAGCACCGATGATTGCTGCAATCGGCAGCAAGTAACTTGGAAGACCCGGCCATAAAATAATGACCATCATCGCTCCGAGACCTGCACCAGAGGAGACACCCACAATTGAAGCATCCGCCAGCGGGTTCCGAACCGCCATTTGAATCAGCACGCCGCTAATAGCCAGTGCTGCACCCGCTCCAGCGGCAACAAGGGTACGCGGAATCCGAAGCTGAACCAAGGCGGAGAACAGTCCATCCGACTGGAACAGACTCGGCAACAGATCAGCCAGTGGAATCCGCATCCCGCCAAACATTGTACTGAGCAAAATAAGTCCGACAGTAATGATTGAAAATAAGACGGCCACGGGGCCGAATGCAAAGCGACGTGAAGTTGCTCCCGTGCTCATTGAAGTGGACATGCCTGATCCATTCGCAGCCTTCATTCGTTTGAGCACAAGCCAGATGAGCCACGGTGCACCAATGATCGCCATAACAGCACCTGTTGGCAACTCCATACTGGAGTTATGCACCATCTTGGCAAGGACGTCTGCCCCAACAAGGAGCGCTGCTCCCCATATAAACACACCGGGTAACAGTAATCGGTTGGAACGTACGCCACTCAATCGCACCAGATGGGGTGCTACCAATCCCACGAAGCCAATCGGTCCAATAACACTGACGATGACTGCAGCCAGCAATACGGCGAGAATTAAACCACCCGTACGAGCCAAACCAACCTTTTGCCCCAAAGAAGAAGCCGTTGATTCATCCAGCTCCAGCATATCCCACTGTCTGGACAAGAGTAACGCTAGAAGGATGATGCCAATTACCCAAGGCCACGCATAAGATACACCACTCCAGTCATTCTGGACAAGTGTTCCAGAGCCCCAGAGAAATAACCCTTGTGTCTCCATGGAGAAAAATATATGTAATGCACTTGTAAATGAACCGAGCACCATCGATACAATCATACCTGACAATGCCAGTCGAACCGGGCTTGATGTTCGTCCGCCGCCCATGAAATAAGCTGCAAACGCTGCCAGTAAACCACCAAGAGCTGCGAAAAGAAACGGAGACTGACTTAACAAACCCGGAAAAGCGATAGCTCCCAACACCACCACAAAGTACGCTCCTGCATTAATGCCCAGCGTATCCGAAGCAGCCAGTGGATTACGCGTAATCGTCTGAAGCAAAGCGCCTGCAACAGCCAATGCACCGCCTGCAAGAATACCAATCACCGTACGCGGCATCCGCAAATCCCAGACCATATTATGCTCTAATGAATCCTGTCTGCCTGTGAGCGAGTCCCAAACGACATGCAAAGGAATGGATGCCTCTCCATAAATTAGACTTACAAAAAAAAGCACGATGAGAGCGGTCAAACCGCCCCCATATATGCTTATTGTGCGCCAATTCATCGTTGGCTTGGATCTTTGAACCGAACTCATTTGGTAATCGCCTCAACAACTCCGTCAACCAATACTTTGGAGGAGATCGGTCCACCAAAAGTCCATGTGGTGCTGGCCAGTTGATAGGTGCGTTTGTCCTTCACGAAGTTCAGTCCGTTCCAAACCGAGTTATCTTTCATGGCTGTGCCAAAAACGTCATCGTCTGGTTGAGTAATATAAATGAAGTTACTGTCCTTAACAGCGGTCAACGACTCAATTCCTACTGTCGAGAAGCCGTAGTTTTCCAGTTTGTCCGGCTTCCAATCGTTCACCAGACCAATTTTGTCCAATGTACCGATAACAACCGAATTATCCGTAAACATACGCAGGCTGACTGCATTTTGATACGTGAATGCCTGAGTCAATGCAAAGTTGAAGTTCTCTTTACCCGCAGCTGCCAATTTTTCTTTGGCTTCTACATAGTGCTGATCGAGATCACTAAGCACTTGCTTAGCCTTGTCTTCTTTACCAAGAGCTGTTGCAATGGTATTAAAGATCTCTGTCATTTTGTCATAATTATAGCCATCGCCATCATACGGATCGAATTCAATGGTTGGTGCGATAGCATTAAGCTGATCGTAGACGGCATTATTATTATCTGCGTTAGCAATGATCAGATCCGGCTTCAATGCAGCAATAGCTTCCAGGTTCGGCTCACCGCGTGTACCGATATCCGTTACACTGTCATCCAGTGCTGCTTCGGATGTTACCCACACTTTATAGTTAGCGTTATCTGCATTACCTACTGGCTGAACCCCCAGGGCAACAACATCTTCCGTATATGTCCATTCAAGCGTAACGACACGTTCTGCTGGCTTGTCCAGCTTAAGCTCTCCACGTTTATGCTTCACGGTAACAGGACCTGCTGTCTCTTCAGCGGGAGCACTGCCCGAATTAGTACCTTGACTTGTGTCTGTTGTAGTCGTGGTTTTACCACAACCCGCCAAAACCAGCACAAATGCCAGCATGATCAACAGTGCATTTAACCCTTTTTTCATATCTTGATCTCCCCTGTTTGTATGTATTTATATGATAACAATTATCATTATCACTATTGGATTATGCCGTAGGAATGAATTTTTGTCAATGAAAAGTACCTTATTTCAACTCTTTTATGAAATAAAAAAAGGAAAAGGATAGCTCAACGGCCATCCTTCCCTCCGATTACTGTCTGTTTGCATTAACTCAACTGCATCGTAGTGATGCACGTATTATCATTTTCGTATGTAGACAATTGCGTTTCTGCAACCTTTCCATCTCGAACAATCCGAATCAGATAGGTTCTGTCTCTTGGCACCCAAAAGTCCATAAATCCGTTCGCACCAGATTTAATCACTTCATCTTTCATAAACGTGTTGCCTTGAGAATCGTGAATGGTAACGCTGAATTCCTTATTGCTCATTTCCCCCTGACAACCGGTCAAGCTATGAATTGCACAGGGATGGGTCTGGTCCACATAGGGTGCAATGGAAAGGAAGAATTCTTTTTCAGGCAAATCATATGTAGTCGTATGTTTATCTTGATCGGTGACGATTAACTGTTTGGCATTAATGGAAGCAGATTCCGGCGTCTCTTTTCCTGTACTGATATCTTCCACCAATTTTCTGATATTGGGCGCATTGGCTGTACCTGCCTCTTCTTTGCCCGTATTGCTTGCAAACAGGTAGGTTCCGATCACAATGACGATTGCAACACTTGCAATAATCCATATTTGTTTTCTCATCTGGAGTTCATCTCCTCGTCCGTTTTGGTTTATTATAAGGGAGAACACAGTGATACGGACAGTTTACGACACCAAAGTCACCATATATTCACATTTTTGTATTGTAGTACGAGTTATCTGCAGACTGTGCACTGTATCATTGATAAGTAAGGGAGGTTGTGTATATATGCTTAAGTCTCCATCCGTATCTGACACTGATCGAAGAGTACATAAATCCAAACTGGCTCTGAAAAAAGCCCTTCTGGAATGGATGTCCCGAAAACCATTGGCCAGCATAACTATCACCGATATTGTCAAATCCGCTGATCTGAATCGCAGCACATTCTATAAACATTATGTATACAAGGAAGACCTGTTTGATGAATTGTTAAATGACGTGATTGACGATCTAAAATCAGCCTATCGAGCACCCTATCAGCATTTCCGAGATTTCGATATTAAGGACCTTAATGCCTCAGCAATTCAAATTTTCGACCATGTGCTGGCTCATGCCTCCTTCTATACAATATTGGTTCATTCTAACGTGCTACTGGATTTCAGGGATACACTCTATGTAACACTTAAGAACTTGTATCTGGAGGATGTAACCGATCTGTCGCCTGATCCACGGTTGGATAAAGAACTTCTCGCCTGTTATCAGGCTAATGCCGTTCTTGGTTTAATTACGGGTTGGGTGCAAAGCAACTTCAAATACAGTGCCTCCTATATGGCGGAACAACTGTTGGAATTTACACGCATGAACCGATCCCAAGAGATTTATCGGTCTAATCTCCATTCTGCAACGAGTCCTTCAAGATAATGTTACGCCATAACTCTGTTGTGGTATCTGATCTTAAAAAGAGGTACTGTCTCCCTTGAAGCTTGAAATACAGTACCTCTTTATTATGTCGAAAATTTTACTTTAATTAGTTGCTGATCCAGCCACCATCTACAGGCAACTCAACACCTGTAATGAATTTGGATTCATCGGATGCCAGAAACAGGTAGGCGTAAGCGATATCCATAGATTCACCAGCATGTGGAGGCAGTGGTGCAAGATTTTTGTAATGCTCCCCCATCTCTACCTGGGATTTGATGCCTGCTTTCTCCACCATACCTGTAAACACAGCACCCGGATGTACGGAGTTCACACGAATATTGTCTTTGGCAAACCATTGTGCCCCGTGTTTGGTCAATGAACGCACAGATCCCTTGGAAGCACTATAAGCGGCGCCCTGGGCATCCGCAATTCCACCAATGATCGCTGCAATGGAAGAGGTATTAACGATGGAACCTTGTCCATTCTTCTGCATATAAGGAATAACTGCCTTCATTCCGAGCCATACACCTGTTCCATTAATGGACATAACCTTGTCCCAATCCTCTAGCTCAGCTTCCAAAATGCCTTTGGCCATATGAATTCCAGCATTGTTGACCAGAATATCTATTTTGCCGTATTTCGATACGGTTTCTTCCACAACAGCGTTCCATGACTCTGGACTGGACACATCCAGCTTCAACGCAATGGCTTCCCCGCCACCAGCTACAATCTGTTTAACCTGTTCCTCCAAAGCTTCGATTGCCACATCGGTAGCCACTACCTTGGCTCCTTCTCTTGCAAATAATTGAATACCTGCCAATCCCATGCCACTTGCGGCTCCAGTTATAATTGCAACTTTTCCAGTTAATCTGCCCATTCCATATCATCCTTTCCTATTACAATGAATGCCTCATTATGACACCCAACCTGCTAACACCTTTAGTATACGGATGAAATGAAAGCTCTTTCAATCAGCAAATGGACAGGCTTTTGTGGGATAACCGATAGCTAAGTATGGATCTGTTTATTCACCAGATGTTAATCAACAACATGGACAACTTATGTTGGTTTTATTTTCAATCTACGAGTACTGCCAAAATCCGGCGATGGGATCTGTCCATCTTCCTTCACTGAATTGGCAAGCAAGTACAGTGCCCCATAACCAAAGACATACTCTTCAAACATTCCATCCAAATGCCATCCTCATCAATTTGGATGAAAAAGTCGTATCCGTCCTTATGCAGAGCTGTAAAGTAACTATCCTCTTGCTTAAGTATCTTGTCCAACTTGAACATAAAGACAGTCGTAATCTTAGTGCCCCCATACCTTCGGTAGCTACTAGCACCATGATTCTTTTACCCAGACTTTGGGGGCTTAGCTTCGAAAACGGAGAGAGTAGCGGCGATGTCCTTTAATGTCATCGTCCAACTACTCTCAAGCCCCCGATAAATCAGACTATTTTTTTGAATAAAAAGACTTATTGACTGGATAAAAGACATAAACCTTATTTTAATGCTTACATACACTATATTGAGAATCGGAATTAAGGAGTCAGTTTTAGAATGGTCATAGTGGTATTTAGATTGTTATGCAACTGTGCAGGAGTTGCATTCGCATTTACCAGCTGGATCGTCGTCGGAACCGTTGTTACCGTAACAATAACTTCAGCAGATATAGGTCCTCCTCCATTACCTGTGAAAGGCACAGGTGTTATGGGCGTTCCATTTACCGTGAGGTTGAAATCTGCATCGCCCTGATTATGAATGCTAAAAGAGATCAAGTAACTTCCTGTTTCATTGATTGTTATCGTGGAGGACGGCGGCACGAATGTGAATGCACCTCCAACATTAGCCAAAACCCCGGTTAGAGTTATGGGTGAGTTGCCAGGTACTGTGTCTGTGCCTGTGCCAGGATCTGCTCGGAAAACACTTAGGAAATCGGATATTCCAGCCCCAACTGGACCGGCCGGACCTGTTGCTCCTGTTGCTCCTGTTGCTCCTGTTGCTCCTGTTGCTCCTGCTGGACCTACTGGGCCTACTGGGCCTACTGGACCTACTGGACCTACTGGACCCACTGCTCCGAGCGCCCCTGCTGGCCCGACTGGCCCTTGTATACCCGGAATCCCTTGCAGTCCTTGTGGTCCCGGTATCCCTTGAGCGCCAGTTGCCCCTTTTGGACCTATCGGTCCTACTGGTCCAGAAATTCCTTGAGCGCCTTGCGGTGCATTAACAACAACCTTAGGTCTAACCTTTACCACCTTAACCTTAACGCGACAATGCATGCTATGTTTAAATTTACGTCTACAAATGCGTTTTCCATGACGATTTAACAATGAACTCACCTCCGTGATATTTCTCCCCATACTATGTGTATCCATCACGAGGGGCATAGACTATTAACTATAAATTAGAAAATTATAGTGCCCATAATGAGAAAATTGGTCTTTGAATCCGGTCTACAACATGAATGCATAGACCAATTTTCAATATAAAATGCAGATAAAAAAGTCATAAAAAGTAAGATAACATCCCTTGTAGCGGGACAAGCATAACAGGGAAGACATGGTTACTTTACTATTAAAAAAAGCCAGTCGAACACACGAGATAATCTCGATGTTTGACTGGCTTTTACTATGCTTATCCCTTTCACACAGGTTCTTCTTATTTTACAATAGTTCTTTATTTTTTTCATAGAATCGTGCATTGTGAGAAGATACACCTGCCATATCGGAAGCAGCAGGCTCAAGATACATCTTGGCACTGTTGACTGCGAGCACCGCATCGTTAAATGCACCTGCAATTAGCCTGACTTTGCTTCCATAGGTGATGAAATCACCTGCACCGAATATGCCTGGAATATTGGTACGCATACGCTGATCAACGGATACACCGTAGTCTTCACGCGCCAGTCCCCATTGCACGAGGTTGCCAAAATCACGATCATACCCATGGCTTACGACGACTTCATCCACCTCAACATGCATGATCTCATCGGTTTCTACATGGACCAACTCGACCCGATCGATTTGGTCACCTGTACCGTATAAGCGAGAGATGCTATATGGTGTCATGACTGTGGATTGAGCTTTCATCTGGGCAACAGGTGACTCGTGTCCGGTGAATTCATGGCGTCTGTGTACTACCGTAACTTCACTTGCTATCTTGCCCAGTTCATTCGCCCAGTCGACTGCGGAATCGCCGCCACCCGAGATCAGAACACGCTTCCCGGCAAATCGGGACAGATCGGTTATCGTATAATGCAGATTCGTCAGCTCATACCGATTGGCACCCTCGATATCCAGCTTTTGCACCTGGGTCATGCCTCTGCCCGCACATAACAGAATGGTACGTGTGTAGTGATGCTCGCCTGTCTTGGAGATGAGTTCAAATACACCATCCTCATGTCGTTCAAGCTCGGCTATCTCCTGCCCAAACACAATCGTTGGATCGAACGTTCTCGCTTGTCTTTCCAGTGAATCAATCAGCTTCTCGCAGCGTATCGGATCAACCCCGCCCACATCCCAGATCAGCTTCTCCGGATACGTACGCATGAATCCACCCAGTTCCTGCTTGGCTTCAATGATCTTGGTACGCATGGCTCTCATGCCACTATAAAAGGAGGCATACATTCCAGCAGGTCCCCCGCCAACGATGGTAATATCATAAATATCCAGTTGATTCGCTGTAATCATCTTTGCTGTAGTCATCTATGGCACCAACTTTTCTACAACATAATCCATTAACTTCACAGAACCAATCGGGCCTACACCAGATACAAATTCACTCGTCTTCAGTGGGAAGACATGATCATTCTTCACAGCCTCCAGATTCGCCCATACCTGACTTGCTTTCAGATCTTCCATAGATTTCTTCGTGTCATAACCTACGAGGGTTCTGTCTTCTAGGAAAATATAATCCGGATTCATCTCAGGCAAGAATTCCAGTGAGAACTGGCTAAACCAATCTGTAGAATCTTTAATAGCTTCTGGGCTATTCAGACCCAGGATATCATAGAAGAAAACACTGCTGCTTCCTCCTTTGGGACCCATGAAACGGTAACGATTGTGCTCTACACGGAGAACCAATACGGTCTTGTCTCCAAGAACTTCTGCAATTTTTTCTTTGGCTTGGGCTGCCTTCTCGTCGAATTCAGCCAGTACTTTGGCAGATTCCTCGGTCTTGTCGAATAGGGCTGCCAGCTTCGGCATGGCACGTTTCATTTCACTGTTCGCATCCAACGCCACCGTTGGAGCAATTTTGGACAACTCGTCATATACGCCCTGTTCCATACCTTCACCAGCTGTAAGGATCATATCCGGTGACAGCGCCAGCAACTGCTCATAGTTATATTGGTATTGCTCCACTTCGATGACCTGAACGCCATGTTCTTTAAAATAAGCAGGACGGTATTCCGCTTCAACTCCGGGAGTTAACAAAACCATTTGGGGTGTAACCCCCATCTCAATCAGATACTCAGCATAGATCGAATCGAACACAATTAAATTTTGAGGCTTGGCAGGAATCGTAACTTCTCCAAACTGATCCTGAACCACTTTAGTTCCGCTCGCATCCCCTGCTTCTTCCGTTGCAGTTGCTGCGCCTTCCGTCTGTTTCTCTGCAATCCCAGCTGGATTATTTTCTTCTTTTGTTCCACCGGAACATGCCGCCAGCATTACACTAATCACCAATAGCATGATGCCTAATCCTTTGAATCTTCGTAACATGATATACTTCGCCCCTTATGTATATTGATAATGATAATTATTATCAAATAGTATCAAATAAGAAGTGTCGCTTCCATAGCATATCGTGCGTATTCAGTTGGATTATTGTGCTCTCTCATGATGAGATTCCGTAAGATGGCGAATGATCTGATCTAGAATCAAAGCATGTCCCGTAATTCCGTGACCGTCCACCCACAGGTTAGTATCCACGTATAATACCCGATTATTTTTCACAGCCTTCAGGTCATTCCATTGTGGACTCTCCCATAGTTCCCTCATATTCTCTTCAGCACTGAAGTGCTGCATAATCCGCTTCTCCACAAAGAGGTAGTCGGGATTGGCTTGTGTGAGCAGTTCAAGCGAACAAGGATTAAACCAGGCTGCACCTGAATCCAGGGCTTGCGGCAGTGCTAATCCAAGCTGTTCATATAACAAGTGGGAAACCCCGTGGGAATGCCCTCCCAGATATCGATAACCAAATGCTTCTACCCTAAGCAGCATAACTGTAGATTCAGATTTAATGATGGGTTGCAACTGTCGCTTCGCGACACTGACCTCGTGTTTCATCTGCTGATGCAGTCTGTGAGCCTCTTCTTCTTTAAGAAACCAGGCTGCCAATTGATCGAGCATGGATTCCACATCTTGATGAAGTCCGGTTAGAATCGGTGCAATTGTGCACAGCTCCCTTTTGACCTCTTCTGTTAATACATTTCCAATCAACATCTCCGGTTGAACTTGCCGAACAAGTTCTATCTCCACCTCATACTGTGTTACCTCCAGCATCTTTACTCCATGCGCTATAAATTGTTCCCGATGATGTGGGGACAACAGGATCGGGGTGACCACTACCGCATGGGGGATGACACCCAGATGAATCATGATTTCACCGCAAATGGGAGACAATGTCACGATCTTTCGCTGCGTCATCGTCTGTTTATACATTTTGGGTGATACGCCAGTCAATTGTTTGAAACGTCGGCTGAAATAATGAGCATCTTCATATCCAGACTTTTTGGCAATATCCTGAGAGGTTGCTGCGGTTAATATGAGTTCTTCCTGTGCGCGATAGATCCGGTAGTGGGCCAGATAATCCAGGGGTGGCTTACCATATCGTTCACTAAATTTGCGGGAATAATGCCATGGACTCGTACCGGCAATCTGCGCTAACTGCGTACGTGTAATGGCCTGATCATAGTGCTGCTGCATGTAGTCAATGGAGCGAAGTATACCGTGTTCTGGCTTCAACTCGTTATCCGGCTGTTTCCGATATAGATTACTTAACATCTCATACAACAAATGCTGATGACCAACCCTTCCTGCACGCTGATCCGCTGTATGCACTTCACTCCAATGCTGAATCATACTTGCCAGAGCTCCACCGGACAGTTGCACTTTCTGGTACGCCTTGCCTGACGGTAACCTCCATTCGAACTTCTCAGCTTCCCGTCGATCATGCAGCACCGAATATGTATCGAACTGAACATGCCAGCCTGCCAGATCCAGGTTGCCACCTTCAATGACCTCCATTACGGAGTTCTCTTCAAGCGCAATTAATTCGCCAAAGGAGACGTGTACCCGGTGTCCATTGATATTCCAGGTCGCTTTGCCATCAATAATAAATATCAACGTGTGGTTGAAAAAGTGGTGCAGTTCGCTTTTCGTTATCCACGCATTGGTTAATGCCTTCGTTGACTTCCACTGAGCGATCCATTCCATGTTGTCAGACATATCGTTATCCTTTCTAAAGGATCTATCATCCTGATTTATTACGTTTCACTATATCAAAATACATGACATCTACATATCCAACAACTTATGGCATGATAAAATGATGAAACAGCTATTATACATTTCATACATATATCATTGGGATAAAAAAACAAAAAAAGCCCGTACCATCAGGTACAAGCTCTTTCTTACAACGGCAACACTACTCTTTCTACTCTTTCTACTCCTTCAATACTACGTTTCTACGTCTTACTCAAAATTAGCTTTTGGCGAGGTCTATCCCTGTTTCAGTTTTCTTCCTGCCATCCAATACGTCAGTCCACCTGAGACACCGAGAGAAATGACTACACCGATGCAAGTGTGTAACAGATTCAGGCTACCCTCTTCGCTGAAGAGCGGGAGGCTGACCAAGCTCGGATTCCCAACGATAGCGAAAGCCTTGACAGATAACAAACCGAAATACAGTCCACCCGCAGCTCCACCCAGCAATGTCGCATAGAAGGAGGATCTCTTTCTCATGTTGACTGCATACAATGCAGGCTCTACCACTCCAAGGAGGGCTGTTCCCGTTGCCCAGAAAGCAACTCTTCTGGAAGCTGACTCTTTCGAACGCAAAGCGGTTGCGAGCGCGGCCCCGGCTTGTCCTACAATCGCCACTAACATAGCAGGAATCACCATGGAGGAACCATTCATGAGCATATCATTCATGATGATGGCAAGCATCCAGTAGTGTAACCCCATAATAATCATCAGGGAGAAGACTGCCCCCAGTAACATCACCGATATCACTGGAGCATTAGCTACTAGTGAATCCAATGCTTCCGGCAGATATTCATCCATCCAGGTTCCAACTGGACCAAGTATCATCAATACTAATGGAACAACAATCAGTAACGTCAGGAATGGAGCAAGCATGCCTTTGGCGAATTTTGGACTCCATCGATCAACGATTCTTTCCAGGTAGGCCGCTGCACAGATCGTGAGAATGATCCAGATGGCCGTAGAGTAAAAAGCAGGCTGGGACACCAGTGGCATACCCAGGAAATGAACCTCTTTTTCCCCTGACATCAGCATGGTCATCTCCGGATAAAACATGAGTCCGCCAATAGATGCAGCAACATAGATGTTGCTCTTCAGCCGATACGCTGTGCTGATTGCTACCAATACAGGCAGTACATAAAATACACTGTCTCCAATGATCCTGAATATCGTAAAGGTCTGGCTATCCATCAAAGCAGAAGAATCCGCAGAACTGTACGTATCCATTAACGCAATAATGGCGACTATAATTTTAATAACAGCGGCTCCGAGAATTACAGGCATCAAGGGCATGAATACATCGGATACAAAATGTAAGATCGAGAATCTGTTCTTCTTCGCATGTCCTGCTTCCTGCAAAACTGCCCCTGTCGATTCCCCAATACCCACACCCAGTAACGTATTGTAGATAAGTAAAGATTCATCTCTTATTGCCAGATGACACTGCTCACCTGTTACCCGAATATCTGCCATATCATCTGTGGTGGTAAGAACCGACAGGTTCAATCGTGTGCTGTCCTTCAGTACCAGCGTCGTTGTACCCTTATCATGTTCTACAAGCTTGATGTTCTCCTTGCCACCTGCGAGTTTCAACCAATCTTCAATCTGTCTGTCATGCATGATGTACAATCTCCTCATGTTACGGTAAACCCGTGTTTTGTGATGTGTTATGATCCAATCTGCCTCTATCTATATACACATTTCCACGAAAAAACTTCAATAGGATAAAAAAACTAATTTCCCTGACATTACATGTTTATTTATACAAGGTATATTGACCTATGACATTGTTTACGTAGCAAAAAAGCCTGCACAAGCGCAGGCTCTAACACGTCTTCTATATGTTCCATTTTATCCACTTATGACAGTGCCAACATGGCATTCATATCTTCTTCTGCTGTTGTAATTAACTTCAGCCCGAACATATCCACGAGTACATCCAGGACCCCTTCCGATATGAACTCAGGCGGTTTCGGTCCAATCCGAATGTCCTGAATGCCGAGGCTGAACAGGCCGAGCAGGATCGCAACTGCTTTTTGCTCAAACCAGGAGAGGACGATGCTGACAGGTAACTCGTTGACGGTGCAGCCAAAAGCATCCGCCAAAGCCAATGCAATTTTCACCGTAGAACCGGAATTGTTGCATTGACCCAGATCGATATAACGCGGGATACCCGTGTCTCCAACCGTACCATAATCCACATCGTTGAAGCGGAACTTGCCACAGGATGTTGTCAGAATTACGGTATCATTTGGCAATGATGTCGCGAGTTCACGATAGTAGTTGCCGCCTTTGCCTGGTGCATCACAGCCTGCAATAACGAAGAATCGACGGATATGGCCGTCTTTCACCGCTTGAATAATCTCGGGCGCAAGCCCAATCACGGTCTCATGGTGGTATCCTGTCGTTAAGACTTGCTCCGACTGTACATCAGCCGCAGGCAGTGACAATGCACGCTCAATCAGAGGTGAGAAGTCATCATTCATAATCTTGGCCACACCCTCCAGACCCGCCACTTCGTATGAAAAAAAGCGGTCTGCATATGTGCCTTTGATCGGCATGACACAGTTGGTCGTTGCGAGAATGGCACCCGGGAATTGTTCAAAGAGTCTTCTTTGATCGTACCAGGCTTTACCGATATTGCCCTTCAGATGGGCATATTTCTTCAGTGCCGGATAACCGTGCGCAGGTAACATTTCCGAGTGGGTATAGATATTGATTCCTTTACCTTCAGTTTGACGCAGCAGCTCCTCCAATGCATACAGATTATGTCCCGTCACCACAATGCACTGTCCTTCGATCTGATTCTGGCTGACCGTAATCGGTTGCGGTACACCAAAGCGGTCCGTATGCGCACGATCCAGCACGTCCATAATGCGGATTGCTGCATTACCTACCTTCATTGCCATATCCAGATGTTCCTGTACATTAAAATTCGAGTTCGTTAATGTCATATATAATGCTTCATGTGTAATCCGATCCACCTCAGGATCAGAATATCCCAACTGGCGTGCGTGTGTCGCATAAGCAGCGATGCCTTTTAACGCAAAGATCATCGTATCCTGCAAGCTTGCGATTGTTTCGTTTTTGCCGCAAACCCCTACCACGGTACACCCGCCACTCGGCGTCTGTTCGCATTGATAACAAAACATATGGATTCCCCTCCAAACTTAGATTAAACGCCGTTCGTTATGTAATAGCGTAACAGACCCTGATATGCGCTAGTGTGATGGTGCACACAGTTTTTGATCAAACATCTATATCATGGTTCTCTGAGACTATCCTCCAAACTGGAAATAATAATATTGGAAAAGAAGCATATCTCGACTCATTATGAAAAATACTGTGTACATAAGAAAAACTTCTGATCGAAGCACTTTCGATGGTGATAAATTCGTGGTTTAGCAGTTACGATTCTTGCGACTATCGAATCCTTCAGCTCCGCTGAAAACATATAAATTCTATAATCTAAAAAGATATGGAAATGAAACGATTCTAGATTTTGCCCGTAAGGGTAATACACAGAGAGAAATCTAATATTCAAGGAGCTGGTCAATTGCAACATTATAGACACAGTGCGGAGGAAACCCTTCAGGATGTACAGAGTTCCTCCAAGGGACTAACGACCTCCGAGGCTGCAAAGAGACTTGAAACGGAAGGATATAACGAGTTAAAAGGGAAAGATGCAACACCTGTCTGGAAATTGTTCCTCGAAAATTTCAAAGATCCGATGGTCATCGTGCTGCTGATTGCAGCCGCGGTACAGGTTGTACTTGGACACCTGATTGAATCGTTGATCATATTCCTGGTTATATTGCTCAACGCGGTAATCAGCGTAGTTCAGACCAAAAAAGCCGAGAGTTCGCTTGACGCGCTGAAACAAATGTCTGCACCCGAAGCCAAAGTCATTCGTGACGGGCAGAAAAAAACCATTCCAGCGAGGGAACTCGTTCCCGGTGATATTGTTATGCTGGATGCAGGTGATTATGTCCCGGCAGACGGGCGTATCCTGGAGTCAGGAAGTCTGAAAATCAACGAAGGCATGCTGACCGGAGAATCCGAAGCTGCGGAGAAACACGCCGATACCATCCCGGATGAAGCTCCAATCGGAGATCGTCGCAATATGGCCTTCAGTGGCTCACTGGTCGTATATGGACGAGGCATGCTTGTTATTACAGGTACGGCTCTCAAGACGGAAATTGGTAAAATTGCCGAACTGATCGAAAATGCCGAAGCCAAGAACACGCCGTTACAGCGCAAGTTGGAATCATTCAGCAAAAAATTGGGCTTTTTCATCTTGGGGTTGTCGATTCTCATCTTTGGTATTGAAGCCGGTCGTGTATGGTTGACCGAAGGTACGGAGAATATCGGGCCATCCATCGTAAATGCACTGATGTTTGCTGTAGCTGTTGCGGTTGCTGCCATTCCTGAGGCGCTTTCCTCCATTGTGACGATCGTATTGTCACTTGGTACGAATAAGATGGCCAAACAACATGCGATCATTCGCAGACTGCCTGCCGTGGAGGCGCTCGGTTCGGCCAGTATCATCTGTACGGATAAAACAGGAACACTTACTCAGAATAAAATGACTGTCGTCGATTATTACATTCCCCATGGTACCAAAGACGAATTCCCCGATGATCCCGATCAGTGGTCGGAAGAGGAACGACGTTTGTTACATATTGCAGTACTCTGCAATGATTCGAATATTAACCAGGAAGGCAAGGAATTGGGTGATCCAACCGAAGTGGCCCTCATTGCCTTCAGCAACCGGGTAAACAAGGATTACAATGAAATCCGTGACCAGTTCCCACGTGAAGCCGAGCTTCCTTTTGACTCGGATCGAAAGCTCATGAGTACCGTTCATACATTTGAAGGACAGACGGCTTTGCTAACTAAAGGTGGACCGGATGTGCTGTTCAGCCGCTGTAGTCATGTGTTTATCAATGGTGAAGTTCAGCCCCTCACACCCGAGATTCGCACACAATTTGAAGAGAAAAATGAGGCCTTCTCCAAACGTGCCTTCCGCGTACTGGCCTATGCGTACAAAAAATTTGATGACAAAAACCAGGTCACTATTGATGACGAGCATGATCTGACACTAGTTGGCCTGACAGCGATGATTGACCCACCGCGTGAAGCGGTATACGGGTCGATTGAAGAGTCCAAAAAAGCGGGCATTCGCACCATCATGATTACCGGAGATCACAAAACGACGGCCCAGGCCATCGGTGTGGATATCGGCCTTGCCGAACCGGATGATCTCGCCATTACCGGCGCCGAACTGGACAAAATGTCCGATGAGGAACTGGATCAAAAACTGGAACACATCTCGGTATACGCCAGAGTATCACCTGAGAATAAAATCCGGATCGTGCGTGCATGGCAACGCAAAGGCAAGGTTGCAGCGATGACCGGAGATGGAGTCAATGACGCACCTGCGCTGAAACAGGCCGACATCGGCGTAGCGATGGGTAGCGGAACGGATGTCGCCAAGGATGCCGCTGCCATGATTCTGACGGATGATAACTTTGTCTCCATTGTGAATGCAGTCAGCGTTGGGCGGATGGTATTTGATAATATCAAAAAAGCAATTGCTTACCTATTCGCGGGTAACCTCGGCGCCATTATCGCCATTTTATTTGCCTTGATCGTCGGCTGGGTTAATCCATTTACGGCTCTTCAGCTGCTGTTCATTAATCTGGTGAACGACTCCCTGCCTGCCATCGCTTTGGGCACAGAGAAGCCCGAGCCAGATGTCATGCGGCGTAAACCACGTGACATTAACGAGGGAATCTTCGCAGGCGGAACCCTGCAGGCTGTAATTACACGTGGTGTCCTGATTGGTGCAGCTGTTATCGTATCTCAATATATCGGGCTTGGCATCTCAGAGGAAATCAGCGTAGCTATGGCCTTCACCACCTTGATTCTGGCACGCAGTCTGCAAACTTTTGCAGCACGTTCCAATACACAAACCATCTTCCAGGTAGGCTTCATGACCAATAAATTCGTGCTTGGTTCCATTCTAGTATGTCTCTGTCTCTATGCAATCACACTAATTCCAGGTGTACGCGGCGTCTTCGCCATCCCGGATACATTCGGTTGGAATGAGTTCCTGATTGCAGGTGGACTCGCTCTTGCTGCCGTCATTCTGATGGATGTCATCAAGTGGGTTCGCAATCGCGGCAAACAAGTTACTGCGGCATAAGATCTGCAGATATCGTACGTATGCACAAACAGGCGCCCGTTATCGGAGCGCCTGTTTGTTTACCGTATTTTTTTACACAGTCAAAGAATACACTTCTCATCCATACTGATGTTTATGTTTTCTAAGGCATCCTCGAAATTGCTAAGCATTAAGTTGATATCTATATACCAACCAACAGATGGACAGGATCAGGATACATATTCCCCAGGATACCGTGGGGAAGGTCGCCGACCAATTGAACTTTTCTTTCCCTTTTGAACCATTTGTTAATCCGGATGCTATTAACGCCACTCCAATAATTAAACCGATCTGGGCAAACAACAACAAAATTCCTTCTACCATGTAGATAACTCCCTCACATACTCCGCTATCAATTTGAGCATTATTAGCATTTAATAAGTCCGTTTTCTGTACTGTATCTAATTACCCCTGTTTGATGCCAAAAGCGATCCATCGTCCATCAATATCCTCGATCACAAACTCCTTGTTATTATAATCTGTATGATTGAGGGCACGAACAATCTTCACATCTGCGTTGATCAATTCCTGTTGAAGCTCTTCCTGATTCTTGGTAATAAAATATGCATCATATCCATAACCATATAATTCTCTGTTGGGAATGACCTTCTGTCCATTACTTTGGGTTAAAATAATCTCGGTAAGATCACGATACAGGCAGATATGAGGTTCCGCGGCATCGAGATATTCAACGACCCGAAAGCCTATCTTTTCTTCATAAAACTGCGCGGTTCGCTTCATATCCAGCGTCGGAAATACGCTGTGGGACATCAATAATAAGTGATTCATCCTGTAAACTCCTTAGAATATAATCAAAACTAGTTATGTATTCCAACCATCATCTTACCCAATTTCAGGAAACTAGTCTATAAATTAAAATTCTACATCACTTAAATTTAACTGATATTCAGTATGACATTATTGCCATATATTAAAATGGAGTGTAAAATGATATATTGCTTTTCATCACATTTTCATCAAAGTACTATCCGAATTCACATTCATAGATAAGACAGGAATGGTCACGTGAAAGATAAAATTGTCATGCCACTCTGGACGTGCTGCTTGTTCATCGTTGTGATGAACACCACCATGTTCAATGTTTCGTTGCCCGTCATTATTCATGATCTACAGATTACCTCAGACCTGGGTTCTTGGGTCATCTCAAGCTATTCCATTGGTTACGCCCTGTCGACGGTGATATACAGTCGATTATCAGACCGTATTCCGGTACGCAAACTGCTCACGGTCGGGCTCCTGATCCTTGGGTTATCTTCATTGCTGGGGTTGTTCGCACATAACTTCGCAATCCTGTTGCTCACACGTATTCTGCAATCTGCAGGTGCAGGGGTGATGGCCGGTCTTGGTCTCGTCATCGCGAGTCGTTACATCCCTGTGGAACGGCGCGGAGCTGCCATCGCACTCATCTCATCAGGCAGCGCCATGGCTTTTGGACTTGGCCCTATTGTCGGCGGACTCATTAGCGAGTACTGGGGCTGGAACGGGCTTTTTGCCATAACCGTGCTTGTCCTGCTCGCCCTGCCTGTCCTGCTCTATTTTCTCCCACGTGAATCCGTCAAAACGGATCAGCCATTTGATGTTATTGGTGCCATACTAACCGTCATTAATGCCACTACACTTCTCGTCGCGATCACCCAGCAGTCCTGGTTATGGTTCGCCATTGGCGTTATTTCACTTGTTGCACACCTCCTGTATATTCGGAAAGCGAGTCTTCCGTTTGTGAATCCACAAGTGTTTCGAACACCAGGATACACCCGCTTAATCCTTATCGGATTCTGCGTGCTGGTCGTGAATCTGGGCAATCTGTTTTTGATGCCGCTTGTGCTCGCAGATCTATATGGACGCTCATCGCTCGCCATTGGTTTGCTGATTGCTCCAGGAGCCATTGTTGCAGCATTCTGCACCCGTTTCGTCGGACGCTGGATCGACCGTTATGGCAATATGCGGTTTATGATCATCGGACACATTCTGCTCGCAGCGGTACTTGCCTTATTCATGCTCGGACTTGATCAATCCGCCCTGATCATTACCAGTGGTTATCTCTTTTTCTCACCGGCACTTTCGGCATCCATGGCTTCATTGAATAATGAAGCGTCACGTGTGCTGCCCAAGGCACAGATTGGTTCAGGAATGGGGATGTTACAATTGATTCAGTTCTTCGGTGGATCGGTATCTGTAGCCGTGTGCGGGTTGCTGTTGCACAGCATTCCGGGAGTATCAGTAGAGGAAGCTTATCATGTGGTATACGCTTGTCTGTTGCTCGTCTGCATTGTTTCACTGGGTCTGACCGTCTGGCATAGCAGAGCTTCACGCTCAGGCATTGAACATCTTGCATCCGGTAGTTAAATTGTTCCACAGGTAAAAGGCTCGCGCCTTAGCGCGAGCCTTTTTTTCGAATTGGGACAGGAGGTTTCAGTTTCAAAAATGAGTATGCATTCCGTGAAATCGCCACCGCTCCTTATCCTTCTCAAGCAGCATGCCAACTATTTCCCGTCCAGTGCTGACTTCCAGGCCTCCATGATGCTAATTGGGGATTTGCTGCTGCTCTCCCCGCCACCTTCCTGCGTCCAAAGTGGTGGATAATACGCGAATACTTGTCCTGTCTGGAGCTGTGCCATATCCTCCTGCCAACCTTTCCAGCGAAACGTCTGATAGAACTGCTCCAGGTCACCATTTGCGAGCCAGTTGACGAAACCTGAATATGTCAGTTCTGTCGATTCCCATTCCAATGTATCCGGTGCAAAATAATAGACCTCTCCTGTGCGGCCATATTTGCCTGTATCCAGTCCGAAGAAACCACCTGCCACATCATATGCGACGACCATCATACCTTCCAGAACATCTACCCAAGGTTGCTCACTCACACCATTCCAACTGGTGAGGCTTCCATATGTACTGTCACCACCCGCACCAAGCAGCGTGATCCAGCCATGGTCCAGTACAATACCTTCTGTCTCATAAGCAACAACTCCCAAATAGGATTTGGTGCTTATTTGCAGACGATAGAGGACATCCTCTCCAATCTCCTGCTTTGTTGGAACATACACATATGTATTTTGCCCGCTATCCAGAAGTTCCTTGAGTTCTTCCCATGCGTGATTCTCCCGATCTACTAATTCAGCTACAGTTAATGTATTCATGAGCAGTCTCCTCCCTGATTTGATAAGAAGCATATCATGGCTTATTAACCCGTTCAAATCTGCTATAATCTATCTTCAAAGCTAAATTCAAGGGGGAAACGATTTGATTCGCGTAGTTATACTTATGATTCCGATTCTGATGGTGCTCGTATCCGGTTGTCAGAATCATACATCTGCCATGAAGGAACCCGTTTCTGTTCAAAAGTCTGATCCCCAGGTCATCCATTACATATCACCCCAAGGAAACGACGCGAATAAAGGAACCATTCAATCTCCTTGGAAAACGTTGCAGCACGCTGCCGACCATGCTTCGCCAGGAAGCACGATCTATCTGCGTGAAGGTGTCTATCATCAGAAAGTCAAAATCACCCGGAGTGGCCATTCCTCCGGTAATCCGACCCTATTTTCCAGCTATCCGCAAGAGAATGTCGTCATTGATGGTGAAGGCCTCGCTGTCCGTGGCATCGAAGGACTGATTGAAATTGATAATGCCAGTTATATCACCATTCAAAATCTCGAAATTCGTAACTTCACGACCACACTGGGGGGCCAGGTTCCAACCGGGATCTATGTCCACGGGGCAGGTGAGCATATTCAACTGTTGGGTAACACCATACACGCGATCGCTAGTTATGCACCTCCTGAGGGTCCCGATTTGATGGGCAGGGATGCCCACGGTATTGCCATATATGGCACAGAGCACCCTCAAGCATTACGCGATATCATCATCAAGGATAATGATTTGTATGATCTTACCCTTGGTTCCAGCGAGTCACTTGCAGTCAACGGTAATGTCGATACCTTTGCCATACAGAACAATATCATCCATGATTCCGACAATATTGGTATTGATCTGATCGGGTACGAGGGTACGTCCGAGGACGACACATACGATCAGGCTCGGAACGGCATTGTACGAGGCAACGAAGTATACGATATTACGTCCAATAACAATCCTTCCTATGGAACAGACCTGCCCAATGATAGCAACTCGGCTGGTGGCATCTATGTCGATGGCGGGAAAGATCATATCATCGACCAGAACCGGGTATACCGGAGCGACATCGGAATTGAGATAGCCTCAGAGCATGCCGGGCGGTCAACCAGCAACATTACCTTGCGTGATAACCTGATTTATTCCAACCGATTGACGGGCATTGCCATGGGAGGTTATGACGAGGAACGAGGAGCTACCGAGGATAGCAAGATTATGTACAATACGCTTGTAGGGAATGATACCCTGAATGCGGGCAATGGACAGTTATTCATACAGTCACGGACGAAGAACAATACGTTCATGCGCAACATTCTCGTATCGGGCAGCTCGGAAGTACTGATATACAATGAATATACCAGCAATACCGGCAATGTGTTTGACCATAATGTCTATTATTCACCAGGAGAACAGGAAGATGCCCTGTGGGTTTGGAAAAATAAAGCCTACTCCGGCATCGCCGCCTACATGAAGGGATCTGGCAACGATGCGCACTCCATATATGTGAATCCGGCATTTATGAATGAACCGAGCGAAGATTTCCGTCTTCAGGCGAATTCTCCCGTGAAGTCGTATGGCTACCTTGCTCCGCGGTAAAGTTATTCTGATGCTATTCAGGTGGAATTAGCCCCGCCTATTATCACACAAATAAAAGGAGCCTGTGTTATGTGGGATCATTTCCCCCATTGTGCACAGGCTCCTTCTCGTTTCTTTTGATGCAATTCAGCCATCCTTAACTTTTTACCATCTGGGCTGAATGTGTCACCCGGTTTCGTCCTCCGGTTTTGGAGGCATACAGGGCGTTGTCCGCTTTTTGGAACAAGGACTGTTCCGTATCTTCCTCTACGACAGTGGCCGCACCGATACTCACGGTAATGTTATATTCACCCCAGTCGGCTGAAGCAACCTGTGAACGATATCTTTCTGCAATACCCATCCCTTGCTCCTCTTCACAATCTGGAAGAATGATAACAAATTCCTCTCCGCCATAACGTGCAACCACATCGGTACTTCGCGACAACGATTGCAGCAGCCCCGCCAAATTGCCGAGTACCAGATCTCCAATGGGATGCCCGTACGTATCATTAATGCTTTTGAAATGATCAATGTCCACAACCAGAAGGGAGAAATAACGTTGTTTCTCACGGAACAATGCCAAACTTTCAAGCATTTTTTCCTGGAAAAACCTGCGGTTCTTCAATCCTGTCAGCAAGTCTGTGGAGGCCAGTGTCTCCAACTGATCATTCACTTTGATTAACGCCTGCTCTTTGATCTTATATTCCTCGTGTAATCGTTCAAGCTCCTTGTTCGCTTCTTGCGTCGCTTGATACAGCTCTTGCAGCTTGGTTTTGGTATGCAAAATATCCTTCTCATGTTCGATTCGCTTACGCATGACAACCACGACACAATCTACCACGCTCTCCCCGTTACGTGTCTGACGAACACCGTTAAGAAGCACGGGAACAGCCCGCTGATCACGGGTACGAAACGTGAAATACATCTCGTCCACATGTCCGTATAACTGGATGTAAGGATAGAAGTACGTATGGAAAAATACCTTATTGCTCACCGACATGGTTGACTCAATATGATGCCCTATAAGCTGATCGCGTTCATATCCAAGCATCGTCAGAAAAGTTTGATTAATCGATTGTACAATGCCCGAATCAGAGATAGAGAAGTATCCACAGGGCGCTGAATCTAGTTGAGTATCCATTAATAACAGCCTTTCTCCCGAATTTTATGCGCCAGTCAAATAATTCTTAATCATTCGGATCGTTTCTTCCGGTTGACTTAGATGCGGATAATGTCCCTTGGCCGTCATCTGTTGTAACCTGCTATTTTTCAGATGAGCATGTAAATAGTCCCCTACTTCAACCGGGGCAATACTGTCCTCGGAACACTGAAGAATCAATGTTGGCACAGTTGCCTGCTTCAGATCAATACGACAGTCCGATAAAAACGTCACCTCGGCAAATTGTCTCGCAATATGCGGATCTCTGGAGCAGAAGCTTTTCTCCAATTCCTCCGTCAGTTCTTTCCGTTCCGGATTGTTCATCACAATGGGTGCCAGATAACTCGCCCATCCAATAAAATTCATCTGCATCATCTCAAGCAATTCATCGATATCATTCCGATCAAAACCTCCATAATAATTCGGCAGATCATTCACGTAACGCGGGGAGGGCCCCAACATAATGATTTGTTTGAAATATTGGGGGTTCTGAATTGATGCCAGCATACCAATCATACTGCTGACGGAATGCCCGACAAATATGGTGTCCCTTAGCTCAAGCGCTTCCATAATTTCCAGCACATCCTGAGCATATCCTTGAAGGTTGCTATATTTGACAGCATCATAGTAGTTAATTTGAGATTCGCCAGATCCAACATAATCAAACAACACCACACGGTAGTTGTCCATAAAACCTGGAACAATGTAACGCCACATATCCTGATCGCACCCAAAACCATGAGCAAATACAATCGTTTGGCTACCCGAGCCAAGCACTTTAACATTATTTCTTACAAGTACATTAACCGTCATTTCATATCACCTCTCCGAGGTAGTATTCACTTGAATCATTTTATCAGATTATTATATCGGAAAATGTTGGGATAGGGGTTGAAAATTAATAAATACTTCTCTCCTGCTCCAAAAAAATCATGATTGCATATCGAAACGCACTTTACAATCTGACTATCGTCAGGTAAGATCATTTCAACATGTCGGCCGACAGAGATCAATATACACGGAGGACCCTATGAGCACTTCTACTACCAGCCCTACACCTCAGCAACTCTGGGGAAGATCATTTATTTTCATCATGTTAGCCAACGCACTATTGTTTATGGCCTTTGAGATGTTACTTCCCACCTTGCCATTGTTCGTTTCCAGTTTGGGGGGAGAAGCTTCACAGATCGGTCTTGTTACCGGCATATTTATGTTTTCTGCCATTTTGATTCGACCCTTCACGTCCGTTTTAGCGACACGAATAGATAAAAAGTATCTGTTAATTATCGGCATAACCATCTGTGCATTCATGACAGGCGCATACTACCTATCGTCAGGTATTGGGATGATTCTTGTATTTCGAGTGATCCATGGATTCGGATTTGGTTTGGCAACAACCTATTTTGCGACGATTGCTACAGAAAACATTCCAAGAGATCGCCGAGGAGAAGGCATGGGGTATTTTGGGGTAGGCGAGACCGTCGCCATATCCATCGGTCCCTTGATTGGTACCAGTCTGTTGTTTAAGTATGACTATCAGAGCCTGTTTATGGGAGGCATGTGCATTTTGCTGCTAGCTCTCCTGATGGCAGTGTTTGTATCCAGAAAGCCCAAGGGGTTACCTGATAACGAAAACGCTGAACTTCCTGCCGCAACCGTTAAGTTGATCGAAAAGAAAGTACTGTTTCCTTCGTTGTTGATCATGCTGGTTGGCATTGCTGCCGGCTCCATCATGTCCTTTGTGGCTTTATTTGCTGCCGAGAGAGAGTTCAACAATGTCGCTTGGTTTTTCTTTATCGTCGCTATTGCCAGCTTCGCCGTCCGATTGTTCTCCGGGAAAATGTTTGATCGACACGGTCCAGGCTCCGTGTTGTTGCCTTCTGCCGTGTTTGCAATCGCAGGACTACTCGTTCTGACGATCGCCCGGAATGATGTGCAGTTCCTGACAGCTGGCGCGTTATACGGCTTTGGCTTTGGTGCCATATTCCCGGCTATCCAGACCTGGTGTGTGAATCTTGTCGAGGAACATGAGCATGAAAATGCGATGGCTTCCTTCTTTAATTTTTTTGACCTCGGGATTGGCGGTGGTTCGTTGATCCTGGGCGTGGTGGCTTCTGCATTTTCCTATACGGTGGTGTATGCTATCTCTATAGGTATTTTTGTGGTATATATCTTGTTACATTCGGTATACTCCCAAAAACAGCAGAGGTATACCGCTCGCCAACTGGAGGTAGACATTGAGTAAAAAACGAATCAAGGAAATTGCCATTCAACATTTTAATCGTCTGGGTTACGAGGGGACCAAGATGGCGCAGATTGCCGAAGAAGCAGGCATTCGCAAGCAATCTCTGGCTTATCATTATTCATCCAAAAAAGCGTTATTGCTGGAGTTATACGAGGAAGTTGTGCAGGAGGAACAGCAGTTTGTACGCCAATTTTTCAGTGAGTCTGTTACCCAAACTCTGGATCAGCAACTGTATGCCTTTTTGCATGAACACAAAAATCGTTTCCTGACCCATCCGAACGTCGCTTTTATGTATATCCTGTCATTTATCACACCACTGGAGGTGCATGATTTTGTGTTGGCCCAATATCGAACGTACCTCGGAACACTGAAGGAAGAGTTAGCAGCCGTCTTTACCAAACATCCCGATATACGCCTGAGTCCGGAAGAAGCCACAGTAGCCTTTGTTACCATGATGGATGGATTGGATGTACAGCTCGTGTATGAGACACGGCAATCCTATGAACAAGCTCTGGCGACCACCTGGAATGTCTTCTGGTCAGGCATCCAACGCTAACCGATGGATACGATGAGACTACACAAATAAGAGGGGTGCCCCGTCAGCCATGTTAATGACTTTTGGGACAGCCCCTCTAATTCTTTATTTCACAGTTAGGATCACACGTTGATAATGCTTCAACTGATGCTCTCCATCGTCCTGTACTTCAGCAACGATATGAATGGTATCGCCCGATTTGGCATCGTCAGGAACAGTGAATGTCACCGTTTCGGTATCACTGCCCTGCAATTTTATCGTATCCACCTGCTCGCCCTTGGCAAGTTCACGATGCAAGCCAAGCTGCAGATCACCCCCCATTTCGGGCTGAACTTTGTTCGGTTCTACTTTGGAATCCTTATAGGTGTCCGCTTCGAAATATCTCCACCACGTATAGGTCAGTTGATCTCCATCCGGGTCCGTGCCTTCTGCGTGAAGAGTAACTTCTTCCCCAGGACTTACACTTAGATCCAGCCCTTCCTTAATTGTTATGGATGGATTGTGGTTGGCACCTTCGTAAGTGTCTGCAACTGCCCAATCTGCACGTGCTGCAAAATCATCCTGGATATCGTCAAACCATCTCATCAAAGAATATTCGGCTTCATATCGTTTGGTGTAAGGATCGTAATCAAGCACATTGTTTCTATACAGCTTGTCGTTCACAACGCCAAAGCGTCCTCCCCAACCGCCGTAGGAAGGGTCTTCCATACTGCGCAGCCCATTATCGATCAGATAAAAGAAGGATGGAGAGTCACCCTCGGATATGAAATCGTATTTGTCATACTGCGGATTGTTCTTGAGATATTCAGCACTTCCCCGCTGTTCTTCGGCTAGTTCGCCTTCGATCATTTTGCCGTCACCCATCGACGCATACATATCCATCAGCTTGCCATGTCCGTTCAGGATATTCTTGACCATCCAGTCACCATGAAGCTTGCTGTTCACTTCTTCGGCATGCATCTTCCATGCGTAGGCAAAATGCCAGAAGTTCGATTGGTCGTTGAGAATGCGGATATCCGGCCAATTTTTCGCAATGTATTCGTTGTAGCTGTCATCCTGATCCAGGATGATATACAGGACAAGTTTGTCGCTCACTTTTTTGCGAATCGTTTCCCACTCAGCCGTGTCTTTGTACTGTTCCTCAATTGATTTCAGCGCTCTGGCTGTGGTATTGGTGCCACCCCATGTCTGAACAATCAGGTCTCGGGAATCATTGTCAAGGAAAAGGGTTTTGAGGAACTCGGAACCTTCGGTTTCCTTATCCATCTCCCCTTTATCTGAGATATTACCGATCTTGGTCATCGCTCGAAGCTGTTCCGGCTCCGGGTAGCCCTCCGCATGTTTGGACAAGTTCGGATAGATCTCGCCATAGGCATCGATCATGTCGTACACCCACTGTGTACCTGTCCAGCGGAACGGTTTGATCCCTGCTTCCTCATCTCCTACATAATGGTACACTGAGCTGGTCAGTACGATCCCGGCGAGGTCCATCTCATTGGAATACAAGAGGAACCGAATAACCGAGTTCATATCATCCACTTCACCGTCGGTTGTAATCACCGTTCTGCCTTTGGCAGCTTGGTCATTTGCAGGTTTCTGGGTTTCATTTTCGGTCTGCTCTGTCGCCGGATTTCGTGTGTCACTCGCAGTCTCTGGTGCTTTGGATGCACATCCACTAATCACCAGAATTAAACTGAGACAACCTGCGGCCAATCCTTTTAACCATGTTTTCTTGTTCATAATGCTCCCCTTTCTTCTGTAAAGCGTGTTGTAAGTGTTGGGATACGTACGTTCTCTGTTTTTCTATCGTTAATATGGACCGTAAAATGCAAAAAAACCCGAACATCACTATGAATGGGATCAAGTCCACGCATAATGATACTCAGGTTTTGCCTGCCCGAAGCAGTAACAATCCTTATTTGAGTGAAAGTATATCATGTTCAACAATGAATGTAAACGTATTCAAATGTTTTTGAATTCATCTTTGATATTGTATAATGCCTATAGCGAACAAAAGAATCAAACGAATTGGCATGATACTACATAATGTTATCAGGAGGAATCAGCCATCATGCAACAACTGGATGCGGCCTTGAGCCGTTTTATAGAACAGCAGGATTTATATAATAAAGCTTACGGACTTTTCAAAAATCATGATCTGCGCCCTCGTGAACAACAACACCAGGTGGAAGTAGATACACGAATAACTCTTTCTCCAGAACTTGAGTATCTGTACAGTCACTATGAAATGGTAGATGCCCAAGCTGAAGGTACACTCAAAATGAAAAATGCCGCCGTTGAGATCGGTGATGCTGCATTGATCTTCTTTGTCGCACCTGAACATCTGCATCGTCAGCAATTGGGTTACCGCTGGATTGGTATGAATGAACCTTATGAGGAGTCTTCCACTTGGCCAACAAACCACGTCGTCATCGCAAACTTTAATGATGATCCGTTAATTGTAGATGTGGATGCACCGAACTCTCCCGTATATGCCGCCTTTACAGGGGGAGAGCCAAACCGTGTTGCTAATTCGCTGTCAGACTTTTTCAGTGCACTAACCTTCCTGATTGAAGCGGCACGCACCTATGCCGGAGAATTGAAAGATGAAGAAACCTATGAGACCAAGCCCGAGGTTCTGGAGCATGTGGAGCCTTTATTGCAGGATCTATTGGGAGAGGAATATACTGCGCATCTCTTCGAGTATCTGTCATTTTGTTAAGCCGTTGAATTGAAGAAATTGGAGGGGCATCCCTATGATCTATGTGGCTTTGCTACGGGGTATTAATGTAGGCGGGAACAACAAAATTAATATGAAGCAATTGAAAGAAACGTTTGAACAAGCAGGCATGTTGGATGTCGTTACATACATCAACTCTGGCAATATTATTTTTGCTGATCATCAAGAACGTGCCGATGCGAATAGGGAGATATCCCTTGTGTTGGAAAAGGCTATCGCCGCCGACTTCGGCTTACAGATCAGGGTGATGGTGCGGAATATGGATGAAATTCAGAGTGTTATTGAAGCAATCCCGGAAGAATGGACTAATGATGACACGGCCAAAAGTGATGTAATGTTCCTCTGGGATGAGGTCAATGAGCCCTCCGTGCTGGACCAATTGCCCATTAAACCGGAAATCGGCACACTGATTTATGTTCCCGGAGCCATTTTGTATTCAGTCAGCAGAGAGGATGCATCCAAAAGTGGCATGAACAAGCTTGTGGGTTCCAAAGTCTATGCTTATATGACCGTAAGAAACGTGAATACCACACGTAAGATATATGCACTAATGCAGGCCGCAGCCGAGAATTAAATTAGAATCAGCAAAATGGATATTAAATCTGATATTCAACGATCCCTCTTCCAATTCAGTCTAAATTAAAACATGCAGAAAACATCCTTATGGATGTCTCCTGCATGTTTTTCACCATATAAGGAAACAATTGTTTTCTATTCCCTATGGTTTTTAGTTAATTTGAATGCGTCTGCGAGATTGATCATCACCAGGGCGTTTTGGAATCTCAAGCTTCAGCACACCATCTTCCAATCTGGCCCTGATATGCTCTTCATCAATATGATCTACATAGAAACGCCGGATAAATTCGCCTGAACGACGCTCCTGCCGAATGATCCGATTGGAGTCATCCTTCTGTTCCAGCACCTCATTACGTTTGGCACGAATAATCAATTCTTTACCTTCAACTTGAATGTCTATATCCTCTTTGGCAATGCCCGGAAGCTCGGCTTCTACCAAATATTTGTCTTCTTCCTCACGAATGTCGGTACGAAATGGCTGGGAGCCAGTCCCAAAAGGGGAGAGGAATGAGTTCTCAACCATGTCATTGAAGGATTTCAACATGTGTCCGAACGGGTCTTCATTTCGCTTACGAAACGGAATCAGATCAAACATGAAAATCAGCTCCTTTTGTGTGGTTGGTTTATTGGTGTTGCTTACATGGATTATTATAATACTCGTGCAAATAAGGCTCAAAGTCCGTAAAAGACGAAAAAAAACGATTTTCTTTCACCATGGTTCACTATTTTAAAATAGATCCTTTTTTTCTTTTATTTTGACCTTTTTTGACTTTCTGACTTTGTCTGACTATAACGAATGAATGTTTTACATAACTTGCTGGCTTCTCTTATTTCTTTTTAACATTTCATCTCTATACTAAAACAATTGCACACACCATCACACACGAAACGATAAAGGGGATCTGGAACATTGAAAAAGAGAAATCAATGGCTTGCCGTTCTGTCGATGACCGCCATTCTTAGTGCAGGAGCAACCAGCTACACATCAATGATTCATGCCGCTGACGCAACTAAACCTGCCAACGATCATGTTGCACTGCGTACAGCCATCCAAAATATGCAAGGTACGGTCACATGGAACGGAAGCAGTCGCAGTGTTGATATCCAGATCGCAGATACTAAAGTCCAACTTCCTATAGGAACGTCCTCAGCAACCATCAACGGTGTAAAAACGCCTTTGGACAGTAAAAGCTATATCACCAAAGGTACAACGTATGTATCTTCCCAAACGCTAAAATTAATTACGGATCAACTGATCCTGAAACAAAATAAAACCGGTTTTGAGCGGACCGCATCGTTTCAGATGCCCGGTGGCAAAGCAGAAATATCAGCCTCTACGCCAGATGGACAGCGCCTGCTCGTCACCGAAGCAGACAATGGCAGTATTTCTGTATTGGATATTGCTGACTTAAAAAACATCAACGTATTGAAAACGGTCAGCTTCCATGACCTCTCCGCCAAAGCTGAAGTCACCAGTGTAACGGTGTCCAAAGATGGCCAATACGGTCTGGCTGTTATTCGTACAGGGGATACGGACAGTGAAGCAAATAAAGGATTGCTTGCCATAGTGGATCTGACAACCTACAAAACTGTAAAAACATATGAACTTGGTATTGGTCCTGACTCGATTGCTCTGTCACCTGATGGTCTGCATGCGGTGATTGCCATAGAAGACGAAGAACTGAATAAAGCTACCGATGAAATTGACTATGCCAACGCCAAACGTCCGGGTAGCATTATGGTTGTATCTTTTGCTGGCGGGAACGTATTGGAGGGTGAAATCACGAACTTGCCGGTATCACTGGACCATGTTGAAGGCGCCATCTATCCTCATGATCCACAACCGGAGTATGTTGCCATTAGTCCGGATAGCAAAACAGCAGCCATCACGCTACAGGAGAACAACGTCGTTGCCATCGTAGATTTGGAGACCAAAAAGATCAGCTCCATCTTCGCTCTCGGTACCACCTCACATCAAGCGGATCTGAAAGATGACGGTATGGTTCAGTTCAAAGAGACATTGACAGCTCGTTATGAACCGGATGGAATTGCTTTCTCGGCAGATGGTAAATACCTGCTGACAGCTAATGAAGGAGACTTGGGCAAGAATGAATTTGAGGATGGGGTAAAAGCAGGCGGACGCAATATTGCTGTTTGGGATCTGCAAGGCAAGCGGATGTACGATAGCCAGAACCTCATTGACACGGCAACCGCCATGGTTGGCTTGTACCCGGATGATCGCAGTCCCAACAAAGGCAGCGAAGTGGAGAATCTGACCGTTGCTACTGTGGACGGTACAACATATGCAGCGGTAGCTTCCGAACGGGCAGATGCCATTCTGTTCTTCGATCTTGCTGATCCGGTCAATCCGAACTACCTGGGTCTGATTCCTACAGCCGGAGAATCACCAGAAGGAATCCATCGGGTTAACGGACGCAGCCTGTTTGTTAGTGCTGATGAAAGCACCGGAACACTTAGTTTTTTTGCCAAGAAATAGATGGCGTGTCCATGGCCAGCAAAGGCTGAAATAAACAGTTTCAGGCTGTATTGAGGAGGAAGGGGCGAAGAGCCCCTGTCCTCTCATACTGTTGAACACGCTATTCCACGTATCCACATATGGTATGTACAGACGGTTAACGAGACTTTATATTCTCCAAAGCCCGCCTGTTCCGCTCTACCTCCTCTTGCAATACTCGTACTTCCATCCTTAATGCAGATACTTCCTCTTTGACGCCAGACCTCTTCATCACAAGATAGAACACCAGATATAATACGAGACCCATCATGATGAAGAAAATCAATAGAGTTATAATCCCCGCAATTCCATAAGAGCTACTCATAATGTACACGCTCCCCTCTCTATGTTATTAATTTATATTTACAACAATACCATATTTAAGCATGACGAACAGTACAAAAGCCAAGAGAATATGCTCCCTTGGCTTTCAATTTATCTATATACCTTTTATCTATATATACCTTCCTATCCGGTGATCCTTATTCCCAGAAGAAACGGCCTGCGAACACTTTTTCCGTCAACAGTTTGTATGTTTCTTCTGGCAATTCTTTTTTCATCTTCGCCATTACGGCTTCTTTGCCTTGATTATATTGTGTGGACATGCCAATCTCTGCGGTTGTATTGCTTGCATCCAGACGCATGATCGGTGCTTGTGCATCTTTCGTCCAAGGTGTCCATGCCGCAAGCTCAGGGGAACCACCCGTACCTGGATTGCCTGTGTACAGGAACTGTTTCAGGTATGCTGCCATCGCGGTGGACAACTCATCACGTCCTGGTTTGTTCGTCTCGCTAAAGTACCCCTCAGGGAAATAGGCAGCAATTCCGTCCGCGTGTCCTGTATAGAAGTCCATATCCGCACCATGTGGTGCGCCCAGTAACGTGAGCAAACGCTCAGAGATGACCCCAGGTTGTGTTCCCCAAGCGAAACGATAAGCATATACCGGCGGCTGACCTGCTTCACTGGTCAATTGCTCCGCTACACGCTCTGCATTAAAGCCTGCATAAGCTTCGCTACCATATTTCAGAGCAGCAGCATATTGCTCCGCCTTGGTTTTATCAGTGAACAGGGTTCCATCCGCAATAGCTGGAGCGAAGTTTGGATCACCAAAGGCAAATCCGGAGAACTCCGTTTCCAGGCTGCCCAGCAACACAGGTACTTTCTTGTAATTGCCTTTAAGGATGGCGTCAAATCCTTCTTTTGGAATCACTGTACCATCCCGGAACAGATGCGGGAATGGCTCCATACGGATTGCAGTTGCACCAAACGCAGTGACCAGCTTGTCCGCAGGCAGTGCACGCAGGTAACTCTCCAGCAGTGCCGGAGATTGCTTGCTTATCCACGCATTTGCTTCTTCTGCATTAGCCGCTTTCCCCTCTTGTACGAGTAGCTTCACGAGTACATCCTGAGATTTTTGCTCACCTTCTTCCGGTGATGCTGTCGTCAATCCTCCGCTGAAAGCAACTGCTTTTTGATACAGTCCTTTGTTAAGTGGAGAGATCAGTGTTGCCAGCACATCACGTGCACCAGCAGATTGTCCTGCTAACGTAACATTGCCAGTATCTCCGCCAAAACCTTCAATATTATCCTGCACCCACTCTAATGCACGGAATGCGTCGAGCAGACCATAGTTACCTGAGTCATCCAGGGCATTGCCTGTTTTCAACGCTGCATTCTGGAAGAATCCAAGGGCTCCCAGACGGTAGTTCACGGAGATGATGATACTGTTGGTGCTCCGTGCAAGCTGTTCACCTTGAAAATCTTTGCCTGATCCGGTCATATTCCCGCCGCCGTGCAGGAACACCATCACCGGAAGTTTCGAACTGGTTGTGTCGGGACGCCAGATATTGAGGTACAGTGAATCCTCGCTGCCTGCTGTATTCTTGCCAGAGATCTGCAAGCTGTTCGCTGCAAATTCCTTAGCCGATCTCGTTCCTGTCCAAGCTTCTGGTTCTTGTGGGGCTTTCCAACGCAGTTCACCTACCGGAGGTGCGGCGTATGGAACACCAAGCCAGCCGAGCGTGCCATATTGCTCATAGGTTATTCCATCAATTGTGCCATATTTGGTCTGTTGCACCGTTTGAGGTTGGAACGCACCAGCTTCTTTATGTTTCAACCAGTTCTGTTCCAAGGTTCCACTGCCATTCTTGAGCTGCACTTGCAAAGCCTGCGCGGTTGCCTCCGCCATCAGGCGATTGGTAAGTTCACTCGCACCCTTCCCTTGAAGTGCCTTGATTCCTTTCCCAGCCGCATAGGTGGACGCCGCTCCCTGCTCATAATCCGTACCCGCTTCATAGCCAAGCACCTTCAGCAGCATTTCCGCATAACCTTCCGCTGTCAGTGGTGCATTAGGTTCAAACTTCTCCGTTCCTGTTACAATCTCAGACACATACGGATGCTGCTTCAAGTAACCAACGACCGGTTGTAATACTTTGCCTGCCTGAGCTGCATCGTCATACGTTTCCGATCCCTGATAAGCGAGTGCTTCTTTCTCCAATCCGGACAAACGCAAGTAAAGTACTGCGGCCTGAATACGTGTAGCTTTTTTATTCAGATAAGCCGCATTAACCCCTTGACCACTGCCACGAATAAGCTCCGATTGGATCAGCTTGTCCATCGCTGCTGAAGAAGAGGTTGCTGTATTGCCTGCTGCATATGCCGGTAACCCGGATACACATAACCCCAGAATTGTTGCAATGGCAATTGAACGTTTAATGGTTTTCATGTCATAAATCTCCTCGCTGTCGAATAGTGTGTGATGGGATAATTGCATTGGAAATGTGCATCTTTGAATCAGTATTCCAATGTCTGGATGAGTCTATTTCTCTATTTAGGAAAACTTAAATCTGCTGCGCTCCTTTCTGCTTGAAATATGTGCTACGGCGCTTGCGGTCATGCTATCAGGCATTTTTTTATATAAAAAAACCTGAACCGAAGGCAAACAGACATCGCTTTAGCGCGATCTGCTGCCCTCAATTCAGGTTTTGCCTGCAATCAGTAACAACCCTGAGGAATGAGGCTCATTCCATATAATAATGTAAACGCAATCATTCGTCTGATGAACAAAGAACCAACGAATGAACTGACACAGGTATTGCCCTAAACACGGTTACAATCCTGTTGTTATGGTGATGTTAGCACATAATGTAAGCGTTCGCAATATCTTTTTTTTAAATTATCTTCATATTCTCCATGAAGGGACTAACCAGAAAAACCCGCATTTTCATGCGGGCCTGAACTTAACTTCCATCATGATGATCCAGACTGCTAACTCTTAATCATGGATATCGACCATTCTATAAATCTGTTGTTTACAGCGTACGTGCCAACTTCTCCAGCAGTTCCACCGCAGGGGCCAATACCGCTTCATCAATATCAAATTCGGGATGATGATGCGGGGCAGGTAACTCGCTGCCAACAATCATATACGTGGCTTTGCCGCCTTGCTCCTGAACTCGCCGGATCATATAGCTGGCATCCTCGCTGCCGAGAGCAGCACTATCCGAAATGGCCTCCGCATCAGTGAACCCAGCGATGCCTTCTGCTTGCTGAACCGCAAGCTCTGCAAGTTCCATATCACATCGAATCGGAATAGCACTTCCGACCACCTCAACGGTAGCGGTTAGTTCGTGCATGGCTGCGCTATGCTCAATGATGTTCCGCACGCGGCGCTCCAGCTCTCGATTCGTCTCTTCACTGGTTGAACGTGTCTCAATAACCATGCGGGCATGCTCAGCAATAATATTGGCCCCTGTCCCACCTTCCAGAATGCCTACATTAATCCGGGTATCTGCCGAGCTGAACCGGGGAAGTGCATGAATGTTGAGCATGGCGGTCGCTGCGCCCAGCAGCGCGTTCCGTCCTTCCTCCGGTGTAGCCCCTGCATGGGAAGATACACCGGTGAAATGTGCTTCCAGCTTGGTCGTTGCCAGGAATCCGGCAGACGCACCTCTAATATGGCCGGATGGCACACCAGTACCCAAGTGCATACAGAACAGGCGATCCACCTGTTCCAGCATTCCTTTTTCGACCATAGCATATGCTCCGCGCACACCTTCTTCGGCAGGCTGGAATAACAGCCGGATCTTGCCGGCAAACTTCCGGTTACTCAACCGTTCTGCAAGCGCTAGTCCAATCGTTGTATGCCCATCGTGTGCACAAGCATGCATAATGCCTTCATGACGGGAACGAAATAGTGCCGCTTGCGGCGCATGTTGTTCCAACTCGCTCTCACGGATCGGCAATGCATCCATATCGAAGCGGAACGCCGTCGTTGGCCCCTCCTGCTCCCCTTGAATTTCAGCGACAACGGCGGTGAATCCTCCTCGCATCTGCTCCACGATCACCGAATCTGCACCTTCACGGAGGGCACGCTGATATGCATCTTCCAAGACTTCGGGCTTCGGCATCCCCCGCCGTGATGTGTCATCAATTGCATCTTTTCCGTAAGTGACGCTATACCCCAGTTCCGTCAGGATTTGCACCACTTTGGTCGCAGTACGAAATTCCGTAAATCCCAATTCAGGATGTGCATGCAGGTCCCGGCGAAGCGCGATAATATCCATCATGTTTTTTCCCCTCTCTCCAACCTCTATCTATTTGATCTTGTATACAGTCCTACACGACTCATTCAACCTTATACGTCACTAAGCTTGCTCCTGCTGATCTCCTACAATCTTGCGTTTACTCCCGGACCAAGCGGCAAGTTGAAGGCGTACCATAGAATGACCATAACCACCCACACCGAGAAGAACGCAATCGAATATGGCAAAATCAGTGAATAATACGTTCCCAGCTTCGCATCTTTACGGTACTCCTGCAGAAATCCTACGAACAGCGGTACAAAAGGCGATACCGGAGCCAATGGAATAATGACCGAATCGGATACCCGGAAAATAACCTGAGTGAATGCCGGATGGAATCCGAGCAGCATCATCATTGGAATAAACACCGGGGCAAGAATGGACCAGATTGCTGATCCACTTGCGATAAACATCGTCAGCAATGCCGACAGGAAAATTAATCCGATCACTACCGGAATACCGTTAATGCCTGTCTTTTCCAGCAAATCTGTAATTGTAAGTGCCAGAAATTTGCCCATGTTGCTCCAGTTGAACATCGCCACGAATTGGGACAACGGGAACACCATCACGATAAAACCAGCCATCGTTTTGATCGGTTCAATGAGCAGTTTCGGCAGATCGTTCTGATTTTGGATCACTTTCAATTTAATGCCGTAAGTCAGCGCTACGGTAAAGAAGAACAGTAAAATGACAGGAACAATCCCGGCCAGGAAAGGCGAACCCATGACACTTCCCGTTTCCGGGTTACGAAGAACGCCATTCGAAGGGATCACCATGAATGAAATGACTGCGATAAAAAGCAATGCAGCAATCCCCGATGCACGTAGTGCCCGGTTTTCTTCAGGCGTAGGTGCTTCGAGCTTATAGACCCGCTCCCCTTCGTAACGGCCCAGACGTGGTTCCAGGAATCTGTCCGTTATGAACCCGGCAACGAGAGTCAGCACAATAACCGAAGCGGACATAAAGTACCAGTTATCCAGAACCGTAACGCCCACATTGGGATCTACAGAGGTCGCAATCTCAGTACTAATGCCTGACAGCAATACATCGGTGGTCACAATGAGCATATTGGCTGTAAAACCAGCCCCAACCCCTGCAATGGCGGCAATCAATCCGGCAACCGGATGTCTGCCTACCGCGAGAAAAATCAGCGCTCCAAGTGGAGGCATGATTACAAGCGCTGCATCCGAGGACACATGGCTGAAAAAAGCGATGAAAATGACAAGATAACTGGCGTAACGCGCAGGTACCCGAACAGCCATTTTACGCATAACCGCTTCGAGAAGACCCACTTTCTCCGCCAGACCAATGCCCAGCACCAGAGCCAGGATGGAAGCCAGTGGTTTGAAATCAGCAAAGTTCTTGACCACATTCGGCAACAGCCACTGAATTCCCTCCCTGCTCAGCAAGTTCTTGACATGTACCTGTTCCCCATCAATCGGGTTATGTGCCGTCGCATTAAAGAGCGATAACACCAGTGTGGCAACCATCAGGGCGACAATGAGATAGATAAACAATAAAAACGGATTGGGAAGCTTGTTCCCTACTTTCTCTACCCAACCAAAAAGTCCTGTGTTCTCCTGTCTGTCCGCTTTGACCATGCAAACTACCCCCTGACTGTGATGGAACTGCCTCTGGATAGACTGAACAAGTCTGATGAAGGTCTTGTCCCCGTTAGCAGATCATTAACGTACATTTAACGAAAATGTCGTAATTTTAGGACATTATATAATTATCCCCGCACATAGTTCAATACCTGTGTTATGTATTTTAACACTCGAAATAAAAAAACCGCTGAGCCATCCTTGTCATCTTGTCCTCTCCACACGGACATGAGACATAAGGTCGCATCATCGGTTTTATAATTTTATTCTATGTTCCTTAACCTAACGCAAGAGACGATAACGGTTACTAGGCCTTCCGCGCCTTGTATTCAGCTCATTGCCAGCAATTTCGGCCAGCGCAAAAGCAGTAAGGCTGCCCATAATACGTTGTACGTGCCTGATGGTCATGGAGAGCCCAGAAGCCAGCTCACCGGCTGTAAATTCTTCTTTGCCCATTCGGCGTATGTATGCCTTTATTTTCTGGAATGTACGAATACTCACGCCTGCCTTGTTCAATTGTTCCAGCAATTCAATATCACTTGAATAAGTTTCGTAGGATAATTCGTGGTCTTCTCCTGCCGCCTCGACAATGGTTCCATCCGTCTCATAGATAATGATCTGTCCAGCCTCATCATCCTTGGCATACTGAATAGCTTTACGTGCATGGCGTTCGGCATCAAACGCCGTCTCCCCGAACCCGATCCCGGCAAAGGAAGGCAAGTCTGTATCCAGCTCCAACTGATGCATGGTCGAATGCAGTGAGTCCATATTACGAGCCATCACACCTCTCGAACCATACATCAGGTACCTTCCGGTGCCGTCCTGATGAAGTGATCCATCGATTTGTTCACAGTGTCGCAGCAGCACTCCCTTGATCTTCAGCTCCATATACTGCAACTGATAACGCTCGGTCGACAGTTCTCCCGCTTCATGCAATCGATCAATCTCGATCATGAGCACACCAATCTGACTGTCCTTGAACGCGGAACTGCGAATCTGTTCAATCAGCATACGTACGGCTTGTACCGTTTCCTGCTTGGTTGAATCAATTTTGAAGACGGGTACCCCGCGTTCCACCAGACCTTCATACACCGCATACAGACAGGTAATCGCTGCTTTAGTAATCCCCTCTTGCCAATGCCGCACGTGGAACCCGATCATTTCTTCCACATTGTAATCGATGGAAAACACGTATTTACGTAATTGCTCCTGTGAGATATTCAGCTCTTCCAGACTGTCCATCAATCCCCAGCTCTCGTTGTCTGTCATATCAATGGAGATATCTTTCACCGGACTGTCCAAGGTGTAGACGGCCTGAAGCATCGCCTTGTACAAGCTGGCCCCAGTAGGAGGGCAGTATATCGCATGTTCTTTTTCCGAAAGTTCAGCTTGGGCACTCAGATAAGGAATCGGTCCCGTAAATACCCATCCGTGTACTTTCTCCCGACTTCGTCTAATGATGTCTCCTGTTTCTCTTGCATGTTCATAGGCATATGGCTCGTAGCTCGCCCCCAGATTGTGTCCCTGCAACGCACGCATGGTTCGCTCAATGGATGGCCTTGGCCCTACGATTCCGATCCGATACATCTACACCCCTCCTTCTCTCACTCCACAATTCAACATAGATCATATCGCTCCGAATGTTCCGTGGGTTATAAGTTTTAATTATATACAGAACCGACGATATAACAAAACAGATCACAGGTGATTCATCTACGACCAGCACTGCTTATCACATGACTTAGCAAGCACCACACTTATTGAATAAATGGGTCTCTATTCCTGTCAGTTTGCTTGAAGTCTATCATTTTTCATTTAATCGTAAATTTTACATATAGTTAATCCATTTCATACATTGGTTTAGCATTGGTTGTATACACTGGGTTCAGGATACAAAACAAACTATACATATTTTCTAGGAGGATGCATTCATGTTAAACCGTTTTAATGTCCGTGCAGCCAAAATGATGCTCGCGGTGACAACAATTGTTACGGCTACACTCGGAGGAAGCAGTGCAGCGTGGGCTGTGGAAGACACCACCTCAACGACATCTGCATCACCGATTAAAAATGTGATTATCCTCATTCCCGACGGCATGGCTAACGATGCCACTGCTCTGGCTCGTTGGTATAAGGGCTCGTCCCTGACGCTGGACTCCATGGCAAGCGGCATGGTTCGTACTCACTCTGCAGATGCGCCGATTGCGGACTCGGCTCCTGCTGGAACCGCTTTTGCAACAGGGTACAAATCGCATACCGGATTCGTCGGTGTACTGCCGGACAAGGCTACAATGCCTGGGCAAAAGGCCATTGCACCTGGAGATGCAAGAAAACCGGTCGCATCCGTACTGGAGGCTTCCAAACTAGCTGGCAAAGCAACAGGTATTATAGCCACATCCGAGATTATGCACGCCACACCCGCCGACTTCTCCGCTCACTACCCGGATCGCAAAAACTATGATGCCCTCAGTAAACAACAAGTCTATAATGGCATGGATGTTGTGTTGGGTGGAGGTAGCAAATACCTTGAGCCAGCCGGACGTAAAGACGGCGAGAATCTGGTTTCGTCTATCAAAGCACTAGGTTACGATTACGTCACTACACCAGCAGCAATGAAAGCATCGAATTCGAACAAGCTATGGGGTATGTTCGCACCAGCAGGCATGGCTTACAATATGGACCGTGATCCTGCGAAGCAACCAAGTCTTGCTGAGATGACATCCAAAGCCATTGAAGTTCTGTCCAAAGACGAAGATGGATTCTTCCTGATGGTTGAAGGCAGCAAAGTAGACTGGGCAGCTCATGCCAATGATCCAATTGGTATTATCAGTGATGTGCTGGCTTTTGATGATGCCGTAAAAGTAGCCATTGATTTTGCTAAAGCAGATGGAGAGACTGCCGTTGTCGCTGTAACTGACCATCAGAACGGTGGACTCACGATTGGTAATGCCTCCACAACTGGCACATATGATAAAGAGCCGTTGTCTACATTTATCGGACCTTTGAAAAAAGCCAAGCTGACAGGTGAGGGTGTTGAAGCGAAGCTGAATGCCAAGCGTACAAACATCAAAGCAGTGATGAAACAATACTATGGCATTACCGATCTGACTTCTGAGGAGATTGCCACAATTAAAACGGCTGAGCCGGGTAGTCTTAACTATGCAATCGGTCCAATGATCAGCAAACGCGCAGGGATTGGTTGGACAACCGGTGGTCATACAGGTGGAGATGTCGTGCTGTACACGTATGCTCCCAACAATGACCGTCCATTCGGGGTAATCGACAACACGGATGTCGCCAAATATATGGCACGTGTACTGGATCTCGATCTGGACAGCGTGAACAAACAATTGTTTGTACCTGCCAAACAGGCATTTACGGCCAAAGGCGCAACATATAAGCTGGATCTCACTGACGCCAAAAATCCGAAGATCCTCGTTACCAAAGGCAACACCAAGCTGGAACTGCAAATCTACAAAAATATTGCTCTGGTAAACGGCAAAAAGACAGCCTTGGAAGGTGTCATTGTCTATAACGGTGTAGAGGCATTTGTTCCACAAGGTGCAGTGGATCTCATTCAATAACTCATTCATTAAAACTACCGGAAAGACCGGAGATTACACGATTTGGCTGCCGAATATTTCGGCAGCTATTTTATTGTTTACTGATAAGGAGTAGGTGCCTGTCCCCGCTTATCGTATAATGAACGTAATGATGATGAATAGGATACAACAAAGGAGAGAATCAACCATGTTGATCAAATTAAACTGGATCACGCTGAGGGTCAGTAGTTTGGAAGCTTCGCTCGGGTTCTATCACGACATGCTTGGACTTCCAATTCAGCGCAGATTCGAAAGCCGCGGACGGCAGATTGCCATGCTCGGCACGGAGAATGAAGCCAAGCTGGAACTGATTGAGGGCAGTGAATCCATTCTTAAACCAGAGGCCGGCATGTCGATCGGCTATGAGGTGAACTCGCTGGATGAAGCCATGGAACGACTAGCAGAGCTGAATATTCCGATAGTACGCGGCCCCATCCAGCCCAATCCGCACCTGCGGTTTATATACATTACAGATCCAGACGGCTTCGAGGTACAACTCGCAGAGCATGTTTAATTAGGCGATTGTGAAATGAGTGTGCGTATCACGAGAACCAATTGTTTGTACATGTGTGTTGTCAAACCTGTATGCACACCCCCTCCTAGGGCAGCGTAAAACGTTATTATGTCTGTTTACAGCTTCATACGGCGCATCAGCGGAACACCTATGCGATTCAGCAACCGATCAAGCAGCAGCCAGCACCAGCGTCTGCCCCATGGAAGATGGCGCTCATACACAGCCGAATACTCAAAATCCGCCACAGCACCCCGATTCCGCTTAAACTGCGCTGCCCCCGCGCTCTCATGCAACAGATGGCCGTTCTCGCGAGCCTGTCTGATCAGACAAGCGGATAACATGCGGTATAGTCCGACGGACTGGGACACCGCTGTATCGTAACCGAACAGTGGCGTTGTCATGACTCCATTTCGGCAGAAATAACCCATGACCGCATCCAAGCGCCCCTCCTTTCGCAGTCCATACAGCCGAAGTGTTCCTGATGCCAGCGCAGCAGTAATGAACCGTTCGGTGAATTGGGGATTGTGATAGGAGTATTTTTCAAGGTATAACAGCTTGTACAACTCCACGATTCGCGGAATATCTGCATCTGTCATATCTAATTCGGAAACGAATTCGTAGTCGTGCTTGGCCAACAATTCGTAATCCCGCTTCAACAGCCAGCGCGATTTCGAGTTGCCAAAATTCGGATCATACGCTTGGTACAGATAGATTTGTCGGCTCGGAATCAGTCGACACCCCACTTCGGTTAGCCTCGTCGTCAGTTCGGGATAAAGTCCCGGACACAAGGAGCGAAACACAATGACATGCTCTGGGTATCGCTCTTGTACCGCTGCAAGCAAACATTCTGCCTGTTCACCGGACATGGCTGGATAGAGATTGGTGGACAACAGCCAGTTGTTCACATGCACGACTTTGTTGATCTGCGATTGCTTCATTCCCCAACCGATTAGACTGAGCAGCGCAAAAAGTCCTTTTTCCAATATGGGCTTCTGCAACATGCTCAATTCCTGTTTGGCGTAACTCACGTAATGCGTATATGGCGAACAGACGTAAGCATTATCATACTCTGTATCATTCACCGTTAGCGGAATAACGAGATCATCGATCCGGGCGAGCAGCAATATCGTTTCCACGTTGGACATATAGCTCCGGGACCCTTGCTGCATCATGGGTTCCAGATAAGCTCTGGCATATACGCCATCCTCCGTATCGGGCCAGTCCATGTCTTTGAGCGAATGCTGATCATAAAGACGCACGCGTTCAATGCATTTATCATTCCTATGCTGATATGTACGGTCATCGTAACTCGATCTGTCTTCCCTTACTTTATTCTTCAACCTCTTACTCCCCCATGAGATAACATCTTCTTTTAACTACTATTTACAGTTACAGTTCTACTCTCTACATACTCTACCCAACACTGTATAGGAAAAAAATGTCGGCATCAAGCTGTATTGCAGATGAAAAAAGCCCGTCCTGCACGATAAATACGTACAGACGAACTTTCATCGATATAGTATTAAAGTTTATTCTCAACGGAAGAAGCCTGATGATCCGAGACTAACTCATTCAGGTTCACAATCAGTTGCTCCAGTTCTCCGAAACTTTCCACCATCTTCATTGTCAAGTTACGTTGTTCTTCCATGCTTGCCAGAATCTCTTCTGTCGCTGCACTGGATTGCTCCGTTACACTCGAAATCTCGGAAACCTCATTCACCACTCTGGTGGAAGATTCCTTCATGGTCGCCGAACTAGTCTCGATATCAGTCGCTTGATTCAATACATGCTGAGAGTTACTGTTAATCGTACGGAATACTTCCTCTGCCGTTTGCACACTGTCTCTTCCTTGTTGTAACGAAAGACGAATACGTTCGAATCGATCCGTCAGTGCCTGCGTTTGTCCTTTTAACCGAGACAGGATGGTTGCAATATCACTTGCGGACTGACCCGAGCTCTCGGCCAACTTGCGAACTTCCTCGGATACAACGGCAAACCCGCGTCCATGCTCACCCGCACGAGCCGCTTCAATGGCAGCATTGAGCGCAAGCAGGTTGGTCTGAGTTGCAATATCCGCTATGCTGTTCAGCATAAGCGTCATGGATTCACTTTCCTCGTTGAACTTTCGCATGTCATTAGCAGTTGTATTGATCGTTTCATATAACTCTTGCATCTGACTATTCAGTTGGTCCATCTGTGTGCTTCCAGTTCGCGTGCTCGTTGCCATACTTGCGGACAACTCTTTCATCTGTTGGGAATACAACGCAACGTCCTTGATATGCTGATCCGACACAGACAAGGATTCCGAGATCTCGGCTACACTGGTCGCCTGGAACTCTACGCCTTTGGCAACTTCACTGAACCCAAGCGTCACCTCATTGGTAATGGAACCTGTTGAATCCACCTTTTGCTTCAATTGATCCGTATAACGAGATAATCCTTCGACCGATTCCTTCACACGCTCCAGCATGGTTTCCACTCTTTGCTTAGAATGCTCCACCTCATTCTGGCGTACTTCACTTTCATGGAAGAGCCTTTGATTCAGCTGTGAGACCAGCATCAAAATGGCTCCCGTGAGCGCAAATAGTCCCACATTGACGATATTACCTATTAGCTCAACAGAGTCAGCGGTATTCATAACAAATAACTGAAGAACACTGTTGACTAGTAATACCGAAAATCCAACCACAAAAAATTTCTTGTTAGGAAATAACAGTAGAACTGCGGTTATGACCAAACTTAACGCAAAATTGACTGTTCCCCAACCGACATAGACTCCACATATTGTCAGTAATGCGGTAATCAGCCATGGAATGAGATGAATATGTTTCTTTTTCGCATTAGCGTATGTAATCCAAACTACAAAGATCAGAGCTACACCATTGGACACAAGTAACTTCGGCATCGTAAAGGCCAGACCCATACCAATGGCAATAATAATCCACAAAATGATACCGATTAATTTATTCCTTTTCCAAATAATTTCGTCCATACGATCCATGCATACCCCGTCCTTTTTGTAGGTTAAATGTGTGTTGTAGGGCCTTTCTGTACTACATCTATTAGTCTTTGGTCCTGCTTATGCGCAAACCGCAAATGTGCAGCGCCTTAACATAGTACATATTGACTTCATAAGTATGAAACCAGCGCTACTTTATGTATATCGGTATTGTTAGTTAAAAATTAATATGAATTGTAAAGTGATATGCAGACATATCACTTTACAAACAAAAAGCCTGTCTTATACGTTTTGGCGTATAGGACAGGCTTTTTGGCATAATGCGAATGCATAATACAATCTCTTATTTACCGAACACAAGTGTCGTATTGGAGGAACCTGCATACTTGGTGACGAACTCACGCGCGTAGCTGGCACTCTCTACCTGATAACTGTAATTGGAGCTTGGTCTCCAGTTCGTTTTAGGAGAAGTAGGGCTATTCAGGGCCGGTGTACTGCCCGTATCCGTAAACTCACCTTTTCCTTTGTCATCCAGGATGCCGCCCTTTTCAGCGCCTGCACCAAAGTAGTTGTTTTCGGAATAAATCCGTGCTTTTTCACCAATGGTAATGGCCTGATTAAAGTTGTTTGCATAGTTGTTTTTGAGATGGAAGTAACCATATCTTAAAAGTCCAGGACCACGTACATATAAATTTTCAAAGTAATTGTTGGACATCGTCACATGAGGCACGCCATTGTAACTGCTGTTACCATCATTCGGATGACCGAGGATAACGCCATACTTATGATTTGCAAATTTGGAATTGCTAATCGTAATATAATCGGCGCGATCACCAATGTACAGCAGTTTGTCCAGATCACTACCGCCAGAGCTGTAGCTGTGACCAGCAAACGTCACATGGTCGATCCAGTAATTGGAGCCTGAAGTGATATACATCTGGATATCATCATTGGCATTAATATTGGAAGCGTGTTCAAAAGTCAGATTCTGAAAAATCACATTGCTTGAACTGCTTGTGGATCTGAAATGAATATTCGTTAATGTATGTTTGTCAAAGGAACCTATGAGAGTCTTATTCGCTCCGAATTCAACCTTTTGTAACGTAGAGGAAGAAATATTCTGTTCAACGACGACAATCTTGGCTGTAGCGCCCGCCATATGTGTTCTCAGGTCATTGAGATTACTAACGTAAACCACCTGACCATTCTTGCCACCTGTCGTGGCTGACTTGGATACGCCATTTTCATTCTTGGCACTGCCTGCAAAACCGGTCAACCCGTTCGTACCCGTGTTCGGATAACTGGCCGCGCCATAGGTAGAAGGAGCCGTTGAGATCGTTAACAACAATAGAGTTACCGCGAGTAAAAGCATCGAAAATTTCTTCAAAATTTCACCATCCTTTATAATATTATCCTGAAATACAACTCGATTATATCGTGTAACTTTGGTTGTGACAATACAAAAACTGCAAAAAGACAACAAATCTCACTTTTATGCAACAGCAGATCAGATATAGTGAAAAAACAAAAAAATGAGATGAAGCCACGACTATTGCCATGACTTCATCTCACCAAAACGATCTTATCTTATTTGATTTTGATCCCCAGTTCATCCTTCTTGGCTTCCTGCAAATCATCATAGACCTTACCTGGTTTGCCATGAAGTTTTAATACCATCGACTCCGGATTATCCAGCAGATTGCTGCCGAAAGAATACATCATTCCGTCTTCCGTTCCACTCCCGCCTACCATGGATAACTTGGTCTGCTTCCCATTCCTGGAGATCGAAATGATCTCGATAGGCCGAACGATCTCGTTGAGCGACAACTTCGTTTTGTAATCAATCTCTTGATCAGGTACATGGACAAATTTGACCCGAGTTACTAGAGGAGACACCTCCACCTCCGACAACAAGATCTCATAACCTCCGAGAGTAAAAGTCCGATTAACGTTAATGATTTCCGTTTTGGGGATAGAAAACTTGGGGTCCAGTGGGAAAGAAATATTCATCTTTTTGGAAAATTTATACTTTCGTTCTTTCTCCCCTTTATCTGCATGATTCACCACATCTGGTACAACTGAGGACAACTGGAATTGTAGATTCACTTGCTCAGGCAGCGGTTTATTTCGACTTCGCTCAATTGTATTCCGGCCATAAATGGTATGCTTATCCTTGGAAAGATGAATACCTCCTGCACCGCCATTGTCAAGCAAGTCTCCTGTCGAAGCGTCCATCATCTTCATATCGACAGTCGAATACATCTGCTGCGAAGCATCCGTTCTGGCGGTATACAATACCGTTATTCGATTCTCATCTGCCATAACTGCATTCACCGTAAACGCATATATGCCCGATGTAACCGTCTGATCTACAAGTTGCACATAACCGTTATTGAGCGTTGAAGTAATCGTAGCACTGTCCATATCCGAATTTAGCAGGCCACGAAAGGGTTCAAGTACGCCCCAGTTGGCTATAGGCTCAGTATATGTTGCCTGTTCTTGCCCATAGCTCCCAAGCGGGCCCATAAGAAACCATCCTGCAGCCAGGACCGCGACCAGCACTCCCGTAATCCATTTGATACGAACGCTCCAACCTGATCGTCTGGTTCTGGCCTTCGCGAGACCACGTTGAATGGCAGCAGTTGTGTCCGCCGGATTCCAGTGCTGTTTCTCTCTTTTCACCTGATATGCGTCTGCAAGAAGTGCTTTCTCCTCCGGGTTAGTGGTCATGCCAATCCCTCCTGTTCTTCATCAACTTGCGCAACTGCTGGAGTCCCTTGTGCTGCCAGGTCTTGATCGTACCTTCCGGTTTGCCGAGGATGGAGGCAATGTCTGTAAGTGTCATGTCGTTATAATATTTCAGCAATAATACATGGCGATATTTCGGTTTCACCTTTTGCAAAAGAGATTCCATCGCAATTCGATTATCATCAACACTGATCATCCAAGAGGCTGGAATGCTGTTCTCTATGTCTTCCTTTGCCAGCGGTGTCGCCCGCTTACGGCGCCTCTGTTCATCGATGCAGATATAGATCAGAATTCGAATGATCCACGACTTGAACGCCTTCTCATTGTTCAGCGTACGACGTTTGACCCAAGCCCGGCACGTCATCTCCTGTACCGCTTCAAGCGCATCTTGCTGGTTACGCAGATAACTGTAGGCAATGGAAATGAGCGTATCTTGATGTTCCATAATGGATTGCACAAATACCGTCTCATCTTCGGTCTGTACATAGATCCTCTGGTTCAGCTCTGCTTTTGTTTCCACCCCGCATCCCTCCTTCTCTCTCTTTCTGTGGTATAAGACGGGTGAGTGAAGCAAACGGTTTTATTATTGGCTCATCAAAAAAAGCTCCGCCATCACCTGAGGGAGCTTTTTACATAAGAGTTTCATCGCCAAAATACCGAATGACGTACACATATGAACAATACAAACAAGATTAACCCTTTTATAAATTACCGATAACTTCGATCCCGTCAGCCCATTGCAGATGGTTTCTCACCCACACGGTAAACCGATTCAGAAAAATCCGTAATTCAGGATCTGTAACCAGCTGTTGATCCAGCGCTGACAAAATCTCCGTCCATACATCCTTTATAATGGGATTCTCCCAGCAGGGATCAAGTGCCTTCATCTCTTCTCCAGTTCGCGGGTCAATCAGTGGAAAAATGCGATCCAATGCAGGTCGAATGTAGTCAAAGTCTTCATTATATATAAACAGCATGTCTTCCATCTCTACTTCGACCGATTCGTGTATGTATAAAGGGGACAATACAAAACCCACATTTCGCTGCGGACCCTGATACTGATAGATGAGCGCAGGAATCGTTCTCTTTGATTGTTTAGCCATAGGGTCACTCCTGTTCATGCAATTTCACTACTAATCAGAGTTCAAACCAGGTTAAAACGCCATCTACCTGCCTGGTTTCTCGCTCCATCTGTTGCATCCAGCTCCGTGCCTCTTCACCCCAGATATGAAACAAACAGTAGATATACGAATCCCCATCCACAACCTCTTCTAACCCGGAAGCCTCTTCTACCCACACTTCCAGGGCTCTCGGCCAGGATGGATCTTCACGTTTTAATACAAAGCCGTTGGCTTGGTGTTCCAAACTATATACTTCGGTAAACGTTAGTGCACCTGCCAGACGTTCCACAACTTCAGGTAAAATGGCAGGCTCTGTTGTTCTAATCCCATATTCCCAGCCCATATGTACAACCTCCTTCAGACTTCGTTCGCTCCAGATTGTTGCTTTTGTTCGTGCATTTGATCGATCGAACGATCCAACCACAACTCATACCAGTCCAAAAAATGCAGTCGATTCGTATTGCCCCAATACTGATCAGGATAGATTCCATTTCGGTTAGCCCGGTCATCCACCCAGATCTCTCCGTAGGAGGCTCCCTTAACAATCAGATTCATGGAGATGCCACACCCAAAATCACTGATGCGCAGCATGCCTGCTGACCATTTCGGATCAAAATATTCATGTTCCAACAATTCCCATTCCTCTTCTTCCTTGCTGTCATCAAACCAGTCATAGTTCCAGTTCCATGCTTCCGTGAATTGAAAAGGGTCCGAGATCGCATTCAGCTCATCATCATAACCAAGCACAGCGTATACACCATCATCCGGGTTCTCCAGACCATAATAAGGCCCTGCACCACTCGTACCCATATGAAGAAGCCATACCTTATAGTTCTCTGGCAACTCAATTCGCCATTTCTGTTCAAATTGAGCAATATCCTTCTGCGTCCACACAGATGCCAATTCATATTCATGGTTCTCTGCGCCGAACAGGTCCAGATCCAAGTCCATACTTCGGAGAGTGATCAACTTTTCACGCATACGTCCTAATTGTTCAGTGTACATGGCCTACTTCCCTCCTTTGCCACTTCATCACGTTTGTTCCACGGCATATCCGCGTTGCTGCAACTCATCCAGTGCGGCTGCTGCATCTCGCTCAGGACATAACTGCTTAATCAGGCTCATGGTCACCGGTTTTTCTTCATATATCTCAGCTACAGCTTCCAACGGCACATCCTGGATATCGTAATACCCTTTGGCCCAATCCACGTAATCTTCCGAGTCTTTATTCAAGTACTCCAGCAAAAATTCTGCACCACCTCTGGCGTCCGCTTCACCTTCCTCGGCCATCGCCATCTGAATCCAGTTACCAACCTTCCATGACAAGCCGTTCCCTTCCTGCCATAGGCAAAAGGTCACATTCTCCAGATCCAATGTCTCCTCATGATCCCGCAGAACAGCCATCAATGTCTTCGGCACTTCATCGTACATGCCTGGGTAGATCTCTCCATCCTCACGAGCATGCGGACTTAAAGGTGACTCATGATCGAATCCCTTGATCAACGTGCCTGAATTCGTAAATAATACATGCAGATGATCACCTGCGCCGTTATCGATGCTTCCCCAGGCCACTCCTGGCTGAAGTTCTTCTTCATAATGATGTACACGCAGCCAGTCTTCCTCCGAAAATATGATATCCAGTGCGGCAAGTATTCTCATCCGTTTACGCAGGGCATCTGCACTCATCATCGTTGTCTCATTCCAATTCTGCATATGAATCCCTCCTGTTCACCTATGTACACTATATCCGGATTAATTGATCCAACGTGTTCTTCCCCTGAATACTTGGTTTCATGACAATAGCGATCCGACTGGCTTCTCTGGAGATGATACACGCATAGTTTCCGGGCTTTAACTGAAACAGGACCCCTTCACACGTCTCATCCGGCTCCAGTTCACCACCAGTGACATCATCAGCCGCTCCCAGATAGACGTGCCCTGACGGAACTTGCAGATGATATACCTTTTCCCGTTTAGCTACGTCATCTGAATCTGATTCCACCTCTGCATCCTCCAAGCTCCATTCCACCTCATACACTCCATCCGCACCCAGATTCAGGAACAGACAATGGCCTGCATTCACCTCAGTCAGCTCATCTTCCGGAATGGACCACCAATCCGAAGTATCCTCGAAACGATGCTTTAACGCTGCCAGATCATACAGGCACAATGTTGCCGTATCTGTAACCATTTGAAATGTTCCTCTCATATTCCCCCGTCCCTTCTGTCAGATTAAGGTCTGACCTCAGAAATATATTCCATCATTATATCAAGCCTAATTCACGTGTAAAAGGAACCCTTGGACCATCTCTGCTTTCGCAACTCTTCATTTCTCGCTCCAAACGGTCGATATAAGCATAACTGACTTTTTTGAACTTGATGGAGGAAGCCAAGCCATGTCAATGAATAATAGAAAAGAACCCTTTCGCTACACATTGAAGGAACCAATCAACTTTGAGATCTATATTCTCAGCATCAACGGAGTCAATGCACCACCGAAACCCATTCAGGCTGAGTTATGTGATATCAGTCGGTCCGGCTGTCAGCTATCATTTCCGCTATCCCTTCCTGTCGAGAATAACGATATTCGGATTGGCATGAATATGCTGCTCTTTGAAGACCCTTTATATATGGAAGGTACTCTCCGCTGGGGTCAAGAAAAAAATACCTCATGGCACTACGGTGTCCAACTCGAAATGCAGGACGGTAACCAGGACCGTCTCTCCCGAGAGATGCGAATGCTTGCAGGACAAGGCAAAATTATTGTGAAATAGCGAGTGGCCATATAGGTTGGTAACCAAAACAAAAAACAGCCCAATCAAATTGGACTGTTAAGAGATGAAACACATTATGCCGCTTTACTGACTGTCGCTGGTTGTTCCATTTTGGACCAGTTCACGGTTTTTTCGAGAAGTAATGATACCAATACGCCAATAACGAGACCATTGCTTATAATCGGAACAAGATACATGGGCAAGTTTTGAAAGGCTTCAGCAGGAATATTCATTACAGCAACTCCAGTGAGTACCGGCAACGCTACACGATAGATCGTTTTAGAATTAAACGTCGTGCCCTCAAGCGTTCTTAATGCTGTACCGAACATCTGCAGATAGGCTACAAACAGAACGGCGCTACCCACGCTTGGTGGTATTTGTGCAAAAAAGGCTGTAACCGAAGGTGTAAGCCCCATCATACATAACAACCCCGCTCCAATAATAAAGGCAGCACGACGCAGAATGCGAGTGCTCTCCAGGAAGCCGATTGATGATGCAAATAAACCAAATGGCAGCACACCTACACAGGCTGACAACATCGAGAACAGACCCGTTAGCGCGTATGAGCGTCGATATTGCTGACTGGTCGTCTCTGCCTGATAAAGTTTCTCTACCGTGCTTAATGTGGTGATCGAATTCGTCATATTCACCAGTCCCACAAAAAATGCAGTAATGACGATTCCCGGTTCCCATCTTGGTGCTCCCCATGGAAACAGCGTTAGGCCTGTTGATGTGTGATTTGGCTGTCCACCATGTTGCCCCGAAAACAATAGACTATAGGCAATCCAGCCTGCCACAATTCCAATTAAGATCGCGTAGTTCCCCAGTTTCCCCTTACCCTTTAGTTGAATCCATGCCACCAGAAATGCAATGACAACGGATAGCGCGGCAACCGGCAGATCGAAGCGACCAAACTCCGTATATCCAATCATGCCTTTAAAAAAGTTCATGGTTAATTGAATGGTCATCAGAAACAGCATGGCACTCTTCACCATCGGCGTGAACAGCTTCTGGAGCACTTGCGCCGCGCCTAGCCAGCCCAATATCATCATCGTCAGCCCCGCTAACAAAAAACCTGCAGCCAGGCCACCACCAATGCGCTCCAGACTCATACCTGCCGATGAAGCAGATACAGTCAAGCTCAACGTCAATCCCCACCATAGTCCTGAAGGACCATCCATGACTGCATAGCGGTGACCAAATACTGCTTGAAGAATACACACCGCTCCGGTAAGGATAAATGCGTGCTGCATGGAGGCAGCAATAGCATCCGGGGACAGATGAAAATTATGTCCGATAGATAGCGGAACCACAACAGTATTGGTAAAGAGGAAGAAAAACCACTGTATGCCCGCTAAAATCATTGAAGATACGTCTTTCATATTCTTTTGTGAAAAATGCTCTTGATGTCTATTCATTTGTTAGCAATATCCTTTCACTCTTCTGTATCATAAACGCATAAGTGCCTTTAGACTTCGGTTAATAACCGTTCCATCTCTGCATAGTGATGCTGACGCGCATGTACGAGCGGTGTAATTCCGTCCCGATCCGCGATCTTTGGATCTGCACCATATTGCAAAAGCAAGGCAACAATCTGCTGATGCCGTGGACCGCCATCTCCCAAAATGACTGCTTCCAGTAAGGCTGTCCATCCCAGATTGTTGATATGGTTCACATCCACATCACTGCGTGTCAGCAGAAGCTCCACAATGTCCACATGGCCCCGATCAGCTGCTGGAATAAGGGCTGTGCCGCCAAAACGATTTGTTAACCTTGTATCTGCACCTGCTTCAATGGCCAGTTCAACCATGTCATACATACCCTCGGCACTCGCGTATAACAGCAGGTTATCCAATCGTCTGTCCTGGAGATTAATGTCTGCTCCGGCGTCCACTAGCATTCTTGCCGTGTCCATCTTTTTACCGTGCACGGCAGCCATCAGAGGTGTTCGCCCCAATGCATCCCGTTCATTCAACTGGCTACCCTGGGTGATAAACCGAATAACCTCATCGGTATGCCCTGCTTGAGCGGCGTCATGTATTGTTCTAACCACGTTATTTCATCCTCCAATTCAACGTCTTCTCATGCAGTAACTTTCTTAGAGAAACCAAGCGCTTTTAGTCAGGTATGCAAATCTAATGTATGTTAACATAAGAACGTAGTATATTAAAAATACATGTTTTGTTGGCTTTCCATACGAATTACATATAGATTGAAGGCAAAGGAGACAACCACTTGGATATCAAACAATGTCGCTATTTCATTGCCATTGCTGAGGAGAAACAGATTACAGCAGCAGCCCGAAGACTTCACATGGCTCAGCCGCCCTTAAGCCAGCAGCTTAAGTTAATGGAAGAAGAGCTTGGCGTCATGTTGTTTGAACGCAAAGGGCGCATGATGGAACTAACGCAGGCTGGTCGCAGCTTCTATGATTATGCGGTCACCTTGACCAAATATATGGAGGAAGCTGTCATGGAGATGCAAAGTTTCCGTCACGGCATACGCGGCAAACTCGCCATCGGCATCAATACCATATCGGATCGTCTGATCCCGCAAGCACTACAGCAGTTCCGCACCACCCATCCACAGGTTACCTATAAAATTCAACAAAATGAATCGGCGCAATTATGCCGATTGCTGGAAGATGGCAAAGTTGAACTTGCCTGTGTACGCATGCCTGTCCAGACCGAACGCTATGAGGTGCTTCACCTGCCACAGGAGCCCCTTTTCTATATTTCTTCAACACCACTGGATAGCCCGACAGAGATGGTCCCAGGAGCGGAGATGGGGACTTATTTTGAGCGGCTTACAGGAATCCCGCTACTACTTCCAAGTACAGAAGGACTCGGTATGTTCGAGCTAATTTTGGACAAATTCCGTGAGCATCAGGTCACCCCCTCCATCATGGGTGAGTGCTCAGACATTAATATGTTGCTGGAGCTGGTCCGACTCGGCTTCGCCAGTTCCATCGTGCCTCATACGGTACTGCAGTTATACCAAGAGCACCCCTTCCACGTATACCGCCTTCAGGATCAGCATTCAACTGTCGGCTCGGCGCTGGTCTGGCTGCAGAACCGTTATCTGTCCAAGCCTGCACAACACTTTGTGCAATTAGTGCAGGGTATGCTTCCTGTGGTGTAACACAAGTAGAACAAAAAAAAGCAGCAACTTCCCGGGTTTGAATCCGGTAAAGTTGCTGCTTTATTCTTTTGATTAAGCTTTCGCTGTGAACAACAAGTCTTTTTCTTTGATCGTCGTGCGACCAGCAGACTCAATAGACTCATATTGATGCATGTTTGTAATAATAACGGGTGTAATCGTTGTATAACCGGCTTTTTCGATCTGTTCCCGGTCGAACTCCATCAGTACATCACCTACGGTAACCTTCGCACCTGCTTGTACTTTAGGCGAGAAGAATTGACCTTTCAGCTTCACGGTATCAATGCCGATATGAATCAACATCTCAGCGCCAGTATCACTTACCAGACCAATGGCATGTCCACTCTTCGATAATGAGAATACTGTACCGTTGATTGGAGATACCACACGTCCTTCAGATGGTTGAATCGCAAATCCTTTACCCATAATCTCTTCAGAGAATGCAGGGTCCGGCACTTCGCTCAGCGGTTTAACTTCACCCGTTATTGGGCTGAAGATTTGCTCATCTTGTGCTTTTGCTTCTTCAGTTACACCAGCAGTAGTTGTTGCTGCTGTTGCAGGCTCAGCTACTGGTGCAGCTGGCTCCGATGCATTTTCTTCTTCGAATCCAAGAATATATGTCAGAACTGCCGCAGCTACGATAGCAATCAGACCACCAGCCAGTGCATAGAGCAGTGTGCTAATTGCCGGACTGATAAATGCTGCGATACTTGGCAGACCCACTAGACCTGTAAGTACATAAGCTTTAACATTGACGATCCCCATGAATCCGCCTGCGATAGCTCCACCAATCAGAGCTGCAATAAATGGTTTTTTGAACTTCATGTTGATACCATACATCGCTGGTTCCGTAATTCCCATAATAGCCGTAAGACCTGTGGAATAGGCAAGGGATTTAGTTTTGCTATTTCTCGATCTGAGACCTACACCAAATGCTGCACCACCTTGTGCCAAGTTAGCTGCAAACATCAGTGGAATAATAAAGTCGTAACCCAGTGATGTCATTGAACCGACAATGATCGGCAACAGTGCATAGTGCATACCTGTGATGATCAGCAGTGACATCGTACCACCAATCAGGATACTTGCGAAGATGGACATATTGTCGAACAACCATGAAATACCACCGGACAAACCATTACCAAGAACCGTACCCAATGGTCCAACAGTCATCAACGTCAGTGGAACCATAATCAACAGGGTAACCGTCGGAACAATCAGAAGCTTCAATGAAGCATGTGTAACACGATCAACAGCTTTCTCGACATAAGAAGCAATCCAGATGGCGAGAATGATCGGAATTACCGTAGAAGAATATGTCGCTGCTATAACCTTAATTCCCACAAATGTGGTGTCACCATTGGCAAGCAATGCTGTAATCGTCGGATGCATAATACCCGCTGCGAGCGCTGCAGCAATATACATATTACTACCCAGCTTACGTGCAGCACTAATTGCCAGAATGATTGGCAGGAAGTAGAAGGCACCATCCCCGATTGCAGACAAGATGATATAGGTTGAGCTGGTATCAGACAACCAGCCCAGGGCTACAAGGATCGCCACGATCCCTTTGATCATACCTGCACCCGTAATGGCTGGCAGGATTGGAGTAAATACTCCTGAGATGAAGTCGAACAGCGCACTTATTGGATTTCTCTTTTTCTTTTCTCCAGTGGAAGCAGCTGATGATGCATTATCTGCGGTTGGTGATTTGGACATGTTGCCAACAAGTGCGTTATACACGACAGGTACATCGTTACCGATGATAACCTGGAACTGTCCGCCGTTCTCCATCACGCCCATCACGCCTGGTGTATTTTTTAGCGTCGCTTTGTCCGCTTTTTGGTTGTCATTCAGGTTAAATCTGAGTCTTGTCATACAGTGTGTGACTTGATCAATGTTCTCTTCGCCACCAACAAGCTTCAAAATATCCTTGGACAATTGTTGTTTATCCATTGTGTTTTGCTCCTTTTATGTGTAATGAAGGTTAAAAAAAAACCTAAACACTGAATAATGACAAAGCAGAAAAGCTTATCATTATTCAACGTTTAGGTTTTGCCTTTTTAGCAGTAACAATCCTAATTTTATTCAATTGTTTGTTCATTTCGGACAATTCGTTCAATATGAATGGTCAGATACAGTATTTCTTCCTTGGACAACACCCGATTATAGATCTTACGCGTATAGTCACTGATCCTTACTGCACATGCATGTGCTTCAGGGTACTGCTTGCTCACCAAGTCATGAAGCGGATTATCTTCTTCTTTATCTTCAATCGCCGTTCCTTGCAACACACGTTGGGCAAAAAACTTTAGATGAGTTAAAAATCGATAATAACTCAATGAATCTTCATCAAGTTCAATCACAAAGCTACGTCTTACGATATTAAGAATGTCCTTAACGATGTTCGTAATACTGATCGTTTCCCTCATCTCACCGTTCATCTGGGCATTAACCAGATGCATCGCAATGAATGCGCATTCGTCTTCGGGAAGCAGGACACCTAACGTTTCCTCGATAATCTGTAGCGCCTTGAGTCCAATGGCATATTCCTTCCGGTACATGCGCTTGATCTCCCAGAACAATGCGTTACGGATCTGCAATCCTTGACGATGTCGATCAATGGCAAAATGAATATGATCCGTCAGTGAAATGTAGATGCTTTCATGCAGCTTCTCACCTAACACCGTCTCGGCATAACGGATAATCTCATCCGAGCACTCGACATATTCAACCGGGATATCAGACAGAAGCGTTTTAAGTTTCTGTGATACTTCCTTACTTTCAAGCGAGAATATTTTTTCGACGAGACTCTCGTCTATCGATTCACCAGTATGCTTTTTGAAGGCAATTCCACGTCCCATAACGACCAGTTCGTTTCCTCCCGGATCAATTACAGTGACTACGTTGTTGTTCAGCACCTTCTCAATTTTCATTTCTTCACATCACCTTGCACCGTCAAAGTAGTAAAAGGCAAAACCAAAGCAGGTCACGAAATATGCCCCGCTTCTGGTTTTGCCTGATTGAACAGTAACAATCCAGTATTCATTAGCCTTAGGCCCATCTTACCATATAATTATCCATATGACAATGTTTTTGTGAAAGCGGTTAATGTGCGTTAATATGACATAAGAAGGTGCATAACAACCATGCCTGAAGAACTAGTATTCACTTAGTGTTACGTTTAAGACTTGCGCCATTTGTACCAATAACTTCTTTGTACCAGTGGAATGATTTTTTCTTGTAACGATCCAATGTTCCCGAACCGTCGTTGTTGCGGTCTACATAGATGAAACCATATCGTTTCTTCATCTCTGCTGTTGAAGCACTCACCAGGTCAATACAGCCCCATGACGTATAACCCATCACTTCCACGCCATCCTCAAGAGCTTCACCCACTTGTACCAAGTGGTCATTCAAGTACTGAATACGGTAATCATCATTCACCGTTTTATTGCCATTTTCGTCGGTAATTAGCTCATCTACTGCACCCAGACCATTTTCGACAATAAATAATGGTTTTTGATAACGGTCCCAGTATTTGTTCAAGGTTACGCGCAGTCCTTGCGGATCGATCTGCCAGCCCCACTCGCTCGCTTGGAGATAAGGGTTTTGTACCCCTGCAAACAAGTTGCCTTTTCCTTCGATACGTTTCTCGGGATCACCTGTCTCACAGATACTTACATAATAACTGAACGAGATAAAGTCCACGGTATGCTTCAGAATTTCGGCATCACCGTCTTCAAACTTGATATTAATATTATTGGCTTTGAAATAACGATTAATGTATTTCGGATAGTAACCACGTGCATGGATATCAGCAAAGATATCATTGCGCTGTTCAGCATGCATCGCTGCAACCACATCATCCGGATTCGGAGTCAGCGGATACGTAGGCATGCTCAGTACCATACAGCCGATTTTGGCTTCAGGCATAATTTCATGTCCCAGTTTCACTGCTAACGCACTGGCTACCAATTCATGATGGATTGCTTGGTACAGATCCTGTTTGGACAGTTCTGCTTTTGGCGTATAGATCCCGCCGCTCATGAAAGGCTCCTCCAGAATGGAGTTGATTTCGTTGAACGTCAGCCAGTATTTCACTTTGCCTTTGAAGCGGTTGAACAACACCGTTACATAACGCTCGTAGAACTCAATCATTTTACGATTAACCCAGCCATCATATGTTTTGGACAAATGCAGCGGTGTCTCATAGTGAGAGATGGTTACGAGTGGTTCAATACCGTATTTATGGCACTCATCGAACAGGTCGTCATAGAATTGCAGACCTTTCTCGTTTGGCTCCAATTCATCACCTTTAGGGAAGATACGGGACCATGCGATAGATGTACGGAACACTTTGAAGCCCATTTCAGCAAACAGTTTAACATCTTCTTTGTAACGATTATAAAAGTCAATCCCGATCAGTTTCAGGTTATCTTCTGTAGGTGCTTCCGTTCTGGGCGTTGTAATCCCGTGTGGCATTACGTCTTGAACAGACAGGCCCTTGCCATCTGTATTATAAGCTCCTTCAAGCTGGTTGGCTGCTACAGCGCCGCCCCATAGGAAATCCTTCGGAAATGGTGTTGTCATGTCAATCATTCCTCTCTAATTAACGGTATTTTCATTCTTTGTTTAAATGCTTACCTCTATCCTTTTCCGACAGGAAAAAGCGGACAATCTCTAACCAAAAGGGCGACAGGGACATTAGATTCCCTGCTTGCCAACTTTCGTGTTAGGTTTTGCCCGCTTCCTGTGCGGTAACAATCCTGTGAACGAGAGAATTACAGTTGCTCACCATTGCTGGAGATTACGTTTTTGTACCAGTCGAATGAATCTTTCTTGGAACGTTTCAATGTTCCGTTACCTTCGTCATCCAGATCCACGTAGATGAAACCATAACGTTTGGACATTTCGGAAGTGGACATGCTCACAAGGTCAATCGGGCCCCATGCTGTGAATCCAATCAGATCCACACCGTCTTTGATGGCTTCTTTCATCTGTTCGATGTGTTTCTTCAGATAATCCACACGATAGGAGTCATGGATTGAACCATCTTCTTCAACACGGTCATACGCTCCCAGGCCATTTTCAACGATGAACAATGGCTTCTGATAACGATCCCAGAAGTTGTTCAGGGTTACGCGCAGACCGATCGGATCGATCTCCCAACCCCAGTCAGACGCTTCCAGATAAGGGTTTTTCACGCCACCAGTCAGGTTACCTGTGGTTTCTTCCTCACTGGCAGATGCCGATTTGGTTACGGACATATAATAACTGAAAGAGATGAAATCAACCGTATTGTTAAGCAGGATTTCATCATCGCCCGCTTCTTTTTGAATGACAATGTTATTCTCTTCAAAATAACGAGCCATGTAGTTCGGGTACTTACCACGAGCGTGCATGTCCGTGAAGAAGAGGTTAATCTGATTCTCGTGCTGAGCCAGACGAACATCTACCGGATTACAAGTTGCTGCATAAGTTTCCATACGAGCAAGCATACAGCCGACTTGGGAACCAGGGATAATTTCGTGTGCAAGCTTCGTAACCATGGCACTTGCTACAAATTGATGATGAAGCGCTTGATATGTTGTTTGCAACTTGTTGTCCACTTTATCGATCAGAATGCCGCCGCCAGTGTACGGGCTGAACAGCATGACATTAATCTCATTAAACGTCAGCCAGTATTTCACTTTGTTTTTATAACGATTAAATACCGTTTCTGCGTAACGAACGTAGTGCTGGATCACTTCACGACCAGCCCAGCCGTTATATTTTTGCGTCAAGCCAAGCGGAGTCTCGTAGTGAGACAATGTAACGAGTGGCTCAATGCCATATTTCAACAATTCATCGAATACTTCATCGTAGAATTTCAAACCTGCTTCATTTGGCTCTTGATCATAACCGTTCGGGAAAATACGTGCCCAGTGAATGGACAAGCGGAATACTTTGAAGCCCATCTCAGCGAACAATGCAATATCTTCTTTAAAGTGATGGTAGAAATCAATACCAAAACGTTTTGGGAAACGTTCTTCAATTTTGCCAGAGAGAATCTCTTCAATTCGGGAAGAGGAAATTTCCATGGCATGTCCGCCTGTACGCTTCTCCTTGGGAACATGAGCGATCATGTCCGCTGTGGAGAGGCCTTTGCCGTCCTTATCGAATGCACCCTCCAATTGATTGGCAGCTGTAGCGCCGCCCCATAGGAAGTTTTCGGGGAATCCTTTTTTTGCCGTGGTCATGAACAACAACCTCTTTTCGAAATTTATTTTGGTTTTTCCAGGTAAAACATTGTGTAATTTAGAGCAGAAAACAAGAAAAACCTAAACTCAAGGTAAAATAGCACCAAAAAAAGGAGCCTTCATTTCACCATCAGTTTAGGTTTTGCCTGTCTTCACAGTTACAATCCATCAAAAGATGTTATTGCATATTCTGTTGTGTTTGCTCTTGTAATGTAAGCGTAACATATCTATTTTGCAAAATCAACTTCACTGGATCATATGATCGTTTGCACACTCTCAACATCGAAAAAATCAACGCGGCATACGCATAATCGCTGCCCTTAATGCCTGCGCTCCTTCCTCCGTTTCCAGGTAAACAGCGGGACTTTGGTCCCCTAAAGCCGGGATATCTTTCGCCATCCATTCAAAAGCGTACTCCCCCATTTCACACAAAAGCACCCGACTTATATCCGCCGGAATTCCTTGTAATCGCGCACGTTCTACCCACGCGGGGTCCAACTTTTGTCCAAGTTCTTCAAACAGTTCGGAAAATGAGTCCCAGCTTGTCTGATCAAACTCGCTTGAATAAATACCTTTCATACTCATGTAATTTCACTCCCCATATCGCCATTTGTAACCCTGTGGTCCTATTTAACACAATTCATCCTTAAGCCGCTTGAAACCACTTCAGTAACAGGTAGACTTAATTTTAAATGTTTTTCGGGGGAAAGAACAGTCTAGGAGGATTCAATAATGACTCATGAAGATAACACAGCTGGTTGGGATGCGATTGATCAATCCATGCGTGAATTGTATGGGGAACAAGAGCCAAAACACTACGGCACTGCCCTTCCGTATATGCTCGGTGGTCCTGATCCACTCGATGGCATTAGCGTTTATGAAGTGAACACACCTATGCCTCACTGGCATTTTGTCACCTATGGTTTCTCTGAATTATATGAAAAAGAGATGCAGGATGCATCCAAAAGCGGGTATGGATTCGAACTCACATTTCGTCTTACACGCACTGAAGAAGAAACTGAACCGCCAGCCTGGGCGCTGAATCTGTTACAGAATGTAGGACGATACGTCTTCAACAGTGGAAATATCTTTCAGCCAGGAGATTACATGGACGCTAATGGCCCCATCTGCCTGGAGTCCGATACTTTGCTGACTGCGCTCTCCTTTATAGAAGACCCGGATCTACCCGCAATCTCTACGCCTAATGGTTCAGTGCAATTTATTCAGATGGTAGGCATTACAAGTCGGGAACTGGAAATGATTCAAAGCTGGAATGCTCGTGGATTCCTGTCTGCCTCCTCCATGTTCATGCCCAAATATGTGACTGATCTGATGAGAAATTCGTACGCAGATATTCCTTCGGTTATACAAGCGGTTGAGGATGGAATTGAACAGGACGGGTCCAGCACAGCGTTTTTATTCATACAACAACTGGGCTGGGAGTCTCCTCGCAAAAAATTGCTGCAAAAAGCGATTCCGGCCAAACTCCAGCTCGGAGCCAAACAAGCTGTATTAGTTGGCACCATCCTTCGTAGCCGAATTTCGAAAGGTGCCTCTCTATCCTTGATCGGACCTGATACTAATATTCTGTTTGAAGCAGGAGAACAACCAGCCGTATTGGAATCGGACAGACAAGTTACCCTGACGGTGAACAAACAAATTGTTGAGGAGCTGGAAAAGAACCTTCGCCCGGTTGAAGGAACATTCGAGATAACTTCATTGGATCATATTATCATTCAGATTGTTAGAACAGAAATCAAGGACCAAGAAGGACACGTCATTCAAACGATTGGATGAGAACATTCTCAAGTTCGATATAAGAACTACCTTTCTATCTAACGACTGTGCAGCAAGGAGGAACAAAATGCCTGCCATTAGATTTTCTACAAGACACGAAGAGTCCCCGACTTGTTCGCATGCAGCAGGAACGGCTCCGTTCGACTATTTACCAAAATCCAGTCTGGACAGGCTTCGTAAAAACAATCATTTCCTGATTCATGCATTCCAGAACAGTATCTCGGTTATCCAAGAGAATTTAACGGGCACTTATCTTTTTCTACTCACAGATACGGACGGTGTGTTACTCACCATGGATTACAGTTCAGATCTTGAAGCTGTAGTAGAACATTCCCCCATTCGTCCGGGCATGTTCTTCACTGCAAAGAGCTGTGGAGTTAACGCCATATCAGAAACGATGGATAACAATAACCCTGTACTGCTGCTGCCCGAGCAGCATGAAAGTCCTTATTTTCAAAGCTGGCATTGTTACGCCGCACCTCTGTCCATGGGATCGCAACATTTTGGTTATCTGGATGTGTCCACCATTAACGCGGATATGCAGGGTGAACTGATTGCTATTGCCAAGTTGATTCCTGCATATATGCAGAACTGTTATCAGAGTCAACAGACTGCTGAACTGTGCGACAAACCGGCAGTGGAGTTCACCGAGCGTCAGTTAACCATCCTGGAGATGATAGCCGGAGGCCTCACGGTAAAAGCCATTGCTTTGAAATTAAAGATCAAGGAATGCACCGTGAATCATCACAAAAAAGTGATTTTTAACAAATTAGGTGTGCAATCCAGCACAGAAGCTGTTTCAATTGCCAGCCGAATGTCTTATGTATAGAAGACCCCTATAGATTCCTATAGGTAGTATATGAGAACGTTTGTGCTACAATTTAGGAAACAGGCAACATGTAGAGAGAGAAAAACAAACACACACACATTTCAGGAGGGTAATATGACAATTCCAAAAAAAGTTTCTTTATTCGCCATGCTCATTATGATTATGCTGGTTGCCGCCGCTTGCGGTGACAAAGCAGATAACACAGCCGCAACAGAAGAGCCTACCCCGACAGAAACAACGACGGGTACTGATTCTGAACCAGCGAATACAGAAGAAACGGAGAACACAGAACCAGCAAGCGAAGAGTCCAAGGAAACTGATAATTCCCAAGACGTTGAGCTGGGGACTACGGAAAAAGGTTCTTACACCAATGACTATTTCGGCGTATCTCTGAAATTCCCGGAAGCATGGGAGTTCCAGGATGCTGCAGGCATGAATGAGCTGACAAGTGCTTCATCCGAAGCGATTGCTGGTGATGATGAAACGAAGAAAAAACAAATTGAACTGTCTCAGACCAAAACATTGAATCTGCTTATGGCTTCAAAGTACCCATTGGACGGAGGTCAAGTTGGCCCATCCGCTATGGCCATTGCTGAGAAAGTAAGCTTGTTGCAAGGCATTCGTACAGGTAAAGACTACCTGGAAGCAACAAAAAAATTCATGGTGGATAGCCAGTTCCCTTACGATTATAAAGAAATGACAACGGAAACCATCGGTGGTAAAGAGATGGATCTGATGCAAATCACGATGGATCCAGGTGACGGTTCAACCGTTACTCAAGATTACTATAGTACAATTATTGAAGGATATGCTTTCAACTTCATCTTCACTTACATGGATGATAAGACCAAAGCCGAGATTGATACCATCAAAAAATCGGTTCAATTCAAATAATCGCTTTTGATTACTGCCATTATACGAAGATATAACTCAACCCCGATAACGATCTGTGGAGATCATCGTCGGGGTTCTTTTGTATTTGAAAAAGACTATATCTTGCACTAACTAACTAGATATTGCGACCCAATGTCCTTCCGTGACTTCTACCCACTTGGAATGTTCCAGATTATAACGGTCCTCTACTTCAACATTTTCTCTTGCTGTTTCTTTGACAACATGTCTCTTTTTCTTCGCTTCTACCGCTGGGTCAGGCACAGGAATAGCAGACAGCAATGCCTTGGTGTAAGCATGTTGCGGGTTGGAGTAGAGTTCTTCACTCTCAGCCAGCTCCACAATTTTCCCATTATACATGACAGCCACTCGATCACTGATATGTTTAACCATGGACAAGTCATGCGCGATGAAGAGATACGTCAATCCGAGTCGCTGCTGTAACTCTTCAAGCAATTGTACGATCTGAGCCTGTATCGACACATCCAGTGCAGACAACGGCTCATCACATACGATGAATTCAGGTTCCACAGCCAGAGCTCGTGCAATACCGATCCGCTGTCTCTGTCCACCCGAGAATTCATGTGGATAACGCTGCGCATGGGTAGGATCAAGACCTACCATCTCCAGCAGTTCCTCCACCCGCTTCTCCCGCTGAGCGGCATTACCTGCAAGCTGATGGATATCAAGTGCTTCTCCAATGATATCCATAATTCTCATTTTGGGATTCAGAGATGCATAGGGGTCCTGGAAAATAATCTGCATATGTCTGCGCATCGTTTTCATCTCCGAAGCTGACAGACGATTAAGCGGAACTCCCTTAAACAGGACATCCCCGCCCGTTGGCTCATGCAATCTCAGAATGGCACGCCCCGTGGTCGATTTACCACTACCGGATTCTCCCACAACGCCGAGTGTCTCTCCTTGCCGAATATGGAAACTGATATCATTCACAGCCTTTAAGGTGTTGCCTTTGCCCAGATTAAAATGTTGTTTGAGCGACTTCACCTCAAGCAATGGCTGATCGTCTTCCAGATCTCTCGGGACCAGGGATACCGGTTTTGGCTTTTTCTTCTGATCCAGACGTGGTAATGCATTCAGAAGCCTGATCGTATACGGGTGTTTGGGATTAGCAAAAATCTCTGCCGTCGTTCCGGTTTCCACAATCTGTCCTTCTTTCATAACAACAACCCGATCACACATGCCTGCTACTACGCCCAAATCATGCGTGATCAGGATAATCGATGTGCCCAGTTGGTCCTGCATATCTTTCATTAAATGAAGAATTTGTGCCTGAATCGTAACGTCCAGAGCGGTTGTCGGCTCATCCGCAATGAGCAATTCAGGACGACAAGCGAGTGCAATACCGATCATGACACGCTGACGCATGCCTCCAGAGAATTCGTGCGGATACTGGTTGTAGCGTATTTCGCTGCGAGTTATCCCCACCCGCTCCATCATGGCAATCGCCTGCTTCTTGGCCTCCCTTTTGGACACCTTCTGGTGTTTGATCAGACTCTCGGAAATCTGTTTCCCCACTTTAATTGTCGGATTAAGAGAACTCATCGGGTCCTGAAAGATCATGCCAATATCACGTCCACGGATGCTCTCCATCTCTTTCTGCGTTTTATTGGCAAGGTCGACACCTTTAAATAGAATCTCTCCCTTTTTCATCTGTGAAGGCGGCGATGCAAGCAGCCTCATAATGGAACGTGCGGTTACACTTTTTCCACTTCCCGATTCTCCTACAATGCCCAGCGTCTCACCTTTTCGTACTTCAAAACTTACTTCTCGCACTGCCTGAAACTCACTCTCTCCTGAGTGAAAAGAGACAGATAGATCATTAACTTTCAGTAAAGGTTCCATGCCATCACCAGCTCTCATCCGTTTTTTCACATATCCATATGTATACAATTATTACCTTGACAATTGTTTAGACCCTAAATAATATATACTATATCAATCGGAATAATGCAATTTAAACCTGAATGAAAGGAGGTACGCTTGGTTTGAATCTTGCAGAAGGCAGCAGAATCTCGCGGTTGGTACACAATTTAAGCTTTATTTATGGCAAAATGCTGCTTCATCCTTCCTACCGATATGTTTTGTTCATTCTTGGATTACCGATCAATCTGGTCGTGTTTCTAATATGGCGTTCACATCGAAAAAATGACGGCTGGGCAGCTGCCAGACAGGCGGCTGAGCAAGAACTGCTCGCTTCTTCCTACCGGAACAGGCTGAAGTTGGAAGTAGAAGAACAACTGCGTCGCAAGCATCGTTTTTTCCAGCAGCAGGTCAGTGATGGAGAATTCAAACGTCAGACCGAGGAATGGTTGGAGGAAAGTGTTCAGACAGAGTTGAAGGAGCGGACATCCCGCATACTTCAGGAACAAGGAAATCAACGTCTTACAATGGCCGATACGTTCCACTCACTGATCGACAAACCATGGTTTTTGGCGATATCCATTATTCCAGGCTGTCTAATGTACAGCATCCTGTTTTTGTATGGTAATCCTTATCTAAAGTACATATTTGAAAGAATACTGATGACGGTATTTGTCATTCTAGGCGTAGCTACACTCGTATTTACAATTTTGTATCTGTCTCCGTTCAACCCAGCAGCTAACATTCTGGGAGAGACAGCAACACAAGAACAGATTGCCGCATTCAATCAGGTGTATGGCTTGGATCAGCCTTATCTTACACAGCTCTGGAACAATATCAAGGGCGTCGCCTTCTTCGATCTTGGCAAATCTTTTGCAGGAAATGAAGACGTAACAGCAACGATTGCAAGGAAGTTTCCCATTACCTTGACGCTTGCGGTCATTTCCCTGCTGTTAGCACTCGTCATTGCATTACCCATTGGCATTATCTCAGCAATTAAGCCTAATTCGTGGTTCGACTACACCTTCATGTTTATTGCTCTGATTGGATTATCGATCCCGAATTTCTGGCAAGGACTTATTTTCATTCTGAACTTTTCGATCAAAATGCAGTGGCTTCCCGCCACCTTCAACCCGCAGAACTGGCTGTCGATCATTATGCCAACCATTGTGCTGGGTACGGGACTCACAGCTGCGGTGGCTCGGATGACCCGTTCTTCTACACTGGAAGTCATTCATGAGGACTATGTCATGACCGCCCGTGCCAAGGGATTAAGCGAACGCCAAGTCATGCTGAAACATGCTGTACGTAATGCATTGATCCCAATCGTAACGGTGGTTGGACTTCAATTCGGAGCCATGTTGGGTGGAGCAGCGGTAACGGAGAAAGTGTTTAATATCAGCGGTCTCGGTAGCTACATTGTGGATAAACAATTCATCCCCGATATTCCGAGTATCATGGGCGGAGTAATCTACACAGCCATAACGATCTCCATTATTAATGTAGCGGTTGATCTGCTGTATGCTTTTATTGATCCAAGAGTGCGCTCCAAGATGAAACAATATTAATGTGTGAACTTTTTGAACTACCTCTTAAAGCAGGTGTACTATGACAAACTCGTCTTTAACACAAGAAATGCGTTTTCGGCTTAAGTCTTCTCGAGAATACAGTCAGGCCAGTTTTGCCTGGGTCACGTCCCTTCTCTTGACTGCATTGTTCCTGTTCAACAGCTATGACTGGAGCGAGCGGACGTTCAAACCATTTCTGCTAACGATCCTTGGGATCTACTTATTCTTCACACTGGTCCAAAGTGTCATCACCATTCGGATTCGAAAAGACCTGATCCGTACCGGTACAGTCTCTGCTCTGACTCGCAGGTTAGCCTGGGTTCAGCTACTTGCTATCATTTCAGGCAATATATTTATCGTAACGGCAGCCTTTCATCTGATTCGAAAATCCAGGAACGTGGAGTATACCTTTGCGGTGTACATGCTGTTAACCCAGCTGTTCGTAATCGGTGTATCCGCGTTAAATATCTTCAAACCTTATGTGGCTGACAACTTTCTGCCAGCCATGGCGGTGCTGATCTTAATTCTGGTCATCGACCTGGTCGTACTGATTATCGTATCCCGATATAACGCGACCTCGATCCTTCCTCGCTGGATGATCGGTGTCAGTGTAGTGCTGATGTTGACCTCGATCACAGGTAATGTATTCGCACTATTGCTCGGCGTTTCCATTATTGGACGCATTCGCAGACAGGGGAAACAAAAATCAAACTTCTGGAACGATCTGTGGGAACGCCTTGCTCCGAATATGACTGCGATGTCCGGTTTGTTTTTTATCATTTTTCTGTTCTCGATATCGATCTGCAGCTTCTTTACCTTTGACTACAGCATGGCTGTGGAAAATAACTATTCCGCTCTGCTTCAACCCCCTTCCCTCGCTTATCCCTTGGGAACGGATGACTTCGGACGATGTTTATTTTCCCGGATTGTATTCGGTGCCCGGATCTCCTTGATCGTAGGTTGCATGTCGACAATCATTCCTGTATTGATTGGTGGAATCCTCGGAGCACTCTCCGGCTTCTACGGCAGGCATACGGATAACATCATCATGCGGCTGCTTGATATTCTCTATGCCATTCCGGGAATTCTGCTCGCCATTGCCATTATTGCAGCGTTCGGAGCGAATACGGTCAATCTCATTCTGGCGCTGAGTCTGGGTTCCATCCCAACGTACGCCCGTACCATGAGAGCCAGTGTACTCTATGTATCTACTTTTGAATTTGTGGAAGCTGCACGTGCACTCGGGTACAACAATCGTACGATTATTTTCAAACACATTATTCCCAACTCCCTTGCGCCCATGATCATCAAGTCTACACTCACGATTGGTGGAGCCGTTATTGCTACCAGCAGTTTGAGTTATCTGGGACTCGGCGTGGAGCCGCATATTCCGGAATGGGGTAACATTCTGAAGCTCGGCAGTACATACCTGGAAACTCACTCTTATCTGGCGATTTATCCAGGCTTGGCTATTATTCTGCTGGTTCTTTCTTTTAACTTTCTCGGTGATGGTCTGCGTGATGCGCTCGATCCCAAGCTGGAAAAGGCCTAAATGATTCGTTGAAATGAATGATATAGAGAAAAAAAAATCACACATCACACATTCAAGATATGGAGGGTAATCCCATGAAAAAACGTACACTGATCTCATTGTTATTAATTCTCGTCATTGTGATTTCCGGCTGCAGTGTAAAAACGAAAACCGAATCACAGGCGGAGACCGCACCATCAGACACAACAGAAACTGCACAAAAACCGGCAGACATTGAGCTACTTGCCATGAGTTCTTCCGAAAATGACGTGAATATTATCCGCGACCAGCTGACCAAAAACGGCTTCAATGTGAAGCTGAACCTGCAACCAGATTACGGCAGCTTCAAATCCCAGCAGGATGCAGGGAATTATGACATTGCCTTGTCCAGCTGGACAACGGTAACGGGAAATCCCGATTATGCCGTACGTTCTCTTTTCAAAACAGGTGGAGATTACAGTATCCTCGCAGATGGGGAGATTGATAAGCTCATCGATCAGGCAGCTACCCAAACACCAGACGAATACAAAGACACGTACAAACAATTGGAAGATCGCTTGGTAACGGATCAGGCTTATATCGCTCCTCTGTATATTTCCCTGAAAAGTCAGGCTGTGAACAAAGACATTCTGAATGTCGAAACCGTCCGTCTCTCCAAATCCCGCGCGATGGCTTGGGAACCAATTGAGTTCAAGGACAGCTCCAAAAATGCCAAAGATCCGTTGATTCTGACGCAAAGCGCATCCGTACTGACTTCCCTTGATCCAATCAAAGGAAACGACGGTTCCATCAACCAGTTGAACACCAATATGTATGTACGTCTCGTTAACCTGACGGATGACGATCAGCTGACAGCAGAAGGATCACTGTCCCATAATTTCAGCATTGCTGAAGGTAATTCGGACTATTACTTCATTCTCAGAGACGACATCAACTTTGCGAAGATTGATAACAAAAAAGCGGTAGATACAGGCGAACGTGTGGGTGCAGATGATGTCATCTTCTCCCTGGATCGTGCGAAAAACAAAGATTCCGTTCCAGATCACCGGACATACAGTCTGCATGAACACATCAAAGAAGCTGAAGTTGTAACGGATCTGAGTGCATTGCAATCCATTAAACAATCCAGTGGTAACGGCACAATCCTCGAAGCATTAGAACAAGGACTGGGCAGCAAAATTACAGAACTCGTAACTGACAAAACCAAAGCAGATAATAGTGCAGGTAAATATCAGGTCGTTAAACTGACAACAACGGAACCTTTCCCACAAGTACTGAACTACCTGGCTCACCAATCTGCCGGGATCGTGTCCAAAAAACAGGTGGAGAGCATCAACACTTATGATGTAGCTTCCTTTGATGTAAACAAAGATATTCCTTACGGTGATCAGAACACGGTGACTGAAGGCGCATCATACAATAACACCCTTTATACTAGCGGACCTTATATTTTATCTTATAAAAATGACTATGAAGCTGTATTCTTGCAAAATCCGGGATACCGCAAAGGCACTGAATATGCACCGAAAATTGCTCAGGTCAATGTCCGGTTCATCGCGGATGCAGACAGCGCCCTCTCTGCTCTTCGCAGCAGTGAAATTCATTTATACTACGGTGTGCCTGAAACCAAGTATGACATCATCAAAAATGACAGCAAATTGCATCTGCAAAGCATTCCGAGCAACGCCGTTTCTTATCTCTTGTTCAACACGGCCAACCGTGATGTGGCCAAGAGTAGTGATTTGAGAAAAGCCGTACTGTACTCCATTAATCAGGATGAAATTTTGAGTTTCTACAAGAATAACAAACTCAAAGCATACTCCACAGTAAGCCCGCTCGTTCCGACCGGGAATGAATTGAAAGCTGATCCTGCAAAAGTAAAAGAATTCTTGAGCAACTATAACGCCTCCAAATAAACGTATACCAAAAAGGCTGTCACTGGATCATCTACCGATCCTGGTGACAGCCTTTTTATTCTTCCAGCACACGGCAATCTGCCAGAACATCGGGGTAATTTCGCATGCTGTCCGCTTCTGTGATTTTGCGAATAACTCTGCACGGTACGCCTGCTGCAAATGAATGCGGTGGAATATCACGAGTCACGACACTCCCTGCTCCAATGACACATCCATCTCCAATGGTTACGCCTCCGCACACCGTGACGTTCGCCGAGATCCATACATCGTTTCCAATCGTGACAGGTTTGGCATAACATAGCGACTTCACATCACCGTTCTGATCCACCATCTGTCTCCGCTCACGGGCAATCATGGGGTGAACAGGAGTGACAATCGTAACGTTGGGACCAAAACTGGTATAGTCCCCGATCGTCACTTGCGCATCGTCTTGTATCGTCAGATTGTAATTACCGAAGAAGTGATCGCCTATCCGGGTATGCACACCATAATGAAAGAAGATGGGGCCTTGCAGGAATCCACCTTCACCGATCTGACCCAGCAGCTGTTGCAATATCTGATCCCTTTCCTCCGTCTGTTCCTCAAAGGTCTGACTGTACCGCTGACTGAGATTATGGGCCCGCCTTTTGATAGTCTTTAATTCCGGATCACTTGGACTAAACAATATGCCCTTCATGATCCTCTCTTCTTCACGCATCATGAATCCTCCTCAACACGAGTTAGCTTATCAAATAAAAGCCACAGACATGGCCTGTGAGGTTATACAGCTTCTGATAGAATGCTTGATTTCAACGCCTGAAGAACCATTCCCCTTAACCCAGCATCAAAATCATGTTGAAACGAGTCCTGATGTACGATCTCGGGCAATGACGGCATGGGATGATGCTCCATATACTGTTTCCACGCCAAGTCCAGTTCTTCTCTCTCCACACGTTCCTGATAAATGACAATCTGGTGCGGGGCAACGACGGCATTGATCGTTTGCAGAATATGACATACCTGCACTACAAAGTCGTCTTTGCTCATGTCACGTTTCCAATCTGGTGAATAAGGAAGATACTTAACCTCACCAAACATCCCGTTTTTCCCGCGGATCATCTGTCCATTCAACATCATGCCCATACCCGGCGGGTATCGGTTAGGAAAATAAATTCCTGCTACACTCTGTTCCTTCAGATCAGCATGCTGTGCACAGTACCCGCTAATCGCTGCATTCACATCATTCTCCACGAGAACTTTCAGCTGGAACTCGCTCTCGATCTCCCTAATCAGATGGGAATGGATAAGCTCTTCATGACTGCTCACGGTGATGTCCCCGTCCACGGCTTGTCCTGGAATTCCGATGCCAATCATATCAATGGAGGGGTACTCCGCAACGAAACGCGCGATAAGTTGCAGCACATGTTGTTTATCAAAAGCAGGCAGGATGCTCTCTTCCTTCAACACAACCTTATTCTCCAGATTCATGACCGTTGCCGAAATCAACTCCTGGCCTTTCATCTCTTTGATGTAAAGAACCAAAGCAAGCTTGAAATTATAATTATATCGATATGCCTGAGCAGGACGACCGCCATTCGAGGGAACCACTTTATCCTGGAACAACTCTCCGCCATCACATAATTCCTGGATCAGCGCATTGATGGTAACCACACTAAGATTAGTTAATTTAGCTAATTGCGGTTTGGTTGCCGTCTCGATCTGCTGCATGACTTCACGCACATTATTCAAATTGATGTATTTCATCATTGTAGCATTGGCTTTTTTCATAACCCTCTCGTTTCCACTCTGGTTCAATGGAGCCAAAGCAATGGTATGGATGTCATTTCACTCCATATCATAGCACAACATAATACCTTACTCGAACACATGAGTTCCATCGTGCCGGGACGGATCGAAATCGGAAGAGCAGCTCTGTTCACTCAAACAAATCATCCATCGATTTCACAGGCTTCACTTCAATTGGCTGTTTTGACAAGGCCATATTTGCATAGGTACCAGCCCATATTATAACTGCCATAATAACGTATACCATCCATGCACACCTCCCTGTTTCCTGCAAATTTATGACTTTGCAAGACTCATACATATGCTTATTCCTTATTAATAAATAAACTTTATAAAGTCTATTATGTAAGTATGCGAGGATATCCGTTCTTTGTCAACTACAACAACACGTTTCCGCTCGATGCCCATAACATATACAAGCAGTTTATTTCGAATATGTTCGCTGTACAGCAGGCAATAAAGTCACAACTTGAATACCCACTCCCCATGCAAAATAGACCAAGTGAATGATAGAGACATCCTGAATCCAATACACCTGCCCCATAATCCAGATGATGAGGGCAAACCCCGTGTATAAGGAAAAAGTCCAGGCCCAGTAGCGGTCAGGATAGAGATTCAATCTCTCACCCGGCGCCCAAGGAGTGTAGCGTATGAGTGCAATAGCAATCATTATAGGCATCACACCAAGAACCAGCAATAGGATGATTCCCGGAAACAAAAAACTGGAAAACGGAGAATTCAGCAACAAAGATTCAGGCAAATTCACCATATTTCCAGTTGGATCGATGATTAAAATGCTTCCTCCAACGATCGCCCCAATTCCCAGAATTCCATGCATCAAAATGAGTAACCACGATCTGCCTTCACTCTGCTTCATCATGAATTGCTCCTTTCTTCCTCTCGTTTCTCAGCCTCATACAGTCATTCTTAGAAGGATGATGATCAAACCCTCTAGTACCATTCTCACACATGCCGTGCATTGTTCCTGTGCTTCTTTTCACTATATTGGTCTCGAAAATCATTCATAATGGTAAAACTTGATAAAAGAACGTACGTTCGGTATAATGGAGTTATCCTGAATAAGCGAGAGGCAGATATGGACGACAAATTTATTAAAGAATTACGCGAGATTAGTCGGGATGACAGACGAAGATCGGAATTTATGATTCAAGGTTTGAAGGAGACACTTCAAGAACGCAAAGAAGAAGGTGTACTCAAACGCTGGATACGGCGTAAGAAAACGGAGAAGAAAATCTCTCAAAGATTTAATCAAGATCCCCACTCGGATCAAAAGTAACAACATAAAAAAGGAGGCGTATTACGCCTCCCATGCTACTTACATATGTGGATCAGTTAATCTAGTTAGTACCTGATTGATCTATTAGTGCGCGTTCAAAACGGTCGGTTTTCAATACCAAGAAGATGGAATGATGCTTGGATCTACCCCTTTTCACGGCAGAATGGCAAAAGATCGAACCGGGAAGCCGGAGGCTTTCTCCGCCTTGGGTACAATATTGAAGATGACCGCGCCTTTAGCTGGCACCTGATCCAGATTCGTTAACAGCTCAACCTGGTATGTATCCTGAGCAAGCACATAATATTCTGCCAGGAGTGCCCCATTCTTCTGATAATCTACGGCTGAATCTGTGTCAAAGGTTTCGTGCCCAATAGCCTTTATTTTTCGTTCCTCAAATAAGAACATAAGTGCACTCACCGACCATCCAGGTGCATGACTGTTGCCCTCATCATCCTTGTTATCAAATGCTTCATGACTCGGCCAACGTTTGCTCCAATCCGTACGTAAAGCTACGAAGCTTCCTGCTTCAATCATGCCATGTTCTCTTTCAAATTCATGAATATGCTCTACATCCAGTGTAAAATCCGGGTTATTCGCCACTTCGGCTGACTGGTCAATGACGATAAGCGGGAGCACAAGCTCCTTCAAACCTAGTTCATCCAGATACCGGGTATCCCGAACAAAGTGAATCGGCGCATCAAGATGTGTACCGTATTGACCGGGGAACTTGAAGCTCTGAGCAAAGAAACCTTGATCGTGATTAAACAGCGTATCAAATTGGGCTTCTTCAAAAGCTGAGAAATGTGGAGATTCCGGTCCAAATGTATGGGTCAGATCCACCCACTTCTTTTCTTTTAACAATTGAATAGCTTGAATGAGTTCGTTGGACATCCATATCACCTCATGCACAGAATGGAATAAATTTCTCCTATTATATCCTATTGCACCAGAAAATAAATGATAGATTAATCTCTGAGGTGAAATTAATGTCTAAGCTGGATAACATGTTGGCCATCCTATGGCTGCTTAACTCAGGCCGAAAAATTACAGCCAATCAAATATCTGAAAAATTAGAAATGAATGTACGAACCGTTTACCGTTATATGGATGCACTTTGCGCCAGTGGTGTACCGATAATATCTGACACGGGTCATCATGGCGGGTATACTCTCTTGAATCAATTCATTAAAAGTCCTCTTCTTTTGGATGTAGGAGAGAAAACGACATTACTTCATGCTGCCATATTCGCCAAAGAAGCTGGGTATTTTTTAGGAGAGGCATTAGATAGCGCAACTTCAAAGCTTATGATGCACTCCAATCAAGAACAGGAGAATATGATTAAGCAACAATTTGAAGGGGTTGAAGTGATCGGTTCCCTTGGGAAGCCAAGAATAGAGCCCAGTACTGAGATCATATTAAAGACATTAGAGCAAAGTGTACTCCAAAAGTCGTCTGTAGAAATCGATTACCTAACCAGTCACGAAGAGCAATCCAAGTGTAGAATCGTGGACCCTTATGGAATGATCTATTGGAATCATCATTGGTATGTTATAGCCTTTTGTCATTTTCGGAATGACATTCGCAGTTTTAGAGTGGATCGAATCATTTGTGCTAACCAGACAGAAATGACGTTCAACCGACCACCACTTTTTTCGGCAAGTGAATTTTTCAGGAGTAGCCTCCTTCCGGAAGCACAAAATCCGACATCATTTATTCCTCTGGTGCTTACAGGTAAATCAAGCACACTGGATGGCCTGTGCCTGCATTGGTTTTTGGGACACCATCTCCAAGAACGGACGACTGAAAAAGCAACTTTCTCACTCGACAAAGAAGATATCCATCTATATGTTCCTATCCTGCTTTTACCCTATGGCAGATCTGTTCAAGTCATTGAACCTATAAGTTTGAAGCAAAAAATGGTGGAAGTTCTGCATGACCTCATTGATTATTATCAAGTTTGAAAACTTTACTGACGGTAAATGTCAGTGAAGTTTTTTTATAATACAAGAGTAATCCATTCAATGATGAATAACAAAAGGGGTGTGTATAATGCAAAAGAAGAATATATATCTTTATGTATTTAATACGATGTCAGACTGGGAGGTAGGTTATTTAACTGCTGAACTGAACTCGGGAAGATATTTTAAGAAAGCTATTGAGCCTTTACAGGTTGTAACAGTAGGTGTAGATCAACATCCGGTAACTACCATGGGCGGATTGAACATCCTTCCCCATATTTCGATTGATGAATGTACGTTGAAAAATAACGACGTCATCATTCTTCCAGGAGGAAATACATGGATGGAAGCTACCCATGATCCTCTATTGAAAAAAGTTACTGACGCTATAGAAAAAGGTACGGTTATCGCAGCAATTTGTGGTGCCACAGTGGGACTTGCAAAGATGGGGTTACTAGACTCCATACAGCATACAAGCAATGATCTGGAATACCTGAAGATGATATGTCCAGATTATACCGGAGAAACATATTATCAAACGGAGCCAGCAGTAACCGATGGAAATGTAGTTACTGCATCTGGAATAGCTCCGTTAGAATTTACGATGCATGTACTGAAGAAGCTCGATGTCTTCGCACCAGAAACATTACAGGCCTGGTACAATCTGTATCGGACTCAAGAGTCAACATACTTCTATGAGTTAATGAACTCTATTGCACCTGAATAACGAGTTTCCCACGCGTATGATGGGTTTCACTTTTCTCGTGTGCTTCCCTTACTCCCTGCTCAGTTAACGGGTAGGTTCCATCAATAACCGATTTGAGCTTGCCTTCCGCAGCCAGTTCAGCCAACTGATCCAGTTGATCCCCTTTGGGCTCCATCATAAAGACATTGGCCGTTACTCCAGCTTCCTTGGCAAGCTTCTCATCCGGTTGCTCCACCAAGGATACCAAATGCCCGCCGGACTTCAACACCTTGAAGCTGTCGCGCTGAATATCACCACCCATGGTGTCCAGTACAACATCATAACCGGAGAGAATCTCCGAGAAATTTTCTTTTTTATAGTTGATAAAATGATCCACACCCAACGAGCGAAGTAACCCCTCGTTTGAATCACTGGCCGTTGAAGCCACTTCAGCGCCGAGAGACTTGGCAATCTGAATGGCATACGTTCCCACACCACCTGCACCAGCATGGATGAGTACCTTCTGCCCTTTGGCTAAACGTCCATGATCCACAAGGGCCTGCCAGGCCGTCATCGCAGCCAGCGGGATCGCTGCTGCTTCCTCGAAGGTCAAGCTCTCCGGTATACGGGCAATAATGTCTGCATCGACGGCAACATATTCTGCATAGGTTCCGAATTGGCGCGGACGTGCAAATACCCGGTCACCTTCTCTGAATCGCGTGACATTCGAGCCTACTTCAGCCACAGTACCCGCAACATCGCCGCCCAGAATTAACGGAAAATTCCCCGCTGCTTCTTTCATATCACCTTGTCTGATTTTGAAATCCACCGGATTGACCGACGTGGCATGGGTTCGGATCAGCACCTGATTCACTCCACATGCTGGCTTGGCTACTTCTTGTTCCTTCAATTGTTCCGCTCCACCAAATTCCTCAATCACAATTGCTTTCATTAGAGATCCCAGCCTTTCTATTGCATTATCATTATGCTCTCTCTCCCTTCATTACCCTTTCCCAGCATTCACTTGACCTATTCATTCGAAAAATCATAGCAATCTGGGATTCACTATCCAGTTCAACAATCGTGATATAATGTCGATTATCGATTATGTTATACCTTAATCCAATACCTAATCCAATACTTGAACAAGCGAGGTAACGATATGGAAGTTGAAGTGAGTACATTACATGCATTTTCGGACAAGGCTCTTGGCGGAAATCCCGCAGGTGTTGTTTTACAAGCAGCGCATTTGTCTGAATCTCAGATGCAGGAGATTGCCAGACAAGTCGGTTTTTCAGAGACTGCATTTGTTATGCCATCGGATCAGGCTGATTTCAAAGTACGTTTCTTCACTCCAAGTGATGAAGTTGATCTTTGTGGGCATGCCACAATTGCTTTATTTTATCTAATGAAGACACAACACCTCGTTGATGTTGGTACATATACACTGGAGACACTCGCCGGAATTCTTAAAGTCGTTATTGAAGTCAATGGAGAAGTCTATCTGGCACAGACATTGCCGGAGTTTGGGGAGATCGTGGATCGTCAGCAGATTGCCGATTCATTACGTATTTCTACGGAGGATTTACATGCCGAACTTCCTGTACAGATTGTGTCTACCGGGCTACCTGATATCATGATAGCTGTTAAAGATGTTGATGTTCTGACCAAAATCGATCCTGACTTCCAGCGTATCACTGAAATAAGCAAGGCTCATCATGCCATAGGTTATCACGTGTTTACACTCGAATCAGATGTTATGGACGTTCTGACCGAATGTCGTAATTTTGCACCACTGTATGATATACCGGAAGAGAGTGCAACGGGCACCTCGAATGGTGCCATGCTCTGTTATTTACACCATTACAACCAGCTTACAGATCCTCATCATCTCACGTATACGATCAGACAAGGGTACACCATGAACCGCCCCTCCGAAATCCGAGCCAGGTTAACTTTGGACAGCTCCAATGAAATTACACAGATTCAGGTTGGCGGTCGTGCAATTCATATCAAAAACATTCAAATTCACCTCCCTTAATGGGAGGTGTTTGGCGTGTTAAAGATATGAGAACTATGTATTTTTGAAGCCATATCATAACCTTATATCATTCAATCTCTTGTAAAAATCGTAACACCGCTACCTCCAACTGCTTCAGTCCTGGCTGTTCTATAGGAAAATGGCCTGCACCCTCCAAAATGATGCATTCCTTATCTACCACCAAACGATCAAAAAAAGGTTGGCTGAACCTGATCGGTATCATGGGGTCCAATTCGGGGTGAACCAACAGGACCGGACACTGGCTGAACTGTTCCGGGCTTACTTCCGGTTCTTTATTAAGGAATGTTCTTAATAATTCCAACGGAATACGTGTAGCTGCCGCTTGTGGATCATCCATAATAAGCCGGGTTAAGTCCTGGTTATTGGTAATCAGTTGCATCCGGGATACCTGCTTGACCGAAATACGTATATGGTCCAGTAGACCAGGGAACAGATCCATCATACGTTTTCCCACACGACTCACCAGACGGTTCGGTGCAAGCTGATCACGCATTTCCTGATTACTCGTGTCTACAAATGTAGTTGTGATCAGACCCTTAACGAGCTTGCTACGTGCACTGGTATGGTAGGCAAGCATACCTCCGATGCTACTTCCCAATACAACGATGGGCTTGCCATCTTTCTTGTATTCCCGTTCGATGAGTGACACAAGTAGCTCTATCCATAGTTCGTAGTTGATACGTGTACCAGACATTGCGTAACTTAACCCATACGGCGGAAGATCTGGCGATACCACCTCGTATCCATGTCGCTGCAACATGCGGGCATACGGAGCGAGCAACCTGCCATTGCCTCCCGCGCCATGAATGAACAGAATTTTGATTGAAGACTCCGGTGCAGGTAAGCGATCCATATGCAGATGAACCCCATTCAACGTCCACCATTCTTCCTGAGGAGCTGTATGCTCTCCTAGTCTCACTTCTTCCGGGAAAAAGCCCTGATACTGCTTCCAATAGGGATGTGTTGTCTGATATGAAGGCAAACTTTTTTTCATACGGTTGATTCTCCTCTTTTCATGTACCCAAAAAAGCCGTACAATGTACGACTTTTCGTTAAGAATACGTCAATGAACATACTTCTTTTTATAACACCTTCGTATATCTGTCAATCCGGAAACTGGACATTGCCTGGTACGATGTACGCACCACCCGATCCATCATTAGGCAAAGCCGGGATCGTGTCATTTAATACCTGACCGCGAATATCGGTAATACGAACATTTAGTTTTTCTTTGCCCAATCCGGTTCCGAGGAAATGATTATAGTCCTGCTTTTCAAGATTGAGCCACGTACCATCCTTCTGTTTCACTTCGAACTTCAGTACCGGATACTTATGGTTGCGGACCTGAATGGCTGCCCACCACTGACTGCTGCCTTCCTTGATCCGATAGGAGACATTGCCTTGGATGGGAGCTTTGACTACTTTCCAGCTGATATTGATTTTGCCTGCCTTTGGGTCACCAATCAGGTTAAAGGCATTCGGGGAGAGGTCGAGCGCTCCACTGGCACCTTCTGGATAGAGGTCTGTTACATAGACGGTTGTTTTGCCTTTAGGACCTTGAACTTCAAGGTAAGCTCCCGCTAGAGCGGCTTTGACACCGTTATAATTGAGCTGAAACGGATTAAGTGCAGTAATCTTCATGTCCGCCGGGATGGGATCAAGCAACACCGCACCTCCCGAGTAACCTGAGCCTGTATACGTCGCATAACCCTGATATGTATCGTTCCATGCAGCAGATGCAGGTAGAGCAAATAATACGAGACTGAGCAAAATCCCTGTACTGGCCCATTTTAACCGTTGAAATCTACTTTTCTTGTTCATGAGCTATTCCTCCTCGTCATTCTACCTTCTGTTACATTGAAACATAAGTTGAACTAAAGTATATTTACACTTGCCACTCCGATGACAGAATAACCTTCCGATCACTGTTATCCCCAGATTTTTTGATTCAATTTTACAAAGGTGAAAATCTGTTGATAAAGGCGAACGCTCCGCTTCTTCAGTTTTCTTCTGTCCTCTACGTTCTCGTGTAAAAAGTACGTTCAACTGCTAGATTTAAATATAACATTATTTTACATAATAACTTTTTATTTTCAATCCATTTCAGCCAAATCACATCCAAAGTCCTGCCTCTGGACTTGAACATTCACGACCACGCACAAGATATGGATACATACCATAAATTGGTGAATTGAGCACGATTACAAGCCGATATTCGGTCCATTTCCATTAATAAAAAAACGCCACACCCTGGAGTGATCTCTCACTCCAAACCGTGTGACGCTTATTAGGCCTTGCGGTCAGAATTCCCTGACTGTCCAAGGACAGCTACACCGCCTCATCCTGTCTCCCTTCGTTTCACCCGCTTCCTTAGTCGCTCATACTGTGCGTAGATCCGCGGAGATTCTTTCGTTAGGATAGGCCCCAGCACAGCCAGAATTAACACATACAATACGGCAAACGATTGGATGGATGCCATCAGCCCTCCGGCCTTGCCAATATTCGCCATGATAATGGAGAATTCGCCCCGCGAGACTAGGGTGAAGCCCACATTCAACGAGGCCTTAGGGCTCATTCCAGCCAATCTGCCAGCGATCATGCCTGCACCATAGTTACTAGCGATCGTCAGAATAACGGCAATGATCGTCATGCCAATCGCTCCGCCAAGTGAAGACGGCTCGATGGTCAGACCAAAACTGAAGAAGAAAATGGCACCAAAAAAATCTTTGAAAGGCATGATCTGGTGCTCAATCCGACTGACATGTCTTGATTCGCCCAGCACAAGACCCATCATCAACGCTCCAATGGCTTCCGCTACATGCAATGTCTCCGAGAAACCAGCCACCAGGAAGAGCAGTGTCATGACGGTAAGCAGGAACAACTCTGATGACTTGATATTCAGTGCCTTATCAATATATTTGATGCTTTTCCTGCCAATAATCAGGAACAGCACAATAAACAGCAGGGCAGACAGCGATACCAACAGAACACTTAAGAATGAGGTTGCCCCGCTGAGCACAAGCCCGGTCAGGATGGAGATATGAATCGCGATGAACAAGTCATCAAACATGATCATGCCCATAATGATCTCTGTTTCAGGGTTTGCCGTGCGTTTCAGATCAACGAGCACTTTGGCTACAATGGCTGTAGAAGAGCTGGTCATGATCCCACAGACAACGAGAGTCTCCTGAAGGGGCAGATCCATGAACCACCCCAACAGTAATCCAGAGACAAAATTAAGCCCTACATAGAACATGCCTCCGGTCAGAATGGCTTTACCAGACTTTAATAGACGGGAGACCGAGAACTCCAGACCCAGGTAAAATAGCAAAAACAAAATTCCAAGCCTGCCCATAAATTCAATAAAGGTCGAACTTTCGATAAAACGCAAGTCCACTATGCCGATCTGTGGTGCATGTGGTCCAACAGCCATACCAATCAGGATATAGAAAGGAATGACCGAAAATCGTAATCGTGAAGATATCAGCCCAGTAAGTGTAATCAGCGCAACGGCAATTCCCACTTCGAATATGAGCATATCCATAGGCTAAGTCCGTCCATCAGTCAACAATTGTTTGAGGTGTTTAATCTGATTCCGTTCACCGGCAACGACAATTGTAGCTCCCGCGGTAAAAGCATAATCCGGACCTGGATTAAAATGCTTCTCCTTATCCTTGGTCACCACAGCAAGAATAACAGCGCCCGTAGCCTGACGGATATCCAGTTCACCAATCGTCATGCCTACGCTTGCTGCGTGAGGTTCAATTCGTAGCCATTCGATTAACAACCCTTCAAGCATCACTTCACGCTCATCTTGAAACTTCGGTTTATAGGTCATACCACCAACGATGGCGGCTACCGCCCGGGCTTCATCATCGTCCAGAGTGACAAGAGATACCATATCGCCCACCTCTTCAGGTGTATCCCCTGACTCCATATGGAACAGGTCACGCCTTTCGTCATTATGAATCACAATGACCAAGTGCTCACCACTACGGGTATGCAACCAGTATTTACGTCCAATCCCTGGTAAGTCTGTCTCTTTAAAGTGCATGATCTGCACCTCCTAAGGCCGACTCGTTCAAGGTTTCGCCCCGTAGTTCAATGCCTGTGATGCGTATCCTCATGGAACCTGATGGTGTATGAACAGACCTAACTTCCCCTTTGCGGCCAAGCAGCAATTGACTCCCCACTGGAGAGAGGAAGGAAATGCGACCTTCATCCGGATCCGTATCTTCTGGCATGACAATCATGAATGAATCTGACGTATGAAAATCGATATATTCGAAATCAATATGACTGCCGATCAATACAGCTGAGTCCAGATCTTCATCAGGGCCCAGAAGCAGTTTTTCCACATACTCCGTATATGCCAGCAGTTGTTTTTCCATTTGTATTCGCTCTGGATCGCGCACGTCGAAATAGGCGTCGAGAAATGTTCTTTTCTCTTCACCGAATGTAAATAGCTGGCTCACCAGCTTCTCTCTGCAATTATGGCGGGAAGTCCTATGGTTCATAATAGATTTCACCCCCTATACAAGCCTTGTTCTCCATGTTGATTGGCATGTTTCTCTTCATCATCTTGTTGTCCTCCTTCTGATTGTTAAAAGGCCCCGGGATACGAGACCTTCTTACCATCTTACCAAAACTAATATTTTAATCCAGTATATTCGTCTAACTTGCTTTTTTATTATCATTTGTGGTCATATCTTCCATTTAATAACTTAATTCTTCACATCATGTGGTAGATCCATAGAACATTTTAATTACTGCATAAAAAACATTTTATGGTTTTTTATCTCGTATTTTTATTTGCTTTACTGTATATTTAACTACAAACTTTTATTCAATTTATGCAAATAAGCATCTACAGACTTTAACACAATAAAGGAGTGCATCGAAAAAGTGTCCACGATAACAAAAGAAACTACAGAGTCCGTTCAAGTTACTGCCGCAGAATATGTTCATTCCGTCTATGAGTCGGTTGTCGCCAGAAATCCGCACGAAGATGAGTTCCATCAGGCTGTCAAAGAAATTCTGGATTCCCTTATTCCTGTTATTGAAGCACACCCGAAATATCGGAACCATAGTCTGCTGGAACAGCTGGTCGAACCCGAGCGTGTAATCACATTCCGTGTCCCATGGGTAGATGATCAGGGCAAAGTTCAGGTTAACCGTGGATTCCGGGTGCAATTCAACAGTGCCATTGGTCCTTACAAAGGCGGACTTCGCTTCCACCCTTCTGTATACTCGGGCATCATCAAGTTCCTTGGCTTCGAACAGATCTTCAAAAATGCGTTGACCGGTCTGCCTATTGGCGGTGGTAAAGGCGGTTCTGACTTCGATCCCAAAGGAAAATCGGATATGGAAGTTATGCGTTTCACGCAAAGCTTCATGACAGAACTGTACAAATATATCGGTTCCGATACCGATGTACCGGCAGGTGACATTGGTGTAGGCGCAAGGGAAATCGGTTACATGTTCGGCCAATACAAACGTATCCATGGTGGGCATGAAGCAGGCGTCTTGACAGGAAAAGGTCTGCTGTACGGAGGAAGCTTGGCACGCAAGGAAGCCACTGGCTTCGGCTGTGTGTACTTCGTGAAGGAGATGCTGCAATCCAAAGACCTCAGCTTCCAAGACAGCACAGTCGTTGTCTCTGGCTCTGGTAATGTATCCATCTATGCTATTCAGAAAGCCCAAGAGCTTGGAGCCAAAGTCGTGGCATGCAGTGACTCAGGCGGCTATATATACGATCCACAAGGCATCAACCTGGATACCGTGAAACGTCTGAAAGAGGTTGATCGTCTTCGCATCAGCGAATACATCAAAGAACATCCGCATGCTACATATACCGAAGGCTGTGAAGGAATCTGGTCTATTCCTTGTGATATCGCTCTTCCATGTGCGACGCAAAATGAGATCGATGAAGAAGCTGCTGCCCTTCTGGTCAAAGGTGGCGTGAAGGCCATTGGCGAAGGTGCAAATATGCCTTCCACCCTGGCTGCAATTGACGTCTTCCACGGCGCGGGCGTATTGTTTGGTCCAGCCAAAGCGGCTAATGCTGGTGGTGTAGCCGTGTCTGCTCTTGAAATGTCACAGAACAGCATGCGGTTGTCCTGGTCATTTGAAGAAGTAGACGCCAAGCTTCATGACATCATGAAGAACATCTACAACAGCTGTGTAGAAGCTGCTGAAGAGTATGGCTGTGAAGGCAACCTCGTAGCCGGAGCAAATATCGCCGGTTTCCTCAAGGTCGCTGATTCCATGATCGCTCAAGGTGTAGTCTGATTTAAATACGTGATTCTCCACGAAAAAGGGCGTTCCCATCTAATTTGGGTAATCGCCCTTTTTTCATTATCTTCAATTGCTCTAATCGCAGGGCAATGGTAAAGTGGTACTGACGTAATTCCATCTTTTTGTACTATTAAAGGAAGTGTTTACATTGTCTAACCAACCATTTGCCAGCACTGCGAGTCCTCATCTGAGCGCAGACTGCGAGCAATGTTTTGGCCTGTGCTGTGTTGCCTTGCCATACGGCAAGTCATCTGACTTTGCTTTTGATAAGGCCAGCGGCACACCCTGTCCCAATCTGCGCACGGACAATCGCTGCGGTATCCATACCCAGCTTCGGCAGAAAGGGTTCAAAGGCTGTACCGTATATGACTGTTTTGGAGCTGGACAGAAGCTGTCCCAAGTAACCTACGCGGGCAAGGATTGGCGTGATCATCCGGAGTCTGCAAAGGAGATGTTCGATTGTCTGCCTGCCTTGCGACAACTTCACGAGTTGCTCAGTTATATGAAGGAAATGATGATGAGACCGGAGACGTCATCCCTTCACTCCGCATTCAGTGAGTTATATGAGGAGATCGAACGCTTGAGCAATCTGGAGCCTGCGGCCCTCCTCCGTCTGGACATCACCCATTATCGCTCCTCGGTGAATCAACTCTTGGTTCAGGCCAGTGAAATGGTACGCGCGAATGTGCCACCCGCCGCTCATGGACAAGGGAAGTCGAAGAAGAGTAAAAAACGTAGCGGAAGTGACTTTTTTGGTGCCAACTTAAAAGGAGCTGACCTGCGGAGCGCAAGCTTCCGGGGGGCTTTAATGATCGCAGCCAATCTCCAAAATGCAGATATACGAAATGCTGATTGGATCGGTGCAGACTTGCGGGATACGGATCTGGGCGGTGCAGACCTGAGAGGTGGCATCTTCCTGACGCAATCGCAGATTAATGCAGCCAAAGGTAATGTGAATACCAAGTTACCTGATCATCTCAACATTCCCTCACACTGGGTGTAGCAAAAACATAAAAAAACAGCTCGGCCTGGATATCCAGGGACGAGCTGTTTTTTTATTGAAACGAACTACAGGAACGAAGCAGAATTATAACAAGTCGCGGCGAAGATCTTCAGCCGATTTCGGGGACAGGTGACCGAGCGGAATATCAAATACCGTTTTTGCACCCTTATGTCCTTCCACGCTCAAGCGTTGTGCGGCTCTGGCATACGCTACAAGTACACTCGCTGTAAATTCAGGATTGCTGTCGAGTTTCAGACCGAATTCAATAATTTGCTTTTGACCGGCACCTGTAACCCCACTGCGAATTACAAATCCACCATGCGGCATGCCTTCATGCTCGGATTTCAGTTCTTCTTCGGTAATGAACGTTACCGTTGTATCGTAATCTGCAAAGTAGTTAGGCATCGACACAATCGTCTCACGGATCTCATCCTGATTAGCACCATCTTCAGCTACCACATAACATTGACGCAGATGCTTCTCACGTGTAGACAGCTCTGGTGTTTCCCCTGCACGAATGCGGTTGATAACCTCTTCAACAGGAACAGTATACTGTACGCCCGCTTTAACACCTGGAACTCGACGAATCGCATCCGAGTGACCTTGGCTCACACCTTTGCCCCAGAACGTGTACTCTTTTCCTTCTGGCAGGATGGACTGTGCAAGCAGACGGTTCATCGAGAACAAGCCTGGGTCCCAACCTGTGGAAATGACACTTACATGACCGCCTTGCTCTGCCGCAGCATTCACTTCCTTATAGAATTCAGGAATCTTGGCATGTGTATCGAAGCTGTCTACCGTATTGAACAACTTGGCGATGGCTGGTGTCTGCTCCGGAAGGTCCGTTGCCGAGCCACCACAGAGGATCATAACATCGATCTTGCCTATGTATTGCTCCGCTGCAGAGATATGCTCAAAGCGAACTTCTGTACTTTCAGCGACCATCTGCTCCGGATTACGACGTGTAAACACAGCAATCAGTTCAAGATCCTCATTCTGGGAAATGGCTTTTTCTACACCTTTACCCAAGTTACCGTAACCAACAATACCCACTCTAATCATGTTCAATCCTCTCCTGTCTTCTTCTATAGTTGTCTATTACTCTATTATAAAGATATAACATACCATGTAACCTGTCAGGTTTCCAGTTCGAAATAAAAATACCTTGCAGCGGTGCAGCAATAATGCGGCTCCGCATGCAAGGTATTATGGCGTTCATTCATTATTTTAGGAAGGAAGAAAGCAGGAATCAACAATAGCCCTTATCTGGTGCTTATGATTCTGTCCAGGTCAACGTCAGTTCAATCACGCCTTCCTGCCCAGCCAATGTTCCTCCAATCAAGGACCAGACATCCTGCGTATCCGGGTCAGTTCCCTGAATAATAATATTTTTGTCATCGATCGTCTGACCCGCATCCGTCAACTTTTTGGCATTGAAGTACTCTTTATACAGCTCGGATACGGTTTTCATATCTTGTTCTGTGGAGAAAATCACCATGGCCGATTGCTTGCCTTCATTCTCACCGGAATTGGCTAAACGAATCGTTGCATCTTCCGGCAACGGGAAATCACTTGGCAAGTTCTCCGGCAATTCATTCGTTCCAGCAGCGGCCTCCTCACCGCTATCTGAATCCGATTCGGCTGGCGCAGTTGTACCCTCCGTTTCGGTCACTCCACTTGTTGTTGCTTCACTTGCACCTTCATTAGTCGCTTGTTCACCCGTTCCGGAGGAAACTTCGGTGTCCACCTTCTCCGTTTCACCTGTCGGTTCGTCTGCTGCGCTGCTGCAGGCACTCAAGGCCACCATCATCGCCAGTGCCACACAGGCCAATACATAACTCCTCCTCTTCACCATCCGATACCACTCCTTCTTGTTCGCTTTATGTGCTAATCACGCTCAAACGACTGGATTACAGGCACCGCATGAACGTTATTCTTGACCCATATCACAGATACAGATAATACACTTAAAGACAATAGACAGCTGGCTACCAGTATGGACAGGAATCGGGTGATCACTCTAAACTTTTTCATCCATCCCTCCTCCTCATCCTGTTCATCATGTGTTTGTGGGATCATCTTACTCATAGGTCACTCGACGTTGGCACTAATTTCATGATTTCGGCAGCAACAATATCCGGCTGACTGTTATGAATATAATGCTCGGCGTCAGGAACAAGTTGCTGGTTTCCTTGTTTTGACCATGAAGCAAATTTTGCTTGATCTGCTTGCCATGCCCGACTCCCCTCACTTGGTTGATCTGATCCTGCTGTCAGGATTGTCAGAGGAAAAGAAAACTGCTTTTTGTTCTCCAGCACACGTGATGCATTGATCTTGGAGTGACGCATCTCATCCATTACATTATCATTGTAAGCATGCTTCAATGTAGAGATAGTGGCGGCTTTTTTCATTGGCGTAGAAACCAACTTCGGGTCAATGACCAGCGTTGCCATCATCCGATCCGAATGAAGCAGTGCACGCGCTACGCCTGTTTTCACCAGGAATCGAGCTGAAGCAAAATACCATTCGGGCGTATCCATCTCCACCGTACTGTAATATTCAGGACTGCCTCCATCGATCATGACCATGCCAGCCACCTCATCAGGATACCTTTGCGCAAACCGGAGTGTCTCCAGCGAACCCAGAGAGTGACCTACCATGATGTAAGGTGGACGTTGCCCGGATGTTCGCAGCAATTGGTGGATCTCTTCCGAGATCGTATCGACATCACGGGGTTCATCCGTATAGTCGCTGTATCCGTACCCAAACCGATCGTATACCGCAATTTTCACCTTTGATTTCAACTTGTCATACAGCGGACTGAAATCCACGTACGGATTGGGTGTACCCCAGCCTGAGGCAAAAACCACCGTAGCTTCTCCTTTGCCAGCGGTGTAGAGATGCATGTTGCGACCACTCACTTCATAATACTTGCCTGGCGGGGGATAGGACTTCATATCCTGCGTGGATTGATACGCTTCATACGCTGTACCTGCCAGCAGCAAAAGTCCTGTGGCAAACATCATGCCTCCCAGCACCTTCAACCCTCTCCGTAACCCCTTCTTCATCTTCTCTACCCCTTATCCCCAAGGTTCATCTGTATATGTATGCTTCAATCGTACCCAAGAAATAGCGGGATTGAAACAATCCCGAGTCCAGTCCTTTCCCCAACTAAAGTCCAGTCTCATTCCCCTACCTGTGACGCAAAAAAACTGCAAATCTCCCATTCAGGAAACTTGCAGTTCATCTATACTTGTATTCTAAGCTTAATACCACAATCCATCTCACGCTGATCCTTACCTATAGTTGCAATGTAAGACCCACCGGGCAATGATCACTGCCCATCACATGGCAGTCGATATGTGCATCCGCCACCCTAGGTGCCAATTGATTGGATACGAGAAAATAATCAATCCGCCAGCCCACGTTCCGTTCTCTGACTTTCGGCATATAAGACCACCAGCTGTACACATCCGTACGATCCGGATACAGATGGCGGAAGCTGTCCACATAACCGGAAGCAAGCAAATCGGTCATCTTGCCACGCTCCTCAAGGGTAAAGCCGGAATTGCCCAGATTGGGCTTCGGATTCTTCAGATCGATCTCCTGATGAGCCACATTCAGGTCACCACAGATGATAACCGGCTTGATCTGCTCCAGTTGCAGAATATAACCCCGGAATCGGTCCTCCCATTCCAGACGGTAGGGCAGCCGGGTGAGATCCCGCTTGGCATTTGGTGTATACACGTTCACCAGATAAAACTCATCGTACTCCAGCGTAATCATCCGCCCTTCCGGCTCGCTGTCCTCCTCCATCCCGTAACGAACGGATATAGGCTTGATTCGGCTAAATACAGCTGTACCGGAATATCCTTTTTTGATCGCATAATTCCAATATTGATAAACGTCTTCCCCCAGGTCCATCTCAATCTGTCCAGCTTGTAATTTGGTCTCCTGAAGGCAGAAAATATCCGCCTGACTCTCCTGATAATAATCCATGAATCCTTTGGTCACACATGCCCTTAAGCCATTCACATTCCAGGACACCAGCTTCATATCCTCATCTCCTCACATCTCTCCAATATAGCACGGACGAATTCGAGGGGACAAGGTTCACGACCTGGAAATGAGATGAAGTTTGCCTATATTTCGCTTCGTAACTTGGAGAACACCGCAAGGTCAATATATCTGCCTTTCTCGAACTCATGCTGTCGAAGTACGCCTTCCTTCTGAAAACCTAGCTTGTGTAACAGGCGAATTGACGCCTCGTTCTCCGGTTCGACCTTCGCTTCGATCTTATTGAGCTGCAAGCTCATGAATCCAAAATGCAGCACAGCATGAGCCACTTCCGTCATGACTCCGCGGCCCCAGGAAGCCGAACGCAAGTCGTATCCGATCTCAGCACGGTTATGTACATCTTCATAGTTCAGGAACCCACAGGTTCCGATCACTTTACGAGTTTCACGGTCTTCAATCATCCAGCGTAAACCCGTGTGTTCCTTAAAGATCTTCATATACCAGTTCATCTCACCCTGTGCATCCTCCACGGATTCAAAGGGAGTGAATGGCATATATTGAACCACAGCTTCATCCGAATATAACGCGAGCAGATCATGGTTGTCCCTAGCCTCTGCCGACCGGAGGATGAATCGTTCTGTATGAATTAATGGAAATAGATCAAATGTAAATTGTTCATTCATGTCTGGTCTCCTTTGCAACATGTATTATAGAAGTCCATTTTACTACACTTGCCACCATCGAGCTTTTACGATTAATATATTCTATTAAGGCATTGCTGTAGAAAAGGATACATACGGAGAGGACGTGCTATCATCACATCATCATATGACGTTATTATCGTTGGAGCCGGTTCCATGGGCATGAGTGCAGGATATTATCTATCTCGCAGTGGATGCAAAACTTTACTATTGGATGCCTTTGATCCTCCGCATACGGAAGGAAGTCATCACGGAGATACAAGACTGATGCGCCATGTGTATAGTGGCGGGCCTGACTATATCGCTATGGCATTGCTTGCGCAGAAGTTATGGCATGAGCTGGAGGAAACGACTGGGGACCAACTGTTTGTTCCTTCCGGTGTATTGAATGTGGTCGATCCGGAGATTCATTCCTTCCACGACCGATTGAGCCATGCAGATGATGCAGGCATTCGTTATGAAACATTGCATGCAGCCGAGGTGATGAAACGCTGGCCAGGGATTACTGTACCTGAACATTACGAGGGCATGTATGAGCCTGATGCAGGTTATTTATATAGTGAACCCTGTATTCGTGCCTTTCGCAAAGCAGCCGAGTCTCATGGTGCAACCTTGTTAACTCACACTCGTGTGGAGCATATTGAATGCGGATCACATTCCGTTGCAGTTCAGACTTCGAGTGGTGAGACATACCATGCGAATCACATCATCCTGAGCGCTGGTGCCTGGTTCCAGACGTTGAAGCCCTTCGTGGATCTCCCGATTCAGGCCGTACGCAAGACGGTTGGATGGTTTGATGTACCAGAGGCTTTGTATGGTGAGACACATTTCCCCGGATTCACATTGGCAGGAAAAGAAGGTACATATTATGGATTCCCGAGCATTGGCGGATCAGGACTGAAGATGGGGCGTCATGATACAGGTCAGGTGTGGACACCTGGAAGTACAATGGCTGCTTTTGGTACGGAAGAGTCCGATGAGGGTGATCTTCGAAGATTGCTTGAGCTTCATATGCCGCAAGCAGCTGGAGAGTTGAAGCGTGGCAGTGTGTGCAAGTATGAATTCACTTCGGATGAAGATTTTATTATCGACCGACACCCTGCCCATGAACGTGTGTGGCTCGCAGGCGGTTTCTCCGGTCATGGCTTCAAGTTCGCAAGTGCTATTGGGCAAATTCTGTCCGATTTGGTGCAAACAGGGCACACGGATCAGGATATTAGCAGATTCAGCCTATCCCGTTTTCGTTAAGTACACGCCAGATGGATGAACATTATATGTATAAAATAGCCACTTTCCTAGAGGATGCAGTGTTACTTAGAACACTGCACCTCCAAGAAAGAAGGATACATAAGAACGTTATTTCATGTCCACAAGCCTAATTCACTTTGACGAGTCTCCATTGCTGATTGGCTCCGCCATTGTCGGCCCACTGAATGGTGGAGGCACCCGCGGTCAGGGACCCTTGATTGATATCCACCGTCAGGCCGCTATTACGATTCGCAAGTACCACATATCCTCCCACATCAATGGGCAGCCATTGCTGATTGTTGCCCCCGTTATCCTGCCACTGAATCAGAGCGGCTCCGCCTTGTGTGGAACTCGAATTCACGTCTAACAAAAGCCCACTGCCTACATTGCGGATGTTGTAATATCCGTTACCTGCCGACTCCAGCTTCCACTGCTGGTTGGCTGCTCCATTATCATTCCACTGAATGATCGTTGCCCCACCCGTAGAAGAAGCACCGTTAACATCAAGTGCAAGTCCACTGTTGCGGTTGATTAATTTGTAGATGGCCCCGGCTTCATACCCCGTGCTACCATTGTAGGTTGCACCTGAAATGACGTAAGTTGTAACCGAGTTGGCTTTGGCTGTAGCGGTAAAGGTTTTATTTTGCACGGAAATATTGGTCAGTTGCTGCAACTTCTCCGTCGAAGAGGTCCGATATCCCTGAGCAGACGTGCCTGTGTTCGTAAATCGACTCAGATCATAGGTTACCGTTGTATCCGTCGATTCCGAATTGGTTGTAACCAGTACAACTTTGCCAGAAGCTGCATCATAGGCTGCAAGGGTATTGGCATCACTCATACCGATAATCTTGTATCCAGGACGAATAAACTTGCTGTAGTTGCCCATGACATAATATTTTTGGTTCACGGTGTAACTGGACGTCTGCGTATTGTTCAACACGTTCTTGAAGAATCCCCATCCTTCTGCACTATCCACGGCTTGCCAATACACCCATCCACTTGCGCCCATATTGCGAATATCCTTGAGGATGGTACGTGACATCGTAAGTCCACTTGCATCCCCATCCCCATATTCCGAGGTCCACAGATGTTTGCCCGCAGACGTCGCTGTGTTGCGCAAAGCAGTACGATTGCTCCCGCCATACGTATGGGTGTTGATCTGAGTAATCGCTGATTTAACCGCATTGCTGTAGCTGTTAAACGACACATTGGTATCATCAATACTGTATTCTTCCGGTGCGCTCAGCTTCGTGGACAGCCCCTTCGCATTCAACGAAGCTTGTACCTGACTCAGAATGGTGTTCTGATCCGCCCGGTCAAAGTGCATGCCCTCCTGATCATTGCCCTGCTTCCACCACGTCGAGATCGGTTCATTCAACGGAGTTACACTATCAAATGTGATCCCCCAGTTATCTCGAAAATGCTTCACAACCTCGGTTAAATAATCGGCAAAATCATCGTAGTAATCGGGCTTGAGGTTATTCCCACCATTGGCCGAACCGGACACATTGCCACTGATCGTCATCCAGTAAGGTGCGGAATTCGCAAAAGCTTCGATGATATTCACGCCTTGCGCTTTGGCAGCCTGCAGCATATATCGTTGGTTTGCATCTGCATTCCAATCATACACGCCTGGAGAAGGCTGGTACCCAGGAACGGCTTTGCGATATTCAAGGACATTGGATGAGGGATTATCTCCGCCTCCAATGTTGTACCGCAGGATGTTCAGCCCCAGTCCGGTATTCGCGTTGAACATTTTCTCCACATACTCATCCCGATTGGAATATTCTCCAACCACTTTGCCCCACCACGCGAGGGATGTTCCCCATCCTTCCATAGTCTGATATTGCTTCGATGGATCGGCAACAGCCGTGTATGCTCCTGCAGCAGATACCTCTGTGCCTAGACCCAAGCTGCCTGTTAGCAGACTTCCTGCCAGCAGCAGCGAGCTCATTCGTTTTAACCACTTCATCCGCTTCACTCCTTGTGATTTTACACTTGCACTCCGATGTCAGAACAACTTTCTGATCGCTGTTATCCCCAGATTTTTTTAATTATTCTCTAAAAGGGGAAAATCCGGGGATAAAGGCGCACGCTTCGCTTCTTCAAGTTATTTCTGACCTCTCCGTTGTCGTGTAAATTTATATTTGTATTTTCCGGAACACGAACACCCATTATTGTGCAACCTCTCGGAAGGTCGCGTCTGACTTATCAAGTGCAGTAACGACAGCCTCCAATTTCAGCACATTGTTGTAATGTCTCAGATACAGGTTTGGGTTACTAAACGAGGCATACGATGTCCAACTGGTGTTAGCAAGTCCATTGACACGTTTGAACGTGGCGTCATTTCGGAACGTAGCGCTGCCGTCATTTTTTACGAGTGTGATGTTGCCATTAGTATTGCGCAGGAAATAACCCGGGTAATTCATGGACTCAAACGAAATTCCTGTTGCATTCGACAGCCCTGGAACGATACGGAATTGTGCATCCTCCGCCGGACTAACACTGGCATCGATCCGTGCCTGATAGTTGTAGTGACGAATGAAGCTACCCGGCACATTGAATGACTCCAACTTGCGGATATCACCCGGCTGTCCGGACTCTTTCAATACGGTCATATGCCGGACCAGTCCGGTAAGACCCGCAATCTCTTGTTTGGCACCCCAGGTCTGGAAGTTATCAGCAGAGTCGCTGTAATAATATTTTTGTGTCGCATAGCCGTCAAAGTAGATTCGCCATGAACCATTATCCAGCTGAACAAGCGCCGGACCTTCTACCCAGGATCCCCAACCTGCCCAATCCCCTGTACCTTTGAAGGTATAAGGACCCTTTAGCGAAGTGGATGTCGCATATTCGATGTACTTGGTGGTCTCATTCTTGGTAAACGCATGATAGGTTGAGCCTGTCCTCACAATAAAAGTGTCGATATAATTGGGAGCAATGCCTGCCAGTTCAGTAGGTGCAGACCATGAGGTAGATGTTAGATTGCTGCCTGAAGCGGTAATGACATAAGGTTTGAAATTCTCATAGTTGCCTGGTGAGAGGGACACGATAACGTTCAGACTGCCGTTGCTGTCTTTGAACCATTCCGGTGCCCAGGTGTGTGCGATTGTGGCAGGTGTGGATAATGTAATGTTACGAACAAATGTCCAGTTTACCTTATCCGGGCTGGAGGCGATGCCGATGGTGTTACCCGACCAGTTCGTGGTGTAGACGACGTAATATAGACCATCTGTGTGCTTCATGATGCTTGGATCGCGGATCAGATTGGCCGGAGGTGTATAGGTTGGCCCTTTTAGCAAACCATAGTGTGTCGCATTATAGGATTCATAGATATACATATTGGACTCACTTGTGTTCGTGAAGGCGGATATCGTATAGACACTTGTCGCTGCTCTGGCTGTATTGGGGAATACCACGGTTAATAGAAGCAATGTTCCAAGCAGCAGGATCATTCCGGCCTTGAAACCGCTGAGTCCTCTTGCTCTGTCTTTCCTCTTCGTTAACATCAGGTCATCTCCTTATCCAGGATTGAAAGGAATAATGAATTAGACTTAACATACCTTACAGCCGATTTAAACGTTATCTTGGAGTCATCCCTCTATAAGCACACCTTACGACTACCTGTTCAAATTCCAATTACATGAAGCATCACTCCCTTCACAGATCATGGATGAACAACCACCTTATATGTAAACGGTTACAAAAAATGTTGCTACAAATGTTCCCTATGCTTATTGTAAAAACCTGATGACCATAGTTTCCCCATTCCCTTAGCCTAATTCATTCAAAGGACTGAATCAGATGACTCACAAACCCAGGTCAATTTGGCTAAGAAAATGAGGTGTTATGGCTGCGATAAAAGGTAAACTTATGCGGTATGTGATGCTGATTTCTAGTCCTAATCCATTTCTTCAAAAAAATGCTCCAACTTGAACTCTCCCGGTTCAATTATCGTTCCGAACCATAGTTGGATATTGGTAAGACAGCTACCGACTCATACATGAACTACTCCACCATAACCCACGGATAACAGGATAATGCATCCAGCAGGAAACGTATACGTGTTGGTGTTCTACCTTCTTCATCGAACAAAAGTAATTCATTCTCTTCCTGTAGCCATGCTACTGGAATCTTGTAATCCTCTTGCGGACCAATCTGCCAGTAACGGCCCAGATGATGTCCATTCAGGTGAATGGTTCCTTTGCTCATACCAGTCAGGCGAAGCATCAAGTTCACCTTATGATGCTCGGATAATACAGGCTTGGTGAAATGCCAGCGGTACCAGACAGGATGACCATGCGAGCCTTGTGCTTGAAAAGCATTAGATGTGGGTTGAGACTTCTCGCTCACCGCAGCACGTGAGCCTCCACCGTCTGAGGTATCGGCCACCGGGTTGGCATTCCAATTGCCACTTTTGGCGACATCGGGCTGTGCCGTACGCAGGATTGACCCCTGTACGCTACGTTGAGCCAGTTCTTGCCCTGTCTCGGTGCTCTCCCAATGTTCCGGGAGTAAGGCGTCCGTTCCTGCCATACGCCAATCCTTCAGTTCTCCCTGACTCGGATACGTAATCAGTTCCAGTCGATTCAGTGAGGAACGGCTATACGGCATTTCCAGTGTATTCGTCTCTCCAGGCTTGATATACAAGGAAATGTCTAGCGTCTGGAAAGCAAACCAATCCTGATATCCTTCCATCGGAACTTCGATGCCATTGATACGGAGGCCTTTACTCAAGGCACCTACCAGAATCGCCCGATCCATACGATCCAGCGTAAAGCTTCTGCTCAGAAGTGGCGATCCTTGGAGAGAGTTCACCTCATCCAGATGCACAAGTCCACTTTCCGTATGCCAATCCCGACGAATATCCTGAACCTTGCCATCCAGATACACAGCACCAGCCAGACCTTTACTCTCACCCAAATACGGAGAGAAGTTCAATCTGCCCATATGCTGCACCAGAATCTGAAGTGTGTTCTTCCCTTGGGCTACTTGTAACTGAACTCCTGCGGCACCTACCTGACGAACCAGTACCTGTTGTACTCCATTGACAATAATCCTGGCGGTATCCTGAATATCAGGCAAAATGAGACTGGTGATTCCTTCGGTTGCACTCTCGAAATCGCATTCGTACAATAGATAACCATAATCTTGTCCATACCGGGAAAAGTCTTCCGGTTGTCCACTCGCCGAGCGTTGCTTCGCAGTTAACGTAATACGAGACAGCTCAGGCGAAGCAGATAACGTCGGCGCACTCGGTGATCTCCACGGAAGCTGCTTCTGCATACCTGCAATAGACTCCTCGCTGGCAAAGAATTCGTGACCTGTTAATGTCCGTTCTCCATCTGTCCAGTCACCAAGCAGCGTAATCGTGCGATCCGGATCCGTGATCATGCCCTTGACCTGACCAGATGACATCACGTCCACGTCATCGAAACCGATCACATAACGTAGTCCCTTCTGATCCGTTGCTTCCAATCGCCATGTTCGATTCATCATCTCTTGATCCAGAATGACGAAACGGATCGGTGTGCCGTTTGCTTCCAGTTGGATCATTCCCGGCTCTTGGAAATGGAACAGGTCGAAGCGGTGTACATTCCTTGATGAATCATGCTCGACCAGCACTTGCACCGAACTGTCCATGACGTTCAAGTCCACGGCTTCCAGTTCAACTATGGAACGCTGCCCTGCTGGGGCCACGATGAACAGATTCAATTCTCCATTGATCATTTCATTGCCCGTTATCATCGTACCCGCAGTCAGGTATACGTGTTCAGCAATCTGTACTCGATCCAGCAATGGAACAATCTGGCCCGGATTCAGCGATACGGGAAGAGTACGCCCTTCTTCAAGCGTAATGTGCATCGTCTCGCGTTCATCCTTGTGACTCTCTAGGAACCACATTTTCTGGTTGTCTGCCTGTCTGCCTCGTACAGATATGCCTTCAGGATGACGTACAACGATCTGTTCTTCTGGAATTTCCTCTGTTTCCATCAGAAGTGCCCCAAAAGCATGGACGAAGTAAGACAGATTCTTGGTTACCGCATATTTCGGTGTCACCCGTCCATATTCGTTTAGCGGTGCATCATAGTCATAAGACGTAATCATGAAGATGTCACTGCTACCCATCGTTCTGCCGCCATATCCACCAAAATTTGTGCCGCCGTAGAACATGTAATGGCTGATTCCGGTATACCCGGCACGCAGAATCTCCATGATGCGTCTCTCCAGCAAAGGCGCCGTCTTCTGAATAGCCGAAGGCCCTCCCCAGTTCTCGAACCATCCGGTCCAGAATTCCGTGACCATCTTCGGGGTGTCCGGCTGTTTGGCTCGAAGTTTCTCATAATGCCCGTCAGCACCCGACCAGAAATTAGCCCCTTCAATCGTGCCTTCCGCCCCGCCAACGCAAGTAATCAGCGTAGCGTCAATGCCACGTTGCAACAATCCATCCCTCAGCGTATTCATATGGTCACTTGCCGCGGCGTCATCCATCAGGTACCCATACTCATTCTCCACCTGAACGAGAATGACCGTGCCCCCGGCAGATAACTGACGCTCCCGAATGATCGGCACAATCCGGTCAAAGTACAGGTTCACATAGTGCAGATACGTCTCATTATTCTCCCGGAACTTCACGCCTTCCTTCGTACCAAGCCAATATGGAAAACCGCCAAAATCCCATTCTGCACAGATAAACGGACCCGGACGTGCGATGACCCACATGCCCAGTTCTGCGCACAGATCCAGAAAAGCCCCACAATCGTTGTCCCCTTCAAAGGACCACTGTCCTTCTTCCGGTTCATGCACGTTCCACGCAAAGTAGGTGTCGATGCAGTTCATGCCTGCCAACTTCGCCTTCAGCAGAACCTCACGCCATTCCTCCTTCGGCATACGGAAATAATGGATCGTGGCACTGTTCAGAAATACACGCTCTCCGTTCAGGAAAAAACTGCGTGCATCGTACGTTAATTCGGATTGAACACCATTCTCAGCCCTGGCGATGTTCTTCTCCTGTTCCTGCAGCAAAAGGGATGCTTTCTCTGTCAAAGATATCCCCTCCTTCTCTGTATTTATATAAATTGAACTAAAGCTTATTTACACTGCGCACTTCGATGACAGAATAACCTTCCGATCGCTGTTATCCCCAGATTTTTTGATTTTCTTTTCTCAAAGGGGAAAATCCGGGGATAGCGTATGCTTCCGATGTAGCTTTCTTGCAGAAAGCTTGTAGGCGAGCGCTTCGCTTCTTCAGGTTTTTTCTGTCCTCTCCGTTTGGTGTAAATGTTTAATTCAATTTATATAGTTTCATATGTCCTATAACTCTTTTAAAAATATAAGTTCAACTGATGAATATTTACACTGACACTTCGATGACAGAATAACCTTCCAATCGCTGTTATCCCCAGATTTTTTTGATTCCCTTTTCTCAAAGGGAAAATCCGGGGATAAAGGCGAACGCTTCGCTTTTTCAGGTTTTTTCTGTCCTCTCCGTTTCTGTGTAAATCTGTAGTTGAATTCATATTCCTTAATCATCAGTTCTTCTGCAACGTTACGCCTTCCAGTACAACTGTTGTAATGGAATTGTCTGCCGTAGGCACTTCAAGTCCGTTGGCATACACCGGAATGTCTTCAAGCTGCTCCATATTTCGCTCTGGTGAAGTCTGATACACCTGCGCGGTGGATGATTTTCCGTACGTATACCCTTCCAGTTCAAACGCCGTTGTTCCAGCCGACAATTCATTACGAATCACCAGCACCAGTCGTTGACGTTCCGCGTCATAGGCAGCCAACGTGCGACCATCATCCGTTGGAATAATCGTAGCGCCAGGACGAATAAACTTCGTAAACTGGGCCATGCCATAATACTGTTTGGTCATCTCATACTGCTCTTCTCCGTTAAAATTGGCGTGAATGAAGCCCCAGTTATTATTGGCGCCTTCATCTTCAACGGCCTGCCAATATACCCAGGCGGATGGCTGCATGATTTTTAAATCAAACATGATGCGCTCCGCCAACTCTTGGACCGAGGTCATATCCTCATGACTGTGTGGCTCGCTACCGCCTGTTCCGTACTCGGACATCCACAGCTTCTTGCCATGGCGTTCTGCCAACGTGCGCAGCTCTTCCATTTTGCTGCCATTATAGGAATGGGTATTGATCTGCTGGATTACGTCCAGTGTGTCCTGATCGTAGAGATTGAAATTGAACACCGTCTCATCAATGCTGTTATCATCTGCGGCACTAATGACGGTTCCATCCAGTCCTTTGCTCTTCAACGATGCAGCGACTTTCTTGATAATCTCGGCTTGTTTCTCATTGGTAAAATGACTGCCTTCCTGCATGTTGCCTTTCTTCCACCAGTCGGAGGAAGGTTCATTAAGCGGATTCAGTGTACGGAAAGTGATCCCCCACTCGTCCCGATAATGCTTCACAACTTCGGTCAGATAATCGGCAAACGCATCATACTGGTCGTCACGCAGGTTATTACCGCCATCTACGGCTCCAGTGACCGATCCACTAATCGTCATCCAGTAGGGTGGTGAATTGGAGAAAGCTTCGGCAATGTTCACGCCGCGCTCTATCGAGCCCTGTAATACAGCACGCTGGCCTGCATCGGCATTCCAATCCCACTCTCCAGGTTCAGGCTGAAAGCCAGGTACATCCCCACCGGGACGAAGGGCCTTCATCTCCGGATTTTCCTCACCGCCAATATTGTAACGAACGATGTTCAGACCTAATCCTTTCTCCGGGTCAAAGACCAGATCCATCACTTCACTAACCTTCGCCTGATCCTTCCATAAGCCAAGATCGTTGGCCCACCAGGCAAGTGACGTGCCCCAGCCTTCAAAATGATCGTAGGACTGATCCAGCTTCAGACGTACAGGCTCCCCTTGGAACTCAAGTGTTTTGGATGATTCATTGGCAAAATGATTGATAACAATTCCTCCTCCTGCCAGCAGGGCAACCAGGGCCACACCCATGAGAATGTAACTCCGTTTGCTCCTGCTGCGTTGTTCTTTATGCGCCATGGGCTAAACAATCCTTTCTCCATGTACGTTAATGACTTCATTGGCCTTGAACAACAGGTTCAATACATACACGCTACACACCTTCTGTTACTTGATTCCGCTGCTTCCGCCGCTAATGTTCGCTTCATAGACATAACGTTGTCCGAACAGATATACCAGTACCATCGGAATGGTGAGGAACAGGGAAGCAATCATCACGAGGTTCCATGGCGGCATCTGTCCGCCACCTACTGTAGTCAACAGCTGCACACCAAGTGCCAGCGGCATTTTCTCCGGATCATTGATATAGATGAGCGACCCCATGAAGTTCCCCCAGTTATAGGAAAACGAGAAAATGGCAATAGCGGCCAGAATCGGATAAGTCAGTGGCATGATAATCTTCCAGTAGATTCCCGGGTGTCCCATACCGTCAATCATGGCGGCTTCATCCAGTGATTTGGGGATACTCATGACGAACTGCCGAATCAGGAATACGTTGAACGCTCCGGCGAAGAAGCTCGGTACGATCAGCGGGTAGAATGTATTAATCCAGTCCAGATGACGGAAGATGATGAACTGCGGTACCATCGTCACCTCACCCGGAATCATCATCGTACTGAGCAACACGATAAACAGGAAACGACTGCCTTTCGCCTTGATTCGGGCAAAGCCGTAAGACACGATTGAAGCTGACAATACCGATCCAACAATTGTAAAGATGGTAATGATGACGGAGTTTTTGAGATATGTTCCGAGATTGTTATTCGTGAAAATCGTATAAAAGTTCGACCACTGGAACTCCATTGGAACGAAGGTAAAAGCTGATTTGACGGTTGTTGCGTCACTGGCCAGTGCAATGGAGATCATGTACAGGAAAGGCGAAGCAAGCAGCACCCCGACCAGAATCAGAAAAATATAGGATATCGTCTTCTCCACAGTCGATGGATTACTCATTGGCTTTTCCCTCCTCGTAGTGCACCCATAGCGCCGATGAACGGAATACAACCAGTGTCAACGCCATGATGATGATGAATAGTACCCAGGCAATCGCCGATGCATATCCCATTTTGTAGAACTGGAATGCATTCTGGAACAAGTAAGGAACGACCATCTGACTTGAATTATCAGGTCCGCCGGCAGTGACGATGAAGACCTGCGCGAAGGTCTGGAGCGCTCCGATCATACCGGTCACGAGATTGAAGAAAATGACGGGAGTCAGCATCGGGAATGTAATATGGAAGAACGATTGTGTACTTTTCGCACCATCGATGGCTGCGGCCTCGTACAGTTCCTGCGGAATGCCTTTCATCCCTGCAAGCAGCAATACCACGCCGCCACCTACACCCCATAAGGACATGAGAATCAATGCAGGCTTAACCCAGTTGGGATCAAGAAGCCAGGCAGGACCCTCAATACCAAAGATCGCGAGTGCTTGGTTGATCAATCCTTCCGTCGGTGCAAGCAAGTGAATGAAGAGCAATGAACTTGCAACCACTGGAACGACGGAAGGCAGGTAGAACAGAATCCGGAAGAAGGTAATTCCTTTGATCTTCTTATTCAGGTAATATGCAATCCAGAGCGAAATTGACATGCCCAGTGGAATGGATATCAGCGCATAGAAGAAGGTATTGCCGACGGATTTCCAGAAGATCGGATCATCGGTCAGCAACGTTTTGTAATTGTCGATACCGATGAATTCAGGGGACTGGAACAGATCCCAATTCGTGAAGCTCATATAGATGGAAAACAGGATCGGACCCAAGGTCAGCCCCAGGAACCCGATCAGCCAAGGCGAGATGAAGATGTAGAACCATTTCCCGTCCTTTTTTCTCACGTTAAGCCCTCCCATGACGCAGAGAGCAGATGGAACCCGCAATCATGCCGAATTCCACCTGTCCTCCTGTCGATGCTATTTGAACAACCTCTATTTGTAGAGTCTTTCCAGTCCACTCTGGATTTCAGTTACGGTATCATCAAGCGAAGCTTTGTTGTTGAAGTACACACCCAGCTTGTCGTTAATCAGCTTCATCATTTCATTCCATTGCGGGTTGAACGGTTCTGCGTAGATTGTCGATTCACTGAACGCAGCCATGTTGATTTTCTTGCCGCCATATTCGGCATTCAGGAATTCATCACTGGACAGACCTGCTTTGGTTGCGGGAGCATCCTGACCGGCTTTGACCATTGGCATCTGCGCTTCTGGTGTCGTCATTGCTTCAATCACTTTGAATGCCTCTTCCTTGTGTTTGGAAGCGTTGGTAATCGTTAAACCGTTAAAGAATGCGTTCGTTTCGCCCCATACCGGAGAGATATCCCAGTTGATGCCTTCGACCTTAGCAAGCGAACCAATGTTCCAGAAACCGGTTGTTTCCATAGCGATCTTGCCTTGCGCAAACAGCGGATCGGCTCCGATATTTCCCATGTCTGCAATCTCGGTTGGCGTTGGTCCTGCACCGTGGGTGAAGGTCAGATCATTCATGAATTGCAATGCTTTACGCACAGGCTCTGTATTGAATGTCGGTTTACCGCTCTCATCGAATATCGAGCCACCATTCTGGTAGATCAGTTGCATCCATTGTGGCCACCAGCTACCCGGGTAGTAGCCCCATTGAGTCGTTTTGCCGTTCTCCTTCACCGTCAGCTTCTGAGCAGCCGCCATCAGATCGTCCTGCGTCCAATCTTTGGTTGGGTATTCCACCCCGGCTTTGTCAAACAGATCTTTGTTATAAAAGAGGACCATTGCGCCTGCCCGATCCGGCAACCCGAATTGCTTGCCATCATACTTCATCAGGTTCGCAATATCATCGGAATATCGCTCAGACATGTTCACATTGTTCGCCTTAATCATGTCATCCAGCGGTATAATCTGATTCTTGGAGGCGTAGGCCTGATAGTTCTCGGCAATCATCATGATGTCCGGTGCTGTTCCTCCGGCGATCATGGTCTGTACCTTCTGGTCATAATCTCCTGCAACCACGTTGAGTTTCACATTAATATCGGGATACGTCTGCTTCACGATGTCGAGTCGCTCCTGATAAATTTTCTTCTCATCCTCCGAGCCCCAGATCGTCATGCTCAAATCAACCTTGCCACCGGACTCGCCGGAGGAACCACTTTTACTCCCGCTGCTGCAGGCTGTCAGACCCATTACCATGACCAGCATCAATAACGAAATGACCTTTAAACTTCTTCTCATACGTTACGCCCCCTTGAACTAATGAATGGATGACCACACTGAAACCCGTTTCATGAAATGGGTTTCATTAAGCTGAAACATAAAACCCGTTCCACTTTATGAAAGGGGTTTCATTCACGCACTCATTATATTTCACCCTTCGAGGAAATGTCAACGCTTTCTTTTCCAATTACAGGCCCTTTATCTTGCAGCAGGTCCTGTACTTTGACGCACAATCAGCTCCGGTTGCAGAATAATCTGCTTCTTCGGTTTGCCTTGGTTAATCAGCTCATGCAGCACGTCCACAGCCTGTTTGCCAAGCTGGTATGTGTTCTGGGATACGGTTGTCAGTTCCGGTATAACGGCACTGGCGAGAGGTGTATCATCAAAACCCACAATGGATATATCCTTCGGAATCGAGAGCCCATGCTCAATCGTTGACTTGATCGCACCAATGGCCGTGTTGTCATTCACACATATGACCGCAGTTGGCGGATTGTCCCGATCCAGCAGTTTGGACATTTCCCGTTTGCCATCGTCGATGGAGAAGCTTCCGAGCAGCTGCCGTTCTTTCGGTATTTCGAGCCCATGCTCCCGAAGTTTCTTCTGCACAGCTCTGACCTTGACCATGGTGGTGGATAACTCTTTTAGCCCGCCGACAAAGGCGATATCGCGATGCCCCAGTTCAAGCAAATGCTCAGCTGCAAGGGCCGCCCCTGCCCCTTCATCCGTGTACACCCGGTGGAACCCACCTTTGGCAATATTGCCATTGACCAGCACGATTGGCATGCGTTTGCCCATATCAATCAATTCCTGCGCCATGTCATCCGGACAGACCTGCATGTTGATTCGCCCGCCAAGAAAAATAATCCCGTCTACCCGCTTCTCTCGCAGGATGGACAAATATTCAGATTCCCTGTTGTAGTCCCCTGCCGTATTGCACAGAAAGAATGTATACCCTAATCCGCGAGCCTCATTCTCCGCGCCCCAGAAGACTTCGGGGAAAAAGGGATTCGTAATGTCAGGCAGGATGATGGCGATGGTACCCGTCTCTTTCTTGATCAGACTGCGCGCCTGCGCGTTGGGCTGAAACTGGTGTTTTTCGATGATGGACATAATCTTCTCTCGGGTGCTTGCACGCACAGGTGCCGTATCATTCAGCACTCGGGAGACTGTCGCTACAGATACGTTTGCTTCCTTGGCGATGTCGTATATGGTGATCGGTGTCATAACGGAACCTTCCTTTTTCTCTAATTTTCCCTATTTTCCCTGCTTATCATACCAGATAAGGAATGGCGATGAAATGGGTTTCATTGAAGGGCGAATGATTTTATACTGGACCAATAGCAGTTCCAGGTATGACATCATGCGTGAGTTGTTGAATGCTTTACGCTTTAGCGTCATTATTGTCATAGGACATGTTTGCTTTTCTTTATTTCACCTTCTAATCTGCGTTTATGGTCCATATATTAAATTGTAAGCGAATTCATTGGAGATTAGAGGAGTGTGAACAACGTCATGATCATTCAAGTCAGTCCGCTGGCAGAAGCAAGACTTACTGAAAAGCTGGGAGATCGACCAGGCTATTTCAAATTGTTTTATGATACCGATGGATGCGGTTGTGACGGAATTGCGGTACTTCTGATCTTAAACGAACCGGATAGCGATGATGTTACCGTAGAAGCGGGGTCGCTTCCCTTTGTAATCAACAAACAACAGCAGATTTACTTCGAACCCTGTCTGCGTCTGCAATCCGAGCACAGCTTCCCTTCGTTCCGACTGAGTAGTGATTCCATGATCTACGGCAGCAATGTCAAAGTCCATGATTTACGAGATAGCGCAGACATTGCCCCTCAGCCCACTGGATGGTTTGTACGATAAACGTTGAATTAGCATTATAGTTAAAACCTCCCAATCCCAGATGTTCTGCGGGACGGGAGGTTTTTTATTAGCTCGTGATTCTAATCAAATTATAGATCATTTGTGCCGCTTCTTCTCGGCTTAAGGAACGTTTCGGCATAAATTTGTTACCAGGGTATCCACTCATCACGGACTCTTGGGTCACAAGTTCGACACTCTCCTTGGCCCAAGTTGCAATGTTTGCTTGATCTTTATAATGACCTGCAGACGACAGTGATGATCCGTTTCTCAGCAACACGTTCGAAAGCATGCTTGCAGCTTGCTCTCTTGAAATGACCTCATTTGGACGATAGGTATTATCATCGAACCCTTTAGTAATCTTATGTTCAATGGCCGAGTTAAGCTCTGACACATACCAAGCTTCAGGATCAATATCTTTAAACGTTCCAGCATACGGTGATGATGATGTGTATCCCATGGCACGATTTAAGATGATTGCGAATTCAGCTCTGGTTACTTGCTTCTTGACCCCAAAAGTCCCGTCGGCGTAACCTTTAACAATTCCTTTGGAAGTTAGAGAAAGAATTGCTTCCTTTGCATAACTACCATCTATATCAGAATAGGTTTTAGGCTCTGTTTCTTCTTCAGGAATAACTTCAACGTCATTATCACCTTGGGGTCCTGGAACTGTTACGGTTCCATTAACCTCAATTCCTACATTGGCGTTGGTTCCACTTGGCGTACTCCCTCCGGACGGTGGATTTGTAACCGCCCCACCAGTTCCTGGTGTTGCTGGAGTAGTCGGCGTGGTGCCACCACCATTACCAGTACCTGGGTTGGTCGGTGTGCCAGTACCCGGATCGACAATCGTTCCAGGAACAGTCGCCCCACCACCATCTGCTGGTGCGGTTACACTGATTTCTTCTTTAGCTACAACAGATTCCGTTCCATCAGCATTCTTCACAACAGCAACGATCTCATAGTTGTATGTCCTGTTAGGATATACGTCTGTCTCGCTAAAATTCAGCTTGCCATTGACTGGGGAAACAATTCCATCGTCACGGCTCTCACCGGTTGCAGAGTTAACAAATGTTTTCCGATAGGTCCCGTCACCTAGAGGTGTGTAGGTGGTTTGTGGGTTTCGCTCTACATATGTTACAGCACCCTCGATGGCATTAAAGTTAAAAGTAATCGTTCCTTCCATTGGTTGCGAAGGCGTGATGACAATAGGCTGCGGTGCTGCTGGTGTGGTTACTTCGATGACGTTCGATTCCAATGTGCCATCAGCATTTCCAGCAACTACTTTATAGGTGTGGCTTTCTTCCGGACCCACATTCCCCACTGTCATTGAATTTATTGAACCGGTCCATACTTTGTTTGTGTCATCTTGAAGTACATCGTAATACGTCGCGCCTGTAACTGTAGCCCAACTCAGTCCAACCCGATCATGGTAGACTCTATTCGCCTTCAGGGCCAGATCACCACTCGGTGCTTGACCTTGCACTGGCTCATTCGGAATGGTGACGACCTTCATCGCAACTTTACCTTTAACACCTTTTCTAAGAGCAGCGACTCTGTAGGTATAAGTTGCGCCAGACCAGATGTCTTCAAGATCCTCTGTCCACCATGTACCCATCGGAATACCAATAGTCATCCCGTCACGGGAGATCTCATATTCATCCGCTCCATCAACAGCATCCCAATCAATACGAATTTTATTATATTGTAATTCCGTCACTCGAAAGTTTTCAGGATACGGAAGTTGAGGTGGAATCAATGTTTTTACACTCGTATACGCAGGTAAACCAGAGGTGAAATCATCCATTGCTAAGACAGAGTAATTGTAGGTTTCACCTTCATTTAAACCAGTATCTACAAATGTAGTTAAAGGACCCTCATAAATGATTAATTTTCCACGCAAGACCTTGTAATTGTCTGCTTTTTCAACAGCATCCCAAGATAGATCAACTGAAGTTGATTTAGGAATGGCTACAAAATTATTCGGTTCTGGTAATTTCTTTGTTACCCCCATAATCCTGCCTTGCTCTCCCTCTATAGTTATACTTGACGGGGATTTCTTTAACCCGTACACATAAAGGGAATAAGGATGATCCGGGTCCAAACCAGTTATCGTGTAGGTTGTGTTCGGTCCTTCATACAGGAAGGTATTGTTTTTAATTACTCTGTATGTATTCGCACCATCAACGGGATCCCATGAAAGTCTAATTGTATTCCAAGTTGACTCCACTTTCAAACCTTTGGGAGCGGGTAGTTTGTCTGGATCTTTTGTTGTTACAGTATTACGTTGTGAACCACTAGTTCCATGCTCATTTTCAGACCATATATCTACAACATAGCTCGTTTTTGGTATTAACCCTGTAAGTGTGTATGATAGATCAGTTCCACGATAAACTTCCTTGTTATCTACACGAACCACGTAACTTGTTGCCCTTTCTGCCTCTTCCCAGCTTACAGTAAGGGATGTTTCATCTGTAGTGACATTAAACTTCGGAGATGAAGGTATTAACTTTTCTTTAGTTTTCACGATCACTATAGATTTTTCACTTGGTGTGCCGGCATGATCGATGGCCCAAACTGCGATTTCATAGGATGTATCCGGAGCCATATAAGTAACGAAGCTAGGTTCTTTACCTTTATAAGCAGGGTTTCCATCTATGGTCATAACATACTGCTCCGCCCCTTCTACTGCATCCCAGGTGGCATTGATCTCATGATCTGTTGTTGTTACTTGTAAGTTAGCTGGGCTCGATAATAGCACCCCTTCAGAAGTGACAGTATTCGTGTCCGCAGCGCTAACCTTCCCTTCCCCAAATGGTACACTTGCTACTAACATGCTAGCTGATAAAACTAATGATAATAACTTACTGAATTTCGCTTTCCTCATATTGCTGGTATCCCCTTTTTCTATTTTCGCATTTATGGTTTTGCGTAAACCTACTGAAAACTTCTAGTTAGAAGTTCACATAAAGCAAGAATACAGTTTCTCCCTTTATGTCAATCTCTAAATTCCTAATTAACAAATAAGGATATATATATAAATCGTTATTTACGTTAATAAATCTAAGGGATAACGATATCCGACCCCAGTTACCGGTGCAATCCTTAAACACATAAACTTACTTCGTTTCTGTTGTATCTTTAGTCACTCTGGCCGAAAATGATTCAAATTCTACACGTGTATTGTAATACCTCAGCTATGTATTCTTTGGAATTAACTTTGATTATGAAATTCATAACTCAATTTTCTATTATGCATAGGTCTTACAGATCCTAAATCCCAATCAAACTTGTCAATAATAAGAATATTCTACCACTTCACAGCCTGAAAAAATAGGTATATTAACCCATTTCTATTAATGATACTTCATTCAGTCATTAATTTTTTGTCGTTTAAAGTTTATCCAGGTTCCAATCATGCAGATCATAAGCATGATATCCTCAAAACCAAAACACGTCATTAATACGTCTGAGGTAAAAGCCTTTTAACTTTCAGGCTGATTCTTAGTCTTAGATAAACCAAGTCTATCAACGGTTCAACAGTCTGTATACTGTACTTTGTATGCGAAATTGTGGATTTATCATCAGCTAATAGTACTTATCAAAATTACTTCACAAGAATTTCAATTGGATTCATGGTTAAAGAGATATCCGCGGTCATATCCACATAGAGATTTTGTGCCCCTTTTTTGGATACCAAAAATTCATCTTCAACCTCAACCACTTGACCCGACTTAAATTCAGTTACATATCCCACATCCGTATAACTACGCTCCTCGTCACCACCGGAAAAGAAAAAACGAACGATTGGTTTTCCATGGGCAACTTCAACGGGTTTAATGCCTGTATATTTTAAAGTCCCTTTTACTTTCATTTTCTCACCCGTGCCTATAACAGTTGGTGTTGTGACTTCGAGAACAAAATCAGATGCTACCACACGTTCAGTAACTGTATCTTCAATTTTCTCTGTTGATGAACACCCAGATAACATCATGAATACCACTGATATTAACATTAAGATGCTATTACTCATTTTATTAATAGTAATCACCTCTCTCATACTCTAACGAATGATATATGGAGAGGGTTGCTCAATTCGTTCATTGATTCCCTGAAATATCGTTTACCATTGGTTCAATGTCCGCATCGCAGCATGCTTGGGGGGAAGTTTTAGACTTGACGTAATTTTGCTTGTCTAACCCTTGTTCGGTACCTGTCTCCTAAACGGGATGAATTACTAGAATACGTTTTTTCCATGTAACCTTTTAGCTACCTACCCGATCTAATATATAAGTAACGTTACGAACATTCTAATACTTTTAGTAAGAAAGCAGGTGAACCCTTGCATACAGATTCTATTGTCGTCAAAGCCAAAGCTGGGGATCCTGAAGCATTCATGCAGTTGATGCTAGAGATGGAGTTACCTTTATATAGAACTGCAAGGTCCATCGTCAACAATGAAGAAGATTGTGCAGATGCCCTGCAGGAGACAATGCTTAAAGCCTTTAAGTCCATCCACACACTCAGAGAGCCCGCTTTTTTCAAAACATGGATCTTCCGGATTCTGATTAATGAATGCAACAGAATGGTCAAAAGCAGCTCCAGAACGCTTCCTTACGGAGAGCTTCCCGAAGTCACTTCCACTTCCAAGGATTATGAGAAAATCGAATTGTGGGATGCCGTTCAACATCTTGAGGAGAATCTACGGACTGTGATTCTGCTTCATTACCTGCAGGACATGCCGATCAGCCAAATTTCAGACATTCTCGAAATTTCTAAGGTAGCCGTGAAGACCCGGCTGCATCGCGCCCGTAAAAAGCTAAAACATTTATCTCAAATCAATCAAGAAAAAGGAGTTGCGACATCTTGAACACTAAGTTAGAAGAACAATTAAGGAGCTGCCAAAGCCTACTTCCCAATCAGTTATCGGATGTTGCCCGCTCCAAGATGAATGAGACTTACCAAATCATCAGAGAAACCGATAATTCCGTTTCCTCGATTGAGAGAAAAACAAAGGGTTCAAGAACTTTTAATAAATGGTGGGTTTCCACTGCAGCCGCTACAATTCTTGGTGTGACACTCATTGCTTCCGGCTTTGTATCGCCCGCAATGGCTGATGCACTTAAGCAAATTCCGGTCCTAGGGCAAATCTATTCATTATGGGGAAAAAACAACTTAGATCCCGGTCTTCAACAAGCTGATGATTTCATCACAAACGTAAATCAAAGCGTGACCCATGGCAACGTGACTATGAATATTCCAACGTTGTTATTTGACGGAACCCGCATTCTTATGAACGTAACCACTCCTGGAAATCGCCTGGATTCGGAGCCCAATTCGCTGTCTTCTGATGCCAATAGAGGGGCAGTGGATACGTTAGAGGTCCTCTATAAAGGCCAGCCTCTGAGCTGGAATTCCGATTTTATGGACGGTAAGAATGCTTCCAGCTTAATCGTTCAGGTTACCAACACTACTGTCACAGACCAGAATGTCCAGTTCCCTGATCAGTTTGACTTGAATGTAAATGTAACGTTAAAGGGTTACGATGTCCCGTTCCAATTCGTTCTGCCTGTTACAAAAACTACGCCCGTTACCGTTCTCACTTCAGAGGAGACCAAGCATCATGATAACATTAACTTGCAGATCAGTAAGCTGGAAATCACCCCTATCACAACGCAGTTATCCGTTGAGTACAAAACCAATCCGGGCCAGAGCATAGAGAAGATGCTCGCTTCTATCCCTTCGGAATACAAGGGTGCTAACGGGGGCATCATCGCTCTTCAATATGATATTGTGGATGAACATGGCGTTCAACTGAAGCCCATCGGTTCTCACCCCATTAGCGAATCTTATAATATTCGCTTTGAACCCTTCAAGACGCTACCGCGTACCGTAACCATCAAACCGTACTTAGTCGTATCCGAAGGTCAAGCCCCAGCTGGGGTTATAGGGCGGTGGGAAGACAAACGTATGGTCAAGAAATACATCCCTGAGCTAGAGACTGTACTTTCTGTGCAATAGTACAGCTGTAAAAAGATCCTTTTTATCTAGGATTAAAAAGGTTGCAAACCTACAAAAGACGAAGCCGTAAATGGTTTCGTCTTTTTATTTATATGAATTTAACCCCTGTCTAGCATAAGTCAATTCATCTTGTTTACTAGTGTATTGATAGATATCCATTCAGCCTTTACTTCGCCAACCATTAGAACCCTTGTTTAATTACTTTTATACTATGCTGCGCTAACCTGTCCGTTATTTCAAAAAAAGCAGCCGATCACATGGATCAGCTACTTTTTTTGTATTATTGAGCTTTCGTTTCCCGTTAGTTCCATGCCGGACATCAGCATCAAATATAGTATTTATATAGAAGTCTACCGATTATTCAATTGTTAGACTAATTTAGAATCTCGCCTTTATCTATTTTCGCCAAGCGTTTATGCCAAACTGCAAGTTGTTCAGGCGTTTGTCGCACCCAATCTTTCGCTTCGCCAACAATTTTTAGTGGGGCTTTGCTGCGATATGATCGCGTCGGATTCCCTGGAAATTTCTTATCCGTCACATTTGGGTCATTTTCCCATTCGCCAGTCGGCTCAACGAGATACACGCGCGGTTCACCACCGCCTTTTGCCAACTCCGCAGCTAACCCGGCCCCATCACGCAAAGCTGTAAAATAAATGTGATTCATCACCACATCCGGATTGTAATTTGAGCGAAAGCCAGCTGTGAGCAAGTCTCCAATCTGCAAATCTGCTCGTGTCCCATGATAAAAAGGACCTTTGTCAAGAATTTCAGCCATCTCGCCACCACCTCCAAATTTAGTAAGATACTCTATTTTATCATGAACCTGCCCCTTAGATTTTTCTCGCATAATACATCCATAGTGCCAAAAATACGATTAAAACAAAAAACAAACAAGTTAGTAAGGTGTAGAATATCATGGGATTGAAGAAACCGGCAATCACGGAGGCAATACCCAGACTAATAAGAATGATTGCTACGCTGAGTGTGCCGGCACTCTGGAGTATTGTAACACTCCGCTCGTCATTCTCCTCAATAAACTGCTTCTTCAGCTCGGCTTCATTTTTGCTGGCTTTTATATACCTGACGAGAAAATAAGTGATGACCACTTCAACCCCGATAAAAGCTCCAGTATGAAATCCTTTTATAAAACTAGGCAGATCGGGTAGTCCACCTCTATAAAATATAAGTCCTACATAGATCAATATCGTAACAACAGCTACCAGGGACAGTGCGTTTTTGCGAGTTTCTACTTTAATCTTGTACTTGTCCACTTATATCTCCTCCACTTCGCTGAAATCAAAAACATCTTCAATAGCGAGTCCAAAAAAATTAGAAATTTTGTAAGCAAGAATAAGGGAAGCCGTATACTTTCCCCTTTCTAGAGAAGTGATGGTTTGCCGGGTAACGCCAACAATTTGTCCCAATTCTTCCTGTGACAGTCTATGCTGCTTACGCAATTCTGCAATTCTTGTCTTCATGTAATCACGTCCTTGCAATGTTTACTTTGCATTTTTAGCATAGTTCACTTTGCATTTTGTGTCAAGTTAACTTTGCATTCTATATAAATTAACCTGCCCATTTGAAAAAAAGCAGCTGATCACATGGATCAGCTGCTTTCTGTGGTTTATTGACCTATCGTATTCCTTAAGTGTAACGACGACTGATATAATTTAACCCTTCAGTCTCTCGAAAAACCGAAGTGCTTCTCAATTTCCATTAACATCTGATCTTTATTGGATTGAGATGTTCTCATAAACCATTTTAATTGATACTGCTCCGCTTGTTGCAGGTAATGATTCGATGCTCTAACCACCGTGTTTAACGTTTCGTCCCGTGCACGTTGTGGATCTGATAAACTAGGAAACAAACCCTCCATGCCTCTCAGATGATCTCGATCCAGATAATCTGCTCGAATGAGGTCATCTTCTGCAAACATATAAATCACTCGGTTGGGGTCAGCAATCTCCCTTAGATAAGCAGGTTCCATAAAAGTATCTACTACGATCGGCTTCTCTTTCCCCATCTGTAACAAATCCAGGATGATAAATTCCACACTCTCGTCAAACACGGAATTTAACCAGTGACTTCTATCATTCCCTCGTCCTAAAAAGAACCATTCCCAATCAATGAAATGTCGTAATATGGCGGGATGATCCTGCGGATTAGCCTTTTTTTGATAATCGAACGTGTGGTCATCTGAAGAATAATAATTCATATTCCATTTTGAAGAAAGCAACTTTGTCATCGTGCTTTTTCCGCCGCAAGGGCCTCCACATATCCAATAAACGTGATCTAAATATTGTCTTAATAGTCGGTCTGAAATTTTCATTGTACAACCATCCCTTTGTCTAAGATTGTTTCTTAAAAGGGTTAATGTCTCTTGTCCTATTTGCACTAAATGTCCAAGTATCTGGCATTTTTACACCGCCTTTCCTAACTTCCTTTTATGACAAAATTATTCCTCTGATTCGCTTTTCACAAAATAATTACCGTGAGAAAGAATCTGTTTGGTATCGGCCGTTAAATGATCTAAGTTATCAACCGTTTCATTTTCGGAAATGAAGGCGTCTTTCTCGGGTACCCTATTAAATGTTCCAAAAGATGTCGTTATACTACTTACATTTTCTAGAGCTCTATTAATTTCCTCTTCTGATAATTGTACTGCAGGACCAAAATCCGGATAGTTTGGGTTATCCGCTTTAGCATCATCATAATAATTACTCGCATAAATACTTAAAGCAGTCACTGCCGAAACAGTCATTATTAATGCCGTGCTAACCAATAATTTTTTCATTGAATGTCACTCACTCCTCAATCATTTCTATAGTATGCATTCATAAAACAACTAATGATCTGTATACTGCCAAGCGTGAATCGGTGTACCTTTCGTGACTTCACCTGTCAATGTATTGATTTCTAGTGGCTCTACTAAAACCTTCCATCCATTTTCGCTTTTGAAAATTTTATACGGGAGTGGTGGTGACTGTTCATAGTCTTGTCCTGCATACTTTTGAACTACATAAAATTGAACTTCATCCGTGTTGATTTGTTTGGTTTCCACAATTTCATACCCTGTAGTTGGATTGGTCTTCAAGTCCTTTACATATCCTTCTTCACGACTCTTCTCATCCAAATAATTTGTATCTTTAGCATAGAACATCATCCCCTCTACATCCTTAGCAATGTAAGCATCAAAGTACTCAGTTGCGGCTTCCATCGGAGTTTGGGCTATGACTCTTTCCGCAGTTGTAGTCGATGCAACTAAGATAGAACCAGTAATAACACCAGCAAGTAAAAGCGATACTATTCTTTTCCCTGTCATGGTTCGAGAACTCCTTTTTAGTGATAAAGTTGGTAATAGTGAGCAAATTTTCTTTATATCTATTTAGTATAACGCATTGAATTATTGGAAATTTTTTATATTTATGAGAAATTTGTTTGCATTGGATTTCCGAAGGCTTAGCCTCTTTATCCAAACTCTTCTTTACGCCCACCTAACTTAGTGTTAGATTTTATAACATATTATGACGAAAGCGGTGGGTTGAAGATGGATCTGCAACAGTTATTGACTATCCCCATTCTCTCCAAAGCAAAGGTTATTGCCGGACATCGTGGCCTCGATCGCTTGGTGCAATCGATTAATATTATGGACGCGCCAGATATTGTACAATTCCTGAAACCCGGAGATATGCTGCTGACCAACGGTTATATCCTGAAAGACCGACCCGAAGCTCATCTTGGATTCATTACTGACATGCATGCGATTGGTTGTGCGGCGCTTGCTGTCAAGACACAGCGCTTCTCTCTTGAATTATCTCCGCAACTGCTCGAGACAGCCGACAGGCTGGGCTTCCCGATCATTGAGCTGTCTGAGATAGACAATACACTCGGTGAAATATTTCAACATTCGATCAGTGCTATCCTACAGAACAAAACCCATGAGCTCCACTATGCCTTGTCTATTCATAAGCAATTTTCCACGATGGTGATGCAAGGAAAAGGCATCCCCTCTATCGTAGATACGTTGTCTCAGTTGTTATCCTCACCTGTACTGCTGCTTGGCTCCAAGAAGCAGATTACGGCTAGCTCCCATTATGCAGAACAGATGGATGACCAGTCTCTCGCCGCACCCTTACTGACATTTATAGATGAGCACCCTTCCTTCCATACCACAATCTCAATCTGTCTGCTTACCGCTGAGAAATATCGACATGCCGAGTTTCATCCCATCTTCACGGATCGACACGAGGGCTATTTGATCGCACGATACGACAGTTCCGCAAGCTCTAAGCTCTCCACTCTGGCTCTGGAGCAAGCCGTCAATGTAATCGGTCTGGAGTTAACCAAGAAGCAAGCGGTCAAAGAGCGTTCCCGTCGTTACAAAAATGAATATTTCTCCGATCTCATTCAAGGCTTCATTCGTTCGGAACAAGAAGCGCTGCATCGCGGCAAGAAATACGGGCTGCAGGCAAAAGGAAGTTCCGTTCTCATCATCGCCAAGATGGATGAACCTTTAACGAACAAACCTAATCACATTCTCACTCCCTCAGGAGAAGAGCGGTTCATCTCGGAACGAGACGCTAATTACGAGCTGATCAAGCAGGAGTTCTCCAAACTGGATCTTTCTTTTGTCATGTTCACGAAGAATGACCAGTTCGGCATACTCGTCTTTTTGGCCGAATCGTCTTGGGATGAACACACCGTTATTCAACAGCTTGAGTGGATTGCGGGCAATCTGTATATAGAGTCGCAGCTGAGTCTTTCTTTTGGAATAGGCAATCCCTACACGAATGTACTGGATATCGGGCTTTCCTATAAGGAAGCAGTCAAGGCACTTCAATCCGGCTATCAGATGCGAAAGACCCGCTTCGCCCATTCCTATCAGACGATGGATATAAGTCGCCTGCTGCGTATGATTCCCCACGATGAAATGTTACAGTTTCATCAAGAAACCTTTAAACCCTTCGAAGGCCGAGATCCAAACGAGCGCAGCGAGCTTATGAAGACCTTGTCCTCCTTCTATGAGAATCATTGCCAGATCGTGGATACAGCGAAAGAGCTGTTTGTACATCGCAATACAGTGATCTATCGGTTGGAGAAATGTGAAAAACTAACCGGCAGAAACATCAAGGACCCGATGGAGAGTCTTCGCTTTCGACTTGCCTTTGCACTTGAGTCCCTTCTGAAGCTTAATCCACCTCCCAGTGAAGTTAATCATACGTCTTGAACCCAGAACGTGTCATATATAATGACACGTTCTTTTGTTTTTCTTTTCATATCCAAACTTCAATTGTTCATTTTAACTGATTTAATTGTATTTTTATGTTCAAAGTAACTAATGACAACAGAACCCACAGTCTATATGATTAGGGATATATTAATCAATGTCACTTTAATTAACATCAATTCACATCAAGAAACAAACCATCATCAGGCTGTAGGAAAGGGGCTACCTATCATGGCTATACAGATACAAGGCGTATCCAAATCATTTGTCAGTGCAACCGGAGAAGATATTCAAGTACTCGCTGAGGTTTCGATGCAAATCAAGAAGCAGGAGTTCTTCAGTATCGTGGGACCGAGCGGCTGTGGCAAGAGTACGATCTTCAATATTATCGCGGGTCTGCTTAAGCCAACGAATGGCAAGGTTATCGTCTGTGGCGAAGAGATTGATCAGACCACCGGGCATGTCGGCTATATGATGCAGAAGGATCTGCTGCTGCCTTGGAGAAGCATCCTGGACAATGTCACGCTAGGCTTGGAAGTGAAGGGAATGTCCAAAAAAGATCGCAGCGATATTGCCATGGATTATCTGGATCGTTATGGCCTGGCCTCATTCGCAGAAGCCTATCCCTCCACACTATCAGGCGGTATGCGCCAACGTGTAGCCCTCATACGTACCCTCGTTACCTATACTACTGGACGAACCCTTCTCCGCACTTGATTATCAGACCAGACTCATTCTGGAAGATGAAATCTTGTCCATCCTGAAATCCGAGGGCAAGACAGGCGTGCTTATCACGCATGACATTGAGGAAGCCATCGCCATCTCCGACCGCATTGCTGTCATGAGCAAACGACCAACGACCGTGAAGCAGGTGTATGACATTGGTCTCGCCTCGAAATACGGTTCAGCACTGAAAGCCCGCTCCGACCAGAAGTTTAAACAGTATTTTGAATCGATCTGGGCAGAGCTTGATATCCAAATGGGGAGGATCAGTTAATGAAGAGCACATCACCTAAAATCGCCCTTGCCGGGAAGTCTGCCGGAGTTGCGAAGAACAAGAGTAAACGTAGACAGTCCACATTCTCCAAAGAATGGGCGATCACGATGCTGTGGCGATTCATTATTGTTGCAGTCATCCTGGTGATCTGGGAATCCGCCGTTCGATTGAAGCTCGTTAACGGATTCCTCATGGGATCACCGAGCGCCATTCTGGATGCCGCCATCACGATGGCCAGCTCAGGGCAACTGCTCAAAGACGCTTTTGCAACGGTGAATGCCACCGTTATCGGCTTCGTAGCCGGAAGCTTAATCGGCTCGTTGGCAGGATTGCTCATGTGGTATTCCAAATCTGTTGCCCGTGTACTCGATCCCTTCATTGTAGCCATGAATGGTATCCCGAAAATTGCCCTTGCCCCCATGATTATTATCTGGTTCGGTTCAGGCATCTTCTCCAAGATTGCTCTCGCCTCTGTCGCAACGTTTATCGTAGCGCTATTATCCGCCTACCAAGCGACTCATCAGATCGACGAATCCCAGATTAATCTGATGAAATCCTTCGGTGCGAAGAAATCACAGATTTTCCGCAAAATTATTGTTCCCTCCTCTCTGCCATGGATTATCTCAGCCTTCCGGATCAATATCGGATTGGCACTGGTGTCTGTTGTAGGCGGAGAGTTTATCTCTTCTGACAAAGGACTCGGACATATGGTATTCGTCGAAGGCAACCTGTTCAACCTTCCAGCCGTATGGGTTGGCGTGTTCATGCTGATGCTGGTTGCCATGTTCCTTTACACCTGTGTCGGTTATATCGAATCTCGTCTCCTCCCATGGAATGACAACAAGACCAGCAGCAAATCTACATCTGTCTAAGCTGACCCACAACGACTAACTTAACTACGACCATTAAAGGGGCCTGATGACTAATGCGTACATTCAAAAAGATAGCTATCCTAGCAACGATGACGGTGATATTGACCACACTACTCAGTGCATGCGGAAGCAATGCTACAACACCTGCGAGTGGCGGAGGTACATCCAGTAGTGAGGGGCAAGATGCTACGAAGGTGGATAAAATCATGGTGTCCGAGGTGTATCACAATCTGCTCTACCTTCCGCTCTATGTAGCGAATAACCAAGGATTTCTAAAGGAGAATCGCATTGAGCTAACCTCCATCCGTGCTGCCGGAAGTGGACCAACAGCATTGTCTTCGGTCATCTCAGGCGAGTCTGCATTCTCCTTCCACGGTCCTGAGCATGTCGCATTCGCGAATGCAAAGGGCGGCGATGCTCGCTCACTGGTCCTTCTGTCCGGCAGTGCTCCTGTTTGGGCGGTTGCACGAGAAGGAGTAACGGTGGACTCAACAGAGGATTTCAAAGGTAAAACCATTGTTGTAGGTTTGGCACCTACAAGCTCCAACAGCTTACTGCGGAAGCTGTTCGCTGACAACAACATTGATATCGACAAAGACGTGACGATCACCGAGGTTCAGAATGGCTCCGAGCTTGGTGCTGTATTAGCCGGCAAAGCCGATATTGCTATCGTTTACGAACCCCAACTGGATCAAGGCGTCGCAGAGGGGCTGCATATCGTCCATGATTTCACGAAGGATTATCCTGACTTCGCCTTTGCAACGATGAATACAACCGCAAGCTTCATTGAGGAGAATCCTGACCTCACCCAGCGCTTCGTCACCTCCATCGAGCAAGCCCTGGACTATATTCAATCAAATCCTGATGGTGCCAAAGCAGTCGCTGTGAAGGAGTTCCCCAATCTGGACAAAGAAGTCGTGGAACAAGCCGTACAACGTATGATTGACAGCAAGGTATACCCTGCTGAGGGGCTCATCAACGAATCAGCTTTTAACACCGCAATCGATATGCAGCGCTTCATCGGCAATCTGAAGGAAGAACTCGCTTACGAAGATATTATCGATTCAAGCTTCACCAAATAGAGAGAGAAAGGGTGATTACTCTGAACCAAGACGACTATCTCACACACCGCCGTACGGAAAATGCGAAATACACGAACGGAGTTATTACCAGCGAGGAGCTTGCCCTATATACAGCCGACTTGAAGTTGATTCGAGGTTTCAAATTGCCAGAAGAAGTCGGCCCCAATGCTCCGCATAGGAGGGTGCCTCGGCGATGATTACGAAACCACTGAACGAGCTGACGATTACGGAAGCCGCAACATTGATTAAAAACAAGACGATATCTCCTGTTGAGCTTACGAAATCCTATTTGAATCGCATTGAGCACGTAGAGCCTGCTGTGCAAGCCTTCGTTACGGTCACCACGGAACAAGCCTTGCAGGCCGCAAAAGAGTCTGAGCGTAAGCTAATGAATGGCAACTATCTCGGCCCTCTGCATGGCATTCCCTATGGAGCCAAAGACATTATCCATACCGCTGGCATACGCACCTCGGCTGGATCAAATACCTATCCTGACTTCGTACCAGAGACGAATGCTACTGTGATAGATAAGCTACACGCTGCGGGCGCTATCCTGCTCGGCAAGACAACAACGACGGAATATGCCTTCCAGGGAGGAGAACCACCAACCCGCAACCCGTGGAATCTGGAGCACACCCCAGGTGGTTCCAGTTCAGGCTCCGCCGCTGCTGTAGCTGCTGGTATGGCCTCCTTCACTCTCGGAACTCAGACCTTTGGATCTCTGCTCAGACCCGCAGCTTACAATGGATTAACCTGTATGAAGCCAACTTACGGCAGGGTTAGCCGTAACGGTGTCATCACAGCCAGTTGGAGTCTGGATCATATTGGCGCCTTCACTCGATCCGCACAAGATAACGCAATCGTTATGGAAGCGATGGCCGGGCAGGATGAGCTGGACTCCTTCACACTGCCTCACGACAAACCGGACTTAATAAGCGCTCTTGAGCATCCTGTTTCAGGAATGGTGATCGGGCTACCAAGCAACTTCTTCCAGACCGATGAACCGGCGATCTTGTTAGCGGTAGAGTCGGCACTCACTGTACTTGAGAAGCTGGGCATGCAATGGAAGAAAGTTGATCTGCCTACTTATATGGAAGAGACCATTGCTGCTCATCGTACAGTTATGCGGGCAGAAGCAGCCGCCTTCCATCAGGAACGCTTTGCGGAAGTCTCTGATCGCTACGGTCACACGATGCGGGAGCAGCTTGAACTCGGCTTTCAAACGAGTGCTGTTGATTATTTGCAGGCACAGCGCATTCGAACGATATTCCGCAGCGAGATGATGATGCTTTTCGATGAAGTGGATGTGTTATTGACTCCATCCACGCCATATGTGGCCCCCTATGGCTACAAGACCGGTAGTCCCATTTTCAACGGACCTTTTACCAATACAGGGCTACCTTCCATTACCGTTCCCATTGGGTTTGATCCTTCCTCAGGAAAGCCATTGCCTATCGGCATGCAGCTTGCTGGTCCACTCCTGAGAGAAGACCGCTTGTTCTGCATCGCCCATCATTATCAGCAGGCTACGAACTGGCATCAGTTAACACCCAATATACACCCTCACTAGGAAAGGAATGATAACTTCTATGTCTACCATCATACATGCCAGTACAGCACCCAAGTTCCCACTTCCTTTCTCCCACGCTGTCCGTGCAGGAGATATGGTCTACGTCGCAGGTCAGGTAGGCGTTGATCCACAGACCCTTGAGCCTATCGGCGGCATTAAGGAGCAGACTGAGCAGTGCATTCGCAATATCGAGGTTATCCTGCAAGAAGCCGGACTTACACTGGATCATATCGTGAAGGTAACGACTCATCTGGCACGAGTGGAGGATCAGCCCGAATACAACGAAGTGTATGCGCGAATGATTAAGCAGCCCTATCCCGCCCGCATTACCGTATTCAGCGGGTTAGGCCCTTATTTAATTGAGATGGAAGTGCTGGCGTATGCGCCTTCCATTCGAGGAGAGTAGCACATCACAAAAGAGCACCTGAAGCCATAAATGGCTACAGGTGCTCACATTTTGGAAAAGCCCGGTTCTCTTTTGAGAAACGGGTTTCTTTCGTATTCATTTAACTGTGCAAACTGAAGAAACTCTACGCTGCGTCTCACACAGACTAGCTATACTGCCCCTCACTACGCAGGCTGTTATGCTACTTTATTTTGAAGCGGGATGATTCTTCGGCAAGTTCTTTGGTCAGTCCATCAATTCTCTGCACCATATCCGCCAAGTGTTCTGTCATACCGGACTGCTCCTGCATCGTCGCTGTGACTTCTTCCACAGAAGCGGATACTTCTTCACCGGAAGCGGACAGATTCTGTGCAGCTCCAATGACGTCATCCTTATCACGTTCAATGGATTGGATCTCAGTGGCAATGGCCTGAACCTGGCTCATCATCTCATTCATATTCTCTGTGACAAAATTGAATGTCTCCTTGGTCTGGCTAACACTGCTCTTATGCTGTTCCGCAATCTCCTCAATAGCCTGAACACTTCGGTTATTCTGCTCCACGTGATTAATGGTCTGCATGACAATTCGGTTGATATCCTCCGATTGCGCTGTCGTCTGTTCTGCCAGCTTGCGAATCTCGGAAGCAACCACGGCGAAGCCGCGCCCTTGCTCACCCGCTCTTGCAGCCTCAATGGAAGCATTCAACGCAAGTAATTTCGTCTGATTCGCAATTTCGGCAATCGTACCTGTAATCTGGTGAATGCCCGAGGAGCTTTCAGCGAGTTGCACTGTAATTTTGGAGATGTTGCCAACTTCGATTTCGTTCTGCCCGTTTACCGCAATGAGCGCATCAATAACTTCATGATTATTTTTGAATGCATCCGTAATTTCATCTGCCTTGAGCATAACGGACTGCGACATCTCATTCACGTTCTCAATCTTGTTGCCGACATTCATGAATTTATCAACAATGGATTCGGTATCGTTCGCCTGGGACTCCATAGCTCGTGAAATCTCAAATGCTGTTGTCGTTGTTTCAGCAATAGTGGTCGAGGTTTGCTGAGTGGACTTTTCCAGCTCGGATGTACTTGTTTTCAGGATGCCGATGGAATGGTTCATGCTGGAGATCAGTTGTTTGTTCCCCTCGGCCATCGTGTTGAAGCTATCTGCCAATACTTTAAATTCCCCACTATACTTCCCTTGTGCCTGTACAGTAAGATCTCCTCCAGCCAACTGTTTAAACAACAGTGTGATTCGGCTAATCGGTCTGGTTACCAGTTGCGAGATCAGGATGCCTGCAATGATCGACACCGCAATAGCACTGAACAGAACAATGTACATTTGATTCGCCATACCTGTCAGCGGCTTCTTCACATCTTCATACGTATCCTCCACAATGACAGTCCAATCGGATTTCGGAATTTTGGAGTAGAACACCACTTTTTCCTCCGTGCTCGCCTCCCCTTGTTGCAACTGCTCATTGGCAGGCAGATCAATCAGCGACTGATACTCAGAGGAATCCATCTTCTGACCAATCATTTTCTCATCTGCTGAATTAAAAATAACCAGGCCTAAACGATCCAGAATAATAACTTTTCCTTCTTCATTAATCTTGACGTTCTGTAACTGGTTGACGAAAAATGAGGTCGAGGCAGTCGTCGCAAGCACGCCTTTCACTTCCTTGTTATCACCGTAGATCGGCATCGCAAAGACGGTCCCCAGCGTTCCCAGAGATTCAGAGATCACACCTTCGCTGACATAGTTGTGCCCTTGAAGTGCCTGCTGAAAATACGTGCGTGTGGCACGTTCCCCGCCGACCACTTCGGGATTGTTTGCTGCAACTACAACGCCTTCCCGATCCAGGAGAATTATAACGCTACTGCCCTCCATTCCTGTCAGGCTGTCTGCCAATATGCCATTGGCCTTGTTCACCAGTTCGCTATTTTCCGAAAAAAACGCGTCATCACTCTGTCCTGCTGTATCTCGAATCTCCAGCAAATCTTGGAAGGTCCGATGTGTTGTGATTAGAAACGCGGACTGCTCCTCCAGACTTAGTGAAGTAAATAAACCTGCTCCAATCCGGTCAGAAGTTGACTGGATCTCATCCTTGCTTTTGTCCAGTGTGATCTCTTCTGCCACTTTGTAACACAGCACAGCCGTCACGGCCAGTACGATGCAGACCAGAATACTGATCATCATTGGCAATTTGAACCGAAAAGACATGTTGGTCAAGCGTTGCCTCGCTTTTGCAAATAACATGAATACATTCACCATCCATCCTCATTCTTGTTGGGCCCCATATAATATGGGATAACTTTATATCGGTTGTTATTAAATAAACGTCCAGTACAGAAAACGCTTTCAAAAATATTTTCCTTATTCTTATGAAGCGGATAACTGTAGGTCCAAGGCCGGTGTTGACGATTGGAAAATGTAGACTTTGGGTTAATACAAAATATGACATCAACATCGGTTAATGTCTGTAATACATGTCGTCCTCCGATTCTGACCATCGTATGGATCACAAGACGAAGCTATAAGCTAACCATTACGTTCATGAGCCAGGCTCTAAGGTGTATCTTAAGCAGGAAGCTCCTTCGCGAGATGACAACCAGGAGAATCTGAGGTTATAGGTTCGAAGTAGAAGAGGAGAAGTGGTATGGTAAAAACAGCTTTACCCACACTTTTAAATGTCGTGCGCATTTTATTGAGTGTAAAATTGATCTACGTGATGGTGTCCTTTATTGTGTTCCTCATCGATTTTAACCAGAACATGGAGGCCTATCTTGCTTTCTCACGCAAAGGAGATGATCTGGCTTACGCCTCTGGCGTAATCGTAGGCAGAATGTTGTTTATGATTGGACCAAGCCTGCTCGCCGTTATATTCATTACCAAGAGAAAGTTCAAGCTCACCGTCACATTTCTAAGTTTGGCGCTACTTGTCGCTATTCCCAATGAAAGTAACCTGTTTATCCTGATTCATCTCTTCGCCCTGCTCATCGTGCTCGTGCACCGTCCAAGCAAGTTGTATCTGAAACGGATGTATACTGGTGGCAATGAGGCAGCCGTTGAACAATCTTAAAGTGCTCGCAAGACATGATCTGGAATATACCGTTGAAGGTACAATAAATGATGTTAAAATAAAAACAAGGACTTTCCTCAGAAGTACAGGAAGGTCCTTGTTTACTACATTCACTATATAAGTGAATTTCCAATTACAGTGCGGCTTGATAGATTTGCACGACATCTTCACGCTGCAATTTTTGGAAGAATCCGAACGGGCCGAATCGCATCGCTTTATCAGCCATCGCGTCAATCTGACTGTCGTCGATGTCATAGTCAGCCAGACGGCTAGGGGCACCGATCGAAGTCCAGAAATTACGCAGTGCTTCGATGCCTTCTTCAGCCACTTGTTTGTCTGATTTTCCATTAGGATTGATATCAAATACATTAACGGCCATACGTTTGAATCGATCTACATCCACATCCAGATTATGCTTCATCCAGTGTGGGAACAGAATGGCAAGGCCACCCCCATGAGGAATGTCATACACGGCCGACACGGCATGTTCAATATTGTGAGATGCCCAGTCTCCAGCAAGCCCCATATTCAGAACATCATTAAGCGCCATTGTTCCGCAGTAGAGAATGGTTTCGCGCAGTTCATAGTTTTCCGGATCTTTGATCAGGCGAGGGGCCGTATCAATAACGGTACGAAGAATCGTCTCACAGAACCCAAGCTGAACCGGTGTATTCGTATCCAGATGGAAATAATGTTCAAACACATGCGACATCATGTCCACCATGCCGTATACAGTCTGATCCAGTGGTACGGTAAATGTGTTTACCGGATCAAGAATCGAGAACGCTGGGAATGAATACTCGCTGAACCATGCCCATTTCTCCTGCGTATCCTGATTCGTAATCACTGAACCGTTATTCATCTCGGAACCTGTTGCTGCCATCGTCAGAATTGTACCTAGTGGAAGTCCGCCTTGCGGAGTTGCTTCGCGCACAACAACATCCCACATGTCACCATCGTATTTGGCCCCTACTGCGATGGCTTTACCACAGTCAAGTACACTGCCGCCGCCAACCGCAAGAACGAGATCAATATTATGTGTTCTGCATAACTCTACACCTTTATGAACCGTAGACAGACGAGGGTTCGGTTCTACCCCAGCCAGTTCCGTCACCTCTGCTCCAATCTCATTCAACTGGCTGATCACCTGATCGTACAGGCCGCTGCGCTTGATGCTTCCACCACCATATACAAGCAAAATACGCTTTCCGTATTTTGGAACTTCGGTTTGTAGTGCTTGAAGTTGCCCTTTGCCAAAAATCAGCCGGGTCGGATTATAAAACTGAAAAGATCTCATTACGTATGTTCCTCCAAAAAAGTCTGAAATTTTGTGCATCCACCATTATAGTTCTCTTTATTCGTAAAAACAAATACAGGCAAAAAGGAGATAACAGATGAGCATGGAGTCTCTCACATTACAACAATTAATAAAACAAACCATTCATCAATATGTATCCTCGGATGTTCACATTCAAAGTATTAAAAGTAACCCTCCGGGACGGGATCTCAAGCCGTTGAATTGCTTCGACATTATATTGAATTCCTTGTAAATGGAGTGAACAGGGATATTTCTCTCGTGACCAAGAAGGCCACGTTTATTGAACGCTCTGCCTTGTCCAGATTATCTTTACAAGGAGCAAATGTACCTTATAGTCTAACAAATGAACCCAATAACAAGGATCGCAGCCTGATCAGTATCCAGGATGTGGACTACCAAACCGATTATAGTCATTTGGATATAAATCTGCTTCAGAATAAAGAATTACGAGCATTGGCTTACATACACGAAACGAATATGGGGGCAAAAAAAGAATTGCCCTGGATATCTAATGTGGATCGATCTCATATCGTTGATATGATAGAAACTCGTTGGAGACCTTCTTGGAAAAACGCCATAGAAAGTCCATACTTCATTGAGGAATTTGGCTCAACGCTCATTGGGGAGATTGAAGCTGTAGCAAGTAGCATCGCAAATGATCTTGAAACTCTTATCGAGGACGAACATACGCATACGCTGATTCATAATGATCTGAATCCCGGCAATGTATTGGTACACAACAATGAGGACGTTTATTTTATCGATTGGGAGGAAGCAAGGTATGGCTCCCTGTTCTTCGATATCCCTCTGCGCTGTGCACATATGAGACAAGTTGAGATCTATCGTGAGGCTCTTAGTTCTCAAGGATACGATATTCCACAAAATCAATTTGAAAAGTACTTCTCCTCGGCATCCCGATATCTCGGAATTCGTTATATGAGTTGGAACCTTGGAGTTTGGCAACACTCCCCCCAAGCCAAAGACGACTTAAAAAAATATATGAAAATGGTGACTGAACCTTTGTTCTCCTGAGCCCTTCATTTAAGATTAGACGTAAGATGAATTCACTGTCATCCTGAAACCAAAAAGCTCCTGCCAGCAAAGTGGCAGGAGCTTATACGGCAGGAATTCAGCGTGAACATCGCATACTTTCTTGAATGACATACACGGATGATATTACCTCAAATATTAAAATTTCATTACTTCCCTTTTAACCCAACTCGGTAATCCGCTGTGCAATTCGCGGAAACAGCCCAAAGGCATTCTCGTAGAACACCTTATCATGATGCTGCTCCGGTACAAGTCGACGGACAAATTCGGCATACAGGTCGATAGGGGCAAGCGGCCAGTCCGTGCCAAACAGCATTTTCTCGTAATGATCCGAATAGACCAGAGCCCGGCGGAAATGATCCATGAACAAAGGCTCGTTCATGAAGCGTTCAAAATGAGGCCGATCCCCCACCACCAGACCAGACAGATCCGCATACACGTTCGGATTCTTCGCCACCACTTCAGCTGCATCCATCACCCAGGGATCACCCAGATGACAGATCATGAAGTTCACACCGCGCTGCTGAAAGGCCAATTCATCCACGGTCAGTGGATGCGAATACTTGAGCAGCCCGTTCATGGAGTACGTGTCTCCTGTATGAATCACGACAGGCAGGTTGTACTTGGCTGCAAGTTCATAGACAGGGGTATAGATTTTGTCATACACATAGTGATGATAGTATCCGGCATAGAGTTTGATTCCGGCTACCTCAGGGGATTGCAGTCTAGCTTCAATCCGGTCGAGTTCGTCCTGAGCATTTTTTCCATCCAGCGCATTGGGATTAATGCCCACGCATTCCATGAGGAATGACGGAACCTTCACTTCCAAATCAAGCCCCATCGGGTTGGGGGAACTGGAATCCGGGAACGCTCCCTTCGTCTGCTCCGTAACCCCCATTCCAATGCCCAGAATGACGTCGTTTTTATCGAATTCCGCCTTAAGACCTGCGGCTGAGTAATCCACTTTGGACAGATCGATCGCTGTTCGGTGAAAGCTGTCGATGTCCGACAGATGAATATGAATATCAATGATCGGCATGTGAAGCCTCCTTTTTATCGGTAGAAGTTACAAAATTCAGTTTGAGAAGGTCATGCACATCCGCTGAACTCAGCGGGATGGGTCCCAGAACCAGATAGGTCGGCTCCGTCCAGACCGTCTCCCCGTGATAAAGTGTCAGATGATGATTCACGTGCAGACCCGTCACCTGATTGTTGGCAAAAGCCCATGCACTCTGATTCGGGTAACGATGGACCGCATGCAGCATGTTCTCACGCGAAACCGATCCGACTCGCAAAAGGTCTTCAAGTGGCAGGCCCACATCCACCTTGCCTAGTGGGAATCGATCTTTACCCGGTTGCTCTATCCATCCTTCCGTATATACAGAGGATGGCTGGAGGAAACGTTCCTCCGCAAGCGAGTAATCCGTCAGCGTCAGGCCACTTTCGTTTGTCACCGCAAGCAGCGTGCAGAGCACAGGAACACCCGGCAGCATCAGATAATGCTGGTGGATCGTGATTCCCCGATTTGCTTCATGCTTCTCAATTCGTGTAGTCAGCTTAATCCCCTTCCAGACGTTGCCGTATTGATCCTTCTGCTCTGTCCAGGAAGCGACTCTCTGTTCCAACTGGCGGCTGAAACCATTCATGCCCGGAACTCCCATTCCCAACCCGCCGTACCACGGATTCCACCATGAGCGTGGAGCCGGTTCAGGGTACGAGCTGTCCAGCCATTCTTCGCCTGCAACTTTCAGTGAGTGTACTACACTGCCGAATTCTGGAGCAACGGCGATCGACAATACGCCATTGTCTACAGTGTATACGGGTCCCGAAGAACCTTCTTCAATCTTCTGCTTCACCTCTGTTCCGCTCTGCGGGAACCAAAGAGCCGTTCGCTCCTGAATCCGATCTTCGCCCCGGTATAGCCCACGAACTTTCCAACCACTCACATGCTGGTGGCGGTCCACTTCGTCTGGTGAAAATGTCAGCTTGGCGGAGTTTAGATTCTGCTCCGGATTGAATTCCTTCGCTTTTACCATAACCTCCGGTTCGCTACCCAGCTGTACATACAGCTCCAGCTTGCCCGCAAGCGGAACCAGTTTATGTTCAGTCAACGTTGCTTGCAGCACATCCAGGGCAAATGGATTCCCCTCACTCAGTGTCAGATCCAGATGACTGTCCAGCAATGGAATGACCGGGTTACGCTGTTTCCGTGCAAACGCACGGAAATCATGCCATTTGGCGAACGTGTTCAGAGCAAACACCGTTTCCTTGGTTCGTGCTACAGCCCCTGCCTCCAAACGTCCCAGTTCATGCTGCAACCCCAGCGTGTATTCCGGACGAAGAAGCTTCAGGGATGGGTCCCAATAGATGCCGCACGCGCCATACTCTTCTTTGCAGAACAGCCAGTTCTCCGTAATCTGTGAGCTATTCCAATGGTTCGGATCACCCGCATAATCATCGCCCATGTCCACGAAGCGCCCCTGATAAGGAAGGATTAACCTGTTACCATAGAACCCGAAGTTATTCATTAGATACAGGTCCTCTTCCCAAGCAGTGTCTCGTGTATTTTCCACCTCGTGGTGGAATTCGGCGATTCCATTCGCAGACAGCTTGACCACGGACTTAATCTGTAGGCCAGGGAAATCCTCAGAGTCATACAGCGCTTCAAGAACCTGACGTTCCCCTTCGGGATAAATATTCACTTCTTTGGCTTGTTTCTTGGATAACTCTTCGGCAAACGGCTTACCCAGCTTCGGATAAGTCCACCAGAATGAATGACGGGAGCCCGGGTATTCAACCCACATGTTATTATCTTGCTTGCTCATATGAATGGAGAATGCGCCGTTGACAGCCACCCATTGATCCTCAATCTGCCCGCCATATTTGCCCTCGATCCCCTTCATCAGGACAGAAATTTTGCTTGTAAAAGAGATCGCATGGCTCCCCACGGGGACAGCCGTCACTTCTACTTCTTGGAAATATAGACCATATGAACGCAAGGTGAAGCGTACTGGCACAGACACTTTGCCTTTGGCAGGCACCGTAAAGCGTATCGAACGCTCCGCCCATTCAAGGAATTCATCCTCAGGCAGGTTCAGGCTGAACTCCGTTTCTGCATCCACATTATTTTCCACATTCAGAATTAACTCCGCCGGGATACCTGGATAGAGCTCCTTCACGGGCAAAACGGTCTTGATCTTGGCTGGGAATTTCGGGGCGACACCCAATCTGAACTCCGCTTTCTTACCACCGATCAACCATGTGCTGGCAACAACGGGATGGGTCTTATTGTTATTCTGTTCCTCTGTAATCGGATCAAGGTGAAACTCACCTTCCACGGTAATGGTTTCTCCCGGAGCAACTGCTCGTGCAACGTCTAGCGCAAATCGAATGTTTTTGTTATCCTGACCCTTGATTTCGATCGCCAGTTCAGACGCAGAAGTGTTCTTAATGCGATAGCGAACCTTATAGCTGGAACCGAAAACCAAATCATGATCATCGACCTCTGTAGCGATTTCGTAATCCGGTGTTTCGAGGGCAGTCAGCCCGCGACCCGACTTTTCAAACTCAGCCCTCAGGGAGACCTCTCCCTTTTTCCACGTATAGTCAAAGAAATCAAACCCACGCTCCCGTCGGCCATCCGGCTCGACGACGAGTTCACGCGTGCTGTCTGCATACCAATCCAGCTCCTCGAAATATGGAGCGAGTGCTTCGGTCTGCAAGATGGTGGGAATGAAATTCATCAGATGCACATTCTCATCTTTTTTCTCCCAGAAGAATCCGCACTTCTTGTACATCGGTACAGCCTTCGTATTGCCTGCCCATGTGAACAGATCCAGACGGGGCCATCCGGCCTCTACGGTCTTGCGCACAGCATTCAGGATCAGGTTGCGTCCGACTTTGTAACCGTGATAATCGGGGCGTACGTTAAGCAGCGGTACATATAACGCTCTCTCGTCATAACGGTAATGAGCAAAACTGCAGAAGCCAACTACCTCTTTCCCATGAACGGCTAGAAATGCATGAAGATTGGACGAACTCTCCATCTCGCGGCGAACTGTTTCCTCTGTTCTAAGGTTGGTGCCACCTCCCCAGCTCTCATTACTACGGTTCCACATATCCGCGAGTGCGGCAGCGTAAGAGGGATCGTATTCAATAATGTGAATTTGATCGATAATCGAAGTTACGGTCATGTTCGGATCTCCTTCTCTGTATGTATAGGATGGTGAAGAAGCTAGTGATAGTCTTATCATACTATAATTGGAAACATTTTCAGAGTGTTATATTGGTGTCAGATTGTTAGGGGCGATCAGTTATCTTATGTATGGTCTAACATATCCCGCTGTGACGGGCTAAATCGGATATGCATGTGAGTTTTGACAAGCTCTATTCGCTATTGTTACTCTTTGTAGAGGAGTGTTTCTTAACTATAAAAAATAGATAGATTCGTGGAGGGAAAGCATGACGGAGTGGATCACGCAATTTATACTTTTTTTCAAAGATTTGTCGTACGCAGGTCTCGTTCTTGCCTTGTCGTTTGAATTCGTACCTGCTGAACTCGTACTGCCCATGGCGGGCTATTGGGTGTATCTTGGAGATATGAAGCTGTGGCTGGCTATACTAGCGGGTACCATAGGCGGAACGTTTGGACCTCTGACATTATATGCCCTGGGACGTTACGGCGGCAGACCGATGGTCGAAAAATACGGCAAGTATTTCTTGATTCGCCCCCACCATCTGGACGCTTCCGATACATTCTTCGAGAAATATGGCAGCGGGGTCGCTTTCTATGGCCGTTTTGTACCTGGCATTCGGACCGTGATCTCGATCCCATGTGGTATGGCGAAAATGAATGTGTTTAAATTCAGTATCTTTACATTCTTGGCCATGCTTCCGATCACATCATTGTACATTTACTTAGGCTTCAAATTAGGCGCTCAATGGGAGCACGTGGACGAAATTGTTAAACCTTATATCGTTCCAGCAGCGGTGGTTTTCTTGGGCGCATTTGGATTGTATGTGCTTTTGAAACGTTGGAAAAGAAGAGCGGCTCAAAGCGAGTCATAGGCTTGGTGAGGTAAGGAAATGAGATGAGAAGTCCGAGGTGCTTGTTACTCACTGACCAATAAGAATACATGTAAAGCCCTGCGATCGTAAAGGATCAACAGGGCTTTGGTTTAGAAAAAAAGGAATCCACTATATGCGGATTCCTTTTTTAGCCATTATCGACTTAAAGTCTTGATTTACTTTATTTATATGTTTTTCGTAACCTACCGTACCGAGGTCACCCCTGTAAGCCTCACGTATCCTTTTCATTTCAAGCTCTATAGAGCGTTCTGACCCCATCGGTGGTGGTACAATCATTACACTATCTGAAATCTTTCTTGTTCTTCGAATGCCTAAGGCAGTACGTGAAGCATAAAGTCGCTTCTTTTGTGGAGAGAGACTTCTGAAAGTTTTTTTGACTTGTCTTTCCATTAGATCATCTCCTTATACATAGTATAACTCAATTAATCGTAACGCAGCAACAGTATCCAGATACATTAAACCCAGCCCACCACGTTTAGCATTAAACCTTTGAGCATAGTAAGGATATAATCTTGATTTGGGAATGAAGGAAACAAAACCATCTTTCTTATGTAAAAAGCTCTGCAAACAAGCTTCCCCAAGAAGTACATCAGTGGAGTTTACAAATTCACGATTGGGATGGTTGTAGCGATTAAAGGGGGCGTTCTCCAAAAGATCAACAAAGATATGATCATCTTTAATCTGATAAGCAATTGCTCCTTGGATATTGTTATTACCAACTACGAGAAGTTTATACGGAGTAGCTGGATGTTGTGAACCTATGTATAGTGACCAATCAAACTCTTGCTCCCATCCTTGATCCTTAAGTGCTCTTGTTTCGTTTACTTTCAAAACCTCAAATTTAGCTGGATATAATTCGCCACTGCTATGTTTTAGCTGCCATTGTGGCATTCATTCTCCCCCTTGCTCCATTGTTAATTGAATTTATTATATCTAATTTCAGTAGAACATTGTATTCCATTTGTTAGTTTGTATCTGAGCATAAAGAAACGATCGAGAGTCATTGTTTAACTGGGGAATTTAGTATAAACTATAGAAGAATTAGTGGCCACTGATTCTAACTCAAGGCAAGTATTCTTAACTATTGCAGCACAGAGGAGAAAGTCCACTAGGACACTAATATGTATTCCGAAACGGACAATAAAAAACCAAGAAATTGGTAATGCACTCGTCATGAATGAAAAGTATGATTAGCTCTAGGCTGATCAAATGTAAGAAATTAAAAATTCGTAATTTATAAGTAACATTAGGAACCTGTAAAACTACGTGGAAAGAAAATCGTGTTCTGCCCAGTTTGGATACGTGCCTCTTTACGGAGGTAGCGTATGAGAAAACGCAGAAAGAGAAGACAACAAAAGCAAGACAGGCTGGAGCAATATGTGATGGGAGTGCTTACGAGCGTAAGTGCGGGTCTAATACTGATCCTTATCCAGAGACTGTTCCAGTAGTCAACGAAGAAGAGGGGGAATGTTTCCCTCTCTTCTTTTGTTTTCGTCAAAAAATGTGAACAAGTAAAAAAATCAAGTTTAAAGTCCTTAGATTAATTTATTGCTAGTAATTCAAATAACTAAATCAATTCCTGCCTTCTTTTCAAATACACATACAACACTACGCCAGATGCCGCACAGATTACCGCACATAAACCAATGAATCCATATCCCGCCTGAAGTCCGCGCAGCAACCCCAACTGAGTCGTTGAACCGTATATATTCTTCACACCTTCAATGACCCAGCCAATCACATAGTTACCGATCACACTGCCCACACCCATGAGCGTAACCGTGAATGTAATCGCAGTGTCACTGCCGTTCGGATATCTGCGTGCGATAAACGCCATTACTGTTGGATAGATCATCGCTATACCTGTACCGGATACCGCAAAGAAGAATGCAAGACTCTCTCCTCCGGCAAGCGCAATAAACGTACAAATGGCCGAGAACGCAGAGAAGATTATCAGCGACAGTACAAATCCGATCCGGTCCGTTAGAGGACCCAGCAGCAAACGTCCAAGCGAGAACGTGAGGAAGAATGCTGACAGTAACCCCGAAGCTTTCACCGTGTCCCACGTGTAGGCTTTCTCCAGGAAGTTAACGAGCCAACCCCCAACCGCCAGCTCCGATACCACGCCAAAAGAAAGAATGAGCACCATCAGCCAGATGGCTGGATCACGTGTTAACGTCTTGAGCGAGGTCCGATCTTCATGTGGAAGATCGTCTCCCGGGAATTTGCTGCGCAGCGCCGCAATGATTGGCAGAAGACAGAGCGACAACATGACCAGATACATGCCGCGCCAGTCCAGTACGTGTCCGAACACACTCAAGGACATCACCCCTGTCGCGAGCAAAGGTGCCACCGTTGAACTTAACCCATAGAAGAAATGGGACAGGTTCATCATCGTACCTGTGTTTTTTACAAAGATCCGCGCACCCAGAATCGCCAAAGCAATCTCCAGCATGCCGTTTCCGATGTACATGAAGAAGTACGATGAAGCAAAGAGCGGATAGTTATGAGACATGTAAATGAACACACCCGATAAGATCATCGATGCAAAAGATATGATGCTGACGGCCTTGATGCCCCATTTGCGAACAAGAATAGCCGTGAACGAGCAGGCGATCAGGTACCCCAGTGCGTTAAGAGACAATAATGTCCCGAGCTGTTTCTCATCCAGATTAAAATCGAATTGAATGCGCGGAATGGCCGGCCCCTTAATATTTTCCGATATCCCAAATACGATAAATCCCAGAAAGATCGTTGCCAGTTGCATGGCGTACAGCTTATTGAACTTTCGTTTGTTCCCTTGTGTACCTGCTTGCTGATTCAAAATAAGTTCCTCCATTGTGTTCGGAAAAATGGTTACACGTTATAACTACGATTGCATTACCATCTTCCGACCGCTGTTATCCCTGTATTTTTTTGAATCGTTCCTAAAGGTGGAAATACAGTGATAAAGGCGTTCTTCAGATTGGTTCTGCCCTCTCCGTTACCGTGTCAATAATTTGTACATTTGAAATAGGTAACATGGTTAAGCTTTACCACTGCTTTTCAACCACCTGAATGCGGTAGGTCAGGCTCTCCAGTGTAACAGCGACTAGTCCAGTCACATACTCCCGCCGAGTGTCTCTTTGGATGATTAACTCCGGCATATGTTCCTGTGGGATCAGGTGATCCCGACAGCCTTGTAACAGGTCATCCCGCATAGCCGGGTCCATTGTATCGCCCGTAACGACAATCGCTGCCGGGTTAATAATCGCAATGATGGAGATCAGCGTCTTTGTGACGAGTTCCTGCAACCCTTCTGTCGTTTTCAACATGCGCAGCTGTTCTTCCCGTGACACGCCAAAAGGTAAAAAGGATACTTCTCCCCCAAATTGCGTATTCCCGGTCAATGGACGACCGTCGATGATAAAGCCCGCACCCGGAAAATGGTTCTCCGGAAACGTAACCACCGCAAAGTTCTTCTCTTCCTCAAATTGCTGCTGGTTATAAAGTCCGTAGACCGTCAGGTTCATATCGTTGCCAATGACCACTTCCACGTCTTCATATTGCTCCTTGAGCCTTGGCCCAAGCGGTTGATACATCAGCTCCGGTACATCGCAAATTCCAATCACACCGTTGTGCGCCACCCCAGGTATGCCAATACCAATCGCCTGCACATTGTGGTGTTGTTCGATCAGGTTCGCAATCAGATCCTCTACCACCGCGACATTAATCTCATCCAAAAAGAGTGTTTGTTCGTCAGCCATCTCTCCGTTCAGATTGGCATATGTATGTGTGATCGAGTGAATGCCGCCCTCTGTCCGAATAATCAGACACAGCACACTGGCGTACTCCGCATTAAACTGATACCGACTCGCAGGTCTTCCCCCACTCGATTCATCTGGGCCCAGATCGATAATTTCACCCGTTTGGAGTAATTCGTTAAGGATCGTGCCGCATGTCGCAACGCTGAGTTTGGTCAGGTTCGCGATGGAAGCCTTGGTGCCTACGCCCATGGATCTAAGTGTGTTCTTTACCAATTCAACGTTAATGCGCTTAACCTGGTGGGTGTTGTGTGATGTAGGTAACATCGTTAGTTATATGCCTCCTTTCGTTCATTTCGAACCATTCAATGAATGTTTTTAAAAGTATTTTAATAATTGAAGTGTAGGGGGATTTGTGGGGAAAGTCAATGCTTAATTGGAAGCGGGAATCGTTTGGATGGAAAGACAAAAAGACAGTTCAAGATCATCTTGTGTGATCCTGCACTGTCCTTTAGTTAAGGTAAATTTATGTAGACTGACTCATATGATTTGCCAAGATGCTCTTCTCCAGTCGGACTTCAAATAACTTTCGGTTTAGATCCTGTTCCATGGAATGAAGGTGATATGCTGCTTGTTTCACGGTATCCATGTCTAGCACACCTGCCTGCTTCGCAATGATGTCCATAGCGTCTAGGATGAGTTTGTTGCATGTGACCAGTTGATCGATGTAATCGTCTTCTTGTCGGACTAGTTGTGCGTACTGGGAAGACAGGTCTTCGCTGTTGGTACTTGGCATGTTAACCTCTCCTTTTTTAATGAGAGGGTAACATATCACTAGAAAAGATGTGGTACGTGAGAACGTACCATTGTATTCCTATTCGCATCATTGTTTATTTACAGTAATCATATATTTGACTGAATTTATAGTAATCTTTAAGTTTTGCCTGCTACACATGCGGCTTTATGAAGTATTATTATTATAGATTTCCAACATAAGAATCATTAATTCAGTTTTTATATAAATATGTGAAACATTCCTAGAAGTTCCACTGTCTAATTATTGGAAAGAACATATATTTAGATTGGAGGTTAGCTTTATGAATAAAAAATTAGTTTTTTCAACAGTCATACTCTCTTTAATGGCAGGTGGAATGATTTACTCAGGTACACTTGATCAAAGGAATTCAGGGTCAGTCGTTAATGGGGATGCTCAGACTTCAGGACCTATAAATAATCAAGAAACGGATGAAAAGAAAACCTTCAAAGGTCAACTAGAGGTATTTCCCTTCGAGGATGGGGTTAAACAAGCAGATTTAATTGTCAAAGTAGTATTACGTGAAAACCTTGGTGAACTTACCGAACCCGTGCCTAAAAGTATATTTAATGCTCAAATTCTAAGTACACAAAAAAGTGACCCTACACTAGTATCAGAAACTATTAGTATCATGCAACAAGGTAATCGTGAAGTCTTGTTTAATGATAATCCGCTATTCCAAGAAAATGAAGAATATATTCTATTCCTGAAAAAAGCTGTTGGTTCTGTGGCAGAAGAATATCCAAACCTTTATTGGATACTGGGTGAAGAGACTAATATGTATAAAAATATTAGAAATAACACTGTTGAAAAATTAGGGTATATTGACAAAGAACTTTATGATGTTGAGAACAACCATACTTTAAATCTCAATGAAACGACTAACACACAAGTGCTCAACGAAGAAGCATTCATTAAGAAAATAGAATCAGTAACTAAATAATTATTAACAAAGAGAAAGAAATGGGTTATAGAATATGAGAAAATTCCTAGTAAAGTTGTCGATAACTTCTCTTCTTTTATCAACTCTTGTTCCTATAAATGCATATGCACATAAGTCTCCTAATACTTGTCACTCGAATGGAGAATCTTCTGGATACTCTGTTGATTGTAACAATCATCAAGGTTCTTCAAGTTTCACTTATAAAGCTGCTTAATTTTTCTTGTATTCGAGTCCCACAATATAAAAAATATCCACTTAGCTACAACTTAGATAGCATATTTGTTACATTATTGTTGGCATTTCCTCCCCCTATTTGACACCCACCTCAAAAAGATCTATCCTAATAACGAACCACCCATTCACTATTAAGGAGTCGTTCCCTATGGTGCAAGCCAAGAAAGACGAAGTCAGGAAAGAGATTGAATACGCGGCGCTCAAGGTCTTTTTTGAAAAAGGCTATGTGGATGCCAAGATGAGCGATATCGCCGATGAGATCAATATTTCCGTAGGCAATATCTATACTTATTTCAAGAACAAGAAAGAATTATTCTACGCTGTCGTGCCGCCGGATCTGGTGGATTATTTGAAAAATGTGCTGGTGGAGACGATTCACTTTGATAACCAGACCTTGTTCGAGGAAACGGATAGCGAGCGAAAGTCAGCGTTATTGCAGGAACAGGTGGATGTATTACGTAAATACCGGAATCAGATTGTCATCATCTTCGAAAAGAATAAAGGCACCATCTACACCAACGCAAAGAATGAGCTTGTCGAGCTGATGATTGAAACCAAGAAGGCCTATCTGAAGAATCAATATAAACGTTATGAGATTGGCACGGAGGAAAACATGATCCTGTTGAACATCCTCGCACACAACGTGATCGACATGAACTTAGATCTATTGAAGCGGGATATGAGTGAGGACAGCCGGAAGCAAATTTTCGAAGCTTTGTATGTCTACAGACTGTACGGCATGAAGAGTCTCAACGAATAACGCTCCATCTCATCATTTATGCCGGGTAGACAAAGCGTGCAGATCATATCAACTCCAATTGGTTTGCACGCAAAAAAACTTCATCATAAATCAGCCTATTTTTTTAACTTAAAAATGAATTAATTATTCATTATTGAATCAGGTATCTTATATACCCTATCTACTCGCTTCACCCACAATTCTAAGGAGGAACACAATATGAACACCGCTTACGCATTAAAAAACGTCCTTCTGATCCACGGCGACTCAAGCCGCAATCTGCAAAAAAACATGACGATTCTCGTCAATGAACAAGGTCTTATTCAGGATATCGGCCGAGATCATGAACTCAATATCCCAAGTCACTACACAACCATCGACCTCTCAGGAAAATACGTAATGCCAGGACTGATCAACGCCCATGTGCACCTCTTTGCAGATGGTAAACCATTCAGTCTTTCGGTCAGCGAAGGTATGTTGAAGTTCGCATATGATCGAATCCTGAATACCAAACTCGGCAGAAACGTTTTGAAAAAACGCATGAAACGCAACGCACTGACCGCACTTCATGCGGGTGTAACAACGATGCGCAGTGTGGGGGAATTCTTTTACACCGACGTCCAGCTGCGGGACGAGATTAATAACGGCGACTTTGTCGGTCCTAATCTGCTTGTCTCTGGGTTTTTCCTAAGTGTCACGGGCGGACATGGTGCTCCATTCCTGGCTCTGGTTGGCGACTCCCCGTGGGAAGCACGAAAGAATGTGCGGATCAATGTGAAACACGGTGTGGATCTGATCAAAATCTGTGTGACGGGTGGCGTGACGGATGCGAAAATGGTGGGCGAAGCTGGTCGTTTACAGATGACGGTGGAGGAAGTTGCGGCGATCTGCGATGAAGCGCATAAGATTGGTTTGCGGGTGGCAGCCCATGTGGAAAGCACGGAAGGTGTACGCGTTGCGTTACAAGGTGGCGTCGATACAATCGAGCATGGTTCGGAGATGGATGACGAAATCATTCGTTTGTACAAAAATAATCCCAATGCCCTGAATGGCTACACCGCACTCATCCCCACCCTGCAAGCCGCTTATCCATCCGCCTCACTGGATATCAGCGTAACGAAGGTAAGTGCAACGGTAAAAGAGAATTCCAGACTCGTCTACGATTCCATGCTCAAAGGTGTGAAGCAAGCGATCGAAAACGACATCATCATTGGTATAGGCACCGATGCCGCCATGCCTTACGTGACTCACTATGATATGTGGAGAGAGATGGACCACTACATGAGACAGGCCAACCTGAACAACAAACAGGTCATCGACATGGTGACCCGAACCAATGCAAAGATCCTGGGCGTTGATGATGTAACAGGGACGGTGGATATCGGCAAACATGCCGATCTGATTATCATGGAGCAAAATCCGCTGGAACATATCGAGGCCTTGTCGGACATCTCTATGGTCATGGTTAAAGGAAATCTAATTCAAACACCATCTGTCACCAAAATCAAAGAAGTCGACGATGTTCTAAACTCAGTTTGGTGAATTCAGATATATAAACATAGAGTCGATCAGTACTACGTAATATTGGCTTCAATTAAATATGCTTTATCTTTAGGCTTCAATAATTCAGGCATTATGCTTTGAGGTGGCGGAATATTTTCAACAGGTTCTCCATCCAAAAATAATTCAAGTGCTTCTTTCGCCATCAATAATGCTTCTTCAACTGAATCGCCACAGGTGATACATCCAGGCAAATCAGGAAATGTAACATTAATTCCATCCTCAGCAAAATTAAAAATTGCGTAGTATTGGTAAGTTCGAATCATATGGGACACCTCCTGTTATCTAAACTTCTAGCAAAAACAGCAAAAAGCCTTTCGGATAATATCTGAAAGGCTCTCAATTCGTTTAACTTTTCATTTCCCTCAAATACATTGTTATAAGATTAATCATTCAACCCTTTACCCTCCAGGATCGGCTGCATGTACTTCTCGATTCGTGATACTTTCGTTTTGGATTGCTTCGGTTGTGAGAAATAATAGAGATAGGCCCGCTGCCGTCCGGGTGTGAGTGCTTCAAATGCATCTCGGAAAGCAGGATTTTCATCGAACTGCTGCTGAAGTTCCTCAGGAACGCTATATTCGGCAGTCTTTTTCATTTCCACTTGCAGTCCGGCCTGTTCCACTTCAATCGCTTGCTGGATGTAGGCTTTAATCCAAGCCTCCTGCTCCACAATCTGCTCCAGACTGGTGAAGCGAAGCTGGCGTTCTGCCTGTACATTCTCCGTCTGCTGAACCAAAATGCCGTGTGTATCCTTCAGCAGAGCACCTTTGAAGAACAGGATCGCGACGTACTCTTTGAATCCATGGATGAGAACGATGTTTTTCCCATCGAGCATATAACAAGGATGCATCCATTTCATATCCTCTGTTAGGTCAAAATCTCGAATAATCTCTCTCAGCTTCGCGGACTCTTCCTGCCACGATTTAAGTTTCTTTATATAGCCGTCAACTTTGCGATTTCCACTTGTTTCTGTCATGGAGAAGTACCTCTCTTTATCTCATGTTCTTATAGGTTCAATTGTACTGGTTTTCAGTGGATTGTACAGCGTTGCTTACAGAGCTTTTATTGACCTTTCCACTTGAATTTAAACCTTAAGAACAACAAAGACCAACTTCTTCAGAAATGCGATAACAATGGAGGAGGATATGATTATCCATAAAGCAAAAAGGTCCATAGACAATCTATGGGCCTTTTGCTTTGGTTAACATTTCTGGCTTAAGCTAATATCCAGTAGTGACTGTGTCTCATCTTCCAACATGGAGGAAGCTATCATCATGAAGTCTTCAGCCCCAATTTCAAAGTGACCTCTACGAAATGGAAACCCCCAATTGCGATTCCCGCGCGTAAAACTGAGTTGGTCTAACAACGTTGCGATCTTGACTTCTCGACATGGAAGATAACGGAGATCTCGGCGAAAGGGTACAAATGATTCCGACATCTGATATTGGTAAACCCTGTCGTCGATAATCTGACCAATAGCGGTAAAAGCCTGAAGTGGCTTGCCTGTTGATATCTCTGTACGTGGAGAATAGTATATCATCCAGTCACCCGGGGACATCTGCCGCAACATCGCTGACTTGCCATGGCACAGCTGCGCAAACCCTCCCTCTACGGCTACATTCACATGAGAAGCTGATACAACACCAATCCAATATCTACTGTCCTGATTTGGTTTCATAGATACATCCCATCCCCTTCTCTCGTATACATCTCCAGATTCGATATCAATCGATTCAATTGCAAAAAATGATGTCTATAGTGCATCTCTATCAACAAAAACCACTCCTGAGCATTTAGAGCGCCAAGCCTTGGATGAAGTATTTTGTTGTTTTCGGACGCTTGGTGTAAAAGGGGTTCTGTATTCCTCATCCGTTCCACGACCATGTGAAGCCCCTCGCTCAAGGACTCCTTGCTCTCGGGTGGTTGCGGGGTGTACTGCGGGGAAGCAGGTACTTTAACAGGGACGGGAGGGAATTGTCCTAATTCAAACACTTGCCTACCTAATTCTGTTTTTTTCTCATCCGAGTTTAATGTCGAATCCTTGCTGCTCAAACACTGCTCAATATTATGAAGCTGCATGAAAAGCGCTGATTGAATCAAATGTACATACATCTGTCCAATGGACCATTCCTCCTCACTCTGTTTTCTATGTAAGCTATCCATATCCAATTTTCTTAGTTCTGCCAAATATCTCTCTACACTCGTTTCCAATGATTCCAATACTTCCGTTGTACTTCTCATCCTTCAACCAACTCCAATTCCTTTTGATCTGTGATATATCCAAGTATAAAAAAACACTACTGACAGGTGTATGTCAGTAGTGTTTTAAGATGTTTTTGGCTACTTCCTGCATTCGAAAGCGTAAAGATTCCGGCTCCAGGACCTCGATATCTCCACCCCAGCCCAGCAAATAATGCAATATTTCCTCCGGATAGCGGACACGAAAATGAAAAATGACACCTTTCTGTTGCTCCTCAAATGCATCCATATAGAAATGAAGGGCTTCCATAATTTTGTCAGCAATCTCAGGTTTAGCCCGAATTAATACCTGTTCGTTACGGTTGTCAGGAGGTCGATAACTGTTCAGATCAAAATCCGGCGGTAAAGTGAAGTGATCCTCAAGCTCTGAAAGTTCAGTCATGCGTGACAAACGAAAATGACGAATGTCTTGTCGCAAATCACAACGTGCAATTAATACCCAATTCTCCTGGACAAGCGAGAGTCCATAGGGTGAAACCTCACGCATGTTATACCGAGTGCCATCCGCTCCCGGCATTTTCTTCAGGTACATAAAGCTAATCTTACGTTGCTCCAAAATGGCATTACGAATCTGGTTAAGGTATGTCTTCACCCTCACTCGGGTTAAGGGTTCAAGCGTATGAAGCGTTCGCATCGTTTCCCGGACACGTGTGGACTCGTTACGAACGGATTCAGGTAAGATGGCTTCAATTTTCCGTTGAGCCGATTTAGCCTGCATCGCGTATTCCGTATCCAATCTCTGTTCAATAAAATCAGCTCCCATAAGCAGGGATACCGCTTCTTCTGCGCTGAAGCTTACCGGGGGCAGAAAATATCCTTCCATGAGGGAATACCCATGACCAGGCGCTCCCATAATCGGAACACCAGCCTCACTTAATGCCTGAATATCTCGATATATTGTACGTACACTTGTCTCCAATTGAGCCGCTAAATCTTCTGCTCTTAACATCTTTCTTCGCTGCAATTCAAGCGTAATCGCAAGCTGCCGCTCCGTTTTGTTCATTTTCTAGCCCCCACCGTTTCATCATCCAGACTTAACTCATTCTATCACATTAACTTGTCCTTTCGTTTCGTGAATTACAGCAATGGAATGCCTTACATGCCACCAAGATGAGACAGTCTTTATCCGAAAAAAAACTGACACCCCAAAAGGATATCAGTTTTTCTTCTACTTTTTAGCTACTTTTCGTCTATTTCCATCTATTCCCATCTAATTTACATACAGTTAAATCTTTTCTACACTTCTTACACGTATATGGCGAGCAACAAGTTATAAATCATCGTCGCAGCTTCCGCTCGGGTCGTTTCACTTCCTGCACGAACCGTATGGTCCGTATATCCGCTCACAATTTTGGCATGCACCGCTGCATCCAGTGCTTCCTGTGCCCAAGATGGCGTCTGCGATGCATCCGTGAAACTTGGTTTAACGGATGTATCGCCTGACATGCCGGCCTGTGCATCTGAACTTACTTTCAGCGCATTCGCCATCATGACTGCCATCTCGGCACGCGTAATCGTCCGATTGGGCTTAAATGTATTATCACCGTAGCCTTTCACAATTCCGGCTTGCACGGCTGCGGCAATATCACCTTTTGCCCAGTCTGGCAGACTACCTTGATCTGCAAATGTCAGATCTGACTCCACGGACTTCAATGCCAGCGCCTTGCTGAGCAACGTAACAAACTCTGCCCGTGTGATCTTCTTCGATGGTTGGAACGTACCATCTGTGTAACCTTGAATCACGTTCATGCCCAGCAAACGATCTGCGTAGTCGGAAGCCCAGTGTCCATTCAGGTCAGACAGATTCACCGGTGTGTAACTGGACACAACAAATGTACCCAGATGATTCACATTGGCCGTTATGCTTCCTGCTGCATTCATCTTGCCACCGATAAATACCCAGCTCTGACGAGCTTCATTATAATAGTAGATTGCAGGTTGAGTGCCATTCGGCAGTTCTGCCGAATCCACTTTCAAGCTCAATGCCGCCTGATCATTCAACGTTCTTCCGCCACTGCGGCTGATCTGTACAGCTTGTCCAAGTACATTCAGGGAAGCTGTATTCTGCAACTTGTCCTTGGCAACCACGGACACTTGCAACGTATCCTTGGAACCAATGGCTCCCGCTGGAGCGTTGAATTGTACGATGTCTTTCAATCCCGTTTGCACCGGCTGATTCGCTTCCACCTCAACCTTCACTTCAGTGGATGAGTCTGATCCCGTTTCAGGGTTCGTTGGTGTGGTTGGAACGGTAGGCGTTGTTGGCACACTTGATGTACTTCCCCCTGAATTCCCACCAGAGTTGCCTCCATTACCTCCACCTGAACCCCCGCCACCATTGCCCGAGCGGGCTTGTACAGTCACGGTACGGATAACTTCCTGTGCTACATTACCAGCGATATCCTTCACGTTATACCGAAGGGTGTAGATTCCTGCTGCTTGTGTGTTCACCGTGCCATCCACCTGCACGGAACCACGGATGCCCACATTATCAGAAGCCTGTGCTCCAGGCTCATTGTACGCGTCTCCCACATTCAGCGTCATCTGGCTGCTACCTTGCAGGGTGATGACGGGAATCTCACGGTCTATTTTAATGACCAGAGGTAAAGTATACGTTTGTTCCAGATCATCGGTTGCCCGGAATAAAAGGTTATGCTCTCCCGGCTCCGTTACCTCCAAAGGCGTATTCTCTGTATATGGTTCATACGTCTGTCCCCCATCACGAGACAACTCGATGATCGCAGAAGTAGCAGGTGCGTATACTGCGCTGATTACACTAACCGTTACGGACTGGTTCGTCCATGTATCCGTGTGATACGGCTGGCCGTCAGCGGTTGTCATATTGCTTTTTAACACTAGCACCTGATTATTCGTGCCTTCCACAATGACAGTGAACGTTTTGGGTTGAGACTCCGTGCCACGTTGTACGGTTGCCGTCAGTTCCAGTCGCTCATTATTGTCCGGTTGCAATAGCAGCTTGCCCTCGTTATTCATTAATTCCGGTTTGGAGCTGGACCAGCTAATGGTTGCACCATGCTTCCCTTCAACAGGAAGGGTAAGATCGGAATGAACCGCGTTCAGATCGCCCAGATCGATTGCTTGAAGCGTATCGGTTACCGCCTGTGCGTCACTGTACGGTGTGGCACTCACGAAAATTGGGTTGGAATAGAACCACAGATCGCGATAGTTGCTATCGTTAATTTGATTAAAACGTGTCGTTGCATCGGCTGTCGTATTTTTCGGATCAAGCTGCGGTTCACCATTGACAGTCTCACCTGTCACGTTCATGCCCAGATTCGTACCGCGCAGGCGGAAATACTTGTCCTGGTCTGTAGCTTTGATCTTGTACGTGATGACATTATAGCCCTCGGCATCTGTCGTCCAATCGTTGGATGTGAAGGTAGCCAGTACTTTGGTAGAGTCGTTGGTGTCTTTGGTATAAGCGGCTGTACCCTTCTGGGCTTTAGCTGTCACATCCCCAGCGATGAGATCGACGTGATCCACCACGGGTACTTGTCCAGCGGACGTACCACTGTTGATTGGATTTTCATAGTTGTTGCTCGTCGTTGGACTCTTGAAACGAATCTTCAGCTCTACTTCATCGCCTTGGGTCACATTAAGGTCTCCACCCATCTCAACCTGAGCACCCGCTCCGGAAGCTGTGAAGTCCAGTGCGTTGATCAGGTCACCGAATACGGAAAATGATTTCCCCGAACGCAGTCCATCCAGAACAGCCTGCATACCTGTACCCTCAACCCAGGAATACGTCTTGGCATATTCGCCCGGGAAATAACCACTGGAATTCGTGCCAATCGTCTTGAAGTGGTAATCCGAATTGCCATAGTTCCAGAAGTGACGTCCTTCTCCAAGCAATGCATCCCATAGTCCGCCAACCTTGGCGACCATATAGTCTACACCGCCGTATGTACGATATTTGTATCCATCATCAGCGGTCGGATTAGCTACATTGTAGCTTGAGTTGTACCCTCCACGATCCGGTTCCATCTGGTTACCCAGCATGCCTTCGATACCGAATACCACTTGCGGAGCCAGATCGTTGAACTCACGGAAGTCTGCGACCGTATATTTGTTTTTCCCGCGTGAAGGATGATTGATCATCGCATAACTGGTCATTGGATAGTTCGTTGCGAGCCAATTGATGGCGGTTAGCGCATCCTGATGAGTCGTGTAGGCACGACCTCCGTCCTGATCCCAATTCGCTACCTCTGCCGCATTAAACAGGTTCGCTGCGCGATTCGTGAAACGGTACTCGAATTCCTTGGCAGCGTTCAGCGCTTCGGTTGAGTTAGGCTCATCCGTGAGAATCCCCACCCCAACGTGTTCATGTGTTGGCATGTCCCATTCAAAACCGGAGAAGATTGTTTTACCTGCGTATTTGCCTGCATCCTGAAGGGCCTTGATCTGTGGTACCTGATATTCATTCATTCCTTGGGACATGGGTATTGGTCCACCCGAAATGTCGTTACCGTTGTGATCTCGCTTGGATAACCGCAAATGATCCGTAAGCGCGATCCAGTCCAGCCCATATTTCGTTAAACCCGCATCGAGCACGTTCTCCAGTGATACCTGTGCGTCATCGGACTCAAACGTATGTACATGCAAATCTCCCGTTTGCCAAGAACCTGTTGCCAGGCTGTTGGTCGGTGTGTTCTCTCCTGCATCTGCATACGTTATTGCAGCAGGGAAAGCTCCCATGACCATCCCTGTAGCCAAGGGTATAAGTGTAAGCATAGCGAGTATCTTCTTGCGTTTATTAGTGAACAAAATCGTCCCACCACCCGTTCTGAGTTGTTGTGTCGGGAGTAAATATAAGAGACTTTTGGGGGCAGGGTCAACGACCTGGGAGCGTGTATTTAAAATTTTACATATAGCTGCATTCTTTCATATTCCGTTAAAGGTTTCTCAAGCTTTTTCTAACAGAGTCATACTCTGCGCTGCTCCATATTGGGATAGTGAATCCAGGGATAACGCAGCAATTAGGAGGTGATACAAAATTCAGAGATTGTTCACGATTCAGGAAAGTTCCACCACTGCTGTGCATCATTAGGAGGAGAACACGCGTAGGAGGAATCATCAAGCGGAGAACATAGTGGATTTTGTAAAAAAGATCAGGGTTACGCATATGCTGAGTATAAAAAAAGCACTCACGAACCATAGGCATAATATGCTCTGAAGCCGCAGGTAATTTGGGTTAAGCAGGATTTTCTTTCAGCCTTTACATCTTTACTTTTGTGAACTAGGGACGAGTTGTTTGTGAAATCAGACCGATCTCCACTTTATACTTAAACTGGAATAATACGATTCATAAACCGATAATGTTGAAGATGGCTAACAACGCAAAGATCATTATTCATTGAAGGAGTTGCACACTTTTGAAAAGATTCTATCTAGGTTTTGGATTAACGATCACCATTATCATTGGACTATTATCAAGCTCTACTCCAACAGAAGCAGCATCGAAGAAAGTAAACTTAAAATTGTCAGATGGAGGGACGTACTATGGTGAAGTTTTAAACGGGAAACCTCATGGTAAAGGAACCGCAAGATGGGGAGAAACCGAAGTTTACTCTGGAGATTGGGTGAGTGGTACGCGGCAAGGAAAAGGCAAGTATACATATACATTAGTTGAAGGTGGAGGTGTCCCCTTTGAGGATTACAATGAATCTAATATGGGCCATGGAACAGGTGAATTCACTACAAAAACCTACACCGGATCATGGATTAATGATACATATCATGGTAAAGGAAAAGAAATTACGCAATGGTTAGAAGTACAGTATCTTACTTCTGATGGCAGGGTTTACCCTGTACATGACCATTACAACAACACCATTAACGATGGAACATTCAATCAGGGCAAGATGTCTCAGGGATATTACGCAATCCACTCTTCAGATACTGTCTCACTAGGATATACTGATCATACGACTACGATTGCTCTCAAAAATGATTATTTCAACGAAAAGTTAACCGGGGATAAGGACTTTTTTGACACGATTATCAATTATAAAAAGAAACACGGTTCTTCTGAAAAATATATTGGGATTAAACCATCCGAATTCTCCAAAGGTACATTAACTAGTGGCAAATTCACGGGGGTTACACATCTAATCGATTATAGTAATTCAGTTAGTTATTCTAAACAAGTCATAATGAACGATAACGTATTAAAGGAGAATCACATAACATCTGCTGTCTTTGATAAAGATCGCAAGAAAATCATAAATGAATTCCTGCAAGCTATTAAGCCCTATTCAGTCAAAATCAATACCATCTCTGACGAGATTATGTCATTAAAAGACATTAACTACGAGGGAATGATCCCCTAGGTAGTGGAGGTCACAAAATGAGAAAAAAGCGATGGATTATGAGCATAATCAGTTTGATTATCATACTTTTCATGAGCGAATTCGTGATGTTGTACTCAGGGAAGGTTGGGGTTCTCAACATAACGCAGAGAGTTATTTCAGGTGCACCTCATGTTATCGTTCAAGGGCAGACACTGTCTTACCAAGGTAAGATTCATTGGGAGGAAATCCAAAGTAGTATCGAAGAATATTCTCTAAGCGATGAAGGGACGGTTTTGTATAAAGCACAAGGCACCCCTGTCCCACCACCTTGGGTATATGTGAGAAAAGAAAACAATCAGGGATACCGTTATATGGTCCCTCAGCTCCCTTGGAAACTATAAAATGATTTAAATTTGATTTACAATCGCGAGCGGACATCACAAGATGTCCGCTTTTGCTATGATTTTATAGCCTTTCTCGCTCAATGGTGACATATCCCACTTAGTTCGCGTATCGAATACAATCCACCATAGAACCTCTCACTAACCATCCAATCCGTTAAACTGCCGAAGCATGGTGGTAAAACGCTCCAGTTCCTTATCATCCCATCTGGATATACGGTCATAAAAAGCTGATTCCTTCTCCTTGAGCGCACCAATCGTCGATTGTTGACCAAGTTCTGTAAGAGCCAGTAGAACCCCACGCCGATCTTCGGGGTCTGGCTCTTTGCTTACATATCCCGACTTTTCGAGTTGTTTGATTAACCGGCTGACCGAGCTGCGGTCCATCGCAGTAGCGTCTGCCAAAGCAGCGGCGCTTGTTGGGCCATAGGAGTAAAGCCACCGGACCAGGTGAAAGGCGGCAGGTTGCAGGTTCGCATCAAAACGCTCGGCAGACCGAACGTTAAGCGCATGGGAAGCACTGATCAGTGCATGAATCTGCTCACCCAGCGCTAGCTCCAGGGTTTCTCTGTCTTTGGTTTTGATTGGATTTTCACTCATTACTGTTAACTCCCTTTCCCCAATGCACGAAAGTAGACTTCCGGAAATATAGTTGACAAATATCAATTAATTATTATAGTTGATTTATGTCCATTATATATTTCGACTCTATTCGTGTCAAAAGGAGATCTAATCATGAAAACACCACAACCCATTATTGTGATTACCGGAGCAACAAGTGGTTTAGGGCAGCTCGCTGCAATCGAACTCGCGAAACGCGGTGCACACCTTATACTCACAGCTCGAAGCAAGGAACGTGCAGAAGCTACCAGGTACAAAATCAAGGAAATCATGCCTTCTGCCAACATCGAATTTTTCTTTGGAGACTTGTCCTTACTTAGTGATGTAAAACGTGTGGGGCTTGAGATTGCAGCCGCTTATCCGCGTATAGACGTACTTTTGAATAATGCCGGACTTCATGCTTTTGAACAGAGAGTCACGTCCGAAGGATATGCCGAGATGATTGCCGTGAACTATTTGGCACCTTGGCTGTTAACGCACACATTACAATCTTCCCTGACCCAGTCAGGCCATGCCCGAGTCGTCAATGTTGCATCTGAAGCTTCGCGGAATCATGGCACACTGTTGCTGCCTGATGACTTGACGGATATCACTCCTTTTACTGCACGCGGTTCCTCTGCAATCTATGGCAAAACCAAACTGCTCAATATTATGTTTACTGGTGAACTAGCTAGGCAATGGCGCGGAACCGGGATATGTGTAAATGCCTTGAATCCAGGCTTTAATGTGACAGGTCTTGGACGAGAACTATGGTTTGCAAGTGTTCTTGAGCGCATTTTAACCTTTTTGCACATCGGCAACCCACGACGGGGTGCGGATATCATAACTCGGTTGGCGGTGGAACCGAAGTATGGAGAGGTTTCGGGAGGGTATTTCAATGTGGGAAATGGAGCATCTATTATTCCTATACATCCTGGCGGAGATGAGGCCATGCAAAACAAACTGTGGATGGTTACGACACAATTGATGGAACAACGGGGGTTACTGGATTAATTGCAAACAGCAAAAAAGTCTTTCAGATCAGATCTGAAAGACTTTCACACTTCTCAACGATAAAACAATCAACCAAACCGGCCACTAATATAATCCTGCGTACGCACATCGACTGGCTCTGCGAACATGCTCTGGGTAGCGGAATACTCCACGACTTCACCGTTCAGGAAGAACACGGTCTGCTGGGATACGCGAGCGGCTTGCTGCATGTTATGAGTCACCATCACAATGGTATAACGCTCCTTCAATTCATGCGTCAGCTCCTCAATCTTGAAGGTTGAGACGGGATCAAGCGAAGCGGTTGCCTCATCCATCAACAGAATATCCGGCTCTACTGCCAGCGCACGCGCAATGCAGAGACGTTGCTGCTGACCTCCGGACAGACTTAGCGCGGAGCGTTTCAGGTTGTCTTTTACCTCATCCCACAAGACTGCGGAACGCAGGCTCTGCTCTACGATCTCATCCAGCTTCTTTTTGCCATGAATACCATGCTGTTTGGGGCCGAAGGCCACGTTGTCGTAAATGGATTTCGGAAAAGGATTCGGTTGCTGGAAGACCATGCCGATCTTCTTGCGAAGGGTCTCCACATGAACTTCACCACTGTAGATATCGGTTCCCCCTACGGCCACTTTACCCTCAATCCGTGTGCCGGGTATCCGGTCATTCATGCGGTTCAGCGTACGCAGCAGGGTCGACTTGCCACAACCCGAGGGTCCGATAAAAGCAGTAATTGCACGCTCGGGAATTTCAATGGACACTTCCTTCAACGCTTGAAACTGACCGTAGTACAAATTCAATTTGTTGATCTCGATAATAGGTTGCACAAGGTGCCCTCCCCGGTTGAAATGGATTGATTTGCAGATTCAGCTTAGACAGTTGGCGTTGATCCAGAGACGATACCGATTAACAGTACCTCTTTTCATCATGCTTGATTTTTGCGAGCATTCAGCCACAGGGGCACACGGAACAGCACATTAATGAGTAACGCTACAAAGATCAGCACCGCTGTTGTTTTCTGCGCAATTTCCTGCGCATCCGGTACAATGGCTTCCGATTGAATGTACCAGAGATGTACCGCAAGGGTTCCTCCCGGCGAGAGCAAATTAAAGTCCCACATCTCCCCGGAGGTAGACACCCCAGCGGTTAGAATAATGACAGCACTCTCACCAAATGCCCGGCCTGCGGTCAGGCAAATGCCTGTCATTATCCCGTTAATAGCCACCGGCAACAACACTTGGCGGATCGTCTGGAGATGCGTTGAACCCAGTGCGAATGATCCATTGCGAAGTTCCACCGGAACCGCCCTGACGGATTCCTCTGTTACCCTGGTAAGCACAGGCAGGTTCAGGAAAGCAAGGCTGACGGCTGCGCCCAGAATGGTAAGACCTATTTCGAAAAACTCCACAAACAGGGCAATACCAAACAATCCAAAGATGATGGATGGCACAGATGACAATCCCTCCACGCAAATACGAACGGTCTCGATTAGCTTATTGTTTGGTGCAAACTCTGCCAGATATATGCCTGCCGCCATACCAATAGGGATGGAGATGAGCAAGGACAGAATTAACACATAGAACGAGTTGAATAGCGCCGGTCCGATCCCTCCCCCTTCTTCAATCTCACTAGGAACACCGTATAGGAAATCCCAGCTGAGCAGAGGCAATCCTTTGTTCAGCAACAGAAATAACAGTCCAACAATAAACAAAATGACGACAATGCCAACGCCCCATACCATACCTGTAAAGAGCCGATCCATCAGCATGGATGAACTTCTCCGTTTGCCAAAAGAATACGATGGGACGATAGCGTTCGCCTGCTTCTTCACACTCATACGTTGCGGTCCCCTCTCTTCTGAAGCAGTCTTACGATAACAATCATCAGGATCGAAATCGCGAGCAGGATAAAGCCCATCATGTACAGACCATGATTCCAGGTGGAATCGAATTCGACGCTAGAGATTTGCATAACGATATTACTGGTCAGCACGGCTGTTGGCGTAAACAGACTATTCGCGAGCTGTGCTGTATTACCAATGACCATCACCACCGCCATCGTCTCACCGATCGCACGCGTCATGCCAAGAATGACGGCGTACATAATCCCGCCTTTTGCAGCAGGTAAGACCACACGAGTCACGGTTTGGAATCGGTTCGTACCAAGTGCATAGGCCGCATCACGGTATTTGTTCGGCACAGCAGATATGGCATCATCACTGATCCGGCTAATCGTCGGAAGCACCATAATAGTCAGCACAATGGACGCAGCGAGTAAGCCGTCAGCCAGATCACGTCCACTGATATCCCTTAGCCAAGGGATGAGGATCGTCAACCCTAAGAAACCGTATACCACAGAAGGGATACCCACCAGCAGATCCAATACGGGACGCAAAATATGGCGAAGCCATTTGGGTGTCATTTCAGCCAAGAATACGGCAATGATGACAGAGAGCGGAATGGCGAACAACATGGTGAGACCCGTAAGAGCCAGTGTGCCGAGGATGAAGGTCAGTGCGCCATAGTGTTCATTTTCCGGGTCCCAGTTGGTGGAGAAAAAGAATTCACGCAGCGACACATCCGCAAAGGTAAGCACACCCGTGCGCAGCATAAGGATCAAGATACATAAGAGGACCAGACATACAAAAATCGTACTGCCGATACATACCATGCGAAACAGGTTATTAGACCACCTTAAACGCGCCTTACGGTTAAACCGCGTGCCCGATTGAGCGGCCTTACCAATGCTTGTACCAAGCTCACTGGGGGCAGGGCTGTTCGGGGAGGGATTCAAATCGATCATGAAGGCTCTTCCTTTCACATAGAGAAGCCAGCTCGCGACCGTGCGCAGAAGCTGGCTATCCCTTTTCTTATGAAATGTGAGAATGACGAACGTTTGAAACTCCGTTATTTTACAGCCGCAAGCGGAATGAATTTCAGCTTTTTCAGGGAACCGTTCTGGAACTTGCTGCTTTGGATGTAATCGATGAACGCTTTGGTTGCACCGGTTGGTTGACCTTTGGTCATGTAATATCCGATACCCCATACTTTGTAAGTTTTGTTCAATACGTTTTTCTCTGTTGGTGCAACGCCGTTGATGGATACAGCCTTCATTTTGCTGGTTACATAAGGAAGGTCAATATAACCAATCGCATTCGGTGTCGTTTCAATGGTTGTTTTCATATCGCCGCTGGAGCCAACTTCTTTGTAGTTGTCACCTTTGCTCATGAAATCTTTACCGTCGAGCGCTTTTTGCTGGAAGTTGACCCGTGTGCCAGAACCGAACTTGCGGTTAACAACCACGATATTGGCGTTCGCACCGCCAACGTCTTTCCAGTTGGTCACTTTGCCAGAGAAGATATCCTGCAATTGTTTCGTCGTCAGACTGCTTACACCCACATTGGTGTTAACCACAGCCGTAAATACTGTCACTGCTACTGGATTAGCAACCATTCCATCAAATTTCTTGAAGCCAGGCACATCCTTGGATGCGTCCCAGTCCACAGCACCGATGTCGGCAATTCCTTTACGTACAGATTGAGGGCCTGTGATGGAACCTGCGGCAGAAGCCGAGATTTTGACTTTGGGATGATCTTTCTTGAATTCACTCGCAGCTTGAAGGGTTAAAGGAAGCAATGCCGAGGAACCGTTGATGACAATTTTACCTTTCTCCGTGCTCTTGGCAGCAGATGCCGTCGTTGCGCCTCCAAGTCCACCAATTAGCGATACAGCCATAAGCATGGCCGTGAAGGGTTTGATCCATTTTTTCATGTTCGTTGAAACTCCTCTCGAATTATAAATCATTATTTAATATCAACACGTACTTATCACTCATGGATCAAAATCTCACTTCGTAACGGCTCTCCAGCTACCACCCGCTTGAACCAAAACCCGGTCGTTTTCAATCACGGCGATTTGTGATCCAGCAACGGTAATGGAGGATACATCGGAGGATACCGTGTATAGTTTGGTTTGTTTGCCTGTCACTGTGTCGATGGAAAGAATGACGCTATTGCTGTCATCCTGCGCAGCCAGTACGTACAAGACGCCGCCCGACAGAATCACTTGCTCTACATCCAGATCGCCATACACCGTTGTTGCCTTCTGGGATGAATCCACCGATTGCAGCGAAGCATTGCTGTCCTCGGACGGTACACTTACGTAGTAGGCTTTCTGCCCGTCAACGGACCATACAAACACTTTGTCATCCGTTGAAGTCGTTAACTGCACCGCTTCTGGCTTTGATATACCGTTGTTATACGAAAATATTTGCTGTTGATTGGCTGAAAAGTCGATAGACACGTTGTCTTCATCTACGTTGGTAACATCTGAGGTTACTTTGCCAAGTGTCGTCACCGTGTAGATGAATCTTTTGCCATCCGCAGACACATTCAGGTTTTCTTTGTAATCCACTTTATCTTCAACCAGTTTCTTAATTGTGCCATCAGCCAGATTTAGACTCGCAATCACGGATCCCTTATCTCCTTGCAGGAAATAAATTGCACTTCCGTCCGCAGACCATACCAATTCCGGTTTGATGCTCGTGTCATTTGTGATCAATCTCGAAGCCTTTGTCTTCAGATCGATAACGTAGACGGCTCCTTCCGCATTCGTATACGCCGCTTGATCGCCACTCGGGGAAACCACCAGATCCGATCCGCCATCTGTCGTTAACAACAGCTCATATTTACCACTCGTCGTATTCACGAGATAATCCGTTCGACCATTGTCATCACTTTTGGAAGCGATCAGCCTGTCCGCTCCGGCAAAACGGGGATTCTCCGCGCCTTCGAGCAACGCGACCGTGCTAACCTCAAGCAGTCCGCTTCTCTTGACGATTGTACCGCCAACGCTGGATACCAATGGTCGGAGCGCAACGTAGCTTGTACCTCCAATGATTGTAACCGGTTGATTCAAATTGACTTGGTTGCCATCAACCAGAAGTTGTTTGGCATTATTCTGGAGTGTGACCGTGTGACCATTTAGCTTGATCACCGTTGTTCCACTATGTACTTCCGCTTGCGCACCGATGGCCTTGATCACATCACGAAGCGATACCAGTGTCTCGCCATTCTTCACGATGGAACGAACGATAACGCTACTTCCGTTTATTGTAAGCGTGGAGTTCTGCACCTGAGCTGTACTAGCCGCAGGTTTCACTGCTGGAGCAGCTGATACTGCACTGACCACAGAAGTGGTTAACACTGTGGCTACCATGGACACTACTAACACCTTTTTCATTGACATTGGCTTTGGTCACCCTTCTTTTCTCCATATAATTTGCCTTGTATGCCGTGCCCTGCTGTCTGGTATGCTGCATGTATCATCCATATGAGAGCTTGTCCGTCTCATCCCCCTTAACTTCCACGTTCATAGTAAAAATGACCTATTACGTTTGTAATTATAGGAGCGAATTGTAAACGGGAATTCCTGGAATCGTTAACAAATTGTCAATGTTTTCATATCAACACATTCATATGATTAAATACATCAAAATGACCCATACGTAATGTATGGGCCCTTGCTTTTTTCGCACATTTTCTCACACATTATATTGTCGCAAACACCTTATCGAACCCAGCCTTCGACTTGGCAAATAGTTCATTCGTACCAAGATTTGATGCCGGTGCCAGTACTTCCTGAGCCACGACACCATTGTAACCAATCGCCTGCAGATTTCTCAGAAATCCGCCCAGATCAATGACCCCTTCGCCGGGATACAAACGCTCATAATCCAGCAATTCTTCAACAGGAAGATCATAAGCATCGTTGATATGCACATGTACAACCTGCTCTTTCTTCAGCTTCAACAGATCTTCCATCGGTAAACCATTCGTATGCCAGTGATAAGAATCTACGAGCAAGCCTACATTAGGCGCATGGATCGTCTCGATCCAGTCCAGCGTATCCTCTACACGCCAGATAAACGGATTCTTCCATTGCGTCCGCAAATGATGGCATCCTACAAACTCCAGACCCAACTTAATCCCGTATGCATCCAAGATGTCTGCGCAGAGTCTCAGGCGTTTGGTAGCCGCTGCCATAAATTGCGCTGCCGGTTGATCCGTTGACGGTAAAATATACGTACAACAGCTGTAACAGTCCAGCGAAGCAGAAGCTTCGGCCATAGCGACCAACGATTGCAATCCCTCACGGAATTGTTCATCTGTTGTCCGCCACTCCACCGTCAGGCCCGACGAACCGATGATCACCTGATTGCTTTCCAGCAGATGTTGTGCCTGTTCTTTGCCATACGTTTCAATCAATGAGAGCGGATTCAAATCTACAGATCCGAATCCGTGCTTGGCCGCATCTGTGATATATTGTTCATCAGACTTGATGTTGCCCAGTCCCGCATTCGTTAACCCTCTAATCATCCCAATCTCCTCCTGTGACTCGTCTGGAATTACAGCTTGTCCAACCTTTCCTGTCTCCCTTAACCAACACTCGGGCTTGAACAGGCTATCATTTTATAATAACAGTACTCTCTCAAAAAGAAACCATCATATCTCATTCTTGTATAATAAAGCACGCTATTACAGCCCTTTCTAACATCTGATCCTCTACTGATAAAAAAAAGAGGCAACAACGTTAATTTAACGTCATTACCGCTCTAAATTCTCTATTTCACAGCTTCAAACGTATGCCGGTTACGTGGAATCTTAAGCCCCAGATTTCCCCGGAGTGTCTCATCCTCATACTCTGTACGGAACAGCCCTCGTTCTTGCAGAACCGGAACAACGAGCTCCACGAAATCTTCCAATCCATTAGGCACCACAGTACGAACATTGAATCCGTCTGCCGCTTCGCCTTCAAACCATTCCTGAATCTGATCAGCGATCTGATCCGGTGTACCAATGAACGATGTACGCGGGGTAGATGCTAACAATGCTACTTGGCGCAGGGTCAGACCCTGTTCCCGTGCCTGCTGCTTGATCTTATCTGTTGTACTGCGGAAGCTGTTGCTGCCGATCTCCCCAATCTCGGGGAAAGGTTCGTCCAGCGGGAACTGGGAGAAGTCGTAATGATCGAAGTAACGTCCCAGATAATTCAGCGCCTGATCTATGCTCACCAGTTCGGCAATCTCCTGATACTTCTGCTCAGCCTCTTCCACTGTTCTACCAACAATGGGGCCGATGCCAGGGAAGATCAGGATATCCGCTGCCTGACGTCCATATGCCACTGCTCTTGCCTTCACATCCCGGTAGAACTCCATTGCTTCCTCCAGCGTCTCATGTCCTGTATAGACGGCATCCGCCGAGCGGGCAGCCAGATCTTTACCAGATTCGGATGAGCCTGCTTGGAAAATCACCGGATGACCCTGCTTCGAACGTCCCACATTAAGGGGACCCTGTACGGAGAAGTGCTTTCCCTTGTGATTCAGCGTATGCAGCTTGGCAGGGTCGAAGAATACGCCCTGTTCCTTGTCCCCAACAAAGGCATCGTCCTCCCAGGAATCCCAGAGGCCTTTGACCACATTCAGATGTTCTTCCGCAATTTCGTAGCGCAGCGCATGGTTTGGATGTTCGCCTTTGCCGAAGTTCAGTGCCGATCCTTCCAAAGGTGAAGTAACCACGTTCCATCCAGCCCTCCCGCCGCTCAATTGATCCAGCGAAGCAAATTGCCGCGCAACCGTGAACGGTTCACTATAGGAAGTAGACAATGTAGCAACCAGCCCAATATGGGAAGTGGCTCCGGCGAGTGCGGACAGAAGTGTCAAAGGTTCAAAGCGATTGAGAAAATGAGGATTGGACTTCTCATTGATGAAGAGGCCATCTGCAATAAAGAGCAAATCGAACTTCCCTTTTTCCGCGATACGTACCTGCTTCTTGTAGAACTCCAGACTAACGCTCGCGTTAATGGGAATATCCGGGTGACGCCAAAAGGAAATGCTGTTACCCACTCCGTTCAGATTGGCTCCCAATTTCAATTGTCGTTGCGACATATATATCCCTCCCTAAGTTGTGGTAATGACCATTCAGTTCGAATATCCTTTTTATCTATAGAGTCATTTCATCATTTCTTTATGCCGTTTCCGCCAGCTTCTGATGTTGCCATGCTTAATCCCGGTGCATCCGCCGGTTTCACATCACTTACCCGGACTGCCCAAGCCGCTCCCAGCAGCACAATCCCTGTGAAGAGAAAAATAAACGGAATGCCGATCCATCCACCCAGAAAACCACCGATTAACGGTCCGAGTACAATACCGAACTGACTCGCCGTCTGACTCAGACTGACAGCCCTCCCACGAAAGTCGTGATCAGCATACTTGATGATCAGCGCATTAAGCGCAGGATAAACCGCGGCAAAGAACAGACCATAGACAAATCGCAGGCTGCCAAAATAAATCAGATTCGTTGCTGTCATTTGCAGCAGGCTGCCAATTCCACCGCCGATCAGACCGATAAACAGCGTTTTCTCGTATCCGATCCTGCCACCAATCTTCCCCCATCGGGGTCCCATAATGACGGTAGCCACACCAATCGCCGAGAAGACAATGCCCGCACTAAGTGTTGCACTGCCAACATCTCCCCCAATCTGGACGACATAGAGCGTTAGCACCGGTTCGATGATAAGCACGGAGGTCGAGACTAGGAGAATCAAACCGTAGATTCGCATCAAGCCGGACGTGGAAGCTGCTCTTTTCAAATCCCCCATGATCTTCGTTGGAACGATTGTACGAGCTTGTCGTGCCTCCTTAACACCGAGGACCATCAGAGCCGCGATCAATGTAATGACAGCCGATGCAATGAAACACCCCCGCAGTCCAATCCAGTGACTCAACACACCACCGGCAAGAGGACCAAGAATCCCGCCCGCAGCACTGGCCGTGGAGATCACCCCAAGTGCATAACCCACATGTTTCTCCGGAGTATTGGTGCCGATCAGTGTAATCGAGGCGGGATGAAAACCAGCCATAAGACCCTGGAAGACCCTCACCGCAATAAACGTATATGGATCGTAAACAAAGAAGTTAGCCAGATGTGCAATGCCTAGCCCAACTCCTGAACGAACCAGCATCAGTTTACTGCCATATCGATCAGCCATGGATCCCCAGAAGGGGGCGCATAATCCACTGATCAGAAAGCTGATGGAGATCGAAATACCGGACCAAGCTTCCAGACCACTCTGGATACCGAGATCATTTTGAAGGAATATAGGAAAGAACGGAACGGACAGCGAGTACGCCATATGATTGAAAAACAGGCCGAACCACAGAATATACAGATTTCGCTTCCATTGTGGCATCATGGCATTCTCCATAATATATAATTCCTATATAAAAAGTAGGTTATTATCCATATTAGGGTACCGTCATCGGAAAGTATAATAGAAAAGTTCAATAGACCCATTCAACAATTAAATGAATGGGTCTGTTAGATAAGTTGTAATCCCCAGATTTTTTTCTGCCCTCTCCGTTTCTGTGTAAAAGAATAGTTCAACTTATATAGATGTACAGTAAAAATTACTGCAATTGAACCGACATAAATACATCGATCTCATCTTCACTATCCAATATAAATCCAAATCGTTCATACAATCGCCGAGCAGGACTTCCCTGCAAAACATTTAAAACAACCTGTTTCCCCTGAACTTCATCCTGTTCCAACAGCATGTTCAGCACCTGAGTTCCTATTCTCTGACCCTGATAATCGGGATGTATGTAGAAATGTTCCAATAGATATACCTCAGCCTTGGGCTTCAAGGCGACACAACCTACCATTGAACCCTTTACTTCAATAATCCGCGTATGGACAGGGTCGAAGGTATTTCGGAAACGTTCACGCACTTTCACATCATCGTACCTTCCCAACCTGGTTAGATCATCGTATAATACCAACGCCCTTAAATCAGCGAGTTGCTCTTGGTCTGCCTGCACAGCTTGACGCATTATTATTTGGTTCATAGATTGGGTTCCTTTCCATTGAAGACACGCTAAATTTTGAATGTCTTATCGCACGATAGGGATAGACACTCAAAATCATACCTTTGGCAGCTGACTTGAGCAACATCGGATTTTAGAATGTATTATATTTTTCAAACTTCATTAACTCCTCAAAAAATAAAAAAAAGCCCAAAAAGGACAGTGCAGTCTTGCTTATACAAATAAGCGAATCCGCAGCCGTCCCTTCCGGGATGCACATTATTTAATAAAACTACGAAGCATGTGAAACTTGTGCCGCATGTTGCAATGCTTCCAGACCCAATGCGAGCGCACCACATAGACCTGCATGTTGGCCTAATCCGGGCTGGACGATATATTGGTCAATATGTTGCGTGATTGGAGCAGCATTCACGTAACCATTGAGATTCCGTATAACCCTCTCCCGGATCAGTGGAAACAGATGATCTTGCTGCATCACACCGCCACCCAAGATGATCTTCTGCGGCGAATGAAACAGGATGGCCGTGGTGATCGACTCCGCAATGTAAAAGGATTCGATCTCCCACGCCGGATGATCTGCCGGCAGTTCACTACCAGGGATCTTCCATCGAGCTTCAATGGCTGGCCCTGCTGCCATTCCCTCCAGGCAATCGCCATGATAAGGGCATAATCCATTAAAATGATCGTCCGGATGGCGTCTTGTGCGAATATGTCCACCCTCGGGATGTAACAACCCATGTACTCGTTGGCCCCCTGCCACAAGTCCGACACCAACGCCTGTGCCAATCGTGTAATATACACAATTGTCCAGTCCTTGCGCTGCTCCCCACGTCACTTCTCCCAGCGCGGCAGCATTCACATCCGTATCCCATCCGATAGGAACCGGAAATTCATGCTTCAAGGTTCCAACCACATTGCAGTTCCCCCACCCAGGCTTAGGTGTTGTTGTAATATAACCATAGGTCGGACTATCCGGTTGCAGATCAATCGGACCAAAGGAGCCTATCCCCATGGCTTCCACACCTTTATCCCTGAAATAGTCGATTACCTTGGTAAGTGTTGTCTCAGGGTGTTCTGTTGGAAAGCTGATCCGATCTTCTATGTGTCCATGCTCATTCCCTACACCACATACAAACTTCGTTCCGCCCGCTTCTATGGCTCCAATACGCATCGTTCTGCACTCCTTCCCTTCATTACAATTAACCTTTAGCCTTAGGCGATGATATCTCATAGATATGAAGTGAAGAGAATACCAGATCAGTATTTTCGGCATGAGCAAAGATGCCCTTGGAATCCACATCGGGATAGATCAGATCCGTAATAACGGCCTGACCATCATTTGCAAATACCTCCACAGATGAATGATCTACAAAGATACGCAAACTTTGATTTCCATTCACTTCTTTTAATTCAGCTGTATGACGGCTCAGGAAAAGTTCATGAAAATTGCCGATGCCCGATCGACTACGATCAACGTACACTTCACTTCGGATCGAGTCTACACCAACGACCGTCTCGTGATCTGCGCCGCTTCTTAGCGCAAAATGGAACGACTGATCCTGAGCCCACTCTGCATGGATCTCATAGTTCACTAGTTGCAAAGCGTTCAACTGCTCACTCACTTGCTGAATCGAAGCATCCTGTAGGGACAATACTGGCGTACGGGCTTGCTCAAGTTCACGTGCAGGACGTTGAATCAATATAACTTCTCCCGCTCTTGTCTCCAGTGTCAACTCCCGGGCAATGGTCATTGCTCCACGGTAATTATTGGTTGGCGTCTGGTTAGCATACATCCAGTTGCTCATCCAGCCGATAATGAGGCGTCTTCCATCTTCCTCAGGAACGTCAGACCAACTAACTCCTGCGTAGTTATCCCGACCATAATCAATCCAGCGAACCGTATGGGATGCCTCGTCTGGGACAAATGTAGTTCCATCAAAATCTCCGGTAAAATATTGTGTTCTGGAGCCTTCAATAAAAGCAGGATCTGCACCGATGCTAACGAGCATCACCCATTTCTCCTGCCCTGAATCTCCATCCACTGCAAGTGGGAACAGGTCGGGGCATTCCCACACGCCATCGTGTGAACCAATCCCGGCGCCAAATTCACTTCCTAACGTCCAATCCTTCAGATTGGGAGAACGATACAGACATACCGTTTGACCACAAGCGATAATCATAATCCACTCTTTGGTCTGCTCATGCCAGAACACTTTGGGATCACGGAAATCAACAAAGGACTCATGCTTCAATACCGGATTACCCTCGTACTTGGTCCAGGTTCTGCCGCTGTCTTTGCTATATGCCAGACTCTGGGTTTGTATGGCATCTTGGTTTTTAACTTCAAGATGATGGGTGAAAATAGCAACCAGTCCTGGCTCACCCTGAAAGAATCCAGTCGTATTCTTCCAATCCACTACGGCGCTTCCCGAGAATATAGTGCCATTCTCATCGGGGAGTAAGGCTATCGGAAGTTCCTCCCAGGAGATCAGGTCCCTGCTCACTGCATGGCCCCAGTGCATGGGGCCCCATGTGGTTCCATGTGGGTGATGCTGATAGAACAAATGATACTCTCCATTGAAAAACACCATGCCGTTAGGGTCGTTCATCCACTTCTCTTTCGGTGAAAAATGGTATTCATTTCGGTAATCTTGTTGTTGAATCGTCGACATTATGGTTTCTCCTCCGTACTTTTCTTTATTGGTTATTACGGTCATATCCCGCTTGTTTAATCTGTAGCCATTCTTGCAATCCAAGGCGATCCAGCTCTTTCAGATAAGCATCCCATTCCTGATCTACTTTCCCGTTCTGATACCATTCTGTACGCAGACGCAGCACATAGGCGAACAAATCAGTCTCAATGGTGGAAAGGCGGTCGAGTTCATCGATTGAGAAGAACACGCTTGGATAGACGTTATCTGCTTTCATGTGTGGAACCATATATTTATCGAGCAGTTCCATACGCCATGCAGCATCTTCCGGTTTGGTGGTGTATTTGTCATAATAACTGTCGAGAATGGCCAATGGTCCCGCGATACTTGTCTTTTGTCTGAGTTCCACAGGTGCAGAGCCTTCCAGCGGAAGATGCTTCAACATGCCCTTGGCTTCATCGAATTCAAATATATTTTGCTGACTCTCGTCTCCATACGTACCCCAGTTGTTCTGCACAGATTGGAGCGGATCGTACAATTGGTCTACCCACTTTGCTGTGGATTCCAAATTTTTATTGCTGCTGGTAATGACCATGCGACCACGATCAAGACCGATGCCATTTGTTCTTGTGACATTAATCTCTCCATCAGGTCCGGCAATTGGAGGCAGAACATCATACGTATCATTCATGCCTGTAATGTTGGCTTTATCCCATGTGAAGTACATACCGTACTTGTTGTCCTTGCCTTTTGCCAGATACGTGTTCCAATCCTGCTGATACGATTCAACATCGATGAGACCTTCCTGAACCAGTTCGTGAATGTACTTAACTGCTTCCTTGTAACCTGCATCGGCTGCTGTGAAGACTACTTTCCCTTCATTCGTTACTACGGTATGATCCCAGTTCTCCCCGAGTCCAAATGCGGCAAAGAGAAATGTCAGATCTTCTCCGCCTGGTTTGTTAATAAAAGACAGTGGAATTTCGTCAGCCTTGCCGTTGCCGTTAGGATCTTGGGTTTTGAACGCGATCAGTACTTCTTTCAACTCTTCGGTAGTCGTCGGCATCTTCAGTCCGAGCTTGTTCAGCCATTCCACATTAATCCAGGGCAAGTTATCCACTGCCTGAATTCGTTGTTTGCCACTTCCGAGTTCTTCAATCCATGGGAATGAATAGATATGTCCGTCCGGAGCTGTAATCATGCTCTTGTATTCAGGAGCTTCCTCCAGCACCTTTTTCAGATTGGGCATGTGTTGTTCAATCATGTCTTCAAGTGGAATGATCGCCCCGTCCTTCGCCAGTTTCAGGAGATCATAATCCCCATAACCTGCATCAAAAATGGCATCCGGCAAATCACCGCTGGCAACCGCCAGATTTCTTTTTTCTGCAAACACATCACTCGTATAGTTCTTCCAGTTGATATGCACATTGGTTTTCTCTTCGAGTCGCTTGTTAATCAGCTTGTCGTTTGGATCAGCGGGAGCCAGCGGAGAGCTCTGTGTTATAAAATTCAATGTCACCTTGCCATCAGGTGATTGCGCCTCACTTGCTGCGCCTCCTCCACCCCCGCCACAGGCGGTTAGAAAGAGCATTGCAGATAACATGGAAATGGATGCCGTTGTAACGGCTTTTCTGGACTTGTTCACTTTTTTCATATTAATGACCTCCATGAGTTGGATTGGATCAACTTACTGTATCGCAGGCTGTTCACTATTTGAGGGAACCGACCATGACACCTTTTTCGAAGTACTTCTGGAAGAACGGGTACATGATGATGAGGGGCAGACTCGAAATGACAATGGCTGAATATTTAATCATCTCGGAGAGCCTTTTCAGTTCCGCCATCGCGAGTTGGTCACTGATCATGCCTGGTGCAGCCTGATTCTGAATCAGAATGGAGCGCAGGACGAGCTGTAACGGATGGAGATTCGGATTATCCAGATAGATCATCGCATCAAAGTAGGAATTCCATTGCCCAACGAACGCATAGAGGGCGAGTACAAATATGATGGGCTTCGACAACGGAATGACGATCTGGAAGAAAATCTTCATCTCGGAAGCGCCATCCACGTTTGCGGCTTCTTTCAGTTCTCGAGGGACTCCTTTGAAAAAGGTTCTGGAGAGAATGATGTTCCAGACGTTAACGGCTCCAGGGATAATGATCGCCCACACCGTATCCAGCATGCCGAGATTACGAATAAGTAGATAGGTCGGTATTAATCCCCCGCCGAAAAACATCGTAATGATAAAGATAATCATGAAAAAACCACGTCCCGCGAGCCTATCATCCGACAATGCATAACCTGCAAATATGGATACGGTCACAGTGATCAGTGCAAAAGAAACCGAGTACAATACCGCATTTGCAAACCCCCGGATCATGGCTGGATTAGACAAAATCATCTGATATCCGTCCAGACTCCAATCCGATACATTGAAGGACAGTCCACGATTCAATAGCACAGTGGGGTCCATGAATGAGGCGATAACAATATAAATCAGGGGAACAACCACAACCAGTACAGCACAAGTGAGAAAAATGGCATTGAGTGTGAGGATCAATCGATCCATCCCTGTGTGTTTAACAACCATGGATAATACTCCTTTCCTAATAGAGGCCTTCGCCTTCATTCAATTTCTTCACGATCAGATTCACCGTCACCAGCAAAATCACATTGATAACCGAGTTGAACAATCCCACAGCCGCAGAATAAGCGTAGTCTCCAGACTGCAACCCCACTTTGTAGACATACGTGGCAATAATCTCGGAGGAAGGCAGGTTCATCGATGTCTGCATCAGATAGGCCTTCTCAAATCCAATGGACATAATGCCCCCAGCTGCCAGGATAAAGACGATGGCCATAATCGGGCGAATCGTTGGAAGATCAATGTGGCGAATACGCTGAAGGAGATTGGCTCCATCCAGATTAGCCGCATTGTGAAGCTCGGGGTCAACATTGGCCAAAGCCGCAACGTATATGATGGAAGCCCAGCCGGCTCCGGTCCAGATATCGGACAAAATGTAGATCCAGCGGAAATATTCCGGTTCAGACATGAACATGATCGGCTGACCTGTAATCCATGTGGCTAATTGATTAATTGGGCCTGTCGGTGAGAGGAAGATGAACAACATACCTACCACGACAACAACCGAGATGAAATTAGGTGCATACAGAAACAACTGGATATTTTTCTTCACGCCAGCTTTGCGTACCTGATTCAGCATGAGTGCCAGCAAAATGGGCACCGGGAAACTGAATATCAATCCCAAAAAGCTGAGTTTAAGCGTATTCATTAAAATGATATCGAAATTGGGTGAAGCTATAAATTTCTCAAAATGCTTCAGTCCTACCCAATCACTTCCCATGATGCCTTTGATCGGACTGAAATCCTTAAACGCAATGATGGCTCCGTACATCGGAATGTACTTGAAGATAAGAGTCAAAATTAAGGCTGGTGCAAGCAACATATATAAAAAGTAATTTTTTTTGAGTTGCTGCAACCTATGACCGCTTGTCGTCCTCACTTTCAGTACCCTTCCTTCGCCCTTTTTGCTGTCGGCTATGTTATCCAACACGATACCCCCGTTCATTCTAGAAGTTGACAATTGTTTTCGGTAAGGGCTTTCAACATTTACAATTGCCTATTTAATAATTTACAATTTATCAGGTTTCAACGGATTTAGTCAATACGTTTTGTAAAAAATATTTGTGCATTTGATTATTTTATCTTTGCATTAATGTAACTAAATCGCACTGAAATTGCATATAATTCGCACTGAATCGGTGATATAAACATAGATATTTCTTTATCACCGCTGATATTCATCCAATCACATTACACTTGTAACAAAAATTTTGGAATAATCATGTAAATGAGATGTATGTTTCGAATTGTAAACAAAATTGTGCATTTGTAAAGTAAAGATTGCTATTTGTCCCGTTCTATTATACATTTGACTTAGAGAAGAATATGGATGACTATTGATTAGTAGAGGTGAAGCATGAGATGGCAAAGGAAAAAGTCACGATACAAGACATTGCTGATGCTTTGGGGATCTCCAGGAATACGGCTTCCAAAGCATTGAACGATAGCGGAAACATCCCGGATGAGACTAGAAACCGTGTAATTAAAAAAGCAATTGAACTTAAATATAAACAGTTCGCCTATATGGAAAATGAGCTTGTTCTAACCAAGGCCCCGGGCAATATCGCCTTGTTAACTGAAAATCTGCCTAATACATCTCACTTTGGTTCGTTGTTAATCAGCGGTTTGGAGAAAAGAATCAGTGCGGAGGGATACAATCTCTCGATTCATATCGTGCGTGAAGAAGATCAAGATGCGCTTACACTTCCCAACAATTTTGATATTGCCAAAGTAGACGGCATCATTTGCATTGAATTATTTGATCTGGAATACACTCAGCTGATTACCGATCTGGGCATCCCCACGATCTTTATCGATTGCGCTTCCAACATATGTTATCCCGAATTTCAGGCAGATTTGCTCCTTATGGAGAATGAACACAGCATCTATCAGATAACCACAAAATTAATTGAGAGCGGCTACACAAGTATCGGATTCGTTGGAGATTACAATCACTGCAAGAGCTTTAATGAACGATGGGTTGGATATCACCGGGCTATGCTCGAATCGGGGTTGCAGGTAGACCTATCTCATTGCATTGTAGATAATGATCGCCTATGCTTCTCCAAGCCAGGATGGTTGAACCAGCGGGTCGCAGAGCTGACTTCCTTACCTTCCGCTTACGTATGCGCTAATGATTTTTTAGCAGTCGATCTGATTAGGGCTTTGAAAGCCAGAAATGTCGCTGTACCACAGGATGTTGCGATATGCGGATTCGATAATGCCCCCCAATCCCGAATTATTGAGCCTGCATTAACGACAGTTCATATTTACAGCAATGAGATGGGCATCAAGGCTGCGGAGATGCTGTTATCCCGGATTAATAGCCCGACACAGCCGTATCAGGTCTCCCATATTGTAACCAATCCCATCATCAGGGAGTCTACGCCAGCAATCATGGCCGATCCTTCTCAGATGGTTCATAGTTCTGCAAAATAAAAAAAAACGTATGTCTCACGAGTAACAGCTCGTGAAGCATACGTTTTTTTGTGGTTTCGACTTGGCTGGATGGAAACTCTATCCTATCCAGCGCGGCCTAGAATAGAAATCATCTCGCGATTAGATTTCTTTCAAGATGCCTTTTACCAAACCAATAAAGGTTGTTTTCACTTGGGCAGCCACTTCAATGACTTCGTCATGACTTAACGGCTGATCCAGAATGCCACAGGCCATATTGGTCAGACAGGAGATGCCCAGTACCTTCATACCGCCATGGATGGCAACGATGGCTTCAGGTACCGTAGACATCCCCACTGCATCCGCACCCATCGTACGAATCATGCGAATCTCTGCTGGTGTCTCATATGCCGGACCACTCCACCATGCATAGACACCTTGCTGCAGACCAACATTTTGCTCTTCTGCAACCTTAAGCGCAATGCTGCGAAGCTCGCGATTGTATACCTGTGATACGTCCGGGAAGCGCACACCCAGTTCAGCATTATTCGGTCCCATCAACGGGTTGTTGCCCACCAAGTTAATATGATCTGTAATCAGCATCAGTTGTCCCGGCTCAAAGCTTGTGTTGATGGCTCCGCAGGCATTGGTGATAAGCAACTGCTCGACACCCAGCGCCTTCATGATACGAACAGGGAAAGTCACTTCATCCAATGTAAACCCTTCATAGTAATGAAGGCGGCCTTTCATCGCTACAACCGTTTTGCCCATCAGTTCACCAATAACCAATTCATTGGCATGACCGATTGCCTCGGATTGTGCAAAATAAGGAATTTCTGTGTAAGGAATAACCGTCGCATTTTCAATCTCGTCCGCGAGCGCTCCCAGCCCCGAACCCAGAATCATGCCTATGGCCGGTTTGGAATGGATTCGGTTTAATATGTAATCTCTTGCTTCCTGAATATGTTCGGATTGATGCATAATGATATCCTCCTGATGATCTCAATTGAGTTAATGAGGTCTTACTTATCAAGTGTAATGAACAATGGTCCTGATGTAAATGGAAGCTGTTCTATCTGCAATAAAAAAACGACCCTGCGCTCCAGAATCGTTTAAAAACATGGACATACCCTATTCCAATGTATATTTGTTTCTACTTTTCATGTAATCGATTGTCATGATCAGCAACAGCATGAATGTAGCAAACATCAGCGGTTTGGCAAAAGTGCCCTCTTCAAAGATATAATAACTAAATGTAAAGTTCCCGGCAAAAGTAATTAAATAGTTGCGGATGTAATCCATCTTCTCATCTCTTTTCAGGACAGAATTTGGTCGCCATTTCTTACCTTACTCTATCATATATTTCCATATAGAACCATATTTTGATTTAGCTACGAATATGGTGTTCAATCACACACGGAATAGCCGTCTTTATAATGTATATTGAGTACAGCAAAAAATCGGCCACATCGTGACCGATTTTCTCCACTTACCTAATGTTCAGGACATAGGATTAATGATGCGCCAAAATGATTCCTTAGGCTGCAACTGTTGATCAAAAACAAAGGGCCAATTTTTGCGTCCGCGAACTGGGAAGTGGTCTAACCAAGTATAATTGTCGGCCACTCCCCAGAACGTCACAGAGGTAATGGATGATTTATACTCACGGAACAGATCGAAGATTTCTTCATATCGACGCTCCTGTAGCTCAGCCATCTCCGAAGTTGGTGCAGTAAGATCGGTTCGACGATCCTCATAACGGAGCACCGACATATCCAGCTCGGTAACATGCAATTGCACATCGAGTGAAGCATAACGCTCAATAGCCATTCGGATCTCCTCAATCGAAGGACCATGAATATTCCAATGTCCCTGCATGCCTATTCCATGTACAGGCGCTCCCTTGTCCAGCAAAGACCGAACCAGATTGTATATCTTCTCCCGTTTTACCGGATCGGTCTCATTGTAGTCATTATAGAAAAGAAGCGCATTGGGATCTGCTTCATGAGCCATACTGAATGCTTGCAGCAGATAGTCTTCTCCCAAAATCTCTAGCCACTTCGTGTCCCGCATGAATAGGTCAGTCTTATCTTCAACGGCTTCATTGACGACATCCCACGCATATATATGCCCCTTATACCGACCTACTACCGTATCGATATGTTGCTTCAAGCGAGATAATAACAATTCTCTGGAAGCGGGAGCACCGGAGCTATCCTCAAAGACCCATTTCGATGTCTGATTGTGCCAAACAAGGGTGTGTCCGCGAACCCCAATTCCTTGTGCAACAGCAAAATCAATAATTTTATCTGCCGCCTCAAATGTATAACGTTCCTCTTCCGGGTGAATTTCTTCGAATTTCATCTGATTTTCAGCCGTGATGCTATTGAAGTGTTTGGCGATAAATTCCCCTTCGGATTGCAACATGCCTGTATGTACAGCAGCACCTATTTTGAACGTATTAGCGTACGCAGCATGTAGTGATGGAATTTCTGTTGGCATTTACAATTCCTCCCTGCCCAGTTTTATTCATCATATCTTTTGTTGAATGCGCTTACAATGAACAAATTATACTTCTTCCCCCTCATATTTAACTATTTATGAATCCTGGGCCCTGTTCGCAAAACAAAAACACCTCCACGTTCGTTCCGCTGCTCATCGCAACAGAACATTTCTTCGAAGGTGCTTTGTGATCGTGATGTTATTTAAATTCAACTGCTATACGAAGATAGTATGAAGCGTTACAGCTTGTCCACCTGTAATAAGGTCACCTGTTTCACTGTACATGCCGGGTTAATTTGCTCCTCGGACAGAATGTTCAGCTTGATGAGGCTTTTCAGCTTATGGCTGTCGACCTTGGACAACAATCGCCAGATGTCCGGGTCTGGAAGAGAAGCATACAGCTTCTGATCATCGTATTCCTTCCGGTTCTGCAGCACTGTTTTCACGGTGTAACCACCAACCTGCGTCTCATAGACCCCTTGTTCTGCACAATACGCGACAATCTCATCTCGTAGTACAGACAACTGCTGCTCAATATCTTTTTGCTGCTGCTTCAGGTCAAAGTAGGTTTGTACTTTCTGCTCCATATCGATCACGCTCCTCTATTAACATAGGTATGCGAGGATCGCTAATTTAGGACAGGGGCTGTTTATTTTATTCACACAAATGCGGTCTTACTCTCATTCAATCGTATACTGTCGTCATTGATATTCCGTGACTATGATTACAGCAGGTGTTCATTCAAATATGGATTATGCACAGCCATGCTGTGAACCCTTTCCATTACATCTGGCCCCATGGGTACATGCCCAACGCGCCTTAACAGAATCCAGCGCAGGCATGCTATGGCTTCAAAGACCCGCCCTTCTTCCTGCGTATACGTGTAACTTGCAGAACATGCAAATGCAGCCCGATACATCTCGCCGTAACTTACCCCATTATAGATGGTGATAAGAAAAACAGACCATGCCATATCGTACCTTGGATCACCGTATTGCCCATTGGTCCAATCGATAATGGTGTAGTGGTCGTCCATTTCAAGAATGTTTCCCAGATTATAATCGCCATGAATCAGACATTCCTGTCTGATCTGGACATGCTGGGTCAAGTTTGCTAGAAGATCATTTATATCTCCATGTGACTCAATCTGAGGAAAAAAGTATTCAACAAAATCGCATCTGGATATGTATGCTTCATCTTCTCCAGCACCCATTCTATTCACCGGATAACGATGAACCTCCATTAATCGCTCAGCCAACTGTGTCAGTTTGGGTTGTGTTAATTGGGTAACCGGCTCTCCATCATAGTTCGTTAACAGCACCTGATTCTGTTGGTCGTCTAATCCCCAACCGCAGGGCTGAGAAACACCAATTCCACTTTGATAGAGCTTGGATAATAATCGATATTGTTTGGCGATATCCGGCTTGGAATCCTTGTCCCAGACCTTCAATACGTACCGCTGCTCACCCATTTCAATTCTCATTACACTAGCTTCCAGTCCAGGTGACAAGGGAATGATCTGAAGCTCCTGTTCAATCACCTGCTGGACACGATCATCCAGTTGTATCCAATCTATCTGGCTAAGTCCGGTAATCATCGTTCCCCTCCATCCTTCCATCTCCTGCCGATCTTTCCATTTAGTCAGGTAGAATAAGTCCTTTGCCAATGACATTGGCGGATACCGGCTGCTTGCCCAATTCTCTGGCCCATACCGATAGCTGTCCCATATGGTGAATCTCATGGGCGATCACATGTCGCATGACTTCTCCCCATGAATCTGTAGCGACATTGCCACCTGAGCGATGATCAATATAAGCTCGTTTTTCCATACTCGGCTCCCATGCTGTTACAAATGCCTCCACATCCGGACGTAACTTGTGATCGAATCGCCTTACCGCCTCAAGGTTCTGGTAGTTTGCAAAATCTTCCGCAACATCCGGTTTGCCCTGAAGCAACTGAAGCCAGCTCCACTCTACATCAATGATATGAAACAACGTTTGTAATATGTTACCTACTCCGCCCGTACGAGGCCGAAGCAATTCTTCAAGCGGTACATCTTCACACCAGACATACCATTGCTCACGCACGATCCAGTTGTAACGAAAGAAAGTTTCCATTGGTATATTCCCCTTTTCATTTGTGCTTTCAGAGAGATTTGATCAATTCTGTATTGGCAAAGGTATCAGTAGAATGTTCAAGATCACCATAAATTCCGCTGATCTGACTAAATCCGGATTTGATCCAGAAGCGTAATGCAGGCCAATTTTTGAGCGCCACGTTAATTCGAATTTCCTTGTAACTTAGCTCGGAACAATGGAGAGTCAGTGCCTGAATTAATTCTTGTCCATATCCCTGCTTCTGGATCTCGCTCTGGATATATAAAAATTCGAGATAGATTGAATCCTCGGAGGGATACCCATGGTACACACTTAACAAACCAATATAGCGGTCATCCTCATTCGTGCGAATGGATTGAATTCGATAATTCTCCAGCCTGCCTCCCGGCGGAAGGTGGCCTTCTTCAAAACATTTTTTCACATAATCCAGATCATGCTCTCGTCCATCCCATTGATGTAGGTACCGACTAGTCTCATATATGGACTCAAGTTCAGGAATATCAGACTCTTTCACGTCCGAAATCATGAGCCTGTCTGAGTTCCATTCTACTGGAAGTTGTTTCATCGTCATCACTCCATCTTTACGTTCTAGTTAATTTCTTTTTTATATACAAGATTACATGAATACCTGCATAAATAAACAGGACATTGAACAAATATAGAAGTACATTTAAAGAGATGCCAGATATAAACCAGATTGTTCCGTCCGAGTTGGCATCATGATAATCCGTAAAGAATCGGATCGGGAAACCATACTCTGTTCGGAGCGGTCCATCATCTGTATATAAAGTTCCAGGAATACATATGACGGCTAATACAGCAAGCCAGGCTGATAGATTCATTATTCTTTTGTTAATTGCCAATACCTCTCCTCCTGACGAATCAATTTAATTCAACTCTTTCTGCTTCGCATCTTTAACCAAACTTCCAATCCCATATCAATCAGTACAAATAGAATAGCAGCAAGGACGCCGAATAAGGTCAGAACTAACGTCTCTTTGATATTCAGTATTTCTTCCCCTGCCCCCATGAGCACATAATAGATATACATACCTAAAACTCCAGCACATGCATAACCTAATATCCTTGTACTTAGATACAACACATGATTAACGAATTGTATTCGGCTGAGAAGATAGTCCAGCAATATCGATAACGGCAGCCCGATCAATAGGATCAGCGGAGTCGCGTATACCAGATAAATAATAATGTAAAAATCAAAACTGTATGATTCATTCATTGATATGAGACTTGCAGCCAAAGTAAAACAAATGATGGTTAGAACGGTTGTTATCAGCTTCCTTCCCATGCTCATGTGATCACTCCAATAGAGTTATCTCTATTCATTGGATGTGCTCATGCATCAGATTTTGCCGGTTGCCATCCAATTTCTTGAGACCAAATATGTGCTTTCTGTAATATGCTCCACACCGTCGGTCCTTTTCCTTCAACATACTTGGGACGCTGATCTTTATACAATGACATGAGTCTGTGCTTTTCTTCCGCATATTTCAAACAATCTTCTGGATGCTCCCTTAGATAGTCTCTGAACAGCAAGGTCATCTGCTCGGAGAAACCTCCTGCCTGTCTAACGTGCGTATGTATCCTTCTACTCCCTGGCACTTCCCGAAAGTAACGTTTGGTCTGATCTGGATTATCTGCTCTGAATACAAATCCGACGGTTTCGATCTCACGCTTGTAGTCCAACAGATTCTCATAATTAGAAACAGATATTTGTATATCGATAATAGGTTTAGCGTCCATTCCGACAATTGAAGTAGAGCCAACATGATCGATCCGCACAGCCTTTTCTCCTAATGCTGCTCTTAATTTCGAACCCGTTTCGAGAAACAAATCACGCCATGCCGGATCATACTTTGCAATTCTCCATTGATCCTCCATACAACTCCTCCTTGGTTATTCAATCAAGCCATATAATTAAATAACACGTTCTTTCAACCTTTTGTTACAGTTAGATTATTTAGTGATGCCATATAGATAATATTTAGTTTCTCATAAATCAAAAAAAAGGGAAGGTCCCTTAGGCCCTCCTCTTCACTTCTTAATGATATTCACACTTGAAATTGGTAAACTCAGCCGAAGCATCTTGTCCACTCGCGTATAAACCAATAAGTACGCCTGTGAATCCTCCTGCTACTTCCGAGGAAAGATATCTCGTCTGTGCCGTACCTAGCAGAATCTCTTCATCCTCTGCTTGAAACAAGAAGCTGTAGCGTTCCTGACTTGAGCGGATGACCAGCGTTGCATGCTGTTTATTTCCCAGATCCACTCCATGTTCAATGGATTTGATATCACCGATATTCAGACGCTCAATCACCTTATAGCCATCCTGCTCCTGACGAATAGCCACTTCATAATGATGATTTTCATCCATATAGATGGTGATACCGGCTTCTCCACTTGTCAGACTAACATCGACTGAGATGGTGGCATTAAAGTCTTTCTGACGTAACCCGATGAACGTCGGAGATGCTGGAACGTCCAGCGTTACATCGGTCCCTGTTAGCGTAAGCTTGTCTGATTCAAGCTGATAATGCTCTGTATTCGGATGACGAAGGTAACACCAGTCGAGGTTCCAGTTTGTATTTTCAAACGTATAATGCTTCTTATCCTGCTGGATCACCGTTTCAGGAATACGATTAGTCTCAAAACTCGTCAGTGTCGTGCCTTCATGCCCGGCTGTAAACCATCCGTCTTCATCAAATGTAATTGGCGTCAGGAACACCTCACGGCCCAGATGATGGTACGTAGCCCATCTGCCAATCTGTCGGAATCCCAGGTGAAAGAGCCACCAGTTCCCCCGATCATCCTGAACCAGATCACCATGCCCCACACCCTGAAGCTCATAACCGCCCAGATTGCGATTGGTCAGAACCGGATTGTGCGCATAAGCTTCAAATGGACCTGAAGAAGAAGTGCCTCGAGCATACGTAACCATATGACCATATTCGGTGCCGCCTTCGGCTGCAAGCAGGTAATAGTAGCCGTTCATTTTATACAGATGCGGACTTTCCAGATATCGTCCACCTGTTCCGTTCCAGATGGTCCGACCTGGCGTCAATTTGCGACCTGTTTCAATCTCAATCTCACTCTGGACAATCCCGCCAATGCCTTGATCATCAACCCCGTTACTCATAAACAAGGTCTTTCCGTCTTCAAAATACAAATCCGGATCGATTCCACCTTGATCCACATAGATAGGTTCAGACCATTCTCCGTAGATATCGTCCGTCCAGACATAAAAATTCTGATGCGTCGTATCGTTGGTTGTGACCATATAAAAACGCCCGTCATTATGCCTGATCGTTGGAGCAAATACGCCTCCGGAGCTATTCACCGTCTCGAGCTGAATCTGGCTTTTACGAGTGAGGCAATGACCAATCTGCTTCCAATTCAACAAATCCTTGCTTTCAAAGAGCGGCACGCCCGGAAAGTATTGAAAAGAACTGCACACCATATAGTACGTATCGTTGACTTTAATCACACTAGGGTCTGGATAGAAACCTTTTACAACAGGGTTATTGTATCTCATTACTCCACTCCATCTCTTATTTTATAATTCACAAATATAAGAATTTAACTTTGTAGCAACTAAAAAAAATTAAACACCATTAGCCATAAACTTGCAATGAATCTGGATTGCATCTTCGAGCTAATTTAATTAAATTAATATATATGTGATTTTAGAAGATTGAGAGTAGGGAGTTGTTGTACAGATGATCAAAGCAAATGGAGAGCCCCGGTTCCTTCCTTTATATGAGGCGCTGGCAAGCGAAGTCAGATGGAGAATCATGGATATGATTGCAGATCGTGAGAAGAATGTGAAAGATATTGCGGCAGCATTAGAGCTTAGCCCGTCCATTGTCACGATGCACATTCGTAAACTGGAGGATGCGGGTCTCATTGGGAGCAGACGCGTTCGGATCAACGGAGGAACACACAAATTATGTTACCTCAAGCAAAATCATATTGAGATTGAGCTGCCATCCGTCAATCGAACTTCACGAACCAGAGAGCAGACGATATCCGTCGGTCACTATACTGCTTTTGATATTCACCCTACCTGTGGGCTAGGCACACTTGAGAAAGAGATCGGCGTGTGGGATGATCCGCGTTACTTCCTTGATCCCGAGCGGGTACACGCTGCAATTCTGTGGTTTGGGAAAGGTTATGTTGAGTATAAAACATCTAATTTCTTACTTCCTGACGAGACTACAGATGCAATAGAGATTTCAATGGAACTGGCATCTGAAGCTCCGGGATTGCGGGACCATTGGCCTTCAGATATTCAATTCACCTTTAACGGTATTCCGCTTGGAACGTGGACAAGCCCTGCCGACTTCGGCAGAGCAGCGCGAGGCAAGTATACACCAGAATGGTGGCATCGCAATGTGAATCAGTATGGATTATTGAAGACCATCCGTATCGATACCTCCGGTACTTACATGGATGGAGAGCGGATGTCTGACATCACACTTGCGGATATTAAGCTGGATGAGCCATTCTGGACGCTTCGATTTACAGTTGACGAGGAAAGCCCCAACGTAGGCGGATTAACGATTTATGGTGCCGGTTTTGGTAATCATGATCAGGATATTGTTATTCGTGTATTGGGTTAATTTTTTCACCTAATCGATTAACTTGATTTTCTCAAAAACATTATATTTCTCCAGATCTGAAGTAATTGCATAGGGCAGGTAATGATATAATTCAGATCTGGTTGCCCACTTGTATTCACTATGTTCTTCTGAAAGATTCACTTGATGATCTTTGGTTCTGCACAAATACATTAGAAGAATGACCTGTCGATGAGGATCGGTAAAGAACGTATTAGCAAACAGTAATTCATCTATTTGAACTTTAATGCCAACTTCCTCTCTAGCTTCACGAATCAGAGCCTCTTCCAATTCTTCTCCGAAGTGAAGTTTCCCCCCTACTGTCTCCCAACTTCCCGCGCCTACCTCATCCACTAGTGAGCGCTTTACAATTAACACTCTGCCTTCATTCTCGATTAGTCCTTTTATGACAGTTACCATTTTATTTTCCAAGTGCTTAATCGCCCTCCCCCTTTTTGTACTAGTAATCAGTTTATGTTTGGAACCATCTTCTTAACTGATTAATATGAGCTTGATGATAACGGTTATGGTCAGCCATGTGCCATAATCCCCAACGGATCGTAGCTTGCTTTTCGTTCTGATGTCCAAAAGTAACGACTCGATCTAGATCAGCATCCGCTAAATGTGTGCATGTCTCTTTTAGAAGGGTTAATACACCCTCATATTGAGAGATAAGTGTGTCACGTGCCACACCTTGAACCAGCGGGAGTCTATTATTTGCATCGATCATAGGGCCATATTGCTCTATTAAACGCTGAGGAAGGACAGCTCCCTTTATTCTATAAACCCAATTCATATCAACGAACGTAATATGTCGGATTAATTGAGCTGTACTATTAAACTGGTTGTTTTCCCCTTTGTAATCCACTTCTTCTTGCGACATACCTTCTGTAATTGATTTAAGTCGTTGGCTATTTTCTGTTACAGCGGATAATAACATCCCAACAACAGGTGTCATATTGGCTTCCCCTTGTAGGTCGTGAATCATAGTCATCACTCCTCCTTTACCTTCGCTCTTTCAATAAGTCTTTTATTTCCCTTAACTCTGATAATATTTCTTTTGTGTGCTGACTATTTTTTGAGTTATCTATTCCAACTTTCACAACATAAATACCGAGGAACAGATAAACCACCAACATAATGATCATTCCCATGTGCATTTCTCCTTCCCAAAAAACAAAACGCTGTTACGAGAATCACTCTCCCATGTACTCTCTCTCCAACTGATTCCCATGAAATGCCTTCAAAATAAAAGCCCGATCCGGAACGTTCAACCGTTCATACGATTGCAGATACTCCCTGTTGTCATATGGAACGCCAATGAATTTCACATCAATGTTCCCCTCTTGGAGATCCACAATGCCATATCTGGCAATGGCAAGATCATTACAGCCTAAAGCTCCCGGATTCATATAGATTCGTTGATCTGTCCTATAATAATGAAGAATATGATGATGACCAAAACAAACCAAATCATGGGCCGTCCCTTGATACTTCGCATCCAATTTGGTTCCGGATGATTCTTTATCGATGACATCCAGCTTGTCGTTGCTCATATGATAGTGAGTCAAAAGGAACCGACGTCCTTCGACCTCTTTTTCAACAAACTTCGGTAGAGCCTGAATTCTCTTGATCGACTCTACACTTAGATGTTGACCTATCCATTCGTGGTGTTCAGCCATGCCTTTGTGCCCTTCTAATGGTCCCTTATGTTTGAGCAAACTCAATACGGCCTCTTCGTGATTCCCGGAGATCGCTATCATATTTTCACGGCTGTACAACATCTCAATCACTTCATTAGAGTAAGGGCCAATGCCGATCATATCCCCCAAACAAAATGTATGCTCAATGTCTCCTCTGGAATCCATATCAGCCAATACCGCTTGAAGCGCAGGAACATTCCCATGGATATCGGTTAAGATGGCAACCTTCATTGTGATTCCTCCTCTGGAATGTACATCGTCTGAATCTCCTGTACGCCCGGAATAAACCCCAGATTCAGATATACGGACTCCGCATCATTCCCTTGCATCACATACAATCGCAGAACAGGATATTTACCCTTAAGTTCATTTAATGCTCTCTGTAACATCAGTGTAGCAAGCCCTCTGCCCCTATATGCCGGCCGAACCCCGATGCTATATACGGCAGCCTGATTATCCTGCAAGCACAAGCGACAATTGGCAATAAGCTGTCCCGTTTCCTTATCGTATACAAGCGTGGAAGCTTGGGTCAGCATTTCATTCGTATAATTAGGGTCATCGCTAGGTATAAAATCTGAAAGAGAGGTATGTTTTCTTCGCGTAGCTTCAAGACTTCCTGCAAAACTCTCCATGTCACATCTGGCAATCTCATCTTCATTCACATATCTTCTGTTGCCGGTTTCGCTCTCGATAATCTCTGGACTCTTCACAGTTACCCTGCTGTCCCATTCGATGTCAAAATGATCAGTAGGCCGCTGCATCCAGCGACATCTGAACTCCACTGGCCAGAACCCAGCTCTGGCGAACAGATCGACTTGGTCCGGGAGAATCTCAAAGGTCAGAATGCGTTTCGTGCGATCCGACCACTTTACTAATGTATGCTTCAGAAGTTTCAATACCTCAAAGCACTGCTGGAATGGCGGGATAAAAAACAAATGATACATCCGGTTAGGCTCCATTCTCACGCCACCTATTTTGCTTTCCCCTTTGTAAATCCAGTAGGCACTGATCTTGGAAGAACTGAACTCTTCTTCCCTGAAAAATCCGACATAACGCATATCATAATAAACCGTGCAAAATAATCCCCATTCGGCAAAATCAGCTCTGCGAATCGAATATTCATCCGACAGATCATATTGAAGTATATCTGTGGACCATTCCGTTATACTCATACGTCATTCCTCCTTAATTCTAATTACATGTACAGCAATCAAAGAACCTTTCTATATGCCACCCCGTGAACATGAATTAACAAATGCTCCGCTTCCAAACGTTCGAAGAAATCCAACATGTCCTTAAACGGATTCTCGAAATACGAAGTCAAGTATGCAAGCTCAGGTGTTGTTTTGATGAAATTGTAAAAAAAGTAGGGGTCCATGTTGCCCACATCCTCTGGACTACCAAGGAAAACCTCCAATGTCTGCCCTGTTTCCGTATTCTTGAACATACAGTGCTCGCCATGAACATCAAAATACCAGTTTCCCGTTAATTCTTCTTCTCCATGGATTACATCCGCATTGGACAGCAGATGGTACGCCCCTGCGAGAATTGCCGTTCGATCAGGCTGATCGGTTTCCAATATCAGTTGGTCGATCAATTGCCGCGCAATTTTTTGGTACATATCCATTGCCATTAATAATTTTTCGTTGATTTCCTGTGTTATCGATTTTATCATTTCAGATCCTTTGTCCTTTCCAATGAAGATGAACTGCTAGACCTTGCGGTTAGCAAAGAGAAGATAACGTATCCAAAAAGTTGAACCGTAAATACAATGGCGACAAACTTAACCATTATGCTGTTCGCTGCATTAAAATCATTCACAAGATCCACAAAGATCTTCCCCGGTCGGGATAATATATCCCACGAATTCCACCGATTAAATCTGCCAATGTAGACCCCTATACTGCTCAATAGCAAAATAACACCGACAACCATCATACTAATGTACTTATTTATTAATTGGTTTAACATTCCGTGGATTTGAATAATCGAACAAGTCGAGAGCAGCAATCCGATGATCGCTACGGCAAACGTCAGGGTGAGTCCATACCAAAAATCAATATTAACCCAAAATCTAACCTCCCCTTGAGCATCAAAATATCTGAATGAGTGCAGAATCTCTGTAAAAAGGTAGGCCGCATTGGGCAGAAAAAAGAGCCATACTGCACACATCAACCACATACATATAACGCTTGTTGTGGTTGATTTCTTATTGAATATGTATCTAATACAGGATGAGATAATGAATGGTACCCACGCCAGAAACATATCCCAACTTAAAAAGCGATACATATTCGTATCTGTTTGGGCCCGTAAATACATCACAACACCTAAACAACAACAAGTAGCCACGAACAAGGTAACGATGAGTCGGAGATCTTGCACCGGATGTTTGTTATCTTTCATTTCTTTGCTTCTACTTCCTTTTCCTTATGAATGTTATAAGTTATAAATACTTTTTAAATGCCTTGCTGGATTCTCCGTTGTACCCCAATTTCGTATAAAAATGATGTGCTTCGTTTCTGGATGATCCACTGGTAAGAAACACCTTCACACAACTTTTCTGTACACATACGTCTTCCACATATTTCATCAATTCAGAACCATATCCCTTGCTCTGCACATGTTCCGTAATAATAACCCGCTCAACGACGCCGAAGGGTCTATTTTCCACCAAAGCATCCAGACAAATATGTAAATGAGCCGTGCCGATCACCTGATCACCCAGTTCATAAACGAACAAGAAACTGTTTGGATTATTCCGAACCTCTTCAATCCGTTCTGCCAGTACCTTTGTGTTTAAGTTATTAGGCAATAATTCTGTGTACAACCTTTCAATCACCGATGCATCCCTAGCCTCTGCCTCTCTAATCATCAGAGCTTGCCCTCCCTGTTACCTCACTTGATAACTTAAAATGATATCACCGTTGTCCTCGAGTTCACCCGTGTCCTGAAATCCGCACCGCTTATACAGCGCATTTGCCGCAATGTTATGCGGAACATGAGATACCCTGATTTGCTGGCAATCACTTCTCTCTTGCAACATACGAATCACTTCTTGAATAGCAAGTTTGCCGTAACCCTTCCCCTGGTACTTCTCGTCAACCATGAAGCGCAGAATCCAGTAATACCCGTCATTGTAGATCTCATTATCAAATAAAATAAACCCGACCATCTGATTTTCTGCAAAAATACCGTATGGCTTGGACGTAATTTCCTTCGTTGCATGAATCAATGAATCCGCATTGCTTGCGACCAACTCCAGCTGATCTTCCCGTGGTTTAAGGCGGATGCACTCAAGTTCATTTTCTTTGGTTATGGGTTGTAGGGTTACTTGCTCTATATCCACAATCATCTCTCCTTGCAGCTTATTTACTATATTTTCTTGATCAATATAATCTCCAAAGGTTGTGTATCCAGCAAGAGAGCCCCTGCGTCAACATACCCCAGCTTCCGATAGAAGTGTTGGGCATGTTCGTCTGATTGCGTTGAAGTCATCACGGTATCGAAGCCTTGTTGCTTCATTAGACTTTCCCAGTGATGCACTACTTTTTTGCCATATCCGCCGTTTCGATAGGGTTCATCTATCCAGATCATATTCATGAAGGGAAGGTTGTCCCAAAAGTAACCGTACCTCATCCATCCAACTCTTGATCCCTCGTCCTCGTCCCATAGGATGAATATTTCTTTCTCATTGATCTTCGTTTTCACAAGTGCATGATGGATATGCCGATCTCTATCCATGATATAGTCGTAGTCAGCTTCCGTTGCATATTCAATCTTCATTCGTATTGCTCCCTTCAATAACTACGTCCATCATAACCCAAAATGTGGCAGTTGCGAACAGTTCCTTCCTCTTTTTTTCCATGCCAAAAAACCACGGTTCCCCGTGGCTGTACCCGCTCTATTTTTCTCAATCCGATGTCGATCCGCTCACCAATTGCCCCTTGTACCATACAGCCTGCCGCGCCGATCGCCGCGCAACGGCTTCCGCCGAACAACTTGCATGCACCAATACAAAGCTCGCTGTGTCTCCCACCTTCGGCCACACCTGTTCTCCTTCTGAATCCAGCGGTGTGATCCCCCCTGTTACGAATGCCAGAGATTGAGACAAGGACAGTTCGTCGCTATATCCATACAGTTCCGCGAAACGTCCCGCTTTCTCAAGCAGATCTCCATTGCCAAAAGGAGACCAATGATCCGTCAGGCTGTCTGTGGCCAGCTTCACGTTCACGCCCATACGTTGGAGCATGGGAAGAGGCATCATCGTTCTGCCAATGGGCACCGTGGAAGCGATGCTCATCCCGAGCGAAGCCATTCGCTGCGCCATATCTTTCGCTTCCTGCTGTTCTGCACGGGCGAACCAGAACGCATGACTCACGGTAACTTTGCCCTGAAGCCCTGCTGCTTCGGTCAGATTGACGAGTTCCAGCAGCGTTTGTTTGCCGGCCTGCCCTCCATCATGCAGATGTATGTCAATGCCCGCCTGGTGCTGAACAGCCAGTTCAACCATGGCATTCAGTGATTTCTCGATGTCTTCGTCCACGGTATGGGGATCGAGCCCACCCACATGCGTTGCACCTTCCTGCATCGCTTTTCCCATTAGCTCCACTGAATTCGAGCGAAGTAGTCCATGCTGCGGGAAAGCCACGATTTCCGAAGAGATTTTCCCTGAAAATGATTCCAGAGCCTTCCGCGTCGCTTCCAGTCTGTTCAACCCACTGACAGGTTCAATATTGCAATGACTACGTACATGAGTGGAGCCGTATCCCTGGATCAAGGTCAGAATACGCTCCGCTTGACGCTTTGCATCTGGTAGCAGCTTGGGCAACAGAACCTTCTCTTCTTCAATGCGATCGAAAATACTGGATATCCGTTTAACCGCTGTCCATGGTCCATCGTAGTAGGTTTTATCCAGATGAATGTGTGCCTCCTCGAACGAAGGCAGCAATAAAAGTCCCTTGCCATCTACTTGTGGCAGATCGTTAGACAGTGGGTTGTTTCCTTCCACAATCGCCGCAATCCGTCCATCTTCAATCTGCAGATGAGCGGGGCTTGTCCGTGTGCCTGTCACTTGCTCCTCTTCCCGAACATATCCCCGCTCCATAGTCACGTTTGTTAACCAATAAGCCTGCTTCATCATATCATCCCTCTTTTCTTACCCGGCATTACGTCCCCCGGATACCGATTGATCTATGATCCATGGTACCATACCGTTTCATCGGGCAAAAATACGTAAAACGTTGGTGTTCCATATGCGGAACGTTTGTATTACTCTACCTTAATACATGCGAAAAAACAGGCACAATACGTGCCTGCCCTGTCCAATCACTTTAATCTTCTAGATTACGCCAAGCTACTAAAAATGAAACCGTGCATGCCCTCCATCGGTCACGCCTTCAATCTGTTCGATATCCAGCAGTCTGCGCTTCATCTCCAACCCTCCACGGAACCCGGTCAGCTTGCGATTAGCCCCAATAATACGGTGGCAGGGTAATAGAACCGGAATCGGATTGGCCCCATTTGCAGCACCAACTGCTCGTACAGCCGAAGGTCTTCCAATCGCAGTGGCAATGTCACCATAGGTCCGAATTTCACCGTAGGGGACGCGGCCCAGTTCTCTCCATACCTCCTGCTGGAAGTTCGTTCCAATCAAGTCCAGTGGAATTTCATTGGTATAAGCCATCGGTTTCCCTGCAAAATAGGACTGCAACCAGTCCATCATGCCTGTTCGTTTCAGCGCATGCTCATTCTCTTCCAGTTCCACGCCAGGTGCAACTTTCTGTATCCAGCCGCTCCAGTCTTCCAGTGTTTCGTTAGGCATGACCACTCGGCACAATCCTTGTTCCGTAGCGATTAGCACCCATGGTCGACCGTCCAACTGCATCGTAGTGTACATCAACTTTTTTCTCATCCGTTTATTGTCCTCTCTCCGGTGGAATGCTTCATGCTAGGACTAGGAGATGACCTGCTTCTTCACCTTACGTTTCATACTGCGGATCATCTGCTTGCTCTCCGGATCAACCCGATACGATTCCGTGATTTTCTGAAGTGCCTTATTATACGTGAAGTCGTCCAGCGTATTATGTTTCAGATAACGCAGAGTCACCTCAGGTTGTTTCACATAAGCCATGGAGATCGCCCACGCAACCGCCATTTTCACATAATACGCTTCGTGTCGAATCCGATCCAATGCGATTAGAACCCGATCAATATATTTCTCATCCAGATAAAAATTCAACAGCATGACCACGCCAAACCGAATTTCATATTCCTGATCTGATCTCAGATACGGCTGCAAGAATGCCCACATCGGCTCCGAATGCACCTTCGTATATTTCAATCCCGCACAGAAGCTGTCGCACACCGACCAGTTATCGATCTTGGGTACAAATGCTTCAATGGCCTTCAGCAGTTCGTCCAGATCGGCCTGGACATGTCCAATGACCATGGCTTGCAGCATCACTTCTTCAAAGTATTCATCCGCTGCCGTGTCCAGATACGTGCGCCAATCCCCGGCGGCGATCTGTTTGGCAATCTTTCGTAAGGCTGGCAATCTTACACCTAACACATTTGTGATGTTGGGAATAAGCGCAGCCGAGAATTTCTGATACTCCGGCTCAGCCAGACTGAGCAATTGTGTTCTTATATTTTCTGCTTCCACCCGCACACGTCCTCCTCGTCTGTTGCTATATAACAAGTATATCCTTGCAGCGCCTGTTTGTAAGCCCATATCGAATGTTTGAGCAAGATTACAATATCATTTTGGCTACTCTCTTTTCCCTCCATTTGTTTAACCGCCAACCCATTTCGTTTAAAAATATGAAGCTGATCGTTTAGAAAGGAGTGTCGATATGAACGGATCTCATACCAAGAAAGATTTCTCCGTGGAGGAGATCACCGAACAACTCGTGCAACATGTGCAATCCCGGAACCTTCCCGATTTCTATAAATTGGTGAAAGAACTGCATCCCTACGACCTCTCACTCGTATATAAAAAGTTTCCTGAAGAAGAAACCAATCGGTTTCTGCTCCTGTTCAAACCCGATGCTCTGGCGGATCTCGCCGAGACCCTGAAGCTGCACGAACAGATCCAACTGTTTGAACGGCTCGGGCCGGAACGAACGCTTGAAGTCATGCAGCAGATGGACAAAAGTGATCTGATCCGGTTCATGCACGATTTGCCTGCCAAACGCAGAGAAGAATTGCTGTCCACCATGAATCTGGACCACTCTGCCATTATCCGGTCCCTGCTTAATTATCCGCCGGAGACGGCTGGACGCATCATGACAGACCGATATCGGACCTTGCTCGCCCATGAGACAGCCAAGGAAGCCTTGCGACAATCGCAAGGCACCATGCATATCTCCGCCTCCAGTTACCTCTATGTGACCGATAATGAAGGTAAACTGGTCGGTGTCGTGAGTTATCGATCCCTTGCCTTGGCTGACGACAAGACCCAGGTTGAAGAACTGATGACCCGGCGGGTGATCCACGCAACGGTCGATATGGACCAGGAAGAAGCAGCACAGCTTCTGCAACGCTATGAGTTTATGGCGCTTCCAGTGGTAGATGAGAATCACAGGTTATGCGGGATTATCCAAATGGATGATGTCATCGATATTATTATGGATGAAGCCAGTGAAGATTTGGCCAAGATGGGGGGTGGCGGTAAAGATATCGACTTTGATACCAAACCACTCGTTGCCGTGAGACGCAGACTCCCCTGGCTCATTCTGCTTCTGCTGATTGGTTTAATCTCGGGAAGCATCGTGGATTTCTTCGAGGACACACTGAATCAGGTTGTCGCATTGGCATTCTTTATGCCGATGATCGCGGGTATGACCGGTAATACAGGAACACAATCTCTGGCTGTCGTGGTACGAGGACTAATCGGACGCAAACTCGACAAGGCCACCGTACTCGCACTGATTGGTCGGGAAATCAAAGTGGGCATCATGATTGGATTGGTCTGTGGATTACTGATCACCGTCATTGCTTATTTCTGGCAAGGGGATTGGCTGCTCGGCGCCATTATTGGGGTTTCTCTATTCTTCACTCTGGTGATTGGTACACTGACCGGCACATGTATTCCGCTTCTGCTTAGTCGTTTCAAGGTTGACCCTGCTGTCGCTTCTGGTCCGTTAATCACCACATTGAATGATATCTTGTCCCTGTTTATCTATTTTGGAATCGCCACACGTTTCCTCGATGCCTTGATGTAAATAAGTGGTGCATACAGCAAAACAGACCTGATCCTGAGATCAAGGTCTGTTTTTTCATTTTGTCCAGTGTTACGCCGATCTTTTATTTTTATTATAGATATCAAACGCCACAGCGAGCAGCAGTACCAATCCCTTAATTCCCTGCTGCCAGTCAATGCCGAGACCAATCAAGGACATCCCGTTATTCAGCACACCCATAACTAAACCACCAATGATGGCACCAAATACAGTACCTATGCCCCCTGCTGCGGAAGCACCCCCGATGAAGCAGGCCGCAATGGCATCCAGCTCAAAGTTGGTACCCGCCCTTGGCGTAGCGGCATTCAGACGTGCGGCGAAGATCAACCCGGATACCGCGGCAAGCGTACCCATATTCACGAAAACCCAGAAGGTTACTTTTTTTGTTTTGACTCCGGACAGTCCCGCGGCCTTCTCATTACCTCCAAGCGCATACACATGCCGTCCCATAACGGTACGGTTCATTACGAAGGAGTATACGATGATCAGGACAAACAGCAGGACCAGAATATTCGGAATCCCCGCGTAACTCGCGAGTACAAATGTAAACAGATTGGTCACGGCAGCCACCACAATCAATTTGAGCAGAAATAGTCCCTGTGACACAACCTCGAAGCCATATTTTCGCTGGGAACGGCGTTCACGCAGTTCATTGACAATGTACCAGACGGTGAGTACAAGACCTACAATAATGGATACCAGACCGAAGCCTGAGAAGTGAATGTCCGGCAGGAAACCCGAGCTTATTTTCTGGAATCCACCCGGAAAAGGAGAGATCGACTGTCCCTCCAGCACAATCATCGTCAAACCGCGGAACAGAAGCATCCCTGCCAGCGTCACGATAAATGCCGGAATTCGTACATATGCGATCCAGAAGCCTTGCCATGCCCCGATCAAAGCGCCCACCAGCAAGGATGCGATGACCGCAAGCCAGGCCGGAAGCTGCCAATCTACCATCATAATTGCGGCAACAGCACCGACAAAGGCTGCAATGGAACCAACAGACAAGTCAATATGTCCGGTAATGATGACCAGCACCATTCCGATCGCCAGCACCAAAATGTAGCTGTTCTGCAAGATCAGATTCGTTATATTAATCGGCTTGAGTAATAATCCACCCGTGAGTACCTCGAACAAAAGCATAATTACAACCAAGGCAATAATCATGCCATATTGACGAATATTATTTTTAAACAGTTTAGTTATCATTTCCATGCTTGCCGCCTCCAGACTTGGTCATATATCTCATCAATGTTTCCTGCGATGCTTGCTCCCGGCTGACTTCACCGGTGATTCGTCCGGCATTCATTACGTAGATCCGGTCACACAGGCCAAGAACCTCCGGAAGCTCGGATGAGATTACCAGTACGCCCTTGCCTTCCGCAGCAAGCCGATGAATGATGGTATAGATTTCGAATTTCGCTCCCACATCAATCCCACGTGTAGGTTCATCCAGAATAAGAATATCCGGTCCCGCAAAAATCCATTTGCTGAGCACCACTTTTTGCTGGTTGCCACCACTCAAATTACCGGTCTTCTGCAAAATACTTGGGGCTTTGATGTTCATGCTTTTCTTCATCTCTTCCGCTACCAGCACTTCTTCGCGCTCGTTCACTACCGCGTTTCGCGTCAACTTGCTGAGACCCGTCAGTGAAATATTGCGCTTGATGTCATCCATCAGAATGAGTCCGTATTCCTTGCGGTCTTCTGTCACATAAGCAAACCCGTTCTGGATGGCCTCCGTGACGGTATTGTTCTGGATCGGCTTACCATTCTTGATAAGCTGTCCCGTAATATTCCGGCCATAAGATTTGCCAAAGATACTCATGGCCAGCTCGGTACGCCCAGCCCCCATCAGCCCGGCAATCCCGACAATCTCACCACGTCGGATATTCATATGGATCTGATCCAGTACTTTTCGCTCGGCATGATGTTCGTGATATACCGTCCAGTCCTTCACCTCAAGGATAATTTCACCTATGGTGGCATGACGCTCCGGGTAACGACTGGTGAGATCACGTCCTACCATCCCGCTAATAATCCGGTCCTCCGTCACTTTCTCCTTCTTCATATCCAACGTCTCAATCGTCTTGCCGTCCCGTAAAATGGTCACGGAATCAGACACCTTGGATACCTCATTCAACTTGTGCGAGATCAGGATACAGGCGATGCCCTGCTTCTTGAATTCCAGCATCAATTGCAGCAGATTCTCACTATCGTCCTCGTTCAGCGCAGCGGTTGGCTCATCCAGGATGAGCAGCCGTACCTTTTTAGATAGCGCTTTCGCAATTTCGACCAGTTGCTGTTTGCCTACCCCAATACTGGATACGAGTGTATTCGGATTTTCGCTCAGCCCCACCTTCGAGAGCAGCTCCCGTGTACCCACAAATGTCTCTTTCCAGTCCACAATGCCTCTGTGGGCCCGTTCATTGCCCAGATATATATTTTCCGCAATCGAAAGGTAGGGAATCAGGGCCAACTCCTGATGTATAATGACAATTCCCAGATCCTCGCTCTGCTTGATATCCTTGAACTCACATTTCTTGCCCTGAAATAAAATGTCGCCTTCATACGTGCCATGTGGATATACTCCACTCAACACCTTCATCAACGTAGATTTACCTGCACCATTTTCACCACATATCGAATGAATTTCGCCTTCACGGACTTTCAGATTGACATTTTCCAGCGCTTTAACGCCAGGAAAGGTCTTGGTGATGTTTTTCATTTCCAGAATGATTCCGGCCATGGGATGTGCTCCTTTCATTTATTATTTCAGTCCGATTTCTTCCTTCGTGTAATACTGGGTACCCACGATATCCTGTTCCACATTGGTACGATCCACGGAGATAGGATCTAGGAGATACGCTGGAACAATCTTAATTCCGTTGTTATATGATTTTTCATCATTAACTTCCGCCTGTTTCCCTTGCAAAATACTATTGGCCATCTCCACCGTCTTCTCGGCTAGCTTCCGCGTATCCTTGAACACGGTCTGCGTCTGTTCCCCGGCCACAATCGACTTGATCGAGGCAAGTTCGGCATCCTGTCCTGTAATAACAGGCAGTGGCTTGTTCGAAGTACCGTAACCGATCCCTTTCAAAGATGAGATGATACCAATACTGATTCCATCATAAGGAGATAACACGGCATCCAGATGATCACCTGAGTAATAGGCACTCAGCAGGTTATCCATCCGTGACTGGGCCAGTGCACCGTCCCAGCGCAAGGTCGCAATCTGAGACATCGTCATCTGCTTGCTGCGTACAACCAGTTTGCCGGATTCAATGTACGGCTTAAGCACAGACATCGCGCCGTCGAAGAAGAAATAGGCATTATTATCATCTGGGGAGCCGCCAAACAACTCAATGTTATACGGTCCTTTTCCATCCTTGAGTCCAAGCTTTTGTTCGATGTAGGAGGCTTGAAGCACACCCACCTTAAAATTGTCGAACGTAGCATAATAGGTCAAATAAGGCGTATTGCGAATGAGCCGGTCATACGAGATCACTTGGATCCCTTCATCATGCGCCTTCTTGATTACATCTGTCAGTGTGTTGCCATCCACAGACGCGATGACCATCACATCCACACCTTTGGTGATCATGTTTTCAATCTGTGAAATCTGATTCTCGACTACATCCTCAGCATACTGGAGATCGGTTTTGTACCCCTGCTCCTGGAAGAGACGGACCATATTCTCCCCATCTCCCACCCATCGCTCTGATGATTTGGTCGGCATCGATATACCGACATATCCCTTTTCCTTGCTGCCTGGACCACTCTCTGCCAGATTGCAGGCCGAGAGCATCAGAGTCATCACCAGAAGCCAGATGAGCATTGCTCCTTTTTTCATATGAAGTTCCCCTTTCCTCACGTCATACGGTTCTAAATGAGTTATAAGATAACGCTTACAATACATGTAGTCATCCTGTTCCTTGCTGTTCCTGTCTGAAACCAATGGTAGCATTGCAGGAGCCCCAAGGTCTTTGCACGTTTTGAACCTTTTTTATAAAAATTTAACTTTTGATGGAACTTTCAGTTGTAAGCCTGGTCCATAAAGAATCAGTTTAGGATTAAAAAAAGGACATGCTCCGCTTCGCTTCACACGAAGTAGAACACATCCATCTCATGTACCACATGGCTGAATGAACAACTGTACAACCATAATCAATTCGCCGAAGGACGATAAGCTGTTCCTCCGTTCTTTCGATACTGTACTGGCGAAATACCCATTGTTTTTTTGAACGCGGTGCTGAAATAATGCTGGGTGTCATAACCTACACGCTCGGCTATGGTGTGCATCGGCAATGTTGTGGAGTCCAACAGCTGTATGGCTTTGCGAATGCGAGCATGCGTGACAAGCGTGACGAAAGAATCATTCAGCTCTTTCTTCAGCACACGACTAAGATATACGGCAGATACTTGCAGGCGGGAAGCGAGCGATTCCAACGTTAGTTCCCGCTCAGCATACTCTTCTTGAATTAGTTGTTTTGCCCGGCGAACCAGAGGGGACAACTGCACTTCTTCGTATACCTGTTCACGGCAATGACGGTACGTATCCGGCGTTTCTTCCAGTGTCCCTGCATGTATCTCCAGATGAGCATGAATGGCAATATTCAGGCATGAACTGATCTGCTGTTCCAGAAGGGACTCTATTTCTTCGGGAGCTTCTTGCCACAGACATATGCCAATCAACCCGCTTACGTCCCGAAACAGAACATGTGGCAGGTCTGCCAGCAGTTCACTGATTATATTTTCCACTGCAAACAGAAACAACTGACGATCATTCTCTCTCAGTATCGTCTGACGTGCTTCAGCGGCAGGCCACCGCACAATCCCTATCTGCACAGGTGGAACTGCGGGCAGACGCAAAAACTCAAGCTGTTCCGTCAGAACCTTCCCTGCAGCCTGCCCTTCCAGCCACTCCAGCATAAATCGCTGGCGAAGCAGCGGGATATTACGTTCAATCTGATGGGCTGCCTGTTGTACATAGACCGTCCTCTGGTGCTCTTCCGTAAGTCGCTGATGTAATCGCTCAAGCGCAGCATGTAATTGTTCTGCTTGTACAGGCTTTAAGATGTAATCCTCTACGCCAAGACGAACCGCCTCCTGCGCATATGCAAATTCATCATGTCCCGAAATGATAAGGTAACGACAGCCTGGACACTTCTGCTGAAGGGCACGAATGAGTTCGATTCCGTTCAGAAATGGCATATTCATATCAACGAGAACAATATCTACATCCAAGTCATCTGCCCGTTCCAGCGCTTCCTCGCCATCTTCCGCTTCACCTACAACCTCCATCCCGAGCGTTGTCCAGTCAATGGCATCCCGAATCCCCTCCCGAATAATCGGTTCATCATCAGCAATGAGCACGCGATACTTCTTCGCGACGTGGCTATCCGACGTAATCTCCATTACCGTGTTCGATGCAGATGTCTCGTCCGTTTCAGCGAAAGTCATCGCTATCGGTTTTATGAATTTTCCCATTCACTCTCCTGCCTCTCTTTGATATTGATTTGCTGGATTGGTGGCAGCTCTCGCATCAACGGATGAATGATGGTCACACTCGTCCCTTGACCCTCTTCGCTCTCCAGCACAATACCGTACTCATCGCCAAAGGACAGCCGGAGACGGGCTTGCACGTTCAACATCCCATAACTTTTGCCTGTGATCCCAGGCGAAGACGCTTCCAGACTTGCCAAAGGAGCTTCGAGCAGATGCAACATTTCGGCAAGCCTTTCGTTGGACATCCCTGCTCCATCATCCTGAACGGTCAGCAGCAGTCTGCTATGTTCCGATCTGGCCTCCACCCGAATGTGTCCCGGCCCACGCCTGCCCTTGATTCCATGATAAATTGCATTCTCTATCAGGGGTTGAAGCAGCAGCTTTAACACAAAAAGGTCCCGCAGTTCCTCTGGAATATTCAATGTATACTGAAGACGATCGCGGTATCGTGTCTGCTGAATTTGCAGATAACTGGTCATATGCTCAAGCTCGGAGTGCAGCGGAATGTAATCCTGTCCTTTACTAAGCCCGATCCGAAATAATCGAGATAGCGCGCCAACCATGCCGGATACATCGTCTGCACCCTCTTTGCGTGCCATCCAATGAATTGTATCCAGGGTATTGTACAAAAAGTGTGGTTTGATATGCTCCTGCAAACTTCGCATTTCAGCATCTCGCTTCTGCCGTTCTCGCAATTCATTCAGCGATATCAGTTCTCGAATCTGTGCCAGCATTCGGTTATAGCTGTTGCCAAGCATACCAATCTCATCCGCCCGATCGCTCCACCGGCCTGGTCTGAGATTACCGGTCTCCGCCCTGCGCATATAGGACATGAGCCGGAAGATCGGCTGGGCAATGGAACGCGAGAACCATAAAGAGGCGCTCAGTCCGAATAAACACACCACAAATACAAAGCTAACCACGTAAAACTGGATTTGGCGTACTTCGGATATCGAGTCTCTTGTGGGAAATACCCCTACCGTTCTCCACCCCGTAAAGGTGGACGACTGATACATGAATAATAACGCTCCACCCTTGGTTTCGGCGGTAAACGTGCCACTCTCCCCGGAGGGGAACCAATCTGCGGGAATGTGTTCGATTAACGGATGCTCCGGCTTGTATACACTTTGACCCTGCGCATCCGTCACCATCACATAACCAGATTTACCCAAGGTTACATTGCGAGCAGCCTGAGAGACGGACCTTAGTTTAAGATCAATCATAATAACACCTCGCACACGCCCTGACGCTTCATCCGTGATGGAACGCGCAACCGATACAATCTCATCATCCTTATACCGTACATGTGTCGTGATATTACGCTCTTTGGGCTGACCCAATACCATGAATATGCCCGGATTGGCTGCGGCTTCTTGGTACCAATTTTCCTGGATCAGGCTCTGCTCTGCTCGGGGATACATCTCGTTGCTAATATAGTCACCACTTCCATTGACGAGAACAATTCCGGCTATTTCAGGATACAACGTTGTGAACCCCTGTAAGGTTTGCTTGATACCATATAACCGATTTTGCTCCGTTTCGGCAATTGTGCCCATGTTCATCGGTTCACTGTCTGCATCATCATCATTCAACGGCATTTTATCGTCCATAAAAGCAGCAATATCCGGGTCAAATGCAATCAAATAGGTCATGTTCTGCAAATTCTCCATTTTGCTGTTCAACGCTTCATTCACTTTGCCAATCAGCTGCATGGTATGCCCTTCAACCTGTCGTTCAACAACCCGCTCCACCGTCCAGTTCACAAGCAACCCGAGTCCTACGGAAGGTACAATGGCAAATAGCAGAAAAAGCAGCATCAGCTGGTAGCGAAGGGGCATATTACGCAAGCGTAAACGCCGAATTCCATTCCTGAAGGTTGAACGGATCGCTCTCCTGCTCCAAGGCCTTGGACCCTTAACATCCCCCATGTTATTTGGCATAGTAATCATCCACATCGGAGCGTGTCACCACAGAGATTCCTGTATCTACCATCACCGGAAGCGGTGCATTCTCACCGGATGAGGAAGGGGCAGGAACCGTTAATTGGTGATGCAGATGGAACAAATATTGGAGTGACCAATACCCCATATTCCAGGTTCCCTGTGCAATCGTAGCTGAGATTGTACCATTCTTGATCATGTCCAATGTATCCTTATTGGTATCAAACGAAATAATCTGCAATGGATGTCTGTCCCCCGAAGTCTGAACGGCTTCTCCCACTCCTGCTCCTCCGGTAGCTTCAGTCACAAAAATTCCTGCCAGATCCGAATGTTCCTTCATCATTCTCAGGGTTTCGTCTCTGGATACCATCGCATCACCGTGTCCGTCTGCAACTTCAACGACCTGCATGGAAGGATATCTCGCCTTGATTGTATCGCGGAAGCCCTTTGTGCGCTCTTCATGATTTTGTTGCCCTGGCAGGGTTACAACTGCAACCTTCCCTTCACGACCCAGCAGTTCAGCCATTTTATCGGCAGCCATTACACCCGACTTGTAATTATCTGTCCCAAGAAAAGAATAGGCCTGGCTATCAGGTGCATCCGCGTCAAATAATACAACAGGGATGTCTGCGTCGATTGCCTTGTTAATCGCTGGAACTAGCGATTGCGGATCGATCGCAGATATGGCAATGCCTGCGGGTTTGCGAGCGATGGCCTGCTCGATCACCATCGTCTGCTCCTTCGCATCATACCGGGTAGCTCCGCGATATTCTACGGTCACACCAAGCGCATCCGCGGCATCCTCGAAGCCTTTAAGCGGGCTCTTCCAATACTCCAGCCCGGACTGGAATGTAATCATGATATACGTCTCTCCGATATCACCGCGCAGCCCCCGGTCCTCCCATGAACTGTTAACCTGACTGGTATATTCGAATCTCAACACATACAGCGCAAATGCCGAGATTAGCAAAATATAGACTAGCAGCATTTTCTTCATTACGTTCACTTCCTCAAGTGGTCTGATCATCTTATGCTCCGTTTAAATTGTAAACGCAATCATAAAAAAAGAAAACTACTCCTTATCTTTTAAACGGAGCCCTGCTGCTATCCGTGTACCTGCTGCAATAATGTACTATATGGTTTTTCCCACTGGACGTATGATCATGGAACTAGACTACAACCAGAGGAGCGCTTCGTCATGAATATTGCATCTTTTTTAATCTATTGCATCGTCGTTACCTTTACCCCCGGGCCTAGCAATATCGTCATTCTATCGTCCACTCAGAAGGTAGGCGCGCGAAAAACGATGAACTATGTGTGGGGAGCTACGCTGGCATTTGGTCTGCTGCTTACCGCATCAGCTTTCCTTAATCATCTTCTTGCCGACGTGTTGCCCGGAATTCTGAAGGTGATGCAGATTGTCGGCGGCATCTATATGGTATATCTGGCGTATCAGATCTACAAGATGGGTACCACTGAGGATGCACCGAAACAAGTTACCGGATTTGGGAACGGTTTTATCATGCAATTTGTCAATCCCAAGGTGGTCTTGTTTACCTTCACAGTCCTTCCAAGCTATGTATTTCCCTTTTACCAAAGCTCATTTTCATCGTTCCTGTTCGTATTGCTCATTACCTTCATTGGTTTTCTGGCCTACTCCAGTTGGGTTGTGTTTGGCACGGTTTTCAGAACGTTGCTGAATCGCCACCAAAAATTACTGAGTATTCTCATGGCCCTTTTTTTGTTATACTCAGCCATTATAGTATCCGGATTGATCTAAAGCTTGGGAGGTGTGCTGCATGGAACGGTTCAACTATAAAAAGTCACAAGACGTGCTGGCACTATCCGCCAGCTTTACTGATTTTGCATACAAAAAACATTGCCACGAAGAGTACGCGGTTGGCGTAACCCTGCGTGGCATTCAACAATACAACCTGGACGGACGATATCAGGCATCTCACCAAAATGGTGTCATGTTGTTCAATCGTGAGCAGTCCCATGATGGTAGCTCCTATGATAGAGAAGGCATTGATTACGTGATGCTGTATCTGAAGCCGGATTTAGTAGAGGAGATTATAGGCAAAAAGGAATTGCGTTTTGGAAGTCCCATCGTCTATGATCCCGAGCTTGCGCGGAAGATCCTGCTGCTGAACGATGCCGTTCAGCACAGACAGGACGAAGCCGAGTGCAGCGAACGGGTCTTCGATCTGGTTCACCTTCTGGCTCAGAAGGAGATGCATCCCAAGCTCTGGGTGCCTCAGGACAGCCTGGTTCGAAAAGCTAAGGAAATGATGTTTTGCAGCACCGAAGATGTGCTCAAGCTGGACAACCTGAGCGCCGAATTTGGCATGTCCAAGTTTCAATTTATCCGTGAATTCAAGTCACAAGCAGGTATTTCCCCCTACCAGTTTTTCTTAAACTGCAAGGTGGAGCGTGCCCGTCAATCCATCGAAATGCAGAAGGACGTCTACGCTGCTGTTGCCGATTGCGGATTCGTTGATCTGACCCATCTGAACCGGCATTTCAAACGGGTCTTTGGTGTCACAGCTTATGAATACATGTTGCAATTGAATTAGATCTATCGGAACGATAGTCCAACTCCAATGGGATACAGTTTTGACCCTCACCTTGAAAATCCCCGTATAGAACGTCAATGTTCCTTAACGCTCTATACGGGATTGGCTTCTTTTTTCATTGGGCAATCAGATTCTTCTCTTTCGTCTCCAGACCCACAGTACTGCCAATGCTGCTAATAAAATGACTGCACTGTATAAGATAAGATAGAAAGGCCCACTTCGCCCACCACCACCATCATTGGTTTCTCCAAAATCTTCTTTACTTACAAGCTTTCCCGCACCCAGCAATTTCAGATCGTCTCCAGCTTGTTCAATTGGAACATTCCCACTGCACAGATTCGTATGCAGCCTGTTGTCTCGTTCATCCAGACTGGCAAAGATCAGGTAAGACTGATTCTTTTCAAATTGGATGCCACAGGAGTCAGACCCTCCGCCCTTCCCCACAATTTTCATCTTTTTGGCACTGACTCCCTTCCATGCAGAATCTACATCAAAGGTATACTCTCTCACCCCATTATACCGGTATATCTGCGATCCGCCTTTTTTCACCACTTCTCCTGTAAATACCGTTGTATACGTTTCCAACCTCTTCTGAACATCACTCTCGGCACAACTGCAAGCGTACACTTTCTCTCCGGGAAATAGAGCTAACCCAGATGTAACCAACAGTAAGACCAACATAAACATCACGAACCATCGTTTCATTCCGTCTGCTCCCCTCCTACATCTTCTGCTTGAACAAACGTTGTAAAGGTTACATATTTTTATTGTTGCTATATTTATTGTAAAATTATAGCACAATACAAATATCGTTATGTCCAACATACGCAAGGAGACAACATACGAAATTAACGATCACGGAGGATCTCAACATTTGATGCACAACTGGAAAAAGAACATCTCATTCCCGCTGCTCGTTGCAGCGTTATGCATGATCGCTTTTATAAGCATCGCCCTATCCATCAGCGATAACCAGATTCATCGATTTGATGATACGCTGATCGGCTGGATTCAGGGGTTGGAATCCCCCGGCATGACACAATTCATGCAGTTTTTCACCTGGATCGGCAGTGAAATGCCTGTAGTTATCATTACAATCATTTCAATGATTGTGTTATACGTTTGCCTGCGACACAAACGCGAACTACTCTTCCTCGCTTGTGTGCTCGCCGGTTCAACCCTGTTAAATGCATTGCTCAAGCTGGTATTCCAACGTGCCAGACCTACCATTAACCGAATTATTGAAGTGAGCGGATATAGCTTCCCCAGTGGACATTCCATGGCCGCATTTAGCCTGTATGGCGGACTGGCCTTTCTCATCTGGAAACATGTACCCACCGTCACCGGACGTGTACTGATGATCATTGCCAGTGCCGTCTTTATACTGACCATTGGTATAAGTCGTATCTACTTGGGTGTTCATTATCCAAGTGATATCGTTGGCGGATACTTCTTAAGTGGATGCTGGCTCTCCACATGCATATGGTTTTATGGGCGGCATTTGGAGCGCATGTCCCAACTGCAAAGCAGAAGGCTGGCATAATCTCCTACAGCCCACGCACCTATAGAAATACCCGGCTTTCCTTAACTGAAGGATTGCCGGGTATTTTTATATTCTTATATTTGATCCTGAATCCATCCTGAACGAGTTCAGAACCTATAAGAACCCGCCTGTCCTATTTCAAGGAACAGACGGGTCTTGATTTTTATACCAAATTATAACACTTCACCATTGGATTCGATAACTTTTTTGTACCAGTGGAAGCTCTTCTTCGGTGTTCTGCTCAAGTCTCCGTTACCGTCGTTGTCCTTGTTGACATGAATGAAGCCATAACGCTTCTTCATCTCTCCAGTGGATGCACTAACCAGGTCGATACATCCCCACATCGTGTAGGCAATGAGGTCTACGCCATCCGCTACCGCTTCTTTCATCTGTTCAATGTGACCTTTCAGATAATCAATGCGATAGTCATCTTGAATGGAGCCATCTTCCTCAACCACATCGACAGCACCCAGGCCATTCTCAACGACCATCAGTGGAATCTGGTAACGATCATACAGATGATTCAACGTGTAACGCAATCCTTTTGGATCGATCTGCCATCCCCAGTCGGAAGCTTCGAGATATGGATTTTTGATACCGCCCAGCAGATTGCCTTCAGCTCTCTCTAGGGACTCATCTGCACTTTCTACCAGAGACATGTAATAACTGAAGGAGTAGAAGTCTACGCAACCTTCACGCAGTGTCTGCTCGTCTCCTGGTTGCATTTCGATTTTAATGCCCTCTTCGGCGAAGAAACGTTTAGCGAATCCAGGGTACGCCCCGCGAACCTGAACATCACCACAGATCATGTTGGAGATTTGGTCTTTCTTCTGTGCAAGCAGCATGTCGTCCGGGTTACATGTGTTTGGATATGTGGTCATGAACGCAACCATACAGCCGATCTGGAAATCAGGGTTGATCTCGTGTCCCAGCTTCACCGCTTTGGCACTAGCAACGAATTGGTGATGTAATGCCTGGAATCGAGTCTGTGGATCATCCACTCCGTCGACCAGCGTCTCTTTGCCTTCAAACAGAATACCTGCAGCCATATAAGCACCCATCGGCATCGTCAGACAGTTGATCTCGTTAAATGTCAGCCAGTATTTCACTTGATCTTTGTAGCGGTTGAAGAGAGTTGTACAATAACGGATATAACAGTCGATAACTTCACGGGAAGCCCAGCCGTTATACTTCTGTGTCAGACCAAATGGCGTTTCATAATGGGAGATCGTTACGAGCGGCTCGATATTGTATTTTTTCAACTCGGCAAAGACATTATCGTAGAACTGCAATCCCTCTTCGTTTGGCTCCAGTTCGTAACCGTTCGGATAGATCCGGGACCAGTTGATGGACATGCGGAACATTTTGAAACCCATCTCTGCCATCATGGCAATGTCTTCTTTGTAGTGCCCGTAAAAATCAACCGCTTCGTGGCTTGGATAATACGTGCCCTCTTCCAGTACAGGCGTAATCCGGCGTGGAATCGTGTGGGTTCCTCCTGTCATCATGTCAGACGTGCTTGGCCCCTTGCCACCCTGGTTCCATCCACCTTCGAATTGATTGGCAGCCGTTGCGCCACCCCAGTAAAATCCTTCTTTCATTGTCATGACCAGTTCCTCCTTCATATCTCAACAAGACTATGTAACCAGTGTACCACCCATACCCTGACACCTATTGTCATGGTATAATCAGAGCATGGAAAATAACCGATTATTTCGAATGTTGCTTTTGTTATTGGAGAAAAAGAAGGCCACTGCGCCCGAACTCGCCCGTATGTTCGAGATTTCTGTACGTACGGTGTACCGTGATATCGACCGGCTAAGCGCTGCGGGCATTCCCGTCTATACCACGACCGGAAAGCATGGCGGTATTCATCTGATGGACAACTATGTCATGGACAAGTCCCTATTGTCGGAAGAAGACCAGAATGAAATTTTGATGGGACTATACAGCATCAGTGCAATCCCACACCTTAATAGTGCTCATATGCTGCAACGACTGACCGCCCTGTTTGATCATAAGCTGGATTGGATCGAATTCAATTTCTCACCATGGGGCAGCATCCCCCTGCAAGAGAGAGAACTTTTTAATCAAGTGAAACAAGCCATTTTAACCAATCAACTGATTACGTTTCACTATGTTAATTCGGATGGGGAGAAGAGCATTCCAACGGTGGAGCCACAGAAGCTTATATTCAAAAACAGTACATGGTACTTCAAAGGATATATCCATGATGATCCTGATCGGAGAGAATTCGAGACATTCAAGATGAAACGGATCACCCAATTGACCTTTCTAACGAGAAAATTCGATCACCCTGTTGATGTGGGGTCAACACATCCTGAATCAGAGGCAGCTCCTATCCTGACTCCTCTGACACTCTCATTCTCCAGTAATATTGCATACCGGGTGTATGATTTTTTCGAACCTTCCCTCATTAAAAAAGAGCCTGATGGCAGGCTCCGTGTGTCTCTCGAACTGAATGTAGGGGAATGGCTCTACTCTTTCCTGCTGTCGTTTGGTTCAGAGCTGACCGTAATCGAGCCTGTTCATGTTGGACAGGAATTGCTCAGACGTCATATCCTAGCCGTTGAACATTTGCAGAACGTCATGAACAAACTACCCAACAATGAATGATATAATATAGGCCTATACAACTTTTGATCACAGCTGACTCTCCATCATCCATCCGACCGAAGGAGGTTTATCCATGCAAGACATTAGACGCAACAATGTGGAACGTTTCAAAGGTTTTGGTACGTTATACGATCAGAACCGACCAGCTGCTCCCACTGAAGTGGTGGATATTCTAACGACATATCTTGGCGGCACTCTGCGCATGGTCGCAGATGTTGGCTGTGGCACCGGCTTATCTTCGTGGATCTGGCTTAATGAGGCAGAACGCATCATCGGCTTCGAACCCAGCGATGACATGAGGTCTGTAGCAGAATCCAAGTGGGAATCTGCCGGGAAGCCGGATAACTTGCGGTTTGTGTCCGGCTTGTCTCACGACCTCGGACTACCAGATGGCAGTGTTGATGTGCTGACCTGCTCCCAATCATTTCACTGGATGGAGCCGCAACCCACACTGCGTGAGTTTGCACGAGTACTTCGTACAGGGGGCATATTTGCTGCCTACGATTGTGACTGGCCACCAATGCTGAACTGGCAGTTGGAACAAGCCTATCTGAAGCTGAATAAGGAAGCAGATCAACGAGCAGCCAGTCTGGCTCCCAAGGATAGTCAGGCACACAAATGGAGCAAGGATGGACATTTGCAGCAGATTCAGGAGTCGGGTCTGTTCCGATATGTCCGGGAAATCGTGTTTCATCACCACGAGACCTTTGATGCAGACCGATACGTGAACCTGGCCTTGAGCCAAGGCGGCTTGCAAACGGCGTTGAAGCTCGGAGCAGATGATCTATTAACTGCTGCCGACGAGTTCAGAGCGCTGGCTAATCGTGTATTTGACGGAGAATCCAGAAGAGTCCTCTTTTCTTATCGCATGCGCCTCGGTATTGTCTAAAAGTAGTACGTCGCTTGCATCTCTTCTACATACCAAATGCCGTAGGAGGTCGTACACGTCATAACCATGACCTGTACGACCTCCTTTTGTCTATATCCTCATGAAGAGAATAGGTCACTTAATTGTCGCTCTTGTACATTCAATGCCAACACCAATTTTGTCGGGTCTTGTCTTGAATAAATGACGTTAATGATATGGCCTTGCTGCACCTGCGGCAGCGCAGATGACAAAATTTCTTTTTGCGTTGTCACATTGAAGGTTTCACCATTCGTCTTTGTTATGCTGAGTTTGAGTTGAAGCTTGATCTTATTACTGCCTCCACTGCCAAGTGGAGTGACATCGAGGATCTTGGCCATCGCTTTTTCACCTGTTCTTGCGATATCCATCATCTCAGGGGATACGCCTTGCTGTACCATCTTTTCATCCAGCAATTGCTGCATATCCTCCTGTGATAATTGCCCTTTCATATCAAGCCCTACCTTGCGCTCATCTTTCACAGAGACCACTAAAGGAATGAAACTGCCTGGCTGGAACTGCGCCATGGAGGTCAGTGGAATAACGGTTTTCATCTCCGTATCGTATTTCTCGCGCCCCTTACGTGAAACTGTCAGACCCAATCGAACCTCCGGTTGTTCATTAATATACGTGCCTGTCTGTTGTACGCTCTTAATGACCCCCACTGCCGGTAAACCTGTCTTGACTCGACCTACGCCGAAAATGTTGCTCAAAATCGCAGGAACAAAGATCAGTGCAAACCCAGCAAAGATCGCCGGAGTATACCACCATGCCTGCATAATCATAAACGGATCATCCCACATCTTCTGTGCCAGAAATGGGGAGAACCCCACTCCGAACACAGTTAATACGCCAATGAATCTCAGGAAACCTACCATATGATCCACCCTCTCTTAATCCTTCTCTTACTATCTCTATCCATACCTCTAACGATATATCTATTCACCGTTGTTATACGTATTTCATAAATGGAGTTTCACTGTCTCATAAGCATATACCTTCTAGATGGACACCAGTCCCATATAGATCAGTTCGGACGGATTCGCTGGATTCTGACCCAATCCCACCCGATCTCCAACTCGTGGAATCTGCATTTTGGACACCAGTGTCTCCAATGTTCGCTGATACTGGTTACCGTTTGTCTCTGTCACATCCAATACAAGCACAACAATCGGATCAAAGTTGATCAGTTTGCCTGTATCGGTGATCGTCACCACCGTTGCTGTTGCCGTTAATGGAAGCGAACCACTCGCGGCCAATTGTGCCTGCTTTGCCGAATCCAGACTTTGGTTGATTGCCTCCCGATGTTCCTTGGATACGAAACCTTTCATCATCATGCCAGTGAGTCCTTTATTCATCATTTTATCCGCTTTAGCAATCGCATCTTCCTGTTTGTTCTTTTTACCGAACCATCCCATAGTAAGCACCTCATTTGTTTTATTTTTATTTATAGTTAAATTATAAACACTGCGGCTTGTCCTTGAATACCCTTCTGGCGGCATACAAAAAAAACGAAAAATCCGGTAATTGAATGACCGGATAATCGTTTCTTAAGTAAGGATCGAAGCCAATTTCACAAAAAAAGATCCGCTAATCTGATCTTCATTTCACGATTGCGAGCCATTTTTTGTACCAAGTGCGTTAGCAACGCACAACATCATGCCAAAAACAGTAGAATTTTAGCCCATAAGCATAAGTATTACGAATACACACTTTTTCAACCTTTTACACTGAGCGAGCTGTTCCCCGGAATCAGCCCCTACCGCTGAAACGTTTGATCGCTTCCTCGGTCACTGGCTGGAATAGATTAACGAGATTTCCATCAGGATCACGGAACAGCACAGCGCGATTCCCCCACGGCATCGTGGTCGGTTCCTTTACCCACTCGTCCACAAACGGCTTCAAGCGCTCATATTCGGCTTCAACATCGTGGACACGGAACTCGAGGATGACCGTGTGATTGTTGGCTGCCACGGCAGAATCAACGCCAAACAGGGGCACCGTCTGGGAGTGGCCAATTGCCAGGGTGCACGATGGCATGACGAGTTCGGCAAAGACAGGCGCGGGACGTACCGCCGAAACACCCATGACTTTCTCATAAAACTCAACAAGACGATTCACGTCGTCGGTAATAATGCGTACAGAAGCAAAATACATAAAATACACCCTTCCTGTTATAGAATAAAAGTACCCGATCATTGTGTGGGGCCTGAATCGGCCTTCTATCCCTTTATATTTACTTCAAATATGTTTACTTAAGTGATGATAAAATAACGCTACTGACAACAGTATGTCAGTAGCGTTATTCAACATTTGTACTCCTCCTGGTTAATACCATTTCATACTAAAATTACTTTTGATTCATTCTATTTTTTGCGTAACAGATACACCAGCTTCCGATAATACATGGCGGCTTCCTTGTATTTCCGCTGATCCTCGGATACTACAGCCATCCCCTCATATAACGGTTCAAGTCGCATGACATGCTGTGCGGATTCAAAATAAGGCAGACAGGCAAGCGCCCGCTCCATGAAAACTTCGCGATCTCCATGCGCAAGAGCCAGATGGCTCTGGTAGAAGGTTGCGCTCATCTGCTGATCCTGTGTTGATGCACATTTCAAGAGTTGATCTACACTTTGCGCGAGCACGCCCCAGTTCTTCCGCGCCAGAGCCACTTCGCATTGATATACATTGACGAGCGGCCGCATCGCGAGCTGTGTTTCTTCGGTTTCCTGCTGCAATAGCGACTCAAATCGTTCAATCTCAGCCTGTGCCTGTTCCAGTTCACCTGTCATCGTTAACATGACAATCCGATTGTTGGCAATCGCCGTCACCAGATCTCCCTGGTTGCCGGCATACACGAGGTTTGCCTCTGCCATGGTTAATGCCGAGAGTGCCTCCTGAACCAGCCCCATTGCGAAGCAATAGCCACTATATGCCACATATAACCCGGACAACCGATGAAACATCCGTTGATCATATACATGCCGCATCGTAAGCTCAAATACCTGTTTCGCCTCTTCATACTGTTTAACCTGGATGTAGGCTTCCATCTTGATATTTTGCACAGACAGCCAGAATTCACTGCCAGGAAGCGCCAGCTCACTGAGCCTTGTTGCGTGAGTTAGTACATCTACAAAGGCCATTTTGGAGCGATAATATTGTATTTTATAGAATAAAAGTGCCTTGACTAACGGGCGCGGCAGATCAATATCGTCTGGGCGACCATACTTCTCCAGGTAAAAATTAAGGTAGGACGTATGTATATATTCATGTGCCGTTGCATCGTTTAACTGCTGATAATAGACTGCCTTCATCAAAGCCGTTGTCAGCTCTACAGTCAGCGTGTCATCCCGATCTGCCAGTGCATGCACCGTATCTTCGGATATCGCCGACGCTGGAACAGACATTTGTTCGAAGATGGCCTCTGCCCGTTCGAGTGTTTCCTCGTCCTGAGCCGCAGCCTTCATAATATAGGAAGGGGATACCCCAAGACGCCCGGCGATAGCTTCTGCCAAGTCCTCAGGGAGCGGATAACGATCCGCCAGGATATTTGCAAAATGGGCCTGCGTGACCAGACCATCCACAAGGTCTTTACGGGAGATCTGTTTTCTTTTGCTTAGCAGTTCAATGCGTTCCTTCAGCATGGTATCCCTATCCTTTCTATCCTAACAAGCGAGTACATTCTATTCACATCATCGCAAAATTAGAGAGATAACGCCACCCTTCCGGCGAAATCAAACGAAACGGTTTCCGTTTCCGAGGTAATTGTTTTACAATAAGGAGGTATGTATACGAGCATTTTATCGAAATGCTGAAACATGAGCTGAATATGAAAGGATGCAAATAAATGATTATTAAACCAAGAACACGTGGTTTTATTTGTACCACTTCCCACCCTGTAGGTTGCGCTGCGCAAGTGCAGGAACAGATTGATTATGTAAAATCACAGCCGGAACTGAAAGGACCGCGTAATGTGCTCGTGATCGGTGCTTCCACCGGATACGGATTGGCGTCACGCGTTGTCTCTGCTTTTGGAGCAGGAGCGAATACGATCGGAATTTACCGTCCGAGCAGTTCTACAGAAAAACGTACAGCTTCAGCAGGCTGGTACAACTCTGCTGCATTCGAAAAAGCCGCTGAAGAAGCAGGCCTCAAATCGTACAGCATCACAGGTGATGCATTCGCAAACGAAACACGAGACAAAGCCGTTGAACTGATTCGCAGTGAACTTGGTCAAGTGGATCTGGTCGTATACAGCGTAGCCTCGGCACGCCGTACCGATCCAAACACGGGTGAAGTATTCAACTCTGTGCTGAAGCCTATCGGACAATCCTACACGAATAAAACAGTAAACTTCCACACAGGTGAAATCAGTTCCGTTACGCTGGAGCCGGCAACCGAAGAGGAAATTCGTCAGACGGTAACGGTTATGGGTGGAGACGATTGGGAACTGTGGATGGATGCCTTGCAACAAGGCGGCGTACTTGCGGATGATGCAACAACGATTGCTTTCTCCTACATCGGTCCTGAACTTACCCATGCCATCTATCGTGATGGTTCCATCGGTCAGGCCAAGAATCATCTGGAAGCGACTGCACTCAAGCTGAATGATCGTCTAAGTGCCAAAGGCGGACGTGCTTACGTAACTGTAGCCAAAGCGCTGGTGACTCAATCCAGCTCCGCGATTCCAGTGGTGCCACTGTACATCTCAGCATTGTACAAAGTCATGAAAGAAAAAAGCTTGCATGAGGGATGCATCGAGCAATTGCAGCGTCTGTTCGCTGAACGCCTGTATGCGGGAGGAGAAGTTCCAACCGATGCCGAAGGACGCATTCGCATTGACGATTGGGAGATGAGAGCTGATGTTCAGGAAGAAGTGGCGAAGCTCTGGAATGAATTGACCACAGAGAACATCTACGATCTGTCCGATCTGGATGGTTATCGTCGCGAATTCTTCCAACTGTTTGGTTTTGAAACCGATGGTGTGGATTATGAAGCAGACGTTGATCCAAACGTTGAAGTGCCCCATCTGGTGAACTGAAGAAGTTTTGGCGTGGATGTAAACTTAGGTTTTCGTTAGCACTTCTGATGTCATGCTAAAGATCTGATTGTACTATCAATGAGGGAGGAGCCATTGGCTCCTCTTTTTTTGCTTCTTATTACTTCTTTTACCTCTTCATGATTTCATGTCTATCCCCTAATCAAATCGATTTAAGCTGTTTTTTCAGCTCTTTTGGTACCGTCTTCTCAATAGTGATAGAACGCGCTCCATGCATGGACGCAAAGAATTGAAGCCCATCCCGAAAATCCGTAATCCATTCCTCCACAGGTGGAGCAGTCTCTTCCATTGATAACAAACGAACGGTAAGTACTCCAGTTTTACGATCAAGTCGCGGGTCCATACGTCCGATCAACCGATCACCGTGAAGAATCGGCATGGCATAATAACCGTAGGTTCTTTTCACCTCTGGCGTATATATCTCCCATTTATAATGAAAATCGAATAAATCGACAATCCGTTCTCTTCTCCATAACAGGTTGTCCAGTGGCGGCAGGAAACGTACCGGGCCTGATGGATCATAGTGTGGCTCTTCCCTCTCCATGTGCAATAGCAAATCCTCATCTTCAGCTCGAATATAATAAGGCGTCGCCACGTCCTCCACCTTAAGCGGGATCATTCTCCCATCTGACACACGGGCAGCAATATCGGCGCGTCGTTCAGCCGCTGTAGATTTCAGCCAACCCAGACGGGGATCACGGGCATCTACGATACGATACGCATGAATGTATTTATCCAGCAGAGCCTGCCTCTGGACCAACATATCCATATCTTCTTCCAATGGAAGTCCCTGTTGCTGCAATACGGATTCGGTAATATGAAAATAACGTTCGTTCCCCTGCCTCGCCACCACACGAATCACAGCAGAGTCTAACAGTAGATTCAGTGCAAGTGTGGTATCCTTCGTCTTCGGCACATCTGCACTGTCCCAATAACCACTTACCCGTTCTACAGCACGGAAGGCTCTTGAAGGTAACGGGCCTTCCTCCTTCAAACGCTGTAACACATGCTGTACTGTTTTCTCCAGACCTTGCAAGGACGGAGCCAGACGCTCCCTTAACCGGGCACGAACAGGTTCAAAGAGAGCATAATCCTCGATCGGAATGACACAAGCAGCATTTGCAAAATATTCAAACACCTTGTGATCACTCAGTAGCGAATTTAAGCTGTCAGCAGTATAACCCGGGTCACGAGCACCCAGCACCAAATGCTGGTTTCCGGTTACAGCAGCCACAGGATCGATCTGCACGCAACCAAGGGAGCGAATCAAACTCAAAACTTGATCGGGGCCCGAAGGTAAGGAAACTGCGGGCCAACGTCCCAGTAAAGCTTGTGTTTGCAGCAAAAAACGCCGAACGATTTTTTTATTCATGTGCAGCGCTGTTGTCATATGTATGGGTTCTTCCCTTCATTAAATATACAAGAATTATAGTCCAACTTATAAGATTGATTCTAACAGTCCAGATGATTACTTTACAACCAAAGAAAGGATTCTATTCGTCTTACTTAACCAGCAATCCGTTTCTCATAGACAAAATAAAAAGAAGCACCACCATCCTGGATGATCTGCTTCTTGTGTTTGACCTTTTGCAATTTTTCCTGCTTCGTAGGCATGAGCCGTACATGTTGTGATAACGCACCATAATCTCCGTTAACTCTTCGGCTCTGTTCCGAGCACCATTGACCTGATCGCTCTGCTTTGCGTAATGCTTTTTGTGTTTGTGTACGTGCCATAATGGATTACACACTCCTTTGGTTGATATACACTCAATATATCATGTGCAGCTACGCAAGTGAAGGTGAAGCTTCAATAAAAGAGACATAAAGCGGATAATTAGACTGTGTCATCAAATTATAATTATTTAAACCATGGCAAAGAGAAACTCCGACGCAAATTGTCCATTTTCTTAAAGAAGACTGAGTAAACCTGATGCAATATATAAATTAGTACAAAAGTTCTTAAAATCAAAAAGGACGCTAATATTAACGTCCCTTTTTGATCATTCAATTTCTTTATTATTCAACTTTAAACCATGGACCTGCATTTTGTATGACACCCCATAGTTTCGCTGGCAACACAAGATCTCTAACGTTAGATGATTTAATCACGTTTTGGATTTCCGCCTCCCTTCCTTGTTGAACTTTTTCAATCCACTCTGGATCGGAGATTAATACACGTCCAATTACCGCTAACGAAAGTCCTTTCTCCAAGCTTTCAGAGACATCCTCTGGGCTTTCCAAGGAACCCGCTGCAATTACAAAAATCCGATTATTGGCATGTTCAACAATCAGCTCAAGATACGTTTTTTTGTTATCTTGGTTATATTTCGGTTTTGATGTAAGGGCTTGAACCAAGGAACCATGAACATAATCAACATTTTCTTCAATCAGTTTATCGATCAGCGCGTACGTATCTTTCATTCTAAGGGCATCTTGTTGATGTTCTTCTGGGGAAATTCGGTAACCTAAAATAAACGGTTTTGTCGAATATCTCTCAATAGCTTTTTTCACCTCTCGAATAACAGCTAGTGGAAAACTCAGACGTTTTTCCAGTGATCCCCCCCATTGGTCTTGACGTTTGTTGAAGAATGGAGATAAAAAGCTTTGAAGTAAAAAACCGTGGGCTCCATGAAGTTCAACACCATCAAAACCAGCTTCAATTGCACGTCTTGTAGTTTCACCGAACGCATGTATAATTTCCAGAATTTCTTCATGTGTGAGTTCTCTAGGGGATACTGCTTCAGTCAGAGCAACACCGCTCGGACTTACCACGTCACCATTAGGAACTAATTCAGCAATCGCTTTATCTCCAGCATGGAACAATTGAAGAATTGCTGGAGCTCCTCCACTCTTAGCAGCATCTGCCAATTTTTTTAGACTAGGAATAAATGAATCATTATATGCGGCGAATTCATGTGTAAATCCAATCCCATTGGATAGGACATGAGTACAGCCCGTGATAACTAAACCTACACCATTCACTCTTTTTTTATAATATGCAACTTCCTCATCGGAAATCGTGTAATCATCATTACTTGACCATGTCGTCATCGGAGACATAACCACTCGGTTCTTTAAGGTAATCCCTTTATTGAATGTAAAGGGTTCAAACAAGTTATTAAATTTACTCATTGTACGTTCTCCTTTATATTTTGATTTCTAAGTGCTTATTTATGAAACAGATGAAGGTAACCCTACGCTCATTCATCCCAACAACAAGTTCTACTCAAGAATATCAGGTTAACCTAAGGGGAAGTAAAGCAGGAATTTGACACGTAATTTAAGACGATTTACTTTTAATAATTTTCTATTGTGATAAAATAACAGTTACAGTAACTGTAACTATGGAGGCGATCAAATGTTTTTTTCAATGAAATATGTGGTGGAGAATTATAATATAACTGCAAAGACACTTCGATTTTATGAAGAGCAAGGGATATTACCAAATATTTCGCGCGACGAAAAAGGGAATAGAATTTATACCGAACAACAAATCGATTGGATTTCTTTTATTCTTTGTCTCAAAGAAACAGGAATGCCACTTTCTAAAATTAAAGACTACAAGGAATCTTATGAGATGGGGAACTCCACCTATTCAGAAAGAGAGGAAATGTTAAAGAAACATAAAATTGAATTACAAAAGAAAATCGAAGAAAGTTTGAAACATATGGAAGAAATAAATTATAAATTAGCTATGTATGAACTTCAAAAAGATGAGGTTAGGAAAAATCCTAACCACAATTTTAAATGTCATGGTCTTGCGGTGAACATTGTCGATACCAGGGGGGTTGAATCAAATATTCAGAATGCTAAAACCAACAGATGAACAAACGGAGCTCGAAATATCTTCCAGAAAAATAACCAGTCGCCTATATTTACCTAGCGATTGGTTATAATTGTTTTAAAATCTGCATCTTTTGCAGTCATCAGTTTTTTTGAGGGAGCCTCCACGGTTTAAAACGTTAATCCAGACTACATTACTACTTTCGATTATATTAAAAAAAATCTACGTTAAAGCACAGTAATACCATGCTATCTAGCGGGATTGACGCTTTCGCCGAGACTGCCACGTTTCGATTGGTTCATGATCATCTTCTTCGATCAGTTCCAATGCTTCTTCTACTCTTCTCGCCTTGAATAAAAGGATTAATTCCATCAGGTCTTCCCGGTCCAGCAGCTTCACTCCATTGACTGCTGCAAGCGTCCGGCAAGCTTCGGTGTAACGGGCGGACGTTAATACAATTGATCGGTCAGCTTCATAATAACGCATGGATGTATATATCTCCTGCACTGCACTCAATCCTACCGGATGGTTCGCACCGTATCGCTTCGCTTGTACAACACTTCGTCTGCCGAGTCTATCAACAAATACAAGATCCGCACCGAAATCCCGGCTGCTCGTCGTCTTATGAACCTCATCGTACCCGAGTTCTTCGAATAGATGATAGAGATATAATTCAAATTCCGAACCATCCTCCATCTTGTCGATGTCCTTTATCGTAATCTTCCTGGGATTGGCTTCACTTCGTATCCGCTGCCCGCGCCCGATAACGCGCCGAATAATCCAGGCCAGCAGTAGTAATATAACAATAATTCCTATGACCCATAGGGTCACATTTTCACTCCAGTTCATAGCTCTTCTCCTTGTTCTTTTCCCTATGTTCTATCCAACATCTTACGCAGATATGGCTTATCACCGCACTAAATATATCAGACTTCCACCTTCATCGAAAGAAGATGAATTCCCTGTAACCCTCACACTTCTCCAAACATGGTTATTTCGACAAATCCATGATAAAAGGTTACAGTGTGTTCGGTTGAATTGCACTTCACTTCAATGGTAAAATTCAACAATCGGTTCTCTTTTGAATCGAAGAAGAAAGGTGGTTTATCACTTGCATACATTGACCAAACACAAGTCCAAAACATGGGCTGCCCTCATTTTTAGCGGCATGCTCCTCTTCACCATGAATACAACAGGTTACGCCGCTGCCTCAACCGAATCCATGCCCAAACCGGCGTGGACGTCATCTTCTCTGATGTTATCTGAGGCCAATACGGAAAAAGATGTCCTGATCAAGGGAATCCATGCCGTGCCATCCAAAAATCTTGTATATGTACATGCCTCCCAGCCCGTAACGAAAACAAGCAGCAAAACAACATTGGACTGGCAACTGGACTCTCTCCAAGCATTTGATGCTACAACTGGACAATTGAAGTGGAATACGATATTTCATGAGAAAAGTGGTCCTTATACCACCTACTCCGATTCGGTATATGCCAGCAACGGTACAGCTTATGTGTATATGGAATATTCGGACAAAACCAAAAAATTGTACTCATTCAATACATCTGGTAAGACCAACTGGATCAAATCGGTGAATTCACCTGCAAACATATCCCTATTGGATAACGATACGCTGATGGTTGCTTCAAGTCAGGGCGTGCAATCGAATGGTTCCGTTCGCTCAGCCATCTCGTTATATGACAAAAAGGGCAAGCTGATTACAGAAAAGACCATTAACGGTAACGTGCTTAAGGCTGACCATGGTCGAATTGTAGTGGATGCCAGTAAACAAACCAAGGTAGGCAACTTCTGGCAGCAAGCTGCGAATCCCAAAGTGGAGATCTATGATCGTACGTTGAATCGTCTGTCCTTCTACCAATTCCCTGCCAATGCCAATACACTGGGAGATGGCGGCGGTGAATCACTGGCTATTCTGGACGATGGTTCCATTATTATGCGTGCCAATTTTGAGAACACGGGTAACCGTTTGATTGGCTTTGGCATCGATGGCAAGCTTGCTTGGGGACGTGCCATTGCTGGGGATGCCTACATTCAGACAGCTGGCAACGGTTATGCCGTCTTTACAGGGCAGAAGCTGGAATTGTACACGATGAAAGGCAAAGTGACCGAGCGTACATTCAAGGACGCACAGCCTGCATTGATGCATGTCGACCAGACACAGGATGGTCAGTACCAACTTGATTTTGCCAAAACAGGATACATTCTTGATCCGCAGACACTGGAAGACGTGCATATCTACACGACCAGTGCCTCAGTTCCTTCATTAGAAGGTGTGTCTACCTATGTGGATGATGTCATCTATTCCATGAACGATGAGACATTGTCCAAATATGTACTGAAGTCCCATCCTGCAAAATAATAAAAGAGACTTTCCGGCTCTTTATCGTAGGTTAATAACCAAACTAAAATCTCGATTTAATAATAAGCCGGGCGAGTTCCATAAGGAGCTCGCCCGGCTTATTGCATTGGTAGGATAGAATTATCCTATTTCCAATTCTCGTCTATAAATTCGTCCCGTCCGGATGACGCACGGTCTTCCTTATAGTGTTTCTCGTTTTTCTTGTGGTAATCCTGGTGATAGTCTTCAGCCGGATAGAACACAGCTGCATCACGAATTTCCGTAACAATCGGTTGACTGAATCGTCCGCTGGCTGCCAGTCCCTGCTTTGACTGTTCAGCAAGCTCACGTTGACGTTCATTATGCACAAAGATCGCCGTACGATACTGTGTCCCCCGATCCTGGAACTGCCCTCCGTCATCCGTTGGGTCAATCTGAGGCCAGTATAGCTCTAGCAGTTGTTCATAAGGAAATACATCCGGATCAAATGTAATTTCAACCACTTCGACATGACCGGTCTCCCCGGTTTTGACCTGCTCATATGTTGGATTCTCGACGTGACCGCCAGTATAACCCGATATAATGCCATGAATGCCCGGTTGTTCTTCAAACGGTGTAACCATACACCAGAAACATCCGCCGGCGAATGTAGCTTTTTCCATTCCGTTCATCCCTTCTTATCTAAACTACATATGAATATAGATAGCTATTACGCATACCTTCTTATATTTTAAAACAACAAGAGGTTGATTGAAAGCCATCGTTATGGCTCTCAATCAACCTCTTCATTGGTAATTCATTTTATTCATTTGGTAAAGCAATTTAGCTGACAACTTTATTCAAGAACTGATCTTGAATGAGTTACCCGCGACTACGTCCCATCGAACGGAAGATCAAGCTTACGATGGCTACAAGAACGATCGCACCAATCAATGCAGGCACAATGTGGAATCCGCCCATCTCAGGACCCATATCGCCCAAGATTACTCCACCTAACCATCCACCGATGAAACCCGCAATGATGTTACCGATAACACCACCTGGAATGTCACGACCAACGATCAAACCTGCCAACCAACCAATGATACCACCGATAATTAATGACCATAACCAACCCATATCATTCACCTCTAATTAAAAGTTTTTGTTGTTGTCTGTCTACTATTAACCGCTACAGAAGCATTTAAACAATTGGCATAAAAATTTTTGCATATTACCTTTTGTCCCGATGCATCATTCTCTGCAAAACAAGCCATAGCCAGGTATGGAAACAGATCGCGTTACTTTCCGGCATCTCACCAGCTCAGGGCTGCGTTATGTACCTCCCGAAAGTCATTGTATGTTAGAGCAGACAAGGTTAGTATCACCAATTGAGGTAGGATTATTTATAAGTTTGCGTCATATTATAGGATGGATGGGTTAGATCTGATCAATAAAAGCCTGCACGGCCCTTACCTGGCTGCGCCAGCCACGTATGTTTGTGACTCTTGTCCAGCTCGCCACGCATCGACTGAATGACTTTTACAATGTCTGTCTGTCCATTCTGATGCCATTCCAGCGCAGCGCTCACATACAACTCACCTAGCTGCGCAAGAGAAAACGTGTCGGTCAGACGAGCTGCTTCTACCGTGCCCTCTTCACCCGCGAATACTGTGAAGCCTCGTTGGCGTAAATATTGCAGGCGCAGCGCTTCATCTGGCAGCGGAATTTCGTAAGCCCGGTCAAACCGTCCAGCACGGTTCATAAGGCCAGGATCTATTTTCTCAGGATAATTCGTTGTACCGATCAGGAAAATGCCTTCTTTGGACGTAGCTCCATCCAGTGTATTCAGGAAAAAGGAACGGACTTCATCCGGCATCGAATCGATATCCTCAATGATCAGTACCATCGGTGCGAGCCGCTTGGCAGCTTCGAACACTTCACGCACTGATTCACTGTTGGTATACTCCGTTATCTGCCAATAGGCAGCCGGTCCCGGAATACTTCCTGCAATGGATTTCACCAATGTGGTCTTACCGTTTCCGGGGTGTCCATACAATAGAATGCCCCGTTTGTACGGGATATCATAATCTCTGTAAAAGGAACGATCCGCTTCGAAGAACTGATCCAACGAGCGGAAAATATCCTGCTTGATCTGTGCCGAGAGAACAACATCCTCTCTTCCTACGGAGCGAGTAATGGATTCAACATGACGATCGCTGCCATTGCGGGCATCGGTATATACCGTCACTTTTTTCATATTTTGCTGACGTTCCCGTTCCCGGACACTTCCCAGAAATTGCTTCATCTCCTCATCCCCGACAGCAAATACGAAGTCTTCGCTATAGATGCCGTTCTCTCTGAAAAATGGAACCCGCACAAGTGCAACGCCCCATTTCGGATAGGCAAATACGTTGTTGCGAATGGAGTAATGCACACCATAAGTAGGCACATCACCATCATCATCGTAATGCAACGTCTGAAGCTCCAGATCCTCGAATATGCGGGCTACCAATTCCACTTCGGCACTGCCATTTTGCAAGTCTTCCCGGAGTAACTCCCAATATTCATTGTTCGGGTCAGAACTGGCATACAGTTTGTATTCAACTCCATAGCGCTGATTGAGTGCCTCACTGATTCCACGAATCAGCCTTGAATAGATGGCGTACCCTTCTACTCGAATACGGGTATCATGTTGTTCGTCGTAGCTATAGATTGCCCGGGTAGGATCTACTTGTTGTTCGTGTATTGTCATTATTTCGCTCCCTTTACCGCAGCAAGCGGTTTGCATTTGGCTACAACTTGAGCCAGGCCTGCGCCGGTTATACTGTCTATGATTTCGTCTACATTTTTATAAGCCTGTGGTGATTCATCAATAATGGATTCAAGTGAGCGCTGGTTTACCACAATTTCATCTTCTGTGCCGACGCCAAGGGCCGTAGCAAAATCCTCTACAGAAACCAGTCGTTTCGTTGCTGTCCGGGAACGTATGCGACCCGCACCGTGACATATTGAATAATAATTATCCGCACCCTGTGGCTGACCCACCATGATATATGAAGCAGTTCCCATCGAACCGGGAATAAGCGCCGGATGTCCAGTTGCCAGATAAGGCTTGGGATTGTCCGGGTGACCTGCCGGCAACGCACGTGTCGCCCCTTTTCGATGTACAAAAACGGAATCTTGGTCTGCATGGGATTCTTCCCAGGCATAGTTGTGCATCAGGTCGTATAACGTGCGGAATTCACATTTGGAGCCAAACACATCCCGGAATGCTTCGCGAATAGCATACGCAATCAGGTGCCGATTGACAACTGCATAATTCAATGCAGAATACATCATGTTCACATAATGACGACCTTCCGCATGCTCCAGCGGTGCAAATACCAGTCTCGGATCGGATGTGCCCAGGTTAAGGCGCTGCATGACTTTGGTAATCGCTGAAGAACTTGTCTGACTTACATATCCGCCCCATGCACGCGAGCCGGAATGAATCATGACCACGATCTGTCCATCGTACAATCCCCAAGCTTCGGCGATTTCACGATTCTCTTCAGCGATCTCAATCGCCTGGATCTCGGCAAAATGGTTCCCTCCGCCCAGTGTACCGAGCTGACGATGCGAACGATGCCACGTCATATCAGGAACGTGATTTAACACATCCTCATCGTAACTGAATTTGCTGCTTTCCACATGGGTCATCGAGGTTGATTTTTTCGGTGTATAGCTGTCAGGGATATACTTTTTGGGTAAACCATGCAGCCCTTTACGAACAATATGCTCCAGTCTGATATCCGAGTAATGACCTCGCTGGTTCGCCTCCATTGGCAATACTTTCTCAATGGCTTTGACGAGTTTACGGCGAAGCTTGATGTCTTTCAATTCGTCCTTGTGCAAGTTCGTCATATGCACTCGCATGCCACAGCCAATGTCACTGCCAACGATGGAGGGAGAAACGTATCCGCTCTGTGCATCCCACACGGCTGTCGTTCCAATACATGTACCTACACCGACGTGTACGTCTGGCGTGTAACTCATATAAGAGATTCCCGGAATCTGCAGATTATTGTTCGCCATCTCGAATACCTTGTAATCGAGCGAGGAAAAGAGTTGTTGCGCTGCATATACGGTTAGGTCGCCTGCAGGCAATTTCACTTCATGGCGGTAGCCACCTGCGATTTCATTTTGATTAGTAAATAAATTAAAGTCTGGATTCATAAAAGTGTATTATCCTTCCTGTACGTTCAGCAAATTCGGTTTGCTGATTCATCTATAAAATAAAACTAAAAAAAGCCATAGGCTAGTCGCCCATGACTTCTACTGAATGACAATAACGGAGAACAGAACAGCGTAAACATGCTGTGTGTCTGTCATCCATCGCTATAATATAAGCGAAGAACGCATATCGATTATAAAACCCGCTAAACGATATGCCTATCCCCTATGTCGACCGTATGAGGCCAATGAGACGATGAGCCTGATATGCAGTTGTATCTACCTTGCGCGCTGTTTGATTCAGATCATAAGCAAACATCATGTCTCTCGGCCTCCCTTCGTTAATGTTAAGTCTTATAATAAAGGGACTGAAATTCATGTGTCAACCCTTTTCTTGGAAATTGGTCCATGGTGCAGATTTTACGTATAAACAAAAAGAGGGGACCGTCCTAGGACAGTCCCCTCTTTTCTTAATAATAATGATGTTGTTAGCGTAACATGATTATTACAGTCCTGCTTGTTTTTCCAACTCTTCAACCGGATTTTCGTCTTCTTTTTCAGGAACTTTGGAAGACAGGAACCAACCACATACCGCAATGGTGATCAGTACAATATAGAATCCGAATTTCCAAATTTTATTTTCCGGGAAATGCTCATCCAGAACACCCAATGAAGGGTGTGCGAGTGTAATAACTGCCAGTTTAACCCCTACCCAACCTACGATCACAAAAGCCGCAACTTCAAGCCCTGGGCGGGAATGAAGCAATTTTACAAAGTATGAGGCTGCAAAACGCATGATCACAAGCCCGATGAATCCACCGAGGAAGATAACGATAAACTGTCCTCCGTCAAGTCCACCAATTGCAGGCAATCCACTTGGTGGCAACGCCACTGCCAAGGCAACTGCAGCCAGAATGGAATCGACTGCGAATGCGATATCGGCTACTTCGACTTTGAATACGGTCATCCAGAAACCAGATTGTTTTTTCGGTTTCTTTGGCGTCGAATCAGCAGCTTCATCTGTTTTATTGCGATTACCCAGTATCTTTTTAACGATGTGGTTAATCGAAATGTACAGGAGATACAAGGCCCCGATCGCTTGTACTTGCCACACATCGACGAGGAAAGAGATCAGGAACAATGAACCTAAACGGAAAACAAATGCACCCATCAGACCATAGAACAATGCTTTTTTGCGCTTCTCTTCAGGTAGATGTTTGACCATAATTGCAAGTACCAATGCATTATCTGCTGCAAGTAGTCCTTCTAGAACTACTAAGACAGCCAGCACCCACCCATATTCCAATAGTAATGAAACTTCCAACGTTGACTCCTCCTTAATATCCTTATGATGTACAAAAAAAAGGACCTTTACCATCGCTGGTAAGGTCCTTTTATATCCACAAAAAGAGACCTTTACCGAGCATGAAAACTTGGTAAAGGTCTCGCTAACAACAAATTTGCTGCCAATAAAGCCGGGGATATGATCCCGAATTGACGACTTTACTGTAAAAGCTACTCCCCTTTAACAGGAATATGTAGTTTTAGTTGGAACGGGTTGTTTAACCTGTACTCATCATATTTCATAACATTAAATAAAGTCAAGCTTTATTTCGTTGACGGTACAACTTACGGAATACGATAAGATCGTAGATCATATTCCCCAGTGGAATGAAAGAAACGAAGAACAGAGCAATTGGACGACGCAAACGCCACTTCTGTGAGGTGTACATACTCACCATAAATAACAAGTACATTAAAAATAAAAAACCGTACAAATTCCCAAACCATGTGACAGCCTGCGGCATAACCCCGGCATCTCTCAACGGAAAAGCAACAAACAGTAACAACACATACGAAATGCCTTGCAACCACAACATCAGCCGGAAGCGCCCCAGCATAGAATGTAACATTATTTTCCTCCTGCTTCTCTACATGTAACGAATTCAATTATTCCCGTACAGTATATCACAAAAGCCGAATATCTCCGCTTCCTTCCATGCAGCAGATTATTCCTGCATGTGATATGGGTGTTTTACCTACCTTTTTGCAGGAGCCAAACGTCTCAGCTTCTCATAAGATATACGACGAAGATTGTTACCGATGTCGGACAAGGAGGAGCCAGTTAATGAAAATTGCTATGGTAGCACCCGAGAAATTACCTTTGCCTGGTAATGGTTCCGTGGAAATCTGTATACTGGGGATCGCCCGTGAACTTGCACACCGCCATCAGGTGACCATCATAACTCGTCAAATGGAAGGTCTAGCTACCACAGAACAGATCGATGGCATCACCATTCAACGTGTCCCTGCATTGAGCCCTCTCAGGTACACCAAAGCCGTCATACGTCTGTTATCCAAACAACCCTACGATGTAATTCAAGTGGACAACAGGCCACGAAGTATGGCGACCATCAAACGAGCTTTTCCAAGCACTCCCGTTGTACTCTATCTTCACTCGTTAACATTTGCTCAGCCTGGAACTTCCAGACTCACATTGATGAAAAAAGCGGATTGGATTGCCGTCAACAGCCAATCTCTGAGACAAAGGCTTGGCCGCAGATTTCCGTTGGTAAAACGCCGGATGAGTGTGGTTCCATTGGGTGCAGATCTAAGCCGCTTCAGGCCTGCTGAATCCAGCGAAGAACAGATTCATCTGCGTACACAATTTGGAGTGACTAAACCATTCTCTATTCTGTATGTCGGCAGGCTCATCCCTGGTAAAGGCGTAGACGTATTAATTCGTGCGACTGTCCTCCTTCAGCGACAGATGCCTGTCCAACTGGTAGTTGCGGGCAAAGGCCCTCCGCATTACATGCGTAAACTTCGCGAACTTGCCCATAAACAAAAAGTCCATGTTTCCTTCCGTGGTCAGATAAACCACGAGCATATCGATCAGTTGTATCGGGCCGTCGATTGTCTGGTCTGTCCATCCCAAGAACATGAAGCTTTTGGCCTGGTTAATGTTGAGGCTATGGCTTCAGGATTACCCGTCATTGCTTCTGATAACGGAGGCATTCGTGAGATTATTGAATCAGGTATCAATGGATACCTTGTCACCGATTATAAGCGTCCCCAACGTTTCACCTCTTGCTTGTACAAACTTGCAAGCAATCCCACATTCGCCGAGACGTTAGGGAAGGCTGGCCGAGACAGTGCAATTGAACATTTCAGTTGGGCCAGGACTGCCATGCATCTGGAAGCCACCTATACCAGGCTCATCCGTCAATGAGCCTTCTTCTGTTATGAGGATCTTTTTGATCCATGTCAACCTGCTCTTTAAGATGATCAAGCTTTTTCACGAAATTGCCATCCGGTAATCAAAGAATCCATCTGCGGAACAGGAATGTAACTCATCTCAATTAACTCCATAATAACCATATCTTTCATCATGAATCGTACTTTGGCACACGTTAGTTGATGAAATACATCGTAGAATGCCGTCCCGGTCCAACATCCATGAGGTACGACAAGCGGATCATTAACGATATAGCCTACGGCTCCAATCGGTGGAATAACAACCTTAATTGCTTGTTGATCCAAACGATTATCTGGATCTTTGACGAGATACACGGTATCCCCCACATGTAAAACCTGTACTCCATGGTAGTGGTCCATCCCATACATAGCTGCGAATAATTTAGTGCTCATATTACCTGCTCCTTTTCATATATTTCTCCATGATTAAATTTTTACAAAGATACATCGGTTTCATAATGTTCCAACCACTCGACAAGTTGCCTGCGTATCTCTCTACGAAACTCACGAGGTTCAAGTACCTCTGCCTCGGGCCCAAATTGATACAACCATTTCAAAAATTCCCGGCTGCTATTCAGTGTCACTTCAAATAACAATCCCCCATCCGACATATTCGTCATTCGCGGGCGAACAAACATTTCTTCTTCTTTTATGTAGGGGGCTATTTTCTCAGAGAATCTTACCTTGAAATGGATATGCTCGTCTCCACGGTCAATGGACCATGTGTTCTTCATATACTGCGTTATGTTGAAATCACCCTTGTCAAAACCGACATTTGTTCGTGTTACATCCAAAAACCGGCTAATTCGGAACAATCGAACTTTTTGCAGCAAATGACAGTATCCGATCAGATAAAAACGTTGATCACGTGGAATGAGATAATAAGGATCGATATCGCGAACTGTGATCTCATTTTTTGTCAGCGTATGATATTGAGTACGAATGGTTTGCTGGCTTAGAATAGCTTCGATGATGGGAATCAGCAAATTAGGGTCTTTTCCTTCCTCACGATAAGCTGGCGTGCCCATGCGAATAATTCCCGCAATATTCTCTACAATGTCACTGTTTCTTGATTTTAATTTGGTATGAGCCGACATGACCTTGTCAAAAGCCGAATCGAACTCAGCAGGTAACTTGGAGGTATCAACTACGGACGGAAGCATGGAAAAGACCATTGCCTCCTGTTCAGTAAAATCTAATGGATACAACGCAAAATCACCAATAAATCGGTAACCCTTGCCGTATCCTTCGTTCATAATCGGGGCAACCCTGTCCAAAATCCGGAGATCACGATATATTGTGCGTACAGTCGTACCGCATTTCAGCGCCAACTCCTTGGCCGAAATTCCAGGATTTGCTTGTATAGCCTGAAGTATACGCAGCAGACGAATTAATTTCTCTGTCATGTAGTTTCTCCCCTTCGATATTTTATCGGCAAGGAAAACTAGTTCCTTTAGTACAGAACTAAATCTTTAGTCCCAATATTGTTTTCGCAATTTCACCGTTTTTGTATAGTCCAATTGCACTCTTACCCCCTTTTAATATACATTCTCTTACTTGCTTGCGTAAAATATTAACCCAAAAGACCTTAAACCTAAGCCTGAAAGCCTACATAGACTTTTAAAAAAATATAAAAAAAAGCCTAATCTCTTCAAAGAGACAAGGCTTTCTTGGAATTACTGGTTATGAAACTTTAATAATTGATTCATCACATTCACCATATGCTCACATAGTTCAGGAATATCACCCATCTGGTCTTCATTCACACTACGGTCAAAGTACACATGAGCCGTGACGTTGTAATTGATTGGCTGTTCATCAAAGATATAGCGGATGTTTAGGCACATCCTCTGCTCAGGCCAGCTCGTCTGCAATATCGAATGAATAGCCGGGCACTGCGTCTCAGGCTCCTTCACAACCATACCAAAGCGTATTTCCAAACGGCAACCCGGATGCGCACCAGGCGTCTCCAGTATCTCCGCTGCAAGCTCCTCAAGGGAACTGCTTAATATGACCTCTCCTGTTACTTCCGGATGATCCCTGAGACAGAACTGTAATGTGAACTCTCGGGACATCACTGCCATCTCCAGCCGATCTTTACGCCCCGTAATCTGAATACGTTCATCCAGGTTATCCATATCATAGAGATAATTCTCAAACCCGACTTTCAGATTGTCATACACCGTTGGATCAAACATTGAAATATACCTACTTTCTTACCCTTTAACATGTATTGTAGTACATTCTTTTTCTTCATGCGACTATTGTAACTTCTTGTTCTGGAAATATAAAAAGCCCAGTCACTAGGACTGGGCTTCGACTAAGCATGGGATCTGATAGATCCCTAAGCCTGGCTTATTCTTCTGTAGCTTTTTCTTCAGTTGCCGGTTCAGCTTCCTCAGCAGAAGCAGTTGGCTCTTCCTCAGCCGCTTGTGGCGGCATGACGGACGCGATGATCGAATCAGGTGATGTTACGAGTGTCAAACCTTTATCCAGTTTGATGTCCGCAGCAGTCAAGCGATCACCAATATCCAATCCGCTAACATCAACTTCAATGGACGTGGGCAGATCCGCAGGCAATCCTTCTACTTCCAGCTGTGTCTCCTGTGTCTGGAATACACCGCCAGCTTTCGAACCGGCCGCTGTACCCTGGAAGTCGATCGATACACTTACGCTGATAGGCTTGTTCTTGGAAATTTGCAAAAAGTCTACATGCAGCAAACGTCCGTTACGCTCTTGCTGATCCTTGATCAGTACGGGAACCGTTTTACCACCCTCAACATTCAGGTTGAACATTTCGGAGCGGCCTGTGCGTGCTACTTTCAGCATCTCTTTTTCATCTACATGTATTGAAGCACCTTCAAGTCCTGGGCCGTAAACGACTGCAGGAACTCGTCCGCCTTGTCTTAACAAGCGCAGTGCTGCACCTTTCTTTTCCGTTCTTGGCGTTGCTGTAAGTTGAGCCATTTTTCCGTTGGATTTCATGATTGAACATCCTCCTTCAAGGGATCACTACATTATATTTGTTGGAAAGCGCTAGAGCTTCGCTTATAGACCATAATGGTCTTTTTTCCTTTGGCCGAATCGTGGGCCATATCTATATTTACCCCAATGATAGAGGATCTCAAACACGAAACAGGACAATTCTTTATTTTTGGCTAAGCTATGCTTCGTATAATCAGACCAAAAAAGCAGTCGGAATCTCTTCCAACTGCTGGTTTATCAAGGGTTTGACGAACTTTGTTCAAAGTTATAAATAAAGAAACTATGCGCTATCACGATCCTCCGTTTTTTCGCTTTCGCGAATGATCTGCATCTCATCTGATCCGCTACGGACAATAATGTGGACGTCCCCATCTTCAGGTACAATGTCCACGTAACGGTCTCCGCACGTATCTTTAGCTTCCCATTCGTTCAATCGAATGATCAATCCCAGATGATGCAGACCCGGAGCAACGCGGAAGCGGGCTTCAGCGGCATTTCCGACTCGTTCCAGCTGTACTGCTCCGTCCTCCATACCGGTGCCCCACACCCAGACATCCCAACCTTCATAATGCTGGTCTTCCCGTTCGTATCGAAGCGTGACCGTTCGCGAAATCTGTCTATGAATCGTCACGGCAAGAGTTGCCCGAATTCCTCCAGCTTCAGCAATAATATGAGTTACTCCAGGTGTCATCGCACGTACGATCCCTGCTGCACTCACCGCTGCAAGTTCTGGATGAGAAGAGCTCCAGCGTACATTCGAATCCTGAAGCGGCTGACCAAATTGATCAAGGACCAAGGCACGGAAGCGACTGATTCGAGTCATGTACATGACTGGTTCGCCCACAATTTCGATTCGTTCAGCATGACGATAATCCACTTGTAACATACAGCTTGCCGTTATGTCCCCACAGTGGACTGTAATCAAAGCTTCCCCTCGTTCCAGTGCATGGATTGTTCCATCAGGCTGGATCTGAATAATATCCGGATCAGAAGAAGTCCAGGTAACCGGAGCTTTTTCTACCACATTGCCAATGCTGTCCCGTACGATCGCTCGCAGTTGAGTGGTCTCCTTCGGACTATATACCTGGCGAGGAAAACTAATCTCCACTGTTGACGGCTCAGCTCCTCCAGCACGCTCTGTGTCATACAGTACCATTAATGACCATCGTTCTATCTGCACAGTACCACGAACCGTCTCGATCAGATCTGTACCTGCCTGATGATCATTGACTACGACATGCCAGTCCCCTTCTCCCAAATCCACATGCTGCTCATGTTCCGTTCCGTTATAGATGACCATAATCTGATTCCAGGTGTCCTGATTGGCACCATCCTGAAGTATAAAGGCAACTACATTGCCATCCGCACGAATTACACGAAGGTGATTTCGTACCTGTTCAGCATCAATCATACGAAAAGCGGGATGTGTGCGACGCAGATGAATAAGACCACGATAGTAGTCGAACACCGGTCTGAACCGTGATTTGTTCGCCCATGTGATGGCGTTTACCGCATCCCCGCTCCGGTAACTGTTATGGTCACCGGCTTTGGATCTGAGCATCTCATCCCCAGAATGCAGAAACGGAATTCCCTGAGAAGTAAGCAGAATGCCGGAAGACAGTAACGAGCGACGAACCATCTCATGATCCAAAACATCATCTGCATCCACATACCGATAAGGATCTGCTGCTTTTACAGCGGACTCAGCACTCCCACCACCCACGGGCTGTCCGTCCTTCCATACGGGATATCCTAATTCATGTCTTAGATTCATGGTTGTGGCAATTTTATCCCACAGATTGAGATTGTCATGGGCAGTTACATAATTGACAACTTCCACAGGTGAAGATGTGAAATCATCCAGTGCTCCTGCCAATCCTCTGAGAATCTCATATTCCTGTCCTCCGGCACCCGTGACAAACCCTCTGCCACTTCCATCACTATCCCCCTTGATTGCGCTGCGAAAATGATCATTAAATACTGCAAATCCCTGACCACGCTGGGTTCCTTTTAATGTTTTGTTGACCAAAGGTGAATCTCCACCCGTCCAAGGTTCCCCATAGATCAGAAATGCCGGATCGATCTGCTCCCGCAATTCGCGTGTCAATTCATTCATCGTTTCCGTATCGATCAGGGCCATAAGGTCAAATCGAAATCCGTCCACATGATATTCTTCCGCCCAATATCGGAGAGAATCCAATATATATTTTCGCACCATTGGACGTTCTGTCGCCAATTCATTGCCTACACCGGAACCATCACTGAGGGTGCCATCCTCCCGATAACGGTAATAATAGCCTGGTACAATCCGTTCAAACGGTCCTTCTTCCACGCTGTACGTATGATTATAGACAACATCAAGTACAACACGAATGCCTTGTCTGTGCAGCGACTGTACGAGTGATTTGAGCTCCCGAATTCGAACTGCCGGATCACGAGGATCGGTAGCATAAGAACCTTCGGGAACGTTATAATGTTGTGGATCATATCCCCAGTTGTATGGTGCTCTGACATTCGAACCAGCATCCGCTGTAGCGAGTTCATTCACCGTCTGATAATCCGCCACAGGCAGAAGATGTACATGAGTGACTCCCAGTTCGGCAAGATGGTCTACGCCAATGCTATTGCCTGCTTGATCCGTCAGACCGGATGCTGTGAATGCCAGATATTTTCCCTTATACGGAATATCTGCATGTGGGTCCGAGGAGAAATCACGGACATGCAACTCATATAACACGGCATCGACAGGACGCAGAAAAGCAGGTTTAACATCCAGGTCCCAATCGACCGGATTGGTGGTCTCAGGATCTATAATAGCCGTTCGTTGACCATTAGCTGTTACCGCTCTGGCGTAAGGATCAACAACTACTTCAATCCGCTGATCATCATGGATAATTCGGTACATATAATAATGTCCTGCCCAATCGCCTGAAAGCTCTAAAGTCCATATTCCGTCCGCATCACGTGTCAAGGAATGTTCCCTTCCACCCTTATGATCTTGCACCTTACCTTCCTCGTTGTAATGCCCTTCATCTTCAAAAATCAATATATAAACCTGTTGTGCCGTAGGTGCCCACAATTTAAATGTACTTGCAGCACGAGTATATGTTAAGCCAAGATCGTTGCCTTCGTAACGAAAAGAAGTCCATTCCGGCATCGTTCCCACCGCCTTTATATCCATTGTTTTCGTGTTGTCCCGATGTTACGGAGCGGGACGTGATTTGTCAACCCGGGGTTGTCTGTACTCATCATATCGGTTCAATTTGCGTATTCAATTAGCAATCGCTTTCAAAATATAGATATGAAAACATGCGCCATAGATTGACAGCATTTGTACCTGTCCTGACAAAAAAAGTTCGAAAAATTCAAGAATATATTGCACTTTAACTCGACAAAAAATCGCCCTTCCGATTGGAAGGGCGACTCATTTTCATTTTTCACCCAAGCTGTAGGACATTTGGACATGCCTTTGTAAGCACTCTTTCTCTTACGAGTACACTACATTTCCTTGCTTGGGGATTAGGGGCGGTCAGGAATTGGAATACATCACCGTTATGGATAACCCGTTCACATTTACCTGTCCGTCCTGTACGGTACGTATCGTATCCACGCCTGCTTGTCCTTTTTCTACAATCACATTCCATGTCCCTGTGGGAACAGAGATGTCGCGGTTTTCTTTTGCCGCGTTATAGATCACAACAATGCGGTCCCACGAATCTTTGGCTTCTGTACCATTCAGTTCATACGCCAGCAGCCCATTATTTTTTTCAATTAGACGAACATTCTTCTCGATCTCTTCCCGTGTACGAAACCGAAATACTGGATGCTCTCGCCGAAGAAGAATCAGCCCACGATAATAGTCAAATACCGGCTTGAACAGCTGTTTTTGCTCCCAAAGAATGGCATTGACTGCGTCTCCACTCTGGTGGCTGTTGGCATCCCCATATTTGCTGCGAAGCAGCTCATCTCCAGCCGCGATCAGGGGAACACCCTGGGAGGTAAGAACAATACCATTGGCAAGCAGACAACGCCTAACGGTCTCATTCTCCAGAATGTGTTCCGGATCAATCTGCAGGTAAGGCTTAGCCTTCTCCACAGCCTCTTCCACACTTTCGCAACCACGAATACGTCCATCCTCGTCATAGGTGAGGAAATTCAAGGTATCGTGGAGTCCTTGTGTACGTGCGACTTTGTCCCACAGGTTGAGATTATCGTGCACCGTTACATAGTTGATCGTCTCGGATGGACCATCCGTAAAATCCTGAACGGCTCCCCGGACGCCAGTCCACAATTCGTCTTCTTTCCCGTCCGCCCCCGTCGCAAATCCCGTACCCATTCCATCGCTGTCTCCCTTGATCACTCCGCGGAAATTATCGTTAAACACAGCAAAACCCGCCCCGCGTTGCGTTCCTTTTAGGGTCATATCATCCCCAAGAGGCGAATCCAGTGCGCCCCATGGCTCACCATATAACAATATGGAAGGTGACACTTCGGTGTGTAATTCCGCTGCAAGCTGTTTCATCGTAGTGGTGTCGATCAGGCCCATCAGATCAAAGCGAAAACCGTCCACATGGTACTCCTCTGCCCAGTAACGGACCGAGTCGATGATAAACTTGCGAACCATGGCGCGTTCAGTAGCCACCTCATTGCCTGTACCTGAACCATTGCTATAGGTCCCATCGGCGTTTTGACGATAGTAGTACCCTGGTACAAGTTTTTCAAAAGAGCTGCCTGCCGTATCAAACGTATGATTGTATACCACATCCATAATGACACCTATTCCTTTGTTATGAAGGGCAAGCACCATGGATTTGAATTCACGAATTCGTGTCTCCGGGTCGTCTGCACGTGATGCATAGGAACCTTCCGGGGCATTATAATGGAGCGGATCATATCCCCAGTTATAGTTGGATGAATCCGTCGTATCACCATCTACTCTGGATTCATCCACCGTCGCAAAATCAAATACGGGTAGCAAATGCACATGGGTAATCCCGAGTTCAACCAAATGATCGATTCCCAATGTGTTGCCCCCCGAATCAAGCAGACCCGTCTCGGTAAAAGCCATGTATTTGCCCTTATTCGTAATACCAGATGATGGGTGAATGGAAAAATCACGTACATGCAGTTCGTACAGGACTGCATCTACAGGACTGGTCAATTTCGGGCGAATATCCTCACTCCATCCCTTCGGATGTGTCTGCTCCAGTCTGACAATTACACCCATTTCTCCATTCATGGTCACGGCTCGTGCGTAGGGATCTACTGCCTGGGTTGAATGTCCATCTTCGAAAGTAGGCATGTACATGTAACGGTAGCCGCTTAAATCGCCCTCCAGTTCCAGAACCCAGGTGCCTTGTTCTTTCTTTTGCATAGGTATCGCCTGCTGTTTCCGTTGATTGGGCTCATCCTCCGGGGTCCCCCCTGTCAAAGGTGGATACAGAAGTAGTTCCATCTGAACGGCTAAAGGTGACCAGACTTTGAAGCGACAGGCTTGTGCTTCTAATGTGACACCTAAGTCTCTTCCTTTGTATGTATCTTCTAAAATCAATAGTTCCTGCTTACCCTCTTCAATCATGTGTATTGTTCCCCTCTCGTTGAGAAAATTAATGAATTGGACGGAACGAGTGCTCCTTACTCTTTATACCCGTTCTGCTGCCCAACCATAATCCGAATTGAACAAAAGAAGACAAACGTCATGTAGATTCACATTACGCCTGCCTTCTTTATGGGTAAAACGACTTCTCTCTAATGTGGTACCTGGGATTGGAAATCATTCCGGCTGGATTGATCGGCGTGGTACAAGACCACGTCCCCATCTTGCATCGGCCAACTTCTTCCCTGGCCATCTACCGGGCTGTTATCAAAACCTTCCATTTGCCATTGATTCATCAACGGCGCATGAATATATTGCAGATGGGGTGCATTCGTATTGCCACTGCGCAAAGTTTCGATATTGAAGTTAACTACAATGTAACCATCCCTCAGAAATACCGTTGCCTTGTCATCCAACCGATTTTGTCTGGAAAGGGATTCGAGATCGGTTCCTTTGGACACTGCATATACATCCGCTGGCAAGCTATATTCCCCATACCAACGCTGAATCGCTGCATTCGCCCGATCCACATTAACACTGGAGGGAATATCTGTTTTTGGGCCAATGAGTGTGCGGATCTGTGAAGGAAGAATCATCCAGTCATAACGACCTACCCACGTTTTATGATGAGAGGTCTGATCCACGAAACGAACCATATGCTCAGCCATTGTACTCTGATTGCGTTCCTCCTCCGACAGTTCATAAGTATACTGGTGGCGCGCTGTATCACCTAACTCTGTACCAAGTACATTCCGCAACCGTGAGTTCAGGACAACAAAGCGTTTTTCTAAATCTTGTGCGGATCCAATACGAATGAGTCGTTCCTGTCCCCGATGGTAGTATAAATCCACTTCTTGTCGGGTGGTGCCATCTTTACTCACAAAAGAGAACGTTGGCGTGATTCGGATACCATCCTGTTTCCCAAACATATTGCCTTTAGTCTTCAGATCAAACTTGAAATGGTAACCCGTCTTCACCGCTGCATTTCGGAAACCCTGTACCGGATGACTGCCGGGACGAATAGGCAGGACATAGGGAGCCAAATTACCTCGGGGATCTCCGTCGATACTGTTTCTACCGGTCCAGTAGCTCACACCCGTTGGTTCGGGGCTGCCCATCCGCTTGCGGAACACATTTTCCCAGTTGTAGTCTGAAATATCGGTGATGTGAAAATCATACAACCGTCCGATAACCTCTACAGCAACGGTATCTGCTGCGACATGATGGGTCAGATTCGTGTTGGCATCCTGTTGTTCTGTCAAGTTTGCTGGTGCATTTTCAGCGATATTACGAAACTCAATCTGGTAATTTCCTTCATCTACCCATACAGGAAGATAAAAAGGGGTGTCCAACTGATTTACCGGAATATCCACCCATGTCATGGCCGGAATAAACTGACTTCTGGCACCGTTATAAACATCGAATGGGAAACGAACCTGTTTGATCCGGAAATATTTCGCATAATCATGGTTTCCATAACCAGGGTAACTCGCTACATCCAGATGCTGCCCTGAAGTTGGGATTCGTACAATAAACGGACGCTCTAAAATAAGTGCAGCTCTGGTCGGATCGGGTGTAGTCTTCTGATTATGCGGCTGATCATCGGATACCCAAGCATAGTTCACAACTGGAGTATGTACTGTCACCGAGTTGATGCCCACAATGGGGAACTTCTGATCCTGCCCTCCGTTAACATTGCCAGGGAGAAGTCCATACGTAATCTCACCCGTGGTTGGCTGGTTAGCTTTGTTCATCAATGTGTTTTTGATCGTCAGACGGTTCTGGTACAGAACATCATCTCCAATCACGCCAGGTTGCGGGATCGTCCCAGGTCTTGGAGCGGTTTTCTCCAATGGGGCAGGATCCATAATTGTCGCTCCATTAAAGGCCACCTTGTCGTTATTAACAGTGTTCTCTCTAACCTTCGCTTCAGCTTCAGATTGAAACAATGACGTTTCATCCGGCGTAGGCGGTTCAGCAGAACCACCCGGAACCCCTTGGATGCCAAGATCAATTTCTTGACATGGCGCAGGTTTCACATGATTGGTAACCGCAGTATCCATAGCCGATTGCAAAGTCGGCGGTGTATATGCATTGGGCATCAGGGTCACGGTTTCACCATAACCACCTAGTGCATAGTTAGATACCTTGGCCTCATTTAACTTGTATACCTCCAGGTTATCGATCTGCCAATAGCTATATGTCCTTGTTACTTGCATGATTTTATCCCCAGGGACGTCAAGTTCTCTGGGCTCAGGAGGTGTTCCTGGATCCCCCTCACCACTAGACGCTCTTCCCGGAATCGTCCAGGTTTTATGATAAACCCTTTTGACAGGAACCGTGTAAGTCACCGTTCCTGTCATGTTAACCCAACGGTGCTGAAACAGATATTCCTTGGCCAAGACATTAGCATAGAGATCTTCCGAAGTTGGAATACCACGGGTAACATCGAACTTCTCAGATCCACGCTCGTCTGCCTTCAACACACCGCGAACAGATGGGTCTATAACCGATGCTTCGATAATCGTGCCTCTACTAGGTGGGCTGATGGTCACAGGGCAAGCGTTTGCAGGGTCGCCCCCCGGATCGCCATCATTCCCCCCTTCTCCATTATCCGTACAATCCTTAACTTCAAGCACCTGAGTCCCTTGTTCATCCAGTTGCTGAGCAGTATCAAGAAAATGGGCTTTTATCGTAGTGTTACCCACGATCCCTTTTGTCGTGATTTTGCCATTAGCACCGATCGTGGCTATAGTTGGATTCGAGCTCTGCCACGTCAATTTGGGATGAGCCGTCAGTTTATGAATAGAGCGATCCGGTTTGGTTAGAACTGCTTCTGCCTGTAGAGGTGTCGTATTGGCTTTACATGCATTCGGCAGATTCACAACGAGTCCTGGCTCAGACGTAACTGTTATGGTAGCGGTATCCGAGATCAAGTATGTACCATTGTTCCAGATCGCACGCACAGTGACCGTGCCTGGACTTTCGGCCGTTAACATCCCTGTTTTCAACTCTACACTCGCAATTGTCTCGTCAGAAGAAAACCATTTGATCTCTGCTTCTCTTCGGGATACGTCGATGCCCTCACCAAAAGCTACCGCACCATAGCCCTTCGTCTTTACCTTTGCTACCATCTGCTGGGTTTGCCCTATTGTGAGGGTTGAATCCTCTTCTACAGTTATCTCTTTTTCTTCTTCCAAATCACCTTCCCAGATGATATCCATGGGTGTAAAATAAGAAGCATTGTATTTAGGACAGCCCGCAGTTGTTTGACCACCATTTGCGAAAGGGCTCTTCTCGGTTGGTATATGGTACCCTCCAGTAATTGTTCTTATTGCAACAATTGTTGAAGGAAAAGGTGGGCTAGGGTCTCCCACACCAGTATATGAATCTTGATCTGCTCTCCCCTGATAATTAACATCATGGATTCGGACATTAAAGATACTTGAGTCTTCGACTCGTCTGGAATTATAATCAGGCCAGTTTTCTGCAGGCCATCTACTGAAATCTACACTATCCGGAACTTCTGTAGCAGCAGGAAATGGACTGGAACAACTCCCTGCATTACTTGCATAAGTTGGTCCCCCAGCATGGTCAGCTCTAAATTGTCCGCTATCCACTTGGTACCAATATACCCCTGGCCTCCCTACAGTAGGAGTCGCTAATATTGTAACCTTCCGAGGGTTTTTCATAGACTTAGGTCCATACTCATCTGTAGCAGCATGAACAACTTCCATAGGTAAGTACAATGCTAACAATAATAATATTTGTGAAATAAATATACTCACTAAAATAATAGCTGAAAAATAATTAAGCTTTTTCATTACAACTTGCTCACCATCCTGATAAGGCTACCTTTGAATTTTAAATTCTCCTTCTGTATCTGATTTCAAAAAATAAGACCAAGATTTATTCCTTAAAGTCGATGTAGTCCAAAATCTTTGCTGTAATCCTTTTTTTATAAGTTCTCCTGAGTCCATAGGAATTGTCACATTACTTTGTTTCTTAGCCAAGTCTAAATCAAGACGATTAAATTGTATTAAGGAATCCGAAAGACCTTGGTTAAATGTAATTAAATTCGAGGTTTCTAAGTTAGATGTAAATGACACATCTGCAAAAGTCCTATAGGAGCCACTTGCGTACTTATCCGGAAGAAAGAGCTTCGCGTAAATACCCTTCGGCTTATTTTGAGTAGCATCTACAACGATAAAACGATGAATTTTTAATACACCGGATTTATTGCTTAAATTGATATTTCCTTTGGATAAATCGGATATCATGATCGAACCTGAACTATACTTATAATTACTAATTGTCGTTAAATTCGTACCCGTCGTGCCGACCTCTCTCATTTCATTCAGGTCACTGTACTTACCGGCATCCGTGCCCTCCACGTCCATATAACGCAGCAAAATAGCCGATACTTCTGCACGAGTGGTAGAATCCGCGGGTTTTAATGTGCCATCCTGGAATCCACCGACAATGCCTGTCCCACGAACAAGGGCAAGATACGGAATCTGCTCGCTACGAATGGTTCCTCGGTTCACTTCCGGCGTGGGAAGTAGCGTATTTGTCGTATCGTTAAACGCATCTTGGAAGCTGGCTCCGGACTTGATCAGTCCATTGGCAATCCATTTCATCATCTCGTAACGCGTTAGCTCCGCATTTGGATTGAAGCCTTTGGCATAATCGCCAGCGTTAATGAATCCTTGTCCTACAAGCTGGCTAACTGCTGCTTCAGACCAGTGCCCCTTGAGATCAGAAAACGGGTTCTGCCCCTGTACCTCTTCTAGTCCAGTCGCGCGGGCAAGTATTGTCGCATATTCCCCACGCGTGATTTTGCCATTGGGACGAAACGTTCCGTCCTGGTAACCAGAGATCAGATTTTTTTCATAAGCTTTGGCAATTGTCGCTTGAGCCCAATGCCCCTTGATATCCTTCAACTTGCTAAGGGCAGTGTCACTTGTTACCGACGCCGCATTCGCTGTTGACGTCAAATGTACGGGGCCAATCGGTAATAGTGTTGCTGCCAATACAGCTGTCGTTACCAACCCGACGATCCAAACATTCCGCTTTTTCTTCTTCTCGTGTCCTTCAATTTGTTTCTTCAATCTACTCACGCTCCTATGTACCTTAGTATGGGGATGCTTTACTTGGTCAACCTAGTCACTTCTCTTCATAAACGAAACCTAAATTTGCCATAATAATCAATATTCTACCATGTTGTACTAGGCTATTGGTATTATTTTTCGTCCATCCCCATCACTTCAAGGCGTGCGTCCCTCCTTCCATAGACCCACTTCATTCGCCTAAAACACAAAAAAAGGCCATGAATCCGCAGATTCATAGCCTTATGCTTTAAGGGTGTGGTCTTTCTTATGATATTGGAAAATAAACTCACTCATAGAATAAACCATATCATTCCATTTGATCAACCTTTTTTTTATTTCACTCAGCTTTATTTTCCGTTCAATTCTTTATAGGAAGCTTCCAATTCCGTAATCAATTGATCACCACCGGCTTTTCTCCAGCTAGCGATTTCCTGCTCCCAACCTGCATCATCGATTTTACCCATAATGTACTTGGTCTGCGCATCCCAGATCATCTGATCCAGCTCCTGACCACGCTCGGTATAGATCGCCGAAGATAAGGTGAGTGCTGGATTGGCAATGGCGTACTGCTCATTCTCTCGCGCCATCTTTGTACCTTTCATACCAATGGGAACATCGATCAGTTCAGCCACGTTATATCCTTCAATGCTTAACAAATTATCCCGATATGGCTTCACTTCACGCTGATAAGCGTCGAAATCTTTGAGTTCGGTTTTCCCATCCGCAGTCTTGGTATAGTGCACATCGAGCAATCCACGGAGCTGCAACGTGCTCAGTTCCTCATCCATCAACTGATCCAGGAACGTAAGAACTTGCTTCAATTGCTCCTCATCCGTAACGGATGCTTTGGGGATGACCAACATTCCGTAGTTCCCAGGCTCTCCGGCGATGCGAATACCATCGGGCCCCTGGAACGGAGCTACATCAATCTCTCCATTCGGTGCATTTGGCGTAAGCCGTTGCTGAGAAGATTTTCCGTTCTGAGCCACACCATTCAGCTTCATGCCTACCAGGCCCGAATCCATTTTTTTGTCTGCATCAGAAGGATCAAGGGCAGGGAAGTCACTGTTAATCAGACCCTCGCTGAACAGTCGCTTGAAAAGTTTCATCGTATCCACATATTCCGGGGTCAAGAACTCCGGGGTCAGTTTCCCAGCATCATCCACACCCCATTTGTTGACACCGCCAATACTTACAGCAATCCGCGTCAGCGGCGAAGAGACACCCTCGTTATATTTCTTAAATAACAGTGCACCGTACGTATCTTCCTTACCATTCCCATCCGGATCATCCTTACGAATCGAGCGCATCACTTCATACCAGTCATCCAACGTCTTGGGTATATCCAGCTTCAATGTATCGAACCAGTCCTTGCGATATACTATCGCAGTCCGTCCAATATCCCGGAAGTTCGGAATACCGTAGACCTTGCCTTCAATTTTGATATTGTTAAAATAAGCTTCGGATTGGGCAGACAGGTTTTTATAATCCTTCAAGTAAGGCCCCAGTTCCCAGAACAGTCCCGTTTTGGCGGCATTAAACGTTGTCGGCACATAATTCACACGCATAATGGTCGGCATCTCGCCTGAAGCAACCATAACGTTCACTTTATCATCAAAAGCAGACTGCGGAATCCACTGTACATTGACATCCGTATTGGTATATTCCTCAATCTTCTGTTCAATCCCGTTCTCCTTGGCCGGTATATCACCTACCTGCATTAAAGAGATGGAAATGGGAAGTTTACCTTCCCCTGCAGCAGGCGCTTTTTCTCCCCCGCAACCTGCAAGCAATCCAGCGGACATTGCACCAATTACAACGATTCCGCCTAAACGGGACATTGGACCTTTTGGACTCATGAACCATCTCTCCTTTTGGATATGGTTATGTACACAGATCACTCCGATGACAGAACAACCTTCCGATCGCTGTTATCCCCAGATTTTTTGATTCCCTTCTAAAAGGGGAAAATCCGGGGATAAAGGCGAACGCTTCGCTTCCTCAGATTATTTCTGCCCTCTCCGTTCTCATGTACATGTTAGTTGGACTTGTAAAGTTCAATCTCCACCCCTGCCAAAATGAACGGAGCGACCGATTTCGGATCATTAATCCGAATGGATTCGGTCACATAATACTCATAGGACCCGTCACGATACGGGCTTCCTCCAAGACCGGCTCCGCCGTTACACTGCGTCAAGGACAGCACGCCTTCACGGTCCGTTTGCAGCAGATGCTGCAGCAGACCCTGATACCCTTTTTCCGCAACCGCTTTGAACTTGCCGCTTAGATATCCTTTACGTACACCTTTGGCCAATGCATAGACAAACATTGAGGTGCCGGAAGCCTCCAGATAGTTCCGCTCACGTCCCGGCTGATCCAGCAGATGTGGCCATAATCCGGTCTGTTGATCCTGTACATGCACTAGTGCGTTTGCTACCCGTTCGAAGATGCCCACAATCTGCCCGCGCTGCGGATGATCTACCGGCAGATGATCCAATGTATCCACAACCGCCATCACATACCAGCCCATCGCACGACTCCAGACATGTGGAGAACATCCCGTATCCCCCGAACTCCAACGCTGCTCTTTGCTCTCATCCCAGGCATGGTACAAGAGACCACTACGCGGATCACGTGTACGTTGCTCCACCAGCAAGAGCTGCAGAGCCGCCTTGTCGAACCACTTCTCTTCACCCGTCACCGCGCCATACTGGGTCAGATAGGGAGTGGCCATGTACAATCCATCCAGCCACATCTGGAAAGGGTAAATCTTCTTATGCCAGAACCCACCTTCACTCGTATGTGGCTGTCCCTTGAGCTGAATCATAAGCAAATCCGCAGCTTTGCGGTACTTTTCTTCACCCGTTTTCTCATGCAGCAGGAACAGTGATTTTCCCTGATTGATCTGATCCAGATTATATTCCTCAACCGTATAGGAACGAATCGAGCCATCTTCCTGAACAAAGTGATCCATTAGCTCACGGATGTAGTCAAAATACTTTTGCTCCCCGGTGTGCGTGTACAGCTCCTCCAGTGCTTTCAGAAAGCAACCATTCTCATAATGCCATGTGGAGTACAGCTCATGGTTGCGATAACTTTCCATGAATTGCTGTGCCATGCGCACCGATGTGAATTGCAATGTTTCCTTCATGATTAAGCCTCCGCTTCCGGCTCTTTATTGAGCCTGTTTTTTATAATCTTCGGCATATTCCTCACGAATCTGGTTTCCACCCGCATTGCCCCAATTCTCGATTTCCTTTTCCCAGCCACTTTGATCGATCTTGCCCATAATGTATTTGGTTTGCGCATCTGCAATGACCTGATCCAGATCCGCCCCGCGGTCACCATATGTTGGAGAATATAACGTCAGCGCAGGGTTTGGCACAGCGTGCTCAGCCAGTTCCTTGGCAAGCCCCGTACCTTTTTCACCCAGTTCCGTATCCTTCAATTTCGGTACGTTATACCCTTCGACATAAGGAAGGTTGTCACGGTAAGGCTTCACTTCACGCTGGAATGCATCGAAGTCACTCATCTCCACCTGATCTTCGCCCACTTTGGTGTAATGTTTATCTTCCATACCACGCATCAACAGGGTAGCCATCTCAGGGTCCATCAGTTTATCCAGGAAAGAGAGCAGGTTCTTGAGTTCTTCTTCCGATTTCACCGTCGATTTAGGGAATGCCAGAATTCCCGAATTACCCGTCTGTCCTGCAACACGATCTCCGTTTGGTCCAAGCAAACCAGCGATGTCTACCACACCATCCGGATTGTTTTTGGATAGACGCTCTTGCTGACTTTTTCCGTTCTGGGCGACACCAACACGGATACCCACAACACCGGAATCATACTTTTTCTCCGCTTCCGTAGAGTCGAATACGGCAAAGTCCTGGTTCAGCAGTTTCTCATCATACAACCGTTTCAACAGATCCAGCACCTGCATATATTCCGGCGTCATGAATTCAGGCGTGAAGCTGCCATCCTCTTCGACTTTCCACTTGTTAGGTGCACCAAAACTTACGCCCAAGCGCGTCGTGAAGGAATATTGGTCCTCATTATATTTTTTGAAAAGCATCAGCCCAAACGTATTATCCTGACCATCTCCATCCGGATCGGAGGTTGCCAGTGTTTTAATCGTTTCATACCATTCATCCGGTGTGGTTGGCACCTTAAGATTCAGCTTCTCGAACCAGTCCTTGCGATAGATCACCGTAGCCCGTGCGATATCCGAGAAAACTGGAACCCCATAGATTTTGCCCTCTACCTTGATGTTGTCAAAAAAACGCTCGTTCTGTGCCGACAGATTTTTGTAGTCTTTCAGCAAAGGCCCTACTTCCCAGAACACGTCATTACGCATTGCGCTGGTCACGGTAGGGTTATACTGCACCTTCACAATTTTCGGCATATCGCTTGAAGCGATCATCACATTAATTTTGTCATTATAGGCCGAAGCCGGAATCCACTGGATATCCAGCTTGGTATTGGTATACGCTTCAATCTTTTGCTGAATTTCATTGCCTTTGCTTGGCACATCACCCACCTGTGCAATGGCTATGGACACATTTTGTACGCCGCCCTCAGCAGCCTGACCCTCGTCTGATCCGCACCCTGCCAGCAAACCTGTCACAAGTGCCAGTGTGCTCAAGACAGCTACGGCTTTCTTTTTTGTTGCTTTCATAACATGAAAACCTCCCTTTTTTATGCAGTTATATGGTCAAAATGTACTGGCTTTGAAGCATGTGACGACTCAACCTTTCACCGAACCCAGCATCACTCCTTTTGCAAAGTGCTTTTGCAGGAATGGGTACACCAGCATAATCGGGATTGTGGAGAATACGATAACCGCCATACGAATGGTGAGCGGCTGGATCTCAGTCTCTTCGATACTCGTGTCTCCGATTCGGCTCTGTGCCAGAATGACAATCTCACGCAGCCAGACTTGGACAGGCCACTTCTCACTATCGTTAATATAGATCACAGCGCTGAAGAAACTGTTCCAGTGGGCCACTGCATAAAAGAGTGAAAATGTCGCCATGGCTGGCATGGACAAAGGCAGAACAATCCGGAACAATACGCTGACATCGTTACATCCATCAATTTTGGCTGCATCCTCCAGTTCGTCGGGAATGGCCTGAAAGAAGTTTTTGAGTACGATCAAGTTAAATGCACTAATAGCAGTAGGCAGCATCAGCGACCATAACGTATCCGTCAGGTGCAAGGATTTCACGACAAAGTATGTTGGAATCATCCCGCCGCTGAAGAGCATTGTGAACAATACACCCAGCAAAATGGGCTGGCGCCCACGCAAATATCTTCTGGAGAGCGGATACGCCATAAGGGACGTAAACAGCAGGTTAATGAAGGTACCAATCACCGTAATATAGACCGATACACCCAGACTGCGAATCAAGGTATCCGTAGAGAAAATGTAACGGTACGCAGCCAGAGAGAACTCTTTTGGAAAAAGAATAAAACCTCCCTTAGCCACTTCATGTGGACTGGTAAACGAGACGGCCAAAATATAAATGAACGGGATGACCGTCACAATTCCAATCAACAGCAGCAAGCCGTGATTCACAAAATCAAAGATCCGGTTGCCCCACGTTTTATCCTGTTGCATCTTAATGTTCACTCCTGTCTGGTGAAGAACGTCTGCTCCCGAGGGTTAGTAAACGCCTTCCTCCCCGAATTTTTTGGCCATCGTATTGGCACCAAGGACAAGCGCCAGCCCGACAACCGATTTGAACAACCCGACAGCAGCACTATAACTGTACTGTGCCTGTGTGAGACCCTTCGTGTACACGTAGGTATCAAATACCTCGCCCACATCCCGGTTCGTCGGAGTCAGCATCAGGAAGATCTGTTCAAAGCCTGTATCCAGGAAATTGCCCAGACGCAGAATCAGCAAGATGACGATTGTACTGCGAATGGCCGGCAACGTAATATGCCAGGTTTGGCGCCAGCGATTGGCACCATCAATCCGTGCAGCTTCATAGAGCTGGGTATCAACACCGGAAAGTGCAGCAAGGAAGATAATCGTGCCCCAACCGACTTCTTTCCAGATGGATTGTCCGACAATCATGGTTCGGAACCAACCTGGTTCAAGCAGGAACGCCACTTTTTGACCAGTCAGGTTATAGAGCAATTCATTAATCGCACCACCCTCGGTTGTGAACAGCATGTAGAATACACCGACAACAACAACCCAAGAAACAAAGTGTGGAACATAAACAAGAGTCTGTACAAATCGTTTGAAGCGTTCACGGCGAACCTCATTCATCATGAGTGCCAGTACAATTGGCAGTGGGAAAAAGAACACAATGTTATAAATGGCAAGTAAAAATGTATTTCGAAACAATGTCCAGAACTGCGGTTCTCCGAAGAAACGCTGGAAGTGTTTGAAGCCTACCCAGTCACTTCCCAAGATGCCCTTGTAAGGCGTGTAATCCTGAAAAGCCATCGTGATGCCATACATGGGTATGTATTTGAAAATAACAAAGTAAAGCACTCCCGGTATTAACATGATATACAGCCACCGGTTTTTGATAATGTCCCTCCACAGCAGGTTTTTGTCACTGCGGGTAGCGGGCCGTGTTCGAGCCGCCGTTTCGGCTTTCATATTGTCTTCCTCCCCACATTGGAAACGATTACAAAATATCACTTCCTGAATTCATGTCTTCATTGTGGAGGATAAACGAATGACTGGCTATCATCTCCTTTTAGCCTTTTGTTTTTCCTTATGTAGCAAGGGTTTAGCTCATTCCCCTCATATAATCTGACAACGCAATGAACTGCTTTCAACCTCCATATTCCTGTCTTAACTTCATGGATTAATACGGTCTTCTCCCTGCACCTGGACATGAAAAAGCCTGCCTGCCATGGCAGGCAGAGCAGGCTTGTTTTATCGCTGCTGCTCCCGGTACTTGCCGGGGGTAGTTCCTGTGATTTTGCGAAACGTTCGGATAAATGCGGTTGGATTGGTATAGTTTAATTTCTCCGCAATCTCCGATATTTTAAGATTGGTTGTTTGCAGCCAGGTCTTCGCTTTTTCCATACGGTACTCTGCAAGATATTCCGTAAAATTGACTCCTGCTTCCTTCTTGAATACCCGACTTAGGTAGACAGGGTGAAAATTAAGCTCAGCGGCACAGGCTTCCAGCGACAATTCACGATCATAACGTTCCTCGATCAAACGAATCATGCGCCTTGCAATATTCATGTATTGAGATTCTTCCTGCTCTCGCCAAAAACGGATGACGGGCTGGAACAGCCGTTTGCGGAACCAATTGGTCATTTCGTCCAATGTGGACAATTTCAGCAAATGGGACATGGATGCTTTTTCACCCAGTACTTCAGCCACATCTCCACCTTGCTCCTGCACAAGCTGATATACACGAGATAATAACTGAACCATAATGACGGGATATTCACTGAAATGAAGCTTCTTGTCGGCAAGCAGCCCCAAATATTGCGTAAAATAGGCGTCTGACTTCTCCTCATCCCCTTGTTTGAGCGCCGAAGCCAGCTGATCTTCAATCATGCGTAACTGAGTATACAACGCAGCCTCCATCTGACCACGTGGCTGTATATCCTCATAATGCAAAATAATACGGCTGCCCAGACTTACCCGGCCTTGCAGAGCCTCGCGGCTCTCTTGAACCGCTCTGGGCGTATCACCAATACAAGTATAAGAACGACTGATACCAATACTCACGGGCAGATTCAGATAGGTTACGACACGTTCGCGAATCCAGTCTGCCTGGGTGTGCATCCACTCCTTCAGCTTCACCTCATCCGTGAGTTCGGAGGCAAGTACGGTGACCTGTGCATCATCCAGCATGACCGGGGTGAACCGAACTGCCGAAGGAAGGAGTTCACCTACCATATTGTTGATAGCAAACAGAAGCAGGTCCCGATCCTGTTCCTCATATCGGGTTCCTTCCAAGGTATCCATCTGGAGCATGAGTACGCCAAGACTCGCCCACCCTGTAGGGAAATCATACAATTCTCCCTGATATCTGAAATCTTCTTCCGAGATTTTACCTGTTAGCAGTTTGGTCATAAAAAACTCTTGAAGATGCACATGCTGCCCCTTCATCTGCTCACGCATCGTTTTCTCCGAACTGAACAGTGTTGACAATTGCTCCTCAATATAGATAAATTCATCCTGACGGCGTCCTGATGGAGTAACTGGAGAATCCAACCCCTTCGTAAATTGCAGCAGTCTGGAGATCGGTGAATACATCCGCCGACTGCCGTATATGGCGACCAATCCCGTTACACATAACATGACCAGTGTAGCAACACCGGTAACCAATGCAATTTTCTGTGACTGGGCCGTGATCTGTCCAAGAGATACAACGGACACGTATAACCAGCCATTGAGTGGAGATTGCCTATAGCTAACCGCCACTTGGTTACCTTCCACCTCTGCACTGAAGAAACCTTCTGGCTCCCCCGTCGTTTGCACCATTTCATGAATTTCCTTATTCAGCGTGTCATACTTCCCGTCTTGCTGCATATCGTTCAGAAAATACTTCTGCTCCCGATCCAGAACATACATATCTCCGGAATTCGTATTTCGGCTCAAAAACGTACTCAGTTCCGTATCGGCGATATCAATCACAAGAAATCCCTTTGGTTTCACATTGGTTGGTATCATCGGAATTTTGAATACCATACTGACCACATTATCCGATGATATAAGGGCAGGTGCCTGTTCGGGTGTCAGTTCACCCATGCCAGCTGAAACGGGTACACTTTCTTTAGCTGAACTGGCATTCTGAGTAACCCAGAACAGGCTGTTAGTGTAGGTCAGATAAGAACCAATCCGGTCCCGAATGCTAAAATCATCCAATTTGCCAAAAGAACGCATCGAAACAACCCAATCTTCGTCCAGATTAACCAGATAGGCTTGGTCAATGTTCGTAACCGCTTGCAAGTTGTTAAAGCCTGACGTCAGGTCACGAATCTCTTGAAATTCGCTGCTATCCAGCGGTTTCTTCATCGCTTGAAGTACCAAGGGCGAATTGACATACTGGATGGATGATAATTGCAGGCTGCGCAGAACTTGTTCTACCCGCATTTGGGTCTGATGCAATATCTGAAGGTTGCTTTCACGTACTTTCTGTTCAATGTCACGTGATGCAATCGTATACGAGACCGAACCAATAACAATGACTGGAAGGGCTCCGAGGATCAGGGTAAAGCAGAGCAAACGCAGTAAATACTTAGGCAAGAAGAGCATCCTCCTTTATACGTATGTTTATTAAATTAAATCGCTTTCATTGGATTATTTTACTATTGTTATTTTAAAACCCATTCTTATTCAAGTCCACTCATTTATTCTAAGGTTGACTTCAAACCAATTTCCAGTATATATTGGTTGCATATTCCTCAATCAAAGGAGAGATTTTTAATGTCGGTGAATGTTCTTAACTAACCAAGTTTCATATTCAGGAGTTTGGCCTTTCATTGCGTTTGTGCCCATATGGCATACGTGTATTTCATGATGCGCCAGATCCCTGTACTTAGTTAAGAACAGCGGATATCATAAATCGCCTCCGGGATTGTCATTGTCCGGGTCTATTTCCGCGCTGAGTTCAGCGCGGATTTTTTATTATAGACCTGTAGTGGACTTTGCTTTCCCATATATTTAGGGCGGAGAATGACGTTTGTTCATTCTCCGCCCTTTTTGCGTTTTCAGGAATATGTTTCGCGTGTCAACTGCAATCCCAATTCAAATTCAAGGAGAGATTACGCATGAATGAGAACACATTAAACAGTCTGGGTTATCCACAAATTCAAAAAAATGTTGCAGACTGCGCCCTGTCTTATCTGGGTAAACGTTATGCCAGAGAACTAAAACCGATGGTAGATGCTCACCTGATCCAGCTGCGGCTGGAAGAAACAGCAGAAGCGGCTGCGTTGATTCGCTTCGGGGCCAGTATCCCCCTCCCTTCACTGGACGGCATGGAAACAATTATGGATCTGCTTGGCACCGGTTATCTATTCAGTGAACGCGATTTCAGTCATCTCGCTCAGTTCCTGCGGAGCTGTGCACAACTCATGAAGTACATGGAGGGCAAATCTGGGGCCGCTCCCACCGTTAGTCGCTACGCTGCATCCATGATTCTGATCGAACCTTTACTGCGTGAGATCGAGCGCTGCATCCATAGTGGACGCATTCAGGACCAAGCAAGCAAGGAACTGATTCGAATTCGCAAAAAAATGACGGTGAATGGAGAACGCATGAAACGAAAGCTGGATTCTCTGGTTAGCAAACATCGCTCCATTATGCAGGAGCATGTCATCAGTCAACGCGGAGGAAGAACAGTTCTGCCCATTAAGAAAGAGTTCCGCAAACAGGTGAAAGGCAGTGTGCTGGATGAATCCGGGAGCGGGCAAACCGTATATATCGAACCTGTTGAGTTAGTAAGTTTACAGATGGAATTGGCCGCTCTACAAGCGGAGGAGTCCAGAGAGGAGATGAGAATTCTCGGTGATTTAACCTCACTGGCTGAATCGTATAACCGTGAAATTGCCCTGAACACCGAAACGGTAGGTGTACTAGACTTCCTCTTTGCCAAAGCCAAATATGCGGCCACCATGGACGGACATACCGTTCGAGTCAATACTCAAGGCCATATCAGCCTTCAACGTGCACGTCATCCGTTCATGGGTTCTTCCATGGTTCCCCTTGATTTTGCAATCGGCAGAACGTATTCGTCACTCATTATTACTGGCCCGAATACCGGGGGGAAAACGGTCGCACTCAAAACACTTGGTTTACTAACCCTGATGATGCAATCCGGTTTGCTTATTCCGGTAGATGAAGGCGGCGAGATGGCTGTTTATACCGAGTTAGCGGTTGATATTGGTGACGGGCAGAGTTTGGAACAAGCGCTCAGTACATTCTCAGCACATATTCGCAATATGATTGGCATACTGGAACAGGCCAATACATCAACTCTGGTGCTCATCGATGAGATGGCTTCCGGCACAGATCCCGGTGAAGGCGTCGGACTGTCCATCGCCATGCTGGAGGAGCTGCACAGCCGCGGAGCAACCGTTGTGGCGACAACGCATTTTGGTGAAATCAAACATTTTGCAGCTGCCACGCCAGGATTCGAAAATGCCCGTATGGAATTTGACACCGTTTCTCTCCAACCGCTGTATCGATTGCGTATCGGAGAAGCAGGTGAGAGTTATGCTTATTCCATCGCATTAAAGCTGGGCATGCCACGGCGAATTATTGAGCGATCCAAGTCCCTGTCAGATCATAGTACTTCGAGAGATCGTACATTCGTGTTCACGTCACCTCCTTTGGAAACTCCGACCCTGACGCCTGAGCGTTCCGTTAAGGAGGCAGACGACCCGGTAGAGTTATCCAAACGGAATCAGATGAAGAAGCAGTCAAAGGATTCAATCGGTTTCCACAAAAAGACAACAAATAGAGAGTCGGATTCTCCTGCTCCTGCCAAAACGTTTCGCAAAGGAGATCGGGTGTATGCGGCCTATCTCAATCAGTCGGGTATCGTATGTGATGTGGAGGATAGCCGTGGAAATATCGGGGTCATGCTACGAGGACGCAAAGTCAAAATCCATAAGAAACGCCTGGCCCTGCATATATCTGCCAATGAGCTATATCCAGGTGACGATTATGACTTGGACATTGTGCTAGAAACAAAGGAAAATCGAAAGAAACGTAAGTTGATGGGACGCAAACATGTGGAAGGCCTACAGATCGAATTACCGCCTGAAGAATAGCCGATGGGAGAAACAGATGTGGTGAACTGGAAGTCATATATACAGAGTGAAATCCATAATCACCGGCGCATTTCTGTTATACTGGGACCAGTATGTTCAAAATTAAGCTCGTAGCTATTCCACAGGGAGGGAAGAACCCCATGTCTGCAGAACAAGACGATCAAGAGCACATCCCTATCGATGTTCTTGTCTGCCCGTTATGCGGGGAAGCTAATCGCTGTTCCTATGCCGCAGGACGTCCTCATTCGGAATGTTGGTGTAACCGGGCTACTTTCCCCGAAGGTGTATTCGACCGCATTCCGGCAGAACAGCGCCGAAAATCGTGCATATGTCAACGCTGTTTGGATGAATATGCCGATAAACGCCAACCAAAAGAAGAGCCACACAGTTAACAACTGTATGGCTCTTCTTCATTATGCCTCATCTATACTGTTAGCTGGCTACCACTGCTCTTACATTTGGTTATACTGGGCAACAGCCTGTTCAAGCACCGGATGATGCTCATCCATGGACGTGTAATGGTGGAGCGCAGCTGTAATTCCCTTCTGACGAATCATGTCCTGTAGTTCCACTGCTTCCGGATCATCGGAGACATCGAACTTGCAGGCTGCTGCCATGCCCATAGCCAGATAGGTGGTTTCGGCTCCATCCGCATATGCCTGAAGGGCCGGGCGAACCAGACGATCATTCGGAGACAATTTGCGCAGTGGGGAACGACCAACACGAGTAACCTCATCGGTGAGATACGGGTTGACGAACCGTCCCAATATTTTGACAATATACTGCTCATGCTCTTCCGGGTTAAATGCAAAACGCTTCACCAGAACTTTTCCAGTTTCCTGCAAAGCACCGTAGACAATCGATTTCACCTTCTCGTCGGCAATAGCCTTCTGAATCGTGTCATACCCGTGCACATGACCGATATATGCTGCAACGCAGTGTCCTGTATTAACCGTGAACAGCTTCCGTTCGATATACGGCTCCAGATCATCGACATATAGAATGCCCTCAACCGGTTTGAATGCAGGTGCCATCTGGGAACGATCCACCACCCACTCGTAAAAAGGCTCCACCTGTACATGTAAGGGATCTTCATGATGCTGAATAGGCACGATCCGGTCTACGGCCGAATCTGGAAAATAAACGTACTGATCAGCAAGTGTACGTACCTTTTCATCAAGCAGAGCATATACATGCTCTTTCAATTGCGTACTGGCTCCAATTGCGTTCTCGCAAGCAATAATGTGAAGAGGGTTTTGAGCAGGACCGGAATTCAGTCTTTTCTCAAGTCCCTTCGCAATACCTGGTGCAATATGTTTTAGCACGCCCACGCCCACCGCGGTTGTAATCAGATCAGCTTCCACAACGGTTTGGGCAACCGTCTCCAGCTGGGTTCCATCGATCGCACTTACACCTGTCACGGTCTCCTGATCCTTGCTCTCGTTAGCCAGTTCCACCGTATATTGACCCCGTTGCTGGAGAGCTGTTACCAAGGTCTGATTCACGTCTGAAAAAATCACCTCATACCCTGCCCGGGAGAGGATTAATCCGATAAATCCGCGTCCAATGTTACCTGCGCCAAAGTGTAGGGCCTTCATAGCTCCATTTCACTTTCCAAAATAGCGATAACTTCTTCAGCTGTTTTCGCGAGACGCAGGGCCTCCATGTTCTCATCCTCAGCACAGATCACCGCGATGCTAGTCAAGATCTCCATATGTTCCCCGCCTTGAGCCGCGATACCAATGACCATATAAGCCTTTTCATCGCCAAAATCAACACCCTGTGGGTACTGAATAACGGAGATGCCTGTGGATAAAATGAATGCTTTCGATTCCTTCGTACCGTGTGGAATCGCAAGACCGTTCCCTACATAGGTCGAGACAATCTCTTCACGTTCAATCATTTTCTCAATGTAATCAGCGGTAATATGTCCCGCATCCTTCAGAATCTGTCCTGCCATACGGATCGCTTCGTATTTGTCCTGAGCCGTCGCATTCATGATGACTTTATCTGTTGTTAACATACTCATAATGGTTGACCTCCAATTTCGGTTTTACTGCGATAAAATCCAACAAGTTCCTGGGACAGGTAATGAATGAGTTCATCCCTGATTCCCTTTTCCAGCAATGTAATCATTTCTTCCTGCAATAACAGAGCGCTTATCTCACTGAGAACCTCCAAGCTTTCCTTGGATAATTCTCGAGGACCCAGCATCAAAAGAACATGGGTAACTCCTGCCGGATCATCCGGCGTACGAAGGAGTGGCTCCGTGAGCTGAAACAGACTGATAGACGGCCTGTATATCCCCTCACTTCGTGTATGAAACAGTGCAAGTCTTGTGCCGGGAATCTTCTGACTCCCCACTGCTTCACGTGCCTCCAACCGTTTTGCGATCTCCTCTGGTTCCTTCAACACACCAGAACCATGGAGTACGTTGCACATCGCATACGCCGTTTTATAGAACCCGATATCCTGATTATCCAGCGGGTACACCTGAAACTTGCCAATAATTCGGACGATTTCAACTAGAATAGCTTCCATTCCATCAGGGTCCGAGTAACGACTTGTTGTCTGAACCTCTGCTTCACGGGGCTTATTATGCTGTCGTTGTAATGTTGTTGTTCGGATAAAATGACGCAGACGTTCGCTCTCTTCTGCCGTAAGCAGTGGACTCACTTTGTAATACTGATGCTCATCCATCGGCAGATCGACCGTCGATAACACCAGATCATATTGATCTGTAGGTATCCGGGCAGCTTCATACCAGGACACGCTATCCATGATTCGAATCTCGGGAATCTCCTTGGACAATCGGCTGGATAGCATGCGTGATGATCCAATTCCGCTTGTACACACGATGATCGCCCTGATCTCCCGCTTCAATGTACGTAACCTCTCGATGGAAGCCCCAAAGTGCATGACCAGGAAACCAATCTCCTCATCCGGAACGTCTGTGCCTGGCCAAGCTTGCCCAACAGATTGTTTGACCTCTTCGAACAGGGAGTCATAATCCTTGCGAATCTGCTGCAGTAGCGGATTACGAATGATCTGTTGCCCTTCAATTCGCTCCATAACAGGTTGCATATGACCAAGCAGACCTTCACGAAGCAATCGATCCTCATGAAAGGTGTAATGCGTTCTTGCCTGCATCTGATCAATCAGTGAATGCACCCTGTCTAGTAAGATCAAGTCGTCTATTGGCAACAGCCGCGAAGAGTGAATCCGCTGCTCTGTCTCAACTAATAGTCTGTGAAAATAAGCTTGCTCATCTTGGGAGAATGACAGCCCCAGCTGGGTGGATAACACACCACATAAGCGGGAAGCCATATAAGGTGGAACCTTTATCTCATCCTGCTCTACAGCTGCATCTTCGGTGTTCTCTCGTGGAGAAATACGGCCAATGCCAAAGCCTTTACGAATACGTACAACTGCGACGGATAATTGAATCAGCAGCTTCATGTATTGACGTTCCGGAATGTTCTCCAGCCATTCGATATCTGGTTGCCATAACGCATTTTCGACCGTAAGCACATCACCGTGTCCAATCATATCCAGCAATTTTTGGTTTACGATGGAGCCGCCTTGTTCAGGTTGTCTTCCGAACAGGTCGGATTCATCCAGAAATTCCAAAGCAAGTGCAGCTATGGCTGTGCGATGAATCGTCTCACTTCCGTTAATTTTGACGCCATATCCACGTCTGCGAACCAGCTTCAGTCCCGCCTGACGAATTCGTGACTCCAGATCGTCCAGATCCGTGGTTACGGTGGATACGGTCACTTTCAGATCCGAAGCCAGAGCGAGTAACTTTACAGGCTCCGCTTCATCAAGCAGGATGCAAAGCATGAAGAGCTTACGCTCTTCCGGCGTAAACTCTACATATTCTTTACCCTCTAGTTGCTGGCGCAATACAGCCAGATCATCGGAACTGGCATCAATTCGGATACCGGTTCCTGATTTTTTTTCCAGCCTCATGCCCAAAGGTTCCAGCCACTGTTCAATCATTTGAAGCTCCCGGTGAACCGTTCGGGTACTAACCTTGACTTCAACGGCGATTTCGCCGGCAGTGACTTCATGTGGATGCTCCAGCAGAAACTCCACGATCTCACGTTGTCTTTTGGTAATACTCATATCTCAGCCTCCGGCTCAGGGAAAACGAATGCATGCAATTACTTTAGACGTTCAACGAGCGCATCGTATTCCGGGCTTTTTAGGAAGTTGTCGATGGATATATGTTCTGCGTTCGGCGCAACAGAGCGGGCACGATCCGTTAATATTTGTTGTGTGATTACCACATCTGCATCCGGAGGGATATCACTGATGGCCGTATTGGTCACCGTAACGTCAATCCCCTCTGCCTTCATCTTCTTGCGAAGAATGGAAGCGCCCATGGCACTCGATCCCATACCTGCATCACAGGAGAAGACAATCTTCTTCACATCTGTTTTCACTGTAGAAGAAGCCTTATTTGAAGCACTGTCTGCTTCACGATGATTATTAGCCGTAATGCCTGCGTTTGGCACAGTTCCTTGACTCTTCATGTCTTTCATCCGACTGGATGCGGACTCCAGATCTTCGTCCTTTTGTTTACCCGTTTTCAGCAACACTGCTGCAATCAGGAATGAAACGACTGCTGCTACAAGCACCCCTGCGAGCATCGGCAGGTATCCACCTTTTGGTGTTAACAGGAAATACGCGATAATACTACCCGGTGATGGTGCCGAAACAAGTCCTGCTCCGGTGAGCATGAATGTTAATGTACCTGCAACGCCACCCGCGATTGCAGCAAGAATCAGAATCGGTCTCATCAGAATGTAAGGGAAGTAGATCTCATGAATTCCCCCGAAGAAATGAATGATAACGGCACCTGGTGCAGAAGATTTCGCCATTCCGCGTCCGAAGAAGCAGTAAGCAAGCAGGATTCCAAGTCCCGGACCTGGGTTCGATTCAAGCATGTATAATACGGATTGCCCCAATTCTCTTGCTTGATCTGTTGCAATTGGTGTCAGAATCCCGTGGTTGATTGCATTGTTCAGGAACAATACTTTACCTGGTTCGATAATCAGGTTGACCAGCGGTAGCAAGCCCAGATTCATCAAGCCTTGTACCCCGGCAGACAATACTTTGCTAATCGCTTCTACAGCAGGCCCGATGCCTAGTAGAGCAATGATCCCCAAGATGCCGCCAATAATACCGGCTGAGAAGTTATTAACCAGCATTTCAAATCCGGCTTTAACTTTACCTTCGATTGATTTATCGAATTTTTTGATAATCCATGCTGCCAGTGGTCCGGCAATCATGGCACCGAGGAACATCGGAATATCACTACCCACGATGACCCCGATGGTCATAATGGCACCTACGACACCACCACGCTGACCATGCACCATCGTACCCCCGGTGTAACCAATTAACAGTGGCAGCAAATATTTAATCATCGGATCGACTAGCTGTGCTAGTGTCTCGTTAGGGAACCAGCCTGTTGGAATGAACATGGCCGTAATTAATCCCCAGGCGATGAACGCTCCCATATTCGGCATGACCATACCACTCAGGAATCGGCCAAAACGCTGCACACCTACCCGTAGCCCACCTTTGGAATTGGACGATTGGTCCAAATTACTCATTGTATTATCCTCCTTGGATCAAGTGATTATGATTTATGAAAGGGGTATCATTTCTCCCCTGCTGTAATCCTAAGCGAGAATGCTCTCCTGTTCAATGAAATGAAAGCGTACTTTCGTCATGAACAATGATGACAACATTAGGTTATGTAATCGTTTTAACCGATGCATAATGGCTGAACCCATTGGTACACAAGGCTTTTCCCGCCTATGACTTTTGTCATTTCCAAAATCATTTTCTAACCTATAGTTTGGTCCAAGCAGGTGATTTACATCCTCAATCTGCTTGAATCCTCATCCAACATCATTCTTGGAAAACACAAAAAACCTGTGCAAGCATCCGGCTCACACAGGTCGAAACAATAAGAAGCATATTTCATTTTGTTATCAAATATATGTTAATAAGTACAAGTTCGTTGATCCTATTCTTCCGTATGTTTACGATACGCGTCTGCATTCATCAATGTAGACAACGCTGCTGTCAGATCTCCCTCAACACGGATCTCAATCATCCAACCTTCCTCGTAAGGAGAACTGTTCACAAGTTCAGGTGAGTCCTGCAACGAATCATTGACTGCAATAATTGAACCTGTGACGGGAGAAAACAAGTCCGACACCGTTTTGACCGATTCAATCGTTCCAATGCTGTCTTCTGCTTTTACATTGGATTCAAGGTCAGGCAATTCCACAAACACAATGTCACCCAGCTGATGCTGAGCGAACTCGGTAATGCCAATACGTACAGTATCCTCCCCTACGGTTTGCACCCATTCGTGCTCTTCACTGTACAGGAAATCACTTTTCAATTCGCTCATCGATATCCGCCTCGCTTTTCATTAATGAGTGCATGCGTTCTTTGACCTTAACCTTTTTCCCAAAACATAGCGTATGATATTTCGGATTCAAATGTCAAGATACCTCACAATTTATTTGATAATCGCCTCCTCAAACCGTAACCTGAATACACTCTTTCTACATATACTGGTGAATATTAGAATAGTAAGCGCAGTCTTTTTAAATACACGAACGATTATATTGATTAAACAATAAATATTCGGTTTTTAATTATTTTTGATGATATCGTTCTTGACATTGGCAGTGGATTCACGTTTTAATGAGAGGAGTAAATGTGTTTATTGGACTATGTTATACCCGCGGATGAATGTAAAGGGAGAGATTACCCATGACACCCGATTCGGGATGTACATGAGGTAACGCCGAAGGAGTAAACCACCGATAAGCGGGGGTGAATCTCTCAGGCAAAAGGACTTTTACGGGACGCAACTCTGGAGAGCATCTATTCGCCCTGTGCGGGCGTTATGATCACCCAAGGGGAAACCTGTTGTACAACACAGCGGGGTAACTCTCAGGTACAAGGGACAGAGCCTTAGAATACAGCGTGCTACTTGGCATGCCGATTCTTTGGCCTGTCCTTTTCCTTTTTCCCAAAAAAACGAAAAGCAGGATTTCAATCGGCGCTGCCATAGCTGCCTTACCATACTTATCTACGAATGACTTCTAGCTGAAAAATTAAAAAATACCCTGGTTCATTGATCCACGATTGCATATTCGGCCGTTTGACGGCCCAAGACGAGGTGATTTGATGTCCGATTTGCTTAGAACACCACTCTTTCCCCTATATCAGCAATATGAAGGCGTACGGTGCATTGATTTTGGAGGCTGGGAGCTTCCAGTGCAATTCAGCGGAATCCAGAAAGAACATGAAGCGGTGCGTGAGCGTGCTGGACTGTTCGATGTATCCCATATGGGCGAATTCACCGTACGAGGTGAGCAAGCCGAAACATTTTTGCAACAAATGATGACCAATGACGTGACTACGCTGGTTCCGGGTCAAGCCCAGTATACCCTGATGTGTTATCCAGATGGCGGTGTGGTGGATGATCTGCTCGTGTATAAATTGGAAGATCAGCATTACATGCTCGTCGTTAACGCCTCCAACATCGACAAGGATTGGGCGTGGCTGCAAGAACACTTGATCCCTGGCGTGAGCATGACCAACGATTCGGAGCAGACGGCGCTACTCGCCCTGCAAGGTCCACTGGCTGTAGATATTATCGGAAAAGTTACAAATACAGATGTATCGGCGATTGAACCGTTTCGTTTTGTGCAGAATGCCGAAGTATGTGGTGTAGAGTTGCTGTTGTCCCGTACGGGTTATACCGGAGAAGATGGCTTTGAACTATATGTTCCTGCAGATCAGGCCGCTGTGGTCTGGAATGGATTAATGCAAGCTGGTGAAGGTCACGGACTGGTGCCAACCGGACTTGGTGCCCGGGATACATTGCGCTTTGAAGCGAGGCTCCCATTGTACGGACAGGAATTGTCGGCAACCATCTCTCCGCTCGAAGCTGGTGTTGGCATGTTTGTGAAGCTGAATGCCGGACCTTTTATCGGACACGAAGCCTTGTTACAGCAAAAAAATGACGGGCCTGCCCGCAAATTGGTTGGCATCGAAGTCCTGGAACGCGGTATCCCCCGCCCGCACTATCCGATTTACGCAGAAGGCGTACAGATTGGCGAAGTGACAACAGGTACGCAATCACCTACATTGAAGCGTAATCTGGGGCTTGCCCTTATCGACAGCAAATACGCTGCGCTCGGAACCCCGCTTGAGATTGAGATCCGAGGTAAGAAACTGAAGGCCGAGGTCGTGAAGACCCCTTTTCATAAACGGACACGAACGTCAAAGACACCTACTCAAGGAGCTGATCAAGCATGAGCAAGCACCGTTACATTCCCATGACCGAGCAGGATCAGAGCGCCATGCTCGCCACCATCGGTGTGGATTCGCTGGAGGAACTGTTCCAGGACATTCCCAAAGAGATTCGTTATCAGGGTGAGCTGCCCGTATCCTCCAAACTCGATGAATATGCGCTGACACGTCATATGTCCAAACAAGCCGGCGCCGGCGCCAATTTTGAAACACACGCCAGCTTCCTCGGCGCAGGCATATACGATCATCATGTTCCTTCCGTCATCAATCATGTCATTTCCCGTTCCGAGTTCTACACCGCCTACACACCTTATCAGCCTGAGATCAGCCAAGGTGAACTGCAGGCCATTTTCGAATTTCAATCCTACATCTGTGAATTAACTGGCATGGCTGTAGCCAATGCCAGTATGTATGATGGCGCAACTGCCTTTGCTGAAGCAGGTAATCTGGCCGCAGCGGCAACTCGTCGCAAACAGCTCATCGTATCCCGCACCGTTCATCCGGAAGCTCGTCAGGTATTGCAGGCGTATGCGCACGGACTCCGTCTGGAGATTGTCGAGATTGGCTATAAGGATGGAGTCACGGACTGGGATGCCCTGCAAGCCGCCATATCGGATGATACCGCAGCTGTCATGATCCAGAGTCCGAACTTCTTTGGTGCCGTGGAAAATGTAAAGCAAGCTGCCGACCTCGTGCATGCGCACAAAGGCCTGCTCGTCGTAAGTGCTAACCCGCTATCGCTGGGTCTGCTGGAAGCCCCAGGCAAGCTGGGTGCCGACATCGTCGTTGGCGATGCGCAGCCCCTCGGCATCGCCGCTTCACTCGGCGGCCCGACATGCGGATATTTCGCCGTATCCCAGCCTCATATGCGCCGAATTCCCGGCCGAATTGTAGGCCAGACAACGGACCGCAACGGCAAGCGTGGATTTGTACTCACACTGCAAGCGCGTGAACAGCACATCCGCCGCGAAAAAGCGACATCCAACATCTGTTCCAACCAGGCTCTGCTTGCGCTCAGCGCATCTGTATATATGTCCATCCTGGGTAAACAAGGCATGATCGATGTCGCGGATCTGAATCTGCAAAAGAGTCATTACACCTTGAATACATTAACTGCGATTTCCGGTGTTAGCCTGACGTTTAATGCGCCAACATTTAATGAATTTGTGATTAAACTTCCTGAAGGAATAGACGTGGATGCTCTTCAGTTGAAACTGTTGGATGCTGGCTTTATTGGTGGCTATGAACTCGGACGTGATTATCCGGAGCTTGCCGGACATATGTTGATCGCCGTAACCGAACGACGAAGCAAAGAAGAGATCGACGAATTCGCACGAGTATTGGAGGGATCGCTGTGACTCAGGAAACGACAACAACGACAACATCGGTACAAGGACACTCTGAAGAAGGTACCTCTTTCTCCACTTCGGCTCAACCTGTGACGGATACAACATTCAGTACACAGACCCTATCTCCTGCTCCGGAACAATCATTGATTTTTGAACTCAGCAGCCCTGGACGTGTCGCTTATTCCTTGCCAGAATGTGACGTTCCTCGCCAGGCTGCCGATACGTTGATTCCCCGGGAAATGCTCCGTTCGGAAGCAGCGGCACTGCCGGAAGTATTCGAGGTAGATGTTATTCGACATTATACAGCCCTGTCCCGTCGTAACTTCGGGGTAGATAATGGATTTTATCCACTGGGCTCTTGTACGATGAAATACAATCCCAAGATTAATGAGGATGTTGCACGTTATAATGGTTTTGCCAAAATCCATCCGTACCAGCATGAATCCAGCATTCAAGGCGCACTAGAACTGTTATATACGTTGCAAAATGACCTTGCGGGGCTGACAGGCATGGACGCTGTGACCTTACAACCAGCCGCTGGTGCCCATGGAGAATGGACTGGACTTATGATGATTCGTGCCTACCACGAAGGTCGTGGTGAACAACGTACCAAAGTCATCGTGCCCGATTCTTCTCATGGTACCAACCCGGCAAGTGCAACCGTTGCAGGATTTGAGACTGTGACAATTCCATCCCGTGCAGACGGACTGGTCGATCTGGACGCACTCCGTGCAGCCGTCGGTTCGGATACAGCAGCATTGATGCTGACGAACCCGAATACACTTGGTTTGTTCGAGAAAGACATTCAGGAGATTGCATCCATCGTACATCAGGCTGGTGGCTTGCTGTACTACGATGGCGCGAACTCCAATGCCATTATGGGCATTACCCGTCCGGGTGATATGGGCTTTGACGTGGTGCATCTGAACTTGCACAAAACGATGAGCACGCCTCATGGCGGCGGTGGACCAGGTGCCGGCCCCGTCGGGGTGAAGAGACGTCTGATCCCGTTCCTGCCTAAACCGATGGTGATCAAGAATGATGATGGTGTGTATTCACTGGACCGTGAAGGAGATCAATCCATTGGTCGGGTCAAAGCGTATTATGGCAACTTCGGTATTTTGGTACGTGCCTATGCCTACATTCGCACCTATGGACCGGAAGGCTTGCGCCGTGTATCTGAGTGTGCGGTACTGAATGCCAACTATATGATGGCCCGTCTCGCACCTTACTATGAGATTCCGTATCCAGGGGTATGCAAACATGAATTCGTCATGTCTGGTCGGGGATTGAAACAATATGGTGTGCGTACACTGGATGTTGCCAAACGATTACTTGATTTTGGATATCACCCGCCTACGGTGTACTTCCCGCTCAACGTTGAGGAATGTATCATGATCGAGCCGACGGAAACCGAAAGTAAAGAAACACTGGATGGGTTTATTGATACGATGATACGGATTGCCAAAGAGGCGGAAGAGACACCTGAATTGGTCCTAAACGCACCTTACGGAACACCGGTCACTCGTCTGGATGAGACCACCGCCGCCCGCAAACCTGTACTGAACTGTGCTTGTAGTTAATCAAATCATTGTCATCACGAAAGCTCTTGCTGACATTCCAATCAGCAAGAGCTTTTCGAGTTGCCTTCCCTCCGAATCACATTATCCTGTTGATAACAAAAAAAGCCGATATCCACAATGAATCGCGGATACCGGCAAAATTGCTGCACGACTGCAGCTTTTTATCGGAAAAAGAAACCCTTAAAATCGGGTGGAAACCCCGTAAAATTACATTACGCTTGAATGCTTTGAACCAATTCAACGACTTGTTCAGCTGTTTGCATATCCAGAGCTTTAGCAGCCAGTTCCTGCATATCCGTACGGGACAGCTTGGTGATCTGACTACGAGCTGGCAGAATGGATGTTGCGCTCATGCTGAACTCATCCAATCCAAGGCCTAGCAGCAATGGAATTGCTGTTTCGTCTCCTGCCATCTCACCGCACATGCCAACCCATTTGCCTTCACGATGTGCTGCATCGATAACCATTTTAACCAAACGCAAAATGGCTGGGTTGTAAGGTTGGTACAGATAAGCTACTCGTTCGTTCATACGGTCTGCAGCCATTGTGTATTGAATCAGATCGTTCGTTCCGATACTGAAGAAATCCACTTCTTTGGCAAACTGATCCGCCAGAACTGCGGTCGAAGGAATTTCGACCATGATTCCGAGTTGAATGCTGTCAGAAACAGCAATACCTTCAGCAACCAGCTTCTCTTTCTCTTCGAGCAAGACAGCTTTTGCTTCACGGAATTCACCCAGTGTTGCGATCATTGGGAACATGACACGCAGGTTTCCATGTACGCTTGCACGCAGCAATGCACGCAATTGTGTTCGGAAGATATCCAGACGGTCCAGGCACAGACGAACTGCGCGGAAGCCGAGGAAGGGATTCATTTCTTTTGGCAGATCCAGGTATGGAAGCTCTTTGTCTCCACCGATGTCGAGTGTACGAACAACAACAGGTTTGCCTTCCATTTTTTCCAGTACCGCTTTGTAAGCATTATACTGAATGTCTTCGGAAGGAAGCTTGTCTCTGCCCATGTACAGGAACTCGGTACGGTACAGACCTACAGCCTCGCCGCCATTCTCCAGAACACCCGTTACATCATTTGGTGTACCAATGTTGGCTGCAAGTTCAACATGAACGTTGTCCACGGTTACCGTTGGCTCATCACGCAGTTTTCTCCACTCTGCACGTTGTGCATCATACTGTTCCTGTTTGGCACGGTATTCAGCAATAACTTCATCAGTAGGGTTAACCAGCACGTGACCATCCAGACCGTCAACAATGATCATATCGCCTTGTTTCGCTTGAGCCAAGATGTCCTTGGTTCCAACGACAGCAGGAATTTCAAGAGAGCGAGCCATGATCGCTGAGTGAGAAGTACGTCCACCAATGTTCGTTGCGAAACCTTTAACAAATTGGCGATTCAATTGAGCCGTATCGGAAGGCGTCAGATCCTCCGCAAGCACGATCACTTCTTCATTAATCTCAGCCGGACTCATGAAGTCGATACCAAGCAAGTGATTTAGCACACGTTTGGTAACATCACGCATATCTGCTGCACGTTCCTGCAGGTATGCACTCTTCATGTTCTCAAACATGGAGATAAATTGCGATGCCGTTTCGTTCAAAGCAAATTCTGCATTGATCATGTCATCTGCAATTCTAGCTTTAACCGGATCAATCAGTTCCGGGTCATTCAGAATGAGCAAATGCGAAGCAAAAATCTCAGCTTTTTTCTCGCCAAGCTCTTGTAAAGTACGCTCTTTGATCGCCTCAAGCTCAGCCTGGGATTTACCCAGAGCTGAGTCGAGTTTTGCGATCTCTGCGTCAACGTCGTTAATTTGGCGTTTTTCTACAGAGTAGTCAGGATGCTCCAAGATAAACGCCTTGGCGATAGCAATACCCGCCGAAGCCGCGATCCCGGAGACATTAAGCATTAATTTCGCCCAACCCTTCGTTAACCATAACGTCAGTCAAAGCTTGAAGAGCTTCAGCTTCGCCTTCGCCTTCAACGATAATGCTGATTGTGTCGCCTTGTTCCAATCCGAGGGAAAGAACACCCAGAATGGATTTCAACGTTACTTTTTTACCGTTAGCTTCTGCAAAGGATTCTGCACCTTTGAATTTGTTTGCTGTATTAACCAGGGCTGTCGCCGGACGTGCGTGGATACCATCTTCGTCTGTAATTCTGAATGTTTGTTGCATTACAATCATCTCACTTTCAGTAATTTGGTTTTGGCATTGCATATATTTACACTAGCTTGCCATCGTCGTAACACTTCTTATTTTATCTCAATGATTGGCTGATCGCCAACTTTCAGCACTCCACTCTTCTTCAGGGTTACCGTGGAGCCCTCTGGCAGGTTGGTGAAAATAACTGGCGAGATGATGGATGGAGCGTTTGCTTTGACATACTCCAGATCCACTTCCATAATCGGCTGACCAGCCGATACCAGATCACCTTCCTGTACCAGTACGTTAAAGCCCTTACCCTTCAGCTTCACCGTATTGACACCTATATGAACAAGCACTTCCTTGCCTCCGTCGGACATGATGCCCACGGCATGTTTGCTTGGAAATACATTAAACACTTTACCATACACAGGAGAAGTTATTGTACCATCATGTGGCAAAATTGCGAATCCATCACCTGTCATTTTCTCAGCAAAGACTGGATCAGGTACGTTCGTAATGTCCATCAACTCACCATTGACTGGCATTACGATGTCCTCAGGAACGATACGATCGCCTTGCTCACCTTGTGCCTTCTCCTCTTCAGGAGTTGGTTTGGCTGCTACTGGCGTTGGTGCTGGTGTTCGTCCTGCAATAATATCCTGCATTTGAGATTTAATCGTGTCGGAACGTGTTCCGAAGATGGCTTGAACATTATTACCCACTTCAAGCACACCGGATGCACCCAATTGTTTCAAACGATCTTTTTTCACATTGGATTTCTCATTGACTTCAATCCGCAAACGAGTAATACAAGCGTCCAGATGTTTGATATTTTCCTTGCCACCGAAAGCTTCGAGAATGTTATGGGGCAGGTCATCCGTTGAACCGGAGCTTCCGCCAGATTCGGTTTCAGGTGTTGCATCTTCACGTCCTGGTGTTTTGAGATTGAATTTGCGGATGATAAACCGGAAACCGAAGTAATAGATTACCGCAAGAATCAATCCGACAATAATTACGTCCCACCATGGTGTACGGTTTGGAATAATACCAAAGATCAGGAAGTCAATGAACCCACCGGAGAAGGTCATACCGATCTTCACACCCAGAATTTGCATGGTCATGAAAGACAAACCTGCAAAGATACAGTGTACTGCAAACAGGATTGGTGCTACAAACAGGAACGAGAATTCAAGTGGTTCTGTGATCCCTGTCAGGAATGAGGTCAGTGCAGCTGAACCCATGATACCTGCAACATACTTTTTGTGTTCCGGTCTTGCTTCATGGTACATCGCAAGAGCGGCCGCTGGCAAACCAAACATCATGAACGGGAATTTACCAACTTGGAATGTTCCCGCTGTGAGGTTAACACCATCACGCAATTGATTGAAGAAGATTTGTTGGTCACCACGAATGACATCTCCAGCTTTGTTCACATACTCACCAAACTCAAACCAGAATGGGGAGTAGAAAATGTGGTGAAGACCAAACGGAATTAATGACCGTTCCACGACTCCGAAGATAAATGCCGACAACGTCGGGCTTGTATCGACCATGAAGTGAGACACAGCATTCAATCCATTTTGAATTGGTGGCCAGATAATCACCAGAACTAACCCCAGCAAGAGGGAAACAACCGAAGTGACAATCGGAACAAAACGTTTACCTGCAAAGAAACCCAGGTAGGACGGCAGTTCGATTTTGAAAAATCGATTGTAACAGAGCGCGGCGGCAATACCTATGATAATACCTCCAAATACGCCTGTACTCAATGTTGGGATACCCAGGATGCTGGCATAACCCGGTACTTCGCCGATCATTGCTGGTGTAACCCCTACGGCTGTACCCAATGTGACGTTCATGACTAGATAACCGATGATGGCTGCAAGTCCCGCAACCCCTTCGCCACCGGCCAATCCGACGGCTACACCGACGGCGAACAGCAATGCCAGATTATCGAATACGATCTGACCCGCGTTCATCATAATTGTTGCGATCGAGTTCACCCAAGGGGTGTCGAGCGCCGTTACATATTGCAAGAAATCTGGATTAACCAGCATGTTACCGATTCCGAGCAGCAATCCTGCCGCTGGTAGAATGGCTACAGGCAACATGAGGGCTTTACCTACTCTTTGCAATACACCAAAAAGCTTTTTAAACATCGCGTCGTATCTCCCTTTCGTCTAAGTTATATGTTGTGATGCAAGCAAGGGAACACAAAAAAGGCATGAATTAATAAAGTAAACTGTGCCAACCTTGGGGTATAGCATACCCTGTACAAGGAAAGAACAATCACACTTTAATTAACTCATGCCTGATCGAGTCAGTAACACGTCACTTATGTTTATTCAGTTGCTTGATTACGGAAATCATTGTAGCACCAGTTCTAATCTATTGCAAGCCTTTACACCAAAAAAATAAATTCCGCTTTCTATCACTGGAATGATCTCACTTACTCTCTTCTTCCTTCCGTTGATTCAGCCGTTGCAGGTGAATGGTCAGATAGCCTACCTCCGCAGGATAAACAGGCAGATTCAGTCTTTTCTCCATCACTTTGGTCAGTTTCCATGCAAGCGAGTACATTTCAGGATACTCCAACTTCAGCAGGGAATCCAACTTATGAAGCTCTTCCACTTTGTCTCCACGGCGAACACGCTCAAGGGCGAAACGAAGATGAGTCAACAAACGAGAGTAATCAAGCGATTCCGTTTCAAACGAATACTCGAGTTGATTGGACACCAGGTTCACCAAATCCGTGATCAATTGTGAATGTTCACGTACCTGGGATATATTTTGATTGGTCATTGCACTATAGATATGGAGCGCAACAAAACCAATCTCGTCCATCCCGAGATCTACACCCATTCTCTCCTTGATCAGACGAACCGCGTAATCTGCCATTCGATATTCTTCCGGATAAATTTCGCGAGTCTCATATAAAAAAGGATTTTGTATGACAATGCCCTGCTCCTTGCGTTTTAACGCGAAAGAAATGTGATCGGTTAATGCAATATGGATATGTTCATTCAGAGGAACATCCGTACGCTCTGCAATATACGTAATAACTTCGTTAATAATCTCGATCAGTGCTTCATCCACCTGTGGAAGAAGCTGTTTGTACTGCTCTTGCTCCTGCTGGTTTTTCAAAATGAACATTTTCTCCACAGCCATCAATGGAATGTGATCACTCGGTTTTCGGTTAAAGCCAATGCCTTTACCAATAACAACGACTTCCCCGTGTTCAGGATGCTGTGCAATGATTACATTATTATTTAGCGCTTTATCTACATGCAGGCTGCTCATTGTTTGCACCTCTTTTTTCACACCATCTTAGGTGTGATTAAGTCACACCCTGTTACGAACGAAAAGACACCCGGAGCGGGCAATCCGCGCCGGACGTCTCGCTTAAAAAGTAACAAAAATTCGTCTTAAGGTCAATAGAGCAACCCTGCAAGATTTAAGTACTTCTTTACTCGTCAACTCCAGCTCTTTCCACAATCTTGTCGATTATAGAAGGAGTTGTAACAGCCTCGCTCTGTTGAATGGCAACTGGCGCAGGTGTTTTGGACTTGGTAAGGCCTTTAATCAGTTGCTCTACATCGATGCCGGATACACTCTTAAGCATCTCTGGAGCCGTCGCCATAAGTTCGGTAACATAGTTACTCACTCGCGCTGCACCTTCACCTTTACCTGTATCTACCACCGTCAGTTTATCAATAGAGGCAATTGGCTCTGCAATTTTGCCAGCCAGTTCAGGCAGCATTTTGACAATGATATCGAGTACAGCAGCTTCACCAAACTTCTGGAACGCCTCGGCCAGTTTTTCCTTCGCTTCTGCTTCGGCAAGACCACGCAAACGAATAACTTCTGCATCCGCTGTACCTTTGGCAAGTTCTGCATCCGCCATGGCCTGACCTTCGAGTCGCTTCTGCTCAGCTGTTGCTTTGGCATGTGTTTCGATGGAATACTGTACAGCATCGGCTTCCCGCATTCTTTTGGCTTTATCCGCCTCGGCAGCCTGTTCCACCGCATAACGATCCGCTTCTGCCTTTTTCTTCACTTCAGCGTCATATTGCTTCTCACGTACGACGATTTCTTTTTCCTGGAGATCGATCTCACGTTCTTTACGAACGAGTTCAACTTTCATTTCTTCTTCCACCACGGTCTGTCTCGCACGCGCTTCATGGATATGGTATGCCTGATCGGCTTCCGCTTTGGCTGTATCCTGATCCCGCTTAAACGTGGCTACTTTCAGTTCCTTCTCTTTGGCTGCCTCAGCGATATTGGTATCACGCAGCAACTCTGCTTTTTGACCCTGCTCTTCCGCATTGGCCTTCTGAATACGTGCATCACGCATCGCTTCCGCTTCGGCAATCTCGGCATCACGCTTCACAGCCGCAATTCTTGGTTTACCGAGAGCATCCAGGTAGCCCTGTTTGTCACGAACATCCTTGATGGTAAAGGAGACAATTTGCAGTCCCATTTTCTTCAGATCTCTAGCGGCTACGCCTTGAACCTCTTGCGCAAACCGATCCCGGTTCCGATATACTTCTTCCACCGTCATTGTACCGAGGATGGCCCGCAAATGCCCCTCCAGTACCTCCTGTGCTTCGCTTCTCAGCGCTTCTACAGGTTTACCGATGAATTGCTCAGCTGCCGTAGCAACGTCCTCTACTGCGCCACCAACCTTGATAATAGCGACACCGTCTGCAATTACTGGAACACCTTGCTCCGTATACACTTCAGGTGTGGAGACATCCAGCTTGTGGGACAACAAGGAGATAAACTCGGATTGCTGGAACACGGGCAGGATAAATGCACCGCCACCACGAACAATCTTAATTTTTCGGCCAGAATCATCATCGGAGATATTCTTGCTACCTAGGAACGACCCCGTAACGATCATCGCTTCATCCGGTCCAACCGTTTTGTATCTCGCCCAAAAAGCCAATCCCAATATCAGAATCACACCAACAACAACGGCAGGTATCAACAACACATCCCAATCTAAATTCATTCCACATCTCTCCCCTTATTCATTCATGATGAGTGCTTAAGCTACTTAGGTGATAAGAATACTTTATAAATCTTTAAGTACATTTTCATCCCATTCCGACACACGCAGTACGCCATCTACAACATCCACCACAACAACACGGGCTCCCGCCGCAATGGGGAGGTGTTCAAAACTGGATGCCGTTTGAATCGTACTACCGGATGCAAAACGGATCATCACTTCGCCAAAACCTTTTTCCGGCACCGGAATGGTAATTTCCCCAATTTTTCCAGATAACTCTTTCATTGAAAATGCAATCGAGACATCGCTGTTACGCATCGGTTTGATATATGCGAAGAATACCAGCATGGCTGCAGCAATACCTATAAGCAGGGATAGTATTAGACCGGACATTGCACTTAATGAACTATAACGTGTCAGCATAATGCCTGCCCCACCAAAGGTTGTAATGGAACCAGCTAACACAACGGGTTTGAAAAAATCAAGACCTGGCATCTCAAAAGCTCCGTCCAGCAAGCCGTCAATCAAGTCACCCAGCACAAGGCTGACAACCGCAAATATGGCCCCTCCGATCAGACACCCCCAATAAATCGTCTCCATCCCCTGTTCCTCCTCTCTCTGCCGCAAATTCATCCTAACTGGGCATTCCACATGTAAATAAATACGTAGCTAACATCAAAATGTTTCAAAATCTTTCCTCAAATGTATTCTGGAGCCGATAATGGATATTATCACAACATTCTTTAGTTCATGCTTCAAGATCCTCCCTCATTCATGCACGCATCCTAGACATAGAAAAAACCGCAAGCCCCCATAAAGGAGACTTGCGGTTTTTGGACAACAAAAAGTGTCCGTTCACTTGTCAGTGATTATAGAATTACAGAGAAGCCTTGTAGATGGATACAACATCTTCCCGTTGCAGTTTCTTGAAGTTACCAAATGGGCCAAACAGCATAGCTTTATCAGCCATTACATCGATCTGGCTATCATCGATATTGTAATCAGCCAAACGGTTAGGGGCACCAATGGATGTCCAGAATTTGCTGAGCGCATCGATACCTTCTTCAGCAATCTGTCTGTCTGACTTGCCTTCAGGATTCACTTCGAATACATTAATTGCCAGACGTTTGAATCGATCCACATTGACATCCAGATTATGCTTCATCCAGTGCGGGAACAAGATCGCCAGTCCGCCACCATGCGGGATATCATACACTGCGGATACTGCATGTTCGATATTATGTGTTGCCCAGTCTCCAGCGAGACCCATATTCAGCACACCATTCAATGCCATCGTTCCGCAATACAGAATCGTTTCGCGCAGTTCATAGTTCTCCAGATCCTCAACCAGACGAGGGGCTGCTTCCATCACGGTACGCAGAATCGTCTCACAGAAGCCGAGTTGAACCGGCGTGTTCTCATCCAGATGGAAATAATGCTCTAATACGTGGGACATCATATCCACCATACCGTATACCGTTTGGTCCAGTGGAACAGTGTATGTATTCACCGGATCCAGGATGGAGAATGCAGGGAATGAATATGCGCTACCCCAGCCCAATTTTTCTTGTGTATCCTGATTTGTAATAACTGAACCGGAGTTCATCTCCGAACCCGTTGCTGCCATCGTCAATACGGTACCAAGGGGAAGAGCGTCCTGTGCAACAGCTTTGCGCTGAGCAAAATCCCACATGTCGCCATCATATTTAGCACCTACAGCAATCGCTTTGGAGCAGTCCAGTACACTACCGCCACCTACAGCGAGGATCAAGTCGATGTTATTCGTTTTGCAAAGGTCTACCCCTTTGTGCACCGTAGAAAGACGTGGGTTCGGTTCCACGCCTGCCAGTTCAGTCACTTCTGCTCCAGCTTCCTTAAGCAATCCGATCACTTGATCATACAGCCCACTACGTTTGATACTACCGCCACCATATACAAGCAGAACCCGTTTACCGTATTTCGGTACTTCTGTCTTTAATGCTTCCAGTTGTCCTTTACCGAATATCAGACGGGTTGGATTATAGAATTGGAAAGATCTCATATCTATTGTCGCCTCCAAGGGAGTTTAGAATTTTTAGTGCAACTCCAATTATAGTACCCCGTTTATAGAAAAACAAATCGATAGCCACTCACTTTATAACAATCCGTTAATCTCCAAATGTGCTCTAAACATCTCGCTCGTTGAAGGCAAATCCTCAGCATCTACCCATGTTTCATGGGCCCATAACCCAGCCTGTTTGAATGCCCGCGGACAATGAATAAAGCACTCTTCCACATCCACAATGACAGCTGCACCTATGGTTTTACCACTCCAACCCATGCTGGCGATGAATTCTTCATCCTTGGTGATGGATGCTGTACCATTGATACGCAGCACTTCATTCATTCCCGGAATCAAAAAGAGCATACCGATGCCAGGGTTAGACAACATGTTCAACAACGAGTCTATCCGCCGATTACCTGGGCGCTCAGGATAAACGAGTCGATATGTATCATACACTTTTACGAATCCCGCTCCATCGCCCCGTGGTGACACATCACTTTTTCCATCATGATCGGACGTGGAGAGGAAAAATAATGGTGACATGGATATAAAGTTCTGAACATGTGAATCCACAAATGAGATTGCCTTGTTACGCACATGTTCATGCGGTTCACCTACCATGCCTCGCAGTTCCTCAGCATCTGTAATCAACGGAATATCCAATGCCTGCTTTTCCAAGATATTAACCCCATTTCCTCAATTCATTGTGGTACTCTAGGACTTCACTCCCATTATAACTGGCTCGGAAGTTCATTCCAATGCACACAAATGTCAGGAACAACAAGAACACCCGCTCATGAATGGGCGGGTGTTCTTGTTGGTTGACTGTTATTCCGTGTATCCCATGCTGCTTACAAAACGACGGAAAGCCTGGCGTCCTGCTTCATCATATTTGTAGACACCTGCATGTTCCAGAATCTCGGCAAATTTTAAGCCGACTTCCTGCTGTACAATGGAAATAGCTTGTTCTTTGTCCAAATTAGGACCAAATCGTTCAATCAATTCTTCCGCCCAGCCCAGATGTTTGTTCAACACATGATCAGAAGCTTTGGCGGCTTCAGCAAGTTTGGCATCTCCAGCGAGAATATCTGCGATACTGTCCAGCTCTTCCTTCAAACGGCCAGGCAGGATGGCAAGTCCCATCACTTCGATCAGACCAATGTTTTCTTTCTTCAGATGGTGCATTTCACGGTGAGGATGGAAAATCCCTTCAGGATGCACATCATTCGTGCGATTGTTACGCAATACGAGATCCATCTCGTAGCCACCGTCCGCACTACGACGAACAATTGGTGTTACCGTATTGTGTGGTACCTGCTCGCCGTCTATTTCACTGAATGCTTCGATATCCACAGCCGAATCACTGTAAACCTTCCACGCCTCATACACTGCGTTACCCGCTTCAAGCAGCTCTGCAGGATCGTGTGAGGCCAGACGCATTACGGACATTGGCCATTTCACAAGACTCAATGTAAGTCCAGGTGCATCCGCATGGCGGAATACCGCCTCTGGCTGTGCATTTTGAATCGCAAACGTATGACGTCCGCCCTGGAAATGGTCATGTGTAAGGATAGAACCGCCAACGATCGGCAGATCTGCATTAGACCCGATAAAGTAATGCGGGTACTCCCCAACAAAGGCAAGCAGCCTGCGCAGCGTATCTTTGGTCAGTTTCATCGGCACATGATCATGATGGAAAATGATGCAGTGCTCGTTGTAGTACACATATGGCGAGTATTGGAACAACCAAGGCTCGTTGTTAAGATTCAGCGGAATGACTCGCAGATTCTGGCGGGCCGGGTGATTCACCCGACCAGCGTAGCCTACATTTTCACGACACAGCTGGCATTTTGGATATACCGGTGGCGGAAGCAATTTCGCCATGGCAATTTCCTTCGGGCTTTTCTCCGGCTTGGAGAGGTTAATGGTAATCTCCATCTCCCCATAAGCCGTATCCTGCGTCCAATAGGCGTTCTTCGAGATGCGATCCATCCGAATGTAGTTGGAGTTAATGGATAAGTCATAGAATTGGGATGTGGCCGCCTCAATGCCTTCCGTCTGCTCGGTGTGGCGGAATGCGCGTACCACTTCGGATGGGCGTGCCATCAAATGACCCATGATTTTGGCATCCAGCAAATCACGGAACGTATCGCTATTTTCAGGAATGAGTCCAATGGTAAATCCATAATCGATCAATGTATCCAGCATCGCCTGTGGACCAGCGGGCACAGTTGTGTCCAACTCGCCGGCATAAGGCTCGGAGAATCCGAATTGTTCAAGCAGGAGGTTGCGGCTATAATCCCAATCCGCTTCCTCAATTAATTGTTTCTGCAAGGCAAATGCAACCAGACGTTCAATGGCATGCAGTGCTTCCTGCTGCTCCGGTGTCCGCTCTGTGGCACCTGCTGCAATATGAGTCTGTGACATAAGGTGTTCGCCTCCTAGTTTTTTCCGTAGCCGTCAGGACGTGATTGGTGCCAGCTCCAAGCGCTTTGAATGACATCTTCCAGATTGGTCCATTTCGGATTCCAGCCCAGGACGGATCTCGCTTTCGCAGATGAAGCTACCAGCACAGCCGGATCACCTGCACGACGTGGCTCCTGTACAACCGGGATATCGAGGCCAGTCACTTTTTTAGCTGTTTCAATCACTTGTTTTACCGAGAACCCTGTACCGTTACCCAGGTTAAACACGTTACTGTTCTCACCTTTGCGAAGGTAATCTACTGCACGCAGATGTGCATCAGCCAAGTCGCTCACGTGGATATAGTCACGGATACATGTTCCATCTTCTGTTGCATAGTCGTCACCAAATACTGCGATATGCGAGCGTTGTTTCAAAGCCGTTTGCAGTACGAGTGGGATCAGGTGACTCTCTGGCTGGTGATCTTCACCAATTTTGCCGCTCTCATGAGCACCGGCTGCATTGAAGTAACGCAGGGAAACGTACTTGATATCCTGTACTTTATCGAACCATGACATCATGCGTTCCATCATCAGTTTCGTTTCACCATATACGTTGGTCGGCTCTGTACGATCGCTTTCTTCGATTGGCACTTTCTCAGGTTCACCATAGGTCGCTGCCGTGGAAGAGAAGACGATGCGACGTACATTTGCTGCATTCATCGCTTCCAACAGACACAGTGTACCAAACACGTTGTTGTCATAATATTTAACCGGGTCTTTCATACTTTCGCCTACGAGTGAGTTGGCTGCAAAATGAATGACTGCATCAATTGAATTTTCAGCGAATAGCTTCGCCAGAATTTCTTTGTCACGCAGATCTCCTTCATACAATTTACCGCCGAGCAGCGCCTCACGATGCCCTGTCTGCAAGTTATCTAGTACGACAACCTCTTCTCCACGTTCCAACAAAGCCGCTACCGTATGAGATCCAATATACCCTGCTCCACCTGTCACCAAAATTGCCATTTTACTTCGCCTCCTTCAATTCTTTAACACCGTCACCTACGCCGCATACATAAAAATCACCTTTGAGAGTGGTACGTGCTTCATATGCAGCGCCCACTTCGCTTACAAAACGCTCGACATCATTTTCATGCACCAGCGATACGGTGCACCCGCCAAATCCCGCGCCAGTCATTCGGGCACCAAGTGTGCCAGGAATCCGCTGAGCTTCTTCAACCATAACATCCAGCTCATCACAGCTTACTTCGTACAAGTCGCGAAGCGATTCATGAGAAGCGTTCATCAATTGGCCGAAGGTTTCCAGATCATTACGCTGCAATGCTTCGACAGATGCGAGCACACGCGCGTTCTCTTCCACAACATGTTGCGCACGCTGTCTAACTTTCTCATCCTTGATCTGATCCTGTAGTGTGACGAACTGCTCTGGCGTCAATTGAGCCAGATAATTCAGTGCAGGCAGCTGTTCCTTCAAGATGGCAAGTGCCTGCTCGCATTGGGAGCGACGTTCATTGTACGCCGAATCCACCAAACCGCGGCGTTTGTTTGTGTTCCCAATGACTAATTTGTAAGAGCCTGTACGGAAAGGAACCTTTTCGTACTCCAGTGTGTCACACATCAGCAGGATTGCGTGATCCTGCGCACCGTTTGCCACAGCGAACTGATCCATGATTCCACAGTTGACGCCTACGAACTCATTTTCCGCTTTCTGGGACAGAAGTGCCAATTGAACCGTATCAATATCCGACACGCCCTCCAGAGACTGAATCGCAAATCCGGTAAGTACCTCCAGAGACGCAGACGATGAAAGTCCTGCCCCGTTTGGAATCTCTCCGTGGTACAGGAAGTCGTACCCTTTCGTTACATTCACACCCTTGCCTTGCAATTCAACCATGACACCAACAGGATAATCGGTCCATTCACCCGTTTTCTCCTTACCAATAGTGGAAGTATCCAGTGCTCCTTCATAAGACATGTTCGTGGATGCCAGTTGCAACTTGTTGTCCTGACGCTCACGGATTATTAATGTTGTTCCGAATTCAAGTGCTGCCGGAAGCACGTATCCACCATTATAGTCAATGTGCTCACCGATCAGATTCACACGCCCAGGGGCATGAAATACACGGATGTCCGCTCCACTCTCTCCGTACTTCTCAATAAACTTTTGTTTCAATTCAGTTACGTTCACTGCTGCTGCACCTCGCCTCGTTGTTGTGTTTTTCTTAATGTTATTATATAAGAAAGCGGTGCCTCATGTAATGCAACCATGTGTGTTTCATATGGATAAATGTGACCTTAAGACGTATAATGATCAGAGCATCCCGGAAAGAAGGAAACAACTATGGCAGATCAATCCAACGCCAAGAAAGACCCGCTTGCATCTTCAATAGAAAAAATACAGGAAACTCCTTCCGGTAAAAGTGGAGCACTCAGTTATTCGGTTGCCTCCAATCCGGTCTATTATGAGCAAGGCGCACTGCATGTCCTGTTTGCCGGAGCAAGCCAGACCCTTCCGGGTCACGCCCTTGGACCTAAATTGTTTGATTATTATCTGCTGCATTATGTAGAAAAAGGGGCGGGTACGTTCCGTACCGAACTGCACACCTACGAGTTATCCGCAGGTGATTGTTTCCTCATTCACCCCGGGCAACTGGTGAGCTACCAGTCACATGCCCGTAACCCATGGCAATACCGCTGGATCGCCTTTACGGGCAGCCAGGCTGCCCAGCATGCCGAGGAGGCAGGATTCCGCCCGGAGAAGTCCGTTTTTCATGCCGGACCCTCTTGTGGAATATCTGATTGGTTATCCGTGATGCAGGATGCTTTTGCCGAGCGCAAAGAAAGCTCCCATTTCACATCACTGGGTACGTTATATATGATTCTAGCCGAAGCACAGAATCACCTTTCGCAGGGGCAAACCTTAATTCCAGGTGAATCATCCATCCGACGTACGGTGAAACAGATGATTCAATATATGTCCACCCAATATGCCTATCCTGTCTCCATTGAACAGATGTCTGCGAGTCTCGGGTATAATCGTGCGTATCTTTCCCGCATTTTCAAACAGGAAACCGGACTTTCGCCAGTCACTTATCTGCTAAAACTGCGGATCGACAAGTCGCGCCAACTCCTAAGAGAACGCCCAGATCTGTCCATCGAACAGGTATCTGCATCGGTCGGACTGCCAGACGCGCTGTATTTCTCCAAACAGTTCAAACGATTTCACGGTGAAGCGCCCAGCTTGTATCGAGAGAAAATCCTCTCTCGTCCACGACAGCAGGGGTTACAGAAGAATGATCAACCAAACAAACGGTAAGCAATATAACGGGTGGTGATCAACATAACGGACAAAGAACCACATACGACAAAAAAGGTGCATTCCGCCATTATGGCTAAGATGCACCTTTTACACTTTATTTATTTGTCATCAGACTTCGGAGACAGAATGGACTCAATCCGTTCCAATTCCTCTGTAGAGAAGTCTAATTGGCTGAGTGCAGCCACATTCTCTTCAATCTGGGAAGGTCGGCTCGCGCCAATCAGCGCAGATGTTACCCTGCCATTACGCAGAACCCATGAAAGTGCAAATTGGGCCAAGCTCTGACCACGGGCTGCTGCAATCTGGTTCAGCGCACGCACTTTGCGGAGCGTCTCTGGAGAGATGTTGCTCTCATTCAGAAATACTGACGGTCCTTTGGCACGTGAGTCTTCCGGGATACCATTCAAGTATTTGTTCGTGAGTACACCTTGTGCCAGTGGACAGAAAGCAATACTGCCTGTTCCATACTCATCCAGCACGTCCTGCAAACCATCTTCAATCCAGCGATCCAGCATCGAGTATTTCGGTTGATGGATCAACAGCGGCGTACCCAAACTTTTGAGAATCTCAGCGGCCTCTCTCGTCTGGTCTGCGGGATAGTTGGAGATTCCTACATAGAGGGCTTTACCCGAGCGAACAATATGATCCAGTGCCATCATCGTTTCTTCCAAAGGCGTTTCGGGATCATAACGGTGGGAATAGAAGATATCCACATAATCCAGGCCCATACGCTTCAAGCTCTGATTCAGACTGGATACCAGATTTTTGCGTGAGCCCCACTCGCCATACGGCCCGGGCCACATATAATATCCCGCTTTGGTGGAGATCACAAGTTCATCCCGATAAGGTTTCAGATCCTGGGCAAGCACCTGTCCAAACAACTGCTCTGCCGAACCTGCCGGTGGGCCATAATTGTTGGCAAGGTCAAAATGGGTAATACCCAGATCAAATGATCGAGTGATCATATTACGGCCATTCTCAGCGTTATTGATACCACCAAAATTATGCCACAGCCCCAGTGAAATCGCTGGCAGTTTCAAACCTGAACGTCCAACGCGGTTGTATTTCATCGTTTCATAGCGAGTATCGCTTGCTACGTAGACCATCATGAATCCCTTCTTTCCCCAGGTTCCGCCTCCTGATCCGGTCAACACCGGAGAATGCGGTTATTCAGTCCATACGTTTAACCAAGAAGCTGGTCCACATGATTCATTACCTCACCAATCGGCTCTGTAATCAGCAAATCCGCCCTGCTGTCGTAAGCGGTCGGTGTAGCATTGAGCAGAACGGTATGTTTTCCCTGAAAATACGTAATTAACTGGGCTGCTGGATATACCGTCAGTGACGTGCCGCCCACGAGTAACAGGTCTGCCGAAGACAATGCATCAATGGAGCGATACAATGTCGTCTGGTCCAGCTCCTCCTCGTATAGCACCACATCCGGCTTGATAACACCACCGCATGCGGTACAGCGAGGTACGGTATCTTGGGATTGTATAATATCATTCAGTGCATAAAACTGCTTGCAATCCATGCAGGCATTACGATGAACTGAGCCATGTAGCTCCAAGACAGTGCTGCTGCCTGCCTTCTGATGCAGTCCGTCGATATTTTGCGTGATCACTGCCTGAAGTTTGCCCTCCTGCTCCAGACGGGCTAACAGTCGATGACACCCATTCGGTTCCGCATCTGGATGAAGCATTTTGCCTCGATAAAAATCATAAAAAATATCGGCATGTTGATCAAAAAAATGCCGGCTTAACAACTCTTCCGGTGGATAAGGCGAATGCTGCTCCGTCTGATACAGACCCGCAGCCGAACGGAAGTCGGGAATCCCGCTTTCCGTTGAAGTCCCGGCCCCTCCGAAAAAAACAATACGGGAACTTTCCTGAATCCAGGCAGCCAGTTGTTCTGTTGCGTTCATCCTCTCTCCTCCTTTTATATACAATATAAATTGAACTAAAGAATATTTACACTGGCCACTCCGATGACAGAACAACCTTCTGATCGCTGTTATCCCCAGATTTTTTGATTCCTTTTATAAAGGGGAAATCCGGATAGCATATGCTTCCGATGTAGCTTTCTTTTAGAAAGCTTTTAGGCGAACGCTTCGCTTCTTCAGGTTCTTTCTGTCCTCTCCGTTTTGTGTAAATGATTAGTTGTTCAATTTATATAGTTCAATCTGGCCAGAGTGACTTATATAATAACGCTTAGCTCATTATAATGACGGATAATGGTATGGGCATCAACCAGGTGCGATCCTTGATCTAACTGCGGACAGTAACCCAGCGTATAGGATACCTCAGCATGCCGTCCCATCTGCATATCCCCATTACTGTCTCCAATTACAACGGCCACCGCAGGATCGATATGTAATTCACGGCAAGCCAAGAGTGCTGCTTCTCCATCCGGTTTGCCCTGGGTCACCCGATCACAGCCCACGATGGATGTAAAAAAGGAACGGATCCCCATCCAATCCAGATGTGTTTCCGCTGCCGCTGTACTGTCTGAAGTGACGACCGCCAGAGGTATGTCCGCTGCCCGGCAACTCTGCAAAAAAGCCAGCAATCCTGGCATTGGTTCAGCCGACTTGCGCTCTCGTACCTCTCGCATGGCTACACTTGAAAATTGGCGTATCGTTGTGATCGCTTCATTCCACGGCATGCCTGCTGCGTATAGCTGCCCGGCAAGCAATCCCGTGCACTCATCCACAGTTGCAATGGCCAGCGGGCCTTGCGGATCATATCCAATAATATGACCTTGTGAATTATGGGTGGTGCCCAGAACGTGCTCCCGTTCAACCGTAAATGAAGCACCAAGTTCATTCATACGTGATTGTAACTGATCCAGTAACGTCTCTGCCCATGGCCCCCATAACTGGAGGAATTCCAGCAGTGTTCCATCTTTATCCAACAGGATACCTTTACATGGGATCTGCGCTCCATTCACTTGAAGCATGGTCATCCGCATCACCTCCATCAAGTTATGCTATAAATGCATACAGCCCTTAATGCAGAATAATCAAACTCTACTTAATGGTACTTAACCAACCCAGAACCGTCTTGACGGTCTGATTCAGTTGTTCTTCTCCACTCACTTCCGGCTCGCCATCCCCTTTTTGATGACCATAATCACCAAACTGGGCGTGGTTACCACCTTCAATGGTGTAATATACCGTGTCTTCCGGAAGATACATCCGTCCACTCTGATACTTCGTGGCATTCACAACCTCATCTTTGGTACCCAGAATAGATAAAGCAGGTATTCCAAGTGACTTTACGCTTCCTTTTTCATCCGGGTATGATGCCAAGAAGAAGATGCCCTTTAGTGCATCAGGATGCGATGCTGCATAACGTGCAGCCATGGACCCACCGAGAGAATGTCCACCCATGACGAATTGTTCATCTGGATATGCGGCCAGAATCTCATCTGCCAGGTTTTGCTTGAGCACTGCCAGATTAACTGGCATCTTGGCAATAATCGTGTGATGACCGGCAGCAGCCAGCTCATGGGCAAGTGGTGCATAACTCTCCGGTTTCACCAGTCCGCCAGGGTAGAAAAGAACACTCTTGCCAACCGGTTTTTCTGGCACAAAATCAATCCAGTTCTCTTGTTCGCTCACCGTCACCTGGTTGGCTGTTTCCATGGCCGTTTGAGCTGTTTCCTGTGGACCGTAGGGTGTGAATAATTTCCACGCAACAAATCCACATCCAATGACAATGAGCGCCAGAAGTACGAGCAGGAATTTCCCGATGCCCCTCTTCTTGCGCCCTGTATTATACCGATTTCTCAACGTTAATCACCTTTCTCCACTTCCGCAGGTGCCGCGGCTCACAGAATTGGGAGCCTTCGTTAATCAGGCTCCCCTTCTCCGAATTGAAAAAATATTATTCAGCCTTGGCCTTACGGTAAGCATCCATATATTGTTCCGCTTTGCGACGGACATGACTCAGGTCACCCGTCTTCACAGCTTCCGATGTCAAGTCAGAGCCGATACCTACAGCCACTGCTCCACCCTTGATCCAATCCCCCAGATTAGATAAAGATACTCCGCCAGTTGGCATAAAATTCGCCTGCGGCATAGGACCCTTCATTGTTTTGATAATTGAAGGATCGTACAGATTACCCGGGAACAACTTCACGATGTCCACACCAAGTTCCAATGCGCGTTGAACATCAGCAATCGTCATCACACCGGGCAGAATCGGAATTCGATACAGGTTGCAGATCTGAACGGTATCCGGATTCAGGGAAGGACCGACAACAAACTCGGCACCCGACATGATGGCCGCTCTTGCCGTTTGTGGTTCTAGCACCGTTCCCGCACCAATAATCGCGAATTTCTCTGGATCTTGTGTGTTCCAATGGTATACACGGCTTAATTTTTCAATGGCTTTGAGTGCACTGGGTACGGTCATCGTAATCTCGATAACTTTAATACCACCCGCAATCGCTTGCTCGGCCATGGCAATGACCTGATCCGCAGAATCTGCACGCAGAACTGCCACAACCCCATTGTCCGTAATCTTTTGCAACAGCTGAAGCTTCTTCATTTCATTCTCTCCCTTGTCAATGTGGTGGTTGTGTATACAAGCCTTACATTTGAAGAACGAAGATGAGCCATATATGATTTCAGCAGCGACTAGCGCTCAACATGGGCAACGTTGTTCAGCTTGGCCTCGACCTGCCCCCACGTCGGGAGCGCCTCCCAATCGCCAACAGCCTGTATAACCATGGAACCGGTCAAATTGCCGAGACGGGTTGCTTCCTGCGGGGAGTATCCTTTTAACAACCCCGATAAAAATCCCGCGCAGAATCCATCTCCTGCTCCTACCGTATCCAGAACATGATCCGCCTTAAAGTACGGAACTTCCGTTAGGGTACCATTCGCCAATACGTAGGTCAAATCAGGGCCACCCTTCACGATGCACACAGCATTCATGGAAGATAAACGCTCAAGTACTTTTTGATCATTTTCTTCGTTGTATAGAAGTTTCATCTCGTCGAGACCCGGTAAAAAGTAGTCCGCCAGTTCAGCCAGACGCAGTAAAACCGGACGAGCCTCATCCGCTGACCACAGTTTGAGACGCAGATTTGGATCAAAGCTTACTTTCACACCTGCCTGTTTGGCAATATGTATGGCAGCTTCTACCGTTTCAAGTCCAGACGAACTAATCGCGGCTGTAATTCCTGTAACGTGCAATATCTTAGCTCCGGCAATATATGCGGGATCCAGATCATCTGGTGTAATCGCACTTGCTGCCGATAGCTTCCTATAATAATGTACCGAGGCTTTCCCGGAAGCGTTCTCACGAATCATCAAACCAGTGGGCTCGTGATCACTTAACCTTGCCCGTGATACATCTACGCCTTCACCGCGAATGGCTTTCAGAATCATGTTGCCGATCGGATCATTGCCCAAACGTCCAAACCAGCCACTGGTATGCCCGAGCCGGGATACCCCAATAGCCAGATTGCTCTCGGCACCCCCAAACGACTTGTCCAGTGTGGCTGCATATTCCAGCCCTCTTGTATCTTTGGCAGTCAGCAAACCCATACTCTCCCCAAACGTAATAATTTCCGGGCTTGGATTGGGACTCGTTGACATGATTTCTTCCCTCCTTATCGTTACATTTCCTCATCTTCTGTTACTATTGTCATCCTCTATGCAACCGTTGTCAATCCCGGAGCGTTCATTTTGTTGTCACAGCTTTGAGAAAAGATAACGCTTACTAATGTGAATTAAATCACAATAGATAATGTACATCCGTATTACCCTTATTACAGATGCAAATGACCTTGCAGCTAGGGTCTATAAGGGGGCTACACCATGAAAAATCAGACACTGATCCGGGATGATCAGGAATCTTTCTTTTACAATCTCCGCTTTATGCTTATCGTCTGTGTCCTTGCCGGTAATGCACTGGAACCACTCATTACACGCTTTGCAGGAGCAGAAGCTCTGTTCTTGTGGATATATACGTTTCACATGCCACTCTTTGTATGGGTGACCGGGTATTTTGCGACACACTCACTTCAAGGGGCCTCGGGGCGAAACGTCCTGAAGCAGATTGCCTTGCAATATGTGCTATTTCAGTCCTTATACGCATTAATGGACTTTACTGTGTTCCACACACCCCATATGCGGCTATCCTTCTTTGCACCTTACTTGCTATTATGGTTTCTCGCGAGTCATTTCTGTTGGCGACTGTTGCTTCGTCTCACGATTTCATGGAAACCGATATATCGGCTGATTGGATCGATTGCGCTCGGTGTAATTGCCGGGTATTTGCCCATAGACGGATTCTGGCTCAGCTTCAGCCGTACGTTTGTGTTCCTGCCGTTCTTTGTCATCGGTTATGACTATGGGGCATCCATCCGTTCTCGTTTATTATCCGGTTGGGGGCGAAGAACCGCAGCAATCCTCTCCGCTGCACTGCTGGTGTGGATTGGGTATGGCGGTTTGAATATTACATCAGGATGGTTACTCGGCAGCATGACATACGCCGAATTGGGCCACCACGAATGGTATGCAGGCTTCTTCCGACTTGGCATCTACTTGCTGGAAATCACATCGGCAGCACTATTCCTGGCCTGGGTACCATCCTTGACTTCCAGACTAACGGACCTTGGACGACGCACACTCTATGTATTCCTGCTGCATGGTTTTCTCGTTCGTCTCGCGATCTGGTCTGGGGTCTACAGTTATATGGGAAGCTCGGCGTATATTCCAATCATACTTGTCATCGCCGTACTCTTCGCAGTCACACTGGCCCTGCCGGCTGTACGTCACACGTTCAAACCCTTGATTGAACCGGATATATCCCGCTTTTCTTTCAATCGGCATGAGGTGTTTAAACGGTCGGCCTAACACTCTGACGGATCTCTTTATCATCGATTCTATCCTGGTTTGTTGTTTCAGGCTGGAAATGATGTGGTAATTTAGGGATACGCGCTACAAAAAACAACTTATTGTTGTAAGGAGTGATTTGTAATGGCACGTCAACCGACGTCAGAACGCAAGATGAGCCGTGAGGAAGCCGGTAGATTAGGTGGTAGAGCCACTTCCAAGAACCATGATCGAAGCTTCTATCAGATGATTGGAAAAAAAGGTGGAGAAGCGACTTCAGATGCCCATGACACTGACTTTTACAAGCAGATTGGACGCAAGGGCGGCGAAGCAACCTCCGAAACCCATAATAAGGAATTCTATCGTGAGATTGGACGCAAAGGCGGAAGCAACTAATGATTTCCGCTCACCACATCGAAACATGATCATAGTTTTCCCGCAAATCAAGAAGTCTGATTCCATGAAAATGGTTTGAGGCTTCTTTCTATTGATTGTAGAAATATGACGATGGTTGTGATAGACTCAATAGAAAAACCGGGTGTTCACGGGTTTAAAGCAGCAAAGAATTTCACAAACTACGGGGAGCTCGACACCGGCAAACCGATCTTTTTTTTAGAGTACGGATGAAATTAAACGACAGATGCACTGCCATTTACTTTTCCATTCATGTTGCTCAATATTATATATTTGGGGGGAAACACACCATGTCAGCCAAGAAGATGCGTTCCGATATGATCAAAAAAGGTTTTGACCGTGCACCGCACCGGAGTTTGCTCCGCGCAGCGGGCGTTAAAGAAGAGGATTTCGGCAAGCCATTTATTGCCGTATGTAACTCTTACATTGATATCGTACCCGGCCACGTTCACCTGCAGGAATTCGGTAAAATTGTAAAGGATGCTATTCGTGAAGCCGGTGGCGTCCCATTCGAGTTCAACACCATCGGTGTAGATGACGGAATTGCCATGGGACACATTGGTATGCGTTACTCGCTGCCAAGTCGTGACATTATTGCGGATTCCGTGGAAACCGTTGTATCTGCTCACTGGTTCGACGGCATGGTATGTATCCCGAACTGCGATAAAATTACACCCGGCATGATGATGGGTGCACTCCGCTGTAATATCCCTACCGTGTTTGTCAGCGGTGGACCAATGAAAGCCGGTCGTGACAGCAATGGTAAAGCTCTTTCCCTGACTTCCGTATTTGAAGGCGTGGGTGCTTACCAAGCAGGTAAAATCGATGATAAGAGCTTGCTTGAACTTGAACAGTTCGGTTGTCCAACTTGTGGATCATGCTCCGGTATGTTCACAGCAAACTCCATGAACTGTCTGGCTGAAGCGATGGGACTGGCTATGCCAGGCAACGGAACCATCCTGGCTGTTGCTCCTGAGCGTCGTGAGTTTGTTAAACAATCTGCTAAACAACTGATGGAACTTATCAAAATGGATCTGAAACCGCGTGATATCGTTACTGTAGAAGCGATCGATAATGCGTTTGCACTCGATATGGCGATGGGCGGCTCTACAAATACAGTACTGCATACGCTGGCACTGGCTCATGAAGCGGGCATTGAGTATCCAATCGAACGCATCAATGAAGTAGCTAACCGTGTTCCGCATCTTGCTAAACTTGCACCTGCTTCCGATCTTCACATCGAAGACGTACACAATGCAGGCGGCGTAAGCGCAGTGCTTAACGAATTGCTCAAGAAACCAGGCGCGATTCATGGAGACTGTATTACGGTTACTGGTAAAACAATCCGTGAGAACGTTGAAGGAAAAGAAATCCAGGATACAAATGTCATTCACCATCTGGATAACCCGCATTCCGAAAAAGGCGGCCTGGCTGTATTGTTTGGTAACCTTGCACCACAAGGAGCTATCATCAAAGTTGGTGCGGTTGATGCATCAGTTGGCGGATACCACAAAGGTCCTGCCATCTGCTTTGACTCCCAAGAGCAAGCGCTCGAAGGCATTGCTAACGGCAAAGTAAAAGAAGGACATGTTGTTGTTATCCGTTATGAAGGACCGAAAGGCGGACCAGGTATGCCTGAGATGTTAGCTCCTACATCCCAGATCGTAGGTATGGGGTTGGGTGCCAAAGTTGGTCTGATCACCGATGGACGCTTCTCTGGCGCATCCCGCGGAATCAGTATCGGACATATCTCACCAGAAGCAGCTGAAGGTGGTCCAATCGCCTTTGTTGAAGAAGGAGATATCATCGAGCTGGATCTGAACAACCGTATCATCGAATTGCACATCAGTGACGAAGAGTTTGAACGTCGTCGCGCAGGTTGGAAAGGCTTTGAACCGAAAGTAAAAACCGGTTACCTGGCTCGTTATTCCAAACTGGTTACCAATGCAAGCAACGGTGGCGTACTGAGTATCTAATTTACGTTATCCCTTACTGGAGCTATTAGAAACAATCTAATAAATAAAGGGTTGCTCTTCTGCCAAATCTGGCGAAGGGCAACCCTTTTCTTTTGCTAGTTGGTATAATTAGTCCGTTTAGTTTCGCTCTGGCAATATCTCTTGGTCAATTAACAACGATTCATCTCTGGATTCTTCCATCGTTGCTGCCACCTTCGTCGTATGTTGACCGTAACGCTCCAACAATATATCCAGCGGCATGGCAATCATCTTGGGTACCAATTGTTCTGTACGCTGTTTCAGACGTTTGGTTCCTGCCGGATGGATCACACTTAAGAGCAGTTTCAGGTATACTTTGGATGCAGCGCTGAACGGTCCAGGGGGCAATTCTTGTATGGTAAATCCGAATTTTTCCGGGCCTCTGTTAATCATACTCACACCGTATATGGCTTTGGCAGAGCGTAACTCAGGTTCGAGTGCTACCATGCGTGCCAAATCCGGCAATTGCTGTTCCATCGTCCGAATCATGCGAATAGCCAGATGCATACTGGAACGCGAAGTCACCCCAAGTTCGAACAGCTTCTGATTGTCAAAATGCAGTTCAATGACCGGATCTCCGTTTTGAATGACATGGCCATCACTCATCTCCATTCGTGCTCCGTGATATACACGAGATCGAAAGTGTAACATTGGATTTTCTGGCGAAGCCGTCCGCAGATGATATACCCAGTGGAACAACTTCTCCCAGCCCAGCCATAAGGCAACAACGATTCGCTTCCATAACTTCAACGTTGTCTGTCGTTGATTCTTGTTCTGAGATTCGCTCACTGTAACACCTCCCATCAACGTATCGACACGTACGCTATGCAGACCTAGCCTTTCCGCTTCCTCCAATACGACTTCCAGCGCCTGAAGCATCTGCTCCGGCGCGTGTGCATCAGCACCAAGGGTTGTTCCTCGATCATGCAGCAGCATAACCTCTCCGCCTCTTAGCTCTTTCAGCATCCGTTCGGTCAATCTCTCGGCACCTACTCGGCTTCTCCAGTCTTCAAACATGGAAGACCACAGTACAATCTTTCGTTCTTTCTTGCTGAAAAAATCAAACAGATTCATAATCCCCCATGGTGGACGATAATAACAAGTCTTCACGCCGGTTACTTCATGGATAATCTGACCTGTACGCTGAATCTGGTCACGAACCGTACGCGGCCGCATGAGCCAGTTCGTTTTGTGAATATAATTATGAATGCCAATAAGATGGCCTTCGTCATGTATGCGCTGAATGAGTTCAGGATGACTCGCGGCATGTTCTCCAACGACAAAAAATGTTGCTTTTGCTTGATGCTGACGAAGCAGATCGAGCAATCTCGGCGTATAGTGTGGATCTGGCCCATCGTCAAACGTTAATGCAAATTGTGTATCACTTCTCCCCCGTCGGAATACACGAAAACCGAAAAGCCTGCTGATCAAACTTGGAATAAAGGCGTAAAAAGATGAAAGATACAATAACCACAGTAAAATACTCTGAAGTATCGTTGTCATGTTGCAAGCTCCCCACTTCTCCTGCTGAATTACGGTGCGCTATGTCACTATCCAAAATAAACCGCCTTTAATTTTATCATAGTTTAGACTTTTCTTGAATCCTGTTTTCCCAAAAAGATAGCTATCGTGTACAATATATACATTATAATGATCTGCCTGCAAAGGAGCCATGTCCATGCTACCGCTTTACAAAAAATACGGGCGAACTGTCTTTGATATCGCTTTGCTCGTATTAACCGTGTACGTAATCATGTACAGTTTTAGCCAATTATATCAAATCGCTGCACCGGTTTTTCTCTCATTTATTGTGTACTGGATGATTGAGCCATTAGCCAAATTTCTACATCGCAAAGGGCTGCCCAAGACGCTTGGAGCTGCCATATCCGTCCTGTTATTTCTCGCGATAATTATCGCGGCCTTTTTTGGTGTGGGCTTGATTATTATCTCACAGATATCCAATCTTCAAGATAATTTTCCTGTATACATTGAAATGATACAGCGTGAATTTACCAATCTGGTGTTATTCATTCAGGACAAGTCAGATGCTCTCCCTGATGGGATTATGGATAAAGCGAATGAGTATTTTGCAACACTGACCGGCTTCCTATCCAAATGGGTAACGAGCGGAGCGCAATTCATTGTAGGTTTCCTCAGTTCATTCTCTTCGTTTATTACGAACTTCGGAATTGCGATTATTCTGGCCTTCTTTCTCAGTATCGAGATTGAATCCTGGCGCAAGTTCGCCCGTGCGAAGACACCCAAAACCTTGAAGTTAGCTATTGAATTCATGCGTAATCACGTGTTCAAGACGATCCGTTCGTATCTGAAGGCGCAGATGATCATGATGCTCATTACGTTCGTATTGATCTATGCAGGTTTGTTGATTTTGGGAACCTCTAACGCCTTTACCATTGCAGCGGTCTGTGCGGTTTTTGATCTGGTACCATTGCTTGGCGTTCCTGTTGTATTCATTCCATGGATCGTCTACCTGTTCATTATAGGCAATAGTAGCCTGGCCATCGGTCTGATTGTGATTCTTGCAGTGACGATGCTGACACGACAATTGCTGGAACCAAAAATATCGGGTAACTCGATTGGCGTATCTTCGGCGTACTTAATGCTTTCGTTTATGCTGATCTCCCTTTCGATCTTCGGCCTGGCTGGTGTAGTGTTATCTCCAGTGCTTCTGATCCTTCTGAAAGAACTGTTACAACAAGGGTACCTGCAAAAGTGGATTCACCTGCCAAAAGATGAATTTGAATCTTCTCCATTGGTTATGGACCCACCCGTTAGCACGGCCTCAGCGAGTTCTGCCGAGTCCGCGATGCATACGCCTGTTCCTGTGAAGGATCACGAGGACCCAGCCAAATAGTCCATGACCTTCTTGAAGAGAGCTGTCGCCTGATGATGGCTGTCTGGAGAGACATTCTGAACAAGAACAGCTACGGCGTACTTGGGTTCTTCTATCGGTCCATAACCGATGAACCATTGATGATTACGCTTCTCCCCATGTTTCTGTACCTGAGCTGTACCTGATTTCCCTGCAACATGCCACCGAGCACGCTGCAGGGATTTTCCTGTTCCCTCACGGACTACCTTATTCATCCAGGATAACAGTTTATGCGCAGTTGCGGGAGCAATCTGTCCTGCGGCTGAAGGTGAATCATGCAAGGGCATCTCCAACATGATGCCACCATCCGCATATCGGATCCGTTCAACGAGGCGTGGGGCACTAACCTTTCCATCATGTAACAGTGTCACGATCAGATTGGCGGCTTGCAGCGGTGTGACCAAGACGTCTCGCTGACCGATGGCTGTCTGTATTTTCGCACCTTCATCACCAGAAGAAACAGCCTCTGTTCGCACACGTCCGTAATCTTCATGATCAAAATGTCGTAACACGGGCATCCCGGCCATCTGTTTCCCCTCCCAACCAACAGGACGTGCCAGTCCCAGACGATCTGCCGTGTTCTCCAGTTGCTCCATACTAAGCCTGCGCGCCGTTTCCGCGAATACGATGTTGCAAGACTCCGCGAAGCCCTGTTCCAGACTCAGGTTTCCATGCCCATGCTCTTTCCAGCAGGACAAACCATACTTTCCATACTCACCACCACAATGAAATTCTTCTTCATGAGAAACCGCATGGTATTCCAACGCAGCAACCGCAGTGACAATTTTGAAAATGGAACCCGGGACGGCTCCCTGTACTGCACGATTTCCCCAGGCCGATTGCTTGGGGTCCACATGTTGTGGCTGATAGAAAGGGCGGGAGATCATGGCGCGAACATCTGCGTTAGCCGCATCTAACACAACAACGGCCCCTTCTTGTAATCCAGATTCTTCTGTCAACTGCTCCAACCCACGCTGCAACCCGGCATCCACAGTGGTTTCTACACGTAAAGGATAATGGCTATTAGCCGGTGCAATGACGTGCGGCTGAAGATCAGGGATAATCTCCCCACCACCCGAGACCATACGTGATACAAGCGTAGGACCAATTCCCCTCAACAGGGGTTCGAGTGTCCTCTCCAGTCCAGCTGCCCCTGATTTCATGGCAAATGGCTGTTTCACTTCATCTCGATGCCCAGTTAGAACTTTGGAGAACTCAGGCTGTTCAGCCAGATATCCCATCCACTGCATTCCCGTCTGCCCCTGAAGATACCGTGTCATCATTGGATAGATGCCAGCTCCTTGCAGGTGCAAACTACGTAGGCGCTCCACCTGAGCAGGGGTCAAATGAACAGGCTGAGTTGCACCTGCTGTCCAGAAATGAGGTACACTTTCCTGATTCCATTCCTTCTTCAATTGATTCAGATCGGTATGTAATATAGCTGCCAACTGTGTCATCTCTGAGCCTTCTAATGCTCCTTGCTTGCGTAGTTTCTCTAATGGCACTGCCTGTGGAAAAAGAACTAAGCCCCATTGCAGCTTACCGGTCAACGCCTCACCCTTGTAATCTGTAAATTGCCCCCGGCCCGTATCAAGCATCACCCCGCGTTCACGCTGCAATACGGACATTTCACGTACCGTTCGGTGAAATCCAGGCATGGTCTGATTCACCTGAACGATCTGGACCCATCCCAATCGCAATATAAGCAATCCAAAGACAAGAGTTAGAAGAATACAAGTTATATAGATTCGCCGTTTCGCAAGGAGATGCATCCAAATCTCACCTTTTGTCGTTTTGACATATTATTGCTGATAAGGCTTGGAATTATCCGGTAAACCAAAAGAAAACCTGTCCCATGTACGGGACAGGTTCTCCTCATTTCAATGTTGGCTTGTTACACCGTAAAGCGTGACAAGGTTTCTTTCAGTTCAGTGGACACATTCTCCAGTTTGCCAGACAGATTTACCAGCTGGTTACTGATATTTTGCTGTTCACTGCTCAAGGAAGCTACTTCTTGGGACGTTGCAGAAGATTCTTCAGCTACAGCGCTGACATTGCTCATGGCTTCAGACAACGTACCTTGAGATTTGTTCAAATCTCCAATAGAACCTGTCACCATGCCCAAACGTTCCACAAATGCCCCCATCTGTTCCTGTACGGAAGCGAAGATGACGTTGGTATCTTTAACCGCATCCATCTGTTCCTTGAATAACGGATAGGCTGCAGACAAAGCATCCACGGTCTCATTCATTTCGGTCATGATTTTGTCAGTGATCTCTCCAACCATCTCAATGGATTGTCTGGATTGAGCCGCAAGCTGACGAACCTCATCAGCCACCACCATGAATCCGCGTCCGGCTGCACCGGCACGTGCTGCTTCAATGGTCGCATTCAGGGAAAGGATATTCGTCTGTTTCGTTATGTTTTGCAGCACTTCAAGCACTTTCAGAACAGAAGACGTACTCTCTTTCAGCGAATCAACTTTATTCACCAGTGCACCAATCATTTCTTCTGTCTTCTGGGTTTTGGTCATCAACTGGTTCAGATGTTGTGTTCCTGTCTGACTGGACTTCTCTACATGACGAGCAGAATCACCCATCTGTTCATTAGCAGCAATTACACTCTGCATCTGACGAGAGATATTGTCAGTTAATTCATTACCACGTTCCGCTTCGGTCGCCAAACTGCCTGCACCGCCTGCGATCTCTTCTGTAGCTACGGCGATCTCCGAGGCAGATACAGCCGTTTTCTTGGATGCACTGCTCAGCTCAGAGGCCGTATCCAATACTTCCTGCGCAGAACGATTCGTTTGTTCAACCAGCTTCGTGATCTGCTCCATCATCAGATTGAAGGCGGTTGAGAGCTGACCGATTTCATCTTGGGAGCTGTATGGTGTACGAACTTTAAGATTACCTTTAGAACCTTCCTGCATCAGGTCTTTCAATTTGCCGAGTGGACGAGCGATCATACGCACCATCCAAACCCCGATCAATACTGCAATCCCCGCATCAATCAGCGCCATCCACAGGGTCAGAGTCAGAATGCCTTTTGCATCCTGAACCAAAACAGAGGTAGGTATCATACCAACTAGTTTCCAATTGGATGTATCCATCGTGCTATATACAGCCAGCATTTCCGTAGATTTGCCATCTACCATATACTCCGTATTCGTACTACCTGCTGGTTCGGTCAACTCTTTGACAAATGCAAGCTCTGTATCTTGTCCCGTACCATCCGAGATGGAGGATGCCACCACTTTATTATCCGGAGCGATCAGTTGAAGAACAGCTCCCGGACCCAGATCAAGCGATTTCAATTGTTCCTCCAAAACTTCCAGTTTCAGTTCAATAACCAGAACATACGACTGAGTAGTACCTTGCAGGTTTTTCATGGAACGTGCAATTTTGAATGTTGGCGTTGAGCCATCTTCCTTAATCTCTGTTGGAAGCCAGCGATAACCGCCCGCCTCAATCAACTCACTGTACCATGCTTCCTGGCGAATGCTGCCCATGGATGAACTGTTGCTACCGGTACCCATAATGGACTTCGTATCGTCCGTAGGTACCAAATAAATCGCTTCCATGGATTTATTCGTAAATGCAATATTGGACAATTGTTTGTTGATCGAACTTGAATTTACGAATGTATCATACGCAGTCAGATTCTTATCTGACATTTTTTGTAGCAAGGACTGCATCTCTGGATCAAAGAAAATCTGTGTGGATGTATCCACAAATCTCTCCAAAATGATGTCCATTTTTTGTTTGGTCTGATCAATGGTCTCCTGATTGGCACGCGAAGCATTTTTCTCTATCGTACCCTTGGCTTTTGAATAGGATAATAGACCTAAACTCACTACAAAAATCATGATCCCCGCAAAAAAGATCAAGAACAGTTTAACCCCTACGGATTTAACCGGATTTGCCTTCCTAATTTGTTTGAAAGAAGACCCTCCAAGGTTTTTCCAATCCCGGTTTTTGAATTGTTTTTTTACCCAATCGGTCTTGATCCAGCCCAGCTTTAATTTACTACGGTCAAACTTAAGTAATTTTTTCCCATTCCCTGTAATTTTACTTTTACCTACTTTTTCTTTCTTTACTTTCTGAACCTGCTCAGGGTTAACCTGATCGGATTTTGTCACTTGCTCCCCACTGTCTTTCTGCTTCTTTTGAACCATTCCCATTCACCTGCCAGTTATTTACTTGTTGGATTTTTCTTTCTCTCCCCTATAAATATGTAGTATTCGACAGCTTTCTTCGTTCCCCTTTCATATCCCAGAAATATTTTACAACTTTATTCCTATTTTTCTATAAAAAAAAGACCCCCATATGCCGATAAACGGAGGCCCTACATGTTGATTTCATAACACTATTTTGTTAAATCATAATACAATATTGGCACATTGTAGGTATTTGAGCCTACTTCTTTTTTCTCATCATATCAAAATACGAAACCGGCTGATCCACTTTCATTTTAACCAGTTGCAAAGGGTGACGAGCAGCATCTAGAACATTGCCTTCTTCATCCTGTATTTCGCCGACCACCTGTTTGAAAAAGTGACCACCCGGACCAAAAAATTCGATTTCCTGTCCTGGTTTGAAGTGATTGCGCTGTTGAATGGTTGCCATGCCTGTTTCAGCATCATACCCCATGACCAATCCAGCGAAGTCAAAAGGCACAGCCTTTTCTTCCGGTTCATAGATATGATCTTCATGGTCTGGTGTATCATAGAAAAATCCGGTATTCAGCGGGCGATTCGCCGCTTTGTTCATTTCTTCAACCCATTCAGGTTTCAGAACATAATTCTCCGGATCTGCCATATAGGCATCGATGGCTTGACGGTATACGTTAACCACGGTTGCCACGTAGTGAATCGATTTCATACGTCCCTCGATCTTGAAACTGTCCACACCCACATCAATCAACTCGGGAATATGGCCAATCATGCACAGATCCTTTGATCCCATGGAGAATGAATTATCCTGTTCCTGGAACAGGGGAAGCTGGTTCTCACCCAGTTTGAATGGCGCAGGTGCCTTCATCTGCAAGTCCTCTTCGCTAACCCACACCGTATCTTCTCTCACATCTTCAAACAAATCATACTTCCAGCGGCAAGACTGGCAACAGCCGCCCCGGTTGGAGTCCCGATCCGTAAAATGGTTGGAGAGCACGCAACGTCCGGAATACGAGGAACACATCGCCCCGTGAATAAAGGCTTCAATTTCAATGTCCACATTTGCCTTGATCTCTTCAATCTCTTCGAAGCTGGTCTCACGTCCAAGAACAACCCGTGGAAGTCCTTCATCTTTCCAGAACTTCACAGCTTGCCAGTTGAGTGTGGATTGTTGCGTACTCAGATGTACCTCAAGACCTGGCACAGCACGTAGGGCTACTTCAATAATAGCTGGATCAGCTACGATGATCGCAGAGATTCCCGCATTATAGAGGTTTTGCAGGTATGTTTCGATACCCTCAATATCCTCATTATGTGCATAGATGTTCGTCGCTACGAACACTTTGGCTCCATACTTCTTGGCAAACTCTACACCTTCACGCATCTCTTCAAAGCTGAAGTTATCCGCGTTGGAACGCAGTCCATAGGCCTGCCCACCGATATATACGGCATCTGCACCGTAATGGATCGCAAATTTCAGTTTTTCCAGATTACCCGCCGGAGCTAACAGCTCCGGTTTGTCCAGACGGTTACGTTTACCCGAGAACTTCCGCTGTACCGCCACTGTTTCCATTCTGTTCACCTCGTCTATTAATACACTTGTTCTTTATAGAAAAATCCAAATGACATTTCACGTTCTGGGTCCTGTAACTCCCGCACCTCATTGAGCCACTCTTCAGAGAACGCATATGCATCAGCATCGGCAACATAACTGTCAATCGCTGTCCGATATGCACGTACAACAGCTTCATTGTAGGCTAGTGATTTTAAGATACCTTCAATTTTGAAACTGTGCACACCCGCCTCCATCAACAGATGAAGATCCTCGAGGATACATATATCCTCCGAACTCATAATGTGCGTGCCATTCATGTCCTCATAGATCGGGAATTTCTCATCCCGGCGTTCAGCCTCGATCAGGAACAATCCACGTTCTTTCCCTAGATGTCCCTCGACTGGCCGTCCTTGATGAGCCATATAACTTTGCACCAGACTGCGCTTGGAATGATATATATTCGTCATGCCATGCACCTGAACCTGCGCTTCCACCTTCAGAAAAGGAACCATTTCCGTCAACTCGTCCATATTCAACTCACGGGCAAGCACAACGCGACTCGCTCCCTTGGTTCCCCAATAGTTGGCCGTTGCATAATTCGTTGAAGTCATCTCCGCATTCCAGTGCAGCTTCACGTGTGGAGCGTACTCCTTAATCGCAGCCAATACGGATGGATCATTAAATTCCACACCATCAATACCGATTCTGCCAAGTGCTTGAACATACTCAGGCAATTCTTTCAACAGCTCGTTGGACATCAGATTAGTCATGGATACATATACACGCGCCTGATGTTTGGCTGCAATGGCAACCACCTCTGCTGTCTCCTCCACGCTGAAGCTACCTGGAAGACGCATGCCGAATCGATCATCTCCAATGACCAGAGCATCTGCTCCAGCCTGGAGCAGCACTTCTGCCTCTTTCACATTCGCTGCTGTAACGAGCAGTTCATGTTTCTTACTCATATAATCCCCTCCGCTTATTGCGCAGCCTTACTTTTGGCTATATTTTGCTGGTGTTCCTTATACGTTTTGGCAAATAGATGTCCAGACGAGCCGTCCTTTTTCGTCACATAGAACAGATACTCCGAAGCTTCCGGATTTAGCGCTGCTTCAATGGACGGAAGACTTGGACTGGCAATTGGACCAGGTGGCAAGCCTTTATTCAGATACGTATTATAAGGACTTTTCACCTTCAGATCCTTGTAGAACAATCGCTCCTTTGGCCTGTCGAGCAGATATTGCACGGTAGCATCGATCTCCAGCTTCATATCCTGATTGATCCGATTGTAGATTACACCTGCAACCAGAGCACGTTCCTCGTCCACTACAACTTCTTTCTCCACCAGTGAAGCAATGGTCAGCAGCTCGTGCAGTGAAAGATTCTTCTCTTGGAGCTTGGCTTCCAAATCCGGGATAGAATTGATCTTGGTCTGGAATTCTTCCAGCATCCGTTGCATCACATCATGCGCGGAACTTCCCTTTTTCAGCTCGTAGGTCTCCGGGAACAGGTACCCTTCCAATACGTAGCGAAGTTCTTCATCCACTGGAATATCTTTGAGGATATCTACATCGAAGGCCGAAGGATCATTGGCCAGCTTGATGAATTCATCCCGATCGACAACATGCTCATAAGAAAGCTTACCCGCCATTTGCAGAACAGTATAACCCTCCGGAATCGTAAATTTCACCATTTCCTCCGGTACTACTTCACCACTACTCAGCTTGCTAACAATCTCATCATATGTCACGCCAGGATTCATAGAATATGTACCCGCCATGAAATTAGACCCTAGTTTTTTCCACTTTAAATACCCTTTGAAGGTTAACCCACTTCGAATGAGGCCTTCTTCTTGAAGCTGATCCGCGATTTTTGAAGTTCCCGATCCGCTCTTAATCTCGAATACGACCGGTTCTGTAGAAGCTTCCACAGGACGCATCATACTCCATACGTAACCGCCTGCGCCTCCGGCAAGAACTACAATGATAAGCAGTATGACTACTATTGCTTTCCCTTTCAAAAAAGAAACAACTCCTTTACACAACCAAAAAGAGCGGACTTCTCCGCCCTCCCGGTTTCTTCAATTTGAAGCTGATTAATCTTCGTCAATGGGGAGTGTACATTCATCATACAGTTCAGAGATGTTCTCCCACTCATCATCATCGTCGATCGTAACTAACTCTGGCATGATCTGGCCTTCACTTCCAGGTGATACCCGCAGAAGTTCAACCTCGTCATAAGGTCGCAACGAACTGCGGAGCACCGCGTACTGTTGACCGTTCACTTCGAACTCAGCCAACAAGTCATACGGTTGTGATTTACCGTTCTCTTCCTCGAGCTCAACATGAGCACCGAATGCCAGACGCAGTGAATCTGTCCATTTCAGGTCTTTGCGGCTATATTCCGTCATTTAGTTCGCTTCCTCTTCATCTTCAGCAAGAAATGTATTAAACGTCTCCTCGACGATATCCCACTCGGCATCATCTTGGATAACGAAAAGTTTGATATCGTCGCCCTCTTCTTCATAACGGAATGCATATACATCCGTTTCGCCATCTTCAGGTTCAACCGGAGCAACCATCATGTACTTGGCCTCCGAACCGTCTACTTCAAACTTCATGATGACTTCGAATTCCTCTTCATTACCCTCGTCATCCGCAATGTAAATAATTTCCGCTTCTTCTTCCATACCCAGTTGATCTTCAGCCATTGTTGATCCCCCTCACCTTCTACTATTGGCATCCAAATAATTTTGCAAAATCAAGCTTGCGGCCATTTTGTCCACAACCTGTTTGCGTTTTTTCCGACTGACATCCGCTTCAATCAGCGTACGTTCTGCTGCCATGGTTGTCAGTCGTTCATCCCAAAGGTGAACAGGTAAATTCAGTTCATCCCGCAGGCGATCGGCAAAAGCAATGCATATCTCACCGCGCGGTCCTACGGTGCCGTTCATGTTTTTGGGAAGTCCGACTACGATCTCACTAATCTCATGCTCACGCACAAGTTCGGCAATCCGAGCGAACTCGCCTTCATCACGGCGGCGTTCAAGTACTTCCAATCCCTGGGCAGTCCAACCGAAGGCGTCACTCGCGGCAACTCCGATTCTTCGGTCCCCATAGTCCAAACCTAATATTTTCATCCATGCTCTCCCATCCTGGGCCTGCTCAGGTCGATTCAACATCGCCTTATCAAGCTTCAGGCTGTCTTCTGTCGGTTCATTTCCCGCTGCCTGCATGGCTGCAACACAGCGGAAGCGGCGTACATTACCGGTGATTGGCCAGATAGGAACGTACAAGCTCTTCAATCAGCTCATCGCGCTCCTTCTTACGGACCAGACTACGTGCGTTGTTGTGACGAGGAATGTATGCCGGGTCTCCTGAAATCAGATACCCAACAATCTGGTTGATCGGATTATACTCCTTATCGACCAATGCATCATATACCGTGAGAAGAATCTCTTTGGATGATGCTTCCTGTTCGTCACCTTTCACATTAAATTTAACCGTCTTATCCATGGAGTCCATTGATGACACCTCGCTCCTGCATGAACATGGGGACCATGTCCTGCCGAATTGATTTCTGTTTATATAATAACATATTCTGACTGCCACAAGTAAACAAAGGATAAGGCAATTGTGTTTTTTGCTTGTCCTTTACTGGCTTCAGCATACTGCATCATTGGATTTCAGACGTTCTCAGGTACAAAATACAAACGAACAGAACCATTTCGATTTATATTTTGACGATGATAAACTGCTCAATGGATTATGCAGTATGCCCGCTAACCAATGAAACCGCCAGTTTCAGCGCTTCATCCAGCTTGGTAGCATCCTTGCCTCCGGCTTGCGCCATATCTGGACGTCCACCGCCACCGCCGCCGCATACTGCTGCGACTTCTTTGACGATTTTACCTGCGTGCAGTCCTTGTTTTACTTGTTCAGCAGGTACAGCTACAACAAAATTCACTTTGCCGTCCGCTGGAGCACCCAATACGAGTACCGCATTAGGCAATTTCACTTTCAACTCATCTGCCACTGTACGCAGTGCATCCATGTTCGGAGCATCTACGCGTGCTGCCAGCAATTGCGTATTTCCTGCTTGTACCACTTGATCGGTCAATTGACCAGCTTCCATGGCACTCAGCTTGCTTTGCAGGGATTCAGTCTCTCTTGCTGCTTCTTTCAGTTGCAGGTTCAGACCTTCAATCCGTTTAGGTACATCAGCCACATTTGCTTTGAGCAGTGCTGCTGATTGCTTGAGCAGTTCCAACTGGCTTTCCACATACAGATATGCGCCACGGCCAGTTACAGCTTCGATCCGACGAACGCCGGAGCCGATTCCGCTCTCGCTCACCAGTTTGAAGATTCCAATCTCTGAAGTATTATTTACGTGACAGCCGCCACAAAGTTCCAAACTGTAGTCTCCGACTTGAACAACACGTACAATATCTCCATATTTTTCGCCAAACAGGGCCATCGCACCCATTTCTTTGGCTTCATCAATAGCTTTCAGCTCGATGTTCACGTTCAGACGATTCCAGATCTGCTCGTTCACCTGACGCTCAATCTCTGTCAACTCTTCCGGCGTGATGCTGCCGAAGTGAGAGAAGTCAAACCGTAGACGCTGTGGTTCTACGAGCGATCCTGCCTGGTTTACGTGTGTGCCAAGCACATCTTTGAGTGCCTTGTGCAGCAAGTGTGTTGCCGTATGGTTTTTGATAATGTCGCCACGTTTGGCTGCATCCACTTCAGCGTTAATCACATCGCCTACACGCAGTTCACCGGACTCTACAGTCACCAGATGTACGTGTTGTCCGAGTGGAGCTTTGAACAAACCTTGTACTTTTGCTGTTACACTAGCACCACGCAGCAAGCCCTGATCACTCACTTGGCCGCCACTTTCCGCGTAGAACGGAGTCTTGTCCAGAACAACCTGACACGTTTGTCCTTCGCCTACGGTTTCAACAAGGGCGTCACCAGTTACGATGGCTACCACTTTTGCTTCCGTCAACAGGTCAGTATAACCAACAAACTCGCTTTTAACCTCGAGCTCAGCAAGTGGTCCACCTTGAACTTTCATGCTCTCGCTCTCTTGACGCCCAGCACGTCCAAGCTCACGTTGCTTCTGCATGGAAGCATCAAACCCTTCACGATCCACAGTCAGACCATGCTCTGCAGCATAATCCTCTGTCAGGTCAAACGGGAAACCGTACGTATCATACAGTTTGAAAGCTTCAGGTCCGCTAATAACCGTGCGTCCTTCGGATTGGGCTGTGCCGCTGATATCAGCCAGAATAGCCAAACCATCTGTGAGTGTCTCGTGGAAACGCTCTTCTTCGGTTTTAATCACTTTGGCGATAAACTCTTGTTTGTCTACGACCTCAGGGTAGTACATGCCCATCACTTCACCAACGGTTGTAGTCAGTTCATACAGGAATGGACGGTCAAGTCCAAGGACTTTTCCATAACGAACTGCACGACGGAGCAAACGGCGGATAACATATCCACGTCCTTCATTACTTGGCAGAACGCCATCACCTACTGCAAAGGCAACGGTACGGATATGATCGGCAATGACTTTCAGTGCAACATCGATTTCGACACTGTCGTTATATTTCACACCGGCAAGAGCGGCTGTTCTTTGAATCATCGGTTGGAACAGGTCTGTGTCGAAGTTGGAATCCACATTTTGCAGAATGGAAGCAAAACGCTCCAAACCTGCACCTGTATCAATGTTTTTGTTAGGAAGAGGTGTATAACTGCCGTCCTTGTTATGGTTGAACTGGGAGAATACCAGATTCCATACTTCCAGATAACGTTCGTTTTCCCCACCTGGATACATCTCAGGATCACTCATGTCGTTACCGTAAGCTTCGCCGCGGTCATAGAAGATCTCGGTACAAGGTCCACATGGGCCTTCGCCGATATCCCAGAAGTTTTCATCCAATTTAATGATACGCTCAGCAGGCAGTCCCACTTTTTCGTTCCACAGTTTGAATGCTTCCTCATCTTCCGGATATACCGTTACGGACAGGCGCTCCGGATCAAAACCGATCCACTCTTTGCTGGTCAGGAACTCCCACGCCCATGTTACGGTCTCTTCCTTGAAGTAATCTCCAATAGAGAAGTTGCCGAGCATTTCGAAGAATGTATGGTGACGACGCGTTTTGCCGACATTCTCGATATCATTGGTACGGATACACTTCTGGGAGTTCGCAAGACGCGGGTTCTCCGGCTTCTCACGTCCGTCAAAATAAGGCTTGAGCGGCGCCATACCTGCATTGATCCATAGAAGGGAAGGATCGTTGTGAGGCACGAGCGATGCGCTCGGCTCGATTTTGTGACCTTTACTTGCAAAAAACTCTATCCATTTGGACCGGATTTCACTGGCTTTCATACTGGATGCCCCCATTAAATTATAATAGTCCGTTGCGTATTCGCTCCGGTTGGTCAACATTGTTTTGGTAAAAATAAACACAAAAAACGCCCCTGAATAATCAGGGACGATGTTATCGCGGTACCACCCTGGTTATTGCTGTTCATCCCTTGCTGCGCGGACAAACAAACAATCTCCTCGTTCATGCGAAATAACGGTCGCTCCCGGCAGGGTTGTCCTGCACTCCGAAATTAGCTTTCCGCCGTTTCAACTTTCAAGACTCTTCCAGCCATCAGTTCAGGCTCACCCTGATCCGAAGAAGTCTATTCTCTGAGGAAAGGAACCCTCGGCGTACTTTATTTCATCATCGATTTCATGTTCTAAACATACACACTCATTATATCGGTAGCATAAGCGGGTGTCAACGCGGGCTAGCTGATGTTTTCCCCCTCCTAATTAGTCGATCCTTCGTTTGATGTAATAGGCGAAAAAGTGTTGCACAATTACCTTCAGTACGGCAAAAACGGGTACTGCTAGAATTAAACCTACAATGCCTGCCAGTTCGCCTCCGACGAGCAGGGCAAATATTATTGACAGTGGGTGCAGATGCAACGTACGTCCCACCACCTGAGGAGAAATAACGTTACTCTCCAGCACTTGGCACAATGTGTTCACAATGACAACAAGCAGCACCATTTTAAAAGATACGGTTGATGCCATAACCACAGCAGGAGCAGCACCAAGGAACGGCCCCAAGTAAGGCACAATATTAAACACAGCTACAATACTTGCAAGCAGCAGGGCATACGGCATATCAATGACGATATAACCAATATAGGCAAAGATGCCAACAATGACACAGACAATAAACTGGCCCCGAATGTAGTTCCCCAGTGCAGTATCAATCTCTTTCATCACGGAGACAATCGCTTTACGGCGTGAACGCGGAAGATATGCCACAATGGTGCGCTCAAACACCTCAAAGTCTTTTAACATATAAAATATCAGAAATGGCACGATGAACACATTGAATAACACATTAATGGTCGCCCCGATATTGTCCATTAGTACGGTAATGCCCTGAGTTAGTCGATCCTCCATCTGAAAGAACCAACTGTTCATGCCTGTTCGCACACTTGGCGGCATTAATTTGTGATCCATATTGTTCATCAGGCTCTGGGCACGCATGGACAGCTCCGGCATATGTTCATTGAGTTCCTCCAGCTGCTCAATCAATACCGGAATCACATTCATCAGAATGACACCGATGCAGGTCAGGAAAAAGGCATATATGAGCAGTACCGCAATCGTGCGCGGCACCTTGCGCCCTCCTAGCATGCTGACAATCGGATTAAGTACATAGGATATGATAAGGGCTACGATAAAGGGTGCCAGCACTGTTTTCAGGAAAGCATATATATGAAGCAGTAAAGGCCGCAGCAACCAGATAAAATATAGAATAATCAATCCGAGCAGCAGCCAGATCGCGTAACGGAACAGCTTGTTTTTGGTTAATTGCTCCACTTGTATCTCTCCTTTTGGACTGGCTCTGAGAGTCAGTATATGTAGGAAAGGTAATATTTATTAACACAGCGCAGAAGTGGAAGGAGCAATCCGAACATTTTTTCTTAAACCAAAAAACGCCTCCTTCATCAGAGAAGGAAGCGCATTTTGCAGTACAGAGTAGCATATAATCATTCATGTGCTACCCGAACCATTATGTAACCACATCTATATACATCTGCCAACATATAACGACAGCATCCCATGACATGCATTGTCATGAAACCGCATATAGAGGAAGTTATTCTGCTTATTAAGAAGAAGCGTGAAGATGAGGGAAGTCTTGTGGCAGCTCGTCCCCGAAAAACAGATCATCCAGGGAGCTCAGCGTACCGTCTTCTTCCACCTGATATACAGACATTTTCTCACCGTTCACCGTTAATTCGATAAAGCATCCCCAGCAATAAAACTGGTGGGAACCAATTTTCCCGATATCTTTGGAACTACAGTTTGGACATTTCATAATTCATTCACCTATCCATTAACAGAATGAATGGCATTTTCCAAGCGTTGTTCACTCAGAGACGGCACCATGATGGCACTTTCCCCGATGGACATATCGCTTGTACATGGCAGCCATTTGCGGCCCTCGATCAGATCGGACACAAAACCGTCCGTAATTTCAATCCCTATTATTGTATTTCCCAACTCTTGGTCAAAATAAACATCGGAGACACGCCCAAGCAGCAAACCTTCTTCGGTGAGCACGGACATCTCCTTCAATTTAGACCGACCGAGGAGGTACGTGTATTTTATGTCGTCGGCTCCCGTCTTGCGGACAGCCTGTTGATTACGGATCATGACGGCATCTTCGCCGTAGGCAACGATATCTTGCCACTGCACGATTTTGACATGATTGGTAAACAGACCTTTGTTCTCAAGCTCAATGCCTTCGATCTCCCAATCATCATTCACAATGAAATCCTGGATTTTACCGACCTGCTTCCCGTCCTCAACATCAAAAACGGCAAGTCCGATCATTTCCTGAAGCTTCATCGCTGGGTCCCCCTCATCTTCTTATCATTAAATAGGCGCGGCGCTATTGCTAGGTATGCCCAAAGTTGATGAGTGGCAATCAGACGCCGATCATCAAAACCGCTTCTATCCAACCGATGAAATGGAACTTCTTCCCTCCTTTTGTTCCATGTGTAAAGTTCCCCTTAGGGTCTATTACGCAGTCGTCCAAGAATGGTTCCAATTTTTTCGGCGGTTATCATGATTTCTTCCGTAGTATTACCCAATCCCCAGCTAAATCGAATCGCAGAGTGTAAAAATGTTTCAGGCAGTTTCATCGCTTTGAGCACATGAGAGACTTCAAGTGAACCGGAAGTGCAGGCCGAACCGCTTGCAACAGCAATCCCTTCCATATCCAGATTCATTAACATTGTCTCTGTGGACACTTCCGGAAAGCTGATATTCAGGATGTTCGGCAGCGTATGCTCCGCGTGTCCATTCACATGAAAGTGCTCCGTCCCCACATGGATTTCAAGCTGTTCCAACAAAAGGTTGCGCAATTCCAAATCATGCTGACGATGCGTCTCCTTTTGTGCTGATGCAATCTTGAGAGCCTCGGCAAATCCGGTAATACCTGCGATATTTTCCGTACCAGCTCGCCGCTGACGCTCTTGCAACCCACCGTGAGCTCTTGCTTCCAGCACAATTCCTCTCCGTACATAGAGTACACCCACACCCTGAGGTCCATTAATTTTATGCGCTGAAAAGCTGATCAGGTCCACAGGCAATTCCTTACAATAAATATCCTGGCTGCCCAGAGCCTGAACTGCATCGGTATGGAACAGAATATTATGCTTACGTGCAAGCTCACCGACCTCACGTATCGGCTGAATAGTGCCCACTTCATTGTTGGCATACATCATGGTAATCAGCACCGTATCCGGCCGAATGGCCTCTTGCAACTCGTCCAGATTTATTCGTCCTTGATGATCCACAGATAGATAGGTTACTTCATAACCTTGCCGCTCCAATTCTTGACACGTATGCAAAACAGCATGGTGCTCAATGGCGGTCGTAATGATATGTTTCCCCTTATCCTGCCTTGTTGAGACTGCTCCGAAAATGGCCAGATTGTCGCTCTCCGTACCGCCACCGGTAAATACCAATTCGTCCGGGAAACAGCCCAAAGACGCCGCAATGACATCCCTTGCTCCGCTGACAGTCCGTTTGGCTTCACGCCCAAAGGCATGAATACTTGATGCATTGCCATATTGTCCTGTCATGACGTTCATCATCGCTTCTGCGACTTGTGGATGCATAGGTGTCGATGCGGCGTGATCCAAATAAATTCGTTTCATTTATCTCCACCCCGTTATATGTTAAATTATCTTATTTTGCTGTTACGATATCTGTTTCACAGCCTCATAATGCTAACCAACCTCAAGCCTTTGTATGAACATATGTTAAGGCATGGATAAAGCCCCCAAATGGGGGCTCAAGTAAGTTAGCATGTCATGCTAGCGCAGTCATTGTTAAATATAGAACATGTAGCTATCTTTTTTCTCTTGATCCTGGAATGTAATCAGGTCTTTCAGTGTTGTGGAATCCAACACTTCGGCAATGCCGTCACGGATACGCAACCATAGGTCACGCTTCGCCGGATCATCTTCCTCTGTGAAGTCTACTGGAGAGATTGGCCCTTCCAGTACACGGATGACATCGCCTGCAGTTACGGTTGCAGGATCACCTGCAAGGATATAACCGCCGTAAGCACCTCTAATGCTCTTCACCAGTCCTGCATTACGTAGTGGAGCAATCAGTTGCTCCAGGTAATGCTCCGAAAGCTGGTTGCGCTCGGCAATGCTTTTAAGTGATGTAGGGCCTTCGCCTGTTCTGGCAGCAAGCTCCATCATGATTGTGAGGCCGTAACGGCCTTTTGTCGATATTTTCAAAGGAGTCACCTCTTTCAATTTTCAGTAACGATTGGAAACTTTATATTTTATCCTGCAGTCCATGACCGTTTGTTTCACGATCTGTCCACAGCAGAGATTCATAGAACTCATTTTTAACTTTCTAATTCTCCGTATTCCGATCATAACCCTCAGCTAATGTTAACATATCTGCATGCTTTATGGAAAAGAAAGATTGACGATATTCCAAAATGTGCGTCTGTGGTGGACACTATCCAAAATTGGCCGGGTGTATCGTATCTTGAGTCCGGTTATGCTAGAATAAGAAACGAAACACATTTATATATAGAAATGGTGATAACGATGTCCAAAACAATTGAAAATACACGGGTCGTCGTTGGCATGTCCGGAGGTGTCGATTCTTCCGTTACCGCGTTGCTGCTGAAAGAGCAAGGTTACGATGTCATCGGCATTTTCATGAAAAACTGGGATGACACCGACGAGTTCGGCCACTGTACCGCTGAAGAAGATTCAGAGGATGTACGCCGCGTATGTGAACAGATCGGCATTCCTTACTACACTGTCAACTTCGAGAAAGAATATTTTGATAAAGTATTTACCTATTTCCTTGATGAATATAAGTCGGGTCGCACGCCAAATCCGGATGTCATGTGTAATCGTGAGATCAAATTTGGTGAATTCCTGAACAAAGCTCTGGATCTCGGCGCAGATTATGTAGCTACAGGACACTATGCTCGTCTGATTGAAGAAGATGGCACATTCAAGCTGCTGCGTGGTGTGGACAACAATAAGGATCAGACGTATTTCCTTAACGCACTCAATCAGAACCAGTTGTCCAAAGCCATGTTCCCGATTGGTCATCTGCCCAAACCGGAAGTACGCAAAATCGCAGAAGCGGCTGGCTTGTATACTGCCAAGAAAAAAGACAGTACAGGTGTCTGCTTCATCGGTGAGCGTAATTTCAAAGAGTTCCTGAGTAACTATCTGCCTGCCAAAGGTGGAGACATGGTTGATATCGCGACCGGTGAAGTCAAAGGCCGCCATGACGGTCTGATGTACTACACACTTGGACAGCGCCAAGGTCTTGGCATTGGTGGTTCCGGCAATGGTGAACCCTGGTTCGTGGCTGACAAGGATCTGGAGAAAAATCAACTGCTTGTTGTTCAGGGCGATGCCCATGCAAGCCTCTACTCTACTGGTCTAACCGCAACGGGTGTAAACTGGATTGCTGGTACAGAGCACATGCCGAATGTGCCATACCGTTGTACTGCCAAATTCCGCTATCGTCAGCCGGATCAAGGTGTTACACTGACCTGGCAGGAAGATGGAAGTGTGGATGTACAATTTGATCAGCAGCAAAAAGCCATTACGCCAGGACAAGCCGTTGTTTTCTACGACGGAGAAATCTGTCTGGGTGGGGGTACGATCGATCAGGTGCAAAAGGTACCTGTACCCGCAATGCAATAATAGAGCTTGTCCATTAAAATGCGGATTATACACAATACCGTGTATCCCTATTAAAAAAGCCGTCTTTCATGTATACCATGAAGGATGGCTTTTTTCCTGCTTTCTTTGCAAAAAAAATAAAAATAGTTCGTTATGCAGTCAACCAGACTCCTACCAAGGAGGCTAACACCCCAACTACAACCGAACTGACGACGTAGAGCGCCGCGCTTGCGTATCGTTGTCGACCCATAAGTCCTAACGTTTCATAACCAAAAGTGGAGAATGTGGTGTACGCACCACAGAAACCGGTTCCCCAGATCACCCAAATTACATCTGAGATCATTCCAGATAGATGCCCCCCGTATAACAACCCAAGCAATAGTGAACCACTGATGTTAATGATCCATGTCCCCCATGGAAAAGCCGTTCCCAGCAAGCCCGAGACCCATTTGCCCAGACTGAAACGCAGTACCGCACCCAGTACACCCGCCAAACCAATCCATAAGATCATGAGGCATCACCCTCTTGTCTTGGCGCTCCCAACATACGCTGTCCGATGCTCATTCCCAACGCACAAAGTATTAATCCTGCCAACAGACTTACGATCATATAAAGGGCGGCATTGACCCACTCGCCCCCTTCGGATAAACGAACAATATCCAGTGTAAACGTGGAGAATGTTGTAAATGCGCCAGTAAAACCAGTGCCAATGGCCAGTCGAAGTTGTGGTGTTATTTTGCCTGGAACAGCTATGGTAAAGAACCACCCTAAAAAAAGACTGCCGATTGCATTAATTAGCAGCACCGCCCAAGGGAACCCCCCATGGACAGTTGGTATCGCTAACTGTATGGCATATCGGGTTAATGTTCCGAGGAATCCACCCGCCCCTATATACAAAAGCTCTTTCATGTTGTGTGCATCTCCCGAATGATCTGTCTGTTCTTAAAATTCCCTGCGCCGCTGCTGGTTCAGCCTGATCTTCGATTCGTTGCCTTGCTCCGTTGCCTCATAGAATACTCTACGTGAAAGCTGTTTTGGTAAATATTCCTGCTTCACATAATGCCCCGGGTAATTGTGCGGATATTGGTAGCCCTCATGTCCAAGTTTCACGGCACCCGAATAATGCGTATCTCGCAAGTGAAGCGGAACTTCTGCCGATTTCACTTCATCAATAGCGTTCATGGCTTTGGAAATGGCGGTGTATACCGCATTGGATTTTGGACTTTCGACCGCGAACAGAATCGCTTGTGCGATGTTCAGCTTGGCTTCAGGCCAACCGTTATTCCGGTATGCATCAAGTGCTCCAATGGCCTGGGTCATGGCTTGCGGGTTCGCAAGTCCAATGTCTTCACTGCTTGCTGCAATCAAACGCCGAATGAAGGTCATTGGGTCCATACCGAGCTTCTCCACCGCGTATAGAAACCAGAACAGCGCCGCATCACTAGAACCCCGGATACTCTTGTGAAAAGCAGACAGCACATCATACTGGGTAGATTCATCGGCCTTCACAATAGGCCGCCGAATAGACTCTTCAGCTACACCAAGCGTAATATGAATGGATCCATCCTTCTCCGGTGGCGTCGTCAATGCAGCCAGTTCAAGTGCGTTAAGCGCACGCCGAATATCCCCATTGGCCATCGTGGCAATATGTTCAAGCGCCTCATCGTCTGCCTGCAGTTCCATGAACCCCAGACCTTTGTCCGCATCGCTCAATGCTCTGCGCATCGCAATAAGGGAATGATCCTTGTTCAGCGATTCCAGCTGGAACAGAGTTGAACGGCTCATTAGGGCCCCATTGACATAATGAAAGGGATTCTCTGTTGTCGCGCCGATAAAAATAATCGTGCCCTTCTCTACCGCTGGCAAAAGCGCATCCTGACGTGAACTGTTAAACCGGTGTACCTCATCGAGGAACAGAATGGTTTTGGTTCCATACAGTTGTTTGTTCGTTTGCGCCTGTTCGATGACTTCACGCACATCCTTGACGGAAGCTTCCACTGCATTCAGACGAACGAACTGTCCCTGCGTTTGCTGAGAAATAATATGTGCCAGGGTGGTCTTGCCGCATCCCGGAGGGCCGTATAACAAGATGGACGAAATTTGATCCGCCTCAATGGCACGCCGGAGCAATTTCCCGGGTCCAATAATATGTTCCTGTCCAATATATTCATCCAGATGCTCTGGCCGCATGCGGTCCGCAAGCAATCTGGCTTGTGGTTTTGAGTCCTGCTGAAACGAAAATAAATCCATTGCTCATCACTTCCTTAACGGATTGCCTTGCCTTGATTACAATTACACTTCTGATGGTTCTCCACTCTCTATCATATCATACTCTCGCGGTAACATAGCCATAAATGCATGAAGTGCACTGCTGACAAAGGCATCCTTGCGAGTAATAAAATGAGTCATCATGCGATTCATACCTACGGGAAGTGTATGCGTGAGCAGTAATCCATTTTTGATCTGATTTCTAATCACAATCTCAGGTAATAAGGAAATTCCCATGCCGGACGTAACCCCACTGATAATCGCTTCAAGGGTTCCGAATTCCATTATTACTGGGCGGGTAACACCACCCACCTCTAACCATTCCTCCAAAATCTGACGATAGGAACACCCCATGCTGTAGACAAGAATGGGTTTACTCTTAAGATCTTCATCCGTAGGACCCATACCAGAATAGACAACAAATAGTTCCTCATCAAATACGGGAATAGAAACGATATCAGGATGCTCACAGGGACAGCCTATAAATGCTCCCTCCAATTCATACCCAATAACCTGATCCATAAGCATCTGCGAATTGCCAGTAACCAGTGACAAGGAGACATCTGGATACTGTTTATAATATCTGACGAAAAGTTCAGGTAGTCGCACGGCCGCTGCGGTTTGCGTAGACCCTATTCGCATTGGACCCGATGGTGTGCTCGTCGCCCGAAGCGCATTGGAAGCATCATTCAGCAAACCAATAATTTTATCCGCATAAGTCAACAGCATCTCTCCGGCTGGAGATAACGTCATGCCTCGGTTATGACGAATGAACAACGTTGTACCTACTTCTACTTCCAGATGCCGGATTCGTGCGGTTACGTTGGATTGCACATACCCCAGTTTAGAAGCAGCTTTGGTCAGATTCCCTTCCTGTGCAACACACTGAAATATTCTAAGATCCCCGCTCTCCATGGTCCCCCCACTCTGACATCATTCAAAATGATATCCGCTTCATTACCAATCATTATACTTCATGTGTAAACCGGACTACAATTCATGTAGATCCCTAACCAGTCCTCTGACTGGATGATGATAAGGAGTGTTCAGCATGACATACTGGAAAAATAGAGTTGCTTTGATCACAGGTGGTGGAACAGGTATAGGCCGTGCTGTAAGTGAGATGCTCGCTGAACGCGGAGCCTTGGTCGCTGTCAACTATTCTCGCTCACAAGATGCAGCAAGCGAGACTGTTCAACACATTTTGGATACGGGAGGCCATGCATTCGCCGTTCAAGCTAATGTTGCCAATGATCTTGATGTCCGGCGGATGGTCACTACAGTAACTGAAACCTATGGCCCGATCACTGTACTTGTAAATAACGCTGGAATCACGCATCACATCCCCATGCACGATCTGGAGTCTGTTACAGATGACGTCTGGAATGAGCTGGTTGATGTGAATGTGAAAGGCATGTTTCATTGCGCTCGTGCGGTGACGGAAGGTATGAGACAGGCTGGCGGGGGTTCCATCGTAAATCTGGGCAGCATTGCAGGCAGTACGGGTTCTGGCTCATCCCTCCCTTACGCCGTCTCCAAAGCGGCAGTTCACGGTCTAACTTTATCACTTGCGCACGCACTCTCACCACATATTCGGGTGAATGCTATCGTCCCTGGCGCAGTTGCTACAAGGTGGTGGGCTGGAAATGAGGAGCGAATGCATCGTCTCGGTGGAGAAGTGTTATTGCAGCATATTGCCTCACCTGAGGATATCGCACACATGATCTGTGCTGCGCTTGAACAGCAATCCATGACCGGGCAGCTCATTACTGTAGATAGCGGACAGACGTTATGAACTCCAGCCATGACGCAGGTACCCGTACCATCCAACCCTTGAAGTATACAATTTTGATCATTTTGACAACGCTAATCATGGGTACTTCTTTTCCAGTCGGCAAGATCGGTATGTTATATGCTCCACCTTTCCTGCTCATGGGTCTACGTTATGTACTGGCAGGCAGCTTGATGGCCTGGTATCTACGCAAACGTCCATTACCTACCCAGTGGCAGTCATGGTTGAAAATAATCCTCATTGGCCTGTTCCAATCCGCAGGAGTAATGGGCTGCGCCTATTACAGCATGAACTGGATTACATCTGGCGAATCGGCCATTATTACATTTACCAATCCGTTGCTGGTCATTATCCTCAGTGCACTCTTATATAGCGTGACCTACCGCTTCAGTCAGTGGATCGGTGTTATGCTCGGTTTCATGGGGATTATGTTAACCTTTGGATGGCAGATGAGTTTTAGCCCTGGAACCTGGATTGGTTTCGCTGGTGCGATCTCCTTTGCCGTGTCTACATTGCTCATCAAACGCTGGGGCGATGAATACGATACTTTTGTCTTAACAGCCTATCAGATGCTCGCGGGAGGTGCTGCACTTCTTCTACTGAGCGTATGGACTGAACATACTCACTTTATAGTGAATACCACCTCAGTTATCGTGCTGCTCTGGTTAACGCTTGTTTGCTCCATCATCCAGTTCTCGCTCTGGTTTTATTTGCTGCAACATAGTGATCCGGCACAAACCAGTTCCTATCTGTTTCTAGCACCATTCTTTGGTGTATTGTCGAGTTGGATTTTACTGGGAGAACATGTTCAGTGGTTTGCATTGGCAGGCGGTTTACTCATTGGTGTTGGCATATTCCTGGTGAACCGTCGCTCGTCCAGAATGAGAAATAGAGTAACATAACCCTGAACTTCCACCGTCGTTCTTTTTCGGAAGCTTAAGCATTCTTGCACAAAAGCAGAAAAAGGCATGCGCTTATGGGACAATATCCCATGAACATCATGCCTTTTCTTGTATAGCAAACTTTATTCACCCAAGCTCTGGCCAACCCTGAATGGTTACGGACTCGCCGTCGGGATTATGTGTTGCAGCCGCGTATTCTGGCAAATCACCATCATGGAAGAGCCACAATTCGTGCAAGGCCCGTGTACAACCCACGTACAACAGCTTTGCATCACCGGCATTCGGCAGATAATGCTTCTGATCTACGTCTGCCACGATAACGGCATCAAACTCCAACCCTTTGGACAGATAAACTGGTAAAACGGAGTGTCCCCCCGTGTACTGCTTTTTGCCACCGTCGATCAGGTTCAGATCCCAGCCTGCGGCCTGTAATTCACGATGAAGTTCCTCTGCTTCATGCAGTGTACGAGTCAAGATGGAGACCGTTCGGTAGTCTTTGACAGTTAGCACCTTCAAAGCCTGATCCAGACTTGCCGTCCGCCCTTCGCCTCCATAAGCCAATGTCCGAACCGGATCACCACTACGGAAAACAGGAATCGCCGTAATTCCGCTCTTGACACCACGTTCCAGAATCGTATTGGCATAGTCGATAATTTCCATCGTTGAACGATAACTTCGGGTCAATGCAAAGTATGCATTCTGTTCCTCAGGAAACAGAGAACTCATCTCATCCCACGCATGAACACCACGGTACTCATGAATCCCTTGGGACAAGTCACCCAGTATGGTGAAGGAGTGCCCTTTGACGAACTGATCCAATAACGCCACATGAAAAGGGGAAAAGTCCTGCGCTTCATCGATCACGACATGATCGAACCGCTCCGAACCCTCAATATCATGAACCAATGTATGAATGTATACCAATGCAGGCAGATCCTCTTCACGGACGATATCCTGCTTCAGATCTGCTGCCGTTTGTTTCATGACTAATTTTGGAATAAGCCCGCCGAGCGAGGCTGGCACTGAGCCACCCTTTGCCGCTTTGAACAGCTGTTTGTATAAAGTAAGCGGCTCGTATTGAGGCCATTTTTTGGCATAGGCTTTCTCACGAGTAGATCCTTTTTTCTTGCGTTCTTTGCGCACAGCTTCTGGCATCGGTTTCTTAAGTTCCATCTCAATCCAGCGGTGAACCCGCGCCATAACCCGTTCTTTGCGTTTGGCCAGCGGATAATGTTTGTATTCCTCACCGAACCAGTTCTCAATCTCCGTCTTGCTAAGCACCTTACCATCCCATGGACTGAAGTCCATATCCGGTACGGAATCCGCTTCCATCCCCGATAGCCACTCTCGAATAAGCTCCATGAAACGGATCGATCCTTTGTAACGTCCAGGTACATCATCATTCAATTCAGGCCGTGCATCTGGTGTTTCGAACCAGGTGTTGAGCGTATCCGACGTATTCGCCAAAGGCATCTCCAGCCCCAGCAGGTTCATCGCCCAATCCGGGAATGTCCGCTGCTGGATGTCCCCTACTCCGAGTTCCGGGAGCACATCCGAGATGTAATCCAGGAACATGTGGTTGGGTGCAAAAATAACCATCTTCTCCGCAGATACCTGCTCCTTGTACTGATACAGCAAAAAGGCCAGCCGATGCAGGGCAACCGTTGTTTTCCCGGATCCAGCCACACCCTGAATGATCAATGCGGTGTTTCTCGCCGCACGAATGATCAGATCCTGCTCCGCCTGAATCGTCGATACGATGTCACGGAGCTTGTTATCCTTGTTCTCTCCCAGACGATAAACAAGGAATTCATCAGATACCGCTGGCTGGTCGCTGTCACGGTTGTATGTATCCGCCACACGTTCCAATATCCGCTGCCGAATGACAACGTTTCGTTTCAGGTACACCAGACCTTCAATAAGCCCTTCCGGGGCTTCATACGTAGCGGAGGCTTCGCCTCCTGTAAATGAGTAAAACAGGCTGGCGACAGGAGCACGCCAGTCGATGACGAGCGGATGCTCTCCCACCTCTTCGCGGTCTACGCCGATTTTGCCAATATACAGCGGTTTCCGTGCACCACTGCCCTGTTCTTCGAAATCCAAGCGTCCGAAATAGGGTTGCTGCGCGCTCTTGGACAAGGCGGTGCGGCGCTCTTCGCGTCCGGCTTCCAGCACTTGTTCTGTGAAGTCGTGGCCGGTATACACCGGAATATTTTGCAGTCGTTCCAGCTGACTGTCCACTTCCTCCATCGTTCGCTCTAACCTGTACTCTTCTTCTTGATAGGCACTTTGAAAGCTGTCTGACATGTTTCAGTTACCTCCTAAGAATATGTTTTGCTCTGCATCGCCAATCACTGACGACGCAAAAGGATACCCACTATATCATATTGATGTGGAAAAAGCTACAGCAACCTGAATGAACTCATACAAGAAAACCGTTGCTCACGCTCGTACTGAACGAATGAACAACAGTCTTAAGTAAAACTATATTTGAACCTTATCTTTGAAAAACAGTAATTGATCTAGTTCTGATTTCAATTTTGACCTTCCTGTGCCACAAACTGCTTCTGTGCCAATTCACGGTATACCGGATGGGTACTGATCAACTCTGCATGAGTTCCCGTTCCCGTAACATGTCCGTGCTCCAATACAACAATCTGATCGGAGTCCACCACTGTGGACAACCGGTGCGCGATTACAATCGTGGTTCTGCCTTCCATCAGGTTGGACAATGCCTGCTGTACTTCGTATTCTGATGTACTGTCCAAACTAGATGTTGCTTCATCCAACATGAGAATATCCGGACTGCGTAGTAAGGCACGGGCAATAGCAATCCGCTGACGTTGTCCCCCGGATAACTTGATTCCTCTCTCGCCCACTTCCGTCTCATATCCCTGTGGCAACTTGTCGATAAAGTCGGCAGAATAAGCCATCTCAGCAGCTCGACGGATCTCATCCATCGTGACCTCACGGTCCAATCCGTACGTGATATTGTCTTTGATCGTACCCGCCATAAGTGGACTTTCCTGAGACACATACCCGATCTTGCTGCGCCAAGAAGACAAAGAATATTCCGTTATCGCTTGTCCCCCATACGAAATATGGCCTGAATCGGGCATATAGAATTGCTCCATCAAAGAGAACAGTGTTGACTTACCGCTACCGCTTGGACCAACAATCGCCGTCACTTTACGTGTAGGTACCGTCAGATTGATTCCGTGCAACACTTCCTCACCTGTGACATAGGAAAAGTGTACATCATGGAATGCAATTGTCTCATTCCCTTTTGGAGCTACCTTGGTGCTGCGATGCGGCTCTTCCTCATCAGCAAGAATAGCTTGTATACGCTCTGTTGCACCTACAACTTTTTGCAAACGGGAGTATAGTGTTGTGAATTGCCCCATTGGCATAATGACCTGGAACAACAGTAATATGAACGCGACCAGTTCACCAGGTGACAGCATGCCAGACGCTACGCGCATTCCCCCCACACCCAGAATAACGACCAACACGGCAGTCATGACAAATGTAAACAAGGGACCGATCAGTGCAAGGATGCGTGCTTCCTGCAAGCCAAAAGCAAACATTTTACGAATCCGGGAATCCCCTGCTTCCACTTCCTGTTTCTCCGTGCCGTAGGCTTTTACCAATCGGATCTCACCGATGACTTGGCTAAGTACGGACGTAAGACCTGCCATCTCATCCTGCTGTTTTTTCGATATTTTATACATCTTTCTACCCACCGGCAACAGGATCAACAGCGTAAGTGGCACCAGACTCAGAATAATGAGCGACATCACCCAATCCAAATAAAAAAGTAATGCCACACCACCTACAACAGCAACGATGTTCGACACAAAGGAAACCAGATAATCTGCAATCAATGTCATGATCTGGCTTGTATCATTCGTAATCCGGCTCATCGTATCGCCTGTCCGATTGCGATCGAAATATGGCATTCGCAGCGACAATACCTTGTTCCACAGCTTGGTGCGAAGTGTGGCGACCACACGTTGTCCTGCGTAATTTAACATATAAATGCTGATGCCCGAGGCAATCGCCTGAATCACAAATGCACCGAGCAACAATAAAATAACAGATTTGTTCAGTGCCGAAGTGGTTAGTCCATCAATTAGACCTTTGGTCATCAGTGGCACAATCAGTCCAGCCGTCGTCTGAATTAAGGTCAAGATGAGAGCCAGAATCAGGATCAATTTTGGCGGGTTCGTGGAAGCGATCAGCTTGACGAAATCCTTAAATCCCTTTTTTCCTACCTTCGGTTCCTTCTGCTCTGCTTGTTGCTGTTCTTCCATTCCCGTTCCTCCCGTTCTCCATCTGCTCACCAGAGATCATACGTATGAACTTACATGACGTTGCCTTTTGTTATATAACACAACTTTACAAGATGCCATGCAGCACAAAATTGGCTAAAAAGAGGATGGATATGCCATACATGACCACAGGCACCTGTTTACCTTGACCTGCTGCCAGCTTCGCGAGAGGATAGGCAATAAATCCAAACGCCATCCCGTCCACGATGCTATATGTAAATGGAATCATGACCATGATCAGAAATGCCGGGAAGGCCTCTGTGAAGTCACCAAAATCCATATCTTTCACACCTTGCACCATCAGGCCACCAATAATGATCAAAATGGGTGCTATCGCACTGTCTGGAATATAACCAAGCAGCGGGATGAAGAAAAAGGTTGCCCCAAACAACACGGCTGTAACAAGCGGAGTTAACCCTGTGCGTCCACCTGCGGCAATACCAGCTGTCGTCTCGGCGGCGGCAACTGGAGGACTGCTTCCGAATATGCCTGCCAGCACGGTACTAATTGATAGTGCTCGCAGACTTCCCTTGAATCGCTCCGGACGACCAATCATCTGTGTCTGAGCTGTGATTAAACCGATATTTTCGAACACCACAATCAGCAGCAGCAAAAATACCGCAATCCAGAACGCGACATCAGCCAGCTTCATCAAGGACAATTCACCAAACAAACCGCCATATTGACGCAGCGCATCCATCGCTGATACGGATTCCCCCGGGTTCACTGCCCCAAGTACATAGGCAAGGCCTGTCCCGACCAGAATACTAATTAAAAGTCCGCCTTGCACATTACGGATAAATAAAATCAAGGCCAGCACCAGCGTAACGCAGGCTGTAATGACATTCGGATCATTAAAGTGACCAATCGCGACAAACGTCGTCTGATGCGCGATAACGATTCCACTTTTTTGCAAACCAATAAATGTGAGGAACAAACCAATCCCCACCGTAATACCATGCTGCAGATTTTTGGGAATGGCTTCGCTGATCATTTTGTATAGTGACGTAAACGCAACAATGGCAAACAGTATACCTGTAACGGTTACAACAGCCAGCGCTTCTTGCCAGCTTAATTTCATGGAATGTACGAGTGTATACGTGAAAAATGCATTAATCCCCATTCCGGGTACAACGATAATCGGTGATTTTCCGCCAAATGCCATGAGCAAACAGCCTGCAATGGATGTCAGCAGGGTTCCAACCATAGCTGCCTGCAAGGGCATTCCGGCATCGGAAAGTATTGTAGCATTGACCATAACGATATAGACTACGGCAAAATAGGAAATGGCTCCCGCCACAACTTCCTTTTTCCACTGGTCTCCCGGCTCCATGCCAAGACGTCTGGCCATCCATCCGTGTTTCATTTCGTTCTATTCCCCTCTCTATATAAATTCAACTAAAGAATGTTTACACTTGCCACTCCGATGACAGAATAATCTTCCGATCGCTGTTATCCCCAGATTTTTTTGAATTTCCTTCTCCAGTGGGAAAATCCGGTGATAAAGGCGAACGCTTCTCCAGCTTTTTCTGTCCTCTCCGTTCTCGTGTAAAAAGTTAAGTTGAACCTATATGCCGCAAATTCATTATGTATGTATCATCATTTCGCGCAGCAGTGAATATCATACACGGTTTTGACTTTGAAGTACATGACGTAACTCTTACATTTCTCAGGGAATGCAGTTCGTCTATTATAGACGTTTGACGTTCCATCCGCTCCGTCTTACGTATGATCACACAAAAAAGCGTAGATGCCTTATGGGCATCCACGCTTCTTCCGTTGGCAGCAAGTTATTGCTGCTTGTTCTCTGCAATTTCTAACAAATCCTTAATCGCAACACTGACCATAATCAGTCCGGCTACCGGAGGCACGAATGAGTTACTCGCAGGTGGCTGTTTGGCCTTGCGAATTTCCGGAGCATTCTCGGGAACGATTTTTTGTGTTACGTCCTCACGCGGTTTCATCGGCTTTTCAGTCGAGAAGACCACTTTCACACCTTTTTTAATGCCGTCTTTACGAAGTGTAGTACGCACAACACGGGCAATCGGGTCCATGGTTGTTTTCGAAATATCCGCAACCTGGAATTTCGTTGGGTCCATTTTATTCGCCGCACCCATGCTGGAGATCATCGGAATTTTACGTTTCAGGCACTCTTTAATGAGATGGATTTTGTAGATAATCGTGTCGGATGCATCCAGCACATAATCCAGTTCATATTTGAACAGTTCCTCATACGTTTCTTCCGTGTAAAACATATTCAATGCAATGGCATCACATTCAGGATTGATCAGTTTCACACGTTCCACCATCAGGTCCGCTTTTTTCTGTCCCACTGTCGTGGTCAGCGCATGAATCTGGCGGTTGATGTTGGTGATATCCACGACGTCTTTATCAATCAGGATGATGCGCCCCACACCGCTACGGGCAAGAGCTTCTACAGCAATTCCACCTACGCCGCCAATACCGAGCACAGCGACTGTACTATTTTTCAATGCGTCCAGACCTTCAGGTCCGATCGCAAGTTCTGTTCTTGAAAATTGATGGAGCATTGAGAATCGATGCCTCCTTTATTTCTTTTCCGCTACCGGTTTACGGGCTACGCGGATATGAAGTTGTTCCAATTGCGAGTCATCCACTTCGGAAGGTGCATTCATCAGCAGATCCGTTGCACTTGCCGTTTTCGGGAAGGCAATCGTTTCACGCAGATTTGTGCGGCCTGCCAGCAACATCACCAAACGGTCAAGACCAAAGGCAATTCCGCCATGTGGTGGTGTTCCGTATTCAAATGCTTCCAGCAGGTAACCGAATTTCTCATTCGCTACTTCTGTAGAGAGTCCCAGGGCAGCAAACATTTTCTCCTGAACGTCACGTTTGTAGATACGCATCGAACCGCCACCTACTTCATAACCATTGAGAACAAGGTCATAGGCTTGAGCACGAATAGCACCCGGATCTGTGTCGAACAGATGTACATCTTCGTCTTTTGGACGTGTGAACGGATGATGTTCTGCCACATAACGTTTTGCATCTTCATCATATCCGAGGAGTGGGAAGTCCACAACCCAAGCGAATTTGAATTTGCTGTCATCGATCAGTCCGAGTTGACGGCCGATTTTCAGACGCAATGCACCCAGTACATCAGCAACCACTTTTTTCGTGTCTGCGGAGAAGAGCAACAAGTCGCCATCCTCAGCACCTGTGCGTTCTTTGACAGCTTCGATTTCTTCAGGCGTGAAGAACTTCACGATTGGCCCTTTGAACTCGCCGTCTTTCACTTGAATCCAAGCCAGACCTTTTGCACCGTAACGTGCAGCAAATGGTCCGAGATCATCGATCTCTTTACGGCTCCATGTGCCACAGCCTTTAGCGTTCAGCACTTTCACTTCTCCACCTTTTTCGATGACGGAAGCAAATACTTTCACACCACTGTTCGCTACGATATCGTTCATTTCAACCAGTTCCATACCGAAGCGCAGATCTGGCTTATCTGAACCGTATTTACCCATTGCATCTGCATACGTAATCCGTTGGAAAGGCAGTTCCAGCTCAATGCCTTTTGTTTCACGCAACAATTTGGCCATCAGTTCTTCCATCATTGGCAGCAGGTCATCCTGTTGCAGGAAGGAAGTCTCGATGTCGACTTGAGTGAATTCTGGTTGACGGTCTGCACGCAGATCCTCATCCCGGAAACAACGAGCGATCTGATAATAACGCTCAACGCCACCCACCATCAGCAATTGTTTGTAGATTTGCGGGGATTGTGGCAAGGCGAAGAATTCACCTTCATGCACACGGCTCGGTACGAGATAATCACGTGCACCTTCCGGGGAGCTCTTCGTCAGAATTGGTGTTTCCACTTCAACGAACTCTTCACCATCCAGATAGTCACGGAACACTTTGGAAGCTTTGGAACGCAGTTTCAGTGTTTCGAACATTTCCGGACGACGCAGGTCCAGGTAACGATATTTCAAACGAAGGGATTCATCCACTTCAACACCATCTTCAATGAAGAATGGAGGTGTTTTGGCTGCGTTCAGCACTTCAATTTCAGTGATTTGAACTTCAATTTCGCCGGTAGGCAGGTTTTTGTTCACTGTTTCTGCATCACGTTTAACGACTTTACCCGTTACAGCGATAACATACTCGCTACGTACGCGATCTGCGATTTGCAAAGCTTCACCGGAATAAGCCGGGTTAAAGACAACTTGTACAATTCCGCTGCGATCACGCAGATCGATGAAAAGTACGCCCCCCAAGTCACGGCGGGTTTGAACCCAACCGTTCAATGTTACTGTTTCACCGATGTGTGCGGGTGTTAATGCGCCGCAATGATGACTTCTTTTCATAACCAAACTCCTCATTATGTGAATTTCCGTTCTGTATGGGCAGTTATCACCTGCTCTTCAACAGTCCGGTTACGTGTAGACCATGTATTCAAAAAGGCATGTTACCTCTGGCCCGCCAACTTCCGCTTAATTGGAATCGTCGGTGAACCTCAGTAATTTTGCCGGATCAATTGTGTACTCGAAAGTTTTAATCTTCATGTTACAGTTCGTGCTTATTTACCTTCGCGAATGGCTGCTACCAGATCATCAAGCTTCACAGTTTGTTGCTCTCCCGTATCCATCGACTTGAGGGCGATCTCACCACGCTCCAGCTCGTCATCACCGAGGATGGCGGTATAGCGGGATTTGAAACGATCAGCTGATTTCATCTGTGCTTTCATCTTGCGACCCAGATAATCACGTTCACCAGACAGTCCAGACTGACGAAGTTTGAACAACAGTCGGTTCACTTCACGATCAGCGGCCTCTCCCAGAGCAACAAAGTACACATCCAGTGGAGCGAGCGTAGTCACCTCAATATTTTGGTGCTCTAGAATCAGTTGAATACGCTCCAATCCAATACCGAAGCCGATGCCCGGCTGATCAGGTCCGCCGATATCTCCAACGAGACCATTGTACCGGCCACCGCCACCAACCGTATCAATTGCTCCAATCCCTTGGGCTTTTAATTCAAACGCAGTTAGCGTGTAATAATCCAAGCCCCGTACCAGACGATTGTTCACAGCATAATCTACTCCGAAATCATCCAGGTATGCCTGTAGCTTGGCAAAGTGATTCAAAGACTCTTCATCCAAGCTATCCAATATGGACGGTGCCCCTACGAATTTGTCCTGATCGACTTTGCAGTCGAGTACACGCAGCGGATTACGCTCCATGCGGGACTGACAATCCTTGCACAGGCTGTCTTTCATCGGTCTGAGGAACCCAAGTAATGTCTCGCGGTATTCTGCACGGCTGGTCGAATTACCAACGGAGTTGATCTCCACTTTAACATCCTTCAAGCCGAGCTCTACACACAACTGGTAGCCCAGTGCGATAACTTCGGCATCAATCGCCGGGTCCAGCGCACCGATGGCTTCTACACCAAACTGGTGGAACTGACGCTGACGGCCTGCCTGCGGACGCTCATACCGGAACATCGGACCGATGTAATACATCTTGCTCACATCCGGTTCCCCGTAGATTTTATTCTCTACATACGCACGGACAACACCGGCTGTTCCCTCTGGACGAAGAGTCATGCTGCGATTGCCTTTGTCATCAAAGGTATACATTTCTTTCTCAACGATATCGGTAGTCTCTCCTACACCGCGTACAAATAAAGAAGTCTGTTCGAAGATCGGTGTACGAATCTCGCGGTAATTAAACCGTCGACACAGATCTCGTGCTTTTTCTTCTACGTACTGCCATTTCTCGACAACTCCAGGAAGTAAGTCCTGCGTTCCCGTCGGTTTTTGAAAAGCCATCTTGATCCCTCCAGCATAGATTTTTTTCTGTAAAAGTTAATCCAGAAATGTTACACCTGGACTCTCCGACTGTAGTACCATCTTTTGATCGCTGTTATCCCCAGATTTTTTGAATTAATTTTTTTCAATGTGAAAATCCGGGGATAAAGGCGAACGCTTCGCTTCTACAGATTGGTTCTACAATCTCCGTTATGGTATAAATGTTAGAATCAACTTATATAACAAAAAAATCCCTCGCCCTGTCGCTGTGTAAACAGCAAACAAAGGGACGAGAGATTGTGTAATATACATTCACCCGTGGTACCACCCACATTCCGGAAACCTGACACTTTAGCCGTTCAGGTGATCTCTGGTGATTCAGGATTGCCTAGTGCACCCTGATCAAGCAGATATTCCGCTCTACGTGTAACGCACGTCCTGCGCAGGCCGGCTACTGGTCAACAGATCATGTCTGCTATGTTCGCCGTCTGTTCTCGGGGAAGTCATTCGTCCGCTCATCAAGAGAATCCTTACAGCCTGGGGATTCCTCTCTGGTCATGTGGGCACGGAGTACTTGGTCCCGTCATCAAATCAGTAATATAGTTCAAAAATCGACTTGTATTGACTATAGTCAACGTATTATTTTCTGATTGTAATGAACCGCAGTGCTAAAGTCAAGGGTTAACATGAAAAGATAGCATTAAAAAAATTTTACTCACACGCTGCACGGGATGGGGAGTACCACTTAAATTATGGCTGAAAGAAGCTGGATTCATCAAGTGAATTCCAACTCCAATCGCTACATAACTCTATTGTTTAAGCATCCACTTCAGCAGATCCGGCATGCTCGCCCACAGACGGGAGTGCATAATAACATATTCAATCGCTTCGTTGGAATCGCCCATTCCGACAAAATCAGGGAGGTTATGCGGCAGGCGTTTCAAACCCAGCAGGTAATCCGGCACATGCTTGTTCATCCCCCTAGCCACACTGTACAGCTTTTTGAGCTGGGAGGTGATTCCATTCTTCTTATACTCCAGAATGATCTGGTCATAGGCAAAGGCAGTTGAGGCGCCACCTTTTCCATACTTCGTCATCAATTGTTGTGCCTGCTCCAATTGGTTGCTGTACAAATACACAGCAGCGAGCAGGTAACGTGCACCGGTATTGTCTTCCGTATTAAGTTCCAGCATATGCTCCAGGATTTGTGCCGCTTCTTGGGTATCTCCACCAAACCAGCAAGATTCCGCGTAGCTTTTACATATCCGGATATATGGACGAGTCTCTTGAAGCCCCCAGAAGTCCCCTTTGTTCTTCTCAAAAAACAACTCACCCAGTTCGCGTTCACCAGCAGCGATTCCGTCCTTGAGGTAAGCCCGTGCATCTGACTCATTGTCAGATTCCTCAGCCAGAATAAGATATGCATCTGAGCTGTCGGGATACACCTCCAGCACTGTTTTCGCCAGTTGTATTCTGCGTTTGGCAGAACTGGCTTCCCGCGCCTTATGTAGCAGAGCCTCCGCTTTGTCCTTCGGTGTGCCTGGACCGTTCAGCACCATTAGCTCGTCCGTTTCGCCGCCCATTCCGTATTCTTCAATGTAACTGAACATCTCATTGACCTTCCGGGAGATCGTACCTGTCGTCACCTCATATTTAGTGGCCATTTCAGCTTTTGAGACATTGAAGCCGTATTCCTCGGACAGCAAATACTCAATTGCAGCACAGAAGGAGCCTGTCTTCTTCACAGTGGGGCGAGTCTGGCGTGAATAACCGTTCCATAACATCAGAGCTTCCAAAATGAGCTCTCCCTCGTATTGGTTCCGCATGTTCTCAATCAGCTCCAGGGCCAGCTGTTCGTGAGCCGGATGTTCCCATTTCAGTTCTTTCGTTACCATCCTGTTCAGTTTGGTCAGAGTCAGCTTGCTCTCAGGCTGAACTGTAGCTTCTTGGACAGGCTGCTCCGTTGATATAAGGCGCAGTATAGATTCTGCGGGTGAGGACTCCTTATTCAGACAGCATTTCTTATATTTTTTCCCGCTTCCGCAAGGGCATAACTCATTTCTTCCAACCTTACTCAAAACTAATTCCCCCTTAAATCTGTCACTAGCCAGTTGTATGAGAACACAGTTGCATTAACATTTAGGTGCCATTTCTCGTACCAGGCATTCTATATAACTTGCAGTTTCCAGCGAGCAAGCAGAACGGCTACCCCGCCCTTGTATAAGGACGGGGGCGTATCTACGAGTATTAGAAGGATTTAAGACTAACCTGAAACTCCTTTTATACTGTTCATGTGGAATAAGACGATCTCTCTGGCGATGTGTTCCTCATACACGCTGTCGTTGGATTGCATTCGCCTGAGCCCAAACGTTAAATGCTTGATGTACCATCCAATGAAGCTTAGCTATGAAACAACTGGCTTTAATATATTCGAATCCATTCCTCTATTCTAGCAAAATTTATATAAAGGGGTAAGCTTTACACAAAACATATACATTTTCATCCCAAAAAAATAGCCTGCACACGGTGTGCAGGCTCAAAAGATATATAAAAAAAGGGGGTCATGTGTGTTATTATAAGCCCACTATGTTAAAGGCTTATGTAACTAATATTACAGTAATATTACAAAAATGATAGCGCTTTATATTTTGTTTTTTTAATATATTTATAATTAAAAGCCCTTGCACATTGCTCGACTCCGTAGTCAAGCAGTGCAAGGGCAAAAGGTATCTACACGTTAATTCAATTCTTCCACATAGGCATGGTTGGAACGAAGCTTATGAACAATTTCATCATAATCCTCATCCCTTACTTTGGCAGACAGAACATAGTGCAGATCATCATAATCGGCCGAAGACACATCCGCCGCATTCAGCAGGTCTCCATCCTCATTCACTCTGTCACGAGAATCACGATCTGCGTCACGATCCACATTGGCTACCACGGGGATCACATTTTCACTTGCTGGAACGCCTGGGGCTGCACCTACACCCATTGCTCCGTTAGTGCCTACACCACCCGCAGTATTATATGGCACCAGTGGTACCATAACACGCGTGTCTCTACCTATCGCACTATCGAGTTGACCTACTTCCAAATGCTCTGTACGGAACGTCTGAAGTGAAGTTCTTGCTCCCTCGGCCTCGTCTTCGGTTCGAAAATACGCCTGAATATGTTTTGTCATGTCAAACCCTCCTTTTCGGAATGAAATGCAAACGTGAAGTTTATAAACGTCACGATGTAACGTAGTTACAATACATCAATGTATGTCAGTTAAAACCAGGTGAAGTTAAATCACTTTTAGCAGTTCACGCACAAAAGCTGGCTCATCATCAGGCGTGCGGGATGTAATATAGTTTCCATCCACAACAGCCTCATGATCCTTGAATTCTGCTCCTGCGTTTACCATGTCATCCTTAAGTGGTGGATAGGATGTAATGGTACGGCCTTTCAACAGACCTGCACTAGCCAAAATCTGCGGACCATGGCATATCGCTGCGATTGGTTTCTTCGCACTGTTGATCTCGGTGACAAACTTCAAGATGTGGGCATCACTTCGCAAATTCTCAGGGGATGATCCACCAGGAATCACGACTGCATCATACTCTGAAGCGGATGCGTCAGAGATCGCCTTATCTGTGGTATAGGAGGCTTTTCCTCCTTTACCTTTAAGGGTCTCACCGGCTTTTAATCCGATAATCTCCACTTCGTGTCCAGCTTTTTTTACTTCGTCATACGGAACCTGCATCTCCGAATCTTCAAAGTCATTCGCCAATAAAAAAGCAACTTTACTCATAACGTATGTTCTCCTTTCCGTGTTCGAACTTTCTTTATGAATCGGGCCTTGCAGTACATTGGCACTTCGTTGTGCCTCGTTTTGTTATTACCCTCACCAGAGCAATTTATAACAATTCGATGTAATTTCATTTTGTGACCAAGTTGTTTAAACAAATACTTAGAAGGATCAACTCATGACAAAAAGCCCTGATTCGGTAAGGAATCAGGACTTTTTCAGAATCTGTATAATCCAAATTTCAGATGTTCAATACACATGTCTAAACATTCAAGATCGCGGAAGATGACTCTGTTTCCCTTTGTCGGAATCCTCAAGTGCCCAGATCGTTGCAACACACTCAGCAGCCGCACGGGCAAGATGCAATGATTCATACATGTTGCCAGGGAGTAACAAAGGTTCTGTACGGATACGTGTTTCTTTCGCAGATTGGCGCATAATTGGATGGATACTCCTTTGATCATGAAATAGTCATCAACGAATTATCCTTCATTATGGCCTGAACCCGAAGAAATTATGCACGTGGTTCCTGACGAACCGGACTTTCAAGCATCAAAGTCACGGGTCCCCAGTTGGTAAATGTTACATCCATCATCGCTCCGAAACGGCCGGTTTCAACTTGAATACCTTTATCCCGTAAAAGTTGATTAAACGTTTCATATAACCGTTCTGCCGCTTCAGGTCGGGCCGCAGCTGCAAAGCTAGGACGCTTTCCTTTGCGACAATCTCCGTACAGGGTGAACTGGGAAACGGACAGTACAGCACCGCCTACATCAAGCAGGCTGAGGTTCATCTTCTCCTGATCATCCTCAAATATGCGTAACCCGCTAATTTTGTCAGCCAGATACTGAGCATCCTTCTCCGTGTCCTCATGGGTAATACCTACGAGCAACATTAATCCGGATTCGATCTTACCGGTCAGTTCGTCTCCCACAGTCACCTGAGCCTCTTTACAGCGTTGAACAAGCACCCTCATCTTACAGGCTCCTTACTGCATAATCCGATGCACCGAATAGACATCTTTCACCCGTTTGATCCGATCTACAACGGATTGCAGATGATCTGTATTACGAATCAGAATTGTGACGTGCACCAATGCTAATTTATTTTTATCTGTCCGCCCGGTAACGGCAGAAATATTGGTTTTACTTTCCGATACAGCCTGAAGTACCTCGTTAAGCAAGCCATTCCGATCATGGCCTGTAATCTCAATATCCACACTGTAACTCGCTTCGATATTCTCTTCCCACTCGACCTCAATCACACGTGCAGCTTCTTCTCCGTCTGCACTTGTTGGAATATTCGGACAGTCACTACGGTGTACGGAAACGCCGCGTCCGCGTGTAACGTATCCGATAATGTCATCCCCAGGCACAGGATTACAGCATCGTGCAAATCGAACAAGCAGGTTATCGATGCCCTTGACACGAATGCCGTTGGTTGGTCGATTTCTCCGTTCAGGTGCAGGTTTCAGCTCGCGCATCTCGGAATTTAATTCCAGCAAACTGGACTCTTCCTGCTCTTTACGGAGTTTTTCAGTTGCTTTGGTTACGATCTGTGCAGCAGTAATCCCACCGAAGCCAACAGCTGCAAGCATGTCCTCAATATCGTTAAAGGCATATTTTTTGGCAGCTTCCATCAACTTGTCATCCGTCATCCACGCAGAAGGATCAAGCCCCATGCGTTTCAGTTCACGCTCACAGCTCTCCCGACCTTTTTCAACGTTTTCTTCACGGCGTTCCTTCTTGAACCATTGTTTGATCTTCGCTCGTGCATGAGAAGATTTCGCAATTTTCAGCCAGTCCTGGCTAGGTCCGTAAGAATGTTTGGACGTCAAAATTTCAATGATATCGCCTGTCTTCAGATGATAGTCAAGCGGAACAATTCGACCGTTCACTTTGGCACCGATGGTCCGATTACCAACCTCCGTATGGATTCGATAAGCAAAATCCAAAGGAACGGAGCCAATTGGCAATTCGATGACTTCACCTTTTGGTGTAAATACAAATACCAGATCCGAGAAGAAATCCATTTTGAGTGACTCTACGAATTCTGATGCATCCTGTGCTTCGTTTTGAAGTTCAAGAATTTCACGGAAGAATGTAATCTTATCTTCAAAATGATTTCCGTTCGCAGCGCCTTCTTTGTAGGCCCAGTGGGCAGCAATACCAAATTCAGCAGTCCGGTGCATATCCCATGTCCGGATCTGTACTTCCGTTGGTTCGCCATTGGGACCAACTACCGTTGTATGCAGCGATTGATACATATTAGCCTTCGGCATCGCAATGTAGTCTTTAAAGCGTCCAGGCATCGGTTTCCATAACGTGTGTATAATTCCCAAGGTAGCATAACAATCCTTGATATTATCCACAATAATACGAATAGCAAGCAGATCATAAATTTCGTTAAACTGCTTGTTTTTGGTGGTCATTTTCTTAAACACGCTGTAGATATGTTTCGGGCGGCCCGAAAGGTCTGCCTGAATGCCCATCTCATCGAGCTTGTTCGTAATTCCATCCATAACCGTATCAATATATTGCTCACGTTCCGCACGCTTTTTGTGCATCAGGTTCGCAATGCGGTAATATTGCTGCGGATTCAAATAACGGAGGGCGATGTCCTCCATTTCCCATTTGATCGCAGAGATACCCAAGCGGTTGGCAATCGGACAGAAAATTTCCAGCGTCTCATATGAAATCCGGCGCTGGCTTTCTTCCGACTGAAACTTGAGTGTCCGCATATTATGCAGACGGTCAGCCAATTTAATCACGATGACACGGATGTCCTGCGCCATGGCGATGAACATTTTGCGGTAGTTCTCGTTCTGCTGTTCTTCCTTGGAGCGGAACTGAATACGTTCCAGCTTCGTCAAGCCGTCAACAAGCATGGCACACGTATTGCCGAAATGATTGCGGATCTCTTCAAGTGAGACCGTAGTATCCTCTACTACATCATGAAGAAGCGCTGCTATTATGGAGATGGTGTCCATCTGCATGTTCACAACAATGTCGGCAACCGCAAGCGGATGCAGAATATACGGTTCTCCCGATTTTCGCGTCTGTCCATGGTGGGCCTGATCAGCAAATTCGTAAGCTTCTCGTATGCGCACCAGATCGGGTTCTTTGATATATGCCCCGGCCTTCTCGAGTAATTGCTCTATGCCCATTCTGATCTGTTCCGTGTCCTTTCTATACCAAATGGAACCCGTGACATTGCTGCAACACAGGTTCCCCGTAAAAGTAATTTCCTATAATTATGACGCTTCGCCCGTTTCCCGTCAACTGCTGACGAATAAGAGCGCTTATCCAATTTTTATATTGGTGATCTGTATTACTGTTAACCCGTTTCCCTATGCTTCACAGGGGATTGAATGTATTTCTTTAATTCTTATGTATTATTGCCGTTATTTGCTGAAATAGAAGGAAAATTCATGAAAATATAAATTCCATCGCTCTGCTACGTCAAAAATGTTATTGCTTAATTAAGAGAAACTCTGTAATCTATTGAAAGTTTGTGTTTCGGAAAAGGAGATGAAATTCATTGCAACGCGAAATTCAGGTTAATCAAAAGATGCCACTTGGCTCAGGTTCACTGCTTAGCCTTCAGCATTTGTTCGCCATGTTTGGTAGTACGGTGCTTGTGCCTAACCTGTTCGGTGTCGATCCAAGTATGATCCTGCTGATGAACGGGATTGGAACACTATTGTACATACTGATGTGTAAAGGAAAGATCCCCGCATATCTGGGTTCCAGTTTTGCCTTTATTGCTCCTGTCACTTCAGTATTGAAAACACATCCAGAGAACGGCTACTCCATGGCACTCGGAGCTTTTATCATTACAGGACTTGTGTTTTGCCTCGTGGCTCTTATTATCAAATATGCTGGAACAGGATGGATCAACGTGGTATTCCCACCAGCGGTTATGGGCGCCATTGTTGCCCTGATCGGTCTTGAGCTTGTACCTGTTGCGGCTGGTATGGCTGGATTGATTAATTCTGATCCCGTGGCTAACCCCAATTGGGTGCCTCAAGCCAAACCCATTATTTTATCCTTGGCTACGCTTGGTATCACGGTCATTGGGGCCGTAACGTTCCGTGGATTTCCCAAAATCATTCATATTCTAATCGGTATTGTAATCGGTTATGTTCTTGGCTACTCTATGGGTCTGGTTGATAAACAAGCTATTGGAAACGCAGATTTCATCTCACTGCCTACCGTAACAACACCTACATTCGACTGGTCCGTTATTTTCACCATTTTACCTGTAGCGCTTGTCGTTATCGTAGAGCATATTGGACATTTGCTTGTAACGAGCAGCATTGTGGGCAAAGATCTTTCAAAAGACCCTGGCCTTCATCGTTCCCTGCTTGGTAATGGGGTCTCTACCATTCTTTCCGGGTTTGTAGGATCTACTCCTAATACAACCTATGGTGAGAACATCGGTGTTATGGCACTGACTCGCGTATACTCCACATATGTCATTGGTGGGGCAGCAGTTATTGCCATCGTACTCTCCTTCTCAGGAACATTCTCGGCTCTTGTAGCTAACATTCCTGTGCCTGTTATGGGTGGAGTATCACTACTTCTCTTCGGGGTTATTGCAGCATCCGGTCTGCGTATTCTGGTTGAACAGAAAGTCGATTTTGCCAAACCGACCAATCTGCTGCTTACTACACTTGTACTGGTCATCGGACTAAGTGGTACAGAAGTTACTTTCTATGGCGTTCATCTAAAAGGGATGGCACTGGCAACCATCGTCGGAATCCTGATGAGCTTGTTGTTCAAACTGTTTGAAGTACTGGGCTGGTTGAATGACGATTCGAGGAAACAGCCTATCACTGAAAAAACGCCTGATTAATTTCACCGTATCGTATATAAATCAAAAAAAGCCTGTTCTATCCAACCTTAACGGTTGGATAGAACAGGCTTTTTTATAATCATTAATGCTGTATATTATTTCCCGGGAAACGGAAAAAGCAATTCATGTTTCATCGCAGCAATACATGTGGAGATTTCAGCTTAATAGTTCATCAATGTGAATACATCGATTTTTTCAGGCAACTTAGCACGACCATTCAGATCAGACAGCTCGATCAGGAATGCAGCACCAACAACGTTCCCACCTAATTGTTCAATCAAGTTGATGGAAGTCGCAATCGTTCCACCCGTTGCGAGCAGATCATCTGCGATCAGGACATTTTGACCTTTCTCGATCGCATCTGTGTGCATCGCAAGTGTATCCTTGCCATACTCGAGATCATAACCGACTTCAATCGTCTCTCCAGGCAGTTTTCCACTTTTGCGGATCGGAGCAAAACCGACACCAAGAGCGTACGCCAGAGGGGCGCCCACAACGAAACCACGTGCTTCAGGTCCAGCAATGACGTCAATTTTGAGATCAGAAACCATCATTTTCAGTTCATTGATCGCATTGCGGTACATTTCTCCATCCTTCAACAATGTCGTAATGTCCTTAAAGCTGATTCCCGGTTGTGGAAAGTCAGGAATGACACGAATATAATCTTTAAAATCCAAAATAATCTCCTCCTAAAATAAATACACAAACTTCCATCTAAGATACGCCCTTCATCCGGGATATCATCCATTGTGTCAGTTGCGGTGTAGCTGCATCCAGCATCACCTGTTCTATCTCGGCCATATTTTCGAGCGCCTGATAGTGACGTGAAGCGGTTAGTTCACGCTTAGGCGGGTTATCCACAAACGCAATTTTGCCGTTATCACGGGTAATGAAGGATAATTCTTCGAATACATCCAACATCATTGTAATCATGCGCGGCGAACAACCACACTGACGACTGAGCACAGGAGTAATCTCTTGTTCCTCCACGGGTTCAGCTTTCCATTTCAACACCTGCATATAAATACGCTTAAAGAGATCTCTGGAAGGCATCTGAAGGCGATCTCGGCGGTTGCCTGATCCGTGCAGAAGGATGATATTCTCAGCTCCACTGAACAAAGCCAGCATGGCATCAAGTTGTTCCGGGGTTTCCGGCGTATCAAACACAAATAACGTCCGGACTTGTTCCTGTCCATAATGCTGTGCAGCAGCATTACACGGAAATAACCCGACCTTTCTATCATATACCCAAAGGCAAGGTTCATACAATGAATTTCCCTCGGAAACGTCTGTTTCTTTCCGAACAATAGCGCCAACAGAACCTGATTTGTATCGCAGATGCACCTCAAGTGAGCTCAAGAAATGCTTCATGGCATTCAATGGCTCGGCATTACCGCGCATATCAAACACTTGAACCTGTGGAACATGAATGTCCTGAAGCATCAGTTGAGGTTTTCTCATCCCATTCCATTCATTAACGGACAGTTCTCCCATCACATCAATAACGGAACCTGGGAGAAGGAACTCTGCTAACGCTCCCTTGCCAAAAGCGACGGTTTCCAGTTGCTGACCATCCTGTTCCAGAACCAGTTTCAGATGGCGTTTCTCTCGTCCCATTGTTCTGGTTTCCTTCACAGTCACGCTTCTCAAGACAAACCGTGGCGAAGGATTGCTCATCCCGAAAGGCTGCAATCTGTCGATCTCCTGGATCACTTTCAGTGGAACATCACTGATTCTGCATTCATCATCTGCAAGACGCTGAGGTACAAAGTCCTCTTCAGTCAACACAGATGCAGCAAACTCATTCAAGCCATCCTCAAGTTCTTTCAGCTGATCCCGATGCAAGGTCATACCCGCTGCAGCCGGATGTCCCCCGTAATGGTCCATGGTGTGTTTATTGACTGTGAGCGCCTCATAGATATCCAAACCCTCAATGGAGCGCGCAGAGCCCTTGCAGACACCGCTCTCTGGATCGATCCCAAGAATAAGCGTAGGTCGGTAATAACGCTCCAGCAATTTGGAAGCCACAATACCAACCACTCCAACATTCCAGCCCTCACCAGCCAATACGATTACATCTGGAACAGATCCTGAACGTAACTGTATCTTTTGTTCCAGCTGTGCAGTTGCTTCTTGTAATATGCCCTCTACGACTTGCTGCCGCTCCCTATTCAATAGATCAAGCTGGCCCGCAAGCGTATGAGCTTCATCCAGATTCTCGGTAGTGAGAAGTGATACCGCTCTCCCGGCATGATCCAAACGTCCACTGGCATTAATACGAGGTGCCATGGCAAAGGCAATATTAATTGAAGTCACCTGACTCTGATCCACTCCACTGATTTCCAGCAATGCACTCACACCGGGAAGACGTGAACCACGCATCGATTCTATTCCATAACTGACGATAACCCGGTTCTCCCCTTCCAAAGGCATCAGATCAGCTACGGTACCGATGGCGGCAATCTCCATCCATTCACCGGGTACTTCTCCGATTAGTGCCTGAGCGAGTTTCAGGGCTACTCCCGCTCCGGCCAAACCTTTAAAAGGATATGGACATCCCGGAAGTTTTGGATTAATAAGAGTAAAGGCTTCTGGCAAAATTTCAGGTGGCTCGTGGTGGTCTGTCACAATGACTTCGATGCCCAGTGTTGCCGCATAGGCAATCTGTTCAACAGCACTGATTCCGGTATCCACGGTAATAATCAATGAAACGCCTTGTTGATGGGCCCAATCCAACGCATGGTTGTGCAACCCATACCCTTCATTCGAGCGATGAGGGATATAGATATCGTACGAGGCCCCAAGATGACGCATCAAATGGATCATAAGCGATGTACTGGATACACCATCGGCGTCATAATCCCCGTAAATCAAAATATGTTCTTCCCGCTCCAAAGCCAGCTTGATGCGAGGCACAGCTTCATTCATGCCGAGTAGCAGATAGGGATCGTGCATCTGATTCAGATCAGGATGCAAAAAACGTTCGGCCTCCTTCTCATTGTGCACTCCTCGACTCACAAGCAAACGTCCCACTAGTGGGGAAACGGAAAGCGCCTGCGAGAGTCCCGCAGCCGCCTCCAAATCGATATTTGGTGTATTCCACCGGTATTGCGAATAAAGCAATGATAACGCTCCTTTCCTGATCTACTGGACCCGCGCTTCACTACTGAATTAATGTCGCTTCGTGATCGGGCAGTTCATGATTGGATTTATAGGGATAGCCTGGATCATAAGGTACCGCTTGAATCTGTACCTCTTTCACATGACTGAAACGGGTTAGTAATAGTGTCTTGGCCCGATTTGCAATTTCCTGTGCTTCCAGTATGGAGATTCTTGGATTCACGCTAATGACCAACTCAATCGTAACGTCATGCTCCTGTTCACGAGCAACCAAATGCTCAATGGTAATGATGCCGTATACTCGCTGTACAGTCTCTTTGAAATCTGACGCGTCCTCCTGCTCCAGTTCTTGAACAAGTGAACCATATACTGTGTCCACAATCATTCGGTAACCCTTGTGAAGCACAAAACAGGAAGCAATCAACGCAGACGTAGGGTCCAGGTAGAGCAGCATGCTCAGACCCGTCTCCTCACCAGCCATCGATCCTATAATGCCGATTAACACGGTGAGAGAGCAATAGAGCGCACGACGATGTTGCTGTGCATAGGCTAGCGCCTGAGACTGGTTTCGTTTACGAAAATATCTGTACTGAAATTGAAAAATCGCTTCTTTCACAGCCAGAGCTGCAACAGCTACCAAAAGTACTGACTTGCCAGGTGCTTCCGGTTCACTTCCGGAGAGACTACCCAATGCGGAGATGGCAAGCTGTAATCCACCCATGAGGATCAGCACAGATAACAATACGGAGATTCCGGGTCTAGCAACACGTGAATGTTCTTTAAACCGTTCCCTGCGAGCCTTGCTCTTATCACGTACAGACTTGGAGGGAAAGAGACCTGCCAGGGCAGAACCAGCTTCAGAAGCAGAATACAAGCCGTCAGCGAGCAATGATTTGCTATTTGCCATATAACCGACTCCCGCTTTGATTACCGCAAGTCCCATATTACCAGCAATACCACTCCATGTGGCAGCCTGAGCAGATGGGATATGTTCTCTGGTCATGAATATTCCCCCTTATTTCTGTACATAAAGTTGCAAAACCGCGCCTGGCAGACGCGGCTTCACAATAAGATGTTTAGTTAGATTCTTTGGCTACTGTTGTTTTTGGCTTGTTAACTTGTTTACCTTTGAGCGTGAGCCATAATGGTGCCGCAATAAAGATTGAAGAGTAAGCGCCGAACAGTGTTCCGATCACCATTGCAAGTGAGAACATGCGGATGGATTCTCCGCCAAAAATAAACAAACAAAGTGAAGCAACAAAAACCGTAAATGTTGTATTTAGTGAACGAGTCATTGTTTGTGACAAACTGTGATTAACTACTTCACGCAAGTCTGCTTTAGAAGACTTTTTAGCAAATCGCAAATTCTCACGAATACGGTCAAAGATAACGATGGTATCGTTAATTGAGAATCCGACAATGGTCAATACAGCGGTAATAAAGGTCAGATCTACTTCCAAGCGGAAGATCGAAAATACGCTTATGACGACAAATGCATCATGGAACAATGAAACCACTGCTGCCACAGCAAAGCGCCACTCGAATCGGATTGCAACATAGATCATGATCCCGATACTTGCAATAAGTACCGCGTAGATCGCATTGCGCTCCAATTCTTTGGCCATCTCCGGATCAACCGTATTTACTTCATAGGAAGCCGATGCATCCAGTTTGGTAAATTCCTGTTTAAATTTGCTCTCTTGGGTCTCATCCAATTCATTGGAGAAACGAACATTTACACGGTCAGCCCCCGGTGTAATGGTAACATCACCCTCATCAACACCGATGTCCTTAACAATAGGTTTAATCTGCTCCGCTGTAATCGCCTTGGATACCGTGATATCCACATTCGATCCAGCACGGAAATCAACTGCGTAGTTCAAACCCAAAGCCAGAATGCTGATGATGCCCGTAATCGTCAGAATAATCGAGAAGATATAGGCAATCTTACTGCCTTTAACATAATCATAATTCCAATTAAAGCGCACGAATTTCACTCTCCTTTACTCCGAAGTACTTAGGCTTCTTCAACACGTTACCCCGTACAAGCAGGGTTAACAGGAAGCGGGAGAAGAAAATATTCGTGATAATACTGGTGACAATATCAAAAATCAGCACGAGTGCAAAACCTTTAACCGCACCTGTTCCCAAGAAGAACATAACAGCCGCAGCAATAATGGTTGTGATGTTGGAGTCAATGATTGTTCGGAAGGAATGCTTACCACCCGCTTTAACCGAAGACAAGATCGACTTACCACTACGCATCTCTTCTTTAATCCGTTCGTACGTGATGATATTGGCATCCACCGCCATCCCTATACCCAGGATAAACGCCGCAATACCTGGAAGGGTGAGCACGAATTCTCCTAAATAGAAGATTGCAAGTACCAGCCACGTATGTGTAATCAAGGCAAAACTCGCGATAATACCAGGAATGCGATAAAGCCCGATCATGAACACTAGAATAATAACGGAACCAATCAATCCCGCTTTAATAGTCTGATCCAGAGAAAGCTTACCGAGTGTTGCACCAACACTTTGTGAATACTTCTCTGTAAGTTTCAGTGGCAATGCACCCAGGTTAATGGTGTCTCGAAGCTGGTTTGCTTCATCACGAGTGTAGGCACCCGAAATCTGAGCGGAACCATCTGTCAACTGTTGTCTAACGGTTGGAGCAGAGAGCAACTCATCGTCCAAATAAATAGCGAGAGGTTGTCCGATCAAACGTTTGGTAATCTCGGAAAATTTGGCTTTGTCTTTCACTTGAATGTCAATCATCGGCTCATTCAATTGAGTGAATACAACTTTGGCTGCATTCTCAACAAATTCATTTCCGCGAAGTTCGATTTTGGTGTATTCGCCTTCCTTGTCGTTCTCAGCTTTACTACGGAAGGTCAGAACAGCCGGTTCTTTCATTTTAGCTCTAACTTCAGCCTCATCCGTAACCCCTGCCAACTTCAATCGAATCCGGTTGCTTCCTTCAGTGGTTACCTCCGGTTCGCTTGTTCCGAGCGCATTGGCGCGGCTTTCAAGACTTTTGGCCGTTTGCACCAAAGATGCTTTGGTGACTTGTTGTCCTGCTTCGAGCGGCTCTGCTTCATATAAGATCTCGTAGCCTCCCTTTAAATCAAGGCCCAAGCGTATATTTTTGAGCAGCTCCGGGCTTGTTCCCACCATTACCCCTGTGGTGACAAGCACGACCAGAATGAAACTGATAATTCTTTTCATGCCGTTCCTAGATCCCCTTTCGTTCTCAATATTCCTATTATAGCGATGCCGTAAAAAGCAGTCAATTTTCAACAAAAAAGATCCCTTTCGTCTAGAAAGAGGACCCCCGGTATGCAGACACGGTCATAAAGTTCATAAAGCTTGTTGCTTTCAGTGACAAAATGTCGTTCACCAGCTGGTGAAGCGGTGGAATGCCCTGTTTTTCATATTTATGACTGACGCAATTCCAGACATCTTTGCTGGTGACATATTCGTAACCGACAAGCCTTAATTCCTCCGCCTTACTTCGGCAGAGCATCTCTATTGACTGTTCCAACTCCACATCATTCATTTCTTCCAACGGGGAGCCTCCCTTCGTACATCCAAGCCTTTATGCGGCATCAATATTACATCATTCGACTTCGCCTGATCATATTCCTTCTTGCTGGTTATGGTTCTTTTTGTTAATCGTGTCCAAGTTGTCATGAGAAGATGAAGGACTGGCATAGGATGAAGAACAACGGCTTTGTCCCGTTTATGATGATAACCTGTACTTTCAACCGGGAAAGAGGGGTAGTCTTGAAGAAACAGACATTTATTCAGGGGGCCATGATCCTGCTCGCGGCAGGCATAATTAATCGAATACTTGGTTTCATCCCGCGCATTGCGCTGCCACGAGTCATCGGTGCAGAAGGTGTTGGCATCTACCAATTGAGCTATCCCTTTTTTATCGTACTGGTGACATTAATTACGGGTGGTATTCCGCTGGCCGTAGCCAAGCTCGTAGCCGAAGCTGACACTGGCGCCAATCGTTATTCCCCCCAGCGAATCCTGCAAGTAAGCTTAAGCTTTACGTTGACCCTTGGTGTGGTATTCATGTTTTTGTGCATCCTTTTTGCACCCTGGGTTACCAAGTACGTGCTCACGGATGAGCGGGTGTATCATACGTTCGTTAGCATGAGTCCCATGATTGCCATTATCGCCGTATCAGCCGTCTACAGAGGGTACTTCCAGGGCAAGCAAAACATGATGCCTACTGCCATTTCATCCATTGTTGAAACCATCATACGGATCGTTTGTGTCATCTGGTTTGCCTGGCTTCTCCTCCCCCACGGTATTGCCCAGGCTGCTGCTGGTGCCATGCTGGGAGCGCTCGTTGGAGAATTTGGCGGTATGCTTGTACTCTTGTGGAAGTATAACAGACAGAAGAAAGAGTTACCGCTCGTTATGCAACAGAACATGTCCAATCTCACAACCAAACCTTCAGCCAAACCTTTAAACCCAATACCTTCGGTTCTGAAAGAAACGAGTACTCCACAGCCCGGATTAATCCGGCGTTTGCTTGCAATCTCGGTTCCTGTTACAGCAGGCCGATTGGTTGGTTCTCTATCCTATCTGGCCGAAACCATCGTTACTGCCCAAAGTCTGGCTCTGGCAGGCATATCCAAAGGACTCGCTACAGCACAATATGGTGCACTACAGGGTATGATTATTCCTTTGCTTCTGCTGCCGGGGGCACTGACTTCATCGCTTGCGACATCACTTGTGCCTTCACTGTCAGAAGCTTCTGCTCAGGGAGATCGCGCACTCATTCACAAGAGAATGCATCAGGCATTACGTTTGGCACTCGTGACAGGTGCTCCGTTTTCTGTGTTTATGTATGTGCTTGCCGAACCGATGTGTCTTGTTCTGTATAATGATGCATCGATCGGAAGCATGCTGAAGCTAATGGCTCCTTTTGCTTTGTTCATTTATATTCAAGCTCCTCTTCAAGCTGCGTTGCAAGCCCTTGACCGTCCAGGTAAAGCACTGCTAAATACATTCATCGGTGCTGTTATCAAAATCACATTGATTTTAACGCTCGCTTCCCGGCCCGAATATGGCATCTTCGGTGCAGTCATCGCCATCTGTGTGAATTCAACTGTAGTTACCTTGTTACATGCCCAAAGCGTACGTAGTCTGCTACAGTTCCGCTTCAAACTTATGGATTGGGTCAAGACGGGTGCAGGAATGTTTATTATGGGAGCAGCAACCCTACTCGTGTACGAAGAGACTGCCATGATATTGCCTTTTTGGCTCCGGATGCTTCTCGCTCCATTTGTCGGGCTTATTGTGTATTTCATCGTCATGGGCTGGACCAAAATGATTGATTTCCATGATCTGTCCCGTGCTCCTTTAATAGGTTCATGGTTCAAGCGTCGGTGAGGCAAATGAATTTCATTTTTTATCATCTTTTGGACTTACATAAATCTTACCGTTATGGTCGATGGAGCATATAAAAACATCTTTGAAATCCAGGATACCATTCTGCTGAATTTGATTTTTTAGCCAAAATCTCGTTTTCTGAATGAGTTCCAAATTCTGATCCTGGACCTTACCGTCCATAATTAAGGGCAGCGGCAGACCTTCGTATTTGATATTTGGAAATCCGTCGATTTGGTTTTTTCCTATTTTGGATTTATTGGAAGAAGACTCTTCTGTGTCAGAACGGGAAGAACTTCTGTCGTCGGAAGTATTTTGATCTTTGGGAAAAACGGTCAGCTTACCTGTGGTCTCCAAAATGGCGAAATCCACCTCACCAATACTGTCTACATTCTGTTCACGGAGCTGTAACAACAGATCATCCAGATTATATCGCTGCTTCCGCATCTCATCCCGATGAAGAACGCCTTTGGAGATCAATACCGTTGGTTTGCCATCAATCATTAGCCTCAGCCTCCGACTCTTCAAACCGACAAAGGCCATCCCAATTTGCACGATGATGACCGTCAACATAGGTGCAATGCCATGAGACAAAGGTTTATCTATATCTTCAATGACAAAGGCAGCCATCTCTGCGAGCATAATTGACACAACCAGATCAAACATGGATAGCTTGCCGATCTCACGTTTACCCATAACTCGAATAGCGCAATACACAAGAAAGTACATGAGAATGGTTCGAAAGATATGTGCTCCGACATCTGGGAAGTTCACAATAGGGGTCCTCCTTCGAAACTGAGTTTTTGACAGTTGGCTGTGGTGCAATCCCTATTTTGACCTGAACCTTACAGGCTCATGCAGAAATAATCCGTTCATTTAATGGAAATCAGTTCATAAGTCAGAGGGCTTGACCATACACTGTATTAACTTCAAACTTGTACAAGGGGGTTGCTTCATGCAATTGATCCGCCGCTTGGTTTCGTTTCGAGTGTCCAATCCGATTCTGTCAGGCCTCTGTCAGGCTTTTGTATGGATGTTTATCGGAGCATTAATCCTCTCCTTTTTTCTCTGGGTGAGCGGAATGCGGGAACAGGACCTCTCGTTGTATACTTATGTTGTTCATGGCTTGTCGTTATTGGTTGGTGGTTTTGTGGCAGGCAAACGTTCTGGTGAAAAAGGATGGTACTACGGAGGAATTACCGGAATCGTATATGGACTACTCGTGCTATTAATCGGATTTCTCGCGCTTGATGCTTCGTTTAATTGGAAAGATAGTTTGCAACTGCTCAGCGCTTTCTTCATTTCAGCTCTCGGTGGCATGTTCGGCGTTAATACGCATCGTTCCTAGCTAACTAGATAAGAATATCGACCTTCCCTCATAAAAACAAAAAAAGAGAACCGGGTCTCCAGGAGATCCGGTTCTCTGCTAGGGAATACGCCACATAAACGCACCCTCGTTATTCTATGTTACAGTAACTATTCAACAGCCGTATCACGAGTTACAGCACTGCTGATTGCATTACGATCAAACGTCAGTTTAGTTACATCGTTTACACGCAATACAACTACATCATCCGTAATCTCAGCGATTGTACCGTGAAGGCCACCAATCGTTACAATTTTATCGCCCTTTTTCAATTGGCTCAGCATGGAATTCCGTTGCTTTTGCTTTTTGTTCTGTGGACGAATCATCAAGAAGTAGAAGATCGCAACCATGAGTACCAACGGTACGATCAAAGATACAATGCCTCCGCCCGCTTGTGTTCCTGCTAGAGTCATTCCCTGAAACATTCAAACTCCCCCTTATCGACTATACGTACAGATATTGCTTGTTACGCCGGTTTCCTCAAAAACTCAATCAGAAACCTTTGTCATTGTCATGAAGACCATATTGATCGAAAAATTCATCCCGGAAATCAAGCAAACGATCTTCCATAATGGCTTTACGTACGTTACGCATCAAATTCTGCAAGAAATGAAGATTATGGATCGTTGTCAAACGCAGGCCAAATGTTTCATCTGCTTTGATCAAATGACGCAGATAAGCTCTAGAATAGTTACGACAAGTGTAGCAATCACACTCTGGGTCAAGAGGCCCAAAATCAGTTGCAAACTTGGCATTGCGAACTACCAGACGTCCTTGGCTGGTCATCGTTGTTCCGTTACGGGCAATCCGAGTAGGCAGAACACAATCGAACATGTCCACTCCACGAATGGATCCCTCAATCAACGCATCGGGCGAACCTACCCCCATCAAATAACGTGGTTTATTGGTTGGCAACAAAGGTAATGTATAATCCAATACTCCATACATCAAATGTTTCGGTTCTCCAACACTCAGTCCACCAATAGCATACCCCGGGAAATCCATGGAAGTCAAATCTGCGGCGCTCTGACGGCGAAGATCTTCATGCATGCCTCCCTGTACGATGGCAAACAGACCTTGATCATGCGGACGAGCGTGACTTTCCAGACAACGTTCTGCCCAGCGGCTCGTTCTTTCGAGTGATTTTTTGACATATTCATATTCGGCCGGATACGGTGGACATTCATCAAACGCCATCATAATATCGGAGCCAAGTGCATTCTGGATTTCCATGGCCACTTCAGGAGAAAGGAACTTCTTGTCTCCATTCAGGTGGGAGCGGAAGTTAACGCCTTCTTCCGTAATTTTGCGCATCTCGCTGAGCGAGAACACTTGGAATCCGCCGCTGTCCGTCAGAATTGGACGATCCCAGTTCATGAACTTGTGCAATCCGCCAGCTTCACGAATAATTTCATGTCCTGGTCTCAGAAACAGGTGATAGGTATTACTCAAAATAATCTGAGCATCCATGGCTTTTAACTCTTCAGGGCTCATTGTTTTAACGGTCGCCTGTGTACCTACAGGCATAAAGGTCGGTGTCTCAATAACACCATGAGGTGTATGCACACGTCCAAGACGTGCGCCGGATTGTTTGCAAGTTTTGATATGTTCATACGTAATTGCTGCCATTGGTTTTAATCATCCTCTAAAAGTTAATCGTTATTATACTAATATATCAACATGGCATCGCCGAAGCTGAAGAATCGGTATTGCTCTTGAATGGCTTCCTCATATGCCTGCATAATATGTTCCCTGCCTGCAAGTGCACTAACCAGCATAACCAACGTGGATTTTGGAAGATGAAAATTCGTAAGCATCCCATCGATCACTTTGAAGGAGTATCCTGGATAGATAAAAATACTTGTCCATCCGCTGCTAGCTTGCAGTATTCCATCTTCAAACTTGCTGCCCACTGTTTCCAGAGTCCGGCAACTTGTTGTACCGACTGCAAAAACACGATGACCGCTCTCTTTGGTCTGGTTAATTAGATCTGCTGTTTCTTGCGATAAGGAGTAATACTCCTCATGCATGACATGATCTTCTACAACGTCTACCGACATCGGTCTGAACGTCCCCAGTCCTACATGAAGCGTAATGAAAGCGACATTAACGCCCTTGGCACGAATCTGATCCAACAATTCATCCGTAAAATGTAGTCCCGCTGTGGGTGCAGCCGCCGATCCTTCATGCTTTGCATACACGGTTTGATACCGTTCGCGGTCATCCAATGTCTCTTTAATATAAGGTGGCAACGGCATCTCACCCAGACGGTCCAGAATCTCCTGGAAGATTCCATCATACGTAAACGTAAGTGTACGTGCCCCCATCTCGCCTTCTTCCTCAATGGTCGCCTTCAGTTCATCGCCAAATACGATAACCGAACCAGCTTTCAGCTTTTTACCCGGCTTAACCAGTGCTTCCCACTTGTCGCCTTCCACATTTTTAAGCAATAACACTTCCGCTTTTGCTCCGGTATCTTCCTTTGTACCAAAAAGACGGGCTGGAAGAACGCGTGTATCATTCAGAATCAATGTATCGCCAGACTCCAGAAAATCGATAATATCAGGAAACGTTTGATGTTTAATCTCACCACTATCTTTGTTCAAGGTAAGCAAACGGGAAGCCGTGCGATCAAGCAACGGCGTCTGTGCTATCAATTGCTCTGGTAATTCAAAATCATATAAGTTCACATTCATTTTAGTTTCATTCCTTAACAATAGTCGCATTTTGATAATAGTGTTTCAATATTGCCTGGTAATCATACCCTTCATCTGCCATGCCTTTGGCACCCCATTGGGACAAGCCCAACCCGTGACCATTGCCCTGACCGATAAACATGAAGTTTTGACCCTGCGTTACCGCTCTCGCTTGACCATCACCACTCATTACTACAAGCGCATTACCGGATGATGAGCCTGTACCCGAGGCAGACATTACAGCAGCACCATTAGAACCGGTTTTACTGGCTGTTTTGCCGTCAGCGCCTAATACAGTATAACTTCCGGTCCCTGCAATATCAAATAAAGTGCTCGGTAATCCACCAAGCGCAGAACGGTAGGTATCAGCATATTTCACCGTCATAGCCTGTCCGTTGGCAGTGACTTCAAGTGCTCTTCCGGAAGGTCCACGCTTGGTTACTTCCAAGGTTGAGATTGAAGCAGGAACAGACGCTGTCGTTTTACCCTGAAGGGATTTAACCAATTGTGCAGATGTGAATGGTCCTCTCACCCAAGCATAGTCGTTGGATTGAGCCACTTTTGCCAGCACAACAGCTTCATTGCCTGGATTCATTTTGGCGACAGGTTCCACGGTGGACTGAATTAACGGAACAGGACGTACATTAGTGTTTTGAGCCGTTACCGTCACTTTTGCCAGACCCGCATTGGTCTTGGTTGTTAATTCTTTGATGTTATCCTCACGAATGTACCCGCTAACGCCTGAACTGAGCAGCACATGGTACCACGTATGTAATCCTGCCTGGGCTGATGCATCCCCCGAGCTAACTACATTGGTGAACACACCTGCTCCGCCGTTCCATACTTCAGAAGGGTGAGCCGTCTGGCCGCCCGCATTGGAGGAGAACACAGCTTCGATGATTTTACCACCGCTCTTGACCACTTCTCCAGCAGTTGCATCCACTGCGCTGGTTACTTTGTCGTTCTCCGAACCAATCCCGTTGTAGGCTTGGCTGAGTGTCGTATCCACGACATTGGCAATTTTGAAACGCTCACCCTGTTGAAGCGCGTAAGAACGAGCAGCTACAGCTTGAACTTTCAGAGCCTCAGCAGGCCAGGAGGAATATACCTCTGCCCCTACGACAGAGTACAGATATTGCTCCAGTGGAACGACATTGACCAACGCCAGATCACCGCTCACGATGCTGATTTCCATATCTCCACGATACGTTCGCTGGGAACGTTCCACTACTTTGATGCCATTGCTATTCCCATGTACCAATGCTTTGGAATCAGTACCGGCAATCGTGTAATGCGGAGCTGTTTTGAGTGCATCCGTACTTAATCCCGCATCCTGACGGATGATGAGCCCTGCACTGTTGTTAACAGGTGAAAGGCTTACCCCTGGAGCTTTGGCCTCCACACTTTTCTTCAATGTGGATAATTCCGCTTCTGTTGCAGCTTCACCTATCCATACCGCATATGCTTGGCTTCCTCCACTCAGTTGAAGGACTGGATAAGCACTACTAACTCCTGTTGATAAAAGGTTCGCTTGTGCTGCCTCTGCTTCTTGAATCGAACCATATGTTCCAGCAGACAGGCGCTTACTTCCGGTCACAGTTGGCTTTTGACCAGCCAATTGAGCTGCTGCTACCTTTTGTACCCGTGTAACAGCTTGTCCAGCCAGTGCCTCTGTTGCGTAATTGCCTGTGTAGAGCTGGTAGATGGCATTTCCATTCACAGACATTGTAAACAACAACGGCTTATCCGCGGTTGCCTGCAACAATTTTGCTGCTGCAGATGCTGCCTTGAAGTCCGCTGTTTCCAACACTTTCACTCTGAATCCATCTGCACTGAAACGGACCTGTCCAGCCGGAAGACTTACATTTGCACCACTTTCCGATTGGATACTCCATTGTCCCGTCGATTCAATTGTAATGAGGGGTGTAGTTGATTTATACGTACTGCCCAGATTTGCAAACATGGCTACCCGGATTGTCTGTCCATCATTACCTGCTGCATACGCAGGCACTTGAAGACAACCCACTGTCAAAAGAGCTGCCGCCAGTACCTTCAATCGACGACTCCACTTCTTCGTTCGTATTGCTTTTCCCACATTCAGACTCCTCTCCATGCATTTCCTTCACTTTATATCGGGTTAACACGTAATTATTTCAATGTGTATGGTTAATGTTCAAATCGTGAATGTTCAATAGTCTCGATTATTTCCCGTCTCTTGGTGGAACAGGCAGACCCAAATGATGATAGGCGAGATCTGTTACGATCCTGCCCCTTGGTGTACGCTGAATCATACCAATCTGAAGCAGATACGGTTCATAAACATCCTCGATCGTCTGGCTTTCTTCACCGATCGTAGCAGCAATGGTATCCAACCCTACCGGGCCTCCCCGGAAGCTGTTGATCATCGATTTAAGCATCTTATGATCAATCTCATCCAGGCCACGCGGATCTATCTGGAGACGTTGCAGCGCTTCTTCCGCCAGTGTCTGTGTTATAATTCCATCCCCGCGCACTTGTGCAAAGTCGCGTACGCGTTTTAGTAAACGGTTCGCGATCCTCGGTGTCCCACGTGAGCGCAATGCAATCTCTTGCGCAGCATCTCCCACAATCTCCACACCCAAAATTTCGGTAGAGCGTGAGACGATATAAGCCAGCTCATCAACCGTATAGAATTCCAAGCGACTGATAACACCAAACCGGTCTCGAAGTGGAGCAGACAGCAAGCCAGCGCGCGTTGTAGCCCCAATCAGAGTGAATGGCGGCAGATCCAGCCGAACAGAACGTGCACTTGGACCTTTACCAATCATAATATCCAATGCCGAATCTTCCATAGCAGGGTACATGACTTCTTCAACGGTACGATGCAAACGATGGATCTCGTCAATAAACAGGACATCGCCTTCCTGCAGATTGGTTAACAGTGCTGCAAGATCGCCCGGGCGTTCAATGGCCGGGCCTGACGTAGTTCGTAAATTAACGCCCAACTCGTTGGCAATAATATTGGCAAGTGTTGTTTTACCCAGTCCAGGTGGTCCATATAACAAAACGTGATCCAATGCCTCATTACGAAATTTGGCAGCTTCAATATATATCTTTAAATTTTCCTTCACCTGATTTTGTCCGATATATTCATTCAGATACCGGGGACGAAGACTCAACTCAACATTTTGGTCCTCCATCATCAGGTTCGCGGAAATAATCCGATCATCCATGTTCATCCCTACCTTTTTTTGCAGGCTACAGCTATATTATAATATGCAAATTGTATTATCCCGTAAACAGCATTTGCAGCGCCTTTTTCATCAACACATCTACAGAATCCGCTGTAGTAACATCCTTTTTCAATTTAAGCCATACTTTATCAAGTTCACTGTCAGTATACCCAAGTGCCTTGAGACCTTCGCGTGCCTCATCCCAAGCTGAACCACTTCCCGACTCTTCCGATGGAGGAGCGAACAAACCTGTTGCATACGCTGCCGCGCCAAAACTATCCAGCTTATCCTTGAGATCCAGGATCATGCGTTGCGCAGTCTTCTTGCCGATACCCGGTAATTTGGTCAAGAACGTCAAATTCTCTTGGTAAATCGCCGTAACCACATGTTCTGGCGTGCCTCCAGCGAGTATGCCCAGAGCCACTTTTGGACCAATACCAGATACTTCGATCAGTTTACGGAACAAACGCTGTTCATCCCGTGTAACAAATCCAAACAGCAACATCGCATCCTCACGCACATGATGATGGGTGTACACTGTAATTTCGCCTTCTTGCTTAGCGAACGCATACGGATTCGGGCAGAATACGCGATACCCCACACCATGAACATCCAGCACAATATAATCATTCTCTACATGAATGAACTGTCCTCTTAGAAAATCAATCATTTTCGCAATACCTCATTCAACTTGGAATTTAATGTATAAGAGTGTGCGTGGCACACGGCTACAGCCAACGCATCCGCTACGTCATCCGGTTTAGGAATGACTTGAAGACGCAAGAACATTTTGACCATCTCCTGTACTTGCTTCTTCTCCGCCTTACCGTACCCAACGACGGCCTGCTTGATCTGCATTGGTGTATACTCTGCAATAGGCAAACCCTTCTGTGCCGCAGCGAGTACCATGACTCCTCTAGCCTGACTGACAGACATCGCTGTTGTAACGTTCCGATTGAAAAAAAGTTTCTCCAACGCTACTGCGTCCGGTTTGTATTTATCAATTAATTGCACCATACCTTCATATACGTGAAGCAACCTTTCCTCTTCAGGAGTATGAGCTTCCGTCTGAATACATCCATATTGTACGGGTACCACCTTACTGCCGATTTTATCCACAAAACCAAAACCAACAATCGCAATCCCCGGGTCAATTCCCAAAAAGCGCAAAACCATCTCTCCCTCACAAAAGCGAACATATGTATCGTTCATTTCATTATAACAAAAGATAGACCCTGCGGCAGGAAAAACTTTGTCTAACCCATTACTCGTCTTTATTCGTGATTTTTTTCATGTTTATTCGTATTTTCGTGTACTTCGGTACAAACGACAAAAAGGACATCTCTTCGATGTCCTTCACCACATTAAAAGTATTTTGGTTTCTATCGCTTAGTTTCGCAAAACACCAATGAGATTGGTCTTGCCCACCATCTTTTTAGTACTTCAGCCTCTTAACGTTGAAGTTAGGACAAGGGGATTATCCACCATTACGGATTAAATGATGATCTTCATCCACCGCATAGTCACTAAACGTAGAGATTACACTATCATACTCATCTTTGTCCTGAATCCGAATACCCTGCTGCAATTGCTCCAGCACTCCTTCAGGTAAAGAACTCTCTAACGTCCCAACATCCAGCTGAAAAAACGTACGAATAACCTTCTCTTCTGCAGGCTTACCCTCATACAAATTAAGGTTCCCTACAGCATCTATGCTGATATACGCCTGCTGTTTACAAAGCGGTGAAAGATCATCTACACGTTGCTTCAAATGCAACTCATCTGATGTTCCAACGGTAGCATCCCATTCCGGATGTTGAGCCAGCAGCATCTTCAACTGCGGTCTAGCCATCTTGCCTAACTGCTCTGTCTCCACTCCGCAGATGTACTGTGTTTCCAAAACCACACTCGTTAAATGATCCGGATCAGAATCAAGTTGCTCTACTAACGCCTGAATCTCCTGTTCAGATCTTGTTTCTTGCGTAACAGGTCCCATCACACTAGTTGCCTCACTGAAATTAGTTGTCAGCAAACGCTCAATCGCGGATGAGATAGACAACCCGCTGTAAGCCAATATCGTAACTGCAAGCAAAGCCGCCGTCATCCATACTGTTCGTTTCCATCGTCGCCAGCGTCTCTTGAATTGTTTCCTGAAGTTAAACGTGTTCACATGAACCCCTTCTATCACTTTTTAAACCTATTGTGACCTAAAGAACGAGGCTTTATGCACAACTAACTTGTCGTCTGAAGAGGGAACCCACATGTGTTCGGTTAAAGAACCTGTCATCGTAATACTGAAAATTACATTGAGTCTATAGAAGTTGGTAATGATAAATATAAAAAAAGTACTATCTAATTAAAGATAGTACTTTTTCGAGATCGGGATGACACGATTTGAACATGCGACCCCCTGGTCCCAAACCAGGTGCTCTACCAAGCTGAGCTACATCCCGTTATATATACCGGCGAGAGGACTCGAACCTCCACGGTTTCCCACTCGATTTTGAGTCGAGCGCGTCTGCCATTCCGCCACGCCGGCAAATTTGAAGTTATAATGGCGCGCCCTGAGAGATTCGAACTCCCGGCCTTTTGATTCGTAGTCAAACGCTCTATCCAGCTGAGCTAAGGGCGCAAATAATGGAGCGGAAGACGGGAATCGAACCCGCGACCCTCGCCTTGGCAAGGCGATGCTCTACCGCTGAGCCACTTCCGCATACGGTATTAATAAATTTAAAAATGGCGGAACCGACGGGATTCGAACCCGCGATCTCCTGCGTGACAGGCAGGCATGTTAGGCCAACTACACCACGGTTCCAGATCACTTTCTCAAAGGAAAGTATAATTGCGGGGGCAGGATTTGAACCTGCGGCCTTCGGGTTATGAGCCCGACGAGCTACCGGGCTGCTCCACCCCGCGTCGTTATAAAGTTACTATGGTGGAGGCTGAGGGGATCGAACCCCCGACCCTCTGCTTGTAAGGCAGATGCTCTCCCAGCTGAGCTAAGCCTCCATCTTATATGACCCGTAGGGGATTCGAACCCCTGTTACCTCCGTGAAAGGGAGGTGTCTTAACCCCTTGACCAACGGGCCTTAATGGCTCCCCGAACAGGGCTCGAACCTGTGACAACTCGATTAACAGTCGAGTGCTCTACCAACTGAGCTATCAGGGAATAATATGCATTTGCAGGGCAAATGCAATCCATCGTACAACGTCCACATGCAGAGCTTGTTTTCTATGTATGATGAAAGAGTTCGCTTGGCGGCGTCCTACTCTCCCAGGACCCTGCGGTCCAAGTACCATCGGCGCTAGAGGGCTTAACGGTCGTGTTCGGGATGGGTACGTGTGGAACCCCTCCGCCATCGCCACCAAACGCAT